>CYUK01000003.1 GCA_001299455.1 Clostridiales bacterium SIT11 | reverse complement strand
TTTTCTCTTGGTCAAGTCTTCGGCCGATTAGTACTTCTTAGCTCCACACATTGCTGTGCTTCCACCTGAAGCCTATCTACCTCATTTTCTTCAAGGGGCCTTATTCTTTCGATGGGAAATCTCATCTCGAGGCTGGCTTCGTGCTTAGATGCCTTCAGCTCTTATCCAGTCCAAACGTAGCTACTCAGCTGTGCACTTGGCAGTACAACTGATGCACCATTGGTTTGTCCATCCCGGTCCTCTCGTACTAAGGATAGCTCCTCTCAAATTTCCTGCGCCCACGACGGATAGGGACCGAACTGTCTCGCGACGTTCTGAACCCAGCTCGCGTGCCTCTTTAATGGGCGAACAGCCCAACCCTTGGGACCTACTTCAGCCCCAGGATGAGACGAGCCGACATCGAGGTGCCAAACCTCCCCGTCGATGTGGACTCTTGGGGGAGATAAGCCTGTTATCCCCGGGGTAGCTTTTATCCGTTGAGCGATGGCCCTTCCACGCGGTACCACCGGATCACTAAGTCCTGCTTTCGCATCTGCTCGAGTTGTCGCTCTCGCAGTCAAGCTCCCTTCTGCCTTTGCACTCTGCGCACGATTTCCGTCCGTGCTGAGGGAACCTTTGAGCGCCTCCGTTACTCTTTCGGAGGCGACCGCCCCAGTCAAACTGCCCGACTGACAGTGTCCCGCTTCCAGGTTCATGGAAGTCGGTTAGAATTCTAAGATAAAAAGAGTGGTATCCCACCGGTGGCTCCTCATATACTGGCGTACATGGTTCTCTGCCTCCCACCTATCCTGTACAGTTTATCTCAAAATCCAATGTCAACCTACAGTAAAGCTCCACGGGGTCTTTCCGTCCTGTCGTGGGTAAGCGGCATCTTTACCGCTACTACAATTTCACCGGATCCTTTGTTGAGACAGTGCCCAAATCGTTACACCTTTCGTGCGGGTCGGAACTTACCCGACAAGGAATTTCGCTACCTTAGGACCGTTATAGTTACGGCCGCCGTTTACTGGGGCTTCAGCTCGGAGCTTCGCTTATGCTAACTCGTCCCCTTAACCTTCCAGCACCGGGCAGGTGTCAGCACCTATACTTCGTCTTTCGACTTCGCAGATACTTGTGTTTTTGGTAAACAGTCGCTTGGGCCTTTTCACTGCGGCCCCCCTTAGGGGGCTCCCCTTCTCCCGAAGTTACGGGGTCATTTTGCCGAGTTCCTTAACAAAGGTTCTTCCGCTCGTCTTAGGATTCTCTCCTCACCTACCTGTGTCGGTTTACGGTACGGGCGATGGGGCCTCTTAGAAGCTTTTCTTGGCAGTTTGGGGCGGGAGACTTCTCTACTTGTTTTCAATCCGCATCACACTTCAACTTCTTCAGAAGACGGATTTGCCTATCTTCTAGTCTTTGTGCTTGCACGCCGCACCAACTGGGCACTCTCTTTTCCCTCCTGCGTCACTCCTTCATCATCGACCTCATCGGTACAGGAATTTCCACCTGTTGTCCATCGACTACGCTTTTCAGCCTCGCCTTAGGTCCCGACTTACCCTGAGTGGACGAGCCTTCCTCAGGAATCCTTGGGTTTTCGACGGGTGAGATTCGCACTCACCTCTCGCTACTCATGCCAGCATTCTCTCTTGTATGGGCTCCACATTGGCTTACGCCTTATGCTTCTCTGTCCATACAATGCTCCTCTACCAACGTTTACACGTTCCACGATTTCGGTATCTATTTTAGCCCCGGTTATCTTCGGCGCAGAGTCACTTGACTAGTGAGCTATTACGCACTCTTTCAATGGATGGCTGCTTCTAAGCCAACATCCTAGTTGTCTGAGTAACTCCACATCCTTTCCCACTTAAATAGAATTTGGGGACCTTAATCGGTGGTCTGGGCTCTTTCCCTTTCGACAATGAAGCTCATCCCTCACTGTCTGACTCCGTAGGTGCTGTTTGGGTATTCGGAGTTTGATAGGCCGCGGTAACATCAAATGTCCCTTGGCGATTCAGTGCTCTACCCCCCAAACATTTCTTCCTACAGGCTAGCCCTAAAGCTATTTCGAGGAGAACCAGCTATCTCCGTGTTCGATTGGCTTTTCACCCCTATCCACAGGTCATCCGATAGCTTTTAAACGCTACCCGGTTCGAGCCTCCATGTCGTTTTACCAACACTTCACTCTGCCCATGGATAGATCACACGGTTTCGGGTCTACAACCTCAAACTCTTCGCCCTCTTCAGACTCGGTTTCCCTACGGCTCCGAAGTTTGTCTTCTTAACCTTGCTTGAAATCGTAACTCGCTGGCCCGTTCTACAAAAAGTACGATATCGTGGCGTATGCCACTTTATCTGCTTGTAAACATCAGGTTTCAGATTCTATTTCACTCCCCTCCCGGGGTTCTTTTCACCGTTCCCTCACGGTACTATGCGCTATCGGTCACCAAGGAGTATTTAGCCTTAGGGGGTGGTCCCCCTGTATTCCCACAAGGTTTCACGTGTCTCGTGGTACTCTTTGGAGTTCGCTCTGTTTGCATTTCGTATACGGGACTCTTACCCTCTCTGGCGAATCTTCCCAGATCCTTCTACTATACAAACACAGTCGTTACGCTCCTGGGCTCTTTCCCGTTCGCTCGCCGCTACTTGGGAAATCGAGGTTTCTTTCTTTTCCTCAGGGTACTTAGATGTTTCAGTTCCCCTGGTCTTCCTTCCTTAAACTATGGATTCATTTAAGGATCTATGAGGTTTGCTCATACGGGTTTCCCCATTCGGACATCAACGGATCACTGTCTATGTGCGACTCCCCGTTGCTTTTCGCAGCTTATCACGTCCTTCATCGGCTCTTGGTGCCAAGGCATCCACCTGATGCTCTTTCTAACTTGACCTTTGTTTCAGTTTCCTTAAACTGTTTGTTTCTATCCGGTAAAAATGTCCTTTCTTTACTCTCGTTTTCGATTGTCTT
Source organism: Clostridiales bacterium SIT11 (assembly GCA_001299455.1). Classification (GTDB taxonomy): domain Bacteria; phylum Bacillota; class Clostridia; order Tissierellales; family Peptoniphilaceae; genus Urinicoccus. The sequence continues at coordinate 1,756,514 of CYUK01000003.1, read as the reverse complement.
TAGAAATTCTCATTCTTACTGTTAAAATTGGAGTATATAGTTGTCATTGTGCATCTTGTTAACTAAACTGAAGTTTAGTTATGGTGGACCTGGGTGGACTCGAACCACCGACCTCACGCTTATCAGGCGTGCGCTCTAACCAGCTGAGCTACAGGTCCATATTCACCAAAGAGAAATNTCATGGGACAGACTGGCTTGCGCTTGCTGTCTCCTTTTTTCACACTCTTGTTTTTTTCAAGTTGTTTGTCCGGCAATATCCTACTTTCCCAGGTCGTTGCCAACCAAGTAACATCGGCGCATGGAGGCTTAACTTCCGTGTTCGGGATGGGAACGGGTGGTACCCTCTAGCTATGGTCACCGGATACTATATGACTCCAATTTTCTCTTGGTCAAGTCTTCGGCCGATTAGTACTTCTTAGCTCCACACATTGCTGTGCTTCCACCTGAAGCCTATCTACCTCATTTTCTTCAAGGGGCCTTATTCTTTACGATGGGAAATCTCATCTCGAGGCTGGCTTCGTGCTTAGATGCCTTCAGCTCTTATCCAGTCCAAACGTAGCTACTCAGCTGTGCACTTGGCAGTACAACTGATGCACCATTGGTTTGTCCATCCCGGTCCTCTCGTACTAAGGATAGCTCCTCTCAAATTTCCTGCGCCCACGACGGATAGGGACCGAACTGTCTCGCGACGTTCTGAACCCAGCTCGCGTGCCTCTTTAATGGGCGAACAGCCCAACCCTTGGGACCTACTTCAGCCCCAGGATGAGACGAGCCGACATCGAGGTGCCAAACCTCCCCGTCGATGTGGACTCTTGGGGGAGATAAGCCTGTTATCCCCGGGGTAGCTTTTATCCGTTGAGCGATGGCCCTTCCACGCGGTACCACCGGATCACTAAGTCCTGCTTTCGCATCTGCTCGAGTTGTCGCTCTCGCAGTCAAGCTCCCTTCTGCCTTTGCACTCTGCGCACGATTTCCGTCCGTGCTGAGGGAACCTTTGAGCGCCTCCGTTACTCTTTCGGAGGCGACCGCCCCAGTCAAACTGCCCGACTGACAGTGTCCCGCTTCCAGGTTCATGGAAGTCGGTTAGAATTCTAAGATAAAAAGAGTGGTATCCCACCGGTGGCTCCTCATATACTGGCGTACATGGTTCTCTGCCTCCCACCTATCCTGTACAGTTTATCTCAAAATCCAATGTCAACCTACAGTAAAGCTCCACGGGGTCTTTCCGTCCTGTCGTGGGTAAGCGGCATCTTTACCGCTACTACAATTTCACCGGATCCTTTGTTGAGACAGTGCCCAAATCGTTACACCTTTCGTGCGGGTCGGAACTTACCCGACAAGGAATTTCGCTACCTTAGGACCGTTATAGTTACGGCCGCCGTTTACTGGGGCTTCAGCTCGGAGCTTCGCTTATGCTAACTCGTCCCCTTAACCTTCCAGCACCGGGCAGGTGTCAGCACCTATACTTCGTCTTTCGACTTCGCAGATACTTGTGTTTTTGGTAAACAGTCGCTTGGGCCTTTTCACTGCGGCCCCCCTTAGGGGGCTCCCCTTCTCCCGAAGTTACGGGGTCATTTTGCCGAGTTCCTTAACAAAGGTTCTTCCGCTCGTCTTAGGATTCTCTCCTCACCTACCTGTGTCGGTTTACGGTACGGGCGATGGGGCCTCTTAGAAGCTTTTCTTGGCAGTTTGGGGCGGGAGACTTCTCTACTTGTTTTCAATCCGCATCACACTTCAACTTCTTCAGAAGACGGATTTGCCTATCTTCTAGTCTTTGTGCTTGCACGCCGCACCAACTGGGCACTCTCTTTTCCCTCCTGCGTCACTCCTTCATCATCGACCTCATCGGTACAGGAATTTCCACCTGTTGTCCATCGACTACGCTTTTCAGCCTCGCCTTAGGTCCCGACTTACCCTGAGTGGACGAGCCTTCCTCAGGAATCCTTGGGTTTTCGACGGGTGAGATTCGCACTCACCTCTCGCTACTCATGCCAGCATTCTCTCTTGTATGGGCTCCACATTGGCTTACGCCTTATGCTTCTCTGTCCATACAATGCTCCTCTACCAACGTTTACACGTTCCACGATTTCGGTATCTATTTTAGCCCCGGTTATCTTCGGCGCAGAGTCACTTGACTAGTGAGCTATTACGCACTCTTTCAATGGATGGCTGCTTCTAAGCCAACATCCTAGTTGTCTGAGTAACTCCACATCCTTTCCCACTTAAATAGAATTTGGGGACCTTAATCGGTGGTCTGGGCTCTTTCCCTTTCGACAATGAAGCTCATCCCTCACTGTCTGACTCCGTAGGTGCTGTTTGGGTATTCGGAGTTTGATAGGCCGCGGTAACATCAAATGTCCCTTGGCGATTCAGTGCTCTACCCCCCAAACATTTCTTCCTACAGGCTAGCCCTAAAGCTATTTCGAGGAGAACCAGCTATCTCCGTGTTCGATTGGCTTTTCACCCCTATCCACAGGTCATCCGATAGCTTTTAAACGCTACCCGGTTCGAGCCTCCATGTCGTTTTACCAACACTTCACTCTGCCCATGGATAGATCACACGGTTTCGGGTCTACAACCTCAAACTCTTCGCCCTCTTCAGACTCGGTTTCCCTACGGCTCCGAAGTTTGTCTTCTTAACCTTGCTTGAAATCGTAACTCGCTGGCCCGTTCTACAAAAAGTACGATATCGTGGTNAAGGCATAAAGGGCATGATGATTTGACGTCATCCCCACCTTCCTCCGATTTATCATCGGCAGTCCCTTTAGAGTTCCCATCCGTAATGCTGGCAACTAAAGGTAAGGGTTGCGCTCGTTGCGGGACTTAACCCAACATCTCACGACACGAGCTGACGACAACCATGCACCACCTGTTTTACTGTTCCGAAGAAAGGGTCTATCTCTAGACCGGGCAGTAAAATGTCTAGCCTTGGTAAGGTTCTTCGCGTTGCTTCGAATTAAACCACATGCTCCGCTGCTTGTGCGGGTCCCCGTCAATTCCTTTGAGTTTCATGCTTGCGCACGTACTCCCCAGGCGGAGTGCTTAATGTGTTAACTGCGGCACCGAGTAACCCCGACACCTAGCACTCATCGTTTACAGCGTGGACTACCAGGGTATCTAATCCTGTTTGCTCCCCACGCTTTCGTTCCTCAGCGTCAGTTTAAGTCCAGTAAGTCGCCTTCGCCACCGGTATTCTTCCTAATATCTACGCATTTCACCGCTACACTAGGAATTCCACTTACCTCTCCTTAACTCAAGTCTACCAGTTTCCAATGCTTACATGGGTTGAGCCCATGCCTTTCACATCGGACTTGATAAACCGCCTGCGAACCCTTTACGCCCAGTGATTCCGGACAACGCTCGCCCCCTACGTATTACCGCGGCTGCTGGCACGTAGTTAGCCGGGGCTTCCTCCTATGGTACCGTCATTATCTTCCCATAGGACAGAGCTTTACGACTCGAAAGCCTTCATCGCTCACGCGGCGTCGCTGCATCAGGGTTTCCCCCATTGTGCAATATTCCCCACTGCTGCCTCCCGTAGGAGTTTGGACCGTGTCTCAGTTCCAATGTGACCGTTCACCCTCTCAGGCCGGTTACTGATCATGGCCTTGGTGGGCCGTTACCTCACCAACTAGCTAATCAGACGCGAGACCATCTTTCACCACCAGAGTTTTAACATCTCCTCCATGCGAAGGAAGTGTGTCATAGGGTATTAATCCCGGTTTCCCGAGGCTATCCCCTTGTGAAAGGCAGGTTTCTCACGTGTTACTCACCCGTCCGCCGCTAATCCATTTCATCGTCACTCCGAAGAGTTCTGTTGAAATTTCATCGCTCGACTTGCATGTGTTAGGCGCGCCGCCAGCGTTCGTCCTGAGCCAGGATCAAACTCTCGATTAAAAAGTTCTTTTCCATTTTAAAGTCTGTTGACTGACTCGGATTCTTCACTGAAGTTCTCCGCTTATTTGCTTCATGTGTGTTTTCTCTTACACTATTTATTTTCTTTGGTGCATCCCATCTCTTTACGAGATAGCTTAGTTATTATACCAAGGGTCAAAGGTCATTGTCAAGAGCTTTTTTACAAAGTCTTTAGATGAAGTTGACCTCAGTTAACAACATACATTAGTATAGCAAGTTTAAAGAGTCCTGTCAAGGACTATTTTTTCTTGCCGGGCTGCCTTTTTGCGACAGCTCATATATACTATAACGAATTGTCTTCTGTGTCAAGGAAAATTTTAAAAAAAGCACAGTGGATTTCACCGTGCTTTTCCTTATTCTTGGTTTTCTTCTTGGTTTTCCTGGTCCTGGTCATCCTGGGCTTGGGACTGATCTTCTTCTGGTTTTTCTTCTTCCTTTTCCAGTCTCCTTGCCTGTTTTCTGGCTTGACCTTGATCGACTAGCCAATAGGAGACTCCATCAATTCTTGCCTCTTCCCCTTCCAGGGTATCTGTTGTAATGTCTTCTTGGCTTAAAGAAAGGCCAAAGTAACCCAAGTCTGCAATTTGTCCATAGGAAAGGTTACTTTCTACATTGTCATTGGCGATCCGAACCAGTTCTGGGAATTTAAAAATCATGGACTTACTCTTTAATTTTTGAAACAGGCTCATTAAAAACCCTTGTTGCTGGTTAATCCGACCAATATCTTGGTCTTCAAAGGCCTTCCGAATCCGTAGGAAGTTGACTGCTTCTTTTCCTTTGACTAGGTGGTAGCCCTTAGAAAAATCAATATAAAGGGTAGGTTTTACATAGATGTCTGTATAGCGGTAGTTGACGGGAAGGTAGACTTCCACCCCTCCTACAGCTTCTGTCAGGTCCATTACGGCATTGTAACGGACGATGGCATGGTAATCAATGGGAATGTCTAAAAAGTTTTCTACCGTTTTTTCCACCAGGTCATAGCCTCCATGGGCCCAGGCATGGTTAATCTTTGTTGTCCCGTAGCCGGGAATCTGGACTCGGGTGTCCCTGGGGATGGATAGGAGCCGGGCTTGTTTTTTTACAGGGTCTATGGTAAATAGCATCATGGTATCGGACCGAGAACCAAAGTCCTCAGCTGTAGTATCTGTGGTGGCTGTTTCATCCACACCGAGAACCAGGATGTTTAGGGGTTGGTCATCTTTAAAGGCGTTGATCCTGGGAACTTCTTCCACTGTTTTTGTCGTGGACTTTTCCTTTATATGTCTTTTTGATTGGGGCTTTAGTAAGTTGCCCAAAATTAATCCTGCTAAAAGAAGAAGAACAGTCAGTCCTACAAACAGGCGGTAGATAATTTTCAAGGGGATCCTTCTTTCATCAATTTATAGTCCCTTTTATTTTACCTGATTTTCCCTATTTATTCAAGATTTCCCTTGCCTAGGGTCTGGTCTTTGTACTCCTGGACAGGTCTTCTTAATAGAAAAAAGACTCTAGTTATAGAGTCTTTTTATGGAATATCAATGTCCAAGGGCTGGTCCAGGTTTTCACTAACATACTTTCCATCTTTTTTTCTTTGGCGGACACATTCTGTTAAAAGGTATTCGATTTGCCCGTTAATGGACCGAAAGTCATCCTCTGCCCAGGCGGCAATTTGATTGTAGAGGGTTTTTGAAATGCGTAGAGGAACTTGCTTTTTTTCACTCATTAATACAAACTTCCTGAGTTGACAATGGGGGAAACTTCAGAATTGGAGCAGAGAACCACCATGAGGTTGGAAACCATGGCCGCCTTCCGTTCTTCATCTAAGTCTACCACGCCTTTTTGCGTCAACTGGTCAAGGGCCATTTCCACCATGCCTGTGGCTCCATCTACAATCATGGCCCGGGCATCAATTAAGGCTGCTGCTTGTTGCCTTTGGAGCATGGCGGCAGCAATTTCCGGTGCATAGGACAGGTGGGTAATCCGAGTATCCACAATTTCTAGGCCGGCAAAGTCCACCCGGTTTTGGAGGTCCTCCTTGATTCTTTGAGCCACCACCTGGCTAGACCCTCTTAAAGACCCATCATCCGGCTCCCCGTCCCCTGTGGTATCAATCTTATAGTTTGGATTCATGTCATAGGGGTATTGGCGGACAATATTTCGCAGGGCTGTGTCTGTTTGTAAAGAAAGATACTCCTTAAAATTGTCCACTTGAAAGACAGCCTTGGCTGTATCCTTGACCTTCCACATGACGGCAATCCCAATTTCTACAGGATTTCCCAAGTAGTCATTAATCTTTTGCTTGGAATTATTCAAGGTCATGACTTTCATAGAAATCCGCTTGTCAACTAAGCCCCGAGTGGAGGACTGATTTTCCTTTGCATCGGACGACGACTTTTTTAATTTTTTCACATCGCCACTTTGGCCCAGTTCTGTTTCTGCAGCTGGGTTAAAGGCCCGGGCAAAAGGATGGACGCAATAAAAGCCTTCTTCTTTAATGGTTCCAATGTATTTTCCAAAAACTGTTAGGACATAGGCCTCCCCAGGTCTTAGGACCTTGAGGCCACACAAGAATATCCAGGCTAAGCTGATATAAAGAATAGCTAGAACAAAGACGAGTTTTTCACTAAAGCCGGTTCCATAGTAGGACGTTGCATTTACGTACTCAATGATATAGGCTATGGACAGTCCCAAGCCTAAAAAATAGCCAAGGAGAACAAAGACTCCAATTTTATGTCCCTTGAGGATTTTTTCCTCCATGGGGATTGTTTTTACTTCTTGATCTTTCATCTGACAGGCTCCCTTCTAAAATAGATTTTATTTGATATCATAATAATATCACTTTAAATCTTATTCTACAAGAGTTTTTTCTGATTTAAGATTATTTTTCTTAAAATTTCTTCCTAACCCTTCCTTAACCTTACCAATAACAAAAAGACCAAACTCTCTTCATTCGAAAGTTTGGTCTTTTTTGCCTATTTTTATTTTTCTTCTTCCTTGTCAGCTTGAAAATTTAGCCACTTCTTTTGTAAATATTTATGGACTAAGTAGATAACAAGGATTAAGGGAATCCAGATATAATCATAAGGGCGTAAGGAAGTCTCCACGCCTCCATAGTAATATGCGTTTAAGTCTGTGAAACTTACAAGAAATTCTAATAAGGAAGTAATAAAGAAGACAAGTAGAGCTGAAACCAAAAAATACTTACTGAAAAATGCCTGCTCTTTTTCTGTCCTCAAAAACCGGCTATAGGGAATCCAAACCCCAAGTATAGGGGCAATGATTATAGAGAGCTCTAAGACCGCTGGTGAAACCATTAAATAGGCATCCCAATTTGCCTTTTCTGCAAGATTTTTCCCGGAAGAAATAAGATTAAACAAATGATGGCTTTGAAAAAAACATATATAACAAAAGGCCATAAAGGTCCATAAAAACCACATTCGTCCAGCCGGATATTCTTTCTTTTCCATAAGAAGCCTCCTAAAGCTTTTGCTTTATTTCAAATCCTGATAGTATTTTCTTCGTAACACTATCTATCCTCTCTTTATAGCTCCATTATACTAGGTTATCAATTTTTTGAAAAGGTCCTAGAAAGATGTTTTGTTTCTATAAACCATCCGAATAATTCATACGATATAAAATTTTTCATAGAAAAAAATGGCTTACCTATCAGGCAAGCCATTTTTTCTTAAAATTTTATATTGTTTAGCTTAAAAGCTTGGATACAACGCCAGCACCTACTGTCCGGCCACCTTCACGAATGGCGAAGCGAAGTCCTTCGTCCATAGCGATAGGGGTGATTAGGGTTACGGTAAAGGTTGCGTTATCTCCTGGCATAACCATTTCTACGCCTTCGGCTAGTTGGATGTCTCCTGTTACGTCTGTGGTTCTGAAGTAGAATTGGGGTCTATAGCCGTTAAAGAAGGGGGTATGACGTCCGCCTTCTTCTTTGGTTAGGACGTATACTTCGGCTTCAAATTTTGTGTGGGGTTGGATGGTTCCGGGTTGGGCTAGTACTTGGCCACGTTCGATTTCATTTCTTTGGACTCCACGTAATAGTACGCCGATGTTGTCTCCGGCTTGGGCTTCGTCAAGCATTTTCTTGAACATTTCTACGCCTGTGACGACGACGGTTCTCTTTTCTTCGGTTAAGCCGACGATTTCTACGTTGTCGTTTACTTTTACAACGCCGCGTTCTACCCGGCCTGTGGCTACGGTTCCCCGGCCTGTAATGGAGAAGATGTCTTCTACGGGCATTAGGAAGGGGTGGTCTGTGTCACGTACGGGGGCTGGAATGTAGGCGTCTACTTCTTCCATAAGTTTTACGATTTTATCTCCCCATTCTCCGTCTGGATCTTCTAGGGCTTTTAGGGCGGATCCAACAACGATTGGTGTTTCGTCTCCGTCAAATTCGTATTCGTTTAAGAGGTCACGAACTTCCATTTCCACAAGTTCGATCAGTTCTGGGTCGTCCACTTGGTCTTCTTTGTTTAGGAAGACTACAATTTTTGGGACACCTACTTGACGGGAAAGTAGGATGTGTTCACGGGTTTGGGGCATGGGGCCGTCGGCTGCGGATACTACAAGGATGGCTCCGTCCATTTGTGCGGCTCCTGTAATCATGTTTTTAACATAGTCGGCATGGCCTGGGCAGTCTACGTGGGCATAGTGACGATTTTCTGTTTCGTATTCTACGTGAGAGGTAGAAATGGTGATTCCACGTTCTCTTTCTTCTGGTGCCTTGTCAATGTTTGCGTAGTCTACAAATTCACCAGACCCAAAGCGCTTGTTTAAAACAAGGGTAATTGCGGCGGTTAATGTGGTTTTTCCGTGATCAACGTGACCGATGGTTCCAATGTTAACGTGTGGTTTCGTTCTTTCAAATTTTTCTTTTGCCATGGTTTCCTCCTAAAATTTAGTTCTCTTTTTTCTTATCGCCTAAAACTTCATCTGCGATGTTCTTTGGTACTTGTTCGTAGTGGTCAAATTGCATAGAGTAGGTTGCACGACCTTGGGTGTTGGAACGTAAGCTTGTGGCATAGCCGAACATTTCAGCTAGGGGTACATAAGATGTTACAATTTGTGCACCGGCTACAAGTTCCATCCCTTCCATACGACCACGACGAGAGTTAATATCTCCAATAACATCTCCCATATATTCTTCAGGAGTTGTAATTTCAACTTTCATAACTGGTTCAAGTAGGACTGGGTCCCCTTTAGCTAGGGCGTCTCTAAGAGCCATGGAACCGGCAATCTTAAAGGCCATTTCTGAGGAGTCCACATCATGGAAGGACCCATCATAGAGGGTTACTTTCACATCAAGGACTTCATAGCCACCTAGGATACCAGATTGCATTGCTTCTTCAATCCCGGATTGGGTGGGTCCAATAAATTCTTTGGGGATGGCTCCTCCAACGATTTTATTTTCAAAGACAAAGCCAGAGCCTGGTTCACCTGGTTCCACTTTAATCTTAGCGTGTCCGTATTGTCCACGACCACCAGATTGACGGACGTATTTTCCTTCTCCTTCAGCTGGTTTAAGAATGGATTCACGATAGGATACTTGTGGGTTCCCGATGTTGGCTTCTACTTTAAATTCACGAAGCATCCGGTCTACAATAATATCCAAGTGCAATTCACCCATACCGGAGATAATGGTTTGTCCAGTTTCTTCATCTGTATAGGTTCTGAAGGTTGGATCTTCTTCAGCAAGTTTTTGTAGGGCAATGGCCATCTTGTCTTGGGAGGCCTTGGTCTTTGGTTCAATAGCTACAGAAATTACAGGTTCTGGGAATTCCATTTGTTCCAAGATAACTTCATTGTCTTGGTCACATAGGGTGTCCCCTGTAGATGTATCCTTTAAACCAACGGCTGCAGCAATATCCCCAGCATACACTTGGTCTACTTCAACCCGCTTGTTGGCATGCATTAAAAGGATACGACCAATCCGTTCTTTCTTACCCTTAGAAGAGTTGTAAACATAGGAACCAGCTTCTAAAACCCCAGAATAGACGCGGAAGTAGGCAAGTTTCCCTACATAGGGGTCTGTTACAATTTTAAAGGCTAGGGCAGAGAAGGGTTCTTCATCACTGGCATGGCGTGCTACAGGTTCTTCTGTTCCAGGAACAATTCCTTCAATCGCTGGAATGTCTGTAGGAGAAGGTAGATAGTCGATGATAGCATCTAGAAGTAATTGCACACCCTTATTTTTGTAACTGGATCCACAGGTTACAGGGGTCATTTTTACAGCTAGGGTTCCTTTACGAATAGCAGACTTTAATTCATCTTCTGTGATTTCTTCCCCTTCTAGGTACTTCATCATCAGGTCTTCATCGTATTCTACAGCCTTTTCAATGAGTTCATCCCGGTATTGTTGGGCTTGTTCTTCATATTCTGCAGGTACGTCTGTAATTTCAATTTCTTTTCCCAGTTCATCCTTGTAAATTTCTGCTTTCATGGTTACAAGGTCAATCATTCCAATGAAATTATCTTCGGCTCCCATTGGAATTTGAATGGGCACTGGGTTTCCTTTTAATTTTTTATCAATGGTGTCCACACTTCGGAAGAAGTCGGCTCCAGTGACGTCCATTTTATTAATATGGGCAATTCTTGGTACATGGTATTTATCTGCTTGACGCCATACTGTTTCAGATTGTGGTTCAACACCGCTCTTTGCATCAAAGAGTGAAACGGCACCATCTAGTACCCGTAAGGACCGTTCAACTTCTACTGTAAAGTCCACGTGTCCAGGAGTATCAATGATGTTTAAACGATAGCCTTTCCAATGGGCAGTTGTTGCAGCACTGGTAATGGTAATCCCACGTTCTTGTTCTTGTTCCATCCAGTCCATTTGGGCTGCCCCTTCATGGGTTTCTCCAATTTTATGGATTTTCCCTGTGTAGTAAAGGATCCGTTCTGTTGTGGTTGTTTTACCGGCATCAATGTGGGCCATGATCCCGATATTTCTAGTTTTTTCTAAAGATATTTCTCTAGGCACTCATTTTCCCCCTCTAGCTTACTTACCATCTGTAATGGGCAAAAGCTTTGTTGGCTTCCGCAGTACGGTGCATTTCTTCTTTTCTCTTGACGCTGGCACCAAGACCGTTTGAAGCATCTAAGATTTCTTTTGCTAGCCGTTCAGACATGGTTTTTTCTCCACGTTTACGTGCAAATAAAACTAACCAACGCAAGCCAAGAGTTTGACGGCGTTCAGGACGCACTTCCATAGGAACTTGGTAGGTTGCCCCACCGATTCTACGACCCTTTACTTCTAAAACTGGCATTACGTTATTTAAGGCTTTATAAAAAACTTCAAGAGCTTCTTCTCCTGTTGTTTCTTCAACAGTTTCTAAAGCACTATAGACGATTCTTTGTGCAGTCCCCTTTTTACCATCAAGCATGACGCCGTTAATCAATTTTGTAATAACCACATCATCATATTTTGGGTCCCGCAGTACTTCTCTTTTTGGAATATGACCTTTTCTTGGCATAATTCTTCCCTCCTTAACGATTTAGATAATTCACAGGTACTCGACATTCTTCATGCCGCACTGCCAAAATGCATGAGATTTAAAGAACTCAGCACTTTGTTGTACAAGTGTTATTCTTTTGGTTTTTTTGTACCGTATTTAGAACGGCTTTGACGACGATCTTCAACACCAGCAGTATCTAGGGTACCACGAACAATATGGTAACGAACCCCTGGTAAGTCCTTAACACGGCCTCCACGAATTAGAACAACACTATGTTCTTGTAGGTTGTGACCAATTCCGGGGATATATGCCATTACTTCATATCCATTGGATAGACGAACCCGTGCTACTTTTCTAAGTGCAGAGTTTGGTTTTTTTGGTGTAACTGTACGTACAGCCACACAAACTCCTCTCTTTTGAGGAGAGTTGACTTCGGTTTGAACCTTTCTCAAGCTATCGAAATTGTAATCAAGAGCTGGAGATTTTGATTTCGTTTCAACCTTTTTTCGACCTTTGCGTACTAATTGGTTTATAGTAGGCATAAAGGCACCTCCTTATTCTTTAAATTTCATGCATCCCTCAAGGGATATTCCTAAAGTTTTTCTCGTATTGAATGACTGCACAAAGGCAGCCATTCAATCGAAAATATCATACCCGACTAGTATATCAGTTTACAGTTTCTTTGTCAATTCCTTGGTCTTCATCTTCTTCTAAAAGCTCGATGTTTTCATGACTTCTCAAGTCTTCCTTCTTTAAATAGACCTGGGCGTTCTTCCGAATTCCTGTCCCAGCAGGAATTAATTGGCCAATAATGATGTTTTCTTTTAAGCCTCGTAGGAAGTCTTGCTTTCCTTTAATGGCTGCATCTGTTAAAACCCGGGTGGTTTCTTGGAAGGAAGCGGCAGACAGGAAGCTTTCTGTTGCCAAGGAAGCCTTGGTAATCCCTAATAGAGTCACATCTCCTGTGGCTTCTTCCTTGCCTTCTTGTCTTGCCTTTTCATTGGCTTCACTGAAATCCACATCTTCCACTAGGGCGCCAGGAAGAAGGTCTGTGTCCCCAGCTTCATTGACTTTAATCTTGGAGAGCATTTGACGAACAATGACTTCAATGTGCTTGTCGTTAATATCTACCCCTTGAATCCGGTAAACTCTTTGGACTTCTTTGACAATATAATTTTCTACACCCTTGCGGCCCTTGACCCGTAATAAATCTTGGGGATAAACGGAACCTTGGGTGAGTTCATCCCCTGCTTCCACATAATCCCCTTCCTTAACTTTGATCCGGGCACCGTAGACAATGTTGTAGGACTTGGAGTTTCCGTCCTTGTCTGTGACAATGACTTCTCTCTTTCGGTCTTGCTTGGCCAGGGAGACGGTCCCGTCAATTTCAGAAATGACCGCCAAGCCCTTGGGCTTTCTGGCTTCAAACAATTCTTCAACCCGGGGCAACCCTTGGGTAATATCGGCTGCTGCTGCAACCCCACCGGTATGGAAAGTCCGCATGGTTAACTGGGTCCCTGGTTCTCCAATGGATTGGGCGGCAATAACACCGACGGCTTCTCCAATTCCTACTTCACTGCTGGTGGCCAGGTTCCGGCCATAGCAATGGGAGCAAACGCCGTGCTTAGACTTGCAACCTAGGACTGTCCGGATTTTGACTTCTTTGATGCCTGCCTTGACGATTCTTTCGGCATCATCGTCTGTAATCATTTTATTTTTCTCAACAAGGACTTCTCCTGTGTTGGGGTCCACGACATCTTCTGCTGTATAGCGACCTTCAATCCGGTCATGGAGTTCTTCAATGACTTCATTTCCATCCATAAAGGCTTTGGCTACAACATATTCTTCGGAGCCACAATCCTCTTCATTAATAATGACTTGTTGGGCCACATCCACTAGGCGGCGAGTTAGGTAACCGGAGTCGGCCGTTCTTAAGGCTGTATCCGCCAAACCCTTCCGAGACCCATGGGTGGACATGTAAAATTCCAATACGGAAAGACCTTCCCGAAAGTTAGAGGTAATGGGCACTTCTATGGTCCGACCTGATGGGGAGGCCATGAGTCCCCGCATCCCAGCTAATTGCCGGATTTGGTTCTTAGACCCCCGGGCTCCAGAATCTGCCATGATGTAGATGTTGTTTAGAGGATCAAAAGTATTCATAACTTCGTCCGTCAATTCATCTGTGGCATCATTCCAGATTTTAATAACCCGTTCATAGCGTTCTTCATCTGAAATCAGCCCTCGGCGGAAGGCTTTTTCATACTTGTCTACTTCTTCATCGGCCTTCTTTAAAATTTCCGGCTTTGTATCTGGAACTACAACGTCTCCCATGGAGATGGAAATGGCTCCAATGGTGGAGTAGTGGTAGCCTGCATTTTTTATCTTATCTAGGAATTTTGCTGTTTCCAAGTTTCCATGGAGCTTGTAGGTCTTTTCAATAATCTTTCCTAAAAGCTTCTTGTCAATGACCTGGTCAATTTCCAGGGAATAGGGATCTTTTTCTCTGTCTACAAAACCTAGGTCTTGGTGGATGAATTCATTTAAGATAAACCGTCCTACCGTAGATTCTACTAATTTCCCCCGGTCATCTGGACTTAACTTTCTCCGAATAGACACTCTGGAATGGAGGTGGAGGTAGCCAGATTCTAGAGCATGCATCATTTCATCATAGGAAGTAAACCGCATTCCACTACCTACTTGGTCTGTATCTCGACCTAGGGACAGGTAGTAGGACCCTAAAATCATATCTTGAGAGGGTGTGGTAATGGGCTTTCCATCCTTTAAGCCAAGGATGTTATTAGTAGAAAGCATCAGCATCCGTGCTTCTGCTTGGGCTTCTGTGGATAAGGGAAGATGGACAGCCATTTGGTCTCCGTCAAAGTCTGCATTATAGGGAGTACAAACTAGAGGATGGAGTTTAATGGCTTTTCCTTCAACTAAGACAGGTTCAAAGGCTTGAATTCCTAGTCTGTGAAGGGTTGGAGCCCGGTTTAATAGGACAGGGTGGTCTTGGATGACATCTTCTAAAACATCCCAAACTTCTGGACGGACCCGTTCCACCATTCTCTTGGCCGACTTAATATTATGGGCCAGTTCTCTTTTGACCAGCTCCCGCATGACAAAGGGTTTAAAAAGTTCCAGAGCCATATTCTTTGGCAGACCGCATTGGTAAAACTTCAATTCCGGTCCAACAACGATAACCGACCGGCCAGAATAGTCTACCCGTTTTCCTAGTAGGTTTTGACGAAAACGGCCTTGTTTCCCCTTGAGCATTTCAGACAGGGACTTTAAGGGACGATTTCCCGGTCCTGTCACTGGACGTCCCCGACGACCATTGTCAATTAGGGCATCCACAGATTCTTGAAGCATCCGTTTTTCATTACGGACAATAATATCCGGTGCTCCAATATCTAAGAGTTTTCTCAAGCGGTTGTTCCGGTTAATCACCCGGCGGTAGAGGTCGTTTAAGTCTGATGTAGCAAAGCGGCCTCCGTCTAATTGGACCATAGGACGGATATCTGGTGGAATGACAGGAATGACATCTAAAATCATCCATTCTGGACGGTTGTCTGATTGGATAAAGGCTTCAATGACTTCCAGGCGGCGGGTAATCCGAATTCGCTTTTGGCCACTGGCCCCTTCCAAGTCATCTTTTAAGGTCTTTGATTCCTTTTCCAGGTCAATTTGTTCCAAAAGTTCCTTGACTGCTTGGGCACCCATGCCAGCCCGGAACTTGTCCCCGTATTCTCTCTTGAGTTCCCGGTATTCCATTTCCGTTAACAATTGTTTAGGGTAAATGGAATTAATTTCCGGGTCTACCCAGGTGACAACATAGGAAGCAAAGTAAAGAACTTTTTCCAGGGCTCTAGGGCTCATGTCTAAAACAAGGCCCATCCGGGAGGGGATTCCCTTAAAGTACCAAATATGGCTGACAGGAGCTGCCAGTTCAATGTGGCCCATCCGTTCCCGGCGGACCTTGGCCTTGGTCACTTCGACCCCACATTTTTCGCAGACTACGCCCTTATAGCGGACTCGTTTGTATTTTCCACAGTTACATTCCCAATCCTTGGTGGGCCCAAAGATTTTTTCACAAAAGAGTCCTTCTTTTTCCGGCTTTAAGGTTCTATAATTAATTGTTTCTGGTTTTTTGACTTCCCCATAGGACCATTCACGGATTTTCTCTGGTGAAGCTAGACCAATTTTAATTGAATTAAATAATTTTTGCTCGTTCAAAGGATACTCCTTTCATTTCGTAAGTTCCATCGAATAAAGTTCCTAGCTCCGAACTATGCATTCGGTTCTTCATCAAAGGAGTCTTCACCTTCCTCTTCCACATAGCCATCAGGAGTTTCTCCAGAAATTCTACGAATTCCTTCCGTTGCGTCAGACCTGACCTCAGAAATTAGGTCCCGAACATCTTCTTCCTCTTCGTCAACCTTTCCATCCAGGCGGTCTAGGCGGTCTAATTCTTCTTCATCCGTTTGTAGGTCCACTTCATTTCCATCGTCATCTAAGACTTGGATTTCCAGGGCCAAGGATTCTAATTCCTTAATTAAAACCTTAAAGGATTCAGGAATGCCTGGTTGGGGAATATTTTCTCCCTTAACCACAGCTTCATAAGTCCGGACCCGGCCCACAACGTCATCGGATTTTACTGTCAACATTTCTTGGAGGGTATGGCTGGCTCCATAGGCTTCCAGGGCCCAAACTTCCATTTCCCCAAAGCGTTGGCCACCAAATTGAGCCTTCCCGCCTAGGGGTTGTTGGGTAACTAAAGAATAGGGACCTGTGGACCGAGCATGGATTTTTTCGTCAACCAAGTGGTGAAGTTTTAACATATACATGTAGCCTACAGTGACTGGGTTGTTAAATTCTTCCCCTGTCCGGCCGTCCCGTAGTTGGATTTTTCCATTGTCTGGGTAGCCAGCTTCTCTCAGGCTGTCAATAATATCTTGTTCATTGGCCCCATCAAAAACAGGTGTGGCCACATGCCAGCCCAGTTTCTTGGCAGCAAGACCTAAGTGAACTTCCAAAACTTGTCCTAGGTTCATCCGAGAAGGGACGCCTAGAGGGTTTAAGACAATTTGAACTGGTGTACCATCTGGCATATAAGGCATGTCTTCCTTGGGCATAATCCGGGAAATAACCCCCTTATTTCCGTGGCGACCGCACATCTTGTCTCCTACGTTGATTTTCCGCTTGGTGGCTACAAAAACCCGGACCATTTCATTGACACCTGGTTGGAGTTCATCTCCATTTTCCCGGGTGAAGGTCTTCACGTCCACAACAATTCCACTTTCCCCATGGGGAAGGCGGAGGGAGTTGTCCCGGACTTCTCTGGCTTTTTCACCAAAGATGGCCCGTAAAAGACGTTCTTCTGCAGAAAGTTCTGTCTCTCCCTTGGGCGTCACCTTGCCTACCAGGATATCATTAGGATGGACTTCCGCACCAATCCGGATAATTCCTCTTTCATCCAGGTCCTTGAGCATTTCTTCACTCATGTTGGGGATGTCTCGCGTAATTTCTTCTGGCCCCAGCTTAGTATCCCTGGCTTCGGATTCATACTCTTCAATATGCAAGCTAGTTAAGACATCGTCAATGACCAATTCTTGGTTGACTAGCATGGCATCTTCGTAGTTATAACCTTCCCAGTTCATAAAGGCAATTAAGATATTTTTCCCAAGAGCCATTTCTCCTTGGTCTGTACTTGGCCCGTCCGCAATGACTTGGCCCTTCTTTACCTTGTCCCCCTTATGGACAATAGGTCTTTGGTTGATGGTAGTGGATTGGTTCCCTCCAATAAACTTGTGAAGTTTAAAGGAAACTTTTTGTCCGTCACTATCTCTTTTATATTCAATATTTGTAGCTGAAACCTTGGTGATTTCTGCATCGTCTTGGGCTGTAATGACAACGCCTGAGTCTACAGCGGCCTTGTATTCAATCCCCGTTCCGATAATAGGAGCTTCTGTGCTCAAAAGGGGAACAGCTTGCCGCTGCATGTTTGATCCCATGAGGGCCCGGTTGGCGTCATCATTTTCCAAGAAAGGAATCATGGAAGTCCCTACAGATACAATTTGCTTTGGAGAAACATCCATATAGGATACGGTCTTGGAATCGTAAACGTCAACAACTCCGTCAATCCCCCGGGCAACGACCCGGTCGTTGACAAAGTATCCATTTTCATCAATTAATTCATTGGATTGGGCAATAATATTTTCATATTCAATGTCCGCTGTAATATATTCAATCTCATCAGTGACCTTGCCTTCCCCCATAAGGACCTTCCGGTAGGGGGCTTCAATAAAGCCGTATTCATTAATCCGGGCATAGGTGGTCAAGGATGTAATCAAACCAATGTTGGGGCCTTCTGGCGTTTCAATCGGGCACATTCTTCCGTAGTGGGAGTTGTGGACGTCCCGGACTTCAAAGCCAGCCCGGTCCCGACTCAAACCTCCTGGCCCTAAAGCAGATAATCTTCTCTTGTGGGTTAATTCAGATAGGGGGTTGTTTTGGTCCATAAATTGGGACAACTGACTGGACCCGAAAAATTCTTTAATGGAAGCCGTCACTGGACGGATGTTAATTAAAGATTGGGGAGTTGTGGCATCAGCGTCTTGGACCGTCATCCGTTCCCGAATGACTCTTTCCATCCTGGAAAACCCAATCCGGAATTGGTTTTGGAGAAGCTCTCCCACAGACCGGATCCGGCGGTTGCCTAGGTGGTCAATATCGTCTACATAGCCGACTTCAGAAAACAAGTTGAATTCATAGTTCACCGCAGCCAACATATCATCTACAATAATGTGCTTGGGCAGTAGGTCCTTGTGGCGGCGTTTGATTTCATGTTCAATGTCTTCCTTGTCTTCGTTTTCGTCTAAGATTTCCTTTAAGACAGGATAGTAGACCATTTCCTTCATTCCATATTTGGAAAAATCAATCCCCAAATCATCAAATTGATGGACATCTACAAAGTGGTTACCCACAATGACTAGGTCCTTGGAAACTCCTTCTTCCCTTGGAGAGTCTGCAATAATTTCCACTCGGTTAATTCCAGAGCCTGTAATTTCTCCAGCAATTTCTGCTGTAATCGTATCTCCATCGGAAACTAAAATTTCCCCAGTTTCTGGATTTACAATGGTTTCCTTGGACCGGTAGCCTGTAATCCGGCTGGCCAAGGCTAGTTTTTTATTAAATTTATAGCGTCCAACCTTAGCTAGGTCATATCTTCTGTGGTCAAAAAACATATTTTCAAATAAACTTTGGGCAGAATCTAAGGTTGGTGGTTCACCAGGGCGTAGCTTTTTATAAATTTCCAATAAGGCCTCTGTCTTATTGGAGGTGGGGTCTTTTTCAAGGCTTTTTGTAAGTTCTTCTGATTCACCTAAAATTTCTGTAATTTCTAGGTTGGATTCCACACCAATGGCCCGGAGTAAAATGGTGATGGGGATTTTTCTTGTCCGGTCAATCCGTACATTAATCACCCCTTGGGCATCCGTTTCAAATTCCAACCAGGCCCCCCTGTTAGGAATCAAGGTTGCAGAATATAATTTTTTCCCTGTTTTATCTGTTTCTTCTTTAAAATAGGCACCTGGAGACCGGACCAGCTGGCTGACAACCACCCGTTCAGCTCCATTAATAACAAAGGTTCCTGTTGGTGTCATAATGGGCAGGTCCCCCATAAAGACTTCTTGTTCCTTTACTTCTTGTGTCTCCGTATTGATCAGGCGAACCCTAACCTTTAACGGTGCACTATAATTTGCATCTCGTTCTTTGGCTTCATCAATGCTGTATTTCCGTTCATCTGAGAGGTAGTAGTCCACAAACTCTAACACTAGATTTCCGGAATAGTCTTCAATTGGAGAAATGTCATCAAAGACTTCTTTTAATCCTTCATCAATTAGCCATTGGAAGGAAGAAGTTTGCACTTCCAACAAATTTGGTAAATCTAAAACTTCTTCAATCCGAGAAAAACTCATTCTTTCCCGTGTTCCATACTGAACAGGATGTACCATTAAGCTATTCACCCCTTTAACTTCTATCGGCTCTTGCCATGGATGATGACGATTTTTGGAAACAATACGCCACCTTAATCGTTATTATGCAATATAATATATTACCATGAACCTATAGCTATTGCAAGGCATTTTCCTTGAAAAATTGGCTTTTTCCCAAGTTTTCCTGGTTATTTTGAAGAAAGAGAAATTTTTCTCTATTCCTTTTAATAGATTGACCCTAAGTAGGGTATAGATAGGCCAGGAGGTAATTATGGAAGAACAAATAAAAAATTATAGATTAATTGAATCTGCTGATTCAAAAGATACAAATAGTAAAATTCGTTTATATAAACATGAAAAAACTGGAGCCCAAGTGCTTCTTTTAGACAACAAGGACCCTAACAAGGTCTTTAGCATTGGATTTTTAACGCCCCCTGTTGACGACACCGGGGTCACCCATATTGTGGAACACTCCACCCTATCTGGGTCTAGGAAGTATCGGACCAAGGAGCCCTTTATGGATTTAATCCAATCCTCCCTCCAAACTTTCTTAAATGCCATGACTTTTTCTGACAAGACCATTTACCCTGTTAGCAGTCGGAACTTAAAAGATTTTTATAATTTAATGGATGTCTATTTAGATGCCGTCTTCTTCCCCAGAATGTATGAGGAAAAAAATATCTTCCTCCAAGAAGGCTGGCACTATGAATTTAATGAAGACCGAGACCTTATTTATAATGGGGTCGTCTACAACGAAATGAAGGGGGTTTATTCTGACCCGGACAATGTCTTTTCCCAGCAAGTCACCAGCGCCCTCCATGGAAAG
Source organism: Clostridiales bacterium SIT11 (assembly GCA_001299455.1). GTDB lineage: Bacteria > Bacillota > Clostridia > Tissierellales > Peptoniphilaceae > Urinicoccus. The sequence continues at coordinate 1,736,331 of CYUK01000003.1, read as the reverse complement.
ACCAGCTATGGCTATGAAAGTGGCGGCCACCCGGCAGCTATTCCCAAGCTCAAGTATGAAGACTTTTTAGACTTTCACCGGACCCACTACCACCCTGGCAACTCCTTTATCTACCTCTATGGAGATATGGACAAGACCCCTATTTTATCCTATCTGGATGAAAACTACCTCTCCCAGTTTTCTCCTACAAATGAGGATATTCATTTAAACCTGGCTCCCCTTTTAAAGGAGGACAAGGAAGTTCACTTAACCTATCCCACAGAGGATGTAAAAAATGGAAGCTACTATGCCTATACGGTCAACATGGGCCAGGCTACCAGTATTGAAGACAGCCTTCTCCGGGACCTTGTTGGAGAACTTTTAGTGGAATCCAATGACGGGGATATTAAGGAAGCCTTTTTTGAAAAGAACTTCTGTAAGGATGTCTATGTGGAAAAATCTGTTTCCCTTCCCCTGGACTTTTCCATTGTGGTCAAGGGGGCTGAGCCAGGAAAACTCGATGAATTTAAAGAAATTATTGAAGGCACTTTGAAAAAGATTATTTCCCAAGGTTTTGACCAAGACCGGCTACGGGCCAGCTTTAACCGGACGGAGTTAAGCATCCGGGAAGGAGGCGGCATCCACAAGGGAATTATCTATTATATTAATGCCTTAAATACCTGGCTCTATGGAGAAAGTCCCATTGACTCCCTGAACATGACGGATAGCCTGGATAAGGTCAAGAAAAAAATTGAAGGGGGCTATTTTGAAGAAGTCCTCCAGAAAAAACTTTTGGACCAAGGCCGACTTTTGATTGAATCCAACCCCAGTCCAGACCTTTATAAGGAAGAACTAGTTAAGATAAAGAAGGATTTGGAAAATTTTGAAAAAAATCTCACCACTGGCGAAAAGGCAGAAATCTTAAAGGAACAAAGAGACCTCATGGACTTCCAATCTAAGCCCGATTCCAAGGAAGCCAAGGATACCATTCCCAAACTGTCCCTGGAAGACCTGGCCCCTGGCGTAGAAAAAATCCCAAGGACCATAGACAAGCTAGGGGATACAGAAGTCCTCTTCCATCCCCAGTTTACCAACGGCATTTCCTATATGACCCTCTGCTCTAGCTTAGGTCATTTAAAAAAGGAAGACCTGCCCCTAGTCAGTATCCTGTCCAGCCTCTTGTCTCGACTTTCCACTAAAGAGCGGACCTACAAGGACCTGACGACAAAGATTTATTTAATCTCTGCTGGTCTTTCCTTTGAATCCCTGGTCCTGCAAAACCAAGAAGACTACCAGTTGAAATTCCTGGCCCGGACCTCCTCCTTACAAGATAACATTGGAGAAAGTCTGGAACTTTTACAAGAAGTCCTGACGGAAACCCGTTTTGATGAAGAAAAGAGAATTTTTGACCTCTTGACCCTGGACCGGGCCTCCAACGAATCCAGCTTCTTGCAAAATGGCCATCTCATTGTCTCCAACCGGGTGGAAAGCCACTATCGGATGGGGTCAAAAGTTCGGGACCAAATTTCCGGCCTAGACTACCACTTCTATCTTGTGGACCTCTTAGACCACTGGGACCAAAGAAAAGAAGACTTCTTAAAAGATCTAGAAGACCTCTACCAAAGACTTCTTTCCAGCAAGGACCTTCTCTTTGAATTTACTGGATCCAAGGAAGACTACCAGCTTGCCAAGGAAAGCTTTAAGAATTTAGAATCTATTTATGAACCCCGGGGAGACCAAGAATTAAATCTAGACTTCTCTCCTAAAAAAGAAGCCTTTAGCCTACCAGCCAGCGTGGTCTACCTTTCCAAGGGCTATGACCTCATGAAACTTGGCGCCCCCTACTCCGGATCCATGGCTGTCCTGGCCAACCTCTTAAGCACCGGCTACCTCCATGAAAATATCCGGGCCAAAGGGGGAGCCTATGGGGCTGGCCTCCGGATTAAAAACCAAGGCCTCCTGGCCACCTATTCCTATAGGGACCCCAACTATGCCAGCACTCTAAAGACCTATGACCACATGGGGCAAGCCCTGGAAGACATGAATTTAGATGAAGAAGCCATTGAACAAATGATTATTGGGTCTATGAACGTCTTTGACCCCTTGCGGACTCCCTATGACAAGGGCCAGGTAGACCTCTTCCGCTATATCTTAGGAGAAACAGAAGAAACCACCTCCCTCTACAAGCAGGAAGCCCTGGCAACTAGCCTAAAAACCTTACAATCCTATAAGGATATCCTAGACCAAGCCATGAAAGAAGACCATTTGGTGGCCCTGGGATCCAAGGAAATCTTAACCGCCCACAAGGACGACTTTGACAAAATCTACGAACTTTAAAAGAACCCTTAACACTTTTATGTAAAAAGCCCCTCCATCCCCTGGATAGAGGGGCTTCTTCTTGCTGAAAAAGAAAAATAGGAAGCAGGATTTCTCCTGCTCCCTATTAATAACAGCTTACTTATCCAACCGATAAATAACGGCTGCAAGTTCCGAACGACTGAAGTTGGCTTTCGGTTCAAACTTTCCTTGGTCTGTACCTTCTAAAATACCTGCCTTCGTCATGCGTTTCACACTGTCCTTTGCCCAAGAGGCAATGTTTCCTTGGTCTTTAAAGGATTGCTCTTGTCCTCCACTATAAACCTTACTTGTCTTTTCAATATACCGGTCTAGAATCGTGGCCATTTCTTCCCGGGTCATGGTTTGGTTCGGAGCAAATTTTTTGTCTCCAACGCCTAGGACAATCCCCTTGTCTTCTGCCCAGTTGACGGCCGCTTCATAGTAGACGCCCTTGGGTACATCAGTAAATTGGTTCTTCTTGTAGTTTTCTTCCTTTACACCGGCAAGTCGAGCCAAGACGGTGACAAATTCTGCCCGTGTGGTATCCCGGTTGGGACTGAAGTAGTGTTTCGATGTTCCTACCAAATAGCCTCGGTCCATGACATACTTGATGTAGGTTTCTGCCCAGTGGCCAGATACATCTAGCATATCTGTGAATTTTGCATTCTTCACAAGGTCTTTATGGTCTTGGTTGATTTTTTCTGCTTCTTCGGCAATCTTGTCGGCAAGTTTTAAGTCCTTATAGGCCTTGTTTAACTTATCATAGGCTCTTTCTAAGGATTTTTCTGTCCGTTTGGAATCTTTTAATTCATCCTTTGCTTGGTCTAAAGCATCTTTTAAATCTTTCCAAGTTTCCTTGGTGTAGTTCTTTTCTTCCAGTTTTCCAATAGTTTTGATTAAATCTCTTAGATTCTTTTCTTCCTTGGTCATGTCTTCAGGAACAATCTTGTGCGTATCTAATTCCGCCTTGGCTTGTGTCAGGGCTGTCCGAGCAGACTTTAGATCATCTTCGGAAGAAGCTACGTTCTTTAACACGTCCTTGGCCTTATCCATTTCCTTATCAAAAGCATTCCATGCCTCGGATTCATAATCTGCCTTCTTGAGGTTGGATAGGCGGTTGATTAAGCCTTCTAAGGATTTCTTTGCTCTTTCTTTGCTATCTACTGTAGGTACATCTGCTTTTTTCAATTCATCCATGGCATCAGAGACAATATTACAGGCTGCCGTGTAGCCTCGTGTAAGCTCTACTGCTTGTTTTGCAGATGTAATAGCTTTTTCCAGTTCAGCTCTGGACTCTTGAGTGTAGTTAGAATCCTTGCTAAGCCTTTCTGCTGTCGCTACTAGACGATCAAAATCTTCTTTGGTTTTTTCTTCTGTCTTAGATTCAAGAGTCAAAACACAGGGATCTGGAATATTCTTAGCATAAAGGGTAAATTGACCTTGATAGGTTTTCCGATCCTTTAATACCAGGGTGTAACCATAGGTAATTCCTTGATTATTTACTGGCAAATAAATTTCATCATTTGCCAAATCCTTCCATGTTTTGCTTTCATAGCCAGCATTGATTGTCAGGGAAGAAACTTGATCTTTAGTAATTTCCTTGCCTTCACTATCTTCAATCTTAAAGTTGATTCTTGCCTCAGTATTCTTATTTTTATAAATTCCCTTAGCAATAATATCTACATCATCTGCCGGCATCACAAAAGAATAATCTCTAGTTATAACTCCAGTTTCTTTATCTGTATTATCACTGTCTTTACTTAAAGTGACCTCCTGTTCTTTTTGAGTTTGGACCTTTACGTGACTAATTTCTTCTCCAGTCACCCTAAAGCGAATGGTATCTCCCTCTTGGAATTTGCCCCGAAGATCAAACCTATCATGGAAGTTAGTTCCTACCATAGTGTTTGTCATTTCTACATTTGGACCTTCTTGAAGAAGGTGGATATAATGTTGCTTATCTAAATCAAAATTTCTATTCCCTGCATCTTCCTTTTTAACAAAACTCATATAAATTATATTATCAGGGAAAAGAGTACTGTCATGGGAGGAAATAGGACTTAAGTGGTAAACCCCCTTTTTATCTTTTTTAATAGGCAAATTGAGGTTTCCATATTTAGCTGTCATACCAGATAACTTCCATTTTGTACCATTTTCTTTTATTTTAAGATTTAAAGTATCTCCAGCATTGACTTTAATATCTGCAGGCTTCGTCCAATCTTTCCAATTAGTGTCTTCATTGACTGACCAAGACAAGTCCATGGCATGATCATCACTAGGTTCTGTGTCCATTGGAATCCAAACTGAAAATGGATCGGGGTAACTGGTAGGACTTGACGTCTTAGAAAAACGAGCATACAAAAGCATGTCTTCTTTTACAGGGTTATTTTCAAATTTATATTCTTTTCCTCCAAAGGAATCATTATACCAGCCCTTAAATTGTCCTGCTCCATTGACTAAACTAGCTTTCTTTGTTGTCTCACCTTTTGGATCCTGTGTTATTTCCTCTACCCACTCGAGCGGATCTTTTGCATCCTCCCCGTCTTCTACTAGTTGGGTCATTGTTTGACAAAAATAACCTTGTATACTGGTTTGATTTTTATAACCAATCCGAAAACTTCCTGTAGCACTGTCCTTATCGGCTGTCGCACTAAAAGTTACAGCGTGTTGTGTGGGTTTTTCTTTAATAAACATGGCATATTCTGTAGATTTTCCACCTTTTCCTTGTAAGAATAGGTTGGTTATACCATCTTTTTTAAAGGGAACTCCTTCCAAACTAGTTCCATTCATATCACTCTTATCCCCATTGAAAGGTCGATAAGATCCATCTGTTGGCGAGTTGTTAGTGTGTCCCCGGAAAGCATAGGTATTGTCCGCTTCGATTTTAAGCGTGGCTTTAGGTTCCTTTTGATCAAAAATAATTTTTCGGTCTTTGGCATTCTCTACTACAAAATAAATGATATTCCCGCCAATGGTTCCTGTAGCCAAAACCTTGTTAGGATTTCCCACTTCTACCAATTGGATACTCTTAATCTTTGGTTGTTTGTATTCCTCTTCCTCTTTTTCCAATCGGAAATAAACATCTTTCTTATCAGGTGTTATGGTAAAGGTGTCCACTTTTGTTTGGTAGCCGGGGTAAGAAATTTTGGCCTTATAGTTTCCTGGAGCTAATTCCCATTGAATCCAAGAAGCTCCTGTATGTGTTATTTTTGTTCCATCTTCTTTAAAGACTTGAACCTTAGCTTGGTAAAGTTCTTGAATCCAGGCATCTCCTTCATACCCACTGACATGAATATTAATTGGATTTTTTTCTTGACTTACTTCTGTCAGCCCTTGAAGTGCTGTTTCTAAAGCTTCTTTTGCTTCTTTTAACTGATTTAGGTTTTGTCCTTGGAGGGCTTCCTTTGCTGCATCTAAACTTGTTTGTAGTTTTTCTTTACTTTCTTTCGTGTAGGTCTTTTCTTGATCTTCAAGTTTTTCTTCTGCACTTGTAATAAGTGCTTTCAAGGCCTCCTTGGCTTCTTTTACTTCTTCATTTTCTCCCGGCGTTTCTGAAGCCTTAATCTTACTTAAATCAATAATTAACTTCCCATTAAAATCGCTAGCTGGACTCCCAAAAGAAACTGAAATTTCATTGTCTGGTAACTTTAAGGCAGCATCAGTCAGTTTACAGGTGTCATTTTTAACCTCGTTTGTTTCAACTTCTAAATATTCACTTTTTGTAAAATCGTACTTATTTTCCTTATTCTTAGTATATGTGCCAAAGCCCTTCCTCCAATAATTTCCATTCCATATTTTTATAGGATTTTGAAAAGTTTTTGAATCTGGGGTTATTCGAATTTCTTGGTCCTCTGCATATTTCTTACGAAATTTTAGTCCTTGTATTTTAGACATATCTGCAATTTCATTTCTCTTTAAAACTATATACGTTCTTAGATCTCCATTTTTCTTCGCGTTTTCTCCTAAGGACATCACATCGCTTTCCTTCAAGCCAAGTCCAGATAATGATAATTTATCTAAACTTTCTAAGTTGCCGATTGGAGAAAGATCTCTCACTGAAGCATCATTCACATATAGATGTGTAAGGTTATTTAAATTTTTTAAGGGACTTAAGTCTGTTAACGGAGATTTCTTTACAGGTTTTGATTCATCCTTGGGTTGGGGAACAAAAATATCTAAATAATTTAAATTTGTCAACCCACTTAAGGGCCTTAAATCTGTTCCCATAAAAGGAAGGGTCGCCCTCTCTAAATTTACAGCGTATTCAAGTCCCTCTAGACTTGTAATTGCCTCCTCTTCTTTGTACTGATCAGGGGGATTCAAATCTGTTAAACTTGCTAGGTCGTCTTTACTAATAGCTTGGGTTTCTTCCCTTTGATTCTCGCCTTTAGATAATTGGTGATTGATTAACTTTTTAAGGACCAGATCTTGAATTACATCTTTATCTGCTTCATTTTCTCCTAAGGCTTGTGTATTTTTTATTTCTTGTGTTTCTAGGCCTAGCCCTTGTTTCTCCTTGACCTGGACTTGAGCACCTAAGACCTTAGAATGAAGGCTATCTTCTGCCTCGGCCTTTACCCCTGGCAAATCCTGTTCTTCTTTAGCCAAAATAGGACCAGGCAGGGAAGTCACTAATAAAATAGCCGATAGGGCTCCTGCTACTTGTCTTTTTTTATCCATTGTTTCTCCTTTATTCATAAAAGAAAACAAGAGGAGGGGAGTCCCCTCCCTGTTTTCAGCAATATTCTTCCAAATTTATTTGGCTTGTGTTAAAGCTCTACCAGAATTTGCCCATTGGGGAACAAGGTCTTCAATAGAAGGGTTCACACGGTAAGCTCTCAAAGAAGTAGGCATATCTCCACCACCAGGTTCTCCCCAACCAGCGTCAATATCTTGACCATAAGCCATGGTAAAGTTCCATCGCATAGCAGCATTCTTATTAAAGGTATGTCCTGCAACACCAACATTAGGCATAAACCATTTACTAGAATCTAATACCTTTGCATCTTTATCCACAGCGTAGTTTACAGTATACATCCATCCGGAATAGTTGTTAATATCAAATTCTCCAATAGGATCAAAGCCTTGCTTGTTAATACGACGGATATAGCCTTGGTCTAAGCCTTCCATCGTTACCTTGTTAATTTCTCCAAATGTACGGAAAACTTCTGTAGCTGTAGTTCCCTTGGGTACAACAATAGTCGTTTCTCCTACTTGTGCAAAACCTTCTAGAGCATTTTCTACTTTAGCCTTATCTGGATGCTCATCTGCAGGATCAATTTCTCCCATTTTAGGTTCATAATTTCCATCTAACCAAGCTTGAGGATTAGTTACATCCATACTTACTTTAATTTTTACAGTTTGTCCCTTTACGCCACCAGAAATAACATAGGACCCTTCTTCAAATTCTCCATTAGTTTCTGGTATATTTAATTTGACAATATTTGTTTTTGTCAAGTCTAAATTAAAAGTATGGCTTTTTCCTGCTTCAACTGTTGTATCCCCTAGAGTAAAGCCAAAGTCTTTTTGTGCTTTTAGGGTAATTTGTGCATTGGTCAATTGGCTTGCATTGTTTACTTCGTAGAAGAGGTTGCCTCGAACTACACCCTTATATTCTTCTCCAGTTTTACTATTTCTTCCACGAAAAGTTGTCACGGTAATATAGTTAGGTTTTACTAGTGTTTCTTTCTCGTCAATTACATAAGAATCTTCTTTTTTCGTACTGGTTTTAACACTGGGTTTTCCATCTTCTCTTGCAAAAGCTTGCATAGGTAGACATACAACGGACAATACCATCATTAGGGCTAAGCTTAATGACAAAAGTTTTTTCTTCATGGGTTCCTCCTTAAAATTAAATATTTTTACCAACTAACATTTTTCTCCTCTCGGACATTCTCTGAACTGTCCAAGGGAACCACCTCCTTTACTACGGTATAGTTATAATTTTTCTCTTTATGGGTTTTCCTATGTAACCATAAAGATGCCTCCTTTCTTTTGATTATCCAGATGTTTATTGTTTTTTATCTAGGGGTTAATCCTTATTAGGAAAATTTACTGTAGTTCCTCGAGACCGAGTCTTTACGGGCCTGACAAGCAGTCCCCTACAATAATTACATGCAATTTAATCTGTAGGGGCTAGCTGGTCTAGCCCTTGTGGGCTGACGAATTCTCTTTCTTTGCCAGTCTTTGATTTCGGGCGACACCAGATCGCCCCTACAATATATTAGCTAGGGCTTCAAGGGTCGCCCCTACGGTTTTCTGAACCAGCTTTTCCCCTCATTGTTACATTTTCTGATTTGGTCCTTACGGGCGACACCAGGTCGCCCCTACAAAGTTTTACAATTCTTTTATTGCTGGTCGATTTGGTAGAGGACTTGGGCGACTTGGGCCCGGGTTAGTGGGTTCTTGGGATTAAAGTTACCTTGTTCATCCCCTTGCAGGATTCCTTGAGAGGTTAAACTATCGACAGATTCCTTTGCCCAAGAGGAGATCTTCTTTTGGTCTTTAAAGGTCCGTTTTTCTCTTTTGCTTAGTTTCTTTTCTGCCTTTAAATACTCTTGGAAGACTTTTGCCATTTCTTCTCGAGTCATGGAGTCTTTGGGCCGGAAGTTACCCTTGTAACCATGGGCTATACCTACTTGTTTGCTCCAAGCTACATAGGGTCCATAGTAGGTGTTCAGATCTACGTCTTTAAAGGATTTTTCGGCTTTTACTGGCGCCTTTCTCCGTCTTCCTAAGACGGTAACAAAGTCTCCACGGCTGACAGGAGCGTCCGCTCCAAAGGTTCCATCTCCACGGCCTTTGAAATAGCCCTTCTTTAAACAATATTCCATGGCCTCTTGACCCCAATGACCTTGGATATCTTTTAAGGTCTTGATTTCTTGTTTTTGATTTTCTAAGTCCTTTGCCTCCAAGTCTTTTACTTGGGCAAATTGCACTTCTACCCGGTGGTTGCTGTCAATATTAGAGAGTTGATAAGAAGTGACTTTTCCTTGGTCTTGTCCATCCACTAAAACCTTGTCAATGGCATAACCTGAATCGGCCTTGATGGTTAAATTTAAGCTTTCGCCTTTTTTCACCTTCACTTGACCTGAAGGAGACACTTGACCGCCTTGATTATGGTTAATGGTCACTTGATAACCCTCTTCCTCTTCGTCAAACTTCGCACCTAGGTCTTTTCCCAGATCTCTAGTGTAGAGCCATTCTACCTTGTCTCCAGCATAAATCTTATGGAGAGAGGCGGAGTGATTGGGAAAGTCTCCATTAACCCGGTACATCCAACCAGAATTGGGACCACCGTCAAATTCTGCCAGACCTTCAATGGCGGATACATAGACTCCGGAATAGGTCTTGTGGTAGTTGTACTTATATGTTAAGCCAGTTTTTTGTAAGAGAGAAAAGGCGGTATCTTCTCCAGGACGAATGGATAGGTTTTGGGCCGTGAAGTAGGTTCGTCCCTTGGGGTCTTTAACCAAGATGTTGGCTTGGTCTTTATGGGCCCCTTCTTTTTCCTTAACCTGGATGCTAAAGGTGGTTTTGAGTCCCCCATAGGCGATGGTTACAATCCGATTGGGACTCCAGGAAGAGGTGGAAAAATCAAAAACCTTAAGGTCTTTATTGTCCAGAACTTTACGAGACCCGTCGGAATAGCTGGCCCTAACTTTTAGGCCGTCTAGGCTGGGTTCTTCTCCTTCTTCATAGGTGGTTTGGTAGGGTAGGGAAAGAATTTCCAAATCTCTTAGGGTAACAACAGTATCAGGATCAATGGGCTTATCGGGTTTACTTGGATTATCTTCCGGTTTTTCTTGACTAAAATCTTTAAAGCGGAAGGGGTAATAAGGATCCTTGCCTCCTTTTTCCTTAAAGTTTTGGTAGGCGGCTAGGGCCTGGAAAGCCTGGACATTGGACATATTATTTTCTTTTACTTCATAGCCAGGGACAGGGGTCTTAGTATGGGTAAACCGGTTTGATGCAAGAGCAAAAGTTAAAAGTCCATCTACTACATCTTGTCCTCCCCGGTCGGAATAGCGAAAATCTTCTTTAGGATTGATGCCCATAGATAGCAAAGCCAAAATAGTTTGGGCTGTCGTCTCGGAGTTTTCCTCTCCCTGAACATTGTAAAAACCGTAATCTCTGGTTTTATAGATTGCCAACCGATCTAAAGCCTTATCCAGAGCTTTTTTTACTAGTATTTGGTCTTGATAGGGAGCTAGAGCTTGGATGGCCATAGCGGTAATATCTGGTTCTAATTTTCCTCCAGACCCTTCTAAACTCCAGCCTCCTTGTGAAAGTTGAACCTTCAGTAAATAGTCAATCAAGGCTTGTCTTGTCCACTTAGCTCCCTCAGAAACAGGGTAATTCCCGGAATCATAGGCCAAGAGGGCAAAGATATAGTCATTATTACTCCCCATGGGTTGATGGTTGGCGATAGTTTCAATGAGATTAATCCGGCTACCTTCCTTGGTAGGTAAATTTCGGATATCTAAACCTGCTGCCGTTAAGGATAAAGCTATTCGCTCATATTCTGTTACTTTTTTTTGTTTTTTACTAATGATGTCTTGTGCCTGGCTTAACAGGCTGGATATATTGCCATGGTCTGCTTTCCCGTAGAGACCCAAGGCAACTATGCCCCAGTCTTCCCCTGTTCCATAATATTCTTCTTTGGCCAAAACCTTTAAAATTTCTTGAATCCGCTTATCTCTTTCATCTAGATTTTGTCCATGACGTTTATGGTAAGCATAATAAAATACTCTTTTCGTTCCTTCATTTCCTGCCCTATCTTTTACACTGTAGTCAACAATATATGCCTTTGCATATCCTTGTTGTGCCGTCTGAGAGGGAAGATTTTCTATTGCTAGGCTTTCTGGTTTTACTTGAATTTTTTCAGTTAAATCGCCATCTATATCGTCCTGGGCAGTGACTTCTCTTAAAAGATCTTCCTTGCTAAAGAAGTCCCCTTCATAGCATTTAACTTCTTCTTGAGGAACGGAAATTTTAGGAGCATTCATATCTTCCTTAGGCGTTCCAGGATCTACTATAGAACACTTAGAAGAAGCTGTTTCTGTCTTTCCATGACTATTGGTAACACGAAAACTGAAGTTCTCTGGAGCTAATGTTTTATAATCCGTATTAAGGAAGCCATCTTCCTTCCAATCTAAACCCTTAATTTCAATTTTAGAAGTTAGGTCCCCATCCACCTCATCCTGAGCAGAAACATTCTTTAATAAGTCTTCTCGGGTCACTTTTTGATAGCGTTCAAAGACATAATTATCTTGAACTCCTTCAATAACAGGCCTTGGATAGCCGGCAACCTCGAACTCAATTGAATATTGATTCGAGAAACTTTGACTGGGTTTCTCCGAAGAAGCAGATAAAGTGAAAAATCCATAGTAACGACCAAGATAGTCTGGATTCCCCGAAAAAGAATAGGCCCAGTCTTCTGGAACTTCCTCTGCATCTTCTCCTGTGCCTTTCCAAATCTTAGCTCTAGGGTCTCTAGCTACAGCATGAATGGTAACTTTTTTTGTCCCTCTAGGTAGATAAATCCGATAAGATTTTTGATCTGAAAAAAATGGGGTTGCAGGAAAAAATTCCTCATCATCTACAAAAAATCTAAGCTCAGAAAGGTCATTAGAAGCTGGCCTCTTATCTTCCTGGCTTGTTTCTTGGGTTTGGGTCCTTTCCATTCCCAGGTCTTCCTGGGCAAAGCTGGCTGTAGGCAAGATGGATGTTGCCAAGACGACCCCTGCCAGCAGGCTGGCTAGTATTTTTTTCTTCATTTTTTCTCCTTTCTCATAAAAAAACTGGAGATACGGGGATTTTCTCTTTTTCCCTATATCTCCAGTTTTCTGGTCAATATATGTACATTAAAGTTTTATGGACTTTTTCACTTCTTCGACGCGAATGGGTTCTTGGTCTTGAATAATAATTTTAAGTTCCCCAAATTTCGTAGACCGAATGAGTTTAAGCAACTTGGCTTCTCGTTCTGTCACTTCTTCTTTTTTTGCAGTCATCACGTCTTTTTCACCTCCATCTACTTAAAGAAGGCAGGCAAACAAAAATAGAAAAAACCCTAAGCAAAAGTGCTTAGGGTGTCATTACATTTCATTCTATATGCCCACCCTAATCCAAGAAGGTAACATACAAATAAAATGGCAGTTCTCCTGACTTATGGATTATCGCTTTCTCATTCTCCTTCCCAATTTCTCAGTGGTGAATGATGCTCCCCATTTACAGTGGCCGGACCGTTTGTGATTTGCACACAATTCTCTTTTCATTGCTAGGCAAACCATTTTATTAATATCTTCTGTTCTTATTTCAGTATAACACAAATTCGAAATTTTAGGTAATTGAATTTTTTGAAATACGTTCAGTTTCCTGTTATTTTTCCTCTTCGAAGGTCTTAACGCCTTCGTTCTATGCTGTCTTGAGAATTTTCTATCTTTAAAAAATTTTTTTAATTACAGTCCTTTAAAAGAAAACTACAGGCAGGAACCTGTAGTTTTCTTTTAAAGGATTGGGGCCAAAAGCCTGCACAAGTCCTCTTTCATTTTTACAATTTTTCCTCTTTCCTGGTAGCTTTCCCAGGTTAGGGCCTTGGAATGGGCCACATCTAGCCAGAATTTTCGGACCAAGTGGGCATTGGTTTCTTCATCAAAAATAAAGGCATTGACTTCAAAATTTAGGATAAAGGACCGGATATCAAAATTGGCTGTCCCCACAGAGGAAATAAAGTCGTCCATTAAAACCACCTTGGAATGAATAAAGCCGTCTTGGTAAAGGTAGACATCGGCTCCTAGGGGCAAAAGTTCTCCAATAAAGGACCGGCTGGCCCAGTGGACAAAGGGATGATCTTTTTTTTGAGGGAACATAATGTGGACATTTTTCCCTGACATGAGGGCAATTTTCAGGGAATTTAAAAGCCCTTCATCTGGCACAAAGTAGGGGGTTTGGATGTAAATATCCTTTTTGGCCCGGGTAATCATTTTATCATAACCATTCCGGATACAGTCTGCATGGCTGTCAGGACCGGAGGAAACAATGACCATTTCCTTTTGCCCTCGAATGGGATAGATAAATTTGGTTTGGAAGACACAGTCCTCTTCTTTTCCTGCAAACCGGTAGTCTAGGAAAAACCGCCATTGGAGGTCTGCAACAGCCGGTCCCACAATTCTTAAGTGGGTGTCTCGCCAATAACCAATGGAGGGGTCTTGGTTCACATACTCGTCTCCTACATTAAAGCCGCCTACATAGCCAATTTCATGGTCGATAATGACAAGTTTTCTGTGGTTTCGGTAGTTAATATGGCTATTGATTTTAGGCAGGATTCCTGGGAAAAAGATGGCCAGGTGGACTCCATTGGCCTCCAATTTTTTCCGGTCTTTGAGGCGGAATTTCCGTCCTCCCATTCCATCGACTAAGAGGAGGACCCGGACTCCTTCCCGGGCCTTCTTAATTAAAAGGTCTTGGACCATCAAGCCCAGTTTATCAGACTTTAAAATATAGTACTGGACACAAATGCATTCCTTGGCCTGGTCTATATCTTGGAGGAGGCGGTTGAATTTTTCCGGTCCATCGACAAAAACCTCCAGGTCATTGTCCTTGCTGAGCATTTCTTTTTCCCCACGGATAAACATTTGAAGCATGTCCTCAAAGTTTTTTATCCTTTGATTGACATAAACCATGGACCCCCATTTTATCTGCCGTAATTGGTGCTTAGCCTGCTTTCTCAGGTTGTCATCTACAGATTGTTTTTCTTGAAACATTTTTCGTCGGCTCATGTCTTGACCAAAAAGTAGGTAAAGGATAAAGCCAAAAATAGGTAGAAAGTTTACGGTCATGACCCAAAGGAGGGTGGAAGAAGGCTTTTTCCGTTCAATAAAGATAATAATCCCACTTAAAATTAAGTTGACAATAAAGAGATTGGAAAAGGCGTATATATAGGTTCCAATAGCTGCAAAAGAATTTTGGAGAAAGTCTAGCATGATAAACGACCTCTTTTACTTTATTTGTTTTTAGCCGCCTTATAGCGTGCATTGGTGTTTAAAATCATTTTACGGATACGAAAGTCCGTTGGTGTTACTTCTATCATTTCATCATCTTCAATAAATTCAATGGCTTGTTCCAAGGACAGGTCAACTGGCGGAGAAAGTTTTAGGGCATCGTCGCTTCCAGAGGCCCGGACGTTGGTTTGTTTTTTTGTCTTAGTAACAGACACTTCCAGGTCCAAGCCCTTGGGAGATTCTCCTACAACCATGCCTTCATAGACTTCCTTCCCCGGTCCAATAAAGAGGTTGCCTCTTTCTTGGGCATTATTTAAGCCATAGGTGGAGGAAACTCCAGTGTCAAAGGAAATAATGGACCCTGTCTTTCTATTGGGGATGTCTCCCTTGTATTTTTCATAGCCCTTAAAGACAGAATTTAAAATTCCTGATCCCTTGGTGTCTGTTAAAAATTCTTGCCGGTAGCCAATAAGGCCTCGGGCTGGAATATCAAAGGTCAAACGGGCATAGCCTCCGCTGGGCTCTGTCATGGAGACCATTTCTCCCTTTCGCCTTCCCAGCTTTTCAATGACGGTTCCTACAAATTCTTGGTTTAAGTCAATAATGACGGTTTCCATGGGTTCTAGTTTTTGGCCATTTTCTTCCCGGAAGAGGACCTTGGGTTTGGATACGGAAAATTCGTAGCCTTCCCTCCGCATATTTTCAATTAAAACAGACAGGTGAAGTTCTCCACGGCCGGAGACCTTAAAGGCGTCTGTGGATTCCCCATCTTCCACCCGGAGGCTGACATCGGTTTGGAGTTCCTTAAAGAGCCGGCTCCGGAGTTGTCTTGAGGTGACAAACTTTCCTTCCTTGCCTGCAAAAGGAGAGTCATTGACCCGGAAGGTCATGCTAATGGTGGGCTCTGAAATTTTATTAAATTCAATGGCCTGGGGATGGTTGGGGTCAGTTAAGGTGTCCCCAATGGAAATTCCTTCAATTCCTGAAATCGCTACAATACTCCCGGAGGAAGCTTCTTCCACCGGGACCCTGTCTAGGCCTTCAAATTCAAAAATCCCTGTGGTCTTTACCTTTAGGTGTTTGGAAGGATCTTGGTGGTTGACAATTAAGGCTGGTTCATTGACAGAAATTTTCCCCTTGGAAATACAGCCAATTCCAATCCGACCTACATAGTCGTTGTAGTCAATAGTGGAAATCAAGAGACTAAAGGGGGCGTCATCTTGGTCAATTGGTGCTGGAATATACTTGATAATGGCATCAAATAAGGGCTTCATTGTCCCTTCTCGGTCCTCAGGGTTCAGGCTGGCATAGCCTTGCTTTGCTGAAGCATAGACAAAGGGAAAGTCCAAAACACTTTCATCGGCTCCTAATTCAATAAATAAGTCCAGGATTTCTTCTTCCACTTCACTGGGCCGAGCTTCTGGACGGTCAATTTTATTCATGCAAACAATGACTGGAAGTTTTAAGTCAAAGGCCTGTTTTAAAACAAACTTGGTTTGGGGCATGGGACCTTCATAGGCATCTACTAAAAGGACGACTCCATCCACCATTTTTAAAACCCGTTCCACTTCTCCACCAAAGTCTGCATGGCCTGGTGTATCGATAATATTAATTTTGGTGTCATTATAGTGGACTGCTGTATTTTTAGAGAGGATGGTAATCCCTCTTTCTTGTTCAATATCTCCACTATCCATGACCCGTTCTTTTAATTGCTCATGCTCATGAAAAACTCCGGACTGTCTTAAAAGTTGGTCTACTAAAGTGGTTTTTCCATGGTCAACATGGGCTACAATTGCAATATTTCTTATGTTCTTCGTCAACGTTTTGCCTCTTTTCTTTAATATTGTTCTATTATAGCAGATATCCAGACAAAGAAAAAGATACCCTCTAAGGGGTATCCCTCCTATAGACTTTTTACAACTATAACTTCGTTTCCTTTTAATAGGACCTGGTCGCTTAGGGCTTCTACAATTTGTAAGCCTCTGCCATTACACTGCATGTCGTCTTCACATTTTTCCTTTTTAGGATAAACGCCTTTTCCTTCGTCTTGAACAATAATTTTCAAGCTCCCCCACTGGTAGTTTATCCCCAGAGAGACATACTTATTTCGATCCATACAATTTCCATGAATGACACCATTCATAAGTAGTTCTTGAAGGATTAACCGTATATCAAAGGATTGTTCTTCATCAGAGACAATCTTACTTAATGCTTGACTGGCTAAGTTTATAAACTCTTTGGCGCAGTGAATATCGCTAGGAACCGATCCTGCAAAAATATAATCCACTCCCCCACCTCTCTCTATTTTCCTTCTATTCAATAGTACCCATTCCTTCAGTTTTTTAAACGGTTTCTTACAAAAAATTCACTTGAATTCTTTATAAAATCTATTTACAAAAAGAGATATATAGGGTAGGATAGACTTGTCAACAGATTAAAAATCAACAATTGAAAGGAGTTCTACTATGCAAAAATATGAATGTCAAGTTTGTGGATATATCTATGACCCAGCTGTTGGTGACGAAGACGGCGGAATCGATCCAGGTGTAGCTTTTGAAAAACTTCCAGAAGATTGGGAATGCCCACTTTGTGGAGCTAGCAAGGAAGATTTTGAACCTGTAGAAGATTAATTACATCTCAAATGTAAAGTGGCTAAGCAAATGCTTAGCCATTTTTTTGTGGTTAAATTTTTACCCCATGAAAGGCAAAGAGGTCCTGTAAAAAATTCTTGCTTTCCTCCACCAGGTCCTTTCTCTCTGTAGAAAAAGGGAGAATGTCTTGCTCTTCAGGGCAGCCTAATTCCTTGTGGACCCTTACTAATTGTTGCTGCAGCTGGTTCTTGGAAAGCTTGTCTGCCTTGGTTCCAATAACAATGCCGGAAAAGCCATTGTCTAAAATCCAAGAGAGCATTTCCTTGTCTTGGTCACTGGGTTTCACCCTTAAATCCACTAAGAGGAGGATTTCCAGGAGGTTATCCCGGGACTCTAAATAGCTGTTGATCATCTTGGCCCAGTCCTTCCGCATACTTTTGGACACTTGGGCAAAGCCATAGCCAGGCAAGTCCACTAGACGAAAAGTCTTGTTAAAACTGTAAAAGTTAATGGTCCGGGTCTTCCCAGGCTTGGAAGAGGTGTAGGCCAGGTTTTTTCGGCCGGCAATTTTATTTAAAAAGCTGGACTTGCCTACATTACTCCGGCCCACCAGGGCCACTTCCTTTAAGCCATCCCGAGGATATTGACTGGGAGATACAGCCATTTGGTCTAAGTTTGCTTCATTGATTTTCATTTAATCCTCCAGGGCCTGGTCTAGAACTTGGTCCATTTGGTCTACAAGGACCAGGTCCAAGTTTTGGCAAACATCCTCATCTAGCCGGGCCAAGTCTTTTTCATTTTCCTTGGGAATTAAGACTTTTTTTATGCCCATCCGGGAGGCGGCCAAGAGTTTTTCCTTGAGGCCTCCAATGGCCAAGACCTTTCCTCTCAAGGTGATTTCTCCTGTCATGGCCACATCCTTGGATACCGGCCTTTTTGTAATAGCGGAATACAAGGCTGTCGCCAGGGTAATCCCTGCTGAAGGGCCATCCTTGGGAACAGCTCCTTCTGGAATATGGATGTGGATATCATGGCTGTAGCGGAAATCCTTAAAGGCTTCCTGGTCTTGGTAGCGGGAAAGAAGGTAGGAATAGGCCGTCATGGCCGATTCCTTCATGACTTCTCCCAGCTTTCCTGTCAGGTTGACCTTCCCCTTGCCAGGGGTGATGTTGACTTCTATACTTAGGGTCACTCCCCCTACCTGGGTCCAGGCGAGGCCTGTCACTATGCCGATTTCATTTTTATTGGACAAGTCTTGGAGGAGGAATTTTTTCGGTCCAGCAAAGTCTTCCAAGTTTCTCTTGCTAATGGACACAGCTTCTACGTCCTCTTCCTTCATCTTTAAGAGGGCCTTTCGGACTAGGGCTGCAATTTCCTTTTCCAGGGACCGGACACCGGCTTCCCTGGTATAGTTTTCAATTAAAATTTCCAGGACGGCATCTGAAATTTTCACCTTTCCTGGAACCAGGCCTGCATCAGCAATGAGCTTGGGGACCAGGTATTTTTTTGCAATCATCTTCTTTTCTCTCGGTGTGTAGCCAGAGAGCTCAATCACTTCCATCCGGTCCTTTAAGGCTGGAGGAATGGTGGCTACCGTATTGGCTGTGGTGACAAAAAATACCTGGGAGAGGTCAAAGGGCAGCTCCATATACCGGTCTGTAAAGCTAATATTTTGTTCCGGGTCCAGGACTTCTAAAAGTCCACTGGCTGGATCTCCCCTATAATCTGACCCCACCTTGTCAATTTCATCCAATAAAAATACGGGATTTTTATTTCCGGCTTTTTTCATCAGGCTGATGATTCTTCCTGGCAAGGCGCCTACATAAGTCCTTCGGTGGCCCCGGATTTCTGCTTCATCTGTCACCCCACCTAGGCTCATGCGAACATAGGACTTGTCCAGGGCCTTGGCTATAGATCGGACAATGCTGGTCTTGCCCACTCCTGGCGGCCCTACCAGGCAGAGAATGGGTCCCTTGGACTGGGGATTGGATTGGTGGAGGGCAATAAATTCCAGAATCCGTTCCTTGACATCTTTTAGACCATAGTGTTCTTCATCTAAAATTTTCCGGGCCCTCTTAAGGTCAATTTCCTCATCTTGGACTTCCGTCCAAGGCAGGTCTAAAATCCAATCCAGGTAATTTATAAGGACATTGTAGTCTGGAGCTGCCGGATTCATTTTTTCCAGCTTTTTCAGTTCCTGCTTGACCTTTTCCAAGACTTCTTCTGGCAGGTCTTTTTTCTCCAATTTTTCTCGGTATTCATCTAAAAGGTCTACTTCATCTTTTCCGGATAATTCCTTTTTTAAGACCTTCATTTGCTCATTCAGAACATAGTCTCTTTGGATTTTATCCATAGACTCCTTAACTTGGTAGTCAATGCTTTGCTTCAGGCTGGTAATTTCCACTTCCTTTAAGAGGATTTCGTGGAAGAGGTCCAGCCGTTTTTTCAAGTTCCCTTCCTCTAAAAGACCTTGCTTATCTTCCAAGGACAGGTCCAGCCTATAGGCTCTTTGGTCCACCCAGACTTCCAGGTCTTCCTCTCCCGGCATTTCTTCATAGAGTTCAGGAATAAAGCGAGGGCTCACTGTCAAAAGTTGGTTTAAGTCTTCTTTTAAGAGCCGACTGTAGGCCTCTTCCTGGTCCTGGCTCTCCAGACTTTGCCCTGGAAAAACCTCAACCTGGTTCAAATCCTTTATTTCTTCTTCCAAAAATTGTCCCCGGTTCAAGCCTTCCACTAAAATCCTTTGTAGGCCTCCAGGTAGCTTCATCACTTGCTTAATGGCACAGACTGTGCCCACCTGGTAGAGGTCCTGGATTTCCGGTTGGTCAACAGAAGGATCTTTCTGCGCTAACAAAAAGATCCTTCCATCTTGGGCTTGGGCCCGTTCTATGGCTTGTATACTTTGCTTCCGACCTACATCAAAACTTCCAATGGTCTTTGGAAAAATGACTAGGTCCCGCATGGCAAGGAGGGGAAGTTGAAGAAGGTTTCCATCTTCTATTCTCAGTTCATCTTTTTTATCCATCGTTCCTCCTTCATTTTTCCTAGGCTCCCTCTATTTCCTTGGCCTTTTCCTTACCTTGGATGACTTCTCTTGTGATATAGACTTTTTTCACATCAGGCTTTGAAGGAAGCTCATACATTAAGTCCATCATGGTTTGTTCAATAATTCCTCTTAGGCCCCGGGCGCCAGATTTCTTTTGGATGGCTTCCTTGGCAATTTCTTCCAAGGCATCTTGAGAAAATTCTAAATCCACACCATCCATTTCAAAGAGTTTTTGGTATTGCTTTACAAGGGCATTTTTGGGTTTTGTCAAAATGTCCACTAGGGCATGCTCATCTAATTCTTCTAGGGTCACCACAACAGGGAGACGGCCAATAAACTCAGGGATGAGTCCGTACTTAACCAGGTCTTCTGTTTGGACTTTTTCTAGGATTTTTCCTAGATTTTCGTCCTTCTTTTTAATGGTAGATCCAAAACCCATGCCACTTTTCCCAATCCTTGAGGAAATCATCTTTTCAATGGAGTCAAAGGACCCTCCCAGGATAAAGAGGATATTTTTTGTGTCCACTTCAATAAATTCTTGGTTTGGGTGCTTCCGCCCCCCTTGGGGTGGAACATTGGCCACAGTTCCTTCAATAATCTTTAAGAGGGCTTGTTGGACCCCTTCCCCACTGACATCTCTTGTAATGGACACATTTTCAGACTTCCGGGCAATCTTATCAATTTCATCTATATAGATAATCCCGTGTTCTGCCCGTTCAATGTCATAGTCCGCTGCTTGGATGAGTTTTAAAATAATATTTTCAACATCTTCCCCTACATAGCCTGCCTCTGTCAAACTTGTAGCGTCGGCTATGGCAAAGGGAACATTTAAAATCTTGGCCAGGGTTTGGGCCAAGAGAGTTTTCCCAGAACCTGTAGGTCCAATCATGAGGATATTACTCTTTTGGAGCTCTACATCACTTTCCTTGGCGGTCATCCTCTTGTAGTGGTTGTAGACAGCGACCGATAAACTCTTTTTGGCCTTGTCTTGTTGGATGACATATTCATCCAAAATTCCCTTAATATCCTTGGGAGTTGGAAGGGTCTCTTCTAAAAGGGCCTCTTCCTCTCCGTCCAAGTTGGGAAGCAGGTCTTCATCTAATAAACTTTGGCAGATAGCCACACACTCATTACAAATGTTGACCCCATCTCCAGCAAAAAGTTGGGCCACTTGGTCACTTGATTTCCCACAAAAAGAGCAGATTTTTACTTGATCTTCTTCATTATGATTTGTATTTTTAGTATCCGACATTATTCACCTCAGACCCTTGATTCAACAACTTTATCGATTAAGCCATAGTCTACAGCTTCATCGGCTGTCATATAAAAATCACGGTCTGTATCTCGATCAATTCGTTCGTAGTCTTGTCCTGTTCTTTCAGACAAGATCCGGTTTAACCGTTCTCTTGTCTTCAAGATTTTTTCTGCATGAATTTTAATATCCGATGCCTGTCCTTGGGCTCCACCTAAGGGTTGGTGGATCATAATATCTGCATTGGGCAGGGCATATCTTTTTCCCTTGGTTCCAGAAGCCAGTAAAAAAGCTCCCATACTGGCAGCCAGGCCAATACAAATAGTGGATACATCCGGCTTAATATATTGGATGGTGTCGTAAATGGCAAATCCTGCACTTACAGACCCTCCAGGACTATTAATATAAATTTGAATATCCTTATCTGGATCTTCTGATTCTAAGAAGAGGAGTTGGGCGACAATTAAGTCCGCCATTTGATCATTTACTTCCCCACTTAAAAAGATAATCCGTTCTTTTAAAAGTCTTGAATAAATATCATAGGACCGTTCGCCCCGATTTGTTTGTTCAACGACCATTGGTACTAATGCCAATCTTATCACCTCATCAAATTCTCTAGAGAAACAGACGGCTTATTCTTCTACATCCGCTTGGTCTTTATCTTGGTCTTCGTCTGCTTCTTCTTTTTTCTCTACTTCTTTTACTAGGCCTAGCAAAAAGTCCACAGCCTTACGGTAAATTAAATCTTGCTTAATTTGGTCTTTTTGGCTAGAAACTATGAAACTTACCATTTGTTTCTTTTGTTCTTCATCTTCACCAAAGTATTTGTCTGCTACAGTATTGGCTTCTTCTTCGATTTCTTCGTCTGTCACTTCAATGTTTTCTTTTTCCACAATGGCATCCATGGCAAGACGAGTCCGCACAACCTTTTCTGCATCGTCCTTTAAGGAGTCTTTAAAGCCATCAAGGTCGGTGTTGAGCATAGACAGGTATTGTTCTAGGGCAATCCCTTGAGACCGGAAGTTTTGTTCATAGCCGGCGACTTGTTCGTCCACAACCCGGTTGACCATGACTTCTGGTACATCTACTTCAGTAATCTTAATTAATTCGTTCATCAATTCTTCTTCTCTTTTTTGACGAGCGAATTGCTTGTTGGATTCAGCGATTTCTTCTTTTAAGTGGTCCTTGTATTCGTCTAAAGTGTCATATTCACTAATATCCATGACAAAGTCATCATCCACTTCAGGAAGTTCTTCCTTGGAGATGGACTTTAAGTCCACAGTAAAGACGGCATCTTTTCCTTGAAGGTCTTCCACTTGGTATTTTTCTGGGAAGGTGACTTCCACGTCAAATTGGTCATTGACGTTTTTCCCAACAATTTGTTCTTCAAAGCCGGGAATGAAGGTGCCGGACCCAAGTTCTAATTCTTGGTCGCTACCAGATCCGCCTTCAAATTCTTTTCCATCCACTTTGCCGACAAAGTCAATATTTACAAGGTCTCCATTTTCTGCTGGACGGTCATCAATGTTTAAGCGACGGGCATTTTTTTGTCTTTCTTGTTCAATCCGTCGGTCAATTTGATCTTCAGTAACTTCTTCATCTACTTTTTCAATTTCTAGGTTTTTGTAGTCACCAAGTTCTACATCTGGAACCACTTCCACTTCTACTTGGACTACCACATCTTCTCCAGATTCATAGTCTTCTAGATCAATGTGGGGTTGGTCAATAACATTTAAGTCCAGTTCTTCTAGCTTGTCTCCATAGGCCTTGGGAAGAAGTTCATTAATGGCGTCTTCTACAAAGAAGTCCTTGCCATACATGTTTTCAATTAATTTCTTAGGTGCCTTTCCCTTACGGAAGCCGGGCACATTGAAATATTGTTTGTTCTTTTTATACACTGTGACTTCTGCATCAGCTACATCTTGAGCTGGTAGAGTTAAACTGAAACTAACCTTGTTTCCTTCTTTTTTGTATCCTTTATCCATTTTCATCCTCCATTTTGCTTATTAACTTATTAAGTATACCATACTCACAATTGTACAACAAGCAAAGTGCGTATTTCAATACTTTAAGTCTTTTGAATGAATTTATGGCCACAATTTTTACAGGTGACCTTGATTTTCCCTAGGCCCTTGGGGGCCTTAAACTCTGTCTTACATTGGGGACACTTAAAATAGCTGGTGGTCTTCCTATTTTTTATCCGGGTCTTCACCTGTCCAGTCCTCTTTCCTACGGGTTTTATACTCTCTAAAAACTTTTGGTTTTCCAAATACCTCTTGTTCAGGTCTTTTGACAGGGCCCTATAAAAAAAGGCCAGGGTCAGGAGAAAATTTAAAAGGGATAAAATCCAAACTCTTGGATAAATTTGACCTAGAATCGTCGTCACTAAAAGACCGAAAAAAATACATTTGTTGAGGGCATCCATGCCATAGCGTCCCTGGAAAAATTTTCTCAGACTTTTTTCCAGCCTATCCTTCCATTTAGTCAAGGTCCAGTTCCTCCAAATAGTGTTTCAGGTTGTTGAGCTCTTCCTTATTAAAAGAAATCCCCTTGGACATTTTTTCATGGTCCGGGGACCATTGGCGAATGTCATATTTTGCCTCTTGACCATTAAAAGATACTCGGTTGAGCTCCTTGGTCCAGCCTCTTGGATTTTCCGATAAGAGTCCAATGTGTTCTACTATTTCAAATTCAAATGCCATATGTCCTCCCTTGTCCTTTTCCTTAAAATCCAGATAAAAATAAGTACCATGGTTTATTTTCTTCAAGTCCTTTTTCATATATACCAAACTTTTGGGGAAAATAAACCATGGTTTTCTACTTACTTAATTCTTCAATAATACTTTTAATTTCACTGAGCTTTTCCTGGATGTCCTCTTCATCCTGGCTGTGGACCGATGCATTGACACAGTGGTCTACATGGGCCAGGAGAATTTCCTTTTTCACCCGGTTTAAAATGGACTGGGTGGCGGATATCTGGTGGGCAATGTCCATGCAATAGCGGTCACTGTCCACCATTCTTAAAATGCCATCCAATTGCCCCCGGGCCGTCTTTAAAAGACGGCTCACCTGTGCATGGTTTGCTTTCATGATTCCACTTGGTAGCCTGCGTCTTTGACGGCATCTTTTAAGTCTTTAATGGAAACTTCGTCTGGATAGGAAATATCTGCTTTTCCTTCTTCTAAGTTGACCTTGGCCTTGACTCCTTCAAGGGCATTTAAGGCATCTTCCACCCGTTTTTGACAGTGACCACAACTCATTCCATTTACTTTTAATTCTAGCTTGTTCATTGTTTCCTCCTTGCTTTCTTCTCTTTTTTCTTCTTGATTTTCTTCCTCTTTTAAGTGGGCAAGCTTTGTTTCTTTTTCTGGAAGGGGCCCCTTGAGCCTTCTAGGCTTGAAAAAGTTCAGCCGCAGGGCATTCGTCACAACAAAGACACTGGATAAACTCATGGCCAGGGCCGCCAACATGGGGTTGAGGCTGAGGCCGAAGCGGGGATAAAAAACCCCGGCTGCAATGGGAATCCCAATAACATTGTAGAAAAAGGCCCAAAATAAATTTTCTTTAATATTTTTCAGGCTGGCTCCACTTAGGTCCCAAGCCGTGACCACATCCATTAAATCCGACTTCATTAGGACCAGGTCAGCGGATTCCATGGCAATGTCTGTTCCGGCCCCTATGGCAATCCCCACATCAGCCCGAGTCAAGGCCGGGGCATCATTAATCCCATCCCCCACCATGGCCAGGGGACCTTCTTCTTGGCCTTTTTGGATAATGGCATCTTTTTCTTCTGGGAAAATCCCTGCATAGACTTCATCTAGGGAAAGATTCTTGGCCATGGCCTTGGCCGTCAGCTCATGGTCTCCTGTGACCATAACCGTCTTTAAGCCTCGAAGGGCCAGCTGGTCCAGGGCCTCCTTAGACCCTTCTTTGATTTGATCGGCCACAGCCAGGACACCTAGTAGCTTTTTATCCAAGGCCACATAGAGGGCTGTCTTTCCTTCTTCCTTGTAACTGGAAAAGTCTTCTGGATGAAAGTCTTCCACTCCATGGGCCCTTAAAAGTTTTTCATTGCCCACTAGAAGGGTTCCTTCCTTAAAGGTCCCGATTAATCCCTGGCCTAAAGAATTTTCAAACTTTTCTAGGGGAACTTCCTGGGCCTCCTTGGCCAAGTAATTGAGAATGGCCTTGGATAGAGGATGTTCCGACTGCTTTTCCAGGGAATAGACCAGATCCTTTACTTGGTCTAGACCGCCTAAGTCCAGTTCATCTGTAACACTGGGATTTCCCTGAGTAATGGTCCCCGTCTTGTCCAGGTAAATCCCTTGAATCTTGTGGAGCCTTTCCAAACTTTCTGCATTTTTAAATAAAATACCATGCTTGGCTCCTTGACCCGTCCCCACCATAATGGCCACAGGCGTTGCCAGGCCCAGGGCACAGGGGCAGGAGATAACTAGGACCGCAATCATTTTTCCCAGGGCAAATTCCAGACCGGCCCCAGAAACCATCCAAACTATAAAAGTGAGAATGGAAATGGCAATAACCGCAGGAACAAAGACGGCAGAAATTTGGTCAGCCAACTTTGCTATGGGCGCTTTGCTGGCCCCTGCTTCCTTTACCAGGTCAATAATCTTAGAAATTGTGGTGTCCTTTCCCACCCGGTAGGCCCTGGCTTCAATATAGGATTCCTGGTTTATGGTAGCTCCAATAACCTTGTCTCCTAAACTTTTATCCACAGGAAGGCTTTCTCCTGTAATGGCCGACTCATCTACTGCTGTGTGCCCTTTTGTAATAATGGCGTCTACAGGAATGCTTTGGCCTGGTTTAATAAGAAGAATATCTCCTTCTCGAATATCTTCATAGGGAACCAGACTTTCTACACCCTCCCGGCAAACCAAGGCTTCTTTGGGCCTTAGGTCCATTAGGCCTTCCAGGGCCGAACCTGTTTTGGCCTTGGCCCTGGCTTCTAAATATTTTCCCATAGTAATTAAGGTTAAAATCATCCCGGCCGATTCAAAATACAAGTCATGGGCATAGCGGTGGACCCGGTCCATGTCTTGGTAGGAAAATCCGTAGGCCAGCTGGAAAATAACAAAGAGGCCATAAATAAAGGCCGCTCCAGATCCTAGGGCCACAAGAGCATCCATTGTCGGAGACTTGTGACGGATGGACTGGTAACCTCCCCAAAAAAACTTCCGGTTAATGAACAAAATAGGGATGGTTAAAAATAATTGGACCAGGGCCAGGATTAGGGCATTTTGCTGTCCTTCTAAAATAGGAAGGCTGGGAAGGCCTACCATGGGCCCCATGGCTATATAAAATAGGGGAATTAGGAAGACAAAAGAGGCAAAGAGCCGGTTTCTTAAGACTTCTTTTTCCTGGTCTAGGAAGGAAGTTCCCGATTCCTCTTCCTCTTTTTCTTCATTTCCGATTCCATAACCTGCGTCCTTTACAGCAGCCACCACCTGGTCCCTCTTGATGTTTGTTCCCGTAACCACCATGTCTCCAGTAATTAAATTGACTTCTACTTCATCTATATTATCTAGTTTTTTTACACTTTTTTGAACTGCATTTTGACAGGCTGAACAAGTCATCCCTGTCACTTGAAATTTTTCTTTCACACCTACACCCCCTCTGGGTGTATTTTAACATGAAAAAAAATGATTGGCAAGTCCAATCACTTCACTTTGCTTTGTCTTTTTAAAGGTCTTCTAAAAGAAAGACTCCTGTGGCTTTTTTAGAAGGGTCCACTTGTGGCTTTCAAAGGACGTTTCTAAAAACACAGGAGCTCAACAGATGAGGATCTGCTCCATTTTCTTCCTTTCCCCAGGCACATTCGGTAAAAGAGTATAAAAAAGAGCATTGGAAAACTCCAATGCCCGTATTTGCATTGCTGAACAATAAACTTGTTTCCGCGCAAGTTTTTATTCCAACAGGTATGCTTGTCTTCTGACTTAGAGATCTTCGCTTGGACCGCCTTCCCATTTTACATAGTGACTTTTGGCCTTTGCTCCCTCTTTACAGCGGCGGGACCGTTCCAGACTTTCACCGGATTCCATTCGCAGTTGCGATTCATACCTGCCCTAATATGTGGTTAAGTTTCCTTATCCTCTGATTAAAAGTATAGCCTATTTTTAGTTACTTGTCAATTTTTTCTCCATAAATTTCCTTGAGAATCCTATCAAAGTCACGGCCTATTTTTTCCCGGCCCAGACGGCTTAAATCCTGTCCTAGATTGGCCTGGAAGACCCTGCCCTTTAAATAGTCTAGGTCTCCACTTGTATGGAAGACCAGCTTGTAATTATGGAGCCACTGGCCAGGACCTCCCTGGCCATATTTTTTATCCCCAAAGATCGGGTAGCCCAGGCCCTGCATATGGTAGCGGATTTGGTGGAACTTTCCCGTTACAAGCTCTGCATCAATTAAGGAGTAGGCTCCATGACTTAGGGGGGTGAAGATTGTCTTCATGTCAATATCTTCCCCCTCTACCATTTTTCGCTTTCCCTCTAATTTTTTTCCAGAAGTGGTCACCACTTGCCTTTTCTTTAAGTCTCCCTGGATCATTAAAAGGTAGTGTTTTTCAATTTTCCTCTTTTGAATGGCCTGGTTTAAATTTCTTAAGCCCTTAGCTGTCTTTCCTGCCAAGAGAATTCCCGAGGTATTCCGGTCCAGACGGTTGGCAAAGGCGGGAACAAAGGTCTGTTCCAGGCGAGGAGCATAGTCCCCCATTTGGATAAGATAGTGGATGAGCCGGTCTACCATATTGTCCTCCCGGGCCCTTTGGCTGGAGTGGGTTAAAATTCCCCTGGGTTTTTCCACTAATAGGATGTCCTCATCTTCATAGAGGAGGGACAAGTTTCCTCCCTCTCCCAAATCTTTTATATCTCGAAACTTTTCAATGGTCTCATCAGAAAAGTAAACTTCCACCCAGTCCCCTTCTTTTAGGATGTCCTCTGCCTTGGCTTTTTTCCCGTTTAAGGTGATATTTTTCTTTCGGAGGGATTTTTGTAAAAGACTTTTCTTGGCCTTGACCAAGAGTTTGCTCAAATACCGGTCCATCCTTTGGCCTGCATCATTCTTTCCAATTTCAAACTTCTGCATACTTCCGTCTCCCTCCTTTTTTTGTTATAATAAGCTATAAGTACATTATAACAAAGATAGAAATGAGGAACATATGAAATTTCAACAGTGGCTCTCTCAATTTTTCTTCCACTTTGTCCGACTTCTCATTACTCTTTTAATTCTTTCTGCCCTTTTAGGCCTTGCCTACTGGCGGATGAACCACCTCTACCAAAGTGGGTCCTTGGCCAAGGAAGAACCGGCCCCCATCTCTAGCCCACTGGCAAAGGATGTAAAGAGTGGAGAACAGATTCAATTGGATTTAGGAGAAGATGCCGATATTCAAAAAGTGGCCCAAGCTCTTTTGGACCAGGGCCTCATCCAAGACAAGGCCTCTTTTATTCAAATTGCTGCAGACCAAGGTCTCTATGCCTATTTCTCCGGCGGAAGCTATGATATTCCAAAGGATGCCAAGGTCCAAGACCTCTTGGAAATCTTAACGAAACCTAAACTGGAGGCCTTAAAAGACACAGAAGTTGTCCTCCCTGCCGGGGCCAGTGTCCAACAAGTGGCGGACATCTTGTTCCAGCAACAACTGATTACCTCCAAGTACAGTTTTGTAAAAGAAGCCCAAAATATGGGAATGGCCGACAAATTTCAAGCCGGCAAGCATATTGTCAACCCGCCTATTAAGGTGGCCGATTTAATTCAAGACTTATGTAAACAAGAAGAAGTGCAACCCTAAGATTGCACTTCCTTTTTTATGCCCTTTTTCCTGGTAAGAACTTTTCCTGCCAAGATTTTTTAATAGTCGGACTTTGAAATATAGTTTGGAGATTCTCTTGTAATGGTAATGTTGTGGGGATGGTTTTCTTGAAGGGTGGCTGGTGTAATCTTCATGAAAGAGGCCTTTTCCTTTAATTCTTGAATATTTTCAGCCCCAATATAGCCCATACCGGACCGGAGTCCTCCGACTAATTGGTAGACCACATCTCCCGTTTTTCCCTTAAAGGGTACCCGGCCTTCCACACCTTCTGGGACATACTTCTTGCTTTCATTTTGGAAGTAACGGTCTGAAGAGCCAGAATCCATGGCACCTAAAGATCCCATGCCCCGGTAGGACTTGTAGTGGCGGCCTTCTACATAAATTTCTTCTCCTGGAGATTCTTCTGTTCCAGCAAACATGGACCCGAGCATAACGACATCGGCTCCAGCTGCTATGGCCTTGGTAATATCTCCAGAATACTTAATCCCCCCGTCAGCAATAATAGGAACATTCTTTTCCTTGCTGGCCTTGGCACAGTCTAAGACAGCAGAAATTTGGGGTACGCCAATCCCTGTAACCACCCGGGTGGTACAAATGGATCCTGGCCCAATCCCTACCTTTACACAGTCGGCTCCTGCTTCAATTAAGTCAATGGTCCCTTGGTAGGTGGCCACATTTCCTGCAATTAATTGGATATCTGGGAAAGTTTCTTTAATCTTCTTAATGGTCTTTAAAACTCCGGCACTTTGCCCATGGGCTGTGTCAATGACAAAGACGTCTACAGCCGCACTCTTTAGGGCTTCCACCCTTTCCATCACATCGGAAGTGACCCCGATGGCTGCTCCAGCTAAGAGGCGGCCGCCGCTATCTCTGGCAGAGTTGGGATATTGAACGCTCTTTTTAATGTCCTTAATGGTAATAAGGCCTGTTAAGAAATTTTTCTTATCTACAAGGGGAAGCTTTTCAATCTTGTACTTTTTCATAATATCCAAGGCTTCTTCCATGCTAATTCCTTGGTGGCCTGTAATTAAATTTTCCTTGGTCATGACTTGGTCAATGGGAATTTTTAAATCGGTTTCAAAGCGGATGTCCCGGTTGGTAATAATCCCTTCCAAGTGCCCTTCCTTGTCAATAATGGGGACACCGGAAATCCGGTAGTGCTTCATAAGCCGAGTGGCGTCTTCAATTAAATGGTCCTTATTCAGGGAGAAGGGGTCTGTAATAACACCATGTTCTGACCGTTTAACCCGGTCTACTTGCTCTCTCTGTTCCTCTATAGACATATTCTTATGAATAATTCCAATACCACCCTCTCTAGCCATGGCAATGGCCATTTGGTATTCTGTAACGGTATCCATACCGGCACTCATTAAGGGAATATTTAATTGAATGCTCCTGGTTAAATTTGTTCTTAAATCTGTTTCATTGGGCAATACCGATGATTTCCCAGGTACAAGTAAAATATCATCAAATGTTAATCCATCTCCAATAAACTTCATAAGTCCTCCTAGTCTTTATCTAATGAAATTTTTATCCGGTCGGGTTCTATTTTTAAGACATGGACCCCTTCAATAGGTGTCATCTTAATTTGTAGGTTGTATTCGCCTTTTTTCAAGCCTTGGCCATCTACATAGAACTTCATGTTGTCCACATTTAACTCGTCAATTCTTTGGGCATCCCCATTTAAACGAACCTTTAACTCATCTAAGGGAGATAAAATCTGTCCCTGGAGGTCCTTGTCCAGGTTGGAAAAACGAATGTTGGGATTGCTTATCTTCACTGTTTTTTCCTCCTGACGGGTTTTTCTTAAGCTGACCTGGTAAATTTGGTCACTGTTAATGACTCCAACCCCTTCTGGCTTTTCTAATTCAATGGTGGACAAGGTCCCTTCCTCTAGCCTAGTCCAGGAAATAGGCTTTGTCTTGACTTCCTGAATTTCATTGACCACGGCGGAATCTCCCTTAATGGTCACAGTCTTCGGTTGGATGTCAATGGCATCTTCCTGGAAGTTTTGTCCAGAGGTCCCTGTCATTTGGGGAACAATCGGTACGGTCTTGGTCTTGTAAATAGGAATTTCTACTTCCAGAGAAGCCGGTTCAATATTTAAACCTCGAATCCTCTTTAAGTTCCCATCCAGGGCCTCTAACTCACTGGAAATGACCGTAGTTTCCCGGCGGTTTTTTACATTGACATAGGCCACAATAGAGTGGATGGAGTCGGTCTTGGACTTGGGTCCAGATACCCGAGCATACTTTATATTTTTATTGACCTCTCCCATGATGTAACCTTCTGGAAGGTCTCCAATGGTCTTGACTTCAACTTTTTCCCGGACACTGGTGTTTTCATCAATGGTAATGACGGCATTGGTAGGGTCTTGGCCTACCACCCGGACATTGTCATTGTAATTGGTCACCTGAATTGGCACACTTAGTTGGCCCTTGGACAGGCCCTCTAGGTTAATAAAGGCCTGAATATTTGAAGAATTCACCTGGTCCATATAGGACCGGTTGCCCTGGAGCTCCAGGTCTATTTGGATTTCCTTGCCATCAATGAGGGTCAAGCCCCGTCTTCTCAGGTCTTGAATCCCCTCTATCCGGACGGGAACATCGTGAAAGGACCGTCTGGTTACGGGATCCACCACATTCATTACAAAAAACCAAAGGAGGATGGCGCATATAAGAGAGATGATCTTTGCTGTTAAGCTGGACTTCTCCATGCTTCTGTACAGGCCATCAATCTTTTTCATGAGGTTTTTCATCCTCTTGATCACCTCCAAACTTATCCATTAAGGATTCTAGCTTATTGTATTCTGGGTCGTAAACCCGGTCTAAAATATATTCCAGGGTGGATAGGTCTACGTGGCGAGAAATTTTTCCATTTTCTGCAATGGACACCGTCCCCGTTTCTTCACTGACAATGACAGACAAGCTGTCGGACCGTTCACTCATCCCAATGGCGGCCCGGTGGCGGGTTCCCAATTCCTTGGATAGGTTTCGATTATCCGTCAAGGGCAGGAAGCAAGCAGCGGCCACCACCCGGTCTCCCCGGATAACTACAGCCCCATCATGGAGGGGGGTGTTGGGAATAAAGATATTAATCAAGAGTCCTGACGACACATAGGCATCCAAAGCCGTTCCTGTTTCTGCAATTTCTCCTAGGCCTGTCTGCCTTTCCAGGACAATGAGGGCTCCGATTTTTTGCCTGGACAAGGACCCCACTGCCGAGACAATCTCTGCCGTCACTGCATTGGTCTTTTTTTTATTTAAGCCCATACTCTTTCGAAAAGAGGAGGACCGACCAATCATTTCAAGACCCCGGCGGAGCTCCGGTTGAAAGACAATGAGCAGGGCCACCATTCCCATGGTAATAATATGGCTTAAAATCCAATTGACTGTGTAGAGTTCCAGCCATTCACTGACCTGGGTTAATAAAAGAATTAAAATAATCCCCTTACTTAATTGTTCCGCTCGGGTTCCCTTTAAAACACGTATTAAATTGTAGACCATAACAGCCACAAGAAGAATATCGATAATATCTCGAATCCGGATACTACTTATTCTAGACGCTACAAGTTCACTCATGTCTCAACTCCTTTCTGAGGGGGCTAAAGATCAATAAAATAAAAAGTCCTAGACTCATACAAATGTCTCCGATACTAATGACCCGTGCAAGGGGATAGCCAGGAGGTAACGAAATCCAGTCACCTAAATAAGCCGCGGCCCCTTTAGACATTAAGATATGACTTGAAGAAGAATCTTTTAAAAGAAGGTTTAGGACAGATTCCTGACCAGCCTTGATGAGGGCATTGGGGTCTACAGGCATCCGGCCATATTTCGTAAGCATGAGCCCATTTAAAATAAGACCCAAGCCTAAGAAGATACATCCTATTCTAGGCTTTTGGACTAGAATTGTAAAGCCTAGGAGGAGGACAAAAACCCCTTGAATGTAGACCCCTCCTAGAAGCTGAAGGTCCTCTCCTCCAGGAAATAGGCGCAAGGCCAGCAGACAAAAAATTTGAAAAAAAATAAAGCCTATATGCTTTACTTCTATGTCCACTTGCCCTTTTACGATGATTTGTGTAACTAGGCCCAGGGCTAAAACTTCAATTAACATGCCTAATCCTTCCATAGATATAGGAAAAATGCGCTCTCCCAGGAAAGCGCACTCGACCCATGATCTCTTATTTATTCTTCTTCAGCGTCCGCGTCTGTTGCTTCTTCTGTAGCAGGTTTGCTTTCTTCTGCTAAATCTGCATTATTATCTTCTTCTAGAAGGTCAGCTTTTTCTTCTTCAAGATTTTCTTTTACTTCATCTTGTTCTTCAATCTTTTCATCGTCGCCTTCTACATCAAGAGGAGCTTCTGGGAAGTCTTCCTTTTGTCCTTGTAAAATTTCTCCAATGGAAAGAGCAAAATCATTGTTTTCTTCAACTGGTTTTTTAGCAACTGGACGTTCAAATTTGCGTTCTCTTCTCTTTGGTTTTTCCTTGGGTTTTTCTTCTTGTTCTGGTTCTGTTAAGGCCTTAATGGAAAGAGAAATTTTCTTTTCTTCATTGTTAATGTCAGTAACCTTAACTTCAATCTCATCCCCAATGGCTAGCTTGTCTGCAGGTTTTTCCACATGTTCTCTAGAAATTTGAGATACATGAAGAAGTCCATCAACACCAGATTCTAGGCGGACAAAGGCACCAAAGTCTAGAAGGTTTACAACCTTCCCTTTCACAACATCGCCAATTTTTACTTCACTTGTGAAGATATCCCAGGGTTTTTGAGTTGTTTGTTTTAAACCAAGGGCAATACGGTTGCGTTCTCTGTCCATTTTTAGGACTTGAACTTCAACTTCTTCTCCTGGAGAAACAACTTCAGAAGGATGTTTTACCCGGTTCCAAGAAAGTTCGGAAATGTGGATTAAACCATCTACACCGCCAATATCAACAAAAGCACCAAAGTTGGTTAAGCGTTGAACAGTTCCCTTAATGACATCTCCTTCAGAGATTTCATCGTAAATCCGGTCACGTACTTCTTCAAGTTCTTCAAGTTCTACATTTTTACGAGAAAGAACGAATTTCCGTTTCATCTTGTCAAAATCTATGATTTCACAAACCATGTCTGTGTCTACATACTTGTGTAAATCTCTTTGGAAACGAATGGATACATGAGAAGCTGGAATAAAGCCGTTTAAGCCGTCCACGTCACAAGTTAAGCCGCCCTTAACCACAGATTTTACATGGGCTGTTACTTTTTCCTTGTTTTCGTATTTTTCTTCCATGTCGTCCCAAATCTTCATATTGGCTACCCGTTTTGTAGAAAGAACAACGTTGCCGTCTCCATCGTCCATCTTCATAACATAGACTTGGATTTCATCGCCTGGTTGATAGAGTTCAGATGGTTTTACATCTGGATCGCTGGAAAGTTCTTCCTTAGACACAATCCCATCTGCTCGGTAGCCGATATTGACCATTACTTCATTGTCGGTGGCGAATAAGACTTCACCAGCTACAATTTCTCCCCTACGAACCCGAGTAAAGGAGTTGTCAATAGCCTCCATCATCTCATTGTTCATTTCTTCATTGTTCAAGTTTTCCATACAGTTAACTGCCTCCTTGATTACACGATCCGGCGTGGAAGCACCGGCGGTAATACCTATTTTATTTATTTTTTCCAATCCATCGAATGAAAGATCCCTAATGGATTGAATAAAAATCACATTTTCGCAATGCTTTTTTGCTACTTCTACAAGTTTTCTTGTATTGGAGCTCTGTTTTCCACCTAAAACCAGCATCAGGTCTACTTTTTTTGCCAAGTCGGCTGTTTCTTCTTGGCGGATGGATGTAGCATTACATATTGTATTATATACTAAAATTTGTCCTGTGAAAACACCTAAAATGGCATTTTCTAAAGTTTTAAAGATTTCTTTACGATTTGTGGTCTGGGAAAGGACCATAACATCCTGGTTTTTGTCCAAATCCTTTAGGTCTTCTTCCCTTTCAATACAGTAGCCCTTCTTGGCCCGAGAGAGGATGCCTTCTACTTCTGGATGGCCAGGCTTTCCAATTAAGAGGACTGTAAAGCCCTTTTCATTGGCCTCTTCCACCCTCTTGTAAATAGCCTGGACAAAGGGACAAACTGTTTCGATGACTTCATTTTTTTCTTGAAAGTTCCTTAACCGGTCCAGGGGAATCCCATGGCTCCTGGTAACAATGGTGGCCCCTTCAGGGTCTTCCCCATTTAAACTCTGAAGACCTAAGTCTTTTAAGTCTTGGACGACTTGTTCATTGTGGACCAGGTCCCCATCTACATAGGCCCTGTCCCTGGTTTTGGCTACTTCTTCTGCTATTTCTACAGCCCGACGGACTCCAAAACAAAAGCCGGCATGGTCTGCAAGATATACTTTAATAAAATCACCCTTCTCCATAAATTTTATCCATAATTTTCATGGACACTTCTTGGTAGGCTTCCTGGCCCTTGGTCCCTTGGGGAGCCAAGTCTTGCGGCTCCAAGGGAGGCTGAATCACAAGTTTTATTCTTGAAAAAATCCGGTAATTGCCACGAATAGATACTGGAGACACCCTTCCCTTAGTCTTCATGGCCAAAAGTCCCACCCCCGACTTCACTAGGGAGGGGTCTCTTTCCTTGACCCGGGTCCCCTCAGGGAAAATCCCCACATTACAGCCTTTTTTTGACAACCGCAAGGCTTTTTTCAAGGCGGACAGGTCATTTTTCTCCCGGTCTACAGGAAAGGCACCTAACCGGGTTAAAAGTCTTCTTAAAAGAGGATTGTGAAAAAGTTCTTCCTTGGCCATCCAGTAGATGGGATAGGGATAAAAGGCGGAAATAAAGACTGGATCCCAATTGGAAATATGGTTGCTGCAAATTAAACCATTTTCTTCCAGGGCATATTCCTTGCCTTCAATTTCTATCCGAAAAAAAATCCGTAGAATACCCCGGGCAAAAAAGCCAATTGCCTTATAAAGTTTCATTGCCCCTCCTCCACATATTGGGCCATTTTTTCCACTGTCTCTTCCAAGGTCAAGTGGCTGCTATCTATCAGAATGGCGTCCCTGGCCTGTTTTAAGGGGGCAATTTCCCGGTGGAGGTCCTGCTGGTCCCTCTTTAAAAGGTCTTCCTTGACTTCCTCCAGGTTTGACTCTAGGCCCTTTTCTATATTTTGCTCATGGCGTCTTTTGGCTCTTAAATCCACATCGGCTGTTAAAAAAAACTTAAAGGCGGCATCCTTTAAGACCACTGTCCCAATATCTCGGCCTTCCATAACCACATTGTGGTCCTGGCCCAGCCGTCTTTGGTCTTCTAAAAGATACTGGCGAACAGGAGCTTCCTTGGACAAGCTGGAAGAAAGCATGGTGACTTCACTGGTCCTCAGTTCCTTGTCTAAAAGTTTCCCCTTATAATAAATTCCCTCTGGAGAGATTTTTAAGGGCATGGTCTTTAAAAATTCTTCAAGGTCTTCTGGCCTTCCTCCTTCTAGGTAGGCATAGGCTATGGCTCGGTACATGGCACCTGTGTCCACATAGGGGATTTTCAACCTCTTGGCCAGGGCCTTGGCCACAGTACTCTTCCCTGCCCCAGAAGGTCCATCAATGGCAATTGACATAATTTCCCTCTCTTATGGTAAAAATGGTAAAAATCACTAACCTAGGCTAGCGATTTTTAAGATATCATCGTATGAAAGTAAGTCTATTATACCTAATTCTAGGCTTTTTTTCAACTTTCCAGCCTAGAATTTTCTCCAGCCAGGTAGCCTGTTGAAAAGGCAATCTGGAGGTTAAAGCCCCCTGTCAGGGCATCTAGGTCTAGAAGTTCCCCAGAAAAATAGAGGCCCTTTACCAGCTTAGATTCCATGGTAGAAGGGTCTACTTCCAAGGTGTCCACGCCTCCACTGGTGACAATGCCCCTTTCAATGGAATCCAGGGCCTTAAAGTGTAAGGGAAAGTTTTTTAAGCCATGGACCAGCTTGTCCCGGTCCTCCCTAGTCAGGTCGTGGATTTTTTTCCGGGAATCCACTTGGACTACATTTAAGAAGACCTCTGCCAGAGCCTGAGGCAGGCGACTTTTCATCACCGTCAATACTTCCTTATTTTTATTTTGGTCAAAGTCCCGGAGAAGGGACTGGTCCAGACTTTGGAAGTCCAAGGCCGGTTTTAGGTCTAAACTCAAGTCCACTTTCTTCCAGCGGTTGATTTTAGAAGAAAGACTCAGAGCGATAGGACCACTAAGGCCGGTTTTTGTGATGAGGGCCTCTCCAAAGAGCTCTTCCTTCCCATCTCCCTGGGCCTTTAAGGCCACATTTCTTAGTGAAAGGCCTTCTAAGTCCTGGGTCCAGGAGTCTTTTAAGATTAAGGGGACCAGGGCTGGCTTTAGGGGAATAATTGTATGGCCTAGCTTTTTGGCAAAGTCGTAGCCATCTCCCTGGGACCCGGTCCTGGGATAGGACCGCCCTCCTGTCGCCAGGATGACCCGGTCACAAGTTAAGTTTCCTTTATTTGTTTCAATAGAAAACTGGTCTCCTTCTTTTTCAAGCCCCAGAACCTTTGTATTCTTCCGAATATCCACGCCCCCCTTTTGACAGAAGGCCTCTAAGGCTCGGATGACATCCGAAGACTTGTCTGATTGGGGAAAAATCCGATCTCCTCTTTCCACCTTATAGGGAAGTTGCAAAAAATTTACCAGGTCCAGGTTGGAAAAGCTATAAAAGGCAGAATATAAAAAGGAAGGGTTTCGGACCAACTCAGGGAAAAATTCAGAAATGTCCTTGTTGTTGGTAAAATTACACCGTCCCTTGCCTGTAATGTACAATTTTTTTCCTAATTTTTCATTTTGTTCCAGGAGGACCACTTGGCTGGACTTGCTAGCCTGGATAGCCGCCATCATCCCTGCTGGTCCTCCTCCAATTACAATAATTTTCATTTTTTTGTCCTTTTCTTTAATCCCAGAAAGTAGGCCGGCTGGTTTTTTTGATTAGGAAAGCTCAACCAGTGGACTAGGAATTTCTTTTGGTCCAGCTGGGAAAGGAGATTTAAGACTGCCTCCACTTCTTCCTGGGCTCCCTTGTGGCTCCGGTAAAGTAGAATGGTCATGAGGCCCCCTTCCCTTAAAAGTTTAAGGGCTTCTTCAATGGCCCGGCAGGTGGATTCTTTTTTAGTAATTACGGCCTTGTCTCCCCCAGGAAGGTAGCCTAGGTTAAAGCAAACTACATCCACCTCTTCATGGATGTAGTGGCCCATATTTTCGTGGCTGTCCTGGATAAGCTGAATACCTTCCCGGTCCCCTAATCTTTCCTTGGCCTGGTCCAGGGCCTCCTTTTGGATGTCAAAACCATAAATCCTTTGGATTTTTAAAGAATCTTTTAAGTAAAGACTGTCTCTCCCTGTCCCTAGGGTGGCATCCACAGCCAGGTCCCTATTTTTTACCTGGTCTTCTAAAAAAGAATGCATGTAGTCCAGGGCATTTTCTTCCATCATTGGTACTCCTTTAATTTTTCCACTTCCTCTGGTCGAAGAGGCCTATAATCTCCCGGCCCCAGACCCTTTAAGTCTAGACCGGCAAAACTCTCCCGGTGGAGGGCTTGGATAGGGTATCCTAAGGCCAGGCACATATTTTTTACCTGGTGGTTTTTTCCCTCATGGATGGTCAGTTGAAAAAGAGTCTTTCCTCTTTTCACCTGAATCCTCCCCAGGCGGCCTGGATGATAGTAGACTCCTTGATAGCTTATTCCCTTTTCCAGGGGACTCAAATCTTCTCTGGATAGGCTTCCCTGAACTGTCACCTTATAGGTTTTATCCACCTCCTTGGAGGGATGGATGAGGGCATTTGTAAGGGCTCCGTCATTAGTTAAAAGTAAGAGGCCACTGGTGTCCATGTCCAAGCGGCCTACAGGATAAATTCTCTTGGGACTGTCTAAAAGGTCCAAAACGGTCTTCCTTCCCCGGTCATCTCGGACTGTGGAAAGGACCCCCTGGGGCTTGTTTAAAATGTAGTAGACAAAACCCTCATCTAGGTTGAGGACTTTTCCATCCACTTCTACCCGGTCTCCTTCCTCCACCTTGGTTCCCAGGCTGGCAACCACTTGGCCATTGACCTTGACCCGGCCCTCTAGGATAATTTCTTCACTCTTTCGCCGGGAAGCCAGGCCGGCATGAGCCATGTATTTTTGCAGCCTCATGAAGGGTCCTCCTCTAGAAAGTTTTGCTCCTGATCTTTAGGCTCTAAGGAAGGTAAATCTTCTATGGAAAGAAAGCCAAACTTCTTTAAAAAAGTAGGA
The DNA here is from genome assembly GCA_001299455.1 of Clostridiales bacterium SIT11. Lineage (GTDB taxonomy): Bacteria > Bacillota > Clostridia > Tissierellales > Peptoniphilaceae > Urinicoccus. Next base: position 1,697,025 of record CYUK01000003.1, on the reverse strand, counting down.
GTGGTCCCATAGATTGTAGGTTTCCCCGGCTTGTCCAGTTTTCCCTTGCTTTCAATATAGCCAATTTGGCAAAGGGTTCTGAGAATACTGTCACATTGGACCCCTCGAATCTCTTCAACTTCCAATTTGGTAATGGGCTGCTTGTAGGCCACAATCGCCAAGGTTTCCAGGCCGGCATTGGACAAGTTCTTTTTCTTCTTGTCCTCAAAAAACTTTTCCACCTGGCCATAGCAGGCTTCCTTGGTCCCCAATTGGATGGTGTTGTTGACTTCAATAATTTTCAGGCCGGAATCTTCTTCCTGGTAGCGGTCCTTAAGAGCCTGGACCCCTTCATAAATCCGAGGGAGGGGAAGGTCCAAAACCCGGCTGATTTCCTTCATGGCTATGGGCTCAGCCCAGGCAAATAAAATAGCTTCAATACTGGCTGTTAAACTAATCATGGACTTCCTCCCTCCTTTCAATGTAAATTTTCTTTTTCCTGGCATGGTATAAAATATGGCAGCCCCCTGTCTTAGCAAGTTCCAATAGGCCTAAAAAATAGCTAATAACTTCCTCCCTTGTGGGTTCTTGGCTCAAGAGACTTTCAAAGGAAATTTTCTTTTTTTCTACTAGGGCCTGGCGGAGGTTCATGAGGCAGTCTGAAACCTTGAACCTCTCTGCATAGATGGGCTGAATTCCTCCCTCATTGGCCCTGGCCTGGCTCCTGGCTAGAAGCTCTGTAAAAGCCTCCAATAAGTCCTGGGAGGCCAAGTCTTGTAAAAGATAGGCATCCGTTTTACTGACCCATTCCTGGGGCAGACGAGTCAGGACCTTGGACCCTTCAATTTCCCGGCCCTTAAAGTCCTGGGCGATTTCCTTGTAGACCTTGTATTCCAAAAGTTTTTGAACCAGGTCTGCCCGGGGATCTTCTTCCTCCTCTTCCTCCTCTTGGTGCTTGGGAAGAAGCATCTTGGACTTAATCGCCAGAAGGGTGGAGGCCATTAAAAGAAAGCTGGACAAATTGTTCATGTCCATGGACTTTTGGTCCATTTCCTTTAAAAATTCCCTGGTGACAAAGGCAATGGGGATGTCATAAATATCCAGTTCATTTTTCCGAATCAACTCCAAGAGAAGGTCCATGGGCCCCTGGTAGACTTCTAGGTCCACATCATACATAGAGGATAGACCCCCAGAAAGCTAAAAACCATTGGATGACCGACATAAAAATGGGACTTAGGATTTCATTAATCAGGCCTGAAAAAATCCCTACCACTAGGAGGATATACATATAGCGTTCATAGCGGTAAAAAAAGTCTTCCCACTTCCTTGGCAGTAGGGTGGCCAGGACCTTGGACCCATCCAGGGGAGGCAGGGGAACTAGGTTAAAAAGACCCAGCATGATATTGTACCAAAGAATATTTTCCACCAAGGCCATGACAAAGTCGGAATTCACAGGATGGAAGTGGAAGTAGACATAGACGCCAGCAAAGAGAAAACCCATAATTAAATTATAGACCACGCCGGCCAAGGAAACAGTCAGCATTCCCAGCTTTCTCTTGCGAAAGGCATAGGGATTAATGGGGACGGCCTTGGCCCAGCCAAAGCGGAAAATAATCATGGCCAAAAGGCCAATGGGGTCCAAGTGTCTTAAGGGATTTAGGCTCAACCGCCCATCGGACTTGGCCGTCAAGTCTCCATTTAAATAGGCCACATAGCCATGGGCCACTTCATGACCTACAATGGCAATTAAAAGAGCAATCACCCGGACAAGGTAGGTCATCACTTGGCTCATGCCTTCACCTCCCTATAAATTAAGGTCGGTTTTTCCACAGGGGACTTGGAGTAGGCCAGGGCTCCTTCCAGATCCTGGATTACATCTTCCAAGTCCTCTACATTTTTTCCATAGAGGTCCAGGATAGGTTCTCCTTTTTTCACCGGGTCCCCCACTTTTTTATGGAGGTAGAGGCCAGCTCCTGGGTCAATGACATCCTCCATACTCAGGCGGCCAGCGCCCAATCTCCGGGCTCCTTCTCCCAGACTCAGGGCATGGATTTTTTCAAGCCAGCCATCTTCCCTGGCTCGGATGGTGTAAATCTTGGGACTTAAACTTTTCTCCAAAATTTCTTCCGGTGTCAACTGCCCTCCCTGGGCCTTGACCATGGCGGCAAATTTTTCCAGGGCATGACCCGATGTAATTTCTCCCAAAAGTTCTTGCCGGGCCCGGTCTTCGTCCTCTTCTTCTCCTGTGAGGACCAAAAGTTTTGCTCCCAAGCTCAGGGCCAGGTCTCTTAGGTCCTCCGACCCCTTGCCCTGGAGGACTTTAATGGCCTCTTGAACTTCTATTAAATTGCCTATGGCCTTACTCAGGGGCTCTTCCATGGAAGAAATCACAGCCATGACCTTGCGGCCAAATTTTCCTCCCAAGTCCACAAGTTTTTCTGCCAACTCTTGGGCCTCTTCCAAGTTTTTCATAAAGGCTCCTTCTCCCATTTTCACATCTAGGATGAGGGCATCACTTTCAATGGCCATTTTCTTGCTGATAATACTGGCGGCAATGAGGGAACTTTGGTCTACTGTTTCAGTGGCATCCCGCAGGCTGTAAAGTTTCTTATCTCCTGGGGTGATATTGGCTGTTTGACCTACAATAGCCAGGCCAATACGGTTCACCTGATCGATAAAATCTTCCTTGGATTCTTCCACAGAAAAGCCGTCAATGGCTTCTAACTTGTCCAGGGTCCCTCCTGTGTGGCCTAAACCTCGTCCACTCATCTTGGCAAAGGCCAGGCCTCTAGCTGCCAAAAGGGGGCCTAAAACTAGGCTGATGGTATCCCCCACTCCTCCTGTGGAGTGCTTGTCTACCTTCTTTTTCTTAATTTCTCCCAGGTCCACCTGGTCTCCTGACTCAAGGAGGGCCTTGGTTAAAAAGTAGGTTTCCTGGTCATCTAGACCTTGAAAGTAAATGGCCATTAAAAGGGCAGATACCTGGTAGTCTGGAACTTCTCCCTGAACATAGGCTTCAATCCAGTCCTGAATTTCCTTTTCCGTCAGAGCCTCTCCATGTTTTTTCTTTTCAATAAGTTCATTAATATGCATGGCCTAATCTCTCTATAATTCTCGTTACAAGTTTTTTAAAGTTTCCCTCTGCTTTTTTGGACACTTCCACTACCTCTTGGTGGCTCAAAACCTGGTCACTAACTCCTGTTGCATGGTTTGTAATTAAGGAGATGCCTAAAACTTCAACGCCCCTGTGGTGGGCCACTAAAACTTCCGGCACTGTACTCATGCCCACAGCGTCCCCACCTACAGTTCTGGCCAGGCGTACTTCCGCTGCCGTTTCATAGCTGGGACCTGTAAACCACATATAAACTCCCTCTTGGAGGGAAATTCCCTCTTCCTTGGCGGCTTCCCTGGCCAAGTCTTGCAAATCCTTGGGATAGGCATGGGTCATGTCTAAAAACCGAGGCCCCAAGTTGTCATCATTTTTCCCCATTAGGGGGTTGACTCCCGTAAAGTTAATGTGGTCTGTAATCAGCATCAGGTCTCCCGGTTGAAAGTCCTTGTTGACGCCCCCGGCAGCATTGGTAATAATGACTTTTTCTATCCCCAAATCGGCCATGACCTTCATGGGATAGACCACTTGGTCTATGGAATGGCCTTCATAGTAGTGGATGCGGCCGTTCATAGCAAGAATTTCCACTCCATTAAGCTTACCTAGAATAAATTCTCCCTTGTGGCCTTGGACAGAGGAAGAGACAAAGCCTTCCAAGTCCTTGTAGGGAATGGTTACAGGGTCTTCAATACTTTCTGCAAAATTTCCCAAACCGGACCCTAGGACTAGGCCTATTTTCGGCCGGAGTTCTGAAGCTTCTCTAATACGGTCAACTGCTTTCATCGTTTTTCCTCCATAAAATCTTGTGCAATAAGAATGGCTAGGATGGTTTTGGCATCTGTAAATTCTCCAAGTTTCACCCTGCGAAGAGCTTCTTCATAGGGCATGTGAACCAGCTCCAAAAATTCTGTTTCATCTGGGTCCGGTTCTTCCATTTTGAGCCCCTTAGCCATGAAAAGGTGAATTTTTTCTGTGGAAAAGCCTGGAGAAGGATAAAACTCTGTCATAAATTCCACCTTTTCACAGGCGTAGCCTGTTTCCTCTTTCAGTTCTCTTTTTGCCGCCATTCCCGGTTCTTCGTTGGGGTCTACCAAGCCTGCCGGAATTTCAAGCAGGGATTTTTCCACGGCCTTACGGTATTGGCGAATTAAAGCCAATTCTCCCTTGTCATTAATGGCCACCACCCCTACAGCGCCAACATGGTCTACAATTTCTCTTTTGGAATATTTTTGGTTTGGTAGTTCAACTGTATCTACACGAAGGGCTAAAATCCGTCCCTCGTAAATTTGATCTGACTTAATTGTCCTCTCTTCGCTACTCATATGTCCTCCCTGTTTAATTCCATCATTTCTTTTGCTGTCTGCAAGGTTTTTTCTGTAATTTTATCTGTACTAATTAACCTGGCCAACTCATAGGCCTGGTCTTCTTTATTTAATTTACGGATTGTGGAGACCATTCTTTGGTCCTTGTATTCCTTTTCAATCTTATAGTGGGCTTGGGCCTGGGCCACCATTTGAGGTAGGTGGCTAATGACCAAAATTTGCCGACCCCGGGCCAGGTTGCGCAACTTTTTACTGACAATATGGGCTGTTTTTCCACTAATTCCCGTATCAATTTCATCGAAAATTAGGGTCTTGATTTGGTCCCTGTCGGCGATAATACTTTTAAAGCCCAGCATCATCCGGCTCATTTCCCCACCAGATGCCACTTGGGACAGGGGTTTTAAGTCCTCTCCCAGGTTGGTGGACAGGTAAAAGACAACCTGGTCTAGGCCATCGGGGCCCAGGGGTTTTTCTTCCAAGTGAACCTGGAAGCGAGCATTTTCTAGGTTTAAGGCGGCAATTTCTTCTTCCATCCTTCTTCCCAGGGCCGTCCCAATAGTGACCCGGTCCTTGTGGATGGTCCTGGCCAGGTCCAAAAGGTCTTTTTCCAGCTGGTCCAGGGCCCCTTGCTTTTTGTCCATCTCCAGGTCATAGGCCCTTAAAAGATCGAGGCGGGCCTTGCCCTCTTCATAGAAGGTCAAAATTTCTTTGACACTATTTCCGTACTTCCTCTTTAAGTTTTGGACCAGGTCCATCCGTCCTTGAACTTCCTGAAGGGCTTCAGGGTCTTCTTCATAGTAGTCCAGGCTCCGATTCAGGTCATTGGCCACTTCCTTTATTTCATGGCGGAGACTTTCCAGCTGGTTGCCATAGTCTTCCAGGTCTTTGTCATAGTCTCCCAAACGGAAGAGCTCCCCTAGGGCCATGTCTATTTGTTCCAGGGCTCCAGGCTCCTGGTAGGGGGAGGTCAAGTAGAGGTAGGTTTTTTCCAGGCCCCCCTTAATTTCACTTTGGTTTTCCAGCTGGCGAAAGCGACTGGTTAGGGCTTCTTCATCCTCTTCTGACAACTGGGCCTCTTCAATTTCCTGGCATTGAAATTCCAAAAGGTCCATTTCCCGCATTCGACTCTGGTCATCCATTTTTAAGTCGGCAATTTCTTTTTTTAGGTCCTCATAGCCCTGGTATTTTTCCGCCAAAAGCCTTAGGTTGTCCTTGTGCTTGAGGTCTCCAAAGGAATCTAAAATTTCCTTTTGCCTTTGGCTGTCTAAAAGTTCCGGCCCCTGGTGCTGGGCAAAGACATCCACTAAATTTTTGGTAATCTTTGGGAGCTGGTTTAGGCTGACCACCTGGTTGTTGACCCGTAAAATACTGGGCCTGTCCCGGTAGACTTCCCGAGTCAAGGTTAGGTAGTCCTCCTTGGGAATTCCCAAGTCCTCCAGGGTCTTCTGTAGGTCTTGAGACTGGTCGAAAAAAACACCTTGAATCCAGGCAGAATCCTGGTCTGTCCGGATAAAATTTTTATTGGCCCGGGCACCTAAAATCATGTCCAGGGCGTCAATTAAGATGGACTTTCCAGACCCTGTCTCTCCTGTAAGGACATTGAGTCCCTCTTGAAAACTGACCTTTAAGTCATCAATAATTGCAAAGTTTTTAATGTTGAGTTCCAGTAACATCCTTGCCTCCATCTTGGTGGGCCTTGTCCACCAGGGCTTTAAGGTCCCAGGACTTGCCGGGTCCTAGGCTTAAAAGAGCTAAAAATTCAATATTCCCCTTGGCTCCGTGGATGGGAGAATCTGTCAATTGGAGGGGATTTAAACCAAGACTTGTAAAGAGAGCCAACATCTTTTCCAGAACCTCCAGGTGGATTTTCTTGTCTCGAACAATGCCTCCCTTGCCTACCTTATCCTTGCCGGCTTCAAATTGTGGTTTTATCAGGGCTGCAATTAATCCGTCTTCCTTGAGGAGGTTTTTGGCCACAGGTAAGACCAGGTCCAGGGAAATAAAGGAAACGTCAATGCTGATAAAATCTGCCTTTTCTTCTAAATCTTCCGGCTCTAAGTAACGAATATTTATCTTTTCCATGTTGATGACCCGGGGGTCTTGTCGTAGGGAAAAGTCCAGTTGGTTGTAGCCTACATCAATGGCATAGACTTTTTTTGCTCCTGCCTGGAGCATGCAGTCCGTAAAGCCCCCTGTGGAGGCTCCAATGTCAATGCAGACCTTGTCCTTTAAGTTAATGGCTTCATTTTCCAGGATTTTTTCCAGCTTATATCCTCCCCGGCTCACATACTTCATCTGGCCTTTTAAACGAAGCTCTGTTTCCATATCCAGTTGCTCACCTGGCTTGTCTATCCGGCGGGACCCTTCCACCACCAGGCCAGCCATAATGAGGCGTTTGGCCTTTTCTCGGCTGCTGGCCAGGCCCTGCTGGTAGACCAGCTGGTCTGCCCGGCACCTGGTCTTAGCCATAGATTACCTCCTTAAGAAAGTTTTCTAGGTCCTTAAAATCTGGTCTTTTCCTGGTCAGGTCTTGGAGGAGGCTTTCAAACTTTTCTTTTTCCTGGTCTTTTCTGTCCTTGGAGGTCCGATCCCTGTCCTGGTCTTCTGCATCATCCTTGGTTTGGTAGAGAAAGCCAAAAGTCTGGCCCAGGTCTTCCAAGTCTTTTTTTATCTCTTCTCCAGGGTCTTCTAGGTAGCAGGGAAGGGTAAAGGACATTTTAAAGAGCTCTGCCGTCTTTTTCATATAATCTTTTTGGTCTAGCTTTGGATTTAAGTCCACCATCTGGCCCTGGATCATCCCTTCAATGCCAGAGGCCTGGAAGAGGGCCCTTCCTGCCCTTAAAAATCCTTTAAGGTCTTCCCCTTCCAGCTGGAGACTGTGGTCCAAAACCAGGCTTGCCGCCGAGTTTAAAAGGCCATCTCCGGCTAAAATTGCCGTAGCTTCCCCATATTTTTTGTGGACTGTTTCCTTGCCCCGGCGGTAGTCGTCATTGTCCATGCCGGGAAGGTCGTCATGAATGAGGGAGTAGTTGTGGATCCATTCTAGAGCCACCATCAAAACTTCCAAGTCCTCTCGATTTGTATCTAGGGCCTGGCCCACCAGGTAGAGAATTCTGGGACGAAGCCTTTTTCCCCCACTCATGAGGGCGTAGCTAGTGGCTTCATAGAGGTGGGACTCCCTATAAAAATCTAGAGACCCTTTAAAAACTTCTTCAAAAGAATCCATCTTATTCGCCCCTCTTGTAGGGTTCGTATTGGCCTGTCTCTTCATTGTAGGCTTCCAACTTTCCTTCCAATTCATTTAAAATTTTCATGCTGGCCTTATAGTAGCCCAAGGCCTCTTGGTAAACCTTAAAGCTTTCTTCCAAGGGGATATCTTCCCTTTGCAACTTCCCAATACAAGCATCTAGAGCCTGGACATTTTCTTCGTATGAAAGTTCTTTCATTCCTTCCCTCCTTCTTTTTTATAGACCTCTTCCACCCGGACATGGGCCTGGCCATCTACTAGATAAAGTTTCAGCAAATCTTCCTTCTTTAAATCTCCAATGCCTCCTACAAATTGGCCATCCTTTAAAACATAGGTCCTGGGGAAGGCTTGGCTCCACTTCTTTAAAAATTTCCCCTTGCCAAGGAGGTCCGTCTTCTCTCCTTGGATTTTTTTCATCATGAGAACTTGACTCTTGTGGCCCTGGTAGGCCAAGTTGACTTTCTTCTTTTTAAGGCTTTCCCTGGGCCCTAAGGCCCTTAAAGACTTTTTTCTGTAGGCCAACCCTTGATTTTCATAGTTGATTTTTTGCTTCAGGCCCTTAATAAAGTCTCCTAGGACCAGGCCCCTTCTTTCCAGGAGTCTCTTTCCCTGGCTGGGACTAAAATTTCTTTCAAGGATTAATTTTTCTTGGTCCAGCCGTCTTTTTTCTCCAGCGAGCCTTCTTTCTAAAAGCAGCCGCCCCTGGGCCTTCCTGTGGTTTAAGGCCGTCTTATCTTCCTGAACCTTCCTCTTAAGGGCCATGTCCACCTGAAAGATTCGGTTGGCCAGGTCCAGCTTTTTCCTGTCCACTAAAAGGTCCAGAGAATAGAGGCGAAGAGCCCCTTCTCGGCGATTAAGCTGGGTCCTTTCTCCCTGGATTCGCTGGTAAAATTTTTGCTGGGCCCGGCGGATTTTTAAGTCCAGGTCCATCACCAGGTCTTCCTTTAAGGTCACTGCAAGTTCTGCCCCTGCACTGGGAGTCGGAGCTCTTAAGTCTGCCACAAAATCACTAATGGAATAGTCTGTTTCATGGCCTACAGCAGAAATAATGGGAATATCTGCCTGGAAAATCATCCGAGCCAGGTCTTCATCTTGAAAGGCCATCAGGTCTTCAAAAGACCCGCCTCCACGTCCGAGAATAATGACATCTAAGTCCTTATTTTCCAAGGCTCTTGCCAGGGCCTTTTTGATGGTTTTCTCCGCCCCCTGACCCTGGACTTGACAGGGATAGAGAGTAATAGACACTCCTTGGTTTCGCCTTCTAGTTACATGGATAATATCTTCAATAACTGCCCCTTGCTTGGAGGTGACTACCCCAATATGGTCTACATAGGCCGGAATGGGTTTTTTTAAGTCCTCCCTAAAAAGGCCTTCCTTTTCCAGTTTGTCCTTGGTTTTTAAGTAGTCCTTATAGAGAGAGCCGAGGCCCTTTTCTTCTATTTCCTGGACATAAAAGTTAATTCGCGTTTCCTTTTCATAGACAGATACTCCGCCCCGGACCACCACCTGGTCCCCTTCTTGAAAGGAAAAGCCTTCCTCTCCCTTGTCCCAGCGGTAGAGGATACAGGAAATCGCTGCATCCTGGTCCTTTAAAGTAAAGTAACAGTGGCCATTGGGGTAGTTTTTTAAGTTACTAATTTCCCCCTCTACAGCCAGATCGGCTAAAAAATAGTCCACATCCAGGGTCTTTTTTATATATTTAGCTAAGGCACTGACAGCAATTGGATTCATTGTGAACTCCTGTAAAAAAGAGGGTTTCCCATAGAAAATCTATTGGCAACCCTAGTCCTTTAATCCCTCTTCATATTTTTTATAGACAGACCCCAGTATCCCATTGATAAACCGGGAAGAGTCATCGGTACTGTATTTTTTTCCTAATTCTACCGCCTCATTAATGCTCACCTTAGGAGGGATGTCATCACAAAAATACATTTCATAAACGGCTAGCCGTAAAATGGCTAGATCCACCTTAGCCAAGCGATGCATATCCCAGCCAATTAAGGTATCGTGGATAATGGTATCCACTTCCTCCTTATGGGCTAGAAAGCGTTCAAAGTCTTCTTGGACTTCTTGAAAAGAACCTTCTTCCATGTCCGTATCTAAAATAAAGTCCAGGGCTTGGCTTCCATCTTCATGAAAGGGAAGTTGGAAAATAGCCTGCATCATAAAAACACGTGCTTTTCGACGACCTAACTTCATCCCTTAGGCCCTTTTTTCAAGCTCTGTATTTGGGGTAGAAATTCCAACGACATGGACATTAATTTCAATGACATTTAAGCCCGTCATATTTTCTACAGATTCCTTGACCTTTTTTTGGATTTCATTACAAATCTCTACAATATTTTTCCCATATTCTACAGATATGGACAAGTCTAAAATCGCTTCATTTTCCCCAACAGACACCTTGGCTCCTCGGGCTGGGGTCCTGACTCCAAACTTCCCGGCAACATCCGCCACTCCACTCATTAAATCATTTCCTGGAGCATAGACTCCATCCACATGGGACGCAGCCACCATTGCAATTTTTGCAAGGACATCATCGGCAATCTTTACATTTCCTCCTGAGGATTCTTGTGTCACATATTTTTCCACGTTAGCACCTCCAATAATCTTAGACTTATTATACCAAAACTTGAAATTAAAGACAATCTTTGGATAAAATCCATCCTTTTCCAGACCTTTTACGCCTTCCTAAGTAAAATTCTAATCATCTTCTCCTGGCCTAGGCTATTCGAATTTTACTCAACCTATCAAAGTCTTGACCCCGTAGGTCAAATAAAAAAATGTACAAGTTTTCAGTGGAAATCCACCTTTGTACATTTTTCCCTTGCTTATTTACTTGTCCAGCCCTTCACTAATCCGGAGAGACCGCTCAATATTTCCATCAAATAAAGTCCCAATCCGGTAGATAACCCCCTCTGGAGATTCTTCCATTCCGTCCTGGATCCACATATCCAAGAGCCCCACTAGGGCGGCCCGGTAAAAGTTCACCAGGAGAATCCTATCCTCTTCCTTGGGATGGATATTTTTCGAGGCACATTCCTTGTCAATATACTTGTCCATAACTGCTTCACAAATCTTATAGAGGTAGTCATCCACGTCCTGTTTATCAATGGATTTAAAGATATTTTGGGTTGCCTTTTTATTCTCTAAGATAAAGTAGACAGCACAAACCAGGCTATCTTCCCAGGAGTCCGTCCTGGTAAATTTTTCATTTACCTTTTCCAGTTCATCCGCTAAGATTTCCTTGACCAGCATATAAATATCATCGTAGTGGTAGTAAAAAGTGTTTCTATTAATTTCACACTTTTCAGCCAATTCCCCTATGGTGATATTTTTTAAACTTTTATCTTCCAGAAGCTTTATAAACTCTCTTTTAATCAAGTCCTTGGTATATTGTTTTGCCACAGGCATGCCTCCTTTTCAAGTCCATGTCTTATTTTTACCCAGACTTTATGGAAAAAATCCATCTATTTCCTATTTTAGGATTTTCCATCTCTTGAAATTTCCCTCGAATCCCTAGCTGCTAGTTTTTTTGAGAGGGCAATATATTTTATAAAAAAATAAACCATCGAAGTCTCGACGGTTTTTGGCAGGGGTAGAAGGATTTGAACCCTCGACATTTGGTTTTGGAGACCAACGTTCTGCCACTGAACTATACCCCTATACTTTCAATTTTACTTATCAAGTTTAACATAAGATTTTCTTAAATGCAAGTTTCTTTTTACATTTCTTTCCTCCTGGAAGGATTTTAAGAAAAAAGACCAGGCTCCCTCCTTCATCAGGGTCTGGTCTTTTCTCTAATTTTTCTTAATTTCTCTTTCCGTTAAAAGAAGTCAGATACATGGGCCATGGCTTCTTCTACTTTTTCCGGTTTTTTTCCTCCCGCTTGGGCAAAGTCTGGTCGGCCGCCACCGCCGCCACCGGCGATTTTTGCCACTTGCCCAATGACTTTCCCTGCTTGGACTTTTTTGGTCAAGTCCTTGCTGACAGCACAGGCAAATTGAACCTTGTCTCCATTAATAGAGGCCAGGGCCACGAGAATGGAGGGGTGCTTGTCCCGAGTTTCTTCAGCCAGGGTCCGCAAGTTGTCTGGATCTACATCCTTGAGGATTCCTGTAATATAGGAAATGCCATTTTTTTCTTTGACTTCGGATAACTGGCTATCCAAGTCACTGCTGGCCAAATCTTTTTTCAGTTGGTCCAGGTCCTTCTTGAGTTTCTTTTCCCTGGATAGGAGTTGGCTGACCTTGGTTAAAATATCTCCCTTAGAAGCCTTGAGATAGTCTGCTAAACTTTGGTCTTGATCTTCATAGGCCCTGAGCCTGTCCAGGAGGTTCAAGCCTGTAGTGGCCTCTATCCGCCGGACACCGGCTGCAATTCCATTTTCTGATAAGATTTTAAAAAGACCGATTTCTCCTGTCCTGTCCACATGGATTCCACCGCAAAGTTCCTTGGAATAGTCTCCCATGGTAACGACCCGGACTTGGTCCTTGTACTTTCCTTCAAAAAGTCCAATGGCACCTTCTGCCTTGGCCTGGTCTAGGGGCTTGTTTTCCTTAGTCACAGGAAGGTCTTCTAAGATTTTTTCGTTGACCAGGTCTTCTACTCTCCGAATTTCTTCTGGCGTCATGGCCTTGTGGTGAGAAAAATCAAACCGCATCCAAGTATCTCGGACTTCGCTCCCTGCTTGGTTTACATGGTCTCCCAAAACATCTTTTAAAGCCTTGTGGAGGAGGTGGGTTACAGAATGGTTCCGGGCAATGGCCTTCCGCCGGTCTTCATCCACTTTTAGGTCCACTTGGTCGCCAAGCTTCAGGTCTCCTTCCAAGACCTTGACCAGGCTGTAGCTGGTGCCGGACTTGGTCTTTTGGGTATCCAGGACATCCCCTTTAAAGGAGTCTCTAAAGATAAGTCCTGTGTCTCCGACTTGGCCTCCGCCTTCTCCATAGAAGGGGGTCTTGTCTGTAATGACAATTCCTTGGTCTCCTGGGGATAATTTTTCTACAGGTCCTTGATCCTTAAATAGCCCTAGGACCTTTCCTTGGTCTTCTGTCTTTTCATAGCCTGTAAATTCTACAGTAAAATCTAGGTTTAAGCCATTTTCTCCTTGTTCCCAACCCATATTAGAATCGTCTCGGGCTGCCCGAGCTCTTTCCTTTTGCTTGTTCATTTCTTCTTTAAAGGCGGCTAAGTCTACCTTTAGGCCACCTTCTCCTAGAATTTCCTGGGTCAGGTCCACAGGAAAACCATAGGTGTCATAGAGTTTAAAGGCCCGGATTCCAGATAACTTGTCCATGCCCCTTTTCTTTAAGCTGGCAATGTCTTCCCGGAGGAAGTTTAATCCTGTTTCCAGGGTTTCCAAGAACTTTTCTTCTTCCCTTTGGATGACTTCCAAAATCATGTCTTGTCTTTCCTTTAATTCTGGATAGTTGACAGACCAGGAGTCAATCACCAAGCTGGACACCTCAGTTAGGAAGGGTTCCTTTAGGCCCAACTTCCGTCCGTGGGTTGCTGCCCGGCGGAGGAGCCGTCTTAAGACGTAGCCCCGGCCTTCGTTACTGGGAATAACCCCGTCTGAAATTAAAAAGGTAATGGCCCGGATATGGTCCGCAATCACCCGGACAGACATGTCCAGTTTTTTATCCTTTCCATATTCATATTTTGCAAGTTCTTCCACCTTTTCAATAATTTCCTTGAGGGCATCAATTTCAAAGATGTTGTTCCGCCCTTGGAGGACAGTGGCTATCCGTTCCAGGCCCATGCCGGTATCAATGTTTGGATGGGAGAGGGGGTGGTAGTTTCCCTCTGCATCCTTGTCAAATTGGGTAAAGACCAGGTTCCAAATTTCAATAAACCGGTCACATTCACAACCAGGTTTACAGTCTTCTTTTCCACAGCCATGAGCTTCTCCCCGGTCCACATAGATTTCAGAACAGGGGCCTGATGGTCCTACTTCCAATTCCCAGAAGTTATCTTCCTTGCCTAGGCGGACAATTCTTTCTTCCGGCAGACCCATGGTTTCATGCCAAATTTCATAGGCTTCATCATCCTTTTCAAAGACGGTCACCCAAAGGTCTTCCTTGGAAATTTCCAGAACTTCCGTTAAAAATTCCCAGGCCCAACGGATGGCTTCCTCTTTAAAGTAGTCTCCAAAGGAAAAGTTCCCCAACATTTCAAAAAAAGTGGCGTGGCGGTCTGTCACCCCTACATTGTCAATATCCCCTGTCCGTAGGCACTTTTGACAGGTAGTCATCCTCTTGGCTGGAGGGGTCTTTTCTCCTGTAAAAAATTTTTTTAAGGGTGCCATCCCAGCCCCAATTAATAGTAGGGAGGGGTCATTCTCCGGGATTAAAGAATAACTAGGGGCTCGGTAATGGTCCTGTTTTTCAAAAAAGTCTAAAAATTCTTTTCGAATTTCGTGTAATCCTAATTGTCTCATTCCAACTCTCCTTAATAAGTAAACCTCCCAAAACCTTTGGGAGGCTAAGCTACTTAGATTATAAATTAGACAGAAATCTTTGTCAATTATTGGCCTTGAGCCGCTTCTTTTCCTTGTATTTTAAGAGGAAGAAATCCTTTAAAATCATGCAAATGGATACAAAGGGAACGGATAAAATCATTCCGGCAAAGCCGAACATTCCCCCACCGACCACAATGGAAAGTAAAACCACCAGGGGGTGGATGCCTGTCTTTGATCCCAAAATCTTAGGACCTAGAAGGTTGTTTTCTGCCCATTGGATAATGACAAAAAAGATGCCCACCCAGACGGCCTTCATGGTGGAATCCAGGGCTGCAAAGAGGACAGCCGGGATAAAGGCAATAAAGGGCCCCACATAGGGAATAATGTCGGCAACGCAGGTAATCAGACCTATAATCACAGCAAAATCCACACCTAAAATCAAGAGGAGGATCATGGTGATAAAACCAACAAATAGAGCCATTAAAAGCCGTCCCTTGAGAAATTCCAAGAGAGAGTTGTTGATTTTTTCTCCTAGATAGAGGATGTCCTTTTTATAGGCCCTGGGGAGGTTATTGTAAATCATTTCCTTAAACTTGTCCTTGTCCACACAAAAGTAAAAGGAGAAGATTAAAATGAGTAGGATGGAAATCATCCGAGAAAAGACCACATTAATGCCCAGGGGAATGTCCTTGACCTTTTGCCCTAAATTGGTTTGTAGGCTTGAGATAAAGCCTGTAAGGGCTCCATTGATTTCTCTTTCTACCTTATCCAAATTTAAGTTGGATATTTTTTCAAATTTTTGGAGCCATTCCTGGAAGCCAAGAGACCAGGTGTCCATATAGGAAGGAATCTCCATTAAGAGGGCCCGAATTTCTTGGACGGTCTTGGGGAGGAAAACTCCTACGACTAAAATAAAAAACAAGGCGAGACTGGCATAGACAATTAAAACCCCATACCGTCTCTTGAGACCCTTACCCTCAAAATAAGTGACTAGAGGGTTCATAACATAGGCCAGGATAATGGCCACACACAAGGAACCTATAGTGTTTCCTATAATGGGGTAGTGGTTTAAAATGGCCCTTAGGATATAGATGGCGATAAAGAGACCACATAATTTGGCAATTAATTTTAAGTCGACTTCAATCCGCCGGCTGCGTTCAATCTTCGTGTTCCCTATATTTATCAAATAGTAAATTGATAAAATTAAAAGAATCACAAGGAGACCTGACCGCAGCAGGACGATGAATTCCGGCGTCATGGAAGACGTTAAAAGTTCCGTACTCATACATACTCCTTTGCTTCGTAACTATCTCTTATGATTCTTTTAATTATCCTATATTCCTTTAAATTATTCAAGCAGTTTCCGTCATCTTCCCTTCATCTTTCCCAGATATTCGAGGAAACTTAACCTTTACTTTGAATAGGTCCCCGTCCACTTCTAGGGCAAAATCTCCCTTCATTTGGAGGGTAAGACTCTTGGCTATGGCAAGGCCCAAGCCATGGCCTTCACTGGACCGAGCCTCATCTCCCCGGGTAAAGCGGTTGGCAAAGTCCATATTTTTATCCAAGGCTTCCCTGGAAATATTTTTAAAGACTACCTGGCAGCCATCTCCCTCTTTAGAGGCGTCTACATAAATTCTAGACCCTTCCAGGCCATACTTGCTGATATTGGAGCAGAGGTTGTCAAAAATCCGGTAGGCCCGCTTTCCGTCAATTTTTACAGGAAGGTCTTCTTCCAGGTGGGTGATGAGTTTCAGGTCGTGGCTTGTAAATTGGTCTTCCCATTCCCCTAGGACCTGGTTTAACAGATCCTTTAAATTTAGAACTTGAAGGTCTGCCTCCTTGATTTCCTTACCTGTTTGGCTGACTTCAAATAAGTCGTCAATTAGGGTCTTTAAGCGGAGGGATTTTTCGTGGATGACCTGGGCATAGTCCTTGATTTTTTCCGGGTCTTCTTCATCCTTTAAAAGGTCTGCGTAGTTGATAATAGAGGTCAAGGGAGTCTTTAGGTCATGGCTCACATTGGTCACTAGGTTGCTTTGGACCTTGGCCGATTCCACTGCCTCTTTAACCGCCCCGTCCAGGTTGGAGGCAATCCGGTTAAAATTATTGGCAATCCCCTTGAAGTAGGTTTTTTCCACAGGAATTTGGTAGGCGTAATTTCCCTTGACAATTTCATTGGATCCTTCAATAATCCGCTTCATCTCTTCGGTCAAGTCATGGATGAAAAATCCAAGGACAAAGACCAAGAAGAAAAGAAAGAGCAGGAAGACAAGCCTAGAAAAGGGTGCCACTGGGTTTGTTCCAAACAAGATAAAGAAGAAAAAGAACAACAAACCTAAGAAGAGGAAGATTCCCCATCTTTTTTTTGCACGATACTCAGGCCTTTCTCCCTCTAGGACGGATTGTTCCAAGAGAAAGCTGGACTCTTCAAAAAGCGTCCTTAAGGCTCCTATAATTTTATAGACCAAGGTTTTTTCCCAAAGTCCAGACCGAAGACCCTTACTTTTTATTTGCAAACTTCTTAAGGCCAAATAATCTCCTGTCAATAAATAAGTGTAGGTTCCAAAGAAAAGCCCTGCAAAGAAGAGGATGTATTGGCTCTCAGATCCATAGGTCTTCAGACCCCGTAAAAAGTCATAGCTGTTGGTATAAAGAACAGCAAAGAAGAAAATCCAAAGCCCCCAAAGGAAGAGGGCAAATTCCCAGGGAAAGAAATCCAAAAATTTCAAGTAGCCCTTCTTCTCTTCCAGGGAAGGAAAAGTCTTTAAGGCCAGGACCAGGACAAAGACCCAGGCAAGTAAAATAAAGGGAAGGTAGTGTTTTACCAGGTCCATGCCATTTAATTCAAAATTCGACTTTTCTAAAAACCTTTGGTACTGGTCTTGGGTCATGGACACAGTGATCTTAGCCGTATCCAAGACCTTGTCCACTCCAATGTCAACACTCTCATCAGAAGTAAAAATAGAGGGTTCTTCCTTGGATATTGGATTTAAAACCACTGTCTCCCAGGAATTACTCCCATACATAATGGGATTTAACTCACTTAAAAAGAATTTTTGAAAGTCCTTAATGTCCTCGTCTTGGGCGACATAGTCATCTATAACAGCCACCTTGTCGTCCTTGTAGAGAATTTTTAAATAAAGAACAGCTTCCTTGGGTTTAGAAATTTCTAAAGGATCTTTTCCCCCATATTCTTTCCAGTCCTGGCTGGTACTTTGGACCAGGTTTTCTAGGTTTTCATCCTTGATTTCTTTTTGAACCCTTTTATCCAAGTCTTTTTCTGTCAACTGGGGATTTTTTTTCAATAAATAGTCTTTTGAAGACTCCGTCAACTTGTAGCGGTAAAAACTTTTACTGGCAAGGCTAAAATAGTCTTCCTCTCCAATTTGGTAGGCGTCCAAGTCACTGGAATTCACATTAAGATGGGTGCCTAGGCTGTTATGAATGTATTCACTGGCTAAACCTGAAGGAATCCTTCCTGTCGCTTCTTTTGAAAAATGATAGACCATAAAGCCTAGACTCAAAATCAAGGATAGTATTAAAAGCCTCCAGCCTGGCCTTCTTCCTAAATTTTTCATTGTTTACCTCCTTTTTGGATCTACAAATTTATAGCCCAAACCCCAGGCCACCTGCAAGTAGCGAGGGTTTTTCGGGTCAATTTCTATTTTTTCTCGAATCCGTCGAATGTGGACGGTAACTGTCTTAGGATCTACAGCAGGCTCCTTCCAAATTTTTTCATAAATCTCGTCCATGGAAAAAACCCGGTTAGGATTGGTCATGAGGAGTTCTAAAATTTGTAGCTCTATGGGGGTGAGTTTTACCGGCCGACCGGCCACCTCCACCCGGCACTCCTCAGGGCAGAGGAGGATGTCCCCAATACAAATTTGGTCCTTATGGTCCTGGTCATTATAGGTGTGGTTCCGCCGTAAAATGGCATCCACCCGAGCCAGGAGTTCCATGGGATTAAAGGGCTTGGTCATGTAGTCATCCGCCCCTATGGTGAGGCCTTGAATCTTGTCCAGGTCCTCAGACTTGGCGGACAAAATCAAGATGGGAACTACAGAATACTTCCGGATTTCCACAATGGCTTCCTCCCCGGACATCCCCGGCATCATGAGGTCCATAATAATGAGGTCATAGTCCTCTTGCCTCACCTGGTCTACAGCCTCCTGACCATTCTTTACTCCCTGGCAGATATAGTTTTTATTTTGTAAGTATATTTCAAGGGACCTCAAGATACTTGGGTCATCTTCTGCAATTAATATTCGATAGGCTTCCATACCATCACCTCAAGTGTATTATAACAAAAAGCTTCTACTATTCTCTTGCTAAAGTCTTACGAAATTCTTAAGATTTCCAGCTTTGGAAAATTCCAAGAAAAAATCGGCAGGAGTCTTCCCACCGATTGGATTTTTTTTAATTTTACCTAGCTTCAAATCTTTGGGCTTTTCCCAGGTCCTCCTTGGAAAAAGAATGGCTGTGGCCATGGTGCTTTTCATCTATAAAGTGCTTATGCGGGTGACTGTGGCGGATCACCTGATTTTCCCTGTGGCCATTTTGGATAAGGGCTACGACATGAGTGTGGCTATGGCTGTGTTCCTTTAAGAGGGTGTCATAGACCACAAGAAGGCTTCCAAGGACCATAATCACAAGGGCCAGGATAAAGTTGCTTTCCAGGCTTTCTCCGTTGACAACAAAAGCCAAGAAGGCAGCGACAAAGGGGGCAATGGAATAATAGGCGCTGGTCTTTGCAGCCCCTAGCTGCCTTTGGGCTCGTACATAAAAAAATATGCTCAATCCATAGGCCACAAAGCCCAGGATCATGGCCAGGAAAATATGAACGGCTGACCCCTGGTCTTCCCCCAAGACTTTCCCAATGACAAGGGCCCCACCTCCAGAAAAAATCCCCTTTAAGAGGACAATTTGATAGGGACTCTTGCCAGAAATTTTCCGGGTACAATTGTTTTCCAGGCCCCAGCAAAGGGTGGCTCCTAAAACAAGGATGGACCCATAGGAAAAGTCTAGGCTCCCCTGGCCTTCAAAAGATAAGATAAAACTGGACAGGGCAATAATAAAAATACCCAGCCAAAGGCGGAGAGACACCTTCTCATGAAAAAGAAGATAGGCCAGGAGGGTGGTGGCTACAATTTCAAAGTTCCCCAGGAGGGAGGCATTGGCCGCAGACCCTAGGCTAATCCCAGCCATGAGGAGGATGGGGGCGACTATGTCTAAGAAAATCATCCCCAGGACATAGGGCAGGTCCTCCTTTCTCAGGTTCTGGTCCGGGTCTTCCTTTTTATAATTAAACAGGTATAGGATGCTGATACCCAGGCCTGCCCCTAGGTATAAAAAGCCAGCCATGGAGCTGGGGCCAATACTTTCCAATAATAACTTTGAAAAAGGAGTATTTACAGCATAAAATATGGCGGCTAAAATTGCATAAAAAACAGCAAAAATTTGTTTATTTTGATTCATCTCTTGTCTCCTAGGGTTTTCATGGATTTTCATTCCTGTCCTTATTATAGCACAGATATTCCCTTGAAATATCAAGTAAAAGCCTCCCCAGGATTTCCCAGGGAGGGCCTTAAAACTTTATTTCTTGTCTAAAAAGTTATTTCACAACAATATTGTAAATCCGACCAGGAACATAAATTTCCTTTTTTATATCCTTGCCTTCCACTTGTTTTTGGAAGTTTTCATCGGCCTTTACAATTTTTTCCACTTCTTCCTTGCTTCCTTCTCTGGGAACCTTGACAGTGTAGCGGACTTTTCCGTTAAATTGGACAGGTAGGTCCAGGGAGTCTTCCACTGTTTTGGCTTCATCATAGCTGGGCCAGCTGGTGTCGTGAAGATAGCCTTCAAAGCCCACTACTTCCCAGAGTTCTTCTGTAATATGGGGAGCCACAGGGTTTAAGAGGGTTAAGAAAATTCTCAATTCTTCTCTTGTAATATTGCCCCGGTCATTAATTTCATTTAAATAAGTCATGAGCTGGGCAATGGCTGTATTAAACTTTAAATGTTCATAGTCATAGGAGACTTTTTTAATGGTTTGGTGAGTTAAGACTTCCATGTCTTTCCGGATACCTCCGTCAACTACAGCTTCTTGGAGCTTCCAAACCCGTTCTAAAAACCGACGGCAGCCCTTGACCCCATTATCGGACCAGGGAGCTGATTTTTCAAAGTCCCCAATAAACATTTCGTAGGTCCGGAGGGTGTCGGCCCCGTATTCATTGACAATATCATCTGGATTAATGACATTGCCCCGGGACTTGGACATTTTTTCCCCGTTGTCTCCCAGAATCATCCCGTGGGAGGTCCGTTTCATATAGGGTTCCTTGGTGGGAACAAGGCCAA
Organism: Clostridiales bacterium SIT11; assembly: GCA_001299455.1. Taxonomy (GTDB): domain Bacteria; phylum Bacillota; class Clostridia; order Tissierellales; family Peptoniphilaceae; genus Urinicoccus. The sequence goes on along the minus strand of CYUK01000003.1, from coordinate 1,676,548 downwards.
TATCATAGAGGAACTTATGCCAGAAACGAGAATAAAGCAGGTGGAGGGTGGTGTGTTCCATGCCTCCATTATACCAGTCTACAGGAGTGAAATAATCTAACGCTTCCTTGCTGGATAGGGCTTCATCATTTTTCGGGTCTGTATACCGTAAATAGTACCAGGATGACCCAGCCCATTGAGGCATGGTGTCGGTTTCTCTCTTGGCCGGCTTCCCACACTTGGGACAAGTGGTGTTGACAAAGTCTTCCATCTTGGCCAGAGGGGATTCTCCGTTGTCTGTGGGTTCATAATTTTCCACTTCTGGTAACTTCAGAGGCAGGTCCTTTTCATCTACAGGAACCCAACCACAGTCTTCACAGTGGACTAGGGGGATTGGTTCTCCCCAGTATCTTTGTCTGGAGAAGACCCAGTCTCTCAGCTTGTAGTTGGTATGGCGTTCTCCTAATTTATTTTCTTCCAGCCAGCTAAACATCTTTTCAATCCCTTCCTTGACGGAAAGGCCGTTTAAGAAGTCAGAGTTTTCAATAATTCCCTTGTCAATGTCCGTATAGGCTTCCTTGGACAGGTCGCCTCCCTTGATGACAGAGACAATGGGAAGGTCAAATTTTTTGGCAAAGTCATAGTCCCGGCTATCATGGCCTGGAACAGCCATAATGGCCCCTGTTCCGTAGGACATTAAAACATAGTCTGAAACCCAAATGGGGATTTTCTTTTGGTTGGCCGGGTTGATGGCATAGAGGCCTTGGATGGGGACCCCAGTTTTTTCCTTGGAAAGTTCTGTCCGTTCAAACTCACTCTTCTTTTCCACTTCTTGCCTGTAGGCCGTGATTTCGTCCATGTTGCTAATCCGGTCCTTAAATTCTTCAATATAGGGATGTTCTGGTGCCAGGACCATGTAGGTGGCCCCAAAGAGGGTGTCTGGCCGGGTGGTGAAGATAGTCAATTTCTTGTCGCTATCTTCAATTTGGAAGTTAACTTGAGCTCCGTAAGATCGGCCAATCCAGTTGATTTGTTGGGCCTTAATCCGGTCAAAATAGTCTACATCGTCTAAGTCATCAATGAGCCGGTCGGCGTATTCTGTAATTTTTAACATCCATTGGCTCTTGACCTTGTGAACTACAGGACTTCCGCACCGTTCACATTGGCCGTTGACCACTTCTTCATTGGAAAGCCCCACCTTACAGGAGGTACACCAGTTAATGGGAACTTCCGACTTATAGGCCAGGCCGTGCTTAAACATTTGAAGGAAAATCCACTGGGTCCACTTGTAGTAGTCCGGATCTGTTGTGTTGACTTCCCGGCTCCAGTCAAAGGAAAAACCCAGGGCCTTTAATTGCTTTCTAAAGTGGTCCACATTATTTTTCGTCACTACGGCCGGGTGGATGTGGTTTTTAATGGCATAGTTTTCTGTTGGCAGACCAAAGGCATCAAAGCCCATGGGAAAGAGGACTTCTTCCCCTTGGTAGCGGCGCTTTCTAGCCACAATGTCCAGGGCTGTGTAGGGCCTTGGATGGCCTACATGGAGGCCTTGGCCAGATGGATAGGGAAATTCCACCAAGGCATAAAACTTCTTCTTATCTGTATTTTCATGGCAATGGTAGACACCGGTATCTTCCCAATGTTTTTGCCACTTGCCCTCAATTTCTTTTGGATTATACTCTCTCATAGGTCCTCCTTAAAATTCAGCATGTCCCACAGTTCTCGGGAATGCAGTTACGTCACGGATATTGGAAACCCCTGTTACATACATGACGGCCCGTTCAAAGCCCAGGCCAAAACCGGAGTGCACGGCCGTTCCATATTTTCTCAAATCCAGGTACCAGTCATAGTCTTCTAAGTTTAGGCCGTTGTCTTCAATTTTCTTTTTCAAAACATCGTAGCGTTCTTCCCTTTGAGACCCGCCAATAATTTCCCCGACACCAGGAACTAAAAGGTCCACGGCAGCTACAGTCTTCTTATCTTCATTTTCCCGCATGTAGAAGGCCTTAATTTCCTTGGGATAGTCGGTAACAAAGACAGGCTTTTTAAAGATCTTTTCCGTGAGATAGCGTTCATGCTCTGTTTGCAGGTCAATTCCCCATTCCACAGGGTAGGCAAAATCGGCTCCAGAGTCCTTTAATAGGTCCACTGCCTGGGTGTAGCTAATCCGTTCAAAGTCATTGTCCACCACATTGTGGAGGCGGTCCAAGAGACCCTTGTCCACAAATTGGTTGAAGAATTTCATTTCTTCTTCTGCATGGTCCAGGACATATTGGATAATGTACTTCATCATGGCCTCGGCCACGTCCATGTTGACTTGAAGGTCTGCAAAGGCCATTTCCGGTTCAATCATCCAAAATTCCGCTGCATGACGTTGGGTGTTGGAATTTTCAGCCCGGAAGGTGGGACCGAAAGTATAAACATCCCGGAAGGCCAGGGCAAAAACTTCTGCCTGAAGTTGGCCAGATACGGTTAAATGGGTTTCCTTGCCAAAAAAGTCCTTGGAATAGTCGATTTTCCCATCCTCTGTCAGGGGAGGATTTTTCGGATCAATAGTGGTCACCCGGAACATTTCTCCTGCTCCTTCTGCGTCAGACCCTGTAATTAAAGGTGTTTGAGCATAGACAAAGCCCCGGTCTTGGAAAAATTTATGGATGGCATAGGCCAGGAGGGACCGGACCCGAAAAACGGCTTGGTAGAGGTTGGCCCGAGGACGAAGGTGAGCAATGGTCCTTAAGTATTCGGGACTGTGGCGTTTCTTTTGGAGGGGATAGGAAGGGTCTGATTCTCCTAAAATCTTTACAGACTCCGCCTTAAGTTCCACATCCTGTCCCTGGCCTTGACTTTCCACTAATTGACCTGTCACTTGAATAGACGAGGAAATATTATATTTAGCATCCTCTTCTTCCTGGGTTTCAGAATCTAAAACCACCTGTAGGGGTTTAAAGCTTGTTCCATCTGTGAGGCTGATAAAACTCACATTTTTTCCCATCCGGGCTGTCTTAATCCAGCCTTCCAGGGTCAAGGACTTTCCTAGGTATTTGTCCCGATCTTCTAGTATTTCTCTTAAGTTCATAACTCCTCCTTATAAAAAAAGTGACCTTGCAATAGGACGAATTTTCGCGGTGCCACCTATCTTGCTAAAGCCACTTGATTCCTGTTAACGCCAGGTTACGTCTAGAGCTGCTCCAAGTTGTTTTTCACCAATCCTTAAACCAGCCCCTTCCAGCACCCGGGACCTCTCTTGAGGCAAAGATTGGCTACTCCTCTCTTCCTTGCATTTCCTGTAATGCATTTATTATAGAGGAAAAGAAAGGAAATAGCAAGGAAAATCCTTTGGATTCAGGAAAAGAAAGCCCTTTTCTGCCTTTATTTTTTATTGTCTCCCCTTTTTCTCCTTTCCTGCCTTTGAAGGAGTTCTTCTTCCTTTCCCCTTTGGGAGGGTTGGTAAAAGGTCAGGTTTTCATAGCTTGGAGGCAGGTAGCTTTGGTCTACATAGGCGTCCTCATAGTTATGGGGATATTTATAGCCTTCCTCCCTCTCTTTTTCCACCCTGGGATTGTAGCCCTCTCTCAGAGCCATAGGAACTTCCAGGCTAGGATGGCTTTTGACAAAGTCCATGGCCTTGTTGATGCCTTGGTAGGCCCGGTTGGATTTTTCTGCACAGGCCAGGTAAGTGGCACAGTGGCCCAGGTTAATCCGACATTCCGGCAGGCCAATAACTTCCACGGCCTTAAAGGTGGCTGTGGCCAAGCCCAGGGCTCCAGGATCGGCATTGCCGATGTCTTCTGAGGCAAAAATCACCATCCGCCGGGCAATAAATTTTGGGTCTTCCCCTGCCACCAGCATCTTGGCCAGCCAGTAGAGGGCGGCATCAGGGTCTGATCCCCGCATGGACTTAATAAAGGCAGAAATGGTGTCGTAGTGGCCTGTTCCCTCCCGGTCATAGGTCAGGGGCTTTTCCAGGATGGACTGGGCAATGTCCTCCTTGGTAATTTCCACGACTCCATTTTTTTCGGGACTGGTTAAGACGGCCATTTCCAACCCTCCCAAGAGGACCCGGGCGTCCTTGTTGGACCGGTCAATTAAAAAGTTTAGGGCCTCTTCATCTAGCTGGGGATTGAGGTCTTTTAAGATGGAATCTTCCTTGAGGGCCCTCTCAACTAATTCTTTTAAATCTTCCCTTTCCAGTTCATGGAAGTTTAAAACTTGGCAGCGGGAAACCAGGGCCTTGTTGACTTCAAAGTAGGGATTTTCTGTTGTGGCCCCAATAAAGAGAACCTTTCCCCTTTCCACATAGGGAAGGAGAGCGTCTTGCTGAGACTTGTTAAAACGATGGATTTCATCGATGAATAAAATACTTTGCCGGCCCTGGATTTTTAAGGTCTCTTCCGCCTTGGCCAAGGCCTCTCTCAGGTCCTTGATGCCTGAAGTGACGGCCGATAGTTCCAGAAAGTCATAGTCCATGGTTTCAGCCAGGATATAGGCCAAGGTGGTCTTCCCCACTCCTGGAGGCCCATAAAAAAGGAGACTTCGTAACCGTCTGGCCTGGACCATCCGGTTTAAAAATTTTCCCGGCCCAATAAAGTGACCTTGGCCTACAAAATCCTCTAAGGTCTTGGGCCGCATTCGTTCAGCCAGGGGGGCCAGGCTCTTCAGTTGATTTTCCATTTGCATTGTAAATAAATCCATAGGGCCTCCTTGATAAGAAAAAAGTTCGCAAACTTTCCCGCTTGCGAACTTTCCCTCTTTTCCTTGTTCTCTCTTAAATCAGTTCTAAGTCTACGTATTCAGAGGTGTTGGTGGATAAAATTCCGCCGTAATCTAGGTAGAAATCAACAATATCTCCTACCTTGTAGTCCTTCTTGGAATCAGTGACATCTAGAATGGTGTGGTCAGAAGACCCTCCTAGGACGATAATATCTTCATCAACAGGGAAAATACAGTCATTGCCCACGTCTTGTTTTCCAATGGCAATTAAGGCTCTCTTCCGGATACCCCGGTCTGTAAAGGTTGGCTTTTTCCCAAAGGCATCCATGCCTGTTTCTTCTGTAGGTACAGAGGGTTTTTCCTTGAGTTCAATAATTTGAGCATGGAGGACCCAGGCCTTGCTGGTAGTGCCTTCCACTTGTTCTCCGTAGGCTGTTTCAATTCCCCGAACCAGGGATTCTCCTAGGCGGAGGTTGTTGACTCCTGGAAGTTTTTCTTTTCCTAATAGGTAGACAGAAGAAGAGTTTCCACCGCTGACAATCTTTAGGTCATAGTCAAAGCGTTCCTTGACTCCATCCTTGTAGTCTTTGAGACGTTGGAGAATATGGGGTTTTGGAATAACGGCTCCATAGCAAGTTAGGTTGACTCCAACCCCTTCCAGGATAAGAGCGTCCATGGCTAAAACTTTTTCCACAGCTTCATAGAATTCTTCTTCCTTGAAAAATCCTTCTCGCAAGTCTCCCAAGTCGGCCATCAAGATGACACGGTGCTTGCAGCCTGCTTTTTGGGCTGCTTCATTTAATTTTTCCAGGGTGGAAAGTTCTGAGTTTAAAGAAATATCTGCATAGCGAACGACTTCATCTACCTCAGAGTGTTGGGGAAGACGAAGAAGGACTTTATCGACGTCAAAGTCTTGGAGTTTCTTCAGGTTTTGAATTCTAGAATCGGCTAGGCCATCGACTCCACCTTCAATATACAATTGAGCAATATCTGGGTTTGCACAAAAAACCTTGGTAACGCCATAGAGGACATCAATTCCATTTTCAGAGGTCAATTTTTTAAAAATCTTGACATTGTTGACGATACTTTCTTTTTTCAGGGTGACTTTTGGATAACTCATGATTTCTCTCCTTTTCTGTCATTAATAAACTTACTTAACTCATCCATAAAGGACGAGACATCCTTAAATTGGCGGTATACAGAGGCAAAGCGAACATAGGCCACCTCATCTACCGACTTTAGGGCTTCCATCACTCGGTTTCCCAATTCTGTAGAAGTTACCTGGCGGCGAAAATCATTTTGCAGGCTTTTTTCAATATCTTCTACAATTTCTTCCAATTCTTCCACCTGAACCGGTCGTTTTTCACAAGACCTTAACATCCCATTGAGGAGTTTATTCCGATCAAAGGACTCTACGGTCTTGTCTTTTTTTACCACCATTAAGGGCACTTCTTCCAGGCGTTCATAGGTAGTAAATCGCTTGCCACAGGAAACACATTCCCGCCTCCTGCGGATGGTTCGATCCTCGTCTGTTGGTCTAGAATCAATGACTTTGGAATCTGGATATTGGCAATAGGGACACTTCATACTTCCTCCAAAAAAAGAACGTATCCTGAGGATACGTATCTTTTATCGACGTAAAAAGTCAGGAATTTGTAGTTCTCCTGTATTCTTTTTAGTTTCCTTCTTTTCCATATCCTCTTTCATCCGGTCTCTAGCGGCAACTAGGGGGTTGGTAGAAGAGGATTCTTCTTCATTGTAAGCTTCAAATTCTGTAGCAATGACCGTAACTTTCACTTGGTCTTTCAGGCTTTCATCAATTCCAGCACCAAAAATAATATTGGCATCGCCATCAACTGCATCTCGAATTAAATCAGCTGCTTCTGTTACTTCAAAAATTCCTAGGTCGCTGCCTCCAGTAATGGATAGGAGAACAGATTTTGCTCCTTCAATGGAAGTTTCAAGTAGGGGAGATTGGATAGCCAAACGAGCAGCTTCTGTAGCCCGTTCATCTCCACTTGCATGGCCAATACCCATGTGGGCAATTCCCTTGTCATTCATAACAGTCTTCACGTCGGCAAAGTCTAAGTTAATTAGGTTGGGGACGCTAATTAAATCACTAATGCCTTGGATTCCTTGTTTTAAAACATCGTCAGCCATTTCAAAGGCTTGGGCGAAGCTGGTCTTCTTATCACTAATTTGTAGCAGACGGTCGTTGGGGATGATAACTAGGGTATCTACCTTGTCTTTTAAGGCCTTGATCCCAACTTCTGCTTGTTTTTTCCTCTTAATCCCTTCAAAGCTAAAGGGTCTAGTGACAACGCCTACTGTAAGGGCACCTAATTCCTTGGCAATTTCTGCAATAATTGGTGCGGCTCCAGTCCCAGTTCCACCGCCCATACCGGCTGTAATAAAGACCATATCTGCACCATCTAAGGATTCCCGAATTTCATCAAGACTTTCTTCAGCAGATTGTTCCCCAATACTTGGGTTGGCTCCTGCTCCTAGGCCCTTGGTTGTCTTTTCTCCAAGTTGCACCTTTTTTTCTGCTAAAGAATTTTTGAGGGCTTGTCTATCTGTGTTAAATACAATAAATTCTACGCCTTTAACACCTGCATTAATCATTCGATTGACTGCATTGTTTCCCCCGCCTCCGACACCGGCGACCTTTATCTTGGCAAAATCTTCGTGATCCATATCAAAATCCAACATCATATTCCTCCTATACATTGACCATGAGTTTAAAGGTGAAAGTTATATACTTCTATTTTAGTAATAAATTGTGAATTAGTCAACTATTGTCTTTGGCTTCTTCCCTTTCTCCTTTATTTATTCGTTTTCTTCTTGGACTTGCCTGCTTCTGTCTATTCTTTCTCCAGATTCATCTTCATTTTTTCTCAGGCTCTTTTTCTTTACATCTTCCGTAACCGCAATGGGATCCTTCCCCTTATCCATTAAAATCATGGTGACTTCCTTGTCCAGAGTCTTGGCCTTTTCCAGGACTGCCGCCAGCTGCTTGACCTTGTAGGGGCCATTTTTTGTGGAATAAAAAACTACTTGGATGTCCCCCTTGGTTAAGAGGTTGATCCCTCGTTTTCCAATTTCAATGGACTGGATTTCTGACACTAAATCTCCCTTAAGTAAGGCCTCTAGCATTTCCCGCAGGTCTTCCTGGCGGTCATTGTAAAAGAGGTAGGACCCTAGGTGGAGGTTTTTCATGGTGAGACCTGTGATTTTAATATATTCTGGCTGAAACTCCATGGTTTTTTCCAGAAGGCGAAGGTCCTCATCAATAAAAACATAGTGGTCTTTAAAACTGATTTGGGCTATCGGCGTCCGCTCCTCAACAGAAATTTTCACCTTGCCAAGAAGGCTTCTCTTTAGCTTGGCATCCTTAATATAAGGCAGGGCCTCAACCCTTCCCTCTAGCTGGGCCTTGGGCTTTTCAAACATTCTTGCCCCTCGGTCCAGGCCACTGGCCTTGATAATTTTTTCTGTTTTGACCTTGTCGTTTCCTGTCACTGTAATGTCCTTCACTTGGATGACTTGTGTTTTTACAAATTGAAGGCCAAAAGCCAGGACCAGGATAAGACCTAGGCCTAAAATCCAATTCCTTAGAATGCGGCGGTTTCTCTTTTGTTTAGCTGTGAGTCTTTTTTTCTTTTTCATGGATTAAGTCCAACACTCTTTCTGCAATATTCTTTACAGCATCCTTATTGGCCAGGCGGTGGGCTGCCTGTCCCATATCTTCCCTCAAGTTTTCATTTTCTATGAGCCTTAGAATGGTATCGTATAAGAGCTCTCCAGTTAAGTCTTCTTCATAGATTAAAATAGAGGCTCCCTGGGATTCATAGCTCTTGCCGTTAAAGACTTGGTGGTTTCCTGCCGTATAGGCTTTGGGAATCAGGATAGAGGGCTTGGCCAGGGCCGAAATTTCAGCCAGGGTCATGGCCGATGAAGAGGCTATAACAATATCTGCCTGGTTCATAAGCCTTGGAATTTCCATGGAGAAGGGGTAAATCGTCGCTTCTTCTCGGTCTTTTAAGTCCCTCATAAAATCATCATAATAATCTCTGCCTGTAATATGAATAAGGTCAAAGGGAAGTTTTTCTTCCCGGTCTAAAATTTCTCGGATGGCATTATTTGTGGATTCTTGGCCACCAGATCCTCCAAAGGAAAGCAGGGTCAACCGGTCTTTCTTTTCCGTCTTTTCAATGTTTTCTAAAAATTGCTTCCGGATAGGATTGCCAGTGTAGACCAGGTTGTCCTTCCGATTAAAATAGACCTTGGCTTCCTTAAAGTTTAGGGCCACAAAATTTGCTTTTTTAGCCAAAAATCGGTTGGCTTTTCCAGGAAAGGCATTTTGCTCTTGGAGGACTGTGGGAATTCCAAGCTGCTGGGCCTTTAAAACCACAGGAGCACAGACATAGCCCCCTGTTCCAATGACCACATCCGGTTTTAATTCTTTTAAAATTTTTCCACAAGCCCGCATCCCCCGAAAGAGAGAATACATGGTGTGGATTGTTTGGGCGGACACTTTTTTCCTAGGAAGGCCCTCCACAGGAATAGGGTAAAACTTAATGCCTTCTCTTTGGACCAGCTCCTCTTCCAAGGAGCCTTCCTTGCCGACATAGTAAATTTCCATCCCCTCTGTTTTTAATAATTCTTCGGCTATGGCCAGGGCCGGCATAATATGGCCGCCTGTTCCTCCGCCTGATAAAATAACACGCATATTTCCTCCTAATTTCCTTGCTTTGATAGTCCAAATACCAAGCCTGCCGCCATTAAACTCATCCAAAGAGAGGTCCCCCCATAGGAAATAAAGGGGAGGGTCAGGCCTGTAACGGGTAATATTCCAATACTTACCCCCATATTAAAAAAGGCTTGAATGGCAATACAGATGGTAATTCCTACGGCTACCAGTTGCCTGTAAAGACTTTTACACCGACTGGCAATTTGTAGGCCCGAAAGGGTTAACAAAAAATACATGAGGACGACAAAACTTGTCCCCAGAAAACCCCATTCTTCTCCAATAATGGGAAAGATAAAGTCATTATAACTCATGGGTAAGTAGCCTTGCTTTAAGGTGGAATTTAAGTAACCTACACCGAAAAAACCGCCAATTCCATGGGCAAAGAGAGAATTGGCCAGCTGCCAATCTGTGTCCTTGATATCATCAAAAGGGTCAAGAAAACTCATCATCCGCTCCATCCGGTAGGGCATAGTGGTCACCATTACATAGGCCACGCCCAGCCCCCCTGCCAGGGACAGGACAAATTGATAGCCCCTCATACCCATAATAAAGAATAGGGAGAATAAACTCAAGCCAATAACCATTCCTGTGGAAAAGTCCCTGAGGATGACAAGACCTGTGGAGGCCCCAATAATCAAGATAATCTGAACAAAGGTCTGGAAGGTTCCTAAGGTCTTTTTGTGGTCTACTAAAAACTTGCTCAGGTATAAAATAGAGGCGTACTTTAAAAGGTCTGAAGGCATAAATTCAAAGCCCAGACCTGGAATCTTCAGCCAGCGAACACTGTTATAGTGACTTACTCCCAAGGGAGTGTAGAGGAGGGCACAGAGGCCTAGACTCAGGAGAAAAAAAGGAAGGCTCAACTTGTGGACTAGGCCAATGGGCAGGCGGGTGGCAAAGAAAAAGAGGACCAGGCCTACTGCCAGGAAAAATAATTGCTTTTTGATAAAGTAGAGGTTGTCCCCCATTTTTGTCAAACCTTCATAACTGGAGGCAGAAGCTACCGAGAGCAGGCCAACAAAAAGTAGGATACAAAGGGAAATGAGAAAGCCATAGTGGCCCTTACCCCTTTCCAGCTTTTTCATTTCCTCGTCCCCTTCATTTCTTGAACTAGGCTTGTAAATTCATCTCCTCTTTCCCTGTAGTTGTTGTACATTCCCCAGGAAGCACAGGCAGGCGACAGGAGGACAACTCCTGTTTTTGTCACTTCCTTGGCCTTTATTACAGCTTCTTTGAGGGTCTCTACAGGATAAATAGAGGTGATTCCAGCTTCTTTTCCCTCTCTAATCCATTGGTCTTTGGTTTGACCCAGGACAATTAAGTGGTCAATCCGGTCTTTAAAGGAATTCAGGAGGGGATAAAAGGAAGATCCCTTATCATAGCCCCCTGCAATAAGGGTAATATGGTCCTTGAAACTCTTTAAGGCCACATAAGTGGAGTCGGGGTTGGTCCCCTTGGAGTCATTGTAGTAGTCCACGCCATCAATTTTTGCCACAAATTGGAGCCTGTGGTCAATAGCCTTAAAGTTACAGGCATATTGGAAGGCCTCTTCCTTGGTGAGGCCACAATCGATGGCTGCTAAAATAGCAAAGGCCAGGTTGGAGACGTTGTGGTTACCTACTAACTGAAAGTCTTGAACAGACCCGATTTTTTCCTTAAAGATATAGAGGTCTTCCTTTTTTAAGTAGGCATCAGCAATTTGCAGCATGGACACAGTTTGCCGCCGGGCCCTTCCCTCTACAGAAGAAGCTACAGGATCATCTAAGTTCACCAAGACGAGGTCCTTTTCATCCTGGTTCTTGCAAATTTTTTTCTTGCTTTCCTGGTAATCTTCCAGGGTCTTGTGCCAGTCCAGGTGGTCACTGGTAATATTGGTAATGATGGCAATATTGGGCTTAAAGTCTTCAATATATTTTAATTGAAAGGAGGAACATTCCAAAACCACATAGTCCCCTTCTTTTACCTGGTCCACTAGGCCCAGGACCCCCTTGCCTATATTTCCGGCCAAGTGGACCCTATAACCCTTTTCCTTGAGTAAAAAGGCTGTGGCCATGCTGGTAGTAGTTTTTCCATTGGTTCCTGTAATGGCAATAATTTTTACCTTGTCTCCTACAATTTTTTGGAAGACTTCCAAATCAGAATAAATGGGGATGCCGGCCTTCCTTAAGCCTTGGACCATGGGATGGTCCGGGTGGATGCCTGGACTCTTAATGCAAAATTCCAGGTCTTGAAAGTGGTCTTCCTCTAATTTTTCATAGCCTTCTCCTAGGTCTTTTTCATCGTAGACATAGACTGGTCTTTTTTTATTATAGTAGGCATAGGCGGCTTGGCCTGTTAAGCCCATGCCCAAGATTCCAATTGCATTTTTCATTTTAACACCCCAATTTTTAACAATCCTAAAGCCAAAAGACAAAGAAGTACAGAGACCAAAACAAACACACGAACTACCTTGGTTTCATGCCAACCCTTTTGCTCATAGTGGTGGTGGATTGGACTCATTAAAAAGACTCTCTTCCCTGTCTTCTTAAAAACCAAAACTTGAATAATTACGGATAAGGTTTCGATAAAGTAAATCCCTCCAGCCAGGGGCAGGAGTAGAGGCAGGCCCAAAAGAACGGCCAAGCTGGCTATGGCTCCCCCTAGGGCCAGGGACCCTGTATCCCCCATAAAAACCTTGGCCGGATACTTATTGTAGAGTAAAAATCCCAGGAGTCCCCCTAGGAGGATAAAGGCAAAGCGGCTGATTTCCACTTCCCCCATCAACTTGGCTGCTAGGCCGAAAAAGAAGGCCACGCTAATGGTTACGCCAGAGGAGAGGCCATCTAGGCCGTCCGTTAAGTTGACAGAATTTACCGTTCCCACTACGACAAAGAGGATAAAGGGAATGTACCAAAGGCCCATTTCCCAGGGTCTTCCACTAAAAGGCAAGTAGACTCTGGTGGACAAGTTCTTGCTTTTCATTTGGATGAGGACAAGAATCAAGGCAATGACTAGCTGGCAGGTAAATTTTTGTATGGCTGTAAATCCTAAATTTCTTTTCTTCACGACCTTAATATAGTCATCTACAAAGCCCACCGCTCCAAAAGCCAGGGTGGAAAAAAGTAGTAGAAAAATCTTTAGGCTAAAGAGCCGAAAAACAAGGCAGCCTATGAGGAGGCTCAGTAAAAAAATAAGTCCTCCCATGGTGGGCGTCCCTGCCTTTACCATATGGGACTGGGGCCCATCTTCTCGAATACTCTGGCCTGCCTTTAATTTTCTTAATTCCGGAATAATCCATTTTCCTCCCAGGGCGGACAAAATAAATCCCAACCCCACAGCAAGTATATTGGTCACTCTTCTTCCTCTTTTCTTCCTTCTTGTCTTTTATTGGTTTTCTGATCTTTCTTCTTACTTTTCTTTTCTTGACCCTCTTCCCTGGCCTGGGACTTGGTCTCTTCATCCTTGTCCTGGTCTTTTTTATTCAGGGCTTCTTCAAAATAGAGGTCCATGGTTTTCTTCCAAGAAATTACCGTCCCTGGTTGGGGAACTTGTTTGACCAACTCTCCAGATCCATGAATATTGTACTGGGCGTCTAGAGGGTCTAAAATTTCCTTGACTTCTTCTACTGTTTTCCCTAGTAGGGTAGGCATGGTTTTCGTATTGGAGGCATTAGGGTCTAGGTAGACATCTACAATAGAACCTTGAGCCACCATGGTTCCCGCCTTGGGAGACTGGTCTGTCACTAAGGAAAAATCTGTCAGACCTGTGTATTCTGTGTTAAACTTCAGCCCCTTTTCTGACAGGAGCTTGCCTGCATCTTCCAGGAGCATATTGGTCACATCTGGAACTTCAACTTCTTGGGTTTTTTCTTCCTTAATCAGGCTTGTATCTTTTTCAAAACCTTCGTATTCTAAGATATCTCCCATAATTTTCCCGGCATAAGGAGCTGCTACAGCCCCTCCATAATAGCCTTTTTCCGGCTCTTCAACAATGAGTAGAATGGCATATTTAGGCTTATCAATAGGAGCTACAGCAACAAAAGAAGAAATATACCGGCCTTCTTCATAGCCCCCCTCTGTGGAAACCTTGTTGGCTGTTCCAGTCTTTCCTCCAATCCGGTAGCCCGGAACTTGGGCCCGGGTCCCACTCCCCTCAGTCACGACTTTTTCCATAAGAGACATCATTTCTTCTGAGGTTTCCTTGGAAATCACTTGGCGTCTGACCCGGGGTTTGTAAACTTGAACCGGTTTATTATCCACTGTGTCAATTTCCTTTAATACATGGGGCACCATGAGTTTGCCCCCATTGGCCACAGCGGAAATGGCATTAATCATTTGGACCGGAGTCGTGGCAATCCCATGACCGAAGCTCACCGTAGCCTGTTGAAGGCCTGAGACATTATTTAAGTCTTCTGGAATCATGCCCTCTTCTTCCCCAGGCAGGTCGATGCCTGTTTTTTCTCCAAAGCCAAAAGCCCGAATATACCGGTTCATCCGGTCATTTCCCAGTTCTCGACCAATTTTTACAAAGCTTGTGTTGCAGGAAAGAGCATAGGCCTTTTCCATACTAATCTCTCCATGGGGGTTGGGAAGGGATGAACAGCGAATGGGTCCTCCCTTGACATCACGAATATAGCCGGAACAGTAGTAGTGCCGGTCTCTTTTTGTGGTCCCTTCTTCCAGGGCTGCCGCCGCTGTAATGGTCTTAAAGGTAGACCCGGGCTCATAGATATCATTGACACAAAAATTCCGCCAGTTGGCAAACCACTGCTTGGTTTTCTCCTCGCTGGACAAGCTCTCCCAGTCCTTTTCCTGGGCCTGGTCCTGGGCCTTTTTGGGGAAGTTTAAGTTGTAGTCTGCCTGGTTGGTCATGGCCAACATTTCCCCTGTATCCACATCCTGAACTAGGACATGGACTGCCCTGGCTTCCGACTCCTTCTTCGCCTTTTTGGCCTGGTCTTCCACAATGCTTTGAATGTTTTCATCTAGGGTCAGGCGGATATTTAAGCCTTGGGTTGGAAGGTTTTTTTCCTCCCTTTTCATGGTCAGGGACTGGTTCTTAGCATCCTTAAGGCCCACTCTCTTCCCTAGCATGCCGGCCAATTGGTCATTATAGTATTTTTCTACCCCATAAATCCCATAGCCTTCTTCATTCATAAAGCCAATGACATGGGAGGCCAGGTTGTTGGCAGGGTAAAATCTTTTTTCCTTGTCTTTTGTCAGAATTCCTTGGATGTCTGCATTTTGGATGCGGAGGGTCAGGGACCGGTCTACATCCTTGGCCAAGTCCACCTCCATCTTCTTCTCCTCTTTCACCTTTTTAAGGAGCTTGGTCTTGGACTGGTGGAGGAGGCCTGCAACTTGTTCTAAACTCTTATCCAGAGCCACTTCATCTAGGCTTCCATCCTTGATAAAGGCATTTTTATTTAAGATGATTGTAGCTGTGGATACATTTACAGCCAGTTTTTTCCCGTTTCGGTCTAAAATAAGACCCCGGTCCGGTTGAATTACATCGTTCCGACTCATTTGCCTTAGGGCCATTTTTGCCATTTTATTGGAATTTAAAACTTGGAGGCTATATAGGCGGACAATGAGTATACAAAACAAACACGTTGTTAGAAAAAGTAAGAAAAACATTCTTCCCTGGCGTTGGCCATCTCGAGTCTTCTTTTGGCTTCTTCTAGCAACGTGTTTTTGTCTTCTCTGGCGGGATGATTTCAAGAAGTCCCCTCCTTATCATTTGTGCCAAATATTTTCAGTATGGAAATGACTGGACTTAAAAAGACATTATCTTTTACATCCGTTTCTGCTTCCTGGGGTTCTACGTTGATAAAAACGACTTGCTTGTCTTCAGGATACACCATACCCAACTTATACCTTGCTAGGGAGGCAATCTCGTCTGAATTTTTAATGCCGTCTAGCTTGCCGCTCATAGAATCCCTGGTCTTCTTCAGTTCACTAATTTTTATATTTTGACGCTCAAGCTGGTTTTTTAATTTTTCTAACTGTAGATAGTTTACCACAAGTGCCAATAACATGAAAGCAGAAAGGACCCAAACAAAGAGGGTCAATTTTTGCCCTAGACTCCGTCTGGATCTTCTATGTTTTTGATTGTTAGGCTTTCTTTTCATTTGGATCTCCTTTAGCCTAAATCTTTTCAGCAATCCGAAGCTTGGCCGACCGGGCCCGTGGGTTTTTTTCCACTTCTTCAGGACTTGCTACAATGGGTTTTCTTGTAATCTTTTTAATTTCCCTTTTTTTATTACAGGTACAAATGGGTTGGCCTGGAGGACAAATACAGTCCTTATAGGCTTCATTAAAAGCTTCTTTGACAATCCGGTCTTCCAGGGAATGGAAGCTAATCACCGCCAGCCTCCCTCCGGGATTTAAGGCCTGGATCATCTTTTCCAGACTCTCTTCCAGGACTCCCAATTCATTATTCACTTCAATTCGCAGGGCCTGGAAGACTTTTTTCCCAGGATGGCCCTTGTCCCTTCGGGCTTCCTTGGGAATCGCCGCCTTAATAAGGTCTACTAGGTCAAAGGTGGTTTCAATTGGCTTTTCTTTTCTCTGGTCTACAATAAACTCAGCAATCCGCCTAGACCACCTTTCCTCCCCATACTTTTTAAAGATGGTATCCAGGTCTTCTAAGGAATAGGTATTCACAATGTCTTTGGCTGTTTTCCCCTGGTCCGAATTCATCCGCATATCCAGGTCAGCATTAAATCGGTAGGAAAATCCCCGGTCTTTTTCATCAAATTGGTGGGAGGAGACCCCCAAGTCCAATAAGATGCCGTCTAGGCCATGAATGCCTTCAGACCTTAAGACTTCTTGAAAATCCTTGTAGTTTGTGTGAAAAAAGGAAACATTGGGGTAGTCCTTCAACCGGTCTTGGCTAGCCCTTAAAGCCTCCCTGTCTTGGTCCAGGCAGAGAAGGCGGCCGCCCTTTAACCTCTGGGCAATCCCTAGAGAATGGGATCCTCCTCCTACTGTTCCGTCTAAGTATATTCCATTTTCTTGGATGGCAAGCCCTTCTATGACTTCCTCATAGAGTACGGGGATGTGTTTAAAATCCATACTTCCTCCTAGATCCCAAGTTCTGTCATTTTTTCTGCAATATGATCAATACTTAAGGACTCGTCTTCCGTATACCGGTTCCAAGTTTCTTCATCCCAAATTTCCAAGCGGGTGGATACGCCGATAATGACGGCTTCTTTTTCCAGGTTTCCATGTTCTCTCAGGTTACTGGGGATTAAAATCCGCCCTTGGTTGTCTAAAGAAGTTTCTGCCGCCCCAGCAAAGAAAAACCGGACAAAGGCCCGGGCATCCCGGCTGGTCAAGGGCAGGGTTTTTAATTTTTCTTCTATTCGGGCCCATTCATGGTCTGGGTAGACAAATAAACTGTGGTCTAGGCCCTTGGTTAGGACAAAGCTTTCCCCCAGTTCTTCACGAAATTTGAGGGGTAAGATTAACCGCCCCTTTTTGTCTAATGTATGATGGTATTCTCCAATAAACATAATTTCGCCCCATTATCCACCACTTAAAACCACTTTCCACCACTTCACCTATATTTTACATGATATCGGCTTAAATTACCAGCACTTTCTGGTTTTTCCCATAAAAAAAGAAAGGAGTTTTTCTCCTTTCCTTCAAAGTCTATTTATTTGTTCTATTTTTCTCCTCCAGGCCTGTCAATCAATGTGTTTTTCCGTCCATAAAGAATCAAAAGAATGGATAGGAAAATGATGACAAGGCTGGTCACTTGAGCTGTTCTAAAGGGGCCAATCCACAAGCTATCTGTCCGCAGGCCTTCTATAAAGTACCGGCCGATGCTATAGAGAATGCCGTAGCTGGCAAAAAGTTCTCCTGAAAATTTCCTCCTCTTAAAGAGGAAAAAGTAGAGAAAAAGAAAAATTCCTACATCTAGGATGGATTCATATAAAAAAGTGGGGTGAACCCGAACTCCATCAACTAAAATCCCCCAAGGAAGGTCTGTAGGGCCTCCATGGGCCTCGCCGTTAATAAAGTTTCCCCAGCGGCCAATGCCTTGGGCCAAGACAAGGCCAGGGGCCAAGCAATCGGCAAGGCCTAAAAACTTATAGCCCTTTCTCTTGGAAAAAATCAGGGCGGCAATAATCCCTCCCAGGATTCCTCCATGGATGGCCAGGCCTCCTTGACGGATATTGATAATTTCATTGAGGTGCTGGCTATAATAGTCCCATTCAAAAACCACATACCAGGTCCTGGCCCCTAGGACACCTAGGGGGATGGCTAAAATTAAAAAGTCTTCCAGGGATTCCGGTGAAATTCCCCCGACCCTTCCGGCTAGGTTCTTGGCAATGACCAGGGCCACCAGGACCCCTAGGGCAATTAAAATCCCGTACCAGCGGACGTCCAAACCAAAGAGGTGAAAGGCCACAGGATTAAGCATGGTTTTCTCCTTCTAGAATGGCAAGGCCGGCAGAAACTCCTAGGCGGTCGGCTCCGGCTTCCACCATGGCCCTAGCCTTTTCATAGTCTCGAATGCCTCCAGATGCCTTGATTTTTGCCTTGTCCCCCACAACGCTTCGGATGAGTCGAACATCCTCCACTTGGGCGCCAGCTGTAGAAAATCCAGTGGAAGTTTTGACAAAGTCTCCTCCTGCTTCTACCACAAGCTGGCTGGCTTTTTTCTTTTCTTCTTCAGTCAAAAGGCAGGTTTCAATAATAACCTTTAAGATATGGTCGCCAATGGCCTTTTTTACCGCCTGAATTTCATTTTTTACCTGGTCATAGTTCTTGCTTTTTAAGGCCCCAATATTGATGACCATGTCAATTTCATGGGCCCCCTTGTCCAAGGCATCCTTGCTTTCAAATACTTTGGTTTCCAGGCTATTGGCTCCTAGGGGAAAGCCAATGACTGTTGCAATTTTTACAGGACTTCCCTTTAAGACCTCCCTGGCCGTCTCAATCCAAGTTGGGTTGACACAAACACTAAAAAATTCATAGTCTATGGCTTCCTGGCAAAGTTTTTTTATCTGGTCTTCACTTGCTTCCGGTTTTAATAAGGTGTGGTCAATGATTGTATTTATTCCCATAGTCCCCCTTCTTTCCTTGTCCAAATTTTCTTTTCTCCCCGGCCCCTTAAGTCTAAACTTCCAGACTCATAGGGGTCCTGGTCCGTATTAGGCACCTGAATCCAATAGTTTTTTTCAAAACCCAAAGACCTAAAGGCGATCTCTGTCTCCAGCCGTCCTCCAGTAAACTGGTCCTTATAGCCTTTGGCCCCTCCTGTAAAAAGGGCCAGGGCCTTGTCTCTCCTTGGCCAGTCCATATTATGGTGAAAATAGGCCTGGAGACGGTCAATAAACTTCTTCATCAGCCAGCTCACCCCATTAAAGTAAATAGGGCTTGCCAAAATCAAACTTTGGCAAGTCTCTAAAGCTGGGTAGACTTCTCTTAAATCATCTTTTAGGACACAGGCCGGTTTTTTTAAACAGCCGTCACAGGCCAGGCAACCTGAAAAGTCCAAGTCCCTTAAATAAACGGTCTTTAGCTCTTCTGGGTCTTCATCCCTTAAAAAATCTCTTAAAAGTCTTTCTGTATTTCCATTTTTTCTTAAGCAGCCAGAGACTACTAAGATTTTTTTGTCATTCTCCATAGGGACAGTAAATACACCCCTTCCATAAAGAGGACAAAGAGTCCAATCCTTAGGGCCATCCCTTCAAAAAAGCTTTGGGGCAACATCTGAATCATCAAGTCCTTACTGGGATCTAGAAGCCAGAGGTCATTTTGAAAAAAGACCTTATGAAAGCCTACAAAGGCCAGGTCAAAATTCATGGCTGCAAAGGCAATAAAGACCAGAAAGACCAATAAAACCCCCAGGGCCATGTTTAAAAAACTTTTGCCCCTTCCCTCTTTTCGCCCACAGACAAAGGTCCATAAAAAACCCAGGCCTGCCAGGACGAGAATCCAGTTTTTTAAATAAAAAAGCCCATGGACATCTTCCATATGCTGTACTTCCTTAGAGTTAAAGTAGGGAGCAATTAAAGAATTGTCCCCCTCTTCCAAATACTCTCTCAAGGCATGGGCCCGTATTTTTAAGTCCTCTAGGGGCAGGCCTGTCAGCTCACTGGTTTCATTAATCACCAGCTGCCTGTCATAGTAGCCCTTGTCCTGGGTTACCAGGGTAATCCCAAGACTCAAGCTAAAAAGAAAAAAACACAGGGCTGCCAAGAGTCCATAGACCCTAGTCTTCATCATTTCCTTGCCAGTTGTGGTAGATATCTTGGACATCATCATTGTCTTCCAAGGCATCAATTAATTTTTCCATTTGCTTAATTTCATCTTCTGAATTTAAGACTACTTCATTTTGGGGAAGGTAGGTGAGTTCCGCTACGCCTAATTCATAGCCAGCCTTTTCCAGGTTGTCCCGAACTTGGGCAAAATCTTCTGGATTTGTTTTAATTTCCAGACCATCTTCTGAGCTTTCCACATCTTCCGCCCCTGCATCAATGGCCGCCATCATGGCTTCATCTAGGTCTAAGCCTTCCTTGGCTCCAATTAAAATTAAGCCCACATTGTCAAATAGGAAGGATACACAACCACTGGTTCCCAGGTTTCCTCCATTTCGGTCAAAGGCATGCCGCATTTCCGGCGCTGTCCTATTCCGGTTATCTGTTAAAGTCTTTACCATCACGGCAATTCCTGAGGGACCATAGCCTTCATAGGTCACTTCTTCAAAGTGGGTATCATCATCTTCCCCACTCCCCTTTTTAATGGCCCGTTCAATATTGTCGTTGGGCATATTATAGGACTTGGCCTTATCAATGGCCATCTTTAGAGAGGGATTGTATTCTGGATCTGGTCCCCCTTCTCTGGCAGCCACCATAATATAGCGGGCCATTTTTGTAAAGACCCGCCCCTTCTTTGCATCTTCCTTACCTTTTTTATTTTTTATATTATTCCATTTTGAATGTCCTGACATAGACGCCTCCTTTACTTCAATCTAATATTTTACCATACTTAAGGCCCATATGGTAGGGTTTATATGAAGTCCGCCCCCTTTAGTCTTCTAAGATCTTTTCTTTGATAAGGTCTCCTCCCCATGATAAAATAGGGCTAAAGACAAACCATCAAAGCCAAAGGAGGCAGTCATGAATGCATTATCCAATTTAAAAGTTTTAGATTTTACCACCCTCTTGCCCGGTCCCTATGCCAGTATGCAACTGGCCGACATGGGGGCAGAGGTAATAAAAATTTCTTCTCCTTCAAAATATGACCTGGTCCTGGAGGCGGACCCAAAAATTCAAGGAAAGTCGGCCAATCTCTTGTGGTTAAACCGGAACAAAAAAAGTCTGGCCTTAAATTTAAAGACAAAAGAAGCCGTCGACATTGTTAAAAAGTTACTCGCAAATTATGATATTTTAATTGAACAATTCCGGCCCGGTGTTATGGAAAAGCTGGGCCTGGGTTACGAAACCTTAAAAAAAATCAACCCCCGGCTAATTTACTGCTCCATTACAGGCTACGGCCAAGACGGCCCCATGAGCCAAAAAGCCGGCCACGATATTAATTACCTGGCCCGGTCCGGTTTTATGAGTTTTAGCGGAAGAAAAGACCAGGGCCCTGTCCTCTATGGAACCCAAATTGCAGATATTGCCGTCGGATCTATGAATGCCATTATCGGCATCCTCGCTGCAGTCAACTACCGGACCATGACAGGCCTTGGCCAGCATATTGACATCTCCATGATGGACGGCCTCCTTCCTATGAACTCCCTCATTGGGTCCCAATACCTGGGAGGAGGCGACCTTCCAGAAAGAGAAGGAGACCTCTTAAATGGCGGCAGCAACTACGACTTTTATGAGACCAAGGATGGCCGCTACTTTTCCGTAGGCTCCCTGGAAGGAAAATTTTGGAAGGGCTTTGCAGAAACTTTGGGCATTGAGGCAAAATCTGCTACAGATACCTCTGTCAAAGATCAAATCCGCAAAAAATTTTTAGAAAAAGACTTTGCTTCCTGGCTAGAAATCTTTAAGGACCAGGATGTCTGTGTGGAACCGGTCTTGAATTTAGAAGAAGTGGTGGAGGACCCCCATGTCCAGGCCCGAAATCTTCTGGTAGACTTTGACCTCAATGGAGAAAAAATCCGGCAATTTGCAAGCCCCATTGGTTTTTCAGAGACCAAGCAGGAATATCTCTTTCCTGGCAAGGCCATTGGGGAAGATACAGAAGATATTTTGCAGGGCTTAGGTTATGGGCCAGGGGAAATTGAAGACTTGAAGAACAAAGATGTTTTTAAATAGTCGAAAAGAAAAAATTGCCTAAGAGAAAAACTATTTTTCTTAGGCAATCTTTTTTACTTATTTATCTTTACTGTTGTTAAAATTTCACAAACTTCTTCCCTAGACTTTTCATAAGATTTTACCAAAGCCTCTTTATTGATATCCGTTTGTACATCACTGGCAAAATTAAAGCAAAGATATCCACCCGGCACTTTCCCCAGAAGAAGATGGGGCACTGGAATTTGTTTTGGATTTTTCTCTAGATAAAATCCCCCAATCCAGCCTGGAAATTCCAGAGAATTCTCCTTGGTCTTTCTGTCATAAAAAGATGGCACTTCCCTTTCTTTTCCTTGAAGAATATCTTTTTTATATGCATCGAAAAGAACATAGGAATAAGAAACTTTTCCTTGGCCTTTTCTTTGCAGCTCTTCTGTAACTACTTGTCCATCTTTTTCCTTACCTGTCAAATCTTGGTAGGCCCCAATAGTCACAAGCTTAGTCTCTTGGTCCCACTCCACTTTTTCATCCAAGGCTTCTCCTAAGAAACGAATAGGTAGATAGGTTCGCTCATTTCTTACAAAAGGAACGACATCCATCTCTTTTTTCTCATTATTTTTCCAGTAGATTTTGGATCCAAGAGTCATGCGGACCTTGTCCTTTCCTTTAATCACAAGAATTTCTTTTTCTTCTTGCTTCCATTCTACCTTAAAGCCTAGTTCTTCCCCTATGCTTCTCAAGGGTAAAAAAGTCCGATTTTCTTTGACAAGATAATAAGAATTTTGTATTTCTTTGATTTCTTCTACTTTTTTCCCTTCTTGAACAGCCCTAGCAACTTGTAAATCTTCTAAGTTTTGTCCCCGAATATAAATAGCCAACGGGTCTTCTTCTTTTGCCAGTACAAGTCCAGGTAAAAAACAAATACAAAGTAAAATCCCTAAAAATTTCTTCATACTGTTCCTTCTTTCTTTTCCTAAATGTTGTTTTTGTCTTTACAAATTTTCCAAACCCATTCGTTTTAAAATTTATTAAAAAGGCGTAAAAAATTTAGCCCTTAATTTGATCCATTAAGTTTGCGGATTCAATGGCGGACATGGCGGCATCAAAGCCCTTGTTTCCAGCCTTGGTTCCGGCTCTTTGAACAGCTTGGTCAATGGTATCTGTGGTAACGACCCCGAAAATAACCGGCGTTTTTAATTTTAAGGACACA
This sequence comes from Clostridiales bacterium SIT11, assembly GCA_001299455.1. GTDB lineage: Bacteria > Bacillota > Clostridia > Tissierellales > Peptoniphilaceae > Urinicoccus. The sequence goes on along the minus strand of CYUK01000003.1, from coordinate 1,653,655 downwards.
GTGGCAATTCCCTTGGCCACTTCTGTAGAAACAAGTTCATAGTGGCTGGTATCTCCCCGGATAACCGCGCCTAGGCAGACGACGCCATCATAAATTCCCTTATCTGCAACCATTTCTGCAAAAAGAGGGATTTCAAAGGCACCAGGAACCCAGTAGAGGTCTAAATCGTCCTTGTCCAGGCCATGGCGGACAAAGGCATCTTCTGCCCCTTCAATAAGTTTGGAAACAATAAATTCATTAAATCTTGAAGCTACAATGGCGAATTTCTTTCCCTTGGCAATAAGTTTTCCTTCGTATTTTTTCATTTTACTTCCTCCACTTTAAATTGTTCTAAAATATGTTCCATTCTTTCCGCCTTGGTGTGCAGGTATTTTTTATCATGGTCTTGGGCTTGAATTTCAATGGGCTCTCTAGAGGTAATCTTCATCCCATATTGACTCAAGTTGTAAATCTTATGGGGATTGTTGGTTAAAAGCCGCATTTCCTTGACGCCTAGGTCTCGCAGGATTTGAGCCCCAATATGGTAGTCCCGGGCATCTTCCGGTAGACCCAGCATAAGGTTGGCATCCACGGTGTCATAGCCTTGGTCTTGGAGTTCATAGGCACGTAATTTATTAATGAGGCCAATGCCCCGGCCTTCTTGGCGCATATAGAGGAGGATTCCCCGACCTTCTTTTTCAATTTGCCGCATGGATTGGGCAAATTGGTCGCCACAGTCACACCGCAAGGACCCAAAGGCATCTCCTGTCAAGCATTCTGAATGGACCCGGACTAAGATATCCTTCCCGTCTCCAATATCCCCCTTGACTAGGGCCACATGTTCTTGGCCTGTGTATTTTTCTTCATAGCCAATGGCCTTAAAGTTTCCATATTTTGTAGGAAGGTTGACTGGATCAATAGAATGAACCAGGTTGTCGTTAATCTTCCGGTAGGTCTTCAGGTCTTCAATGGTCATATAGCTGAGGCCATGGTCTCTTGCAAAGTCTACCACTTCTTTTCCTCTAAGCATATTTCCATCTTGGGCCATGATTTCACAGCAAATTCCCACTTCCTTTAAACCGGCCAAGCGAAGGAGGTCTACAGTGGCTTCTGTGTGGCCTTCCCTTTCCAGAACTCCGGCTTCCTTGGCAATTAGGGGAAACATATGACCTGGTCTACGAAAGTCCAGGGGACCGGCATTTTCGTCTGTGGTCATTCGAGCTGTATAGGCCCTTTCCTTGGCAGAAATTCCTGTAGTGGTATCCACATGGTCAATGGAAATGGTAAAGGCGGTTTCATGGTTGTCTGTATTGTGGGGAACCATGGGATCTAGATGAAGCCGTCTTGCTTCCGTAGCACTCATGGGCATACAAATCAGACCCTTGGCTTCCGTGGCCATAAAATTAATATTTTCAATATTTGCAAATTGGGCAGGAAGGATGAGGTCTCCTTCATTTTCCCGGCGGGGGTCATCTGTGACCACAATCATCTTCCCTGCTCTTAAGTCTTCCAGGGCTCTTTCTACTTGTTCCATAAACTCCTCCTAAAATCCACAACGTTCATAAAAGGAAACATCTTTTTTGTCCCTTGTCAGCAATAATCTTTCTACATATTTTCCAACCAGGTCACATTCCAAGTTCATGGAATCCCCTGGCCGTAAGTCTTTAAAGTGGCTCCTCTCCAAGGTTTCTGGAATCAAGCTCACTGTAAATGTCTTTTCTCCTAGTCTGGCTATAGTCAGAGAAACCCCATCTAGGGCCAGGCTCCCCTGGGGAATAAGGTAGCCTTCCAGGCCTGAGGGAATCTCCCCTGTAACCAGGACTTGGCCTCTGGCTCTTTCCACCTTTAAAACTGTACTTACCCCATCAATATGGCCGGAAACCATATGGCCCCCCAGCCTCTTTTCCAAGGTCAAAGCCCGCTCCAGGTGGACACTGTCCTTGGGCCTTAGCTGGCCCAGGTTGGACTTTTCCAGAGTCACCGCCATGACATCTCCTGAAAAACTTGTGGCCTTAAGGTCTGTTACCGTGATGCAAACTCCATTGACGGCAATGGAATCCCCAAGCTGGGTCCCTTCTAGGACTTTTTCGCACTGGATGGTAATCTTTCTTCCTGTTTGGGTTTTTACAATGGAAATTAATTCCCCATTTTCTTCTATAATTCCAGTAAACATTCCGGACCTCCTTTAATTTTCAGGTCTTGCCCTAAGATGTCCACTTCCTTAAAGCTGGACCAAAAGGCCTCTTTTAAGGAAGGATAGTGGAGGTCTCCCAGGGAGGGCTTGCCCTTGGCTCCTAGGACTAAAGGGGCCTCATAGACAACAAATTGGTCTGCATAGCCTTCCTGGATAAAACTGGCCAGGACCTGGCCCCCTCCTTCTACCATCAACCGGGAGACTTGCTGGTTTTCATAGAGGTCTCTTAAAATTTCTTTTAAAGAAAGTTTCCCATCTTTTAGGGGAACCTCCACCTTCCTGGCTGTCTCTGTCAAGGGGCCATTTCCCAGGTCTTCTTGAACATAGAAAATTGTGGGCTGGTCCTTAAAAAGGGCATGGGTCCTGGGAGTTTTTAACTGGGAATCCAGAACAATCCGGAGGGGATTTTCTCCCCCTGTCCGACAGGTAAGGCGAGGGTTGTCCAGACTGGCCGTGTTTCGACCCACTAAAATAGCGTCTGTAAGCCCCCGAAGCCTATTGGCATCTTTCCGGGCCTCTTCTCCCGTAATCCACTGACTTTCTCCACTTGCTGTGGCAATTTTCCCGTCCAAGGACTGGGCCCATTTTAAAAAGACATAGGGCCTCTTTCTTTTCATGGTAAAGTGAAAAATTTCATTTAGCTTGTGGCAGTCTTCTTCTAAAACACCATAGGTAACGTCAATGCCTGCCTCTTTTAAGCGAGCCAAGCCTTTTCCCTGGACTTTTGGATTGGAATCCAGTTCTCCTATTACCACCCTCTTGAGCCTCTTTTCTACAATTAAATCTGCACAAGGTGGGGTCTTTCCATAGTGGCTACAGGGCTCCAGGGTCACATAAAGAGTGGCTCCCCGAGCGTCCATATTTTTTAGGCAATTGACCTCTGCATGGGCCTGACCAAAAATTTCATGGTGGCCCTTACTTAAGACCTCTCCATCCTTGACTAAAACCGCTCCTACCAAGGGGTTGGTCTTGGTCTTCCGGCCCCCGAGCCTGGCTTCTTCTATGGCAAGTTTCATAAAAACTTCATCCAAAACTTGACCTCCTATAAAAAAAGAGCCCCAAAAATTTAGGGCTCAAAAAATACATCCGTACTTGTTCTTCTTTCTTCCGGACTATACCGTCGGTATTGGAATTGCACCAATTCAGTCTAAAGACTCGTGGACTTTTACCACCGGTGAGGACTTCCACCTCGCCCTGAAAAACAATTTCATATCAAGTTCACTCTTAGTATACGTATTTGCTCCTTATTTGTCAATATCTTTTCGTTCATATTTAGGAGCAAAGGCTCTCTTGTGGCTGGAGGTCCGGTGCATCCTCTCAATTTTTTCCCAGTTGGGCCCTTTTTTCCCCTCCCGGATGTAGGCATTGAGCTCTTCATAGGAAAAACCCATTTCCCTTTCATCGGTTTGGCCTTCAAAGAGACCGGCTGTCGGTTGCTTGTCTAAAATTATTTGGGGCACATTTAGTTTTTCCGCCAGGGCATAGACTTCATCCTTTAAATAAGAGGCAATAGGCAGGATGTCGGCTCCGGAATCTCCGTACTTGGTGTAGTAGCCTACATAAAATTCACTGGCATTGGAACAGCCGCAAACCAAATAGCCCCGGTCTTGGCCATAGTAGTAAAGGGTGGTCATCCGGAGTCTTGGTTTAATATTGGACTTTGCCAGGGTGTTTTCACTGGTGAAGCTGGCCTTTAAAAGAGCCCTGTAACTTTCTGTTAAGTCCACCTTTTCAATGTCCAGGTCAATGGCCTCGGCCAGGGCTCGGGCATCTTTTTCATCTTCTTCCCTGCTTTCTATGGGCATCATAATTCCCAAGGCGTTGTCTGGAAAAGCCTTCTTCGCCAGGGCCCCCACCAGGGCAGAGTCCACTCCCCCACTTAGGCCAAAGACTAGGCCCTTGGCTCCTGCTTCTTGGACCTTGCTTCTAAGCCAGTCCACAAGTCCTTGAATTTCCTTTTCTACATTCATTTTTCTTTCTCCTTCTTTTTTTCTATAAATTTTTCCTTGACCTGGGCAAGAAGATCTTCCCTTAAAATCTCCAAGTCTCCCTGGCCACTGGTTTCTTCAGCCAGTAAGTTTTTTATTTCTTCTAGGCGGTCCTGGTCAATAATCAACCTAAAGGCCACCTTTTCGCCATAATCTCTCCCGATAATTTGGATTTTCTTTTCCTTTAGTTGGTATTCCAGGGCTCCTTGAGCGCTGTAATCAAAGGAAAGTTCTAAGTAAAAAACTTCCTTATAGGGAACAATTTTCCCTGCCTCTACGGCCAACTGGGCTCCTAGAGTATAGGCCTTGACTAGGCCTCCCTTGCCCAGGAGGATCCCCCCAAAATACCGGACCACTACAATGCAAAGGTCGTCTAGGCCTCGGTTGACAATAAAGTCAAGAATGGGCCGACCAGCCGTTTGGCTGGGCTCCTTGTCATCATCGTACTTCAAGACCTGGCCCCGGTTCAAGCTGTAGGCTGAAACATGGTGGCGAGCCTGGGGGTGGAGGTCTTTAACCTCTTGGATATAGGCCTCGGCTTCGGTCTGGTCTTCCACGTGCTTGGCATAGCCAATAAAATGGGATTTTTTCATGGTGTGGTCAGCTATGCCCTCTTGTAATATGGACTGGATCATAAGCCCTCCTTTTCATAGGCCCTGTAGTCTTTTTTCAGGAAACTTCCTGTCACTAGACAGCCGGTTTCATCATAGGTCACCTGAGCCTTGGGATACTTTTCCAAAATTTTGGACACAGTGGATTGGTCTTCAAAGGAAAAGTGGAGGCTTCCCTGGGTCCACTGGTCCTTTAAGCCTTCTAGGATTTTTTCTTCCAAAAGTTCTAGGGGACCTTCCTTTACAGAATAATAGAGGACGTCTTTGGCCAGGGGATAGAGGTGGGGTCTGGGAATGTCTTCGGTGTCCATTTTATTTACCACCGTTAACCGAGGGATGGTCAGAAGGTCCAACTTTTTTAAAATTTCCAGAGTGTCCCTGTACTCCTCTTGAATCCGGGGACTGGTCCCGTCCAAAACATGAACCAGGAGGTCACTGGCCTTTAACTCTTCCAGAGTGGAGGTGAAGGCCTCCATTAAAAGGTCTGGCAAGTCTGTAATAAAACCTACTGTGTCCGCCAAAATAACTTCCCTCTGGTCCAAGAGCTTCACTGACCGCAAGGACGTGTCCAAGGTGGCAAATACCATGTCCTTGACTTCCACAGCCTTGTCCTTCTTTTCTCCCAATAGGGCATTCATCATGCTGGACTTGCCTGCATTGGTATAGCCTACAAGAGAAACAATGGGCAGGGAGGACTGGTCCCGTCTCTTTAGCTGTTCTCTTCTTTGGACTTTTATCTTTTTTAATTGGTTTTCAATGCTATGAATATCTCCGTCAATCTTTCGCCGGTCCAATTCCAGCTTTTGTTCTCCAGGTCCCCGAGTCCCAATGCCGCCTCCCGCCTTGGAAAGGGAATAGGACCCAATAAGCCGGCTCTTTCCGTACCTTAGCTGGGCCAGCCTGACCTGGAGCTTGGCCTGCCTGGTCCTGGCCCTGGTGGCAAAAATATCTAGGATTAAATGGGTCCGGTCAATAACCTGGAGGTCTAAGGCCTTCTCCAAGTTCCGTAGCTGAGACCCCTTCAAGCTGTCATTGACCACAAGTAGGTCCGGCTCCAATTCTCTAGCAAGAATCTTTATTTCTTCAATCTTCCCCTTGCCCAGGTAGGCTGGCAGGGGAGCATCTAATTTTTGATAAATTGTCTCCAGCACTTCTCCCCCGTCAGCTTCAACAAGCCCTTGAATCTCTTCCTGGGAAGAAGGGGAAAAATTTGTGGATACGACAAAAACCTTTTGGCGGTTTTCCATATAACTCCTCCTTCATCCTTCTATTATACTCGACTAAAAATTTGGATACAATGGCATTTCTCTACTCCTCTTTCAGTCTATATGCTATAATGGGTTAAAGGAGTGCCTATGAAAAATTTAAAATTAAAAGAATGGATGAAGAAGGCAGATTTTCGTTCTCTAAAGGATTTACAGGCCAAGGAAAAGCTAAAGTTTTTTCTCTTAAGCTTCCTCCTGGTTCTCTTTATCCTAGCCAGTCTCTTTTCTGCCAGTCTTCTTGGAATTCTGAAAGAAACCCCTTCTACAAATACAAAAAATCTTTCTTCCTCCTACTATCAAACTTCCAGCATCTATGATGAAGATGGGCAAGTTTTGGAAAATATTGAGAGTGAAGAATTCCGGACTATTATCCCCCTCAAGGAAATGCCTGACCACCTGCAAAAGGCCTTTATCTCCATTGAAGATAAGCGGTTCTACAAGCACAAGGGAATTGACCCTCGGGGCATCCTTTCCAGCCTCCGGGACAACATTCGATCTGGAGCCATGGTCCGGGGAGGGTCCACGATTACCCAGCAATTGGCCCGAAATGTCTACTTAAGCCAGGAAAAATCCCTAGACCGGAAGTTGAAGGAAGCCTATCTTTCCCTTCGCCTGGAAGATGACTTGTCCAAGGACAAGATTTTAGAAGCTTATCTCAACCGGATTAACCTAGGCCAGGGAGCCTATGGAGTCCAAGGGGCCGCCCAAACCTATTTTTCCAAGGATGCCAAGGACTTGACCCTGGCCCAGGCCGCTTTATTGGCAGGTATTGTAAAGAGCCCCAGGGACTATTCCCCTATCCTCCGCCTTCCTGCAGACAAGAGCCTGGAGGAAAAATCCATTGGTAGCCAGGTGGTTGGTGGAGAAGAATACACCCTCTACTTAAACCCTAAAAGTCTGGACCGGCAAAAAATTGTCCTTAAAGAAATGCTAAAGCAAGGTTACATAAGTAAAAATGACTATGCCCTTGCCTTGAAAGAAGATGTCTACGCTTCCATCCAACCTGTAGAAAAGAAGCACCACACCATGTCCTCCTATGCCCTGGACTTTATCAAGGCCCAGGCCAGCGAAGCCATTGCCCAGGCCTATAAAATAAGCTTAGATGAGGCAGAACACAAGCTCTTTACAGGTGGCTACAAAATCCAGACCAGCCTGGACTTGGATTTGCAAAAGGACCTGGAAGACCTCCACAGTCACTTTGTAGAAAATTACCTCTTAAATACTTCTGCCCGGGCCGGGGCCAGGATGTTGAAGCTAAATAAACAGGAAGACGGCCACATTGTAGATGATCAGGGAAGCTACCTCTACCTCAGGAGAAATAGCCTCTTAGATGGAGAAGACCGGATTAGCTTAAACACCAAGGAATGCCAGTTAAGCAACCAGGGCCTCCTCCTCTCCAAGAAGTATTTTAACATCCTAGGTAAGGATATTTACTTTAAGCCCCTCTATGAAGTAAATGACCAATCTGTCCTCTTGACCTATGACTACGGCCAATGGCAGCTCGATGGAGAAGCGGAAGAAAGAAAAGATGGCCTTTTGATTCCCCAAAGCTTCCTAAGGGCCCATCCCGACTTTTTCCTAAAAGACCAGGGAAGTCTCCATTTCAATCCTGCCTACTATACAGGAGCCCCTAAAGCTTCCATCCAGCCTCAGACTTCAAGCATTGTCATTGACAACCACACAGGCCTTGTCCGAGCCATTATTGGTGGCCTGGACCTAGATGGGCGAGGATCTAAAATCTTCAACCGGGCCGTTATGAGTTCCCGCTGTCCAGGAACAGCCCTCACCCCTCTAAGCGTCTACCTTACAGCCCTGGAAAATGGGAAGAAACCTTCGGCAATTTATGATGATGCCCTCTTTTCCTACCAAGGTAACTTCTGGCCGGAAAATCCTTCTGGAAAATACTACGGCCTGGAAACCCTCCGGAAAAACTTGGAGCATGGATCCAGGACAGTTCCTGCAAAAATTGTGGAAGAATTGGGCTTTGACGCCGTTTTAAAAACCTATAGCAAGCTGGGCATCTACCAGGAAAAAAATCCGGAAAAAGACCAAATTTTAAGTCCCAAAGAAAATAAAAAACACGACTTTACCCTAGATTCCATGTCCCAGGGCCACCTTCGTCTTGGCTTGACCAACTATGATTTAGCCTCCTTCTACTATGCCCTTTCTCAGGGAGGCAGCTACCAAAAACCTAGCATTATTACAAAAATTGAAGACCAAAACGGTCTTATAATCTATCGAAGCAAGTACCGCGAAAAACGCTCCTTAACCAGCCCCAAAAATGCAGCTATTCTCACAGATTTCTTGCGGACCAATAGTTTGGCCGGAGAAGCCTCTAAATTGAATCTGGAAAAAGCGGACTTGGCCGCCGTCCTAGGAGAAAACAAATTTGGTGCCGACCAGTGGGTCTTCGGTTACAGTCCGGACTTTACCATTGGGTCTTGGCTAGGTTGCGACCTCCAAAAAGTTCCCCTAGAAGGCAAAGAAGGCCTTCTCATTGACCTCTGGAATCAAGTGGCCAAAGATGCCCACCGGAACTTAGAAAAAAGAAGCCACTTTAGCCTGCCCAAGGGCTTGGAAACCATTCGTATTTCGGAAAAATCCGGTCTTTTAGCCAGTTCAGAAAGCGACCGAGCCGGAACCAGCTATGAGGAGATTTTCCCTTCCGGTACCGGTCCCAAGGACTATGAAGACGGCTTTAAAACCTACAAGGTTTGTCGGCAAAGTGGAAAGAGAATTACCAAATACTGTCCCTACGATACCATTATTTTAAAAAGTTTTTACCAAAGAAAAGACCCCTACAAGGGGAAAACTCGACCGCCTATTTTACCCATGGATCTCTACTCTATAGAAGATGACTACTGCCCCATCCACACCAAGGAATGGGCTGAAGACCAAGAAGACCTGGAAGAAGAAAATCAAGGAGATAAAAACAATGAAGATTAAAAAAAGTATTAAAAAAGTTAAAAGAAGAATTTACCTCTCAAAGCTTGCCAAAAAATCTTTGCAACTCCACAAGGCCTACCGGGGAAGCAAAAAACTAAAAGCCGGTTTTGACAAATTTTTAGAACCTAAGTATAAGAGGTAAAACTTAAGATTGCCCACATTATGTAAAGCTATGGAGACTCTCCATAGCTTTTTGTTAGAAATAAATCTTGTTCCCTATCTAACTTGTCATCTTTCATATTCTCACCTCCCCTATGTTCGACTTCCTTGCTCTTAACTTCATAACTTGTTAAGAGCTAATTCCAAGAAACACGAATCATAGAAGAGTAAACAATAAAAAAATCCCATGCTAGGCCTTGAAAACAAGCCATTCTAGCATAGGATTTCTTCCTGGTGCAGAAGAAGGGATTTGAACCCTCACAGTATTGCTACCACAGGATTCTGAGTCCTGCGCGTCTGCCAGTTCCGCCACTTCTGCAAAAAGACTACCTATTTATTATAACTTTTCTTCAAGCCTTTGTAAAGAAAGATTTTAAGCCAGGGGCCCATAAATCCAGGAAGAAAGTAGGTAGAGAAGGGCTAAATGGACAGGATAAAAGCAGTAAAAAAAATATTTGGGAAGGCGCATCCTCCCTCTTTCCCCGTTATAGAGATAAATGGGAAGGGCGGCAACCATGGCTGGCAAGCCTTCAAAGTAAAAGGCCAGGCAGGTGGCCGGAATCCTATATATTTTTCTATAGGGATAGACGAGGCCAAAAATTAAAATAGCCACATAGCCATAGAGGTCATAGTCGGCTCGGGAAATAAAACTAAGATAACCAAAGCCTAAGACGCCTAAAAATCGGACCAAAGGATGGAGGCCCTTTTCATAAGTGGCAGCTAGGCCAAGGTAGCCGAGGCTTAGGGTGACAAAGACATTTTGGTAGCCCAGTTCCAAGGTTTCCTTCTGGAAGGCTAAATCAAAAGGAATCTCGGATAGTAGGGCAAAGAGGAGGAGGTTGCCCAGCATCTTTTTCCGGTTAGAGGTGTGGAAAAAACCTTCCACCAGTAAAAAACAGTAAATGGGAAAGGCCAGGCGGCCAAAGTCCCGCATTCCATCGTAGAGGGCGCTTACAGAGAACCCCCACAAGACTGCATCATAGTTTTCTAGGAGGAGGGGGGCTAAAAGTACGGCGGCCATGTGGTCAATCAGCATAGAAACCATAGCCAAGTATTTTAAAAGCTCTCCTGTGAGAAGTCCATTTTCTTTTCTTATTGTATCCATCTTAGTAACTTGTTGTGTCCTTTAACACTTGGTCGAAAAGCTCCTGGCTCCGTCTTTGGTCTTCTGGTGAAATGTTTTCAATTTTCCCGTCCATAATATCTTGGCAGGCTGCTACTTGTTTTTTTCCCTGGCGGTTGACCACAAGAGTAGGAACTTCCTTTAAATTGATGAGCCGGGTCTTGTCCTTTTTTAAAAGAGTCAGCTCTAGCCCCAAGCCCCCTTCCACTCGCTTGGTTTTTTGATAGACCCTATTTTGGTTGGACAGGCTATTTCCCAGGGAATAGGCCACAAACTTCCCATCATTTCTCCTCATGACCCCTTGGACCACATGGGGATGGGAGGCAATAATGCCATCGGCTCCCTGGTTTAAAATTTCTTCCCCCAGCTTTTTGATGTCTTCGCTAGGACCTTCTGCATACTCTGTCCCCCAATGGGGAAGGACCAGCAAATAGTCACACTGGGGCCGCATAAAATCAATATCTACCTTGACTTGGTCCAGGTTTAAGGGCCGGATTAAGTAAGGCTCTTCCCTAACGGCGCCTTCCAGGCCATTAAAGCTTTGACTGTAGGCCAAAAATCCCACTTTAATCCCCTTGAGGTCCACAATAAGTCCCTTGGAGTCGGGGCTTAAAAAAGTCCCGAATTGTTTCATGCCGGCTTCCTCACAGAGGGCAATTAATTTTTTTAAACCGCCAACAGATCCATCTAGGCAGTGGTTATTAGCTGTAGACAGGGCATCAAACCCATTGGATTTCAGGGCCCTTACGGTCTCATGGGGAACCTGGAACATGGGGTAGGAGTGGATTTGCCCTGAAGGAGAAACGGATCCTTCAAAATTTGCCAGGGCAAAATCAGCTCCCTGGATGTGGTTTTCCAGGAGTTCATAATGGCTTTTAAAGGCAGAGGGATCTTGGTTTTTCGGAAGGTTTCTATAAACTGGTTGGTGGTAAATAATGTCTCCCACAACAAAGAGGCGCACCACCTCTGGATTTGTTGGTGGAACGCCTTTTTTTTCTATCTTTGCTTGTCCTTCAGCTTCTTGACAACCAGTAAGCAAGACAGGAGCCAAGAGGAGAAGGCAAAATTTAGAATTTTTGATATTCATCACTTACATCCATCCAAGTTCTCAGGTCTGGTGTTTCCCCTTCTAAAAGGTCCCAAAACATTTCTAGAACTTGGTCTTTGTTGCTCTTAAAAGCACGGAAAAGAGATGGCTCTCCGCCAGATTCTGTACCGAACTCTATTTGATAGTCCTTCTTTTTCCAGGCTCGTAAAAAAGATTCTTCACCACTGTCTTTACAGTCTAAACGGACCCAATAGTTTGAGTCTTCATCGAGTCTTTCAATACTTTCATTGATTTTTTCTTCACTGGCTTCAAGGTTTTCTTGATCTGTGTGAAGTCTTTTTGCGTGAGTCATAGTATCTTCCTTTCCATCACTGTGTTTTATACTATTATACTAGAAAACGATTGAATTTGCACCTCTTTTCATGATTTTTTACTATAATTTATAAAATGAAGTCCAAATCTTTAAATAGATCTAGGCCTTATCTTCTTTGAAATTCCCTAAACTTCTGATTTTTCTTTAAAAAAAGTCTTCTTTTTTAGATTCTTTTTTCCACTTCTTTCTAAATTGCAAACGTTTCATCTCTCCATTAAAAAAGAGCCAGGCAGCCTGGCTCTTTTCACTACAATTTATAGGTTCCGAAGTTTTCTTAAAATCATCTTTTGTTCTACTTGTGCTACAAGACGTCTTGTATAGTCCACAGTATCTGGGTTGACACTCATGGAAGTAATACCGGCTTCTACTAAGAATTCAGCAAATTCTGGGTATTGGCTGGGTCCTTGGCCACAAATAGAGCAGGTGGCTCCGTGCTTGTTACAAGCATTAATTAAAATTTGAATGGCCCTCTTGACGGCTTCTTGCCGTTCATCGAAGTAGCCCATGTTGTTTAAGACCCCGTTGTCTCTGTCGGCTCCCATCACAAGTTGGGTTAAGTCGTTGGATCCAATGGAGAATCCATCCACTAGTTGGGCGAATTCTTCAGCTTGGAAGACCACAGAGGGTACTTCTGCCATAATCCAAATCTTAAAGTCCTTGCTTTGGACAAGGCCTTCGTCAGCCATAATGCCCTTTACAACAACTAATTCTTCCGGTGTCCGAACAAAGGGAAGCATGGCCACAACGTTATTTAGACCAAATTCTTCCCGGACTTTTTTCAGGGCTTGGCATTCTAGGCGGAAGCCTTCTTCGTATTCTGGAGAAATATACCGAGAAACCCCTCTCCAACCAATCATTGGATTTTGTTCAATGGGTTCTACTTCGTCTCCACCCTTGAGGCCACGGAATTCGTTGGTTCTAAAGTCACTCATCCGAACCACAATTTGTTTTGGATAAATGGCGGAAGCTACAGTGGCAATGCCTTCAGCCAGTTTATCAATAAGCAGCTGTCCTTGACCTGTCTTCACCAGGTACATGGGATGGATTCCAATGCGGTTGGTAAAGATAAATTCTGTCCGCATTAAGCCAATGCCATCAAAGGGCAGGTTCTTGTAGCGTTCAATAAGACCTGGTTCTCCAAGGTTCATATAAATCTTTGTCGCTGTAATAGGCGCTACAGATTTTAGAAGTTCTTCATTGTTGATGCCTGGCAGGCCAGCTTGTTTGACTTCTTCTTTTTTCTTTAAGACGTCTCCTTCATAGACAACCCCCCGAGTGGCGTCTACTGTAATTTGTTGGCCTTCTTTTAAAATCTTGGTTCCTTCTTTAGAACCTACAATACAGGGAATTCCCAATTCTCTGGATACAATGGCGGCGTGGCAAGTCCGGCCTCCTTCATCCGTTACAACGGCTGCGCTCTTCCGCATAGCTGGAACCATGTCTGGGTTGGTCATGGCTGTAACGAGGATGTCGCCTTTTTCAATTTTATTGATTTCGGATACGTCCTTAATGTGACGTACTTTCCCTCGACCAATTCCTGGACTGGCAGCCAATCCACGAACGAGTGGAGTTAAGGTTTCTTCTTGTTCCATGTCGTCGTCTTCTTCCTTTTCTGTATTCTTTAAGGTTGTAATAGGTCTGGATTGGAGGATATAGAGATGGTCAGTATCACGATCAATACCCCATTCAATATCTTGTGGTTTTCCATAGAGATTTTCAATATTTTTCCCTTGTTCAATTAAAGTGGCCAGTTCCTTAGGAGACAGGCATTCTTCATGGACACAGTTTTCTCCTAGGGCTGTAGCAATATCCACTTCTTCTGTCCCTACGCCATCTTCTTTCTTTACAACCATCTTATTTTTTTCGGCAATATGTTTTTCTACAATGGTATTTTCTTTTTTATCAATGGTGTATTCATCAGGTGATACAATTCCACTAACCACAGCTTCTCCTAGGCCCCAGGAAGCGTTAATCATCATTTCCCCTACATTGCCTGTAATAGGGTTAGCGGTAAACATAACTCCTGATTTTTCAGAATTGACCATTTTTTGGACAACAACAGATAGGGAGACATTAAAGTGGTCGTAACCTTGTTTTTCCCTGTAGTAAATGGCCCGGCTGGTCCAAAGAGATGCCCAGCACATCCGCACATGCTTTAAGAGCTCCTCTGACCCATGAATGTGGAGGTAGGTATCTTGTTGGCCTGCAAAAGAAGCGTCTGGTAGGTCTTCTGCTGTGGCAGAAGAACGAACGGCTACTTCTGGGTCTTTTACGTCAATATTTTCTGAAAATTCCTTGTATACTTTTAAGATTTCTTCTTTTAAGGGCCCGTAAATTTCTCCGTTGACAATGGTATCCCGTACCTTTGCACTAATCTTTTGTAAGTCATCTACATTTTCAACGTCTAGGTCCTTCATGTAGTCTTTGACTGCGTCAACTAGGCCGGCCTCTTCCATAAAGGTATCGTAGGCTCCTGCTGTCACACAAAATCCTGGTGGAACATCTACGCCCATGGAAGTCATTTCTCCCAAGTTGGCTCCTTTTCCACCAACAATGTTCACGTCTTCTTTTTTAATTTCTGTAAACCACTTGATATAGTTGTATTGTGTCATACTATATCCCCCCTTCGCAATGTATTATAACATAAATCCCCTAAGAACGGGGTTTTATTTCTCTTTTTTTTCTTTCTTTTTTTAAGTCGGCGATGGACTTTGTAGAAATTGCCTCTTTAGGAATGTCCAACTTTTCTAAAACATCATAAAGGGCTTCCTTACTAGGAGCTTCCACTTCTAAAAAGGGGTCAGGATAAGTCCCTTCATCCCATTGGTCAAAGTCAAAGCGAAAGTCTCCATAGGTGTAGCTTTCCCTGTGCTTTCTTCCCTCATCAAATTGGTCAAAGCCGGCGCACCTTAAAAGTTCCAAAAGAGCATCCGGATCGTCCACATGGGTAGTGTGTTCCAGGTTGTCCCTGGCTCCCTCCCGGTTGACCTGTTCCTTAAAGGTGAACTCATAGGTCCAGTCTCCAGCTTTTTTACTTTTCCTGAGGCGGAGGTAGCCCCGGTCTTCCGGCCAGAACTTCTTGGAAGAGGAAATATTAATATTCACCTGGTCTTCCTGGCCTATAAAGCTCCCGCCCAATTTTTTCACTTTTTCTTTTAAGAGGTCCATATCCTCCCCTAGAATTTTTACTTCAATTTCTCTTTCCATGAAAGCTCCTTACATTTAAAGTCTAAATAATCTGCTGCAACACACTGGTAGTCCACTCCATCTAGGTCTCCTTCAAAAATATACTTGTGGCCGTTGCCGTGGAGGTGGCCATAAAGGCAAAGGTCCACTCCCCTTTCCGATAGGATCCTTGTAAAGTCACTGGCTTCAAAGGACTGGAGAAAGGGAGGATAGTGAATCATGGCAATCATCCGCTTCCCTTGGGGAACTTGGTCAATAGCCAGGTTCAGCCGGTGGAGTTCCCGGAGGGTAATTTTCTCATCCTGGTCTGTAAATTCACTGGCGTCCCTGGAAATCCAGCCTCGGCTTCCCACAACATAGGTGTCTTCTGAAATCTGGACAGAGGTATTGTGGATAAAGTGGAGGCTGTCCAGGCCGATTCCTTCCATTTTTTTCAGGCTAGTCCACCAGTAGTCGTGGTTGCCCTTACTGAGTATTTTTTGTCCCGGCAGGTCATGGATGGCCTTTAAGTCCTGGTAGGCCTCCTCCCACTTAAGGGCCCAAGAAATATCTCCAGGAACCAGGACCCAGTCCTCTTCTCCCACGTTTTCTCTCCAAAAGTTAAAAATCTTTTCATCGTGGTCCCGCCAGTCCTCCCCAAAAATATCCATGCTCTTGTCCTTGGTATGGTCTAAGTGTAAATCTCCAATGGCCCAAATCTTACTCATTGGCACCTCCTAGCTCTATATAACTTGCCTTTCTACTATAGATACCCTCTTTTCGGCTGGTAAAATAAATAATTTGCATTTTGTCTCCCACGTCATCTAAAAGAGCCCATATCCTTTTTAAGCGACCTTGGTCCACCTGGTTAAAGGATTCATCCATGACCAGAAAGATTTTTTTTGGAGCCAGGGAAACCATGGCCAGGCGGAGGGAAAAAATAGCCAGGTCCTTGGTCCCCTGGGAAAGGTAGTCAAAGTCTAAAACTTGACCGTCCTTCTTTTCAAAGGCCAAGTCCTTCACGGGCCCATAGATTCTCCTATACCGGCCCTCTGTTAGATAGGAAAAATACTGGCTGGCCTCTTTAAATAGGGCTTCATAGTTTCCAGAATCCCTCTCCTTTAAGATATTTTCCATCCGGGCTCTTAGGTCCAGGAGAATTTCCCGTCTGGTCTCCATTTTTCCAAGAGACTTTTCCAAGGCTTCCCTTTCTTCTTCCAACTCCTGCCGGTCCTGGTCCAGCCTGTCTGCTTCTTCTCTTTTATTTTTTATTTGGAGGATTTTTTGGTCCAGGATATTTTTTTCTTTTAAAAGGAAAATCAGGTCCTCCTGGAGCCTTGAAAGTTTTCCAAAGTCCCCTTCCCCCTCCAGAAGAAGGTCTGGATAGGTTTCTTCCAGGTCTTCCATTTTTTCCAAAAGGTCTTGGTAGCCTCTCCTTAAAGCTTCCGGTTCTTCCTCGAGAAGGGACCAGTTGTCCTCCAAGTAGTCCTTGAGAGAATCCTCCAGGCTAAGATATTTTTTCAGGAGGTCTTTTTCCTTGACTTGGTAGAGGAAGAGGGGGCCTAGAAAGAGAAAAATAAGAAGGGGCCAGCTGGGCTTTTGGGGAAGAAGAAGGTAGAGAACCAGGGTTAGAGCCAGGCTCAAACTCAGGCTAATTCCCCATTTTAAAGCCTTCCTTTTTTCCAGGTTCTTCATCCAAAGAAGGGCCTTTCGGTCCTTGAGGGCAAATCCCTTGTGGTTCAAATCCTTAAAAAAAGCCAGCTTTTCTTGGTAGGACAAAAGGTCTAGCTTGTAGGCCTGGTAGGTCCTTTGAATTCGAGCCTTTCCCGGGTCTTCTTCTCTATCTCCCTGGGATTTAAGGTTATCAATTTCCTCTCTTAAGTCCTTAATTTTTTCTTCCAGGGCTTTTTCTTCCCTGAAAGCATCCTCTTCCTGGGCCAGGTCTTGCTTTAATTGGTAGATTTTTTCATTAACCCTGTAGATTTTTTCCTTAACCTGGTCCAGCCTGAAATATTCCTCTCCTAAAAGAGAGGCCCTTCTTTTTTCACTTCCCAAGGCCCTTTCCCGGCTTTCAATTTCCCCAAAAAACCTGTCCACTTCCCTAGAAGAAGCTGCCCTTTGAAGGTAGGAAAAGTAGTCCTGGAGGCCTTCCTTTCCATAGGCATTCTTATTAAGACCCATTTGGGGCATAAAGTAGGCCTGGCGAAAGACAACTTCATTGCAACCAAGGAAAAAGGGACCTGGCTGGGGACTCCGGCTATTTTGGTAGAGGTCTAATTTTTCTGTGATTTCCTTGTGGTCACTTAGGTTGTAGACTCGGCAGGACTCCTCCCCTCTTTTAAAGTTACTTACAATTTCATAGAGGATCCCCTGGTCTTCAAAGTCCAGGCTACCTCCATAGGGACCCTCATCTAGGGGCCTATAGAGTCTTTCTTCCTCCCGGTAGCTATGGTTTTTAGTCCAATACTTCCTGAGACCGTAAAAGCTTGCCAGGATAAACTGGTGGATGGTGGTCTTTCCCGATTCGTTGGGGCCTAGAATAATATTTACCCCTTCCTTAAAGTCTATTTCCTGATCTCGAAAGCGACCAAAGCCTCGAATTTTTATTTTTTTTATTCTCATTCTTCTAAACTTTCTCCATAAATGCTCAAGAGTTCTTGGAGGTAGAGGGGATCTAGGTCCTTATTCTCCACTCCTTCCAGGACTTGCTTTAAGAGGTCAGTAAAAACATCGCCCCTTTCCTGGTAGGCTTGAATTCGTCCTAGGTCCAGGCCTCGGTTTTCTAGCTGGACTTGGTAGCCCTGCTGGGAAAGATAGTCTTCCATAAGGTCCGTCCTTAAGTTGGAATCCACAGGCCCCTTGAGGATGACTTGGTAGAAATCCTTGTGGTTTAAGGAAAGTTTATCCAAGAGGTCCTGGGCCAGGTCCAGCTTGTCCTCAATCTCAATCCGATGATAGGACCGGGCATTGGCTGGAATAAATTGGATGTCCCCCTGGGGAAGGTCTCCTAAAATATAGCCCCTTTCTCCTAAATCAGAAGAATCAAAAGGCTCGGGACTCCCAGCATAATAGGCCCTATCTCCCAGCTTTCCCGGCTTGTGGATATGGCCCAAGGCAAGGTAGTTCATAGCCTGTAAAAAAGTTTGGTCTTCCAGGTCTTTTTTCTTAAAGTCCCCGTGGAGAAGGCAAATATTTACGCCTCCTTCTAAGACTTCCAGGTCTGTCAGGTCTTCTAGCTTAGGGGCCTGGGGTCCCTGCCAAGACTGGCCATGAACTCTCAGCCTGTCCTGGGGAAAGTCAAAACTTTCAGTTCCCTGGAAGACATAGAGGTTGTCCCTTGGTGGAAGAGAAAGTTGGTAGTCATGGTTTCCCCGTAAAACCAGAACATGGGGAAGGTCCTGGACCAGGTCTAAAAACCGGTTTAAGTTTTTTAAACTTGGTTTTTCCTTGTCAAACAAGTCTCCAGTAATGAAAAGATAGTCGATTTGATTTTCCAGGCAAATTTTTACCTGACCTTCCAAGGCCTGCCAAAGTTCCTCCCGGCGGATCTTGGCCAGGTGGGGCGGCATGGAAAAGAAGGACCGACCCAGGTGGTAGTCTCCTGACTGTAAAAACTTCATCTCATCTTCCCTTCAAAAAAAGATGGCCACCGCCATCTTTATTTAATAAGAGCTTGCATTTGTTTAAACTCTGGTGTCCCACTGACCTTGGCTATTTCGAATAAAATGGACTCTGAGTTGCTAATCACAGCCCCATACTCCCGCATTTGGTCTAGGCCATTAATATGGCAGCTTTCTTCCCTGGAAGAAATACAGTTCCGGGGAACAAAGACTTGGTAGCCAGCGTCAATTAAGTCCCGGACAGAGGATAAAACACAAATATGACTTTCAATCCCTGTTACAATGAGTTGCTTTTTCCCAGCAGCTTCCAGGGCCTTGACAATGGATTCTTCTTCCATAATAGAAAAAGCGGTTTTATCCAGGGATTCCTTCTTGTCTACCAGGTCAAAAAGCGCAGGAGACACATCTCCCAGGCCCTTTTTATATTGGGTGGTAAAGAGGATGGGAACCTTGTAGATATTGGCTGTCTTGATAATATTTTGGTTGTGCTTTTCTATTTCCTCCCGGTTATAGACACTCTTGGCCAGCTTATCTTGGTAATCAATACAGAGGACCAGGGCATCTTCCCGATTTAACTTCCATCTATTCATGCTTTTTTGCTCCTTTCACTTCAACTTCCTTCATATTTTGTTTAATCTTTACAAGGTCTGGTTTCCGAGACCCTTCCAGGCTTTCCTGGGCTAGGGCCACAGCATATCTTAAGGCCAGGTCCAAATTATATTTTTTATCATAGGCAATGGCAAAGCCAAGAGTCACCAAGCCGGTGTCCAAGGCCCTTTCCTTAGGATGGTGGACAGTCATCATTTCTTCTCCATTGGCATAGAGATCCACTCCACCCTGCCCTAAAATATAGACTGAATGGAGACCCTTGGCCAGGAGGATTCGGCTGGCCTTTTCCACCTCATGGGCAAAGTTACAGGCAATTCCTGTAAAGTCTTCCACTTGGGCCTTTTTGCATACCAGCAGATAGGGTCTACTTTCCAACATCTGTCCCAAGTTTCCTCCCCCTTCCAAAAAGGTCTTATGGCCCAGGTCATAGCCTCTTTCCAAGAAATAGGGGTATTTTTCTTCTAAAGTCTCTTCTCCAGCAAAGAGGACCAAGGTCTTAATTTCTTCTTGGTAGACAGAAAGATTGGTATAAAGTCTGTTTCTTTCTTCCTGGGTCAACCGAGGGGCTCTTGATTGGATTTTTAAGGACTTGCCTCCACGTAAAATAAACTCTTCTTGAGAAGGGTCCTTAATATCCAAGTCCACTAGGCCTAAATTTTCTTCCCGGGCAAATTCTTTAATGGTCTGGCCTATTTTCCCGCCAAGAGGGGCTAATACCTTATGGGCCACCTCTGCCTGCCTTAAAATTTGACTGGCCACAAGCCCCTTGGAACCTAGGGCCCTTTCCTTTTTAGAAAAGACTAGAGCCCCCTCTTTTTCTTCTTTTTCAATATCCAGGTAGGTGATGAGCTTGGGATTTTCTTCAAATAATAAAATCATTGTAAACCCTCGTTTAATTTTTCCCGTAAATCTTTTTCCATCTGGTCTAGCTGGTCATCGGCCTGGTCTACAGAAGTACCCTTAATATACATGTAAATTTTAAGCTTGGGCTCTGTTCCCGAGGGCCGGAAGAAAATATGGCTTGTGTTTTCAAAATCATAGCGGATTAAATTTTGGGGGTCTAGGTCCAGGGACCCCTTGTAGCCATCCTTAAAGTCTAGGCAATCTGTCCGTTTAAAGCCAGCCAGGTCTTCTAAAGGATTTTCCCTTAATCCCTCCATTATCTTGTCCATTTGGGCCTTTCCTTCCAAACCTTCAAATTGAATAGAGAAAAGTCGCTCTCTTTGGGCCCCATATTTTTTATAGAGATTTTCCAGGACATCTAGGAGGTCCTGGCCCCTCTTGTGGTAGTAGGCCGCCATTTCTGCCAACATCATGGCACTGATGACTCCGTCCTTGTCATAGACATCGTCCCCGTAAATATAGCCAATGCTTTCCTCATAGCCGAAGACAAATTCATAGTCTCCACTTTCCTTCCAATGGGGGACTGGAGCGCAAATATTCTTAAAGCCCGTTAAACTTTCAAAGCAGGCCAGGCCCAGGTCCTTGGCCACAGAAAAGCCCAGATCTCCTGTGACGATGCTCTTGACCACAGCTCCATTTTTAGGAAGCCTTCCCTGGTCTTTTAAGCCATGGAGGATGTAGTCCATTAAAAGAGCTCCAATTTGGTTGCCATTTAAGTGGGTCCAGGTATCCTCTCTTTTTACAGCCAGGCTCACCCGGTCGCAGTCTGGATCCGTTGCCAAAATAACTTGGCTTCCTTCTTCATCCGCCTGGGCCACAGCTTCTTTTAAGGCTTCAAAAAATTCTGGATTGGGATAGGGGGCTGTCGTAAAGTCTGGGTCCGGATTTTCTTGGCTTCTTACTACATGGACCCTGGTAAAACCCCTCTCCTTTAAAATATGCCGAACCGGTTGATTCCCTACGCCATAGAGGGGAGTATAGGTAATCAAAAGGTCCTTGTCAATATCTTCGTGGATGGCCCGGGCCAGGTGGTTTTCAAAATAGGTCCCCACCAGGTCCTCTGGAACACCTGGAAGATTTAGTTCTTCCACTTTTTCTGGAAGGGCGATGTCTTCATAGGTTAGGGCCTCCATTTGCCCTAAGATCGCTTCTGCCCAGTCAGACCCAATTTGGATTCCCAGGTTGCTATAGACCTTGAGGCCATTATACATTCTGGGATTGTGGCTGGCTGTAATCATAAGGCCGGCGCTGGTTTTTAAATAGCGGACACTATAGGCCAAAAGAGGCGTGGGAACCAGGTCCTTAAAAAGATAGACCTGAACTCCATGCTTAGTCAAAATCTGTCCAGCCAAGTTGGCAAACTCCCGGCTACCATGACGAGTATCATGGCCAATCACTACAGCTGGCTCAGAAAACTTGTCTTTTATATAGCGGGCAATGGCTTCCACAGCCAGACCCACAGTATACCTGTTCATCCGGTTGGTCCCTGGTCCCAGCTTTCCTCGAAGGCCAGCTGTTCCAAAGGTCAACTTGTCATAAAAAGCCTCCTGCTGTTCTTGAGGAGACAGGTCTCTTGCTCTTTTTTTACTTTCTTCATCAATTACTGAGGAAGACATCCAGTCTTTGAAATATTTCATAGCTACTCCTTCACCACATCTGCCCAGTGAAAATCCAATTTTTCCACTAGGTCTTTGGGATTCACTTTTATTTGATGGCCCTTTTTTCCTCCTGACAGGCAAATCTTGTCCTGGTCAATTTCCTGTAGGTAGCAGAGAAAGTCTTTTTTCATTCCAATGGGACTGACCCCGCCCCGGATATAGCCTGTCACCTTTTGCAGGTTTTTCATGGCCAACATTTCGACCTTTTTGGCCCCACAAACCCTAGCTGCCTTTTTCAAATCTAAATGGCAGAGGACAGGAAGGCAAAAGACATAGAAATTCCCTTCATGGTCTTCTGTTACCAAGGTCTTGTAGACATGGTCCGCCTCTTCCTGGACCACCTTAGCAATCACTTCTCCATCCACTTCTGTTTTAGGGTCATATTCAATTGACTGGTAGGCAATATCTAGGTCCTCCAGTATCCGCATGGCATTTGTTTTTTTCATGAAATCCCTCCACTATTTATTGTATCATGGTTAAGATGGGGTGACAATAAAGAAGACTTTCAGAGGAAGTTTGTTGCAAAAGATTTTTATTTTATTTATAATAGACTTATATACTGGTCTTTAGGGGGGATTAAATCGTGAATCTGGAAGAAACATTACGAGACCATCATTTGAAAGTCACCAAGGGACGGTTACAAGTTTTAAAGCTCATGGAGGAGGCTGAAGGCCCCATGAAGGCAGACGAAGTCTATGACTCCATTCCAAGGTCTATTTGCTCCAGTTTATCTACAGTTTATCGGATTTTAAACCAATTAAGCGAAAAGGGGATTTTAAAGTCCACCATGTATCAAAATGGGATTATGTATTATTCCTACAATAACGGCCAGCACCGCCACTACATTGTCTGTAGTGAGTGCGGCCGGGTGGCTGCCTTAGAAAATTGTCCCATGGACGCTATAGATAACTACATTCGAAAAGACACAGGCTTTGATATTACTGGACATGTTTTTGAGCTGACCGGCATTTGTCCAAATTGTAAACATAAGTAAATTTAGAAGGAGATGAAAAATATCATGTTATCCATTATTGTATCCATCCTCTTAATAGGAGGTTTCCTCTTATTTTTAGGGTTTTCCGGTATGGATCATTTTTAAAACTTCTATTATACATGTTGGGGTCTACCTAGACTCCAACATGTATTTTTTTGCCATAAAAATGCACTTATCTCTGTTCCCTTACAATAAAGTTACCACAACAAACTGAAAGGGTGAGATAAGTGCAAAACGATAGGAACACAAATTTATTGAATTAAAAAAAATTTTATGGTCCTTGGATTTCTTCGCTCCCTATTCTAGGTGGACCAAGGACTTCCATTTTTTTCAAGACCAACTACAGCAGGTCTTTTTTCTCTTTATACTCTTTTGACCCCTTCATGACAGGGTTTGAGTTCACAAATTTCCAGGGGTTCTCCAGAAAGGGCCTGGGTTAATTTTTCTTTTAGGGACTGGGTGCTCAGGACCAGACTGGTGGAACCGGCGCCGGAAATAAGGACTTTGCCCTCTTTTCCTACTAGGTCTTCCAAGTCTTTAAAATAGGGAATGTGGCCCTTTCTGTAGGGCTCATGAAGGCGGTCTTGACAGGCGGTCTTTAAAATGTTTAAGTCCCCCTTTTCCAGGCCTTCTAGGACAAAGGGAATCCTGGACAGGTTAAAAATAGCGTCCTTTAAGGGAACTTCCTTAGGAAGGAGGGCTCGGGCCTTTTCTGTTTCCAGTCTTTCTTCAGGAATACAGAGGGTAAAGTGAATTTTATCACTAACTTGGACCCTCTTTGTCAAAACTTGGTCTTCTTCCATAAGAGAGGCTACCAGGCCCCCGAAGATGGCCGGGGCCACATTGTCCGGGTGGCCTTCGATTTCTGTCCCCAAGTAGAGAAGGTCTTCCTTGGACAGGTTCAAACCTCCCAGTTCCTTAGCACCATAGAGACCGGCTACAATACAGGCGGCGGAAGAACCCAAACCCCGGGACATGGGAATGTCCCCTTTATAGGAAAAATGGGCCTTAAGAGGAGCCTTACCACAGGCTTCAAAGGCTTTTTTATAGGCCTTTAAAACCAGGTGGTCCGTGTCCAAGTTAAAATCTGGGGCTTCTTCCAGGTCTAGGACGTTAAAGAGGCCCAAAGCCAGGCCCAGGGCGTCAAAGCCGGGCCCCAGGTTGGCTGTTGTTGCTGGTACTTGTATTTTCATAGGTCTTCTCCTATTTTTTCTACAAAGGCCTTCATATCCTCAACTTGGATGGGAGGTCTTTCTTTTAGGTCCTTGTCCCAGAGGGATTTTAAAACCTGGGGACAGGGGGTCTTGGACAGGTCTTCTAATTTTTCAATAGCTGCCTGGTCAGAAAATGTCTCTTCTTCTCCCAAGGCCTTTAGGACACTTGAAGGGAACTTATAGGGACTGGCTGTGGATAAAACCAGGGCCTTGGATTTTTTCCCATGGTCCTTGTAGTACTTGTCCAGGCAGACCTTGGCTACGGCGGTATGGGGGTCCAGGAGATAATGGTCTTCTTCTAAAACCTTCCGGATGCTGGCGAAGGCTTCTTCTTCACTTCCTGCATAGCCATACCAATCTTTTAACTTATCTTTGATATCCTCTCCAATGACAAATTCTCCCTTATTTGTTAAGTCCTCTTGGAGGTTTTTCACTCTTTCGGTGTCTTCTGTTAAATAGTATAAAAACCGTTCTACATTACTGGAAATTAAAATATCCATAGAGGGAGAAGAGGTTTTGTAAAAGGGTCTATGGGTGTCATAGGTCCCTGTTTGGAAAAAGTCCCGTAAGACGGCATTTTGGTTGGAGGCACAAATAAAGTTCCCCAGGGGAAGGCCCATTTTCTTAGCCAGGTAGCCAGCCAGGATGTCTCCAAAGTTTCCTGTAGGAACTACCAAATCTAAAGGATCTCCATAGGTCAGTTTCCCTTGGTCTACCAGGCTTAGGTAGGCATAGACATAGTAGATAACCTGGGGCAGGAGGCGGCCAATGTTAATGGAATTGGCAGATGACAGGTGGACCTCCCTATTTTTTAGGTCTTCTTTCAGGTCCTGGTCCATAAAGAGGGTCTTGACTCCTCTTTGGGCGTCGTCAAAGTTCCCCTTAATCCCTACTGGATGGGTGTTGTCTCCTTCTTGGGTGGCCATTTGGAGGTATTGGATTTCACTGACACCTTGGTGGGGATAAAAGACAATAATATCCACCCCTTCTACATTTTTAAAGCCTTCCATGGCGGCCTTGCCTGTGTCTCCTGAAGTGGCCGTTAAAATCAAAACCCGTCCTTGGACACTTTGCCGCATAAATTGAGGCAGAAGGGCCAGGGCAAAGTCCTTAAAGGCAGCTGTCCGGCCGTGGTAAAGTTCCAGGTAGTAGGCATCTTTTGTTTCATGAATCTCAACCAAGTTTTCCTTGGAAAAATAGTCCTTGTAGCCCTTAATTACAGCATCCCGAGCTAGGTCCTCTGTCCCCATAAAGGGGGTTAGAATCTCAATGGCCAGGTCCCTATAAGACTTGCCCAGGTAGTCCTTAAAGGAAAAACTAGGCAGGCTTTCTGGCACATATAAGCCCCCGTCTGGAGCTAGGCCCTGAAGGACGGCTTGGTGGAAATTTTCTCCGGCTTGGTAGCCTCTTGTACTTTTATATTTCATTGGCGAATTTGTCCTTTCCCGTAAATAATATACTTATATGAAGTGAGTTCCTTTAATCCGATGGGGCCTCGGGCGTGAATTTTTTGGGTGGAAATTCCCATTTCAGCCCCCATGTTAAATTGTCCTCCATCGGTAAACCGGCTAGATGCGTTGACATAGACACAGGCACTGTCCACCCTCTTTAAAAATTCTTGGGCGTGAAAATAGTCCTTGGTGACAATGACTTCACTATGGCCTGTGGAATACTTGTTGATGTGGTCAATGGCTTCATCTAGGCTGGCCACTTCTTTTATGGAACACTCCATGTCCAGGTATTCCCTTCCCCAGTCTTCTTCCAGGGCCAGGTCCCCTTCAATAGCATCTTTTAAGGCCGGGTCTACATGAAGGCGGATCTTGTGGGCCTGGGCTAGAGGTTTAAAGGCCTCTAAAAAGTCCCGAGCGATTTCCTTGTGGAGGACCAGGCTTTCCATGGCATTACAGACCCCGGTCCTTTGGGTCTTGGCATTTTCTACAATTTTCAGGGCCATTTCTAAGTCGGCTCCCTGGTCTACATAGACATGGCAGTTGCCTTCGCCTGTTTGGAGGACAGGCACCTTGGCTCCCTGGATGCAGGCTTGGATGAGGGACCTGGACCCTCGTGGAATCAATAAGTCCACCAGACCAGCTGCTTCCATAAGTTCTTTGGTCTTTTCCCTAGAAGTGTCCTCTATAATTTGAACATAGTCCGGATTAAAACCCAAATTTTCCAAACCCTTTCGTAGGATCTTTGCCAACCCTAAGTTGGAATGGATGGCTTCCTTTCCTCCCCGAAGGATGAGGGCAGATCCACTTTTTAAGCAAAGGGCGGCGCAGTCTACAGTAACATTGGGCCGGGCCTCGTAGATAATCCCAATTAGGCCGATGGGAACGGTCATCTTTCCAATGTAAAGGCCCTGGTCGTTGGCCTTTAGGTCCTGGACTTGGCCTATGGGGTCCTCCAGGTTTTTTACCACTTGAATGCCATCAATCATGCCTTGGATTCTTCCTTCATCTAATTTTAACCGGTCCATAAGGCCGGAATTTAATCCAATTTCCCTGCCATAGGCCAGGTCTTTTTCATTGGCCTGTAAAATTTCTTCCCGGTGGGTCCACAGGTCTTCTGCCCAGGTTCCTAGGATTTGATTTTTTTCCTGCCTGGTCCGGTTGGCCAGGTCTCTTGTTGCTTCTTTTCCTTTTATGCCAAGTTCAAACATCTTTTCCTCCTATAAACATGGTTCCTACATCTTCCCCTCGGACAATTTTCCGGATGACGGAAAAGTCTTCACTATTGGCTATGGCCATGGAAATCCCCCGGTCTAGACAGAGTTTGGCGGCGTCTAGCTTGGTCACCATGCCCCCTGTTCCTGCCTTGGAGGTAGTATCGCCGGCCATTTTATAAATCTCTTCATCCACCTTATAGACCTTGGAAATCCGCTTGGCTTCCGGATAGATCTTGGGGTTTTTATCGTAGAGTCCGTCAATATCTGAAAGTAAAATTAAAAGGTCCGCCCCTATGGTCCGGGCCACAACGGCAGATAAGGTGTCGTTGTCTCCAAACTCAATTTCTAGGGTAGAGATGGCGTCATTTTCGTTAATAATGGGGACGACATTTAAGTGGAAAAGTTCATCTAGGGAGTTTTTTGCATTTTGCCCCATAACTTCATTTTCTTCAATCATCCGGGTTAAGAGAACCTGGGCCACCTGGTAGTTGTAGTGGTGGAAGGACCGGGCATAGGTGTTCATTAAGGCCACCTGACCCACAGCTGAAGCAGCCTGCTTCCTGGGAGTATCCTTGGGTTTTTCCTCCAGGTTCATCCGGTGAGCTCCGGCAAAAATAGCCCCGGAAGAAACGAGGGCCACGTCAATTCCATGGTTTCTTAAGTTGGCACATTCCCAGGCCAGGTCATCAATTTTTTCCAGGTTAATCTCCCCTGTTTCGTGGGTAATGGAGCTAGATCCTACCTTGATGACGATGCGTTTTAAGTTTTTTATCTTCTCTTCCATATTATCCTCCCTAATTTTACTTTATTATAACAAAGTTTCCTGCATCTGGAAAGATAATGGTTCCAGTTCAAACAATCTCTCTTTAAATAAAAAGTCAATTTTTTGAATTTAAAAGCTTCCAATTGAATCTATTGACTTCTCAAGATGTCAACTTCTATCCCCCTTCACCACATGGTAAAAAGATCTGAAATAATGTATAATAAAAAAAGCAGTCTTAAGCGATTAAAGGAGGAGTTTATGTTTAAAGTTGTCAAAAAAGTCCAGTTGGCGCCGGAGACCTTTTCTCTGGATATTTTAGCCCCCCGGGTGGCAAAATCAGCCCTTCCTGGACAATTTGTCATTCTCATTGCAGATAAATATGCAGAAAGGGTTCCCCTGACCATTTCTGACTATAATTTAGAAGAGGGAACTGTCCAAGTGGTCATTCAGGCCATTGGGCCCTCAACCCAAAAATTGGCCAAGGTGGAAGAAGGGGAAGAAATCGAAAGTTTTGTAGGCCCCCTGGGCCGGCCTTCAGATTTCACCAGTGAAGACCCGGCTTCTTTAAAGGAAAAAAAGGTCCTTTTTGTCGGTGGTGGCCTAGGAGCCGCTCCTGTTTATCCCCAAGCCAAGTGGTTCCATGCCCATGGCTACTCTTGCGACGTCATTATTGGAGGCAAGTCCAAAGACTACATTATTTTAGAAGACAAGATGCGGGAGGTGGCTGACCAAGTCTATCCCTGTACTGATGACGGATCCTATGGCTTTCATGGCATGGTTACAGACTGCCTCAAAGACCTGGTCCAAAAAGGCAACCACTATGACCATGTAGTGGCCATCGGTCCCATGATTATGATGAAATTTGTCTGCCTACTTACCAAAGAATTAAATATTCCCACTACAGTGAGCCTAAACCCCATTATGGTAGATGGAACAGGAATGTGTGGTGCCTGCCGGTGTACTGTTGGAGGGAAAACTCGCTTTGCCTGTGTCCATGGGCCAGAATTTGACGGCCACCAAGTGGACTTTGATGAAGCCATGAAGAGGCAAAGACAATATGCCGATGTGGAAAAAGGAAAAGGCTGTGCCCTGGGAAAGGAGGCTTCTCGTGACTGAAACCAATCGCTTTGTGGCTATACCAGTTCCTGAACAGGACCCCAATGTCCGGAATAAAAATTTTGAGGAAGTTTGCCTGGGCTATTCCTTGGAAGATGCCCAAAAAGAAGCCAGTCGCTGCCTATCCTGTAAAGTCCCCCAATGTCGGAAAGGCTGTCCTGTTTCTGTGAACATTCCAGAATTTATTGGCCATATTAAAGAGGGAAATATTGAAGAGGCCGCCAGGAGTCTTTGGGCTTATTCTGCCCTCCCTGCTGTCTGCGGTCGTGTCTGCCCCCAAGAAAACCAATGTGAAAAATACTGCGTCCTAAAAAACAAGGGAGACAGTGTCTCCATTGGAAAACTGGAACGGTTTGCTGCCGACTATGCCAGAAATCACAAAGTCAAGGCCAATCCTCCAGCTCCCTTTAATGGCCATAAGGTGGCCATTATTGGCGGAGGCCCGGCAGGCCTTACCTGTGCCGGCGAACTGGCCAAGAAGGGCTTTAAGGTCCATGTTTTTGAAGCCCTCCAAAGGTTAGGCGGTGTTTTAATTTACGGAATCCCCTCCTTCCGTCTTCCAGATGAAGTGGTGGAAGAAGAAGTCAAAAAACTGGAAGACCTGGGCGTGGAATTTGAAACCAATGTTATTGTAGGCCGGACAGTAACCATTGATGCCCTGAAAGAAGAAGGGTTTGAGGCCTTCTTTATTGGATCTGGAGCCGGCCTTCCCCGGTTTATGAATATTCCTGGAGAAAATTTAAATGGAGTCTTCTCTGCCAATGAATTTTTAACAAGAACCAACTTAATGCATGCCAATGATGACCTCTTTGACACCCCCTTAAAATTAGGCCAAAAAGTAGCCGTTATTGGTGGCGGCAATGTGGCCATGGATGCCGCCAGAGTGTCCAAGCGCCTGGGCAGTGATGTAACCGTAGTCTACCGGCGGACAGAAAAGGAACTCCCCGCCCGGTCGGAAGAAGTCCACCATGCCAAGGAAGAGGGCATCCACTTTAAATTTTTAACCAATCCCGTGGAAATTTTAGGGGATGAAGATGGCTGGACAAAAGGCATTCGCTGTATTGAAATGGAACTAGGTGAACCCGATGCCTCTGGCCGCCGCCGTCCCGTTCCCATTCAAGGGTCTGAATTTGACCTAGCTGTGGACACAGTGATTATGGCCTTGGGAACCAGCCCCAACCCCCTCATTTCTATGACCACCCAGGGTCTGGAAACAGAAGACTGGGGCGGCATTATTGTCAATGAAACTGGCCAAAGCACCCGGGAAGACATTTTTGCCGGTGGCGATGCCGTTACCGGTGCCGCTACAGTCATCCTGGCCATGGGAGCCGGCAAGGAAGCTGCCAAGGGAATTGAAGACTATCTTTTAAAGAAGTAACTTTTTGATGGCTCTATGACCAAATTATTGGAAATTTTTAGAGACTAGGAACTTTTAAAGGAAAGGATTGATTTTTAGAAGTCCTGTTCGGTCTAGTCCATCTTTTGATTCAATTTATAAATTCCTATACGGAATGATAAAAATAGACGTGCCCTCCTAGGAAGACACGTCTATTTTTAGTTAAATCAATTTTCATCAAGATGTTTAAAAAGGTTATTGTAAGGTCTTTCTCAACTCTTTATGGTTCTATTATACAGGTATTGATAAATAATATCAATAGCTTTTTTAATATTTTTAGATTTTTTTATCATTAAAATCTTATGAGATTTAGCTGGACCTTCCTTGTCTTTTTATCTTACTTTTCCTAGTCTTCCAACCAATAGTCTGAGGCCAGGATTAAATCCTTATAGGCCCAGTGATTTGTATCTAGGTCTCTATAAACTTTAATTTGGATTTCCTCTTCTAGAAAGCTTCGATTTTTTCCCAGGACTTGGTTGATGATGACCACAGCTTCCCCCCTGGTTATTTCTTGGTCCGGCTTGAAACTTCCATCAGGATAGCCCTTGATTCGGTGATTTCCATAGGTCTGGTGAATCATAGCTTCTGCCCAGTGTCCTTGAATGTCTTTAAAGGGGGCCCTGGCATGATTTTTCTTGTCTAAAAGGGCAATCATTTTGATAAATTCTCCCCTGGACATCTTTTGGTAGGGTTTAAAGCTTCCGTCAGGATATCCAGTAATAACCCCTCTTTCTAGCAGAGCGTTGACATAGGGGCTGTACCAGCTAGTTTCTGTATCTGGAAAGTTCTTCTTTTCAGGAGCACTGGCCTTTAGGTTCAGGGCCCGGGTCAGGAGAGCAGCTCCCTCCACTCGACTTATTTTTTCTCTCGGCCGGACAGTACAATCTGGGTAGCCTTGGAGATAGCCCTTAACAAGGTGTTTGGTCTTAGGTTTCTCAGGAAGGACTTCCTCTACTTTTTTATTAAGAATACTTGAAGAATTTCCCACTATATTAAACCAGTCTATCCTTTGGAAATCTTTTGGATTTCTCTCTACCGCCCCTTCTGGTCCCTTTGGATCTTCCAGCTGTTCTTCTTCAGATTCCTTCGGAGCTTCCGGTTTTTCTGGATTCCCAGGCTTTTCTTCTTTCGGGTCTTCTCCAGAAACTTTTTCCCATCTCGCTGTTAGTTCCTGATTTTCCTCTAAAACAAGGGGATAGATTATTTCTTGTCCCCCTAAAAGCCAGCCTGTAAATTCATAACCTTCTCGACTGGGATTAGCGTCCTTTAAGTCTTCTTTCACTAGGCCATATTCCTTCTTGACCCAGTAATATGAATTTGAAGAGAGGGTCCCTTCTCCCGGATTTAAGCTCAGCTTATAATACTTAGTCATATCAATATTTTTTCCTTGAAGCCCGGGAACCAGGTTAGGAAGTGGTTTGGCCTCCCAAACTGGGTAGAGTGTAGTATCTTTATTTAAAACTAGATTCTCCTTAATTAAATCTCCATCTTCTTCAAGAGCCCAGCCCTGGGGTTCTTGTCCTTCTTTTTCTAGCTTGACAGGAAGTTCTCTTGGGTTAAAGGATATTCCCTCTTGAATCCAATAGGTCTCTTCCCCACTTATCCATTTTCCTCCATGAGCATCTAGGTTTAACTTATGGTAAGTCTTCCCTGGAAGGTCCGGCCCATTTTCCTCATACCAACTGGCCGGCGCCAGGTCTGGAGGGAAAACTTCTAGCTGAAATTTATAATTATCTGTCTTTATAGAAAAATAGTTGGTTTCCTCTGGCTGAGACCTTCCATTATATCGGGCCTTAACTTTAAATCCTTTATCCTCTAAAGTTTTTGCCTTGATGATAAATTCTGGCTCTTTATCAGGAGCTACCATGTCCCTTGGTATGGCAAAGAGATTTTGTTCTCTCCCCCCTACTAGGAGGTGGTCTATAAAGTATTCCTTCCCAGACTTTTTATTATAGAGGTCCATCTTGATATCCTCTTCTTTAAATAGGCTGGGCTTTATCTCTTCTTTCAATCCCGCCCAGTTTACTTCTGGAAAAATAGAAATGGCCTTAGCACGTTGTCCTCCTTTAAGGGCATATTCTCCTATTCTCAACCACCCTTCAGCAAAGATACCACCGCCTAGTTCTCCACTATTCTCCTCAATCAGGACTCGAGCCTCTTCTCTTTCCATCTTTAAAAGATTTTCCTTATCTGGGTCTTTTAAAGAAAACTCAAGGGCGTGTGTGTTATTATCTGCATTCTTACCTAAATAAATAACCTCTTTTTCTCTAGGAATAATCTTGCCATCAAAACATATATTCACCCTAGATCCCAACCGGGTATATTGACTTGTCATAAGTCCAACTCCCTGATTTAAAAAGATGTCTTTCCCTTTTATTTCGTCATTTAAACCAACAGTATTGTCTACTATGGTTCCTCCATTTTGCGGATAGAGGGACAAGATAGACGTTTCTTGATAAATACCTCCGCCCCCATTTATTCCCTTATTTTGACGAACCAGGGCCTGACAAATCCTTAATTCGTAGGGATGGGGCCCAAGGTAAATTCCCCCACCCTCTTTTTCAGCTTTATTTCCTTGGATATATATTTTTTCAAAGTCAGAATCCTTAGCTATCTGAGCATTTTTTGTAGCCACATGGATGGCTCCTCCTTGACCTCCTGAAAACATATACCTTCCCCGAAGGTAGTTGATATAATCTCCAAATACTAGGGCTTCATTTTCTATAAAACTTCCGCCTTCAATTTCCAGGGAAACCTTAAATTTTTTCTCCCATTCTGCTTGGTTAATACTCATTACTCGCTCTGCATATTGGTCATCAACTAAAATTCCTCCAACATGACCCTTGTTTCTAGAAATTGTTCCACCCTTTATGGCTATATCTCCGTGGAACAGGCCTATAATGCCTCCGGCAGACTGGTGGCTAAGCCCCCAGTTTTCTTCTATAAGACCTCCATTCATGGTAAATATTGCATTCTCCCTAGAAGGCCATGTCTGAATATTTTCACTCCGTATCTTGTTTATAGTTTCTTCATAATAGCCAACCCAAATGGCCCCGGCATCAGAAATATTCTTCCGGAATTCTCCTCCATTTAGAATCATTTTTCCACCAATATCCAGTCTGGCTACACCAGCACTCCCCTTGTGAGCCACAGTCTTATAGTCAAAAACCTCAAGAGATTTTTTAACCCTACTCTTCTCTTTAATTTCTTCTAGAGAGTCAAGATCTATGACTTGGATGTGGTTGTCTTTAAAAAGACCTCCATTAACTTCCAGGTTCGCCCCATCTCCTATGCTAAAGGCTCCGGCAGAATACTTGGCTTCCGGATTTCCATAGCTTCCATAGGTCATGCCAGAAATTTCTCCTCCATGAAAGATAATACTTCCTTTCTCGCCACTGGCGCCTAGGGCTGCCAGGTAAGTTCCCCGTTCTATGTTTTTATCGTTGATAAACTTGGGTCCCTTAGCTCCCTTTTCTCCTATAATCAACTGTCCATTGGCTACATCTATAAAGGCTCCATCCATTTTATAGTTTTCACTCTCAGAAAGTTTATCCAAGTCCTGGGGCTTATATCCCTGGCTCTCTTGGTCCTTCTGTCCATCAAAGACGAGCCCTCCATCTCCACTAAGAATGGTGAGTTTACCCCCATTTTTTACCTCAAAAAACCGGCCCCTGTAGTCCGGCCCCCTATAGAGTTGGCTTGGTCCGGAATTCTTTAAGGTGATTTCCTTTCCCTCTTCAATCACAAGCTTATCCGTAAAATAATAGTCTCCGGAAAGTTCAATTATCCCGGTTTCCTCCTTATTTACCGCTTCTTTAAGCTCTTGAAAATCATGGACTGTAAACGTTTGTATCTTGTCCTCTCTTTTTACTATATCTTCCTGCCTCGCTTTAGATATGTAGGGTATGCATTCTAAAACGAATATCATAGCAAGAAAAAATACAAGCCTCCTTTTCATCTTAAACCACCTTCCCACTTCCTCTTTTCCCCCTCTTATCACCCTGTCAAATAAAATATATCTTGGCCTTCCACTTGAAAAATCTAGTGTAAGTTTGAAGATATCCTTTTTCCCAGGGTTTGAATCTTTTCTATCCCTTTTATTATAACAAACTTTAGTCATTTACTAGGAGGCTCTTTCTCGCCTTAGAAAATCTTTGAACATCTTTTTCCTATTTTATAGATTTTAGAAAGGGCGAGAATACATATCATCTCAAAATTCAACAAAAAGATAAATGTAAATAGTGAGCATTGTTTAAACTTATAGAAATCTTTTGATTTTACCTCGTTTAGGTTTATCTATTCTAGCCACATAAAAATAGATGGATCTAAGTTTTCAGTCCATCTATTTCCCATCATATCTTTCTTTTCCTGGCTTAAAAGTCCTTAAATAAAGATTCTAAAAGTAAGGTGTTAGTTAGGGCTCCTACGCCACCGGGAACGGGTGTCACCACTTGAGACTCCTTAAAGGCCTCATAGTCTGCATCTCCACAGAGCTTGCCATCCTTCATGGATAGACCAATATCTATGACAATGGCATCATCTTTCACATCTTCTGGTCCTATCTTATGGGCCTTGCCCATAGCGGTAAAAATAATATCTGCCCGCTTTAGGTGGCCCGCCAGGTCCCGGGTCTTACTATGGCAGACGGTTACTGTGGCATTTTCCTTTAAAAGCAGGTGGACCAGGGGTTTGCCCACAACGGTCGTCCGGTTAATGACTAGGACTTCCTTGCCTGTTAAGTCCGG
The DNA here is from genome assembly GCA_001299455.1 of Clostridiales bacterium SIT11. GTDB lineage: Bacteria > Bacillota > Clostridia > Tissierellales > Peptoniphilaceae > Urinicoccus. Next base: position 1,619,121 of record CYUK01000003.1, on the reverse strand, counting down.
CTCATAGGACTTTAAAAGCTTTAGGGCCGCTCTAGGGGTGGCTGGAATGTGGTAGGCTCCCTCTCCAGAAAAGAGGGCCCCTCGGTTGGTCAGAGTAACGCCATCTAGATCTTTTTTAGGATCTAAATTGGCCTTAAGGTCTCCTTCCACTTGGGGAAAAATGGGTTCCAGTAAAAGAATCCCTCCTACAGTGGGGTCTGTATTTTCCCGGTGAAAGTCTTCAAGGATCTGGTCTTCCATCTTTTCATAGTGAAAGGTCCTTAAGGGAATCCCTAATTGTTCTACTGTTTTTTTCAGACCCTGTTCATAGGACTTAGCTCCAGGATTGCTCCCAAAACGGAAAATAGCCAGGCTTTTTCCCTTTCCTGCTTCTATTTGGGCTCGGATATTTTTCAAAACTTCTTCTTTTAATTTTCCACTTCTTAATTCCATAACGACTCCATTTCCTCTGTACTTTTTTAACTCTACTATGTATTATATCAAGCTTTTCAGAAATAACAATTTATAAAAGCCTTCCATAGCCTGGTCTTCCTTGGCAAGTCATTTTAAAGAGAAAAACCTACTCCCTTTCCTAGGAGTAGGCCTTTTATGTTTATAGTTTTTATTTTAAGTCCATTTTTCTTATAAAACCCGTGTCGCGTTGACAAAGTTCTTTGTGTAGTAGGATTGAGATAAATTGTTTTTCACAACTTTTCCTTGACCACTCGCTGCATGGATAAAGTCTCCATTGCCAATGTAAATCCCAACATGACTAACATTTCCTGTACCTGTAGTGGCAAAAAAGACTAGGTCTCCAGCTTGAAGCTGTCCTTTTTCCACTTGTTGCCCAAATTGAGATAGGGCGCTAGAGGTTCTAGGTACATTGATATTTAATTCATTTTTATAGATGGCATAGACTAGACCAGAGCAGTCATAACCGGCTTTTCCAGTATCTCCATAGACATAGGTGGCTCCCATTTTACTATTAAGAGAAGAAAGAACTTTTCCGGCCTTTCCTCCGTTTACTGGTGCAGGTGCGGAACTTGCTTGGACTGGTGCTTGTTTTGCTTCTACTTGTTTTTCTTTTTTATCTGGATAAGATGCATTTAAGATAGGATCTTTGCCGTCAATTTGAATTTTACCTGCTGGCACAGAGAAGTTTTGTCCCTTTTCATCAATGAGGATGAAGTTTCCTTTTTTAAAGGAGACAATGGATACTTCTTTTCCCTTATTAATTTTTAAGGTCTTGCCTTCATTTTTTAGGCTGGCATCTACCTTGGAAATTCCCTTGGTGATGAAATTGGCACTTCCTGCCACTTCCATGGCATTTCGGTCAACTAGGCCAGTTACATTGTCTTTTGTCTTTATAAGATAGGCATACTTTTCTTCTTTTTCCAGGGTAACTTGTTCTCCAAGGAATAAGGTTCTAAGTACCTTTCCATTGCTTTTAATGGGTGTGTTTTTCTTGGCAATGAGAAGCTTGTCTTGACCTTCTATCTTGATTAATTTGTTTTTAGGAATGGAAACTTGGGCAGGTCCCTTTTTTACAGTAAAGATTCCTTCCTTTTCTCCAATGATTTCCACTTGCTCTTCTGCTTCGAAGCTCAAGCTTTTTCCACTGGCTAGGGTGGTGTTATGGTCACTAAGTAAAATCCCAGTATCTTTTAATCCCACAAGAGAGGCAAAGCAAAGAGCTGCAATACCAAGGGATTTTTTCAACTGTGTTTTATTCACAATAAACTCCTTTTTGTCTCAAAATAAAAAAACCTTTATGTCTCTACAACTTATCTATATAAGAGTATAACAAAAAGGTTTCAAAATTACAACAAAAAGTTACAAAAAAGTTACGACTTTTCCAACTTTTTTATGAAATTATAAATATTTTCTAAGACGCCTTAAGAATTTCTTAGATTTATGTAGGAGCAAGTCTATAAGCCGTGTTCTGTTTTGTCAACCATCTATCTAGGATCCTTGTTACCAGGGACCTCAAGCGACCTACCTCTTGGAGATGACGAGTAGCCATCTATTGATCCTTTTTGGTCTTGCTCCGAATGGGGTTTACATAGCCGACCTGTTACCAGGCCGCTGGTGAGCTCTTACCTCGCCTTTCCACCCTTACCATTTCTGGCGGTATCTCTCTGTTGCACTAGCCTTGGAGTCGCCTCCACCGGACGTTATCCGGCATCCTTACTCTATGGAGCACGGACTTTCCTCATGGATTTCCATGCGGTTGACTGACTTACTCACTTGTTTATTTTACCATATTTTCATCGATTTTCCTAGGCTTATTTTAGGGTCTCTAATCTACTTTTTCTCTTATAAAGAAAAAGACCCTGGAGAAAGGCAAATCTTTTAAGATTCATCTTCTCCAAGTTCTTTTTCCTTGTATCTATATTATGGGAATAAAATGGGCGTAAACTGACTGGTCAAGACGACCATAATGAGGGCTACAGGATAAGTGGCTGCATAGGAAGCACCTACAGCATCCGAACCTGAGGTTTGGATTAGGGCCCCTAGGGCTGGTGTCGATGTCATTCCACCTGTAATGGCGCCAAGAGCATCTAGTAAGTCTAATTTAAAGACCTTCCGGGCAATCACATATCCAATAAACATGGAGATTAAAGTAATAAGCATCCCCATGATAAGAAGGGTCGCTCCATTTTCTTGGAGGATTTCTACAATCCCTTCTCCTGCTTCTGTTCCTGTTCCCATTAAGAAAAGGGCCAGACCCAGTTCACGAATGGATTCCATGGTTTTCTTTGGCATGGTTAAGGACAAGCCACCAATATGGCGAAGGTGTCCAAAAAGTAATCCTGTTAGTAAGGGACCTCCAGAGTTTCCTAGGGAAAAGCTGGCTCCTCCTGGAAGAGGAATGTGGATTTGGCCTAATAAAATTCCTAAAATAATGGCTAAGGCAAAGGCAAAGTATCCAAAAGAATCCACTTTAAGACGTTCATCTTCTGCTTCTACAACTTTATTCGTTGCTTCCGATCCTTTTCCTGCACTTCTTTCTAGCTTACGGATTTCTTCTTCCATATTTACGCCTAGGATTTTTGGCAGGGCTTCAACAAATAATACAACTCCAATAACGCCAAAGGGATAGGCGATTCCATAGCCTACAGCGGCATTGGCAGATCCTGTTGCTTCTTGGGCAGCTCCAAGACCTGGAGTTGATGTTAAAGACCCAGTCATCAGTCCCAAGGCCAGTGGTGTTTCGACGTTTAAAATAGTCTTTAAGAGGACGGTTCCTGCCCATCCACCAATGATAATAAGAAGACCTAAAAGTACATACGATGTTGCCTTATTTTTAAAGTTTTGTACAAAGACAGGTCCTGCAATATAGCCTACAGCGGCAACAAAAATAATCAATCCAAAGGTTTTTATAACTCCGGGAACTAATAACTGGTTGTGACCAAATATTAAGGCTACAATTAAAATTCCTGAAGTTCCTAGGGAAAGTCCCTTAATGGATACTCGACCTAGGGCATAACCAAGGGCAGCAATTAAAAAGATAATGAGTAGGTCATTCATTTCAAATGCAAAGATACTAGCTAACATATTTCACCCCTATTTTCTAATTGTTTTGATTTCTTTCAAGGAATTGGCGTATAAAAAAATATGGAAGCCTGGCCAGACTCTACCTTGCCCAGACCTCCATAATTTTTCATTTTTATCCAAAGAGGGTTAAAAGTACACCTGCTGCAACGGCGGATCCAATAACACCTGATACATTGGGCCCCATTGCATTCATGAGTAAGAAGTTGCTTGGGTCAAATTCTTGCCCCACAACATTGGATACCCGGGCAGCCATAGGTACGGCAGATACTCCGGCAGAACCAATCAGTGGGTTAATCTTGCTGTCTTCTTTTAGGAAGACATTCATTAATTTTGCAAGAAGAACACCGGCTGCAGTTCCTACACTAAAGGCAATAACGCCAAGAACCATAATCTTTATTGTCGCTATATTTAGGAAGTGTTCTGCACTCGCAGAAGCTCCTACAGAGACTCCTAAAAAGATAGTGACAATGTTCATGAGTTCGTTTTGCGCCGTCTTTGATAGACGGTCCACAACTAGGGATTCCCGCATTAAGTTTCCTAACATGAGCATTCCAACTAGGGGAGCTGCATCTGGTAGGGTTAGGGAAACTAAAAGAGTAACCATAATTGGGAAGATAATTTTTTCTTTTTTAGATACTGGACGCATAAGTGGCATCTTAATCACCCGTTCCTTATCCGTTGTCAAAGCCTTCATAATAGGCGGTTGGATAATGGGAACAAGGGCCATATAAGAATAGGCGGCCACAGCGATAGGTCCTAACAAGTGGGGGGCTAATTGTCCTGTTAAATAAATGGATGTTGGTCCATCGGCTCCCCCGATAATTCCAATGGAGGCGGCTTCTTGTGCATTAAAGCCCATGAAGATGGCTCCAAAGAAGGTACAGAAAATACCAAATTGTGCAGCTGCTCCCAAAAGTAGGGATTTAGGGTTGGCAATGAGGGGACCGAAGTCCGTCATAGCTCCAACACCCATGAAAATAAGGGGTGGGAAAATTCCCAAGGCATCTCCTAGGAATAAATAGCCTAAGAGTCCTCCTGGTGATCCAACTTCTGTGGATACTTCTACCATCTTATTTGCCGCATCTGCATTTAATAAATGAACTTTCGTTACTCCTGCTTCCATTAAGCCGGCTAAAGGTAGGTTTGTCAGTAACATCCCAAAACCAATTGGTAATAAGAGCAAGGGCTCAAAACCCTTGGCAATTGCCAAATAGATTAGGACGCAAGCGACTGCCAGCATAACACAGTGTTGCCAGGTAAGGGCGGCAAAACCGGTGGATTGCAAGAAGTTTACAATGACTTCTGACATACTTGCTCCTTTCTATACCTGTAAATTTATTTTAAGTTTACAAGTACATCGCCGGTATTGACACTGGCACCTTTAGTAACTTCTACAGATTCAACAGTTCCATCTGCAGGAGCCTTGATTTCATTTTCCATTTTCATTGCTTCTAAGATAACCAGTACGTCTCCCTTGGAAACACTTTGTCCATCTGAAACTTTTACGTCGTTAATTGTTCCTGGCATTGGAGCGGTTACAGATCCTGCACTTACAGGTGCTGCTTTTTTCGCTGGTGCCTTCTTCTTAGGTGCAGCCTTTGGTGCTGCTGGAGCTGGTTTTGCCGCAACAGGAGCTGAGCCTTCTGCTGCTAATTCTTCTACTTCCACCTCATAGCTTTGACCATTTACGGTGATATTAAATTTTTTCATCAATGTCCTCCTGATAAATTAGTTTAATCCGCCTGAGCGTGTCCATGCAGGCAATGGGTCCGTTCTCCGAACTCTTGTTACAACAATTTCATTAATATTTCTTCCAAGACTGGCTGCAACTGCCGCGGAGATTACCGCAACCAGTTCGCCTTCATCTTCAGCTTCTTCCTCTTCCTCAGCAATTTGTGCTTGGGGAGCTTCTTTCACTTCTTCTTTTGGTGTAGTTCCTAAGACAGATCCCATAATTTTAATAGCAAAGATTAAAATAACGAGAACTGAAAAAACAATCAGCATGGCTAAGAGAGTGACCATTAAAGCTCCGGATACACGTTCGCTTGTAGAAAGAGCTTCCGCATTTTCTGCCAAGTGGTGTAATAATTCTGTAGCGTTCATCTCTTACCCTTTCTTATAGTGGCACATTTCCGTGTTTCTTTAATGGCAGACTTTGACGTTTGCTCATGAGCATGTCTAAAGCGTCGGCCAAGCGAATCCGTGTCAAGGCTGGTTCAATTACGTCATCTACATAGCCACGTTCTGCTGCCTTGTAGGGAGTGGCAAATTCGTGCTTGTAGTCGGCAATTTTGTCTGCCCTTGTTTGTTCTGGATTGTCGCTGTTTTTAATATCTTTACGGAAGATAATGTTGGCCGCTCCGTCTGGACCCATAACAGCAACTTCAGCTGAAGGCCAAGCGTAAACAAGGTCTGCACCAAGTTCTTTAGAGCACATGGCTAGGTAGGATCCACCATAAGCCTTACGAACAATGACGGTAATCTTTGGTACAGTGGCTTCACTGTAGGCATAGAGCATTTTTGCTCCGTGACGAATGATTCCGCCGTATTCTTGAGTGGTTCCTGGTAAAAATCCTGGAACGTCAACTAAGTTGACAAGGGGGATATTAAAGGCATCACAAGTCCGGATAAAACGAGCTGACTTGTCTGAAGCGTTAATGTCTAGGCAACCGGCCATAACAGATGGTTGGTTGGCAATAATTCCCACACTTTGTCCGTTAATACGAGCAAAGGTTGTAATAATATTTTTAGCAAACTCACTTTGGTATTCGAAGTAATCTCCATCATCTACCAGAGACGCAATGACTTCATACATGTCATAGGGTCTGTTGGAGTCTGCTGGAATGATTTCATTTAAGGAATCAATGCGGGCATTGATGTTTTCTTGTTCTTCATAGATGGGAGCCACTTCTTGGTTGTTGCTTGGAAGGAAGTCTAAAAGAACTTTAATTTGTTCAATACATTCCTTATCATCGGATGCCATAAATTGGGCAACCCCAGATGTGGAGTTATGGGTAAAGGCTCCTCCAAGTTCGTCGGCTGTCACTTCTTCCCCTGTTACAGATTTAATAACAGCAGGTCCTGTAATAAACATTTGAGATGTTTGGTCTACCATGAAGATAAAGTCTGTTAGGGCTGGAGAATAAACAGCTCCACCGGCACAGGGTCCCATAATGGCTGTGATTTGTGGAATGGTACCTGAAGCCATTACATTTTGGTAGAAAATTGAACCATAGCCAGATAAGGCGTCGACAGCTTCTTGAATACGAGCTCCACCAGAGTCATTTAAACCAACAATTGGTGCGCCCATTTTTAAAGCCATTTCTTGCACTTTTACAATTTTTCCTGCGTGCATTTCTCCAAGAGATCCACCAGTAATTGTAAAGTCTTGGGCATAGGCATAGACAAGTCGTCCATTGACCTTCCCATATCCTGTTACAACGCCGTCTGTTAAGGGACGATCCTTTTCCATGCCAAAGTTTGTACAGCGGTGGCGGACAAAGGCATCAATTTCAACAAAAGTCCCTTCATCAAAAAGAAGATCCAAGCGTTCTCTAGCTGTCAGTTTCCCTTTTTGGTGTTGTTTAGCAATCCGCTTTTCCCCACCGGCTTCTGCAATGTCTTTTTGATAGTCAAAAAGGCGATTTAATTTTTCTGACATAGATTTCCTCCTACAATTATTCTCTTGTGCAGAGTTCTACTAAAATTCCTGCCGTTTCCTTGGGGTGAACAAAAGCAATCATGTTTCCACCAGCACCACGACGTGGTTTTTCGTCAATCATGCGAACACCTTGGTCTAGTAGGTCTTTTACTGCATTGTCTACACTGTCCACACATAGGGCTACGTGTTGGATTCCTCCACGGCCACCATTTTTGTCAATATATTTTGCAATAGGACCGTCTGGTGCAGTAGATTCTAAAAATTCAAGTTCTGTTTCATTTCCAACTGGGTAGAAGGCTGTGGTTACCTTTTGATCTGCAACAGTTTCTTCTCCTGTAGATGCAATGCCTAATTTCCCTTGGAAAAAGTCTTTTACATCATCTAGGTCTGGTACAGCAATACCAATATGGTCTACGCTTAATACTTTAAACATTTTATTCCTCCATTCATTTAATGAATTGATTTGATTTTAAAAGTTCTTGGGCAATGTCAAAGCCAATGGAATAGGGGTCAAGGTCTCCATCCAGAGACTTTTTCACGTCCTCTTTTCTTCCATCCATCTTTTGGTCTAATTGTTTGTTCATAATATCCTCAACCAATTGATGGATTTGCATGGTTTCCCTATTTAACCGCCGTTTTTCCAGTTCATCTGAATTTTCCAGGTATTCTCTGTGGTCATGGATATTGTCCACAAGTTCATCAATGCCTGTATTTTCAGCAGCAATAGCTAGAGAAACAGGTGGCCGAAAAGCCCAGTCCTTATTAAAGTCTAGCATCATTTCAATTTCTAGTTTTGTCTTTTTGGCTCGGTCATTGTCGGCCTTATTGACAACAAAGACATCTCCAATTTCCATAACCCCAGCCTTAATGGCTTGGATGTCATCTCCCAGTCCTGGCACCATGACCATGACTACAGTGTCGACGGTTTTAACAACATCAATTTCTGATTGTCCAACCCCCACTGTTTCTACTAGGATCACATCACAACCATAGGCGTCTAAAACCTTGATGGCTGCAAGGGTTGCTTTGGATATGCCTCCTAGGCTTCCCCGGGTTCCCATAGACCGAATAAATACACCGGGATCGGTGTTTAAGTCTGCCATACGAATCCGGTCGCCTAAAATCGCCCCGCGAGTAAAGGGACTTGTTGGATCTACGGCAATGACCCCAACTTTTAGGTCTTTTTCCCGTAAATTTTTAACAACTTTGTCCACCAGGGTCGACTTTCCTGCCCCCGGTGGCCCGGTAAAGCCTATGGTATAGGCTCTACCTGTGTGGGGATGAATTTTCCGTAAAAATTCTAGGTATCCATCCTTCTCATTTTCCACCATGGAAATTGCACGAGCGCAGGCCACTTCATCTCCTGCTATTAATTTTTCCCATAGTTCCATTTATAACCACCTTTTGGGTTTTCTTTATTGTTATCCTTAGTTTGCCTTTACATTTTCCTTAATGAAGCTAATCACATCTTCTAGGTTGGTTCCTGGAGTGAAGACATTTTTAATCCCAGCTTCTTTTAAGCCTGGAATATCTGCATCTGGAATAACTCCACCAGCAAAAACAAGCATGTCATCATAAACGCCTTTTTCCTTTAATTGTTTGACAACTTCTGGTAACAGGTAGTTGTGGGCACCGGATAAAATACTCATTCCTAATACGTCCACGTCTTCTTGTACAGCTGTTGCCACAATTTGTTCAGGAGTTTGGCGTAAGCCTGTATAAATAACTTCCATTCCAGCTTCTCTAAGTGCACGAGCGATTACTTTTGCTCCACGGTCATGGCCATCAAGACCTGGTTTAGCAACTAAAACACGAATTTGATCCATCTCTTTAACCTCTTTTCCTAGTCCAGTTCAGTCGATTATAAACTTACAGTTTGTTTATATTCACCGAATACGCTACGCATTTGGTCACAAATTTCTTGTAGGGTTGCATAGGCGTGAACGGCATCTAAAATATAAGGCATTAAGTTTTCGTCTGTGTTACAAGCGTCCTTTAAAGCTTTCAGTGTTTTTTCAACTTCAGCATTGTCACGTTTTGCCTTTAAGGCTTCAATCTTCTTGACTTGGTTTTCTCCAACACTTGGGTCTACACGAAGAAGGTCTTTTGGTGCTTCTTCTTCTGCCTTGAATTTGTTTACACCGACAACAATTTCTCTTCCTTCATCCACTGCTTTTTGGTAGTCATAAGCAGATTGCATGATTTCTTGTTGGATAAAGCCTTTTTCAATAGCTGCTGGAGCGCCGCCCAAGTCATCAATTTTCTTGATGAGTTCAGTTGCTTGTTTTTCAATTTCGTTGGTTAAAGATTCTATATAATAGGATCCTGCTAGTGGGTCAATGGTATCCGCAACACCAGATTCATAGGCAACAACTTGTTGGGTCCGAAGGGCTGTTCTTACAGAAACTTCAGATGGTAAGGAAAGAGCCTCATCTTTAGAGTTGGTGTGTAGGGATTGAGTTCCACCTAAAACGGCAGCTAGGGTTTGAAGAGCTACCCGTACAACGTTGTTTTCCACTTGTTGTGCTGTTAAAGTAGATCCAGCTGTTTGGGTGTGGAATTTCAACCGCATTGCTTTTTCGTTGGTTGCCCCAAATCTTTCCTTAATAATTTTTGCCCACATTCTACGAGCTGCACGGTATTTTGCAATTTCTTCGAAGAAGTTGTTGTGTGCATTAAAGAAGAAGGATAGACGTGGTGCAAATTTGTTGACATCAAGTCCAGCGTCTAGGGCTGCATTTACATAGGCAATCCCATCAGCTAAGGTGAAGGCAACTTCTTGAACAGCTGTAGAACCTGCTTCACGGATGTGGTAACCGGAAATGGAAATGGTGTTCCATTTTGGTACTTCTCTTGTACAGTAATCAAAAACATCTGTGATTAACCGCATGGAAGGTCCTACTGGGAAGATATAAGTTCCACGAGCAGAGTATTCTTTTAGGATATCATTTTGGATGGTTCCACGAAGTTTGTCCTTGCTTACTCCTTGTTTTTCGGCTACAGCAATATACATGGCCAGTAAAACAGAAGCTGGAGCGTTAATAGTCATGGATGTGGAGACCTTGTCTAGAGGAATTCCATCAAATAAGATTTCCATGTCGGCTAAGGAGTCAATAGCAACCCCTACTTTACCAACTTCTCCTTGTGCAATAGGTGCACTGGAGTCATAACCCATTTGTGTTGGAAGGTCAAAGGCTACAGAAAGTCCAGATCCACCGGATTCCAATAGGTATTTGTATCTCTTGTTGGATTCTTCAGCTGTAGCAAATCCTGCATACATCCGCATAGTCCAGTAACGACCGCGGTACATGGTGTTTTGTACGCCTCGAGTAAATGGATATTCAGCCGGGAAGCCGAGTTGTTCCATGTAGTCAAAATCTTCAATGTCAGTTGGTGTATATAATCTTTTTACAGGAATTGAAGAGCTGTTTGCAAATTCTTCTTTTCTTTCTGGGAATTTTTCTAAGCTCTTTTCCACACCATCATGAAACTCTTTTTCGCCTTGGCGAATTTCTTCTAGTTTGTCTTTTTCAAACATAAAGTACCCCCTAAATAATATTTTTAACTTTCTTTGTTTCTTAACGTCTTCAGTATCCCTTATTGATCCTTGCTTTCCTTCATGGTGCCTGTTTTTTCTAACCGGTCGTACCAGGAAAAAACTTCAGATAAAATATGGGGTGTGTGTTGGCCCTTGCTTTCTTGAATGGCTCGGTTTAAATAGTCATTTAACTGATCCTTGTAGTCCGGATGGGCACAGTTTTCAATAATTGCATGGGCTCTTTCTACAGGGTCAAGACCTCTTAAGTCGGCAACCCCTTGTTCCGTTACAATAATCATGGTGTCGTGTTCTGTGTGGTCTGTGTGGGAAACGTAAGGTACGATGGAAGAGATTGCACCTTTTTTCGCTGTAGACACAGTGGTAAAGATAGACAGTTGACCTCCTCTTGTGAAGTCCCCGGATCCTCCAATACCGTTCATTAACTTGACACCAGAAATATGGGTAGAGTTCACATTTCCGTAAATGTCCACCTCTAGGGCTGTATTCATGGCAATAACGCCTAGACGACGGGCAATTCCTGGATTATTGGAAATTTCTTGTGGACGAAGAACAACTTTATCCTTAAAGCTTGGTAGCTCCTTGGCAAAATTTTCATTCATTTCTGGACTCAAGGTAAAACTTGTTCCAGAAGCGAAGTCGACCTTTCCGCACTTAATCAAGTTAATTACAGAGTCTTGTAAGACTTCAGAATACACTGTTAAGTGGTCAAAGGGTGAGTCATCAAGACCCGCTAAAACTGCATTGGCCACACTGCCAACTCCTGATTGTAGAGGAAGTAAGTTTTTTGGTAGCCTTCCCGCTTCCACTTCCTTGGATAAAAATTCAATGAGATTTTTTGAAATCTTTCGGCTGTTTTCGTCTACTGGAGCGACAGACCGGGTCTTGTCTGGAATGTCACATTCAACAACAGCTACGATTTTTTCTGGGTCACAAGGGATATAGGGCTTTCCAACCCGTCCTTGGACATTGGTCAACTCAATAGGTTTTCTGTGTGGAGGAAGATCTAGGTTATAGATGTCATGAATTCCTTCGAGTTCCAAAGGCTGAGTTGTGTTGATTTCAACAATGACCTTGTCCGCTGCTTCCACATAAATATTGGAGTTTCCTACAGATGTTGTAGGAACAATGTTTCCGTCTTCTGTAATGGCACAGGCTTCAATAACAGCCACATCCACCTTTCCTAAGAACCCAGCCTTGATTTGTTGTGAACTGTGGGATAGGTGCATGTCCACGTATTTTACCTTGCCTTCATTAATGGCCTTCCGGATAGTGGAATTCGTTTGATAGGGATAGCGCCGGGCAACGGCCCCAGCCTTTACCATATCCTCATCAATTTCCGGCCCAACTGATGCTCCTGTTAAAACTGTAAGTTGTAAGTCTTCTCCTTCTTCAGCCCTACGCGCTAATTCCAAGGGAATTGCTTTTGCGTAGCCTGAGGGAGTAAACCCACTCATGCCTACAGTCATTCCAGGTTTTATAAATTGAGCAGCTTCTCTGGCATCCATTACCTTATCCGCAAGAGACTCACAGCGTAACCTACTCTTATCCATATTAACCCCCTAAATAACTAATGTGATAACGATCTAGTGGAGCTCATCCTCAATATCGCTATTTTTCTGGATTTGCCGGAATTTCTCCCCACAAATTCCCAAGGCAGATATGATGGCTTTTTTTGCAGCTCCATAATACTGTTCATTGATTGCTTGTTCAATAGTCAGTATATTATTCAGATTCTGACCTACCATTAAGTCCGCTATGAATTTTCTGGCAATTTGCGTTACCAAAGAGCATTCACAATCAACAATATCTCCAGTTTCTCGGTTGACTCCGAGGCCTAGAATTAACCCCCCATAAACTTCATGGGCAGTCGTTCCATTGGGTAATTTGGCATAACCCGAAATAAAGATTAGTTTTTTATTCACAATAACTCCTTCCCCAGCAAGGGCTCTGAGAAAAAGACTATTTTTCCCTTTCTTGCTAGACAAAATTTTTCCCAATATTTCAGAACCTTTTCTTGACACGAAAAAACGGTAACAGAAATAAACCTAGGTATGTAGGTTATTTTCTATTACCGTTTGATAAACTCGTCTGGCATAGGGCATATGCCTAGAACTTATCTGGCAAGTAGTTCATCTTTTATATATTTATCTTAACACAGATGGATTTCAATATCAAGGATTCTCATAAGTTTTTATTAAGTTTTCCTATGATTTTATTGTCTTTTGAAAACAAATTCACTTTTTACAGATTATTGGATAAATATTTGGTCACCATTAAGGCTGCTGTAGCCCCTTCTCCTACGGCCGTAACCACTTGTTTTACGCCTTCGGACCGAATATCTCCTGCAGCATAGACTCCTTCGACATTCGTTTGCATTTTTCCATCGGTTTTAATATATCCCTTGTCATCAAGGGCAAGCTTTCCTTGTAAAAAGTCTGTCTTTGGTTCATAGCCCACATAGATAAAGATTCCAATCCCCTTACTGTCTGTTGTGGACTTGTGAGAACTTACTTCCTTGGTCTTGACGTTTTCCAAGACTACTTCCTCTGCAATTTTATCTCCTTTAACTTCTTTGAGGACACTATCCCAGATAAGGGTCACTTTTTCATTGTTAAAAACTCGGTCTTGTAGAGACTTGGCTGCTCTTAATTCATCCCTCCTGTGGACAATATAGACATGGTGGGCAAATTTTGTTAAGAGGTCTCCTTCTTCTACTGCGGCGTCGCCTCCTCCAATGACATAGACGTCCATATCTTGGTAAAAGGCCCCATCACAGGTGGCACAGTAGCTCACGCCTCTGTTGGCAAACTCCAATTCTCCAGGAACGCCTAGCTTTCTCGGCTTGGCTCCAGTGGTAATAATGACGGTCCTTCCTTCATAGGTTTCCTTGTCCGTCTTGACCTTTTTGATTTTTCCATCAAGGTCTACTTCAACCACTTCTTCATGGCGGATTTCTGCCCCAAATTCCTTGGCTTGGTCGGCCATCCGCATCCCTAATTCCATACCTGAACCACCCTCTTGAATTCCAGGATAGTTTTCCACGCTCAGGGTGTTGTTCATTTGTCCCCCTTCCATGGATGCTTCTAGGATTAGAGTTTTTAATTTTCCACGGGCTCCATAGAGTCCAGCAGTTAAACCTGCCGGTCCTCCCCCAATAATTATTAAATCGTACAAAATATCACCTCTGTTATTATTTACCCCTATTATAGCAAGTTTAAAAATTTATTTTGGAAAAATTCCAAAGAAAGAAAAAACGAAGACTTTTGTCTCCGTTTAGAATGTGTCGTATAGGCTTCTTAGGTCTCCCTTTAAACCATAGGGCACTTTCTTTATATCTTCTATGGTTTTGGATCCCGTAAGCATCATTAAAATTTTAAACTTATATTGAAGCTGGTCTAAAAATTGATGGGCATAGGCATAACCCCCATGAATCAAGTAATTTAAAAGTTCTCCAGATATGGCCCCTAGGTCAGACCCTAGAACCAGAGCCTTAAAGAGGTCTTCGGCCCCTCGAATGCCTCCAGACCCAATAATCTTTAGGTCTTTTAAGCCTAAGTCTTTGGCCAAAAGTAGGCAGAGACAGGTAGGGTTACCCCAGGAAAAGAGCTCTGAATAATCTTCTTCTGGATACCGTAGGTTTTCCACTTCAAAAAAATTGGTTCCCCCAAAGCCTGCCACATCTACATAGCGGACTCCTAGGTCATAAATTTCTTGAATGACTTGGCTCGACATGCCAAAGCCCACTTCTTTGACAATGACAGGCACATCCAAGCTTGCTACAATGGCTCGAATATTTTCCCGGACAGGTCTAAAGTCCCGGTCCCCCTCTTCCATAATGAGTTCCTGGGCTGGATTTAAGTGGATTTGCAGGGCATCGGCATCAATCATCTTTACCGCTTTTTTTGCCTCTTCCGGCCCCAAGAGGCCATTTAGGTTGGCAAAAACCAAACCATCCTTGCCTATGGTTTCCCGGACAATGGTAAAGCTTTCCACGGCATCCTCATCCTCTAGGGCAATAGTTTGGGATCCTACGGCCATGGGAATGGAAAAGTCCTTGGCAAGCCTTGCCAGGTCTCGGTTAATTTCTTCAGCAAACTCTGTCCCTCCAGTAATGGCATTGATCATTAAGGGGAAGTCTAAAGAATGGCCCATGAAATCTACGTGGGTATCTATTTCATTAAAGGCAAATCCAGGTAGAGAGTAATGTTGAATAAATACATCTTTAAAGAGTGGGTCTCCGTGAAAAGATGTCTTCAAATAATTTTCAATGTGTTCTTGTTTTCGATATTTTCTCATTCTAACTCTCTCCTTTTCTCCCTTTCATCATAGCATAAGTCCATAGGGGGAACAAGTTTCTTTTCTTCAAAAATTTTCTTTTCTTGTCCCTTCAAGGGCTTCCTCTACCTTAAAAATGATTGTATAGCCAAGAAATAAACCAATACCTGTTTTTTCATTTCCAAGAGGGAGGACTTGGACTAATTCCCAGCCTTCTTCAGCTTTTCTCCTAATTATTTCCTTGCATTCTTCAAGGGTATCAGTCTTTCCCGCCTTTAATCCACCCTTTATGGGCAGATCTATAAATTCATACCGAGCCATCTCTTCCTCCAAGTTTTAAATAAGGTCCATCTTTCTTCCTTTTATATTATATCTTATTCAAAATCAATAGCCAAGATGGGATAAGGGTGGATTTTTTCAAAAACAAATCCTAATCTCTAGGAAAAGCCAAGGGCTTGTTGCCCAATTGCTAGAAGAATCTTTCGTCATAAAGAAGGGGCGAGAATGTATCTCACCCCAACATTTGACAAAGAGCCAAAAACCGCCCCCAGGACTGAGGACGGTTTCTCTTGAATTTTTATTGATTTATAATCTTTATTGATTAATCAATTTCTTCTTTTAAAGCTTTTTCTTTGCGGTATTCTTCTAGTAATTTTGGAACAATGGCATTTAAGTCTCCAACAATTCCTAGGTCAGCTACGTCAAAGATTGGTGCTGCTTCGTTTTTGTTAACGGCAATGATTAAATCGGATTCTTCCATACCAGCTAAATGTTGGATAGCTCCGGAAATACCAAAGGCGAAGTATAGTTCTGGACGAACAGTTTTACCTGTTTGACCAACTTGACGGTCTTTTTCAATCCAGCCAGCATCAACAGTAGCACGAGAAGTGGAAACTTCCCCTTCAAATTCATCAGCTAATTCTTGAAGTAACTTGAATCCTTCTGGTCCACCGATTCCACGTCCACCAGATACTAGGATGTTTGCTTCTGTAATGTCTTTCTTCTTAGATTCAGACTTAGCAACTTCACGAATTGTTACGTTCATGTCTGCATCTGTGAATTCAATTTTTTCTTCGATTAGTTCACCTGTACGAGTATGATCTGTATCCATTGGGCTCATAACGCCTGGACGTACAGTAGCCATTTGTGGACGGAAGTCTGCACAAACAATAGTAGCCATTAAGTTTCCACCGAAAGCTGGACGAGTCATGCGAAGATTTTTAGTTTCTTCATCAATTTCAAGGCCAGTACAGTCAGCAGTTAAACCAGTGTGGATTCTTGCAGCAAGTCTTGGAGCAAGGTCACGTCCAATAGCGGAAGCACCGTAAAGGATGATTTCTGGTTCATATTTCTTGTTAATTTCATAAATTGCTTTAGCATAGGGTTCAGTTACATATTCTTTTAACATAGGATGGTCAACTAAGATAACTTTGTCAGCTCCATGGTGGAACAAAACTTCAACTTGATCTTTTACGTTTTCTCCTAGTAAAAGGGCAACAACTTCTTGTCCTAGGTCTTTTGCTAGTTCATTGGCCTTACCTAATAGTTCGATACCAACTTTTTGCAATTCCCCGTCTCTTTGTTCTACAAAAACAAATACATTTTTACTCATTTTTTCACGCTCCTATTTGGTTCGAATCTCTTAGATAATATATTTTTCTTGTAACTTTGCGATAATTGCACGAGCTGCTTCTTCTGGAGTTACGTTGGTAAGTTTTTCTCCTTGACCTTTTCCTTGTTTTGGATAGGATTGTACAACTCTTGTTGGGGATCCCTTTAATCCAATGTCATCAAGATTTAGGTTATCTTTAATATCATCTAAGCCCCAAATAGTTAAGTCTTGTTTATAGGCGTCAAATACTCCACCAACAGTCATGTATCTTGGTTCAGCTAATTCTGTTAAGGCAGTAATTAAGCAAGGCATTTTTACATCAACAATGTGGTAGCGGTCTTCAAATTGACGTTTAACAGTAACAACATCACCCTTAACAGAAAGGTCTTCTGCATAAGTTACTTGTGGAAGTCCTAAGTGTTCTGCAATTTGAGGTCCTACTTGTGCAGTATCCCCGTCAATAGCTTGACGACCAGTGATGATTAGGTCATAGTCTCCAGCTGTTCTTAATGCACCGGCAATTGTACAGGAAGTAGCCCAAGTATCAGCTCCTCCAAAAGCCCGGTCTGTTACTAAAATTCCGTCATCAGCTCCCATAGCTAAAGCTTCTCTTAAAACATCTTCAGCTTGTGGGGGTCCCATGGAAAGAATAGTTACATGAACATCTTCATGTTCATCTTTAATTCTTAAGGCGGTTTCAACGGCAGCCTTGTCATCTGGGTTCATAATGCTTGGTACCCCTTCACGAATTAGGGTGTTTGTCTTTGGATCCAAGCGCACTTCTGTTGTATCTGGTACTTGTTTTACACAAACAATTATTTTCATAAGTTCTCCTCCAATTTTTCTCTAAACTATGACTTAGTTAACGCCCATCCAACCACTGATGACCATACGCATTACTTCAGAAGTACCTTCGTAGATTTCAGTGATCTTAGCATCACGCATCATCCGTTCAATTGGATAGTCTCTAGTGTATCCGTATCCACCAAATAATTGTAAGCAGCGACGGGTAACATCACTTGCATTTTCTGCAGCAAATAATTTACACATTGCAGCTAGGTGAGTATATGGTTGTTTAATACCCTTCATGTAAGCAGCACGGTATACAAGAAGTTGTGCAGCATCTGTGCTGGCTTTCATGTCTGCTAATTCAAATTGTGTATTTTGGAATTGAGATAGACGACGACCGAATTGTTTTCTTTCTTTTACGTATTCCACAGTTTCTTCAATAGCTCCTTCAGCAATACCTAGAGCTTGAGAAGCAATCCCAATACGTCCACCATCTAGAGTCTTCATAGCTAGAGCAAAGCCCTTGCCTTCACGGCCTAGAAGATTTTCTTTTGGAATCCGGCAGTTTTCCATAATTAATTCACAAGTAGAAGATCCACGGATACCCATTTTATCTTCAGGTTCACTTACGGAGAATCCTGGGGTGTCACGGTCTACAATGAAAGCGGAGATTCCACGAGTTCCTTTAGCTTCACGGTCAGAGATTGCAATAATGATAAATACATCAGCAAATCCTGAGTTTGTGATAAAGATTTTTGTTCCGTTTAATACCCATTCGTCGCCATCTAGGTCAGCGAAAGTTTGTTGACCAGAAGCGTCTGTACCTGCGTTTGGTTCAGTTAACCCAAAGGCACCAATTTTCTTTCCAGATAATAGGTCTGGTAAGTATTTTTTCTTTTGTTCTTCTGTCCCATTTTCAAAAATAGGAGCGGCACATAAGGATGTGTGAGCAGAGACAATAACACCTGTTGTGGCACAAACTTTTGAAAGTTCTTCAACAGCCATCGCATAGGCTACATAGTCTGCTCCTTGTCCACCATATTCCTTAGGAAAAGGAATGCCAAAAAATCCAGCTTTTGCTAACTTTTTAATGTTATCAAAAGGAACTTTTTCTTCTGCATCGACTTCAGCAGCAACTGGTTCAACTTCGTTTTTCGCAAATTCTTGGTACATTTTACGAAGTAGTACGTGCTCCTTATCCATTGTAAAATCCATTTGATATCCCCCTTGTTCGTAATTTTTCTAGATACTCTTGATATAAATATCAAATTGTTCTGTTAATAACATAACATAGATATTTAAACATTTCAACCTTAAGTATTGGAAATTTCCAATCTTTTTCAAAAGAAAAATTTTCTTATACGGCTGAAAACCATTCCATTCATAATTATATAACAATAGATTTTATTGTAAAGAGGGTTTATTAAAATTTATGGAATTAATTGGATAATTTTTACAGATTTCTTGGCAAAAAAATATACTAGCTCCTAAGAACTAGTATATTTCAAGGCTTAAAGCTGTCCGGTCATCGGTTAAAGGCCCCCAGGTAAACTGATTTTGGTCTTGAACTAAACGGTCAATTAAATCCCCAGATATCGTCTCCATTAGTTGAAGAAGGCGAGGAAAGCCATAATATTCTTTATGCTCATTGCTTGACTCTATAAAACCATCAGTACAAAGCAGCAATTGGTCTCCCGGATAGACAGGAATTTGATGACTTTCATAAAAGTCTTCGTAGGCATAGCCCATAATGGGACGCCCTGTTATCTCAAGAGGCATACAAAGGTTCCGCCCCTTTAAAATCGGGGGACAGTTATGACCGGCATTGGCATAGGAAAGGACTTGGCCCTCCAAGTCATAGACTCCATAAAACATGGTGAAGTAATAATCTAAATTTAATTTTAAGTCTCTAAATTTCTTTCCAATCTTTTCCAAGGTAAGACTTGGGTGTAAAAGAATCTCTTTTTCCAGAGTCCGCATAGCCTGATGGATAAACATAGTTACCATCCCTGAAGCAAAACCATGGCCTACGGTATCACTCATATAAAAGGCAATATGCCGGTCATCCAAAGAGAAAACATCAAAAAGATCTCCAGAAATATAGTCTAGGGGCTCAAAGTAATAGCCTACTTTTACCGTTTTTAAAAAACCCTTTCTTGGTAAAAGAGCTTTTTGGACTGAGGAAGCTAGGACCATTTCGTGGACCATGGATTGATTTTTTTCTACTAATTCTTCGTGGAGCTTTTTTTCTCTGGAATTACTTCGAAAAACCTCCACAGCACCTACAAGGTCCCCTTCCTTATTCCAAAGAGGGGATGTTTTAACAGAATAAGATTCCCCTAAATAAGTTTGTTCCTGCTGGATGACTTCACCTGTTTCCAAAGTCCTTTGGGTCGCACTGAAGTCCGTCAAAACTGTCCCTTGTTTTTTCGCCTCTTTCAGAACCTCCTTCATGGTATCATTACGATAGATGACTTGGTTTTTTTTATTCACCACTTGAACAAAGTCTGCTATGGAATTAATGATTTGAAAGAAGAATTCCTTGGGATAGGTTTTTTCTTCAAAGCGAACAAGGTCCATCGATAACCTCCAGCAACTTCTCTTCTTACTTATTTAACTCTGCTTCAAAGTCCACCATAATGGTTGTATCTTCACAGTAACGAGCAAAGGCATAGATTGTATCTGCCAAGCGGTTGACAAACTTGTTCACATGGGGGTCTACATAGGTTTGTCCAGCCAGGGTCACAATCCTGCGTTCAGCCCGCCGGCAAATGGTCCGGGCCAAATGGAGGAAGGCAGCGGACTTGCTAGTTCCTTGGATGACAAAGCCAGTAAATTCTCCGGCCTTTTCCATATATTTATCCACAAGTTCTTCTAAATAATGGATGTCTTCTTCTACAATAAAGTGTTTTACCTTATCCTTGTCTGCAGTAGCCAGGTTTTCACAGACAACAAAGAGCTTGTTTTGAATCCGCATGATTTCTTCTTTTAACTCTTCATCGTCAATATAGTTCCGGCAAACTCCCAGAGCAGCCCCTAGTTCATCAACGGTTCCATAACTTTCCACCCGGGCATCGTCCTTGGCAACTCGTACTTCATCATAGAGGGAAGTTTTTCCCTTATCTCCAGTTTTTGTATAAATTTCCATTCTCTTCTCCTTTACTTAGTCAGGTCTTGGGCCATAGTATTGATAGTAATCAACCTTAATCCGGCCATTGTATAGTTTCCTCTTCCTAGAAGGCTCTTTGCCAAATTTTCTAGGAAAACTTTCATCACTTGTTATGAGATAGTAGCTCCATGTGTCATCTTTTTGGTATAAACTCTTTAAGTTTTCATAGAGCCTATCCACTTCCTCTTCTGTGGATAAACGCACTCCATAGGGAGGGTTACTTATTAATACCCCATAGGGACCTGGAATATTCAAATCTTCAATTTTTTCTTGGCTAAAGAGGATATCCTGGTCCACTCCAGCCTCTTCTGCATTTTTCTTGGCCGCTTCAATGGCTTCTCTTGACTTATCCGAGGCATAAATTTTCAAGTCTCCTGTATAGTCGATTTTTGAAAAAGCTTCCTTCCGCAGGTCCTTAACCCAGTCGGGGTCCATTTGCTTAAAATATTCACAGTCAAAGTGGCGGTTTAAGCCTGGGGCAATATTTCTTGCCAGCATGGCCGCTTCTATGGGAATGGTTCCTGACCCGCAAAAAGGATCTAAAAGAATCCGATCCTTTTTGTAAAAGCTCAGCTGAACTAAGGCTGAAGCCAGGGTTTCTGTCAAAGGAGCTTCCACAGTGGCCTTCCGGTAGCCTCTCTTGTGGAGGCCGTCTCCTGAAGTGTCCAGTAAGATTTGGGCCTGGTCCTTAAAGAGGATGACCTCAATCTTATACCTAGCTCCGGACTTGGGGTAAAAACTCATGGAATATTTTTCATTTAACCGGTCAATTAAGGCTCTTTCTGTAATTCTTTGACAGTCTGAAACAGAAAAAAGCTGGCTCTTGGCTGACCGCCCTTGGACCATAAAGTTGGCATCCTTAGGTAAAATCTCCGGCCAGTTGATTTCCTTGACCCCCTGGTAGAGGTCTTCAAAGGTCTTGGCCATAAAGGTGTGCAGGACGATATGGACCCGCTCTGCCGTACGCAGGTAGAGGTTGGCCTTATATATTTCCTTAAAATCCCCCTTAAAATAGACCCGGCCGTCTTGGACTTGGACCTGGCCACCATCTCCTAGGAGGGCCTGTAATTCTCTTTTCACAACGGCTTCTACACCGAAATTTGCCGTTGCTAAACATTGATATTTTTTCACAATTCACCTCTTTTCCATTATACAAGATAAAAGCTTGAGAATCTACTGGTTTTCCATTCTTTACTTTCTTTTATTAAAGTAATCTAGCTGAAAAAACCGGACTTCCTCCTTCCCAAAATTTACAAAATCTGATACAATAAAAGTGTAAAAAAGAAACCTAGCCCTAAGGAGGTAAAAAATGAAATTAACTGAAACTGTACAATCTGGCGATTGGAAATCTGAAAAACACGTTCCTGTAATCCATGCAGAACAAAATGGTGATGTCTTAAATATTAAAGTTCTTGTTGGTGAAGAAGTTGAACATCCAAATACTTTAGAACATCATATTGAATGGATTAAAGTTTTCTTCCAAGCTGAAGGTGGAAAATTCCCCGTTGAAGTTGGATCCTATCGCTTCTGTGCTCATGGTGAAGAAGAAATCTTTTCAAAACCTGAAGTAAGCGCTGTTGTAAAAACCCAAGCTAAGGGAACTGTCTATGCTCTAAGCTATTGCAACCTTCATGGTTTATGGGAAAACTCTCAAGAAATCTAACAAACACTCAAATAAATTGAAGGGAAGGGCCTTTTAGGTCCTTCCCTTTTTTTGTGGTCTATTTTCCATAGGACTTAAAGCGGTCAACCATCTTTTCCATTTCTTCTATGGACAAGGAAGATGGATTTCCTATACTTAAGGCCTTAATATAAATCTTGGCACAAAACTCCAGGGTCCTGGCCTGGCTAAAGGCTTCTTTTACACTGGATCCAAAGGTCACTAGACCATGGTGGGACAGGATAACGGCCTTGTTCCGGCCAAAGGCTCCCAGGGCATTTCTCGCCAAGTCCTCTGTTCCGAAGCTGGCATAGGGAGCCACTTCTATGGGGTCCGGTCCTGCCTCAGCCATTAAATAATGGATACAGGCCAGGGGCTTGTCTAAAATCGATAGGATGTTGATATATTCCGAGTGGGTATGGACAACGGCCTTGGCTTCAGGATAAGCCCTGTATATGCCTTGGTGAAAATGGTATTCTGTGGAGGGTTTTTCCCCTTGAAGGATTTTCCCTTCAAGGTTCATAGTCACCAGGTCCTGGTCTTTTAAAGAAGCATAAGCCTGGCCAGAAGGGGTAATTTTATAGGTTTCCCCGTCCAGCCTCCGAGAGAGATTCCCTCCAGTAGCAAAGCTTAGACCCTCCTCTACCATCTTTTGTCCATAGTAAATGAGTTCATCCATTTTTTACTCCAATCCAAAAAAGTCATTTTGCCGAAGGGCTTCATAAATTAAAATGTTGGCAGAATTTGCCAAGTTTAGACTTCTCTTTAGGTCTCCCCGCATGGGAATCCGGATGAGCTTGTCCCGGTACTTGTCCATAATCTCTTCCGGCAAGCCAGCCGTTTCCCGACCAAAAACAATCCCATCCCCGTCCTTGTAGGTCACATCAGAATACTTTTTGTGGCCATGGGTTGAGGCAAAGTAGAGCTGGCCCTGAAAACTTTTGGCAAAGTCTTCAAAGGAGTCATAATAGGAAATATCCACCAGGGGCCAGTAGTCTAGGCCGGCCCTCTTTAAGTGTTTATCATCGACAGAAAATCCTAGAGGCTTGATTAAGTGGAGCTTGGACTTGGTCAGGGCACAAGTCCGGGCAATGGCTCCTGTATTATAGGGAATTTCCGGTTGGTATAAAATAATGTGTAGCATAGGCACTTCCTTTCCCTATCTATTATAGGGACTTTTATCCTTCTTGACAATTCCCTAGAGCCTTTAAAGGTCCTGGTCTGTTTCTAGGTTCACAAGCCCTCCTTGGGCCTGAATTTGGATGAGATTATCTCCCCTTCCTAGGTTGACTTGTCCCTGGTTATAGGACTGACCATTAACATTGGCCAGGCCTCCCTCTAGGTCTAAGGAAATCCGGCTATCTCCTCCTTCTAAACTAATATTGGCTAGGCCTCCTTGGAGGTTTAAGTTGATGGGAAAGACTTGAGGACTTTCAAGGTTTACCAGGCCCCCTGCCAGGCCCAGGTCTAGATTTTTCGCCTGGCCTTCTAGGTTAAAGGCTCCTCCAGACAAGTTCCCCCTTACGGAAATCTCTTGCAGGTTTGGAACCACCAGGCGGATAGACCCCTTTCCTCCCTTGATAACCAATTGCCCCTCTTCTTCTTTTAAAGACCAGCGGGCCTTCCCTTGGGGATAAATTACTTGAAAGCTGTCTCCCTGGACAAGACTCACATTCCCATAGGCACTTTCTAAGACCAGGTCCTTGTAAGGCTTCATGGTTTCCACTTTTTTCTTCCCCTTGGAAGGCCCGTCCCAGTCTTTGTTGCTGAAGTTTAAAACATTTCCCCAGGTCACCTCCCCTTGGTCTACCGCTTCCTTAACATCTCGGTAGTCTAAGATAAAAAAGGAAAAGATACTGGCCACTAAAAGGACCAGGGCTAGGATGAAGTTGACCTTAAAAAATTTTTTCATTACCGGTACCTCCATTTTCTATAGGACCATTTTAAAGATAGGAAAAGATTTTTTAATCCACGCCAGGCAACTTTAAAAAATCCTCCAATGACAGGAATGCACAAGAAGCAAAGGCTTAAGAAAAATAAACCTAGAAGAACTTGGGTTAGGGGGTGGAGGTTAGCGACCCAGCCCTGGGCCGATCCAAAATTTACAAATGGGAAGCCTCCAAAGGGGAGGGATAAAACCGCAGCTCCAATGGTCCCGCAAGAGACCACAAAGGCAAATAAAATTCCACCGAAAGCCATAAAAAGACCGAAGACTACACTGGCCAAGATTAGGAGGACAGGGCTCATAAGGAGGACCAGAAGTAAGAGGACCAGGGCCTTTCCTAGGGACCCAGTCTTGGCCCCCTTCTCTTCCTGCCCCTTGGGCCCATAATAGTCCGTAGCCTTAAAGTCTCTGGCAATTTCCATAGGGCTTCCCAATTCCGCCGCAATTAAACCTTCACTTTTCCCCGCCTCCTTGCCTAGACGAAAATGCTCTTCATAGTCTGCAATAATATCGTCAATGACATTGTCGGGAAGTTTTCTCAAATAATACCTTAGTAGGTCTAAGTATTCTTTTTCCTTCATTCTTCTCTCCTTAAAATTTCATCTACGGCCCTTGAAAAGGCAAACCAAGTCCTTTTTTGGTCTTCAAATTCCCTCTGACCTTCCTCTGTCAGCTGGTAGTACTTTCGGGGAGGTCCGGACATGGATTCTTTTAAGTAAGTTGTCACAAGGCCCTCCTTTTTCAACCGCCTAAGGAGGGGGTAGATGGTCCCTTCAGAAATTTCGATATGGTTGGAAATAGTATCCACCAATTGGTAGCCATAGCAATCCTTGTCTACCAGCAAGGATAAAACTAAGAGTTCTAAAACTCCCTTTTTAAATTGTGGATTCATAACATCACCTTGCTATAGTATACCACCAGCTACTGTGTATTGCAATATAGCTTTCAAAAAAAGACTCTTGCCAAATCTCTCCATTTACAGTATACTAATGGTAATTATCGATGAAAAGGACCCATTAAAAGAAAGCTGCCAGGAAGTTATCCTTAAAAACTGGAAGGGATAATCAGGACTTCTTTTACTGCCCTACCTTGGAGATTGTGGCAAAACCACAGGGATTCCCCCTTACGGAAAAGAGTGCTCTTTGTGAGAACTTGGGTGGTACCGCGTATAATACGTCCCTTTTTAGGGGCGTTTTTTATTTTTATACTGATAGAAAGGATTATCAATGGAAAATAAAGATGTTTGCTTAAAAAAAGCGATAAAAGATGGTTATGTCCCAGAAGATTTCTACTCCACAACTAACCTCCCTACAAAAATTCGTTTAAATGGAGAATGGATTCTTGTGGAAGGCCAAAGGATGGACGCCTTAATTGTTGTAAAAGATGGCCATGCTGTGGCCACAAAATTACGGGATGTCCACCAAGGAGACCTGGTGGCCTGTGGTCAAGAGGGAATCCACCGCTTTGACCCTACTAAGGAACACGATGACTCCTTTGGCTTTATGAATAACCTAGTGAGCTCTGAACGGCGAAATGACCTGACTATTCAACGTCTGGCCAAGTGGCTGGTGGAGGAGAAAAAACAAATTACCTTTGTGTCCGGTCCCATTATCGTCCATTCTGGAGCTGTAGAACACATGGAATACCTCATGCGGAAGGGCTTTGTCAAATGCCTCCTAGGCGGGAATGCCGTTGCCGTCCATGACATGGAAAGGGCCTTCTTTGACACCAGCTTGGGCATTAACAAGAATACCGGCCTTCCTGAAAAAAATGGCTACACCCATCATATGCGGACTATTAACCGGATCAATGGCTGTGGCAGCATTCAGGCCGCTGTCGACCAGGGGGTTTTAAAGTCAGGAATTATGTACACCTGCATTAAAGAAAATATTCCCTTTGTCCTGGCCGGATCCTTGCGAGATGACGGTCCCCTTCCAGAAACAAAGATGAATATGATTGAGGCCCAAGCCCTCTATTCCCACCATCTCCACCAAGCTGACTGTGTCATTGTCCTGGGGACCATGCTCCATGGAATTGCATCGGGAAACATGCTTCCTGCCACTATTCCCATGATTTGTGTGGATATTCATGCAGGGACTGTGACCAAGTTAGCCGACCGGGGGTCTGGTCAAGCCACACCTATTGTCACTGATGCTGGCCTTTTTATGGAACTTCTCCACTATCAAATTGAAAAATTATTGGCTTCTTCAGAAGACTAAAAATAGTAAATGCTGGAGTCTAGGTGGATCCCAACATTTACTATAAAACCAGTAAGACAAGGTCCTCTTCTAATTTTCTTAAAAGACCTTGTCTTTTTTACTTTTTGAATCTCTCTACAAAAAGAGGCCCCTCCAGCTAGGAGAGGCCTTTTTTCTATTGTTTACACTTTATGCTTCTTTTTCTCCAGATTTTTCTTTGACTTCACGAATGTTCTTCATGGATTCAATAATAGCATCTGCAAGAGCATTTAAGTCATTTTCATTGGCTTCGTTTAGAGAAGTATTTAAAGTAATCCGTTCGTTTAAAACGTCGAACATCTTTAAGTGTTCATCTAAGAAGTCTTCCATCTTGTCGCCAACAGTACATGCCCAAGATCCGTTTTCAATGATTCCAACAGTCCGGTTTTGTACATTTAGGGCTTCTAAGTCTGCAATGAAGTTCTTCATAATAGGATAGATGCCCAAGTTGTAGGTTACAGAGGCCAGAACAAGGTGGGAATATTTAAACGTATCAGCAATCAAGTAGGAAATGTCTGTGTTGGAGACGTCATGAACAACCACATTGGTCATTCCCCGTTCGCAAAGGGCAGAGGCAAGAGCTTGGGCTGCATATTCTGTGTTTCCATACATGGAAGCATAGGCAATCATAACCCCTTCTTCTTCTGGTTCATAACGAGACCACTTGTCATACTTGTCAATGAACCAAGGAATATCTGTCCTCCAAACAGGTCCATGGAGGGGACAAATCATCTTAATATCTACAGTAGAGGCCTTCTTTAAGACGTCTTGAACAAAGGGACCATATTTCCCAACAATGTTGGTTAAATACCGGCGGGCTGAATCCAACCAATCCCGTTCAAAGTTGACTTCGTCGTTAAAGAGTTTTCCATCTAGGGCACCAAAGGTTCCAAAGGCATCGGCAGAGAATAAAGTTCCTGTTGTGGTATCATAGGATACAATAACTTCTGGCCAGTGAACCATGGGGGCTTCTAGGAAGACAAATTCATGTTTCCCAAAGCTAAAGGTGTCGCCTTCTTTGACAATAATGGCATTTTCATCTTTAATATGGTAGCCAATTTGCCGCATAATTTGGAAGCCTTGTTCACTGGAAATGACTTGGACATTTGGATGACGTAAAATAATTTCTTCAATGGCTCCAGCATGGTCTGGTTCCATATGATGGACAACAAAATAGTCCAGGTCTCTTCCGTCGAGAACGCCTTCTACGTTCCGAAGGAAGTCTTTTCCTAGATTCCAGTCTACGGAATCAAAAAGGACGGTTTTTTCATCCATGAGCAGGTAGGAGTTATAGGTCACTCCTTCTGGAATTGGAAAGATATTTTCAAACAGGGCTATGCGGTGGTCATTGGCACCTACATAATATAAATCATCTAAGACTTTTCGTACGGTATACATCTTAAGCCTCCTTATTACTTACGATCTTCAGGAAAATCTGCTTCAATGAAGTTTTCCTTTTCTTCTTGACATTCTGGACAAGTCCAATCGTCTGGTAAATTTTCAAAATCAGTTCCTGGATCAATTTCTCCTTCTGGGTCTCCTAGGTCTGGGTCATATTCATAACCACAGCCTGGGCAGACCATGACCTTATGGTTTGGAGCTAGTTTACGGGGTTTGGACCGACGTACTTTCTTCATTGGAGGAGCTGGTTCTTTTTCACCTGTCCCTAAGGCTTCTGCTAATAGGGGCATGATTTCAAACATATCTCCTACAATTCCGTAATCACAGTTCTTAAAGATGGGAGCCCCAGCATTTTTGTTAATGGCAACAATGGTGGAAGCATTTTTAATCCCCTTTAAGTGTTGGCTTGCACCGGAGATACCACAAGCAATATAGAGGTTTCCGTTGAACTTTTGTCCACTCATGCCCACATAGCGGTCAAGGGGAACAAGCTTCATGGTTTCTGCAACAGGACGAGATCCACCTAGGGCAGCTCCAGCAGCCTTGGCTAATTCTTCCCCTAAATGGAAGTGTTCTGCATCTTGGATTCCCTTTCCAACGGAGACAACCCGTTCTGCGTCGTAAATTGGAGTGTCAACTGGAATGCCTACAGAAAAGTCATAACCGTCTTTCTTTAAGTTTTCTACAAGAATGTCCACTGCTTCTTGGGCTGTGTCAGCCTTAATGATTTCCCGTTTCCGGTTTCCTGTAATAGGGCCATCGTTCTTAGCAACAAAAGCAGTTTTTGCGCCGGCGTGTTCTGCCTTGCCTAGCTTACCAATAATGTTGGAGGCAATAACCACGTCCATGATTTCATTGGTTCCTTCGTAGATGGTTGTAATTTTTGCATCTCTGTAGAAGCGTTCCACATCCATCCCTTTAAGGAAGCCATTTCCACCGTGAATTTGGAGGGCGTCATTGACAATTTCAAGAGCCTTGTCTGAAGCATACTTCTTGGCCATGGCAGCTTCCATGCTGTAGCGTTCTCCATTGTGTTTCATTTCAGCAGCAGAATAAATTAAGAACCGAGCTGCCCGTAATTTGGTGGCCATTTCTGCCAATTTAAAGGAAATAACTTGTTGAGCGGCAATGGGCTTGCCAAATTGGATTCTTTCCTTAGAATATTGAAGGGCTGCTTCATAGGCACCTTGGGCAATCCCTAGGGCTTGAGAGGCGATCCCAATCCGGCCACCATCCAGGGTTTGCATAGCAATCCGGAAGCCTTGTCCTTCTTTTCCAAGGAGATTTTCCTTAGGTACTTTTACATTATTGAAGATGAGTTCTGCCGTAGAGGAAGACCGGATACCTAACTTATCATAGTGGTCTCCAAAGGTAAATCCATCCCAACCTTTTTCAACAATAAAGGCAGAAATTCCCTTTGTTCCCATACCTGGATGGGTTACGGCAAATACAACATAAGTATCTGCATAAGGTGCATTGGTAATAAAGATTTTCCCACCATTTAAGATATAGTGGTCACCTTCTAAAACAGCTGTGGTTTCTGTTCCACCAGCATCGGAACCAGCTTCTGGTTCTGTCAATCCGAAAGCTCCAATTTTTTCACCCTTGGCTAGAGGAACCAGGTATTTTTTCTTTTGTTCATCTGTCCCAAAGGCTTCAATTGGATAGCTTCCAAGGGATGTATGGGCAGATAGGATAACACCAACGCCCCCGTCCACTCTAGAAAGCTCTTCCACAGCGATTGCATAGGAAATAACATCTTTTCCTGCTCCACCGTATTCTTCTTCATAGGGTAGCCCCATTATGTTTAATTCGCTACCCATTTTCTTTACAATTTCTTCTGGAAACTCGTTTCCTTGATCCAGCTGAAAGGCAATGGGTTTTACTTCAGCTTCGGCAAACTCGCGGACTTTTTTACGCAGCGCTTCGTGCTCATCCGTAGTCTTAAATAACATATTGGCCTCCTTCTTTCCTTCTTTGTGCTTGACCATTGATACTTATACTATACTACGAAACTATAGTATCACAAGTTTTCTAAGAAGTCAAAGGTTTTCTTCCTTTCAAAAACTATGAAAGGGAGAACTTGCAATGAAGAAAACTTGCCAATGGAAGGCACACATAAACCAATAAATTCATTCTGCTCTCTTTAGTCTATTTACCCTAAAAATTCCTAAACAAACAAAAAAGCCACAAGATTTTGTGACTTTTCTAAAATACTTTATATTTTCTTTTGGAAAATCCGGTAAGTAATGCTTCTCTTGGCTCCAATCCGCTCCACATCGTTAATCATAGGCTGGTTGTACTCCCAAATTGTCGATCCCTCCAGCTCAGTAAATCCTCTCTTCATGGCATTCTTAAAGAGGGTGTAGTAGATGGCAGCAGAGACGCCCTTTTGGTGGTACTTGGGCACAATAATTAAGACAAAGAGCCGGACCCTTTTAATGGACTTTCTCTTTAATAAAAATTGGATGGCTTGGAGGGGGCCTAGCTTGCCATGAAAACCATGTAGAATTTCATTGTAGTCTGGAAGAGAAATGGCAAAACCTATGGGCTCTCCTTCATCAGTCCGGGCAACGACAATTAAATCTTCTACAGCAAAGGGCTTCAGTTGTTGAAAAATATTTTGTACATCCGTATGGGTAATGGGTTTAAAGTCTTCCCATTCCTTAGGGAGGCCTTCTTGTAAAACGGCATAAACGTCATCTAATTCCCTTTGCAGGTTCTTTTTAATGTCCACAGGGTCAATATGGAACTTATAGCGCTTTTGCACCTGGGGAAGAATCCGTTCCAGGTGGTCTACTCGGTCTTTAATGTCTTCCGGTGTGGCTGCATAGGCATAGACATCTAAGTATTTTTCAAGCCCTAGGTCTTCCATTTGCCGGGGATAGTAGTCCATATTATAAATATTCATAATTGTAGGAATTTGGTCAAAACCGTTCACCATAAAGCCCCGGTGGTCTTCCCCTCCTGGCAGGGCAAAGGGCCCCTTGAGGGTAGCCAGACCATGGTCCTTACAAAAATCCAGGCAGGCATTGATTAAGGCTTCCGCCACTTCTAAATCATCAACGGCCTCATATTCGGCAAAGTTTCCCACGCTGGAGTTTTGATAGCGGTTTAATTCTTCGTCTACATAGACAATCACCCGGCCCACCACTTCATCATCCTTGTAGGCCAGTAAAATTTTATGGGGACAATCTGCCAGTTCATTATCTTTTCCTTGGATATAGGCTATATAATCTTTTGTTATAGGTGCGACCCAGTAGGGGTTCTCTGCATATATCTTATTGGCAAGTTTTGTAAATGCCAGTAGGTCTTCTTTTGTTTTTGCTTCTTTTATTGTAATCATATAAACCTCCGTAGATATTGTACCATACTTTTCCTAGTTTTTATCCCCCTGGATTTCTTTATAATATCTCATAGCACCAGGATGGACCGGGAGGCCTGAAATATCCTTTAAGGCGTCTTCTGGCTTCAGCCCCTTTAAGGCACTATTGCTTTCCGCCAGGTCATCTATATTTTCCCAAAAAGTTTTAGTCAGTTGGTAGACAGTGTCTTCATCCAAGCTCGTATCTGTATAGTAGAGCATCTTTACAGAGCTTGTCATCACATCTTCCTCCTGGCCGGGGTAGGTGCCTTTTTCTATACAATAATCTACATAATAGGGATAGCGATCTTTTAGGGCCTTTAAGTAGCCATCATCTAGGTTTAAAATCTTAACCTTTCCTGTAGTCATGAGCTCTGTCACGGCAGCAGCTGGCGTCCCGGCCATAATCCAGGCCCCATCCAGCTGGTTATTGCGGATTTCTTCCCCAGCTTCGGAAAAGCCTAAATATTGGAAGCGAATTTTATCTTGGTCTACACCTATTAAGTCCAGGTGGGTTTGGGTTTCTTTTTCTGTCGTAGATCCATGGACTCCTGGAGCAAAGACCTTTCCTTCCAGGTCCTTTAGGCTGTTAATTCCCTTGTCCGCCCGGACGACAATCTGGTTGGGGTTATAGTAAAGGCCGGCAATGACCCGGAGGTCCTTGTTTCCGTGATTTTTAAAAATGTCCTTTCCATAGTAGGCGTCATAGACAATATTGCTGACACCGAAACTCAGGTTGGCTTCTTTTCTTTCCATTAAATGGAGATTGTCATAGCCCCCATTAGAGGCCTGGTTGGAAACTTGGATATCTGGTAATTTTTTATTGTACATGCCGGCAATGGAAGCTCCTAGAGGATAGAGGTTGCCGGAGCTTGCCGCCGTGGGCATGACCAAAACTTGGGATTTTTTTTGGCAGCCCAGGAGGAGGCAGAGAAAAACTAAGAGCCATATTTTTTTGCCTAAATTTTTTAGCATGGGATTCCTTCTTTCTTTTTTCTAGAAAACCAGAGGATGGGCAGGCTCAAGGCTAGACCTAGACCGTCCGACAAAAGACCGGGGACAAGGAGGGCTAAACCTGCCATAAAAAGGACCAGTCTTTTGGCCCCTGAAAGAGGCTCTTGCCAGTAACCAGCCAGGGCCAGGGCAAAAAGATAGGTGCCATAGAGGGCCGTAAGGGTCACTTCCACTAGGTTCACCAGGTCTCCCTGGGCTAGAAGGGCCGGGTTAAATAGGAAGACAAAGGGAAGAATAAAGCCTGCAAAGGCAATTTTCATGGCTGTAAATCCTGTCTTCCAGGGGTCACTTCCTGCCATGGAAGAGGCCACATAACAAGAAATGGCCACAGGAGGTGTAATGTTGGATAAAACTCCATAATAAAGGCAAAACATGTGGGCCCCCAGGGGAGAAGCATCCAGTTTAATAAGCACAGGAACCGCCACAGAAGCCACAATAATATAGGCGGCCAGGCCCGGAACCCCCATGCCTAGGATGACGCTTAAAATCATGACAAAAAAGGCTCCAATAAATAAATTCCCCTTGGCCAGGGTCGATAGGACTAATTCTCCAAAGTTAATACCGAAGCCGGACAGGGTTACGCTCCCAATAATAAAACCAATTAAAATACAGGCCAGACCCACCTTCAGGGCTGTTTGCCCTCCCTCCATCAATCCTTGAACCAGACGGTCTCCCCTTAGGGGGCTTTCCTTGTGAAATTGCATAGTTACAAGGAGGACGCCAATGGCCCAGAGGACGCTGTAGATAGGAGTGTATCCCCTGTTAATTAAGACCAAGAGGACCAAGATAGACAAGAGAGGGAGAAAATCTTGCCTCTTAGGTTTTTCTCCCTCTTCCTCCATGGGAGCCAGACCTAACTTTTTGGCCTGGTAGTGAACTTGGAAAAAGAGAGAGAGATAGTAGATAAGGGCTGGCAGGATGGCGGCCACCATAACTTCCTTGTAGGGAAGCTTTAAGTACTCTGCCATGACAAAGCCTACAGCCCCCATAATAGGCGGACAAAACTGTCCTCCTGTAGAAGCGGCCGCCTCTACAGCTGCTGCATAGTCATCTTGGTAGCCCGTCTTCTTCATTAAGGGAATGGTCACCGTCCCCGTTGTGGCGACATTGGCCACAGCCGACCCATTAATCATCCCCATAAGCCCTGAAGCTAGAATAGAAAGCTTGGCTCCGGCCCCAACTTGCCCCCGTAAAAACCGGCCAGCTATGGAATAAATCATCTTGGTAAATCCGGCTGCATTTAAAAGGGCCCCATAGAGGACAAAGAGGAAAATATAGGACATGGACACGCCCACTCCTAGGCCGAAAATTCCCTGACTACCCCAGACCATGTAGCTGGTCACCCGGTAGAGGGAAAAACCACTATGACCTAGGGGCCCTGGAATAAACTGGCCCCAGTAGAGGTAGGTTAAAAAGACCAGACTCAGGACAAAAAGAGCCCTATTTACATAAAAAGCCAGGACTAAAATAAGGACAAGAATAGCTAGACCTAGGACAATATGTATAGTTTCCAACCGACCCCCTGTCTGGGCCAAGCCTGGATAGAGGTATAAAAAAAGCCCCAAGCTCAGGACACTTAGGAAGGCCATGGGCTTGGAAAGCTTTTTATTTTCTAGAAAAAATAAACTGGATAGGCTTAAAATAAATAGGACATGGAGGGCCCGCAAGCTCAGGGCATCTAGATTGGACAGACTGGTCATGTAGACCTGAACTAATAACCAAATAAATAAGAAATAACGTTTCATCCTCCAGCTCCTTTTAAAATCTAGTCTCGAAGAATCAGTGCATCCCTTTCTGGACCTACAGAAATATAAGAAATAGGAGTCCTTAATTCTTCTTCAATATATTCAACGTACATCTTTGCTTCCTTAGGAAAATCCTTGTAGTTCCGGACCTTGGACAGGTCACAACCCCAGCCTGGAAATTCCTTGTAAACCGGTTCAAAGTCCTTTAAATAAGGGGTGTAGGGGAAAGATTTTGTTTCAAAATCCCCCTTCTTATAGGCCACAATCATGGGAATCTTTTCCAGGGAATCCAAGACATCCAACTTGGTCAAGGCCAGTTTATCTGCTCCCTGTAATTGTACTCCATAACGGCTGGCAACACAATCAAAATAGGAAATTCTTCTAGGCCGTCCTGTGGCGGCTCCATACTCTCCACCTAGGGTCCGGAGGCGGTCTCCTTCTTCCCCTGTCAACTCGCCTACAAAGGGCCCTTCGCCTACACAAGTTCCATAGGCTTTGACAATTCCTATCACTTCATCTAACTTCAACTTTGGATAGCCACAGCCCAAGGGAGCATAGGCTGCCAGGGGACTGGATGAAGAAGTATAGGGATAAATTCCATAGTCTACATCCCGCATGGCCCCAAGTTGGGCTTCTAGTAAAAAGGACTTGCCCTGCCCTTCTTCAAATAAGTCATAAACATCCACAATATAAGGAAGATATTTTTCCCTTAAGGCCACCAAGTCTTCCCAAATCCCGGTAAAGTCATAGTCATAGTTAAAGACTTCTTGTTTATAGGCCACCAAGTCATCAAAATGTTCTTTACACTTGTCTAAATCATAGAGTTCTCCAAGTTGGATGGTCTTTTTCATGTACTTGTCCCCATAGGCAGGGGCAATCCCCTTCTTGGTGGACCCGTACTTCTTGTCCTTTAATCTCTTTTCTTCTTCTTGGTCTTGTTGGACATGGTAGGGTAAGAGTAAACTGGCCCGGTGGGAAATCTTTAAATTTTTAGGGCTCACCTCAATCCCTCCAGCCCGTAAATTTTCTATTTCCTTGTCCAGGCTCTTCAGGTTTACAACCATGCCCGGCCCCATAATATTTATGGTATTTTCATGAAAAATTCCAGAGGGAATTAAGTGGAGGGCAAACTCTCCATAGGCATTTTTCACTGTATGCCCAGCATTGTCTCCTCCTTGGTAGCGGACCACATAGTCATAAAGACCAGCAAAGTAATCTACCATCCGTCCCTTGCCTTCATCTCCAAAATTAACGCCTACAATTGAACTTACTTTCATTGAAGCCTCCTTTTATCACGGAAATTAGTTTAGCATAAAATGGCCCTTTTGCCAATAAAAAAGTCTCCCTGCCTAGAAAATTTTCCCTTCTCTGACTAAAAAATCCTCAGTTGGGTATTTATGAAAGGAAGGAGAGGATGTCTTTGATACTCTATAGAAATACCAACCTGACTATTGAAGAATTAAAGGAACGCTTGGAAAATGAAAAACTCTTGGGTTTTTATTCCAATCAACCCCTGGATACCAGAGACCTTTTAGACAATATTACTGGTTGGATGGAAATTCAACAGCTTTACAATGGAGCCTTAAAGGAAATCTCCACAAAGTTGGAAATTTTAGATAACGAATTCCAAATGAACTATACCTATAATCCCATCCATCACATGGAGTGCCGGTTAAAAAGTTTGCAAAGTATTATCCATAAGATGGACCGGTTAAACGTGAAAAAATCCATGGAATCCATGCGGGAAAATATTACGGATATTTCAGGCATCCGGGTGATTTGCCGTTACCTAGACGATGTTTACATTATTGAAAAATTGCTCTTGGCCCAAGATGACGTCAAATTTATCCGGAGGAAAGACTATATCAAGGAGCCCAAGGAAAGTGGCTACCGGTCTCTTCACCTTTTGGTCAAGGTCCCTGTCTTTCTTTCCCAAAGAAAAGAAGAAATCCCTGTTGAAATTCAGCTCCGGACCATTCCCATGGACTACTGGGCCAGCCTAGAGCACCAATTACAGTATAAAAATAATGGCCAAAAAATAGCCGACCACCATGAAGAGCTAAAGGACTGTGCCAACCACCTTGCAGCCATTGAAGAAACCATGAAACATATCCACAGGGACACAGTCAACCTGGAAAATTTTTCCCTGAAAAAAATTGATTCTCAATAGTCTAGGACCTGGGTTC
The DNA here is from genome assembly GCA_001299455.1 of Clostridiales bacterium SIT11. Lineage (GTDB taxonomy): Bacteria > Bacillota > Clostridia > Tissierellales > Peptoniphilaceae > Urinicoccus. The sequence continues at coordinate 1,582,967 of CYUK01000003.1, read as the reverse complement.
TAGGAGAAGAAAAGGAAAAGGCCACCTACAAAACCAATTGTAGGTGGCTTTTTTTAGGGCAAAAAAAGATCTCCCCTAAAGGGAGACCTTGTCTTTAATCATGGTCTATGGCCGACAATCCGTCCATAGTTGCCATCTTTTCTCTTATATAGAACACAAATTTCTTCTAAATCTGCATCTTGGTAAAGGAAAAAATTGTGGTTTAATAAATCCATTTGTAGACTGGCTTCTTCTGCTGTCATGGGTTCCAGGACAAAGTCCTTGGTCCGGATTAATTCTCCTTCTGGACCTTCCTTTTCTTGGTCCCGGGCTAGCTCTTCGAAATTGTCAAACCGAATACTCTTACTATCTTGGTGGCGTCTTTTTAATTTTGTCTTGTGCTTACGGACTTGTCTTTCTAAAACATCCACCACCCGATCAATGGAGGCGTACATATCATCTGTGGTTTCTTCAGCCCGAAGAATTGTCTGCGGTAGAAATACAGTTACCTCTACTTTATGCCGACTCTTTTTGGTTGAAAAAGTTACCTTGGCTTCGATTTCTTTTTCAAAGTACCGATCCAGCTTGGATAACTTCGCTTCTGCCTGCTCTCTAAGAGAGTTTGTTAATTCTAGATTTTTTCCAACAAATTCAAACTTCATATAAAGCACTCCTCTCTCTTAGTATGTATATACCCATTTTATAAATTTCTAACATCCTTTCTCCACTTTCCTTACAAAAACTTTTTCCCTCCCCTTGTTTGCAAAATTTTGGTATAATGAATTTGGTGATATTTATGAAATTTGGCCCTTTTTCCATTGGTATGCGGACCATAAAAACGGCCCTGGCTGTAGTTCTGGGCCTCTACCTTTCTTATATTTTAGACTTACGGGCCCCTATTTTTACATCCATTGCATCCATTACAACCATGCAACCTTCCTTTTCAGACACTTCTAAGGCGGTAAAAAGGCGGCTCTTTACCTGTATTTTTGGTGTCGTCTTTGGCTATGTCCTGTCCAAGGTTACCACCAACCCCTACCTCATGCCTATTTTTGCAGGCCTCGGTGTGATCGTCACCATTGTCCTCCACCAGGCTACAGGTCTCTCGGACATGACCACCCTGGCGGTCATTGTTTTTGTAGCCAGCTTTGCCACAAAATCTGACCACATGACCTACGGAATCAACCGTTTAATTGGAACCTGTCTGGGGGTGGCCATTAGTGTTGCCGTCAATGTTTTAATTTCTTCCCCGAAAATCCATGAAAATTTTTACCATAGCGTCACCAAGGCCTATGACGACATTGTGGACTTGACCCGGGCCTGTATCCTCCTTCCCTATCCCACCGATTTAAGTCAACTGGAAAAGGATATTGACCAGGTCAACAAATACTACCATCTCTTGGATGAAGAGTTAAATTCTCCCTTTTACTCCGGCAAGGACTTTAAGGTCCCCCATGCCATTATTGACTTGATCAATGAAATTTACCTCCGCTTCCAACTTTTAGAAGAATTAAAGCCCTTCCTCCCTACGATTTCTGAAGAAAATAAGAAGATTATTGAAGACTTATTTAGCTATACGGTCATCTTCCAGGGGGCCCTCCGAAAGGAAGAGGCAGCTGTCTATAACTACCATATCCACACGATTTTACGGGATGTCAGCCGGATTAAGGATTTTATCCAAAAAGATAAAAAAGCATGAGATAACTTGTCTCATGCTTAATCTTTGTCTAGCTCTATAAAAACTTGGAAGTAGTCTCCGTCAATCACCAGACGGAATTCCCCGCCTAAGGCCTCTACCAAATTTTTTGCAATGTGTAGCCCTAAGCCGGACCCCTCTGTGGTCCGCGACCGTTCCCCCCGGACAAACTGCTGCATCAGTTCATCGGCAGAAATTCCCAGGCGGTTTTTGCTGACATTTTTCATGGAAAAGTAAACCTTGTGGTCATCTTCAATGAGTTTTCCATAAATCCTCGTATTTTCCAGGGCATACTTACAAATATTAGAAAATAAATTTCCCAGGACCCGGCCTAAAATTTCCGGGTCTGTGTAGACCAGGGCGTCCTGGGAGTCCGAATGGTAGACAAACTCCAGGTTTTTCTCTGAAAGTTCTGATTCAAAGTCTCCAAAGACCTGGCTCACCAGTTCATTAAAGTCAATGACCATTTTTTCTAGCTGGACATTTCCCGCCCCTGTCTTTGAGGCGTCAATTAAGTCCACAATCAAGCTCTTGAGCCTTTGTGAATTCCGTCCCAGAATCCGGATATAATTTTTGGCCTCCTCATCCATTTCTTCCTTGCTACTTAAAATATCTGCATAGTTAATAATGGAGGTTAAGGGGGTCTTTAAGTCATGGGAGACATTGGTAATTAAGTCAGTCTTTAATTTTTCCGATTGCATCCGTTCTTCCACGGCATCGGCCAGGCCATTGCGGATATTTCCAAGCTGGATTAGGGCCTCTAGGCTTTGGGCCTTGGCCAGGTGGGTTTCCAACTGGGGCATGCCCAGGTCTGCCGCTTCTTCAATCCCCTCCATTAAAATAACATTTTGTACTTTTTCTTCTTCATAGACAAAAAAGAGCCGATAGATTACACTTAAAAGGACTGTGGGGTAAAATTCCCCCAGGGCCAGGAAGAAAAGAAAGACAAAATAGGCCACATTGACTAGGGCAAAGAGGATAAAATAATTGCTCTTGGCCGATTCCCGCATGAGGTAGACAGAATAAAGTCGCTTAACTCCGGGAATGGGTAAAAGCTTAATTCCACAGAGAACCAGGGTCAGGTAAAAAAAGCCGGACCGGTAGTCCCATAAAAAGTTTCCCAAAAGGCCTACCAGGATAATGTAGAGCTCTGCAAACAAGTTTTCAATGTAGGCGTGGTAGAGGATGTATTCATAGAGGCCTAGGAAAATTTTTTTAATTTTTTCCATACTTATCCCTCGATTTTATACCCCATTCCATAGACAGACTTAATCAGGTCTGGCTTTCTTGGGTTGATTTCTACCTTGTCCCTTAGGTGGGAAATATGGACGCTAATGACTTTTTTTACATCATGGGCTTCCTCTTCCCATACGGTTTCATAGATTTCATCACTGGAAAAGACCTTCCCCTGGTTTTTCATCAAAAGATAGAGAATTTTATATTCATAAGGAGTCAGGTTGACAGCCTGGCCATCGACAGTGACCGTCTTGCTGGAATCATTTAAAACCAGCCGGCCAATGGCAATTTCATCTTGGTCAATATTGGCCGCGCCCAGGTTCATATACCGCCTCAGGGAGGAATTGACCCGGGCAATGAGTTCAATGGCATTAAAGGGCTTGGTAATATAATCATCGGCCCCTACATTGAGGCCTAGAATTTTGTCTGTAATTTCTGACTTGGCACTTAAGATAATAATGGGGATGTTGTTTTTTTCCCGGATTTTTAAAATGGCAGACATGCCATCCATTTCCGGCATCATCAGGTCCATGAGAATCAGGTGGATGTTTTCCTTGTCCATAATTTCCAGGGCTTCCCTTCCATTATAGGCTGGAAAGACTTCATAACCCTGGGCCTTTAAGTAAATTTCTATAGCGGATACAATGTCTTTTTCATCGTCACAAACTAAAATATTATATTGCATAGGTCACCTCTTTGTCTCTATTATACAACAAATTCCCAGGGCTTTTCCCCCAGAAAGAAAAAGCAAAGAAATCTTAGTGAAATATTTACTAAATATTGGGTATCTATTCTATCAGAAAGGAGTTCTCAGTGAAAGAAAACATCAAAAATTTTTTCCATAAGCATATTAATAACCCTGTCCTTTCCTTTATGGATGTCCTGATTCATCGTTTAATCAACCATGAAGTCTTTCCTAAGGGAGGCCAACTTTCTTATTTTATTACCCTATCGATTTTTCCCTTTATCATTGCCATGTTAAATATTTTAAACTTTACCCCCCTGGTTGAGCCTTCCTTCCTCCAAAGGATTTTAACCTTTTTACCGGACTCTACAGGGAACATTTTGAAGACCTTTATCCAGCAAATCAGTTTAAAGTCTTCCACTTCTTTATTAAGTCTTTCCTTGATCACTGGTCTCTGGTCTGCCTCTAGTGGGGTCCGCCAGTTAATTCGAGCCATTAACCGGGCCTATGATGTCCCCGACCAGCGAAGTTTTTTAAGCCTAGCCCTTATGGGACTTGCCTTTACCCTAGGCCTTATTTTTATGATTTTCCTTCTCCTGGCCTCCAATGTCTTAGCATCCAAGGCCATTCATGACTTGGCCGAAGTCTTAAACTTAAACACCCGGTCTGTCCACATTCTCTCCCGGGGCTTAAAAATTACCGGTCCCATTTATGCCCTGGCCTATCTCTTCCTTTTATATAGTTTCAGCCCCTCCATCCCCTACAAGGAATTACACTGGAGGACTGTTTTACCGGGAGCTCTTTTTTCCCTCTTGGGCGTCTTTTTTGGAACCCTCTTTTTTACCTTTTACACCAGTAATTTTGGGAACTATTCTGTCACCTACGGGTCCTTGACTGGGATTATCCTCTTCTTCCTTTGGGTCTACCTTTTAAGTGTCATGCTTTTAATTGGAGGAGAAATTAATGCCGTCCTCTATACCAAGGCCCAGTCCAACCTCCACTGGCCTCGAGAAGATAGCCTTCTTAAGGCCGTCATGAAGGAGGGTCAATAGGATAAGCTCAGGCCATAAACTTCCCCAGCCCCTGCTTCCAGGAGGGTCTTCCTGGCCTCTCCCAGGGTGGACCCTGTGGTTAAAATATCATCTAAGACCAAGAGATTTTCTCCCTTGAGGGGGCAGGCGGAGAAAATGCCTTGGACATTTTCTTCCCTTTGCCCAGTAGACAGCTGGATTTGCAAGGGGTTTTCTTTATGCTTTTTTAGGATGTTTTTCTTGTAGGAAAGTCCATAGACCCTCTCCAGGTCTTGGCCAATCAGGTCCATGGGGTCAAAGCCTCGTTTTTTCTTCCTTCCTGGGGAACTAGGAATGACGACAAAGCCCTCTACCGAAAGGCCAGGAAAGCCCTCCATTAAAGCTTTGGCAAAGAGCTGGGCCAGGGTAGTTTTTAAGTACCTCTGGTCTTCAAACTTATACCGGGTCAAAAGGTCCTTCATCTTTCCTGTATAGAGGAAGGACCCCATGAAATCCTGGTTCTTTTTATGGATGATTTGAGGGGCAAAGGGAAGGTCTTCCAGGCAGTCCGGGCAAAGATAAGCCAACTCTCCCGGGTCTTGGCCACAAAAAACACAGGAGGGGTCTAGAAAAAAATCCAAGTTCATTCCAAAATCCTTTCATGGTCCAGGCGGTAGGTTAAGCTCGTCCGCCGTTTGTAAGACTCCCTATTTTCCAACATTTCCTTTAGGTACCTGGGGTTGCCTACTAGGACAACCGCCTGGCGGCCCCGGGTAATGGCTGTATAGAGGAGGTTTTTGGTCTGGAGCATGGGAGGGGCCCAGCTACAGATTAAAATAATAATGGGATATTCACTTCCCTGGGCCTTGTGGATGGTCGAGGCATAGGACAGGGTCAATTCTTCCAAGTCTGCCTCTGTATACTTCACCAGCTTAATTTCATCATAGAGGACTTCCAAACTTTTTCCTTCCGGATCCACAGAAACCACCCGGCCTGTATCTCCATTAAAGACCCCTTCTCCCTCCTTGGAATAATTGGGCTGGTCAATGGACCACTGGAGCTGGTAGTTATTTTTAATGTGCATGACCCGGTCCTTTTTCCGGAAAATTTGGCCCTTAAAGCGGAGGTCTTCCTGGCCCTCTTCCTTGGGGTTTAAGGCCTCTTGAAGGAGGCTATTTAACTGGGTTACCCCTACCGGCCCCTTGTGCATGGGGCTTAAAACTTGGATGTCCTCCATAGGATTGACATTGAAATAGTCCGGCAGGCGATTTTCCATTAAGTCCACCAGGGTTCCTGGAATATCCTTGTCTAGGGCCTGGATAAAGAAGAAGTCTCCTCCCTTTTCATTGAGGCTTAAATCCTCATTCTTTAAAATGTGGTGGGCATTTTTTACAATAGTTGACTTTTCTGCCTGACGGAAGATTTTTGTCAGCTCCACCCTGGGAATTTGCGGGGAAGCCAAAATATCCCCCAGGACATTTCCTGGCCCCACACTGGACAATTGGTTGTGGTCCCCCACTAGGATGAGCTTGGTGGACCTCTTTAGGGCCTTTAAAACCTGGTACATTAAAAAGACATCCACCATGGAAAGCTCATCTAAAATCAACACATCCGCCTGGATTTCTGATTGGGATTCCTCCACATCCATCCAGTGGTCCTGGGGACTCAGGTCCAGGAGCCTGTGGATGGTCTGGGCTGACCGCTTGGTGGATTCACTCATTTTTTTCGCCGCCCGGCCTGTAGGCGCCGCCAGGAGGACCTTCTTGTCCATGGATTCATAGAGCTGGATCATGGCCCGGAGGGTGGTGGTCTTCCCTGTTCCCGGCCCTCCAGTTAAGACAAAGATGGAGGTATTCAGGGACTCTTCCACAGCCTGGTACTGGTCTTTGGACAAGTTTTTAAACCAGTCCTTTTTATTTTTTTCCAGACTTTCCCGGCCCAGGTCCCGAAAAATACTGGGTTCCTCCCTTAAACGGGCGAGAATATCCTGGGCAATATTTTTTTCACACCGGTAAATATGGTTTAAGTAAACGAAATAGGCCCCTTCCTGGTCTTTTCTTTGTTCCACCATGAGATAGGGGTCCATGGCCAGGCCTAGGGGAGAGAGGAATTTCCCCGGGTCAAGGTCCAGTTTACTGGACACTCGGGCCCTTAAGTCTTCATATTCTATATAACAGGAGCCCAGGTTCAAGTCCTCTCTTAAAACATAGAGAATACCTGCCTTCATCCTTTGGGGCGAGTCCTTTTCCAGGCCCAGACTCAGGGCCATTTGGTCTATCTTTTGGAAGGAGAGACCACGGATTTCATTTAAGAGCAAGTAAGGATCTTCCCTTAAAATAGAAATGGCTTCCGGTCCCAAGGCCTTGTAGACCCGGATCCCCTCTTTAATGGATAAACCCTTTTCTTCGCACCAAAGAACCACCTTTTCCATCCCCTCTTGCTGGGCCAGGGCCTCCTTGATTTTTTCCAATTTTTTCTTGCCTAGGCCGGGAATCTTTAAGAGAAGGTCCGGATTTTTTTCCAGCTGGTCTAGGGCATCTTCCCCTAAAAGATTGACAATGTCCTCTGCCGTCTTTGGACCAATATAGGGAAGGATTCCAGAGGATAAGTAGCGGATGGTGGCCTCCTTCCCTGTTGGCTTGACGACTTCCAGAGACTTAAAGACAAATTGCTCCTGGTAGCTGGGGTGAAAAGTCCACTCGCCCCGGAAAAGATAGTCCAGGTTTCTTTCAATTTTCAGGGAATGGCCCACACAAGTAATCAGGTCTCCTTCTGCCAGGACCCGGACCACTGTATAGCCGTTATCTTCATTTTGAAAAACAATGGATTCCACTCTTCCTTGGATTTCCATAGACTCTCACCTCCCTTTCTCCTCTATTGTACCAAATATACTTTTAAGAAAAAAGGACCCCTAGGGGCCCAAACCTGTAGACTTTATAAAATATATTGAAAGCCTATTCTGAACTTTTTCATAAAAAAACTTGTGCCTTAGCTTAAATCTCTGGGCCCTTACACTGGAACTCCAAAACATCCTTGCCCCATCTTAGACCCTAGCCTTCAAATCCTTCCTTAGCTCTTGTTCTTTTTTCTTCCTCTTGAACGTCTGCAAAATCATAATCACCCGTAAAACGGGTGCTTTGATCACGGGCTATAAACCCAAGTATTACCAACTAGCGTCTCAAGGCGTTGGTTTTCACTTTGTTCAAACCTTATTGTTTTTGCCTCTTTAGCTTGCCCTTAAAGGGCTTTACTTCATCTTCTTTTGAATGGATTTTCGTATTCTTTTACACTCAATTTATCTATCGCAATATCATGCTGCTCTTGCTCTCTTATATATTTGGCTATTGTTTGTCCATTCAATCCTACCGTGCTGACATAATATCCTTCTGCTCAAAAATGCCGATTGCCAAATTTATATTTTAAATTTGCGTGCTTATCAAACAGTGCTTATCAAACATCATTAGGGCACTCTTTCCTTTCAACTATCTCATAAAATTTGATACGGCTATTGGCTATTTTAGGGGGAATACTTACTAGCATATGCACATGGTCTGGCATTAAATGTCCTTCTCTTATTTTGACTCCTTTATATTTGCATAATGTTTTAAATATTTCTCCCAAACTGTCTCGGTATTGATTAAACACAATTTTTCGTCTATACTTTGGTGTAAAGACAATATGATATTTACACATCCACTTTGTGTGTGATAATGAATTTGCCTTTTGATCCATTTAAATCACCTCTTCATTATTTTAGGTCTGAACAACTCTATTATAATACTGAGGTGATTTTTGGTATAACCTTTTGTTTTCTACCCGCATAGCGGGTAGTTTTTTATTTGTTCTTGGCCATGGCCACTGCCACTTGGGCCCCCACCCGAGCGTTATTTTCCACAAGGGCAATATTGGCCTTTAAGCTGTTGCCTCCAGTTACTTCCACTACCTTGGAAAGAAGGAAGGGAGTGGTTTCCTTGCCGTGGATATTTTTTTCCTTGGCTTCTTCTAAGGCCTCTTCAATGGCCTTGTTGATGATTTTTTCATCCATGGCTTCTTCAGAAGGAATGGGGTTGGTTAAAAGAACTCCACCATCTAGGCCTAGGTTCCACTTGGTATGGACCATTCTAGCCACTTCTTCTGGGTCTTCCATGGCATAGTCCACTTGAAAACCGGATTTTTCGGTAAAGAAGGCGGGCATGTCCTTGGTCTTGTAGCCCAGGACAGGAACGCCAAAGGTTTCTAAATATTCCAAGGTCAAGCCAATATCTAAAATGGACTTACAACCGGCGCAGACCACGACAATATCTGTCCCTGCCAGCTCTTGCAGGTCTCTGGAAATATCAAAGGTTTCTTGGGCTCCCCGGTGGACGCCGCCAATTCCTCCTGTAACTAGGAGTGGAATCCCGGCTAACCGAGCTGTAACAATGGATGTGGCTACTGTTGTGGCCCCATTGTAGCCTTCTGCCACAATCATAGGATAGTCCCTGGTGGAGCACTTAATAATATCCTTGGAAGTAGCCATAAATTCTAATTCTTCCGCGCTTAAGCCCACCTTAATTTTTCCATTGATAATCCCTGTGGTTGCAGGAATTGCCCCATTTTCCCGGACAATTTCTTCCACTCTCTTGGCCGTTTCTAAGTTTTGGGGATAGGGCATCCCGTGGCTGATAATGGTGGATTCTAAAGCCACAACTGGCTTTCCCTGGTCTAGGGCTTCTTGTACTTCCGGCTTAATATCTAGGTGGTCTTTTAAAAATTTCATCTTATCCATTGCATATCTCCTTTGTTTTTTCTATTAATTTTTCTTTCGATAAATCTTCCGCATTGGTTTTTTCCGAATGGAGGGCTAGGGCGCTGGCTCCCTGACCTAGGTAGAGACAGTCTTTAAAGTCCAGGTCTTTGAAAAATCCATAAATTAGGCCTGCTGTAAAGGCGTCTCCTGCTCCTGTGGCATTTTTTGCCTTGATTTCCTTGGTCTTTACATGAAGGACCTGGTCCCCATCAAAGCCCCAGGCTCCCTCCTTGCCACAAGTAATGACCAGGTACCGGGGTCCATCTTCCATTAAAATCCGGCCCACTCTTTCCACGTCCTCTGGACCCTGAATTTTTGTCCCGGCAAGCTCCCCTGCTTCGTGGTGGTTAACCTTTAACAGGTAAATCCGGTCTAAAAAGTCCTGAATCTTTGTCACCTTAGCCATGCTCACCCCGTCAACCACAACCCTCTCATGGCCCAGCTGAAAAAGATAGGCGAGGCTTTCCCTCTTTAAGTTGCAGTCCAGGACCAGGTACTTGGCATTGGTTAGGGTATTTTTCTTTCCTTCTAAGAGGTCTGGACATAGCCGGTCCACCAGGTCCATTTGGTTAATGGCCGCCAGCATGTCCTTTTGGGCATTTAAAATTTCCAGATAAATGGGGGTCTGTTCCCCTGGAATCACAATGGCTTCTTTAAAGGAAAGACCTAGGCTTTCCCCAGTTTCCATTAATTCCCTGGCCCAGAGGTCTTCCCCTAAAACACAGACCATGGAGACCTGGAGACCTAGACGGGCCAAGTTTTCTCCAATATTTCGGCCCACTCCACCTGGAGAAGTCTGGACTTGACCGGGGTTGGAGTCCTCCAGGACAAAAGTTCCCTGGGGAAGGCCCCGGATGTCCATATTGGCTCCACCAACCACGGTGATATAGTCCTCCGTCCGTAAAAGATAGCCCCGACCTAGGATTTCTCCCTTCTCTGTCAAGTTCCGGATATGGGCCGCTACAGACGACCGCTTAATCTTTAATTTTTCAGCCAGGTCCGCCTGGCTGATTTGTGGATTTTCTCGAATTAAATCCATGAGTTCCTTTTCCCTGGGTGTCACCTTATTCCCTCCTAACATTTGTTTATATTGTAATATATTGTTTAGCCGTTGTCAAAAAAAAGAAGCCCTGGCAGCCAGAACTTCCTCAAAAATTTTATATTCTCTCTTAATAAAGCTTCCCATTGTAGATTTCATCTGCAAATAAGGCCGCTCCCAAGGCTCCACAAATTTGTGCTTCATCCCAAATATAGAGTTTGGCTCCCAATTTTTCCTCAAGAGCCTGGGTGACGCCCTTATTTTTAGCTACGCCGCCTGTCATCATGTACTGGCCGGGAGTCTTCTTGCCAAGACGGGCTGTCAGGGCAGTCACCTTTGAAGCAACGGATAAGTTCAGGCCATGAATAATGTCGTCCAGGTCCTTATTTTGGGCCACGAGAGAAATAACTTCAGACTCGGCAAAGACAGTACACATGCTGGATATGACCACCTCTTCCTTCCAGTCCAAGCCCCTTGTGGCCATCTCTTCTAAAGAAAGCCCCAGGGTCCGGGCCATCATTTCTAAAAACCGTCCTGTTCCAGCGGCGCATTTATCATTCATTAGAAAGTTTTTTACGCCCCCGGTCTCGTCAATACCAATGACCTTCATGTCCTGGCCCCCAATATCTATGACGGTTCCCACCTCCGGATTGAGGTAATGAGCCCCTTTGGCATGGCAGGTAATTTCTGTAATACTTTCATCGCCGCTGTCAATATAGGCACGTCCATAGCCAGTGGTCACAATCTGAACCAGGTCTCCTTTTTGGATTCCCGCCTTTTCCACTGCCCTATCCAGGGCCTTCTCTGCACTGATTCCAGCACCGGCTCCTGTTGGAATAATCATGGTTCCTTGGATGTTTTTATTTTTATCTAAAATTACAATGTCTGTCGTGGTAGACCCACTGTCAATTCCAGCCACATAATAATTTTCCGCCTTGGTTTTTCTTCTTTTCTTTTTCTTTTCCAATTTTTCTGGCCCCTCCAAGGTCTCTGCAAAGGCCTGAATCCTAGTGAGGACCTGTCCTGAACTTTGCCTGGTAAAGTCTGTTTCAATTTTCAAAAGAGGAACTTGAATATTTTCCTTGATACTTGCATATTCAAAGCCGTAGTAATCACAAAATTTAATAGTGTGGTAAATAATCCCCCTTAGGTTGGGGTCCAGGTAGAGTTTGTTTCGACCCTCTTTTTGGTTCATTCGAAAACATGGAGTCTGGGAAAGAAGGGCCTCTCCATAGGCCAGCCATAGACCGTCTTCCTCTTTCTGAGCCAAGTCCTTGGAATCTATTCCAAGATGTCTCCCTCCCGTACAGGTCAGGTTTTTTACATCCAGGGGAAGGTGGTCCTCAATCATTTTTTCCAGGTCTCTATTGACGCGAACCCCAAGAAGGCCAATATAGGCTTGGGATTTGTCCTCTTTTCCAGCAAAAGCCTGGAGAAAGGCCTCCTTATCGAAGGTCTTTCCAGAAAAATTTTCATAGGCCTCTTTAAGGCGGCGGATACCTTGGGCAAACTGGACTTTTGCGCAATTCTTGTCATCGTGGGGTAGGTCTAACATGTAAAGAAATTTGCACCTTCCCGTACTTTCCACTAGGTCATAGACCCGGCGCATGGAATCACAGCAATTGACCAGGACCAATTGATCTACCTTTCCTTCTAAAACTGCCTGGATGACTGATTTTCCAAAACCACAAAGGTTTCCATGGGCAACCTGGTCTGAAAGTTCAAAGTTTTCTGCCACTGCCTCAAGGACTGCACAGTCTTCTCCGAAGCCCTTAAAGAGCTCTAGGGGTGTATATTTACAGACATAATGGATCATCCTAGTTTTCCTTCCTCTTTTCTTCCAACATCTCAAGATAGGCCTGGAGTCGGGTAGATACCTGGCCATCACTGGTGTTGGCCGGGTCACACCCATCCCCATCTAAGACCATGGTCGCGAGTCCCCTCTCTTCCAACGCATTTTTAACCAGGCTGGAAGCTCCGATTATATTTTTACAGCCCCAATGGGCAAATAAAAGCCCCCCATCTGCGTCTATTTCTTTTGCTAGGTCCCAATTATACTGGATTCTCTCTTTGATGCTTCCATTATAAATACTGTGGACCATTTTTCCTGCCAGAGCCTCATAGGGGTCCGCTTCCTCCATAAGCCGAAATCCATCCGCTACAAAGTCACAAGCCCCAATGTGGATATAGGAACTGTAATTAAAAATATCTATGACTGCCTCCTGGAAAAGAGGCATCATATGCATCCACAAGATTCGTGGGCCCTCTCCCCTTGGTGCTTTTTTTACATCTTTATAAAGGAGCCTGGTGTATTCTAAGGATTCCTCTGACCCAGCCAGGAGATGACACATGAACATGCCATAGAGGTCATTCGTCAACGTGGACACAGGGTCATGGTCTTTTCGCAAGGATATCTGCCTCTGGTAGTAAGCCGCCCCTTGGTTACTCTTAGCCACCACCTCTTTTAGGTCCTCCTTCGAAATTTTCTTTTTATTGACATCTTCCAGAAACTTTTTCAAATCCCGAAGTTGATGGGCCACATATTGGATGGATTCCTGGTTTTTTTCATAGGGTACATCAATATAAAAGCCCGGGACCCCATACTTTTCCTTTAAGTAGGGGAAAGTCATCATGTTTCCGTCACAGGCCAGGTTGGTATAAATGGTGCATTTAGGCTTGGGAACGAGTCCTGCAAGAGCCGCCCCTAGAAAGACCCTGTGGTAGGAGCACATTGTTTCTGGAAAGCCTGCCTCTTCCATTTGGTCCAAAAAAACCTGCTGGCACTTTGTTCCTGCTAAAAAACAAGACATAGTTTCCACAGAGTAGGGCGTCATCCCTGCTGCCATCAAGAGTTCCCCCGGCACAAAAATACTTACTAGGGCAGCTTCCTCCGGCTTTGCCAGAGCCTGGATAATATTTTCCATCACTACCCGGGCCACGTAGCGACCAGAAGCTGGAAGCCTTTTGTCTGGAAAAAAGCCCAGGCGTTTGTCTTGAAGTCGATAACCTGTTAGGAGAAGTTTTCTCGCTTTTTCGGGGTCTTCCAGGGCCTTGTCCCCAACTATTTCTCCAAATTTTTTTATGATGTCCACTCTGTGCCGTCCTTTCCCCTCAACAAATACAAGATTAACTTTAAGCCAAGTCCATGGCTAAAAATTCATTTACTTTTCCTGGATTTCCTTCCCACTTAGGTGGTCAATGTCTATTTGAAAGATTTGTACCGCCTGCCCGGAAGCCTCTATTTCATGATTTACCAGGTCTTCACTAGGATAATACTTCCTTGCAAATTGCCTTAATATCTCCATGGCAGTTTCTGTGTCTTCCACAAGATGGCATTTTCCAAAAACAAGGACACTTTGTAGGTAGGGTGCCCAAGCTTCTTCCTTAATCCTCTCATTTCCATAAATCGTAAAACAAACCTTGTCGCAAGCCCTTAGGGCGTCTACCTTATGACCTGCCTTTGCCCCATGAAAAAGAATTCTCTCTTTTTCTTCGTCATAAAGGTAGTTTACAGGAATAGCATAAGGATAGCCATGGTCCCCATGAAGGGCCAAGACTCCACGTCTTGACTCATGAAGTAGTTTTTTTGCCTCTTCCACGCTGATTTCATTTTTCTTCTTTCGAATCGGTCGAAAGATTAATTTTTCTCCATCCATTTTTACTTCCTCCTCTTTAACCAAGATTTTACCTACACTCTCTATTTTACTGGCCCTGTCTCCTTGTGTCCAGCCAAGGGGGTTTTAGAAGTCTTTTGGTGGGCACGAATCTATCAAAGATCGATATTTATGGCCATGCAAACCAACCTGTTTGTTTTGTTATTATTAATTTTATAGGAACTTCCTATGAGTTCTTCTTTGTGATCTCCTTCACTTTACAAACCATCTTATAAGTTTTTCCTAAAAACAAATATGGACAATCCTTTAAAATCGTCCATATCTTTAAACATTCTATTGAATTTTCAGCCCTTTCTAGCGGTCTTCCCCTTCATCTTCTAAGGTCAACAAGAGGGCCATTTTAAAGGCTTTTCCCGCCTTAATCCAGTGGCGACCTGCCTTGGCAAAATGAAAATTTTCTCCTGCTTTTATTTGGTGCTCTTCCCCTTCATAGCCAATGGTGGCCTGGCCATCTAGGGCAAAAATCAAGGCGTCTCCTGGTGCTCCGTGTTCTGGAAGACTGGTCCCCTCAGCAAAGGACATGAGGACAAACTTGGTCTTTTCATTGTGGAACAAGTCCATATTTACAATCTTTCCTTCTTGGTAGGGAAGAAGGTCTGCCAATTTAAAGACTTCTCCCTCTTTCATTATCTTGTGCATTCTTGCCTCCTTTTCAATTAAAACCTCTAGATAAACAGTTCCTTGCTGGGTTCCCATGCCCAGGGGAACTCCTATTTTCGTACACATTCCCTGGCCCTTATGAAGGCTTATTTGCTCCTTTTCCTCGTAGACGTCCAATTGTCCATCTAAAACCAGGAGGAATTTATGATAGGGATAAAATTCCTTGCTAATATCTGTATCTTTAGCCAGGGAAAAGTAGGTCACAGGCGTTTTTCCAGCCTGGATGGTTTTTGAAATCGTACAATTTTCTAGGGGCGGATTTTCCCTTGGGATGGAAAAAATTTCCCCTACTTTTTCTCTCATCTTTAGTCCTCTTTTTCCAAAATATAGTGGAATGGATCTTTCATGGTCACATGATATCCTGAATCATCCAAAATTCCATCCATAATCGCCTTCCTTAAAAGATAGTAGGCTTGACCCTCTTCTTGGGGCCAATATTTACTGTGGAGATCTTCTTTCATAGTCCAAGCGAGTCTTCTTTCATCCTGGTCTGTCACTTGATTAATCCGGTCACAGGGCATGCCATTGACAAAGAAATCTTCAAAGTATTGGTAGATTTCTTCTAAGCTTGAAATCTCCCCTGGACTGTTTTCCCTTCCAAATTCAAAAGCCAGGTTCTTTAACGTGGCCAACCTTTCAGGCTTTTCTCCTAAAAGGGTCTTCACCAGGTTTCCATAGCGTTTTTCTCCATCTATTATTTGCTCTTGAAGCCAGGCGTGAATATTTTCTGTATCCACCGCCTCTTCCAAGGGGGCTAGAGTTTTTACATAGGAAGACCCATCCTCAATCCAGGCTCTTTTTTCCCCTTCTCTGGCTAGCCTTGCCGTCAGGTCTTCCTGGTTTCCAATTTTTTTGTAGAGCCAATGGTGGATTGGTCCTAAAAATAAACTCATTTTGTCTTTCTCCCTTCTGCAATTTGAACATTTAAGGCCTCTACCATGAGGGAGGCCTGGATATCATGAACTCGACAGGCATCCTTCAAGGATTCTTCCCGAGATGCTGGACAGCCAAGACAGTGCATGCCCATGGCCTGTAAAAGGTCGATGGTCTCTGGATATTGATCAACCAGGTCCCCAATTAAGGTAGATTCCTCTACAAAATTATTTTTCATTTTTTCATCCTTTCTTGACTTTCTAGACTTATCTTACTAGAATACAAGTAAAATAGATGTTGTTATAACAACGGAAAGGACCTTTTTATGAACTCTTTGTTTCTCTCCCAAACTCCACTTTTCCAGGGAATCCAAGAAAAGGAAGTGGCCCACCTCCTCTCCTGTCTTTCAGCCAGGGAAGAAAGTTACCAGAAAAACGACCGAATTTTTTCCGCAGGAAGTTCCATCCATGAAATTGGCCTGGTGGAGTCTGGCGGTGTGAATATTGTCGTCAATTTCTACTGGGGCGATTCCAGCATCTTTGGTCATATTGGCAAGGGATCTATTTTTGGGGAAAATTACGCCGCCATTCCAGGAGAGCCCCTTCTCTGTGATGTCGTGGCTACAGAAGAAAGTCAAATCCTGTTTCTTGACCTTCACAAGCTCCTCAGGTCTTGCCAAAACTCTTGTAGCTTCCACCAAAGGCTTATCCACAACCTTCTGAGGATTTCCGGCCAAAAAAGTCTCCATCTTTCTCGCCGGATGATGCATACAGCTCCCAAGTCCATCCGAGACCGGGTCTTGTCCTATCTTTCTGAGCAAGCCCTGGTCCAGGGCAAGGCCCATTTTTTTATTCCCTTTAACCGGCAACAACTGGCCGATTACCTAAACCTGGACCGGAGTGCCCTGTCCAAGGAGTTGAGTAAAATGGAAAAGGAGGGCCTCCTCCGCTTTCGGAAAAATGAATTTACCCTCATCCAAGTGCCCTCCGATTCCTTTTAATTCCTTTTCGCTTTTCTTTGTTCTTGAAAATGTTCCTTGACAAAGTCCATCTCTTGTACCAGCTCCATGGTCCCCAGGTAATTTTTGTCTTGGTCCCGGACAGCCATATAGGTCACCAGCACAGTCCGCCCATCTTTTTCCATCCAAATAGGCAGTTGGTCTTGCCGTCCTTGACGGAAGTCTTCAATAATAGACCGGACCATTCCTTCTATTTTGGGTGGATGGCAGGAAAAAACTTCCCGGTCAATGGCCATTTGGGGCCGCTTAAACAGTTTGGGTCCTTCATTAAAATAACGGTTGATATTTTCATGGTCTACAAAGGTAATTTCCAAGGGAAGAGTATTTAAAAGAGCCGTCAGCTGGTCCAGGGTTAAGTGGCCTCCTCCCAGGACAAGATCTTGGCCCTTCATTTCAGGCAGTTTTTTTCTTCTTTTTTCTCCTTCAGTCCAAGTCTCCCTCTCTAGGCCAAAGCATGGAGGATAGTCCTTGCTGTCCTCATAAATCCCTATCCAATCTTCCTCTGAAAAATGTTGAGCACAAATAGGAAACAAGATATTTTCTTCCTTGTAAATCATTTCTTCGATCCGTTGAAGAAGGCTTTCAAGGCGGTAGTTCCAAGCGTCATCTTGGTCTTTTCCCTGGGCCAAGGCCCTTCTCTCTTCTCGAATTTCATCGTCCACTGTCCACATGACATCAGAAGGACCAGAAATCCCATACCGGACCTTGAGATGGGGATAGAGTAAATCGCCCTTTTTTCCATAGTGGATGGAAAGATCTTCCAAGGCATCTAAAAGCTCCTTGCCCGCCTCTTTTTTTAAGAGGATTCTTAGGGCTTCATTTTCTTTTTTAAAGCTAGCCAAGGGGTGGCCCCCTATCTTAGCAAGGTCTCCTGCTCTGGATTTTTTGTCTTCCAAGTTAGTTGGACTGGACTCCTGGGTTTGCCTTTCTTCTTGATTTAAGCTGGTCTCTTCCTTAATCTTTCCATGGAAGAGGGCAGAATGGAGGTCGCAAAGCCGTTGAACTTCCGAAAGAGCCGTCCCTTCCTTGAGCAGGTCTTCTTCCGCTGCCATAATTTCTGACGGGTCTACTTCCTTGAAATTCTTCACAAAATCTTCCCGAACCCTCTCCAGGCTTTCTCCTGCCGTCAACCGCCTTAAATAGGACTTTAAAAGGTCTTTTGTTTCCGCGCCATCTTCTTTTAAGCCTTCCTTCATTTCTTCTTCCCTATCCAGGTCTCCTTCCAGGATAAATCCTTCCTCTTCCAAGGCCTTGGCTAGAGTCTTCCAGGAAATTTTTTTCATTTTCGCTCCCTTGGGAAGGGTCATTAGCTTTCCTACAGAGTGTAGAACTGGTTCCTTTCGAATTTCTGTAAAGCCTAGTCCAGCCATAATCTCAATTAAGTCTGGGTACTCCCTTGTTAATTCAAATACTGTCTTTGTCAAATCAATTTTTTTCTTCATTTCTTTCCCTCCTTCTTTCTATATCTTATGGTACCGACTTTTGGGAAGAAAGTATGTTGTTTTAACAACATTTTTATTTACTTTCTCTATCCTGGCTTGTCCTCCCTTGTGCTATAATAAAATTAGATTTTAAGCCGCATAGAACATTTTTATCCCTTTATTTTTGGAAAAAACTAAAAAACAGAAAGGACCAACCATGAAAGAAGCCTACAAAAATCTCCTCACCCCTTGGAAAATTAGCAACCTGGAAATTAAAAATCGAATTGTCCTTACCTCTATGGGTGGAACCAATCTTTTTGGCTGGATGGAAAAACACCACTTCGACCAAATGGGGGCCAGATTTATGATGGAGGTGGCGGAAAATAATGTGGGCCTCCTCCTCCCTGGCTGCCAGCCAGTCTACAACCCCATGTATGGAGCCTGGCTCCACAAAAACACCAAGATGTATGAGGACCTGGCCCAGTGGTTACCTGACTTTCATAAGACAGGGGCTAAGCTTTTTGTCCAATTAACGGCTGGTTTTGGCCGGGCCTTTACCATCTCTCCCATGATGGAAAAGCTCTATACCAATCCTATTTTACGGACCCTGTCTAAGCCTGTCATGAACCTGGACCGGATTACGGCGGCTCCCAGTCCCCTGCCCAACCGCTGGTCTGACAAGGTCCCCTCCCGGGAAATGACCGTCAAGGAAATTGAAGAAGTCATCCAAGCTTTTGGGAAAAGCTCCAAGCTCTTAATGGACGCCGGAGTGGACGGAGTAGAAGTCCACGCCGTCCATGAAGGCTACCTCCTGGACCAATTTGCCCTGGCCTACACCAACCACAGGGAGGATGCCTACGGAGGAAGTTTGGAAAACCGCCTCCGCTTTGCTGAAGAAATTGTAAAGGCCATCAAGGCAGAATGTGGCCCCGATTTTCCTGTTTCCCTCCGGTATTCTGTCGTCTCCAAAACCAAGGGCTTTCGCCAAGGGGCCCTGCCTGGAGAAGACTATGTAGAAGTAGGACGGGACCGGGAAGAATCCATCAAGGCAGCCAAGTTTTTACAAGAGGCAGGCTATGACATGCTCAACTGCGACAATGGAACCTATGACGCCTGGTACTGGTCCCATCCTCCCATTTACATGCCGGAAAACTGCAACCTAGAAGATGTAAAATTTATTAAAGACCATGTCCAAATCCCGGTCGTAGCCGCCGGCCGTATGACCCTGGACAAGGCCGCCCAGTCCATTGAAACTGGAAAAATTGACGGCGTCGGCTTTGCCCGTAGTTTCCTGGCCGACCCCCAATGGTTGACCAAGGTCATGGAAGACCGGGAGGAAGATATCCGGCCCTGTATCCTCTGCCACAATGCCTGCTTTAACATGGCCCACTACAAGGGCGTTCCCAATGACCAGGATTTACAAGACTCCCTCCATCTGGCCCGGTGTGCCGTCAATGCTGAAATGATGCAATGGGACAAGCATTATATTGAAAAAACCAAGGATCCAAAAACCGTCCATATTATTGGTGGCGGCCTTGGAGGCATGGAAGCTGCCCGAGTCCTGAAACTCCGGGGCCATAAGCCCATTATCTATGAAAAGTCCAGTGAACTCGGCGGCGTTTTTGTCCCTGGATCAGCGGAAAGTTACAAGCGGAAGTTACGGGATTATTTAAATTGGCTCATCCATGACCTCCACAGGCTGGATGTGGATATTCGTTTAAATACAGAGATTGAAGATCCTTCCAGTCTAGGCCCAGATCCTGTCCTCATTGCCACCGGCTCCAAACCCAGGGTCCTAGAATCCATTCCCGGCCATGAAAAAATGATTGAAGCTTGTGACTTTTTAAGGGGAGTTCCTGTGGGACAAAAAGTGGCCGTCGTTGGCGGCGGCTTGACTGGCTGTGAAATTGCCTATGAGCTGGCCCTCCATGGGAAAGATGTAACCATTGTGGAAATGAAAGATGATTTAATCGCCCAAAAGGGCGTTTGTCTGGCCAATTCCTCTTTTCTAAGAGAGTGGTTCGCCTGGAAAAAAATCCCCGTCTACCTGGAAACAAGCCTGGTCGAAGTAAGAGAAGACCATATCCTCTGTAAAGGCAAGGATGGAGACCCCTTCCCTATCCCCTGTGACAGTGTTATTTCCTCTGCCGGCTACCTGCCAGACCCCCTAACCCAAGAGGGCGGGAAAAATGCCCTTGTAGGAGACTGTAAAAAAGTGGGCAATGTCCGGACCGTTATTTGGGACGCCTATGAAACAGCCATGAAGATTTAAATTTAATTCCCTTATACAGACAAAAAAATGGACGCTTCTACGTCCATTTTTTCTTTTAAATGATTACCAAATCCCCATAACATCCTGCATAAAGAGGGCCATTAGAGTGATTCCCAGCCAGCAGGCCCCTCCTAGGAGGATGGGCTTGCCACTATTTTTTACTAGGTCAATTAAATTGCTATTTAGGCCAATAGCCGCCATGGCCAAGACAATACAAAACTTGGACAGGGTCTTAAGGGGGATGAAAAAGTCCATAGTCAGGCCCCCATGAACAGACAAGGTGGTCAAAATAGAGGCTAGGATAAAGTAGAGGATAAACATTGGAAAGCTCTTTTTGACACTAAATCCGCTGGCTTCCCCTCCTTTCCTGGCCACTTTTTTTGCCTGCCTCATACTTAGGACCAGGGTAATGGGGATAATGGCCAGGGTCCGGGTTAGCTTCACGGTGACGGCCTTGTCCAGGGTTTGGCTACCCAGGTTCCACATACTATCCCAGGTAGCTGCTGCAGCGGTCACAGAAGATGTATCGTTGACGGCTGTCCCGGCAAAAATCCCAAAGCTTTCGCCGCTGGTAGTGTTAAAGCCAATGGCCCGGCCTAGGATGGGGAATAAAATGGCTGCCAGGACATTGAAAAAGAAAATAACAGAAATCGCCTGGGCTACTTCCCTGTCGTCGGCATCAATGGCTGGCGCTGTGGCTGCAATGGCCGATCCCCCGCAAATAGAAGACCCCACCCCCACCAGGGTGGAGATATTTTCCGGAATCCCCATGCCCTTGTGCATGAGGAAGGCAATAACCAGGGAGGTCAAAATTGTGCAGACAATAATGGGCAGGGATTGCTTGCCGGTTTCCAGAACCAGGCCCAAGTCCATGCCAAAACCCAGGAGGACAACAGCTCCCTGAAGAATATACTTTGAGGAAAAACCAATTCCTGGTCTGGCCTTTTCTCCAGGAGTCCAAACCATGGCCACCATCATGCCCAGTAAAATAGCTATTACAGGCCCTCCTACAATGGCAAATTTTTTCCCTAAAAGCCAGGAGGGAAGGGCAATCCCCAAGCAAAGCAAAAGTCCCGGTCCATTTTTTCGTATCCAATCCATTCCTATCTCCCTTTCTATCTATCATCTTCCAAGGAAGGTCCACTTAAATGTGTCCTCCCCTCTTGATTCTTTCTACTCAAATAACTATACTGGTATCCATAGAAAATGTAAAATAATGGTTTCTTATATATCCATAAATTTTTCTTATAAATCTTCTGGGAGGTATCTTATGTTGGATTTTCGCATCAAAACTTTTTTATCTGTATGCCATAGTATGAATTTTACCAAGGCCGCCAAAGACCTGGGCCTGACCCAGCCAGCCGTCAGCCAGCACATCCACTACTTGGAAGCCTATTATGGTGTCCCCCTCTTCCACTATGAAAAAAAGACCCTTTCCTTAACAGACCAGGGAAAGATTTTATACACCAGTATGAATGCCATGGCCAATGATGAAGAAAGACTACAGAAGCAACTCATTAAAAATCCAGACACCTACCCCCTCCTCTCCATTGGAACGACTATGACCATAGGGGAATACGCCATTCCCGGCCCTCTGGCCCAATATATTCAAGACCACCCCTTCCTCAACCTCCAGGTCCGCTATGGAAATACAAAGGATCTTTTGGACCTCCTGGACCAGGGGAAAATTTCCCTGGCCCTTATTGAGGGCTACTATCCAAGAAGTATCTATGGCCATAAAACCTATCGCCAGGAAGAATTTATCTGTGTAGCTGAAAGGCATTTTTTTAAAGGGGAGGTCCCCCAAAGACTTGAAGAGCTTTTCTCCTACCCCCTCCTCCTTCGAGAAAGGGGAAGTGGAACCCGGGAAATTCTAGACCGCCATTTGAAGAGCCAGGGCTACTCTCTGAAAAATTTTCCCCACTTCATTGAGCTGGAAAATATGCACACCCTGGTCCAGGTTTTGACCAAGGGAGCTGGCCTTTCCTTTGTCTATAGGCTTGCTGTAGAAGAAGGCTTGAAAAAGGGCCTCCTCCAGGAAGTCCCCCTCCAAAACTTTTCTATCTCCCATGACTTTGACTTTGTTTGGGATCAAAATAGCATCTATGCAGACCAGGCCCTTACCCTTGCAAGAGACTTGAACCGTCTAGGATAAGACCTCCCTCTTAACGCTCTAGAAAAGCCCTCCTTCCATAAAATTTTTAATAAAAAGAAATATTTTTTCTCCCAACTGATTAAATTTATCCTATATTGGTATATATTAATAGATAGTAAATTTAAGGAGGCTATTTGATTATGGAAAAAAGACAAGAAACAACATTTGCTGGAAATCCTGTAACCCTTTTAGGCACAAAGGTAAAGGCTGGCGACAAGGCCTATGATTTCACTGCTTTAAATGGGGATCTAACTCCCTTTAAACTGTCCGAAACCACAGGTAAGGTCCGGATTATAAGCGTTGTACCTTCCCTAGACACAGGGGTTTGTGAACTCCAAACCATCCGCTTTAATGAAGAAGCCCAAAAATTAAAGGATGTCCAAATTATTACGATTAGTATGGACCTCCCCTTTGCCCAAGGAAGGTTTTGTGACAGCCACAAAATTGGGGACTCTATTGTCGTCTCTGACCACAAGGACGCAGACTTTGCCACTCATTATGGCTTCTTAATGGAAGAATTCCGCCTTTTAAACCGGGGAATTCTTGTTCTGGACAAGGACGACACCATTAAGTATGTAGAATATGTAGAAGAAAATACCAACCATCCAGACTATGACAAGGCTCTTGAAGTGGCCAAGTCCTTAATTTAATACTTGTCTGCATGGAATACAAAAGGCCAGGATAGGGAACCCCTTGTCCTGGCCTTTTTATGCCCTTCACTATGAAACCCCCTCGGTCTAACTGAGGGAGTTCTTTCCAAAAAACCATCAACTAACCAGCGGCTGTCCCGTGAACTTTCAGATTTCTCCCTCTAAAATCTGGAGAATATCTTCATAGACCCTTCTCCGGTCTCCTTCATTTAAGATTTCATGGCGCATGTCCGGATAGGTCTTGCTTTCTATATTTTTATAGCCCAGGTTTCTTAAAAGGCTTAGGGATTTTTTTACCCCTCCGGGACCCTTGGTAATGATGTCGTCTGTTCCTGTTAAATTATAGATGGGCAGGTCCTTATTTTTCATCCTATACTTGGATTTTTCTAATAACTTTTTATTAATTTCAACTAAAACTTTTGTATATCCAATGGTAAAATAAAAAATTCTAAGAGGGTCTTGATACTTGTCCTTCCTGTTTTTTTCATCATAGGAAATAAAGTCCAGAGAATCACTTCCCGTCCCCACCAGGTGATTAATAATATTTGACCTTTGCTCTTCTCCTATATAAAAACAGGCCACATTAGCAAAAAAATAGACCAGGCCGGATAAGGGGTTTGGAGGCGGCGTTCCTGTCAGAATAAGTTTATTTATAAAATCATCATGGTCTTGTAAAAAGACCCGGGCAACCATAGACCCCATGGAATGGCCCAAAAGATAGACTGGAAGGCCAGGATACTTCTTTTGAATGTACCTGTTCACCATGACGGTGTCATTGACCAGTTCGCTGGCCCTTTTCATATGGCCATTGGGATAGTCCTGGCTCAAAGATTTTCCGTGGCCCCTGTGGTCGTGGATGACAACAAGATAGTCCTTGGACTCCAGGAACTTGGCAAAGTCCCTGTAATTACCTCCATGCTCACTCATGCCGTGGACAAGCTGGACTACAGCCTTAGGATTTTTAGGAATAAACTCCCTGACATAGCTATCAAAGCCATCTCCTCCTGTCAGATAGTAGGACCTATACCCCTCCCCTTCTTTGATATCCATTTTTTTATAAAATTTATTTCCCGGACTTATGGACCGGTACCTTCTTTCCTTGACCCCATAATAGACTTGGGGAACCAGTAAAAGAATGAAAAGAATTAAAAGATACTTCATACCATCCTCCTTCTTTGGTAGATCGGCAAAATAAGTACGTTCCCAGACTGGACCTGGATTCTTCCAAGATTTAAAAGGAGGCTTATACAGATGTTTTCTTCCTAGTAGCCAGCTTCCAGGGTCTGGACCTCCAATACAGTATAAGAAAACCCGTGCTAAGGGCTGAGATTCAACCTTTAGCACGGGCTTATTTACCTGGTGCCGGAGGCGGGATTTGAACCCGCACGGTGTTGCCACCGCTGGATTTTGAGTCCAGTACGTCTGCCAATTCCATCACTCCGGCATGCCATAGTAGTATATCATAGCTACTATGGTTTTTGCAATAGCTTTACATCCCTTAGAAAGAATTTTACTTAAAGCTGGTTGATTTCTTTGACCTTAAAACAGGAGACATAGTGGTTGGGAACCACTTCTTCCATTTGTGGGTCCTTGCCTCGACAGGTGTCATCTCCATAGGGGCACCGGTCTACAAAGCGACAGCCTGGCTTTGGATCAATGGGACTGGGGACATCCCCTTCCAGTTCAATCCGTTGTCTGGTCTTTTGCAGGTCTGGATCTGCCACTGGAATGGCGGATAAAAGAGCCTTAGTATAGGGGTGGAGGGGCTCTCCATAGAGCTCTTCACTGGAAGCTAGTTCCATCATTTGTCCCAAGTACATAACACCGACCCGGTCAGAAATATACCGGACCATGGACAGGTCATGGGCGATAAAAAGCAGGGTCAGGCCCAGAGACTTTTGTAGGTCCTTTAACAGGTTGACAATTTGTGCCTGGATACTGACGTCCAAGGCAGAAATTGGTTCGTCACAAATAATAAACTTTGGTTTTAAGGCCAAGGCCCGGGCAATTCCAATTCTTTGCCTTTGTCCTCCAGAGAATTCATGGGGGAACCGTTGGGCGTGTTCTTCCGATAGGCCTACTAATTCTAAAAGTTCTACCACCCGATCGTAACGGTCTTTTCCCTTTAAAACATTGAAAATATCCAGAGGCTCAGCCACAATATCTTCAACTGTCATTCTGGGGTCCAAGGACGCATAGGGGTCTTGGAAGATCATTTGCATATCTTTACGGATTTCTCTTAGATCATTGCCCTTGAGTTCAAAAATATTTTGTCCGTTAAAGTTTACTTTTCCTCCAGAAGGTTCATAGAGGCGAAGAATGGTCCGTCCTGCTGTGGACTTCCCACAACCAGATTCACCAACTAGGCCAAAGGTTTCTCCTTCATAAATATCAAAAGTAATTCCGTCTACTGCCTTTAGGCTTCCGCCGGCAACAGAGAAATGTTTCTTTAGGTCTTCAACAACGACTAACTTATTCTCCTTCAACTTGCTTACCTCCTTGGGGATAATCCTTGTGGTTTAACCAGCAACGACTACAGTGGATCCCACCATGGCTTTGCAAGTCTGGCATATGGTCTTCACAGATCACCATGGCATTTGGACAGCGGTCATAGAAGGAACAACCCTTGGGGGGCTTATAAAGGTCTGGTGGCGTCCCTTCAATGGAGTGGAGGACTTCCGACCTTTCCATATTAATCTTGGGAACAGCAGCCAAAAGTTTTCTGGTGTAGGGATGTTTGGGGTCCTTAAAAATATCATGAACCGATCCCTTTTCCAAAATTTGTCCTGCATACATGACAATGACTTCTTCTGCCATATCAGCCACAACACCAAGGTCATGGGTGATTAAGATAATGGATGTGCCCATTTCCTTGTTGAGTTTTTTCATTAAGTCCAGAATTTGAGCTTGAACGGTTACGTCTAGAGCCGTTGTGGGCTCATCAGCAATTAAAAGTTCAGGCTTTGCTGCCATGGCCAGGGCAATCATAACCCGTTGCCGCATCCCACCGGAAAATTCATGGGGATATTGTTGGGCTCTTCGTTCCGGTTGGGGAACAGCGACTAGGTCCAACATTTCAATGGCCAGCTTTTTTGCCTCATCTTCTGAAAGATTTTCGTGGCGACGAACACCTTCTGTGATTTGCTTGCCCACTTTCATGGTAGGGTTTAGGGAGGTCATGGGGTCTTGGAAGACCATGGAAATTTTATTTCCCCGGATATCCATCATTTGCTTGTTATCATAGTCCAGAAGATTTTCTCCGTTAAAGAGAATTTCTCCCCCCTTGTAAACAACAGGAGGCTTTGGAAGAAGTTGGACAATGGAGTTGGCCGTTACAGACTTTCCACAACCAGACTCTCCTACAATGGCAAGCTTTGACCCTCTTTTTAAGTCAAAAGAAATATCCCGTACAGCCTCTACTTCACCAAAAAAGGTTTCAAAAGAGACAGCCAGATTCTTTACTTGTAATATATAATCCTTTGTTTCTGTCATACTTTCCTACTTTCTCAATCTTGGATCTAGGGCATCCCGCAAACCATCTCCAAAAACGTTAAAAGAAAACATAATTAAGGAGATGAAGAGGGCTGGAATTAACATTTGATAAAAAAGTCCAATCCCCATAACTTCCAAACCATCAGTTGCCAAGACCCCTAGAGAGGGTTGGGGTGGTTGAAGGCCCAGCCCCATAAAAGACAGGGTGGCTTCAGCAAAAATGGCTCGAGGTACTGTCAAGGTGACGTTGACCAGGATAGGTCCTAGGGTATTTGGAATAATATGCTTGGTTAAAAGATAATTTTTATTGGCACCTAGGGACCGACTGGCTAAAACATATTCATTTTCCCTAAGTTGTAAAACTTGGCCCCGGACCATAATGGCCATGGGAACCCAGCCTGTAATGGACATGGCTAAAACCAAGGTGATTAAACTGGCTCCTTGCTCCTTTCCCAGGGTAACACTCATGAGGATAACAATGAGCATATAGGGAATGGCATAGGCAATTTCTGCAACCCGCATCATCACTGTATCAACCTTTGAATTGGCCATACCGGCAATTCCTCCATAGCCAACCCCAATGACAAAGTCCATAATAGCGGCCAAAATCCCAATTAAAAGGGAATAGCGAATCCCATAGCAAACCCGGGTGAAGAGGTCCCGGCCCAGGGTATCTGTCCCAAAATAATATTTTCCATTGGGTTCAATATTCATTTCAGTCAACTTTTGTTCAAAGTAGGTATAGCCTGAAATATGGGGTCCCACAAAGGCCATAATCATCATTAAAACAATTAAAATAAGTCCTAACATGGCCAGTTTATTTTGTTTTAACCGTCTGACCACATCTTCCCAGTAGCCAATGGTTGGTCTTGTTATTTTATCTGCGTCTTCCTTCCGGTGAGCCGGCGCAAAAAGTTCACTTGATATTGGTTTTTCTTGCATCATGAACTTTCTCCTTTAATTTTAATTCTTGGATCAATCACCACATAGAGGATGTCCACAAGTAATAACATGGCAATTAGAATCGCTGAATAGAAAATTGTCGTTCCCATAATCAAGGTGTAGTCCCGGTTCATAATAGAGGTGACAAAGAAGTTTCCAAGGCCTGGAATCCCAAAGATTTTTTCAATAACAAAGGATCCTGTCAGTAGACCTGAAATTGTCGTCCCCATTTGGGATACAATGGGTAAGATGGCATTGCGGACAGCATGGTTCATAATTACACGAAAACGACTAATCCCCTTGGATTGAGCTGTCTTAATATAATCTTGACCTAAAACTTCCAACATGGAAGACCGCATCATCCGGGCCGAGGCTGCCATGGGCATAAAGGACAGGGCAATACTGGGTAGGATGGTATGGGCCCAGGTTCCCCAACCGGCAATGGGTAGGAAACTCACCTTAGAGGCAATAAACTGGATAAAAAGCGTCCCTAAAACAAAGGAGGGAACGGAAATCCCAATAATGGCCAAAATCATGGTGATGTAGTCCGGGACTTTATTTTGATAGAGGGCTGCAATAGACCCTAGGGCCGGTCCTATAATAACAGATAGGATAAAGGCTTGAATCCCTAACTTTCCAGAAACTGGGGCCCCTCTGGCAATCATCTGATTGACATTTTCTGCCTTGGATTTCATAGATTCTCCAAAGTCTAATTTCACAACACGCTTCAAATAAATAAAATACTGCTCTGGGAGCGGTCGGTCTAAACCGTACCTAGCCCGTAAATTTTCATAAACCGTTTCAGGCATACGACCATCTCTGGCAAAGGGGTCGCCAGGTATGGAATGCATAAGTATGAAGGTAATGGTAATAATCACCCACAGTGTTACGAAAGAAATCAGTATTCTCTTTAACACAAATTTTTTCATGCTTCTTCCTTTCTAAGGGTTTGTAGTCGCTATTAAATGGAAAGTAGAGAATCCCCTGGATTCTCTACTTTCCATTTTTGAAATTCATCATGCATCTATTAATCTGTAATTTCTGCATAAGTTAGGAATGGGTAATTTAAGATTACCTTGTAGATTCCCTTAACATTTGGTTTTGTTACATAAGGTTGAGTGTAGAAATAAATTGGAATAGCAGGCATTTCTTCCATCATAATCTTTTCTGCTTCCTTCATAGAATCCATACGAACTTTTTGGTCTGTTTCAGTTTTTGCCTTCTTTAAAAGTTCATCAAACTTAGCATTAGACCATTTTGGATCGTTTTGTGGATTTCCTGTCATGAAAAGGTCAAGCATAGTCATTGGGTCAGCATAGTCTCCCATCCAGCCTGCTCTAGAAATAAAGTAGTCTCCTTGACGACGACGGTCAATTAAAGTTTGGAATTCCATGTTTTCAAGATTTACAGAAATACCAAGTTTAGAGTTCCACATTTCTTGAACAGCTTGAGCAATCTTCTTATGGCTTTCGTCTGTGTTGTAAACAATAACTTTGCCATTTAAGTCAGCCTTAGTCATGCCTTCTTCAGCAAGACCTTCGTCTAACAATTTCTTTGCTTCTTCTACGTCTTCCTTAACCAGGTTACCTTGGTCATCCCGGAAGTCCTTATCTTGGTCATCTAATAAACCAAAGGGTACCATTCCTTCTGCAGGAACTTGTCCACCTTGTGTGATGTTTTCAACAATAGACTTACGATCAATTGCTAAGGAAAGAGCTTGACGAACTTTTACGTTGTTTAAGGGTTTTTCCTTTACGTTAAGTGCAAAGTAATAAGTTCCTAGGTCGTCTCCAATCGTTAATTGTTCATCCTTTGCTTGTTTTAACTTGTTCACAATGGTGTTTGGAGGACTTACCATAAAGTCGTATTCTCCACCTTCATATCTTTGCCAAGATGTGTTTTGGTCTTCAATGATATCAAAGTGAATTCCAGCAAGTTTTACTTTGTCCTTGTCATAATATTGGTCATTCTTCACAAGGTCAATACCTTCATTATGTTTCCAGTCTTTGATGACGAAGGGTCCATTAGTAACAAAGTCACCCTTCTTTGGATCTTTTGCCCAATCTGGGTTCTTTTCAACAATTGCCTTAGGCACTGGATACAAGGTGTAGAAAGCAGCTAAGCCTGGGAAGTATTTTGTTGCTGTTTCTAATTCAACTTCTAGAGTCTTGTCATCAACAGCCTTAACTCCAACGTCTTCAGCCTTGGCTTCGCCATTGTTATAAGCTTCCCCATTCTTTAGGTAGTAAAGTTGATAGGAATATTCACTAGCTGTTTCTGGATCTAGTACACGTTTCCATGCAAATTCGAAGTCTTGAGCAGTTAATGGATCTCCGTTAGACCATTTTGCATCGTCCCGAAGAGTAAAGGTATATTTTAAACCATCATCGGAAACTTTCATTTCCTTAGCCATACCTTCAACAACTTCGCCTTTTTCGTTGTACTTCATGAGCCCTTCAAACATGTGTTGCATTGCCCATGAGTCATGAGTTCCAGTTGCTAGAGCTGGATCCAAACTTCCAGGTTCAGAGTTGTTGTTGGTTCTTAGGATTTTTCCTTCAGAACTTCCAGCATCTGCTGTTGCTTCATTAGCACCGTTGTTTCCTGCATTGTTGGCTGGAGCATTTCCTCCACCACAAGCAGTTAGCAGTAAAACCAGGGCTAAAAGCATCGTAGCAAATCTTAAATTACGCTTTTTCATAGTTTTCCCCCTTTTTTAATTTATCTCAGTAAATTAATTTATTTACTAAGATGTTTTTACTATTATATCGAAATTCTAAACTTTAGTAAAGGCTTTTCCAGGATTTCACCTTGGAAAATTATATATTTGAAGAAAATATTAAATTAATAACTTTTCAATGGCAGATATGTCCACACTTTTTTCCACGGCCTGGGCTAATCTTTCATATTGGTCTTCCTTGTAGGCCTCATAGTCCAAGACCTCCCCAGAGGAGGTCAGACCCTTTCTTTCCAGGAGGGCGTCCACTAAAGCTTGGACAATTTCTCCATCATCTAGAAACCCATGGACATAGGTCCCGGCAACAGAGCCTACCACAGCTCCGGCCGTTTTAGAGGAATTTGTATGAAAGTCTTGAAAATCCTTTCCCTGGCTTTGGCCCATGTGGATTTCATAGCCCTCAAAATCTAGACCACTTAAGCAGGAATAAAAGCCTTCCAGGTCCTTGACCTTGCCATGGCACTGGGTGGTCTTCTTTTCTCCATAAAATTGGGTGGTCATGGGCAAAAGGCCCAGACCTCGGAGGCTTCCTCCACTTTCCACTCCTTGGGGGTCTTCTATACTTTCTCCTAGCATTTGGTAGCCACCGCAGATGCCAAAAATGGGCGTTCCCTGGCCGGCTTTTTGTAAAATTTTACTATCAATCCCTTGTTTTTTCATCCATTTAAAATCTTCCATGGTGGACTTAGACCCTGGAAGGAGGATCATATCGGCCTTAACTAGGTCCTGGGCTCTTGTGGCATAGGTCAAGTCCACGTCAGGATGGATGGACAGGGCATGGAAGTCTGTGGCATTGGAGAGCCGCGGTGTTTTGACCACAGCAATTTGAACCCTTCCTTCTTTTTTAAAGGCATTGATATGGTCTGAAAGAGAATCTTCATCTTCAATATCTACGTCTAAATAGGGGACCAATCCCAAGACTTTTTTTTCAGTAATCTTTTCCAATTCTCGAAGGCCCGGCTCCAGAATGGAGGGATCTCCCCGGAACTTGTTAATAATAAAACCTTCCACCAGGTCCCTTTCCTCCTGGTCAAATAGGACCATGGTCCCTGCCAGGGAAGCAAAGACGCCACCCCGGTCAATGTCCCCTACAATAAGACAGGGGGTCTTGGTGGCCTTGGCAAAGCCCATGTTGACCATATCCTGGTCCTTTAAGTTAATTTCTGAAGGACTGCCGGCCCCTTCACAAAAAATAATGTCGTAGTCTTTTTTTAAGGAGTCAAAAGCCTCCAAAACTTTAGGAAAGAGTTTTTCCTTTTCCTTATAGTACTCCTTGGCATCTAAGGTCTTATAGACCTTGCCCAGGACAATGACCTGGCTCTTCCGGTCGCTAGTTGGCTTCAGGAGGATAGGGTTCATCCGCACATCCGGCTCAATGCCTCCAGCTTCTGCCTGGACCACCTGGGCCCGGCCCATTTCCTTGCCATCCTTGGTGATAAAAGAATTTAAGGCCATATTTTGGGCCTTAAAGGGAGCTACCTTGTAGCCTTTTTTGGTAAATATCCGGACCAGGGCCGCAGTCAGTAAACTTTTCCCTGCATTACTTGTGGTCCCCAGGACCATCATTGCCTTTGCCATCTGTCATCTCCTTATAGTCTCTCATGTGTTCAACAAACTTCCTAGCCGCCTTGGGATTGGCCATTAAATGAATGTGAGGGTAGCCTCCACAAAGGTTGCCCTGGCTCACAAAGGCCGACCACCCCCTCTTGCTCTGGGGTTTTTTCCCTTGAAAGGTCTCTCCCAGAACACTACTGGTGGAGTAGTGGAATTCATGGGCCCGAATATGGTCTCCCTTGGAGGCAATTAAGCAGTCCTCCTGGGCTTCTAAATCAATATAACCAAAATGTTGGAGGCGGTCTGTCATCCAGCAAGACCCTTGGATTAAGCCGGCCAGGGGATAGGTCTTGTCCTCTCCCTTGAAATTTTCAAACAGAGTCATAAAGCCACCGCACTCTGCAAAGATGGGCAAATTGTCCCTATGGGCCTTCCGAAGGGAGTTCAGAAAGTTTTGGTTCTTGGACAATTTTTCAATATAAACCTCCGGATATCCTCCCCCTAGGTAGAGACCATGGACTCCTTCCGGCACCGGTTCATCTTTTAAGGGAGAAAATTCCAGCAAATCGGCCCCTAGATTCCGTAAATAATCTAAGCCGTCCTGGTAGTAAAAACTATAAGCCAGGTCCCGGGCCAAGGCAAGGCGGACAGGGGCAATTTTTTCCGGTTCTCTATAGTGGTCTTCCAGGTCCGGGGCTGTACTGGCCAGGGCCATGAGGCCTTCCAGGTCAATAGTTTTTAGGGCCTCTTCCCCGTATTCCCTAATGAGGTCCTTTAAGTCCTCCACTTCGTCAGCTGTAATAAGGCCTAGGTGGCGGCTTTCCAGGGAATGGTCCATTTGTTTTAAGTAGCCATAAACCTTGAGGCCAGTATTGTCTTCAATGATTTTTTTATAGTAGGCATACATCATGGAGCTCAGGCCGTTTAAGATGACGCCTTTAATGTTACTGTCTTTTTTAAAATTTACCATGCCCTGGACTTGAGCCCCTAGACTGGCGGCAATTCCCTTGGGTTTTAGAACGAGGACCACCGGCGTCTTGGTCATCTGGGCCAGGCTGTAGCTGGACCCGTCGGTCCCAGACCCAATCCCATCATAGTAGCCCATAACCCCTTCAATGAGGGCCAAGTCGCCAGGATCTTTGGAAATCAGGTGGCAAATCAAGTCTTTGTCCATCATATAGGGGTCCAGGTTCCTGGAACTGAGACCTAAAATTTTTTCATGGAACATGGGGTCAATATAGTCCGGCCCTGTTTTAAAGGACCGGATATCTATTCCTTTTTCTAGGTAGCCGGCCAAAAGGGCCATCATCAGGCTGGTCTTGCCTGAGTTGGACGCCATGGCGGCAAGCATAATCCGATTCATTTTTCTCCTCCTAGTCTTTTTTCAAAAGCCAAGCGGGGACTTCCGTCTGGAAGTTCAATAATTCCAGCGTATTCATAGTCCAATTTTCTTAGCAAGCCCTGCATAATTTTATTGTCCTCATGGGTGTCAATTCGGATAAAATCCACCCTCTTTCCTGCTTCCTCTTCCAGGTCTTGGAAAAGTTTTTTAGCTTCCCCTCGTCCAAGGACCCGGTCATGGAGGGCAATTCGGTGGATGGTTTCATAGGCATCCGCCCCCTTCCAGGCCCCTTGAATTTTTTCATAGCTGGGTTCCTTTCCCAGAATCAAGGCCGCCAAGGCAAAAATTCCCTCTCCATCTTCCCAGACGAAAGACCGGCCTTTTTTTACATCTTCTAAAAAGTCCCCTCCTCCTGGATAGGGGCCCTGCCACTGGTCCACGCCCATAATCTTAAGTCTTTTTCTGGCTTGGTCGTAAATTTCTCCGGCGGCTTTTAAATCACTTGCCCTTCCCCTACGCATCATAAAACTGCTCTCCTATTTTTACTTCCACTTCCCGGCCCAGGGTAATTTCATCAGGCTTCACCTGGCAGTCATAGGCATGAATTTTAAGGCCATGACTTAAGCCTTCTTCAACGGCATCCTGGAAGGCCGGGTCCATCTGGTAGTTCGGGCTAAAAAGTTGGGGACCTTCCATTTGTAGGACAAAAATCAAGTGGCCGGCGTATCCTTCCTGGATGGCATGGATGAGCTCGTAGACATGCTTGGTCCCTCGGGCCGTCACCGCATCTGGAAAGGCACACATTCCCTTGTTTTCCAGGGTCACTCCCTTGACTTCGATAAAGCCTCCAGGATAGGCAAAGTCCAAGCGACTTTTCCCATAGGTCACTTCACTTTTCAGGGGTCCTTCCTGGATAAAGGGTAGTTTCCCCATTTCATAGGCCTCCCGGACCAGTTTATTGGGAGCCTGGGAGTCCAAGTTGATTAAAAGATTTCCCTTTTCTAAAGAAATTAAAGAATAGGCCGTCTTCCGAGCCTTGTTTTGACTCTCTTGAAGGTAGACTCGGGTCCCAGGAATGAGGAGTTCCTTACAGCGACCCGTGTTGGGGACATGGACTCGCTCTTCCTTGCCATCAATCTCCACTCGGGCAATAAAGCGGTTGTCCCTGTGGATAAAGTGGCCTTCCACAAATTTACCAGGATACTTCATAGGAAAGGCTTCTTTCTGTAATCACTTTTTTAAACCGGGCCAAGTCTTCTCCTAGGTCCTGGGGAAAATATTCCAAAGACAGGGGCACATTTAAGCCCGAGGAAGCTAGGATGGACAAAAGGTCTCCCAGCTCTTCTTCACTGGGCCTCCGGTGTTGGTCTAGGTCTCCATTATTCCAATGAAAATGGCAATATTGAATGCGGTCTCCCAGTAGGTCAATCCACTCTCTTAGGCTGATTTTTTTAGACAGGCCGGCATGGCCAATGTCCAGGTTCACCCTTACCCGGGGGTGGTTAATATGGTCTACTAGCTTGATTAGCCGGTCCGGATGGTCTTCATAGATATTTTCCAGCAAAATCATTCCCTTAAAGTCATCAAATTCTTCTAATAAATCCAGGAAGAGCTTGCGGTTGGTCTCCCGGTCAATTTCCCAAAGTTCCTTGTTTTGGACAAAGGGGTTGATTTGGGAATGGAAAATCACATAGTCCGCCTTGAGAAGGCTGGCCATGTTTAGGACCATCCGGTATTTAAACATGGAGACAGCCTGGATTCCCTGGTCAAAAGAATAGGGTTTTAGGTCGACAAAGGGCCCATGCAGGGCAAAGGGTCCTTGGATTCGATCTCGGATCCCCTGGTAAAAACTTAGGGTCTTTGAAAAATTCCCATAAAATAGGTTCAGTTCTGTAAAATCTTGTACTTCCAGTCCCAGGCCCTTTTGGTCCAGAACTTCTTTATGAAAACTTTCTTTGGATTGGATGGTATCCAATATGGTTAATTCAGTCATAATTCCTCCTAAAAATATTATACCATAGACTTTTGTCTTTCGTTTACTTTGCCTTACACTTACTTAATGAGTCTTATTTCTATTTACTTTTTTCTTGGAAAAAGATGCCATCATTCTTAATCCCTTTAAATATGTGTATTTAATAATATGTATAAGCATTCATATATTTCCCCATTTTCTTCTTTTATTCCAATACATGGAAATTATTTTTATTTATCCCCTTGACTTTTCCTCTTCCTCTGTTAGAATAAAATACGAAATCTAACACAAAGGAGACGACATCATCTTGAATTATTTAAAGAAAATCAGTTTACTTTTAGCCCTTATTTTTTTAGTTGCCTGCCAAGCCGGCAATACAGAGACAAAAAGTCAAAGCCAGGGGCCAGAAAAGTCTGTCATTTATACTTCCTTTTTCCCCATCCAAGACCTGACCCAACAGGTTGTGGGAGACACCATGGAAGTCCGGTCCCTTATGCCTAAAGACAAGGAGGTCCACGACTGGGAACCTTCTGCCAAAGACTTAAAAGATTTATCCGAGGCAAAATGTCTCATTGTCAACGGCGCCGGCCTGGAATCCTGGCTGCCCAAGGTCAAGGATAGCCTTCCTGACCTGAAGATTATTGACCTTAGCCAAGGCCTAGACCTAATTCCTGCCGACCATGACCACGACCATGAGGATGCGGACCATGACCACCATCATGAAGAAGCCGACCATGACCATGATGGCCATGACCACGGCGACTTGGCCTATGACCCCCATACTTTTTTAGGGCCTAAAAATGCCATCCACTTCCTGGACACGATTACAAAAGAAGCCCAAAGTTTAAATCCAGACCACAAGGAGGACTACCAAAAAAATGCGGACCAAGTCAAGGAAAGCTTGGAAGGTCTCATCAAGGACTACCAGGAAAAATTTGCCAAGGCCCCCCAAAAAACCTTTATTGTCCCCCACCAAGCCTTTGCCTACCTGGGCCGGGACTTTGGTCTCAGCCAATACCCCCTCCAAGGCTTAACTTCCCTGGATGAGCCAGACTTAAAGACAGTCCAAGAGGCCATTGAAGCCTGTAAAAAATTCCAAGTCAAGGCTATTTTCTACGAATATGGAGCCTCTCCCAAGGCAGGCCAGGTCATTGCTGATGAAGCTGGAGTCAACCTTCTTCCCTTGGCCACCATGGAAACTCAGGTGAAAGAAGGAGACCACTACCAAGATTTAATGAAAATGAACTTGGAAAATATTGCAGAAAGTCTTGGGCTATGAGTCTGCTGGAAATTAAAAACCTCTCTGCAGGCTACCAGGGCCAGCCAGTTTTACAGGACCTGAACTTAAGTATCCAAGAAGGGGACTTCGTCCTCCTCCTTGGAGAAAATGGGTCCGGCAAGTCCACTCTTTTAAAGTGTATTTTAGAAGAAATCCCCTACAAGGGGACCATTGCCCTTTTTGGCCAAGACAAGAAAAAAGATTTAAGTCGCCAGGCTTATGTCCCTCAAAAGAAGGAGGACATGGGCCTGGCCTTTCCCATTACCTGTCTGGAGCTGGTCACTCTAGGCCTTTACAAGGACTTTGGCCCCTTCCACCGGCCTGGCAGAGCCTCTCTTGAAAGGGCCAAGGAAATCTTGAGAAAACTGGGCCTGGAAGAGGAAATCCACAAACCTGTCCGGGACCTTTCTGGGGGCCAAAGGCAAAGGGCCTATATTGCCCGAGCCCTGGTAGGGGACCCTGACCTCATTTTATTTGACGAGCCCAGTGTGGGCCTGGACCAGGACCACCTCCAAGACTTTAAGGATATCTTGGAAAGGCTCCACAAGAAAGAGAAAAAGACCATCCTCCTCATTAGCCACGACCCCATCTTCCAGGACCTGGACGGGGTCAAAACCTACCTCTTAGACCAAGGAAGGATCTGCCATGTTTGATTTTTTATCCTATCCCTTTATGCAAAAAGCCTTTTTTGTCGGCCTTCTTTTAGCTGTCATGCTCCCTGCCCTGGGCCTGATTATGGTCCACAGAAGGACCTCCATGGTGGGGGATGCCCTTTCCCATGCCTCCCTGGCCGGTGTGGCCCTAGGTCTCCTCTTGGGTTTTGACCCTGTCCTAGGGGCCCTGGGAATTACCGTCTTTGCCGGGCTCTCCATGGACTTCTTCCGCCGACACTTTCCCCAATTTGGCGATATGGCCACAGCCCTGGTCACCTCTACAGGCCTGGGCCTGGCCTCTGTCCTGTCAGACTTTTCCAAGGGAGGAGCTCAATTTTCCTCCTACCTTTTCGGATCCATTACCACAGTCTCCAGCCTGGACCTAGGCCTGGTCACCTTAAGCTTTTTCCTGGTTATGGGTTTTTCCCTCTACTACTACCAGGCCCTCCTTTCTATTTCCATTAGCCCCAGCCTGGCACGAATTTCCGGCGTTCCCGTAAAAAAAATTGAAACCGCCTTTACCATTCTTTCCGCTCTGATTATTGCCCTGGCCTGTAAAATTGTTGGGGCCCTCATGGTTTCCTCCCTCCTGGTCCTTCCAGTGGCCACCTCCCTCCTCTTTGCCCGGTCCTACCGGTCTGTTTACCGGTCCTCCATCCTCTTAGGGATTTTAAATATGGTGACGGGCCTCCTTCTCTCCTACCACTTCGGCCTAAAACCAGGAGGAAGCTTTGTCCTTTCAGCCCTCTTTTTCTTCTTCCTCATCTTTGCCTTCCTCAAGCTGAAAAAGAAATCCAGGGTCTAGGACTTTTCTTAAGAAAATTCCATCCTACAAAAAAAGGCTCCCCCAGGGGAGTCTTTCTTCTTTGTTTTTATTCGTGGTTAATGTAGTCTGTCTTTTTCATATCTTGAAAAATCACATGAATGTGTTCTTTTGGAGCACCTGCATTGGCATGGACAGTG
Organism: Clostridiales bacterium SIT11; assembly: GCA_001299455.1. Lineage (GTDB taxonomy): Bacteria > Bacillota > Clostridia > Tissierellales > Peptoniphilaceae > Urinicoccus. The sequence continues at coordinate 1,544,876 of CYUK01000003.1, read as the reverse complement.
TTAATAATATCTTCAGCCATTTTTTTCTTGGCTTCATCTGACCGGCCTTCCACTAATTCTACATGGATAAAGGGCATCTTAAAACCTCCTTCTTTTTTTCTCAACCTATCTTACCACTTTTTAAGGAATCCCTCAAGACGTGGAGCTTTCCTCAAATTTCCTACTTTCTCATTTTTGTCTTTCTAAGTCGTAAATACTGAAGTCCGGCCCCTGATCAATGACTTGAAACCGGTCCATATAATAGCGGTCATAGTCTTCCCGGGCCTGGTCTTTAATGGAGACATAATAGCGGACACCTTGGTCTTTAAAGAAGGCAATTTGGGCTTCAGGTTCCCAGGGATAGTCCCGAATTTGGGGGACATCTGCCCGGTAGCCATAGCTTAAAATCCCATTGAGGTAAATGGGATTGGCCCCGTTAATGGCCACTTTATCTTTTAAATATTCCTTTTCTTGGAGAGCATGAATTTCCCTGTCCAACTTTTCATTAACCTTAGTCATGGCCAGGTAGTCTTTGATTCCGTAGTAGCCATGGACCAGAACCAGGAGGCTACAAATAAAGGTAATAAACTTGTACTTACTATAGGAAAAATAATTAAAATATTCCCCGGCCAAGAGGGCCAGGACCACCACATGAAAGACCATGTAGTACTGGAATTTAATGGAAAAAACAATAAAAATAAGTTCCAGGCTGTAGGCCAAAAATAGCCCTAAAAGAAAGTCCCTTCGATGGTAGAGGGTCAGGAGGAGGCCAAGGCCTGCCAGGACCAGGAGGACAGGACTAAAGGTCGTCTTGTAGCTGGCCCTTAAAAAATCTAGGCCTCCTAGAAAAAAGGCTCTTAAGTTTTTGGACCCAAAAATCCCCAGGCTGGCGATTCCATTGACATAGTTGGTTGTCGAATTTTGGGAGGCCTGGTAAAAATAAAGAAGGGGCAGGCCCAGGCTAATTAGGCCAAAAATATAGGTATGGGGGCTTTTGAAGGTCTTTTTGAAGCCCCACTTTTTAAAGACCACATATAAAATCAAGAGACCGGTAAAGGCGCCAGGAATTTTCTGTAAAATGGTCAGGGAAGTGAAGATTCCCGTTAAATAGAACTGGACCAGGGACCCAGACTCATGAAAGCGATAAAGATGATAGAGACTTCCTATAAAAAAGCAGAGGACCAGGGATTCCGGCATAATGGCCCGGCCATACTTGAGGGTCAAGGGAGCCAGGACATAAAATAAACTGGCAAAACGACTGGCTCCCTTGGAAAAGAGTTGGTTGGCCAGAAGGTAAAAATAAATACAGGAAGCCAGATAAAAGACCATGGAAATAGCCCGGGCCAGGTAGTGGATATCCAGGCCTGTAGGGAGTAAAAGACAGGTCAGGGCTGGTAAAATAGGGAGCTCTAATTGAACATAATTTCCCTTTAAGCCATCATAGTTAAGCATAGGCTTAAAAAAGTTTCCTGTTTTTAACATATTCCTGGCCATGGCCAGGGTGTCCGACTGCCGCCAGGAATCATACATTTCCCAGGTGGGATGGCTAAGCCTGGGATAATAAAAAAGACAAATTCCGAAACTCAAAACCATTAAAAACAAGAGGTCCCCCCAGGTTATGCCTTTATTCTGTCTTTGTCCTCCTAGTTCCACAGAATCATCCTTTCCTTGTTCATCATCTACTTTCTCCTTTTCTCAGTCTAAGCCTTCTTGGCTTCCAGGTAGGCTTGTAAAAGTTGGTAGGTGGCCAGAAGCCCCTTTTCGTGGGTCCGCTCATAGCCATGACTGGAAGCAACCCCAGGACCGATTAGGGCAAAACGAGCGTCCAAACCGGAAGACCGGGCTGCCGAAGCATCAGACCCATAGTAGGGGTAGACATCTGTAGCAAAGGGCAGACCCTTTTCCCGGGCCAGGTCAATGAGTTCCTTGGTCAAATTATAGTCATAGGGCCCGGAAGAATCCTTCCTACAAATAGAAACTTCCCTTTCATTGGCTCCAAGTTTTTTCCCAATGACACCCATGTCCACAGCTATAAAATCTTCAATCTCTTCTAGACCCAAACCACAGGCTCCATGGCCCACTTCTTCGTAGCAGGAAAAAACCACATAAAAGGTCGGGTGGTCAAAGTCCTTTTCATGATTTAAAAGACTGAGTAAAATAGCTGCCGAGGCCTTGTCGTCCAGGTGGCGGCTCTTAATATAGCCATCCCCTGCCCGGCGGAAGCGAGGGTCCAGGGAAATATAATCTCCATTTAAAATCCCCAGTTTTTCCACATCTTCCCTAGTTTTCACATCATAGTCCAGGACCACTTCCATGGTCTCCAGAGTTCGGTCATTTTTTTCCGCATTTTTGCTGGCATGGACAGCCGGATCCTCCAGGCGGACAGTCCCCTCATAGGCCTTCCCTTCCAGGGTATGGACCAGGACATTTTCCTGGTCTACATAGGCCATGGGATAGCCTCCCAGCATAGACAGGCCCAGGCGGCCATTTTCCTTAATTTCTTGGACCATCAGGCCCAGGCTGTCAATATGACAGGAAAGGGCCTGGGCTGGACCTTGGCCTTCCACCTTCCCAATAAGAGTCCCCTTCTTGGTCTGCCTCCATTGGACACCAGGAAACCTGTCCCGGATTTCCTGTAAAATCTTTCCCGTAAAACCTGTAGGGCTGGGAGTTTTACAAAGCCACTCTAAATTTTTCACAATCTCTTCAATCATATCCACACGTCCTTTCCATCTTTATCTATTATAGCCCATCCCTTGGTAATTTAAAATCTTACTCCTTGATTTTACACTAAAAAAGAGGATGGAATCCATCCCCCTTTTTTAGCTTTTCTTGTATGCACTTATTTCACAATATAATAAATATTTCCATTTTCTTGCCCATTTGTTGCACAGGGTAGATGGCTTGTAAAATTTTCCCATTTGAATGTCCCATGAGAAAGAGAATACAGGCGTTTCCCCCTTACCTCCACCATTTTAGGTGTAAATGTTATATAGAACATTTTTCCAGGTTGAATCGTTATCTCTCTAGGATGTGACTTTGGTGCATTTTTATTTACATCTAGTCCAAAAATAGCTTTCACCCTACGAACTGCTTCAGATCTCCTTGCTCCAGCTGTAGTAGATACTGGTATGTTTGTTCTTGCATCTACTGTTCGGGTGATTGGGTCTTGCGTCTCGTTGTATTCAATAAAAGAGATTCTTCTGTTTACTCCATTATATATTCTTCTACTGTTCACTTCAGTCTTTATGGCATTCATTAACTGCATTTCTTCAGAGTTTAAGGCCAGGTCTTCTTCAAGCTCTTTTTCCTTTATATACTCTCTTTGTGCTTCCTCTTTTTTCATAAAATAACCACGTCCCTCAGTAATCTTTTCACCAGCTACAATGTCCTCTGGCTTAAAGTCTTCATTAGGAGCCATGTCTTGTGCAAAAGAAATCTGGTTACAGAAAATCAGGAGTAAACAAGTGAAAATGAGGACATATTTTTTAAACCCAGGATATTTTATTTTCATGCTACCCCCTTCACTTATAATGACTTTAATTGATATCTTCTATCTTCTTTTATTATGACACCTTCATCAAAGGGGGTCAATATGGAAAACATGGGCTTAAAAACTATTTTTATCTTTAAAAATATCTTTTCTGTGGTATGGGGGAGGGTTTAGTCCACAGAGTTGATCCTATTCCAGGGAAAATAAAGTATATTGTGCCTGCTGCCAGCTAATCCCTTTAAGCTATCCTATTTTTTCATACAAAACGAAAGAAGAGACTAGACTTTTTCATCTAGCCTCTTCTTTTTTTCGTCTATCTCTTTCCACTTATTTTTTAATACTTGCCAAAGTCATTGAGTTCATAGAGGTCAATTCCTTCCTTCAAGGTGTTTTCTTGGAGGATTTCCACTAGGGCCTTGGCCTTGTCTACGTTACTCAAAAGTTCCACATCGGATTCGATGGCGGCCCGGCGAATCATAAAGCCGTCTCTCTTGGCATCGCCACCCTTGGTGGGGGTGTTAATAACCAGGTCAAACTTTCCTTCCTTAATTTCATCTAGGATGGTGGGGTAGGCTTCCCCAATCTTCCGGATGTGTTCTGCCTGGATTCCCAGGTCTTCCAAGAAGGCCTTGGTATTTTCCGTTGCGGCAAAGCTGTAGCCCAGGTCCTTCATGACTAGGATGGAGTCTTTTAATTCCTCCTTGTCCTTGTCTCCTAGGGTTACTAGGACCCGGCGTTTTTTATTGGAAAGGTCCATGCCTGTGGCGACAAAGCCCTTGGCCAGGGCTTCTTCCCGGCTCAGGCCTACACCCAAGTTTTCTCCGGTAGACCGCATTTCCGGCCCCAGTCCTGCTTCCACTTGTTGGAGTTTATCTGTAGAAAAGACAGGAATCTTGGCACAAATTAACTTACCTTCTGGATAGAGGCCGGTCCCATAGGGAAGGTCTTTTAATTTTTCCCCAAGAATCAGTTGAGTGGCCACATCCACCATGGGGATGGTGGTTACCTTGGACAGGTAGGGAACTGTCCGGGAGGACCGGGGGTTCACTTCAATAATATAGAGTTGGTCGTTCTTTAGGATATATTGGATGTTCACCAAGCCGATAACCCCCAGGTTGAGGGCAATCTTTTTGGTTTCTTCAACAATTTCTTCCTTCTTTTCCTTGGAAATATCCTTGGTCGGGTAGATGGAGATGGAGTCTCCGGAGTGGATACCGGCTCTTTCCAAGTGTTCCATAATGCCGGGGACTAAGATGTCTTCTCCGTCGCAAAGGGCGTCCACTTCAATTTCCATGCCGTCAATATATTGGTCAATGAGGATGGGATTTTTTGGGTCCTTGTCAAAGGCCCGGTCACAATAATAGGCCAATTGTTTTTCCCCATAGCAAATTTCCATGCCTTGGCCCCCTAGGACATAGGATGGCCGGACCAGGACAGGATAGCCTAAGTTTTCTGCTATCTTCTTCCCTTCTTCTGTAGACCAAACGCCGTGGCCCTTGGGTCTTAGGATATTCAGGTCTTCCAGGAGTTCATCAAAGCGTTCCCGGTCTTCTGCCCGGTCAATGGCATCTGGATTGGTCCCCCAAATGGGAATTCCTGTTTCCTTGAAGAAGTCTGCCAGCTTAATGGCTGTTTGTCCCCCAAATTGGAGGATGACTCCGTCCGGTTCTTCTTGGTCAATGACATTGAGGGTGTCTTCAATGGTCAGGGGTTCAAAGTAGAGCTTATCTGCCAGGTCAAAGTCTGTAGATACTGTTTCTGGGTTGTTGTTCATTAAAATCGTTTCATAGCCCAGCTTGTTCAAAGTTTGAACACAGTGGACGCAGCAGTAGTCAAATTCAATCCCTTGGCCAATCCGGATGGGACCGGACCCTATAACCAGGACTTTTTTCCCCTTCTTGTCCACCTTCTTTTCTTCTGAGACTTGGTCATAGGTGGAGTACATGTAGGGGGAATCGATTAAAATGGACCCGGCACAGGTGTCTACACCCTTAAAGGAAGCGGTAATCTTGTGGAGCTTCCGGAGTTCATAAATAAACTTGGGGCTGACACCGAGGAAATTTCCAATGGCCACATCGGAAAAGCCCCGTCTCTTCAGGTCTCGGAGGTTGGCTTCTGTTAAGTCGTCCTTGGTCATGGCCTTTAATTTTGTTTCTGTTTGGACAATATCTGAAATTTCATAGAGGAAGAATTCATCAATCCCTGTTTCCAGGCCCAGACGTTTAATGGAATAACCCCGGCGCAAGAGTTCTGCCAGAACAAAGAGCCGCTCATCTGAGGGAGACAATACCTCTTTTTTCAGTTCTTGGAGGGATTTTTCCTTTAAAGATTCGTGTTCCAGGCTGAACTTTCCAATTTCCAAAGACCGGAGGCCCTTTAAAAGGGCGGCTTGGAAGGAGTTTCCAATGGCCATAACTTCCCCTGTGGCCATCATCTTCGTTCCCAATTGTCTCTTGGCATTGTAGAATTTATCAAAGGGCCATTTTGGAATTTTCACCACGACATAGTCAATAACCGGTTCAAAGGCCGCTGTGGTCTTTTTAGTAATCCGGTTTTCAATTTCATCTAGACGGTAGCCCAGGGCAATGTTGGTGGCCACTCGGGCAATGGGATAGCCTGTAGCCTTGGAAGCCAGGGCCGAGGACCGGCTGACCCGGGGGTTAATTTCAATGACTGCATATTTTAAGGAAGTGGGATGGAGGGCAAATTGGACATTACAGCCCCCTTCAATTCCTACGGCATCTATAATTCGGAAGGCAGAATCCACCAGCATCTTGTATTCCACAGGACTCAAGGTTTGGGTGGGGGCCACAACAATGGAGTCCCCCGTATGGACCCCTACAGGATCGATATTTTCCATGGAGCAAACGACAATCTTATTGCCTTCATGGTCCCGGATGACTTCAAATTCAATTTCCTTCCAGCCGGTAATACATTTTTCAATGAGGACTTGGTGGACCCGGGACCGGTGGAGGCCTCCTGTGGCGATTTCAATCAAATCTTCCTTGCTTTGGGCAATACCGCCTCCAGTTCCTCCCAGGGTAAAGGCCGGCCGGACAACCACAGGATAGCCCAGTTCTTCTGCATAGTCTAAAGCGTCTTGGAGGTCTTCTACTGTCTTAGAGGGAATCAGAGGTTCATGAATTTCTTCCATGAGTTCCCGGAAAAGTTCCCGGTCTTCCCCCTTCTTAATGCCTTCAATGGGGGTTCCCAGGACCTTGACCCCATATTGTTCCAAAATCTTCTTTTCATGGAGGTCCATAGCCAGGTTCAGGCCCGTTTGTCCTCCCATGCCAGGAATCAAATGGTCCGGTTTTTCCTTGGCAATAATTTTTTCCACCACGTCTATGGTCATGGGCTCAATGTAGATTTTATCAGCCATGCCTTGGTCGGTCATAATGGTGGCTGGGTTGGAGTTAATTAAGACCACTTCCAGGCCATGGTCTTTCAAGGTTTGGCAGGCTTGGTTGCCGGAATAGTCAAATTCTGCCCCTTGGCCTATGACAATTGGGCCGGACCCCAATACAAGTACTTTTTTTACATCTTTAAATTGTCCCATTTCAGCCTCCAATTCTTTCTTCTAGGATATAGTTTAAGTGGCCTTCTTTTGGATTCTCCTCTGCTTGGAAGAGGTAGCCCCAGGCCGGGTAGTCCTTGGCCTTAAAGCCGGCTGTGGTTGCATCTCTTAAATTTTCAAAGGTCCGGACAATCTTTTTTTCATCCGTCAGGCCATAGGAATAATTTTGGTAGGAGGCCTTAATTTCTCCGGTTTCCTTGTCTAAAATCGGCTCATAGCCCTTGTGACCTGCTACCTTTTGGATGCCACACCCCAAGGCCCTGGCCAGAAGTTGGGCTCCTAGACCAATGCCTACCAGGTCAATTTTCCCAAGAAGTTGTTCAATATCGGCAATAATATCCTGGGCCATGCTGGGATTTCCTGGGCCAGAGGAGAGAATGAGAAGGTCGTGGCCCTTGTCTAGGATACGTTCATAGTTGGTTTGGGCAGGATAAAGGGTGACAGAACATCCTCTCAACCGGAAGAAGTTTAAAAGAGACCTTCTCAGGCCGAAGTCCCAAATAGCCACGCTTTTTCCTTGTCCTTCATAGTAGACCTCTTCTGGTGTGGTCACTTGGAAGATGGAATTTTTTAAGTCCAAGTCATCAATCATGGCCTTGAGTTCCGATTCTGTCTTGGGTTTTTTGGTAATAACCCCCTTCATGGGGCCATTTTCCAAGAGATAACGGGTGAGGGCCCTAGTGTCTACTCCAGTAATCCCAGGGATTTTATGGTAGTTTAAGTAGTCGTCCACATTCATTTCATAGCGGAAGTTGTTGGGATGGTCCACTTTTTCCCGGCAGACAATTCCAGCCACTTGCATGTCTTCACTTTCTTCGTCTTCCAGGTTGAAGCCATAGGAGCCCAGGAGGGGATAGGTAAAAATTAAAAGTTGCCCCCGGTAGGCCGGGTCTGTCAACACTTCTTGCTGGCCATTCATGGAGGTATTGTAGGTGAGTTCGCCCACCACCGTATCCTGGCCTTGGTAGCCAAAGGCTTGTCCCTCAAAAAGGCTGCCATCTTCTAATTGGATATATGCTTTCATTGCGTCCTCCTTATTGTAAACAAGCGATAATCTCGCTTAAGTGGTCAATTTTTTCTGCCTGGCAATAGTCTTCTAAGTCCTTTAAAATTTTGGGCACTAAATAGGGGTCATGGAAATTCATGGTCCCTATTTCCACGGCCGAGGCCCCCACCATGAGCATGGCCAAGACATCTTTTGCCGAAGCAATCCCCCCGATGCCAATGACGGGAATCTTTACGGCCTGGGCCACCTGGTGGACCATCCGAAGAGCCAGGGGAAAAATACAGGGCCCGGAAAGGCCGGCATAGACATTGTCAAAGACAATCTTTTTCTTGTCCACGTCTACGGCCATGGCCTGGACCGTATTGATTAAACTGACTCCATAGGCCCCTTCCGCTTCCACGCTCTTCGCCAGGTCCGCCACATTTTCTCCATTGGGTGAGAGCTTGACAATAACCGGGTGCTTGGCCCGTTTCACAACCTCTCCCGTGACCCGGGCTGCGGATTGGCAGCTGAGGCCAAAGGCTAGGCCCCCTTCCTTCACATTGGGACAGGAAATATTGAGCTCAATAAAGTCCACATCAATTTCATTTAAAAGGTCCACTCCCTTTAAGTAGTCTTCCAGGGTATTCCCCCCTAGGTTGGCCAAAATAGGGACCTTATATTTCTTCATCTTGGGAAACTCTTCCTTGCAGAAGTGGTCCACGCCGGGATTTTCCAGACCAATGGAGTTCATCATGCCAGCTGGAGTTTCCCAGACTCGGATGCCGGTATTCCCCTTTTTTGGAATGTAGGTAATCCCCTTGGAGGCAATAGCCCCTAAAATAGAGGGATCATAAAAGCCCTCGTACTCTTCCCCGTAGCCATAGGTCCCTGAAGCGGTAATCAGGGGATTTTTTAAGCTATAATCGCCAATTTTTGTTTCAAGCATGGAAAAAATCCTCTTTTCTAAATACAGGCCCTTCCTTACAGACCCTCTTTTGGCCGGCCAAGGTTTCTATGGAACAGCCTAGGCAGGCCCCAAAACCGCAACCCATCCGCTCTTCCATGGAAAGTTCCAGGTCCTTGTCATGACTTATACAGTCCTCCAGGACCTTTTCCATCATGACCCGGGGGCCGCAAGTGTAAAACTGGTCAAAGGCCTCATAGTCCACATAGTCTGTAATATAACCTCCCTGGTGGATTTCCAGGCCCAGATTATAGTCCCTTAAATATTCTTCATAACCCTGGGCATTTTGTGTCCCAAAATAGACCTTGGGCCGGGACTTGAAGAACCGAGAAAAGTAGACAAAGGGGGCCAGACCCACTCCCCCGGCAATAAAGGCTGTAGATCTTTCTTCCTTTATATGGAAGCCCTGGCCATAGGGGCCCAGAACTTGGATTTCATCCCCCTCTTCCAGGCCGGTAAACTCCCGAGTTCCTTCCCCCCGGACTTCATACAAGAGCCCCAAGGTCCCCTCCTGGTAGTCAAAGATGGAGAGGGGCCGACCTAGAAGCTTGGCTCCATCCCTGGGATAGACCATGTAAAATTGGCCCGGGTCCGGCCTTTCCTTGGACTCCAGCCAAAGAACATAGGTGGAGGCGTTGATTTTATCCTGTCTTAAGACCTTCATATTCTTTCCCTTTCCACTTCCTGGTCACAATAGGCACAGCCATACCGGGCCCTTTCCTTGTCCAACAAATGGAAGCGAGTGGGCACATCCTGGTGGTTGCTGACACAGGCAGGATTGGGGCAGGATAAAATATCTTCTAAAGTTTCCGGCAAGTCAATTTTTTCCTTTTTCACCACCTGGCCGTCTTCAATAAAGTTCACTGTGGACTGGCTGGCAAAAAAACCCACCAGGTCCATGGGAATGTCAAAGTCTGTTTCAATCTTAATCAGGTCCTTCTTCCCCATTTTTTCGCTTAAAATCCCTGTCATCAGGACCACCACGCCATCTACATGGTCCAGCCCTAAGTGCTTGTAGAGGACAAAACCCTGGCCCTCCTTAATATGGTCAATGACAAGACCCTTCCGTATTTTCGATACATTAATCAAGATTTACCCCCAGTGTTTTCATCATTAACGCCATCCGTGCATACATCCCAAGATGGGCCTGGTTAAAGAAAATTAACCTTGGATCCTTGTCCAATTTCCGGTCTACTTCCACCACCCTAGGCAGGGGATGCATAACCAGCATGTCCTTTTTGGCCCTGTCCATCTTTTCCTGGTCTAGGATATAATAGCCCTTGAGCCGTTCATACTCTTGCTCTGAAACAAAGCGTTCCTTTTGGACCCGGGTCATATAGAGGACATCCAGGTCTCCAATGACTTCCTGTAAATCTTCCACAAAAGTGATTTTTCCCTTTTTCACCTTTTCTTGGACATAAGCCGGTAAAGCCAAGTCCTTAGGCGCGATGCAAACATAATGACAGCCTCCAAAAATTTCCAAGGCCTCAATTAAAGAGTGAACCGTCCGCCCGAAAAGTAGGTCCCCACAAAGACCGATAGTCAAGTTCTTGCCCAACTTTTGGTAGTGGTGGAGGGTGTAGAGGTCTGTCAAAGTTTGGGTCGGATGTTGGTGGGACCCATCGCCTGCATTAATCACAGGAACCTTGGTCAAAGTTTGGGTGGCCAGGTAGGCGGCCCCTTCCAAGAAGTGGCGCATGACAATTAAGTCCACATAACCTTCAACAATCCGAAGGGTATCTTCCAGACTTTCCCCCTTGGCTGTAGACGTATTTCCCTGGTCAGAAAAGCCAATTACCCGTCCCCCCAACCGTTGGAAGGCCGCTTCAAAAGAGAGCCGGGTCCTGGTTGAAGGTTCAAAAAAAAGACTAGCTAAGACCTTACCATCACAAGAATGAGAATACTTTCCCGGGTCCTGTAAAATAAGATCTGCTAGTCTGAAGCTTTCTTCGTATGTACTTTGTTGCCAATCCGATGGCCGTATAAAATGAGACAGACAGTTCATGACGTCCTCCTTGTCCTTTTCCATTTCTTTTTCTAAACTATTTTATGCTAGTTCCCTTAAAAAGTCAAGAAATCTTTCTGGATTTGAAAAACTTTTTGCCCCTTAAAAATCCCTAAACTTCAATACCTTCCCCTTATCCAGCCAAAAAATCAAAGTTTGCATCCTAAAATTTTCTGGGCCAAGGTTTCTCCCAAGGCCCAAACCCTTCTAGAGACCAATAAACCTTTCAACGGCCTCATTAAATCCATAGGACCGGTCCTGTTCACAAATATAATCGGCTATGGCCTTCAAGTCCTTGACCCTATTATACTATAGAAAAGAAGCCACTACAACGAAGGACCTTTCAGGCTCTCCAGCTTTTCCATCCCTCCTAGCCAGGCCTTGCACTTTTTCCCAAGGACGGGTATAATATAAGTATAGAATAGCTCTGCGGTGCACGAACTACTTCATATAATTCAACCGACATCTCAGACACGGGAATCTGTGTCTAGCTGGTAATAAAAAGCCTCCTTGAGAGGACTTTAGAGGCAGTTAGTAAGATACCCACCTTAATTTTAGGGCGGGTCTGAATTAAATGGAGAAACGACATTGCGGAGCTTTTTCTTTAATCTGTCGGTCCCCTTGGAGGGACTTTTTTTGTGGCATAAATTGACCAGCCAGGGATTCTCCTAGGTTTTTTCAATTCATAATTCTACTTTTCCATGAAAAATCCCCTCCTAGGAGTTTTCCTAGAGAGGGGCCTTGTATTTTTACCTTCTCTTCCTATTTTTCACTTTTCCCTTCCAAAAGAAGGCCTAGACCGTAAAATACTAGACCACTTCCCAAGAGGAGAAAAATGTTAAAGATTAGATTGACCACCACACCGAAGACAATATTTTCTCCCAAGGCCTGTCCCTGGCCGGAAAAGACCATTTTGTACTCCGGTTGATAGCACTTTCCAACAATAACCAAGATGGTCATGGGAATGGATAAGTAGCCAAAAGTTTTTAATGCCTTGCTTACAAAGTTCATATTCACGCCTCCTCACTTGCCTTTACCAGGACATATTTACTACAAGAGTCACAGGTTCTGTCACCTTATCCCAATGAATGGAATAGGGGACAAGGTCCTTGCCTACAGGAAAATTTTCCCTAGAAATGATAAATTGCCCTGTCGTCGATAGGCGGACGGACCTTTCTGATTTTCTATTGGCATTAAAGCCTCCATGACGGAAGTCCCTCTTGTAGCCGTCTACATAGACTTCCGGCTGGCCAAAGTCTGTGACTTTGAGGATTTTTCCTGTCTTTTGATCCCGAACCACCTTCCCCAGGGTGGTGATTTTCCCTGAGAAAGTGCCTTGCTCATTAGAAGTCACTTGAAAAGACTTCGTTCTTTCTACATAGTCCCCTGCTTGTTTTTGAAGGCCTGGCTGGCCAAGACGGGACTGGGAAAAAACCAAGACCAGGACCAGGGCCAGCAAGCCATTGAAGAATATTTTTTTCATCTTTTCCCTCTTTACTTTCAACATCTAGACTCCATCCTAAAAATTTTTAAAATCTTCCCCATCCCCATTTTTATAGGGCCCTGGAGAATAGTAAAAAATCTTCATCTAATCCACCCTCCCTATCTAGTTTTTCCTTCTATTTATATTTACCCACCCCCGGAGGAAAATCAATCAAAAATGAAAAAATTTATGGCCCTGGCCCCTTTTTTCTTTAGTTCCCCTTTTCTAAGCTTCAGGACCAGTTCCTTTGAAGGGAAACTACGGGTCCGTTTTCTTCCTTGAAAACTCTAAAAAAAGAAGCCCTGGACCGGCCAGAACTTCCCCTACATACTTAATCTCTTTTTTCTATTTTTTCATAACAGGCCCGGCAAAGAGGCTCGTATTCCTCCGTCGCCCCTAGGACCACCCGGTTTTTATCCTTGGTCTTCCTGTGACTCACCCAGGCATCGGTTCCACAACCTGTACAGACAGCGTGGTGCTTGTGGAGGTAGTCCGCCACCGGCATCAGCTCCTTGGTAATTTCAAAGGGCCGCCCTTCAAAATCCATATCCAGCCCCGCCACAATCACCGTAATCCCCTGGGAACACAAGTCCGTTAAAATCTCCACCACTTCCTCCGATGGATTGCTTAAAAACTGAACCTCATCAATGGCTACAACCTGAACTTCTTTTTCCTTTAAGTAGTCATAAATTTCCCGCAGGTCCTCCAGGGCATAGGCCCGGGTGGATTTTTTGTCATGGGATAAAATTTCATCCGCCCCACACCGGGTGTCCAGGCTGGGCTTAAAGACTAAAACCCGGTAGCCTGCAATGGAAAACCGCTTCACATCCCCTTCAAGACTGGACGTCTTTCCTGAAAACATAGATCCTGTGTGGACAATCAGTCGTCCCTTATATTGGTGCACCCTTTTTCCTCTTCCTTTCCTCTATAAAAAGAAAAAGTTGCAGACTTTGCAACTTTTAACTCATATTGGCAAAACGTTCAACGGCCTTGGTAAACTTTTCTATGGTCTTTTCCGCATCTCCATGGGTGAGGCCATCCTTGACACAGTGTTGAATGTGCCCTTCTAAAACCACCTTCCCCACACCATGCAGGGCCGACTTGGCCGCATTGATTTGGGATAAAATATCCTCACAAGGCACATCCTCGTCCACCATCCGATTAATGGCTTGGACTTGCCCTATAATTTTATTTAACCGCCGATGGAGATTCGGCCCATCCATACATTGCTTCATTCCTTTATCCTCCTTAAACAGGCTCCGCCCCAGGCAGACCCCCTTTTCATCCTTCTCTATACTACCACATATTCCCCTCCAAGAAAAGACTTGGAAAAGTGATTCCGGACAAAAAGTAGGAGTTACCTTGTGTAGCCTAAAGTAGGGGCGACGTTGAAGCCCTAGCCCAAAATCTCTGATTTTGTGGCAGGTCTCATGCCAAGATTTCCCAAGAAACCGAGTGAAACGAAGATTGATTGGTTGAAATCGACGGCTGTGTCGCCCGAAAGATTAACCACGCAAAGTAAAAAAAGTAGGGGCCTGCTCATCAGGCCCGAAAGTCAACCACGAAAAATTTGACGACAGAACCAAAACCAATCCATCCAAATTATTTTTAGCAAAAAATCATGGATTTTCGTCTACTCCTCACCCTTTCTCCCACAAATTCCCCTTGCTTCTCCTCCTTAAATAGTGTATAATACCAAATGGCTTATAAATTATCGCGGCAGAAAATTTATAGGAGATGAAAAATAATGGCAAAAATGATGGGACCTCGCTTTAAAGAATCTAGAAGACTGGGGTTAAACGTATGTGGTCATCCTAAGGCTATGAAACGTGCCGTAAAGGGAACCGCTCGTTCAGATAAGAAATTAACAGAATACGGGAAACAATTACTTGAAAAACAACGTCTTCGTGCTTACTACGGCGTCATGGAAAAACAATTTGTAAACTACTTCCTAGAAGCAAAAAAGGCTAAAGGACAAACAGGTCCAGCCCTTGTTTTAATCCTTGAATCTCGCCTAGACAACATGACTTACCGGATGGGTTTTGCATCCTCCATTCGTCAAGCACGTCAAATGGTGACCCACGGCCACATGTTGGTTAACGGGAAAAAGGTAGATATTCCTTCCTACCGCCTAGAAGTTGGCGATGAAGTTTCTCTAGCACCTAGAGGAAAGAAAGTTGATTTATTCAAAGAAAACTTTGAAAGCAACTTTGTGACTTCCTATCCTTACATCACAAAAGATAAGGACTTCAAGGCAACTTACGCCAGCGAAGCAAACAGAGAAGATATTCCAATCGAAATTGAAGACCAATTAATCGTTGAATTCTACTCTAAGAACATGTAATGTTACAGAAAGGACCCCTGTGGGGTCCTTTTTTTGTGGATTTTTTAACCTCCGAGAGAATAGTCATCAATTCTATCAATCAAGCTTCGGGCGACACCAGTTAAGCGGGCTAGCCCCTTTCGGTTGACACCAGGTCGCCCCTACAGAAAGATATCCGGTATAGGGTCTGCCTTGTGCAATCCAAAGAACCAACACTGAAAATATGACAACAGGCAACAAAGCCCAAATTTTATAAATTTTATTAATATATAATCGGGCGACACTCCCGTCGATTTTAACCAATCAACTTTCCTTACACTCGGTTTCTTGGGAAATCTTGCCATGAGACCTGCCACAAAATACAAAACACCTACTCTCCTTTTTCTTCTTTATTTAACTTCTTTAAAATAAAACTTTTTACTTCACCCGAACCCATTTGCCCCCTTGCCATAGATAAACCAAGAAAAACTAGATCTTCATCTGTCCAAGTCAGGGAATATCCATTTTCTTTTAACAAAAGAGCCAAAATTAAAATTCCAATTCGTTTGTTTCCATCAATAAATGGATGTCCTTGAATTAAAGAATAAGAAATCATCACAATTTTATCTAAATCACTGGGGTATAGATCTTGTCCATCAAACGTTTGAAACGCACTTTTAAGCGCCGAATCAAGCAAGGAAATATCCCTTACCCCTCTAGATCCACCTGACTTCTGAATGACCAGGTCATGTAATTGAAGTATAAGCCCTTTGGATAATCTCTTCATTACTTAGCCAATTCTTTAAAAGCCGCCATATGGTCATCAATAAAATCTTCTGCCTCTTGATATATTCTCCCCTCATTTAAGGTCACTTGAAAAGGAATCCCCTGCTCTCGAATAGCTTGCCGCAAAAAAATATTCACAGCACTGGATAAATTTAAACCTAAATTTTCAAATAACTGGTCTGCTTCTTTTTTGACCTCTTCATTTACCCGAATACTAATTGTTGTATTACTCATAATATCACCTCTGTACTTAAAGTGTACTCTTTTTTTATTGCGTCGTCAATACATTGTCATCTTGTCCAGAAGTGGAAAAAGTAGGTGCTGCCTTGTTTATGGCCTAACCCAACGAGAGAAAAGTAGGGGCTGCCTTGTGCAGTCCAAAATAGAAAAAAGTAGGGGCGACCTATTTCATGACCTAACCCGACGAGAGCTTCGCTCGAGTCGTAGGTAGGTCAGATGCAGTCTTTCACAGCGAAAGGAGCTTTAGCGAACTTGAGCTGATGAAAAGTTGTAGTCGCCCGAAGGACCAACAATGAAAATAAGCCGACAGACAATAAAACCCAATACATACAAATGATATCAACATACAATCGGGCTAGACGAGCTAGCCCCTACAATGGATATTCCTCTATAGCAGAATTCGTAGAGGCGACCTAGATTTCCCCAAAAGTAGGGGCGACCTCGTGTCGCCCGAAGGACTATCCTGGGTAAACGGGCTGCACAAGGCAGCCCCTACAATGAATATTCCTCTATAGCAGATTTCCTACGAATGATTTATGCTTAAAAACTCAATCTTTATATATAAAAAGAGAACCAAGTCCTAAGACTCAGTTCTCTTTTTTTTTGCAAACTTTTTAGAAAAGTTTGGTCCACAATTCATCAATCTTATCTTTATCGATACGATGATATTCGTGGTTATTGGCCGCTTCGACAATTTCATAGTATGCCCAGTGGGTCTTTGGTAGGTCGGTGAATTGGATTAGTCTGTTGGCAAATTCAGTTAATCCCTTGGCATCGACTTTCCGTCCATCAAAGCGGTTTAAAATCTTGGCGGCTTCAGCCCGTTGGATGGGTGCATCTGGTTTGAAGCTTCCATCTGGATATCCATCAATCCGGCCATTTCCATAAGCTTGGTTAATGGCGGCTTCATATACGTGACCCTTAACGTCAGCGAAAGGTGCAATCTTATCGGACTTGTGGTCAATATAGAGGAGAGCTCTTGCAAATTCTCCCCGGGTGATGGGTTCGTTGGGGCGGAAGTTTCCGTCTTTATCAGCAAACATTAAGTTCTTCTTGACCATGGCATTAATAACTCCATTGTACCAGTGGCTTGGAGTGTCCTTAAAGTTTGGCTTGGATGTGTCTGTCAGATCTAGACCGGCCATCCGAGCAATCATCGCTGCGGCTTCACACCGGGTGATCATACCTTCTGGTTTCACAGACTTGTCTGGATAGCCATAGATAAAGGCAATATGACGTCCAGTGACGATCTTTTCTACTTCTGTTGCACTTGAGTTTCCTAAATACCAGTATCCTCCCCAAGTAATGGCTGGAGCGGCTGGACGATCGTCTGGTTTGACTGGTGTGTCGTCTTTTGCTCTGACAACTGCTTTTGCTGGATTCGAAGGATTTTTCCCTGTTTCTGTTTGCGTTGCAGTAATAGTTTCTCCTTTTACGAGCGGCTTATCTGCAGGAACAGGAACTTCCCAAGTTCCATCTATACCAACAGTTGTCCTACCAATTTCATCCCCTTTGTTGTCTTTTACAACAATATCAGCTCCAGATTTACCTTTACCTTTAATTTTATCATCCCCTACGTAGGGTTGATCGATAATTGGTTCGTCAGATTTATCGGTCTTGTCTTCAGCGTATTGGGCTGTATAAGTTTCGGCTGTTACTGTTGCTGTATTAGCTGGTAATTGTGGATCCCATGCTGGGTCGGCAACTTTCCATTCTCCTTCAGCTACTGCTTTTGGAATGTATTTTGCCATGTCTGCCCAGGTGGCTGTCTTCTTCACATTAAAGGCTAATTTTGCAGCGCCTGTGACATCTTTTCCGTCTTTATCGATTCCAGATAATGTTCCGTGTAGACCTTTTTCAAATATTACTGTGACTTGGTCTTGTCCTGGATTTGGATTTTCTGGATCGGTTGGTACAACGGTCTTTCCTGCTGTTGCTGTGAATACTTTGTTGTTTTCTGTTACTGTATAATCTTTTGGATTATCTGCTGTTTGTCCTGACCAAGTTACATCCTTGCGTCCTTCTTCTAATGTTGCAGTTGGGAAATCATCATCTGTCAAGGTTTCTCCAGATTTTACTAATGTTTTTCCTGTTCCTTGTAGTTCTTTTACTCCGTCACCTTTATTGTATGTTACTACTACCGCATCTTCTGGTGTTGGTTGTTTTGGATCTGTTGGAACTACATCTTTTTTGTTGTAAACAAATAGTTTTTGATCTACTTCTAGTGAAGAACCATCTGCAAAAGTTACGACTAATGTTCCTGGTTTAGTTCCTTTTTCAGTTGTATTTCTATTAGACTTATCTGTTACAGTTGCTCCTGCTAATAGAGCTGCTAGTTTTCCATCAGCATCTTGTACTGTATCTGCTAATGCTGCACCGTCTTTCCAGAAGTCTGCATCAAGTGTATCGCCTACCCATGCTGCTAAGTCTATACCTTTTAACCCACCAGCTTCTGTGATTACTTTTGCATCTGTTTTTGTCGCACTTGCTCTGAAGACAAATGCGCCTTTTCTTTTATCATATCCTTTTCGTGAATCATTGGAAATTGTATGACTTGCTGGTTTCCATGTTACTGGTCCTTTATAACCATCTTCAAATGTTATATCTTGTGGGAAGTCTTCATCTTGGAATACTGTACCGTTTTTAGCGTAGGTTGTTCCTGTAGTTTGTATTGACTTTACGCCACCATTTTTTACTGGTTCAAATAAAACTTTAACTTTACCGTTTGGTAGGTCATCTACACTTGGTGAGTTTGGATCTGTAGGGTCGTCTACTTTAACTATATGTTCCCATACATATAGCCATTGGTTGTCTACTTCTAATGTTGAGTCGTCCCCAAATTTTACTTGAAGTTTTCCCTCAAATTTTCCAGAATTTGCTGAGCTTCTGCTTGATTGATCTGTTACTTTTGCATTATCTAAAAGTCCTTGTACTAATTTGCTATCATCAGAATTAGTTGTAGCTGGAGCAACTCCGTCAGCCCAATCAATTTCATCGTCTTTCCAAACTTTGATTGTTCGAGGGTTTAGTCCACCAAGTTCTTTTACTTGTTCGGCTATGGTTTTTTGTGTATATTGAGCAACGTGTTCTGTAGCTGCATCATATTTTGTAGCTAAAGCTGGCTTCCAACCATTAAATTCCCAACCACTATCTGCAGTAACATCAGGTGGTGTTAATGTAGATTCCATTTCTACGCCTTTGAAGACATAATAGGTTTTGTTTTTTGCTATGGTTCCGTGGTCGCCTGGTGCAAATGTTACGGTTACATATTCAGGATCAGTAGAGTATTTATTATCTTCTGACCAGATTGGTTTTTCTGTGAATTTTACTTCTGTTGGGTTGATTCCATTTTGGTCAACTTTTACTTCTGTTTTTTTATAGACTTTATTATTAGCTTTATCTACTAATACGCCCTTGTCATTTATTCCTGTTACTTCAACTGTTGGTGAGCTTTGGAAGTTTGAAACATTAGCTGTATTAACGTCTCTACTTGTAAAAGTTTCTACTGCATCAGTTCCTGTAGGAATTGCAATTTCTTTTTCTTCTTGTCCTGCTGTTACTTTGATTTTACCCTTTGTGACAGCTGTTGTTGGATTTGTAGTTGTCTTTCCAGTTTCATCAACTGTGGTAACTTTTACATCTGTATTTACATATTGGTATAGATACAGATTAAAGACTGTTGTACCTACGTGTCCACTTGTACCACTTGTGGTATTTTGAATTATTTTACCAGCAATATTTACTTTGTCTGCAAGTTCAATTGTAATATTCTGAATTTGGTCTTCTTTGTAAATACCAAAGTCAATCTCTTGCCCATTTGATGTAAAATCTTTTTCTACCGTTGTGGTATCAAAAGTGTCCATATCTAATAATTCAAGCTTAACTTTTGCTCCATTTGGAAATATTTTAGCAAACGGAAATTCTTTTTCATTAACGCCTGATAAATTGATTTTGACTTTTACATCATTTTCTCCATAGCCAGGGCCATCCGCTGGTGCTCTTCTTGGCCCATTAGCTAATGTACTAGCTTTTCTTAATGAATTAGTTTTTTCTTGCAAGTTAAAAACTAATTTTCTACCATCATTTTTTCCTTCAATCTCTACTGTTTTCTCCCTTTGTGCCGTTTGGTCGCTTATTCCTTCTGCGAAAACAGAAGGAAAGCTTCCAAACACCATAACAAGGGCCAGTAAGAAGGAAAGAATCCTTTTTTTAGAATTCATTTTTACCTCCTTGTCCAATAGCACTTATAAACTATTTAGCTACTCTCATTATCCTTGCGGCTTTGTATCCAGCTAATTTAGAATCTATTACAATTCTATCGCCTTTTTGCAGCTTGAATTCTGTTCCATTTTGTTTTAGGTTAATGGCTTCAAAGTCGTCACTTGTTGCTGTGTAGCCATCTAAATTTATTGCTTGTCTGTTTCTTATAAGTCTAATAGTCAATGTAGCGCCCGTTTTAGATTTTAAGAAAATTTGACTTTCTCCTGGCACTAGGTCGCCAATTTCTAATCTAAGATCTTTTTCTACAGCTTGAACTTTTAGAGTTTTTTCAAGCTTGTTCCCCATTTCGTCGTAGATCGTCACTTTGTAGGATACAGCTTCTCCCAATTGTTTTAAGGTATCGTCGTTTAATTCAATCGTGAAGTTTGCATCATCTTTTGTTGCTGTAACTGCAACAGTTTTTCCATTTGCTTCAACTGTTGCTTTCAAAATCTTATGATCTGCATCTTTCGCTTTACCAGTTATTTTTACCATATATTTAAATAGGTCTGGAGTAGCTTTTAATTCTTCTCCCTGAGTTGTGGATTCTACAGGTGCTTGCTTGTCAATCTTAACAGGTGTATCAGAATAAGATGGTTGTTTTCCTGGTTCTGTTACTTTGATATAGTATTCTCCATCGTGGACAATGTTGTCATTCTTTACGTCTAATGTTATTTTGTCACCGTCTTTTGTAACAGGTACATCAATTTCCTTATAAGTTCCATCAGAATTCTTTTCAACCAATTTGTATTCTGTATTAGGGTCTGTTGGAGCAGTTTCTCCAGGTTTTAGAACTGCTTCGATATATTGTTTGTCTGTAGCTTCATCGTATTTTTGTTCTGGATTGTAGACTGCTGAAATACCTTCTCCATAAACTGCATATAGCACTTGATGTGAATCAAATGGTGAATCTTCTGTTACTTTGTAGCCTGTTGTAGCAGCTGTTGCCCATTGGCTAGCATCTGTTAAAGTATTAAGTTTTGCAAATTCTTCTGCTGTCACTTGCTTTGTTGCCCAGCCTAAGAATTGTTTTGTTTCTCCACCAACTGTTATAGGATCTGGATTTTTAGGCCACTTTCTAAGTTCAAGAGCGTCTCCTGTTAAATCTTTTCCGAAGTCATCTTTAAGAACTGCACCTGATTTTTCGCTAAATCCATTGGCTTTATAGTCTTTATCTTGTAGATATTTTTCGTTGTCTGGAATGATCTTTACAATATTGTCTGCATTTTCAGCACTTGCTGGTTCTACTGTAAAGTTTTGGTCTGTGTTTTTATCGAACAATACTCTTGCTCTGACTCTTTCTTCTTTCCACTTTGAATATAAGGAAGATTCTTCTGAGTTTGTTAAGAACACTTGCATATCTTTCTTTAAAGTTACACCAGTAGGTGTATCTAAGGCAAACATAAAAGCTTCGTATTCATGTTCTGTTCCATTTTTGTCTTTGGCTTTTACTTTAGACGACATGTCGATTTCGATTTTACCTAAATTATCTTTATTAGCATCTTTTTCAACATATTTATGGTCTAAAGCCAAGTCGCTTACTTGTTTTCCGTTTTGTGTTGGTTTTGGATTTATTTCATTTACAACATCTTGTGGGAATAAGGCATTTACAACTGTACCGCCATTGTAACGGCTGTAGCCTCTAATTTGTTTTGCATTTGTCATAAACTTATCCAAATTATCTGTTAGTGGATTAAAACTTTCAAGTTGTTCTTTTAATTTTTTGTACTTATCATATTCAAATGTTGATTCAACTGATCCTGAATCATCCTCTTCCGTTCCTGTACCAGCTTTTTCTGATAGTCCAGAAGTATTTGTTTTCATATCTATACCAGTATAGTCGTTGGTAAAGATTTCTTGTTTTGGAAGATAGTGTGCCTTTCTAAGGGACATCATACTTAGAATATTAGATGAATTTACATAGAATGGTCTGTAATCTTTTCCATGGTCTTTAAAGACAGTTCCTGTTGTTCCTATTTCAGCTTCTTTAATTGTTCCATTATTTAATTCTGTCTTTAATACAGCCTTGGTTCCTGGTTTTACCTTTCTCATGTCTATCTTAAAAGTAGTACCACCAGCAATTACTACAGCGTTTTTAAATGCAAATACACTATCATCACTTGATTTAAAAGTTCCTTCTCTTGTGATGTTTACAACTTTTGTTTTTGGATTGTCTACCCCTTCTGGTTTTGTTTCATCATATTCTGCTGGAGTATAGGTGAAAGTTGCTATTTTTGCTTGTTTTGGTGCTCCAGCAGCAGCAGCTCTTGTTAAGCGACCATGTACATAATAATCGTCTTTTATTTCCAGTTCATATCCACCGTCGCCATCAGCTTGTCCAACTGTATTCCAGTTGATACCAGTAATGAATAGAGGAATACCAGTGTAGCCTGGGTTTTGTACCAGTACTCTTAGGATGTCACCTTTTTTAATTTGGCGACCACCAAGGAAGTTCATTTCTTGTACTCCACCATTGTCACTTTCAATAACAGCTGCATGTCCTTGTGTTTTTCCACCGGCAGCTCCCCATGTATACCATGATATATCGTGACGATAGCCGATTCTGTCCTTCATAATTGATTTGGTGTTAATATCTGGTTTTTCAATTGTTGCATGAACGCTATGCAATTTTCCAGGAACATCTTTAGACATTAAAAATTTAAATGTACCTCCATCTGGAATTGTAAGATTTTCTGTAAATTCATAGGAGTATTCATTCCATCCCTCAGCATTAGGTACTACTAAACCTGAAGAAATTATATAGTTTTCAAAGTTTGTAATGTCCATAGTGTCAGAATCTTCCCCAACTGCATCACTTGCTTTTTTGTTGTCTACGTATAAATCAAAAGTTGCAAAGTCCATTGCTACGTTTGCATAAATCGTATTCTTAAGACTTGAAACAACAATAGGATTAGCTTTTATAAAACCAGCTTCATCTGGGTTTTCTGTTGGACTATCAATATTTGCTATATTATATGTTTGATAATCTGGATGTTTATCATTTACTACCATAATATAGGCTACATTACCCTTGACAAAGATATTCTCTCTCTTAATTGCTTGAGGAGTTCCCTTTGGTCTCTTGTTACTGTCTTTTGCTTGTGTTCTACCAACTACAGTTTGAGAAGGATCATTTGCATCTTTTGGTAATAAGTCTGCTATACGCTTGTCAAAGCTAATAACGAAGGCATATGGTCTTTCTCCTCTGCTATCAGTTTGCATTTGTGTATATAAAAGTGAGTGTCTGAAAAGATATTGAAGGCTGAGTTTTCCAAGATTCTTTTTTGCATCAAAAGATGGGTCATATTCCGCAGTAAAAGACCTACCTCTTACTTGCGAACGTACATAAGCATCATCATTTAACCCACCTGGTAAGAATAGGTTGAAATCTCTATCTCCAACTACAACCGGTGTTGTAAAGGTATAGGTGGTATAGTCTGCACTAGATCCCTTTGGTGCATAGGCATATACAAATTTATCATCTTCAGATATCAATCTTAATTG
Organism: Clostridiales bacterium SIT11; assembly: GCA_001299455.1. GTDB lineage: Bacteria > Bacillota > Clostridia > Tissierellales > Peptoniphilaceae > Urinicoccus. The sequence continues at coordinate 1,521,295 of CYUK01000003.1, read as the reverse complement.
TACAAAATATGTGCTTTTGCCAAGAGATTTAATATCTATACCATCATTTAACACTAACTCTACTGGTAAATAATTAGATCTTGATGCATAGGTATCATTTATTATTCCTTTATCACCTGGATTTAAGACCTTCTTTTCATATGGCCTATTTACATCAGCGAATGGTAAAATTTCTGATCCATCAGATCTCTTCACACCTGATTTATCCCAATCTATTTTACTATATAGATTTTGGTCAAATCTAAAGTGAGTAGTTCTCCACACCCCTGAGGCAGCTGCTCCGTAAAAGTTATAGACAAGTCTTAATACTGTTCTGCCTTCTGCATTGATGTAATAACCATTAAAGTCTAAACTGGCAATATTTATAGGGTCAGTATAAGTAACCCTCCTTAATGTTTGCCCTGTGTCTAATGGCCAATAAAAATCTTGGCTACTGAGTTGATCTTCCCAATTTAGCTCTTTGCTAGTATCTTTGTAATCGAAAAAATCTTTATTTGCCACAGATTGTATGCTTGTCATTGTCATTTGTGGTTCATCCTCTGCAAAAATATTTACTGGCAAGATTCCAGCAATCATCACAATTGCTAAAAATAAGGCCAGAAAACGCTTTGCTCTTTGGTTTTTTTCCATACTTTCTCCTCTCTCTTCTCTCTTCTCTTCGTTTTTTCACAACCTGGCTTATAAGCCTAGTACTCTGCCTATATTTTACTACACCCCCCCCACAATGTATAGGCCTTTTCTAGCTTTTCTTAAACTTTTTTCATTTTTGGAAAACTTTCTTCTTTTTACCATCAACTTTTATATATTCTTTACATTGTTTTCGATTTTCTAGTCTTTTTTCTTCTTAATGGGCTAAAAAAATACAGAAAAGGGATTTCCCTTCTCTGTATTTTCCTCTTCTTTACTTGTCAATAAACGGAAATATAGGCTTCCAGTTCCTGGTATTTTTTCTCGCCAATGCCAGGAAGGTCTTTGAGGTCTTCTTCTCTCTGGAAGGGGCCTTCTTTTTCTACCCGGTCTTTGATTTTTCGGGCGGTTTTTTCGCCGATGCCGGGGAGGGTCTGGAGCTCTTCTAGGCTGGCTCTATTGAGGTTGACCTTGCCTGGGCTGGTTCTTCCTTCTTCACTTTCTTGTCCTTTAGTGGGGACGTGGATCCGGGCCTGGTCTTCTACCTGGGCGGCCAGGTTCAGCTGGTCGCTATCGGCATCTTTTGTAAGGCCCCCGGCCTGGTCAATGACTTCCACCAGGCGGATGGGGCCTTTTAGTTTGTAGAGGCCGGGTTTTTCCACGGCACCTGTAATATGGACATAGATTTCGCTTCCCCGCTCTTCAATAGGGGCATCTTCCTGGGATTTTTCCTGGGTCCGGGGGTCTTCTTGTTGGTAAAGGCCTAGGCGGTCAGGACTGGGCCTGCCCTTAATGGTGTAGGCCAAAAGGGCTAAAAGAGCCAGGAGGATGAGGCTCAGTTTCTTTTCCCTGGGGGTCAGGGGGTGGTCCTTCATCTTACTTTTTGGCGATGGCTTCGATTTCTATCAGGGATCCCTTGGGAAGGGAGAGGACTTCCACACAGGACCGGGCCGGCTTATGGTCTGTAAAGTAGGTGCCGTAAACTTCGTTGACGTCGCCGAAGGCCTTCATATTGGTTAAGTAGATGGTGGTTTTAATGACCTTGTCCAGGGAGGACCCGGCTTCTTCTAAGATGGCCTTAATATTTTCCATACTTTGCTTGGTGGCTTCTTTAATGTCTGCTTTTAGGTCTCCTGTGGCAGGGTCGGCCGGGATTTGGCCGGATGTAAAAATATAGCCGTCCACTTCTATGGCTTGGCTATAGGGGCCTAGGGCTTCCGGGGCTTTGTTTGTCTTAATTGCTTTCATGGCTCTCCTCTTCTTTCTTTTCCTTGGGGGACCAGAGTCTTTCCAGGGCATAGTATTCTCTTTCTTCCCGGTGGAAGATGTGGACGATGACGGTGTCGTAGTCCAGGACGATCCAGCGGGCCTGGCTATAGCCTTCCCTATGGAGGGGGTCAAGGCCCAGGTTTTGGAGTTTTTCTTCCACTTCATCGGCAATGGCGGCCACTTGGGTTGTGGATGTTCCTGAGGCCAGGACAAAATAGTTTGTCAGGGAGCTTTTCCCTCTCAGGTCCAGGACTTCAATATCCCGGGCTTTTTTATCCTGGCAGGCTTGGGTAATGGTGGTTAATAGTTCTTCTTGTTTTGGCATGGCTACCTCCTGGTCTTATTATACTAAATATCTTTTTAAAAAAGAAGGGCCTGGGGCCCCTCTTTACTTCAATCCATATTCGGTCAGGACTCTGTCTGTTCCCTTGTCATCTAAAATAAAGTAGGAGAGGCCGGAAATCATTTGGGGACTCCCCGGCAGGGTGGTGGACCTAAAGTTGTCTTCTTGGGAATGGACAAAAATAGGGGCCATCTTCATGAGGGAGGACAGGGGAACGGTGGACTTGGCATGCTTTTGGTAGGAAGCGGCAAATAGGGGGGCCTTGGCCCATTGGGCTGGGTTTTTTAGTTCCTTTAAAAAGGCGCCCATAAATTGTTGTTGAGCTTGAACTCGGCCTAGGTCGGCATTTTTATAGCCCTTCCGAAAGCGTAGAAATTTGACGGCGTCTTCGCCGTTTAATTTTTGCCGGCCGGGCTTAAAATGGATGATGAGGGAGTTGCCGGCGGTGGTGTCCTCATAGTTCATTTCCATGGGAATGTCCACTTCTACGCCGCCCATAATGTCCACCATGTCTTTGACAAATTCATAGTCCATGACCATGTAGTAGGGAATCTTGGTTCCCAGGCGGTTGTTGACGGTTTTTAGGGAGAGGTCGGGGCCTCCATAGGCGAAGGCATGATTGATTTTTTCTTGGTTTTTCCGGCCTTCAATGGGGGTCCTGGTGTCTCTTGGAATGGAGACCAGGGAAATGGACTTGGCGGCCCGGTTAATATGGACGGCCATCATGACATCGGACCGGGGCTTGCCTTGGTTCTTGTCCAGGGAGTCCACGCCGATTAATAAAAAGCTTAAGTTGTCCTTGTCCTGGCTGCTGGCTAAGTCTGTGACCAGGTCTACGGGGTCCTGGTCGTGGACCTTGGCCCCTACGAAAAATACCAGGCCTCCACTTAAGAGGACGAGGATGAGAAGGGTTAAAAAGAAGGCTTTAAAAAACTTGGCCATGGGTTTTCTCCTTTATTAAGAAATCATTTCTGGCTTGGACGGACAGGGGGGTGATGTAACTTTCCTTGTCCAGTAAAAAGCGGATGGTTTGGTTTAAAGCATAGAACATGGCGGAATCCAGGTCTTTAAAAATCAGGTCCCGGGCCTGGTCGACTCCGTCAAAGTTTCGCATGGGCTCTCCATAATCGGCCAGGTAGATAATTTTTTCCAGGCCTGTCATAGAGGGCTTTCCTGTGGTGTGGTAGGCCATGGCAGACAGAATTTCCGGGTCCTTGATGCCATATCTTTTTTCGGCCACCTTGGCTCCTAAGAAGCTATGGACCAGTTGGGGGGCCCGGTCAAAGTCTTCTGTCCAGGCCAGGCCATAGTCCTTAGTGGCTTTTTTCAGCTGGTCCTTGTCTCTGATTTTCATGCAATCGTGGTAGTAGCCTGCTATGTAGGCTTTCTCCGGGTCTTCTCCATATTTTATGGCCAGGTCCTGGGCCATGTCCGCCACCCGAAGGGAATGTTTCATCCGTTTTTCCCCGATTCTTTCTTCTATTTCTTTTTGGATTTCTTCTTTATTTTCTATAATAGCCTGCCTCTTCAATTTTGGAAATCACCTCTTGTTTTACTAGGTAGCGTACAGACCTGTGGTCCCGGATTCTCTGGCGGATTTGGGTGGATGAAATTTCATAGAGGGGGGTCTCAATAACGGTGACCCGGGCCCCGTAGTCCTCTTTTAGGTCGGCAATTTCATGGACCATGTCTTCCTTGGTAATGGTGTCAAAACCGGGACGGATGGAGAGGACAAATTCAATTTCTGTGGCCAGTTCATCAAACCGCTTCCAGGATTTTAACTGGGGTAAAAGGTCGGACCCAATGAGGAAGTAAAATTCATCTTCCGGATGGAGGGCTTTAAGTTCCAGGACGGTGTCTACGGAATAGCTAATTCCTTTTTTTTGGACTTCCAGGTCACTGACAGTGAAATGAGGGTTGTCGGCAATGGCAATTTTTACCATTTCCAGACGTTTTTCCGCCTCTAAAATCCCGATTTGTTTGTGGGGCGGATTGCCTGTGGGGACAAAGAGGACTTCATCTAGGTCCAATTCCGACCGGACGTACTCGCTCATCATTAAATGGCCCATGTGAATGGGGTCAAAGGACCCGCCCATAATGCCTATTTTTTTCTTCATTGGGGTAGCTCAATCTTTGGGTCGTCCTTGGAAGGCCGGTAGATGACCAGCTTCTTCCCCAGTTGGCTGACAAATTCAGCGCCTGTGGTTTCCAGGATTTCTTCTTTAATTTCCCTGGCTTCCACAGGGGCATTTTTTAAAACGTTAATTTTGACCAGCTCTTCGTGGTCTAATAAGACTTCCAATTGGTCAAAAAATTCCGGACTTAAGCCGGCCTTGCCCACTTGGATCTTGGCCTTTAAGGGATTGGCCAGGCCCTTTAAATAACTTCTCTCTTTCCCCTTCATCTCTTCTCCTATTCAAAAAATTCAAATTCATAATCGTTCATATAGACGGTGTCCCCTTCTTGGATGCCCAGGTCTCGGAGCTTGTCCACCACACCATTTTTCCGCAAGTTTTCTTGGAAATAGCGGAGGGAATCTCGGTCGTCAAAGTAGGTGGACCGGAGGAGCTTGTCTATATAGGGGCCTTCTACCTTGTACCGGCCCTGGTCTTTATGGACCACAATCCCCGGTGCCCGGTCTTCCTCTTCTGCCACATAGGCTTCGTCAAAGGTTTGGACTTCATAGGGGAGGTCTTTTAATTCTTCCACAATGGCATAGACCAGCTGGTCCAGGTCCTTGGTTGTGGCGGCGGACCCGACAAAAACTGGAAGGTCCTTGTATTTTTCCTTAAAGCGCAGGAGGTTATCCTCACTCATGGGAAGGTCCATTTTATTGGCAAAAACCAATTGGGGTTTTTCTGCCAATTTTTCATGGTAGTCCTTGAGTTCCCTGTTAATGGTTTCAAAGTCTTCCAAGGGATCGCGCCCTTCGTGGCCGGACATATCCAAAACATGGACCAGCATCCGGGTCCGTTCAATGTGTTTTAAAAAATCGTGGCCCAAGCCCACTCCCTGGCTGGCTCCTTCAATAAGGCCTGGAATATCGGCCATGACAAAGGAAGCTCCATTTTTTACAGGAACCACGCCTAGGTTGGGACTTAGGGTGGTAAAGTGGTAGTCGGCAATCTTGGGCCGGGCCTTGGACAGGACGGAAAGCAGGGTGGACTTTCCTACATTTGGAAAGCCAATTAAGCCTACATCGGCCAGGACTTTCAGTTCTAAAGTCACTTCCCTGGACTCTCCCATGGACCCTGCCTGGGCAAAGCTTGGCGCCTGGCGGGTGGATGTGGTGTATTTTGCATTTCCCTTGCCTCCCCGGCCTCCCTGGGCCAGGACAAAGGTTTGGTCTTTTTCTTTTAAATCGGCTATAACCCGACCTGTGGCCTGGTCCTTAATCAGGGTCCCCAGGGGAACTTTCAGAACGATGGATTCTCCATCTTTTCCAAATTGTTTTTTCCCCCGGCCGTTTTCTCCGTTTTCTGCCTGGTAGACCTTTTGATAGCGAAAGTCCATCAGGGTGTGGAGGCCGGTATCTGTTGTGACTAGGACAGATCCTCCCTTGCCTCCATCGCCACCAGCAGGGCCTCCAGCCGGTTCATATTTTTCTCGTCTCCAGGCTACAGCGCCATCGCCGCCCTTGCCTGCAGAGACTTTTATTTTGGCTACATCTATAAACATGGCCTACCTCCTTAGATGATTATACCATAGGATTTCCCTGGCAAAGCCTTGAAAATCCTAAGTTTTGTCTAAAGTCTACATAATATTTGAGATGAAAAAAGGGCCGCCCAGCGACCCCTTTGCTTTATGCTAATTCTTCAGCTTCTACACTGACAACTTTTTTCATGCCCCGTCCCTTGGTTTCGAATTTTACGATTCCGTTGGATGTGGCAAACAGTGTATCATCTGATCCCCGGCCTACGTTTGTTCCGGGATGAATTTTTGTTCCTCTTTGACGCACTAAGATATTCCCAGCAAGAACATATTGTCCATCGCCTTTTTTTAATCCTAGACGTTTCGATTCAGAATCCCGACCGTTTTTAGACGATCCCATTCCTTTTTTAGAGGAGAACAATTGAAGATTTAACTTTAACATCTCTTACCTCCTAATGATAATATCCCCTGGCGCCGACTCCTGAATTAAGGACAAGCCGCAAAGCAGGGTTGAAAATATAATTTGAATGGTTGGGTCCGCTACCTGGGTCTTGGAAAGACTGATGGATAAGAATCCATCTTCCATCTGATAGGGAAGGTCTTCTTCTGCCAAGCCAGCGACCCTGTGGAGACTTTCTATACAGGTTTGGGTCAAGATAGAAACGGCAGCGCATAAAAGGTCGTAGCCTTCTAGGTTGTTGTCTGCATGTCCCTGGGCCTTGAAGCCTGTGATGAGTCCCTCTTCTTCGTAAACATCAATACGAATCATTTATGCAATGGTTCCGATTTCAACAAATGTATATGGTTGACGATGTCCTCTCTTGTTCCGGTAATTCTTCTTTGCCTTGAATTTAAAGACAACCACTTTTTTGGCCTTGTCTTGGGCCAATACCTTGGCTGGAACCTTGGCTCCTTCTAGGTAGGGACGGCCGAATTTTACATCTTCTCCGTCGCCAAGAACTAGAACTTTGTCAAATTCAATGGCATCGCCGACTTGGGCATCTAGCTTTTCCACCCGGATTTTATCTCCTTCTTTTACGGTGTATTGCTTTCCGCCTGTTTCGATAATTGCGTACATTGTAGCACCCCCTTATTTTCTAAGACTCGCCTAGCCAGGCAATCCGTGGGATTTTGAAAACCTGTTTCGTGCGGTTACATCTATGTATTGTACCATAGGAAGGGGCGTTTTACAAGAAAATATTAATGTTCTTTTCGCATTCGGACAAATTCATAAAGGCCCATTTTGGAAAAGCCATAGGAAATAAATTGAGGGTCCTCTTTAAAGGCTTCTTCTATGGTGTTTTCCAGGTCTTGACGGTTTTTTTCTCCTGTGGTGATAAAGTCCACGACAAACATTCCCCGGAGGTCCCGCCAGAGGACTTGGCGACCAAGAACTTTTGCTGCCAGGAGGTTGACTTCTTCTGCCGGGGCCTTGCCCTTGCTATCCACATCTAGGGTGGTGCAGGCTTGGGTTTTTTCCAGGCGGACTTGGCCTAGGCCGTCAAGGTCCAGGACTTCCTTGTCCAGGTCTTCCAGGACCTTTCGAAAGTGGGGATGGTGGTAGAGGGAGGCCTTAACATAGGAGTAGTCCTTGTCCCGGGCCAGGTCTTCATTGTTGGTAAAGACGGGAATGCCCTCTTCCAGGGGAGACTTTTCACAGAGGAGCTTGGCCTTGGGGGCCAGGCGTTCTTCCTGGAGGAGCCTTTGGCCTTCCCGGTAAAGGGTCTTAGCTTCTTTTAAGGCCGGTTCTAGGTCAAAGGCCCCTGTCCTGATTAACCAGCCGCCAGGGGGAAGCTTGGCTTTTCCTTCCTTCCAAGTGGCCTTCAGGGCCTTTTTTTCCTTGTTGGAATATTTTAAAAATCTTTCCTTGGGAAAGTGGACCAGATAGGTCCCTTGGAGGGCAATTTCTGTGGTAAGGCCTGGGTCTTTTTTTCCATAGGCTTCCTTGGCCACCTGGACCAGGACCTGGTCCTTGGACTTTAAGTCTAAGTCTTCCTGGAGAAAGCCCCGCTTATTTTTTCCTAGGTTGACAAAGTAGGCGGACAGGGAATCCAGCTTGTAGTCCACCTGGCCCAGGTAAATTTTCCCCAAGTCCCGGTCCTTGTAGGGCTTGACTGAAATAATTTCCCCTTCTTTTATCCGGAGGATCCGGGGACTTTTAAAGAAGTCAATAAAGTAGTAGTCCTTATTTTCCGTGAAATTCTCGTCCTTCTGGATCATAGTTTGTCACCCTCTTTACATTTACTTCGTCTAAATCCCAGCCCAGGGGATATTTTTTGTCAAAGGCCTTCAAGAAACTATCTGGCCTTAGGGTTTTTCCCTCTTGGCTGGAAAAGTGGCCGTAGAGGGTGGACCCTTCCTGGCGGAGGGAATAAATCCAGTCCATGGCATTTTCTTCTACAATAATTTTTTTCCGGCCCTTCTTCCGGCGGCGGAGGATGGGAAAGTCTGTAAAAGTTTCAAAAACCTGGGCCAGGTTGACCCGGTCATCGGGAAGATCAAAAACATAGAGGCAGGAGGCGACGGACTGTTGGATGGATTTTTTTGGAAAGTCTGTCAGGATATTTTTAATTTTGATGCCCTGGGGCAGATGGGGATTTAGGTCTTTGGCCAGGTTTTCCGGAGGATAGTCATCTTCCAGTTGGATTTCCAAAAATTCACTTTCACTTTCCACTCCTAGGGACAGGGGATTTCCCAGACTGAACTTGGGATGGGGATTGTAGCCATCAGAATAGAGAACAGGAATCTTTCCCCGTTCCAGGGCCCGTTCAAAGAGGCGTACCAGGTCCAGGTGGCTAATATAGCGAATCATCCCGAGTTTTGTGTATTCAGCGCGACATTTCATGGTGAAAATCCTCCCACATACTACAGTTTTCTATGCCACAGCCATTGCAGCCCAGGCGGCAGTCATAGGTTCTTTGGCCTTCCATGGCCTTTTTATATTCCCTCTTTAAATAGTCCTTGGAAACCCCAATATCAATAAAGTCCCAGGAAAATACTTCGTCTAAGTCTCTTTCCCTGTGGGCATAGAAATCTGGAGAAATTCCTGTTTCCTCCATGGCTTGGAGCCAGGTTTCTTCATTAAAGTAATCGGACCAACCGTCAAACTTGGCTCCTAATTGGAAAAGGCGGTAGAGGAGTTTGCCTGTCCGCCGGTCTCCCCGGGCCAGGACGGCCTCACAGACAGAGGTGGAGGGGTCGTGGTAGCGGAAGCGGATTTTTGGGTCCTTGATTTGGTTTTTCACATGGTAGGCTTTTTCCAAAAAGACCTCCTTCCGGTCCTGGGCCACCCACTGGAAGGGGGTAAAGGCCTTGGGAACAAAGCAGGAGGCGGAAGATGTGACGGTAAAGTTTCCCTTAATTTCTTCCTTGGGCCGGTTAAAGAAAAGGTCCCGGACTTTTTCTGAAAGCTGGACAATCCCGTCCAAGTCTTCTTCTCTTTCTGTAGGTAGGCCAATCATAAAGTAGAGTTTAATCTTGGACCAGCCTTCCTTAAAGACATTTTTACAGGCCCGGACCAGGTCTTCTTCTGTGACATTTTTATTGATGACGGCCCGAAGGCGGTCTGTCCCGGCTTCTGGAGCAAAGGTCAGGCCGGTTTTTTTCACCTTTTCAATTTCCTTGAGGACATCGACAAAAAAGGAGTCCAGCCGGAGGGAGGGAAGGCTCAGGGCCACCTTTTGGTCTTCAAACTGATCCATGAGCTGGTGGATTAAATCCATCAGGGGCCGGTAGTCACAGGAAGAAAGAGAAGACAGGGAAATTTCCCTGTAGCCTGTCTGGTCAATAATTTCCCGGGCCTGGGCCAGGAGGTCTTCAGGATTTTTCTCCCGGATGGGCCTGTAAATCATGCCGGCCTGGCAAAAGCGGCAGCCATGGGTACAGCCCCGGAAGAGTTCCAAAATGGCCCGGTCATGGACGGTTTCAATATAAGGAACAATCTGTCCGTGGTTGACAGACATGTCTGGCAGTTGGTCAATTTTTCTCTTTTTAATGACCTCCGGTACAGGGGCCAAGGTTTCCCTGTGGTCCAGGGTCCCATCTTCCTTGTAAACTTCCTTATAAAACCTAGGAACATAAATGCCTTCAATTTTTGTAGCGGCAAATAAAAAGTCTTCCCGGGACTTACCTTCTGCCTTCATTTTTTTATAAAGATGTAAGAGTTCCAGGTTGACTTCTTCTCCTTCTCCTAGGATAAAGAGGTCAATAAAGTCGGCCAAAGGCTCCGGTGTATAGGCCACAGGACCTCCAGCTACAATAATGGGGCCCTCTTTTCTATCTTTGGAAAAAATTTCCAGGCCTGCCAGGTCCAGCATATTTAAAATATTGGTAAAGGAGAGTTCATATTGGAGGGTGAAGCCTAAAAAGTCAAACTGGTCAATGGGGGTCTTGGTCTCCAGACTATAGAGGGGGATGTCTCTTTTTCGCATTTCCTCTTCCATGTCCGGCCAGGGAGCAAAGACCCGTTCACAGTAAATGTCCGGGTCCTGGTTTAAGACTGCATAGAGAATTTGTAGGCCTAGGTGGCTCATGCCAATTTCATAGACATCGGGAAAGGCAAAGGCAAAGTGAACTTGGACCTGGTCCAGGTCCTTTTCTATGGCTCCCACTTCGCCCCCAATATACCGGGCCGGTTTTTCCACCTTTTTTAAGGCACCGTCTAATTTTCGTAAGTTCATGGATTCCCCCTAAATAATTTTGATAGAAGTCCCCTCTTGTCCTGGGCTTCCTGGTAGTCTTGAATATCTTCAGTAATGATTTTGGCAAAGTCCTTGGGATAAAAATAAGCCTCTCCATCTAAAGCCTTGGAAAAGGGAAGAGTTTTAACTTCTCCAAGGTCCAGGCCCTCTTCTTCTAGGCGGGCCCTTAGGGTTTCCGGATTGTCCACCCCTGTAATAATGGGCGTTACCCGGTCATGGTCTCCCCTTAACTTAAAGAGGAGGTCTTCCAGTCGGTAGATGGCGGCCAGGTCCTTGCTGGCCAGGCAATAAATTTGATCTGGGTCTAAAATCTCTAAGAGGTCCAGACCTTCTATAGGCAGGTCCCAAATTAAATGGTCATACTTTTCTTCTAAGTCCTTGACCAGGGCCCTTAAGCCCTCTCGGTCCAGGTCTTTTAAGGACTTGGTCAAAGGGGCTTCGATAAGGCCCAAGTCTTCACTTTCCAGGAGGGCATCTGTAAGCTTTCCTCCCCGGTTGGTCAGGTCATAGAGGTCATAAATGCCGGGATCTAGCCGTAAATTTTTCGCAGCATCCTTGGCTCCAAAGTCCAAGCTCAAGTAAAGGGCCTGATTTAAGGTCCTTCCTAGGGCTAAAGCAAGAGAGGTGCATCCCACACCTCCCCTTGCGCCAATCATACAATAGTTCATTTTTATCCTTTCTAGGGCATCCACCGGTCTTCAATGGGAAGAGTTTCTGTTACCACTTCCTTGTTAAGACCAAAGTATTCTGCCATCACTTCCCGGATGAGGGGGCCACAGTTCATGCCAGACCCACCTTGGAAAAAGACGGCTGCCACGGCAATTTCCGGGTCGTCGTAGGGGGCAAAACCTACCTGCCAGGAGAAGGAATCGTAGGTTTCTCCTGTATAGGGGTTGGTTCCTGCCCGTTCGGCGGTTCCAGTTTTGATGGCCACTTCCACAGGGAAGTCCTTGTAGCAATTTTGGTTTCCATTGGCCAGGGCGGCCATTTGCATCCCCTTGACGACTTCTTCAATGGCCCCGTCTCGCTTAAAGTCAATTTGCTTACCCTTGGCCTGGGGCGCCATTAAGGTTTTTTCATTGGTCTGGTCTTTAACTTCTTGGACCAGGCTCAGGGGATAGAGTTTGCCTCCATTGGCTAGGGCCATGGTATAGCGGACCATTTGGGCCAGGGTGTAGGCATTGTTTCCTTGACCGATGGTCACGTTCATAGTGTCCGCCAGCCCCCATTGGGTTTGGTTGTAAAAGTTATAGAGCATATAGTCTCCCAAGGTTGTCCTTTCCTTGATTAGGTAGGTATTGGGGTCCAGGCCCATCTTGGTCATTTCCTCAAAAAGTTCCTGACGACTTATAGGCTCTTTTCGGTCTGCAAAGGCAACAAGTTTTTCAATCATCCCATTTTTCTTTTCTTCTGTCAAGGTCTCTTTACTGGCCTTGTCCAATTCTCTATTTAAGAAGTTCCGCAAAAGTTGCTTCATGGTTTCTGCTTTTTGCTTCTTGTCCGGAAGGATACTTTTGGCCTCTTGGGGGGTCTTAATTTCCACGCCAGTTTTTTCTCCTAGGCCGAATTTTTCTGCCATGGCTCGGATGTCATCTACATCAATTTGGACACCTAGGTCTTCCTCTCTCCTTTGGTCCTTGCCTAAACCTAGGGAGTAAAAGTAGTAGTTACAGGAGTCCCGAATGGCGTCCTTTAGGCTTTCATCTCCATGGGTTTCCCGGTTTTGGTTCCAAAGCCAGCAGCCAAAGACGGATCCTCCAATATCTACATAGCCTCCGTCAGGAATAGTCATGTCCGGGTCCAGGCCCTTGTCCAGGGCAGAAAGGCCGGTAATCATCTTAAAGATGGACCCAGGTTGGACAGCCGTTTGGAGGGGGATATTGTAGAGGGGCCGGGGAGCCAGGGGATTTTTTTCTTCCAGAGGAATTAAAGATTCCCAGTCCACGCTGGAAATTCCTGTGGCAAAAAGATTTGGATCATAGGAAGGATAATTGGCCATGGCCAGGATTTTCCCTGTCCTGGTATCTACGGCAATGACGGCCCCTGAATTGGCATGGACATAGGGCCGGCCCTTTTCCTTGGAGCTTAAAAAGTTGAAATTGCCCCAGGGGCTCTCATAGGTTCCCCCCTTTTGGATTAGGCGGAGGGAGTCTGCCAGGGCCTTTTCTGCCCTTTGTTGGACATCCAGGTCAATGGAGAGGTAGAGGTTTTTCCCGGGAACTGGTGGAATTTCCTTTAAAACTTCCGTCGTGTTTCCCTTGGCATCGACTTGGACCTTTTGCTGGCCATTTTCCCCATGGAGGTAGGGTTCAAAGCTTTCTTCCAGGCCAGTTTTCCCCACAATACTATCCCGTTCATAGCCCTTTTTCAGGTAATCCTTAATTTCCTGGTCACTGGAAATTTTTCCCATATAGCCTAAAATATGGGCAGCCGACTTCCCTAGAGGGTAGGACCGGATGGGCTGGGATTGGACGTCTATGCCGGGGTTTTCAGAAAAGTGCTCGGAAATTTGGGCCACTGTTTTTTCCTTAATCTTATAGGCCAAGTGGATGGGCAGGTAGGCCAGGTTTCCTTGCTTGGTCAGTTCGTAGTAGATATTTAAAATGGCTCTTTGGTCGTAAATGGAAAGATTTTTGTCAATTTTTCTCTTGTCAAGAAGGGTCTGAAAGGCTTCCTCTTCCGAGGCCTTTTCCGGAATTTGGTTGGCCTTGTAAAAGTCCTTTTTATTTTTCAAGGCCACATACTGGTAGTCTTCATCAGCCAGGGAAATTCCAGGATAGATGCCCTGGTCGGCTAAAATTTTTTGGGCCCTGGTCCGGACTTCCGGATCTTCCAACCAAAGCCTTAAAAGTTTTTTATTCCTAGTCTTCCTTTGGAGGTAGGGAAGGGCGGACTTGCCATTTTTAAAGGTATAGACCGGTTTTTTCCCGTCTTCCCTGTAGTCTATTTCCCTGCCCCGTCCTTTTTCCTTTTTCAGGATTTTTACAAATTTTTCTCCTGCCTGGTCTTCCTTGACCGGGGCAGATAAAAGTTTTTGGGCACCTTGGGCGGCAAAAATCGTTAAAAAGTCCTCTTCTGCCGAGCTGTTTAGGCTGACTTCCGGATAGAGGTCCATCTTGGCCAACTTGAACTCCTTGAGGTCCAGGTCATACTGGTTGGTCAAGGGCCGGCAGGTGAGGTTTCCCACGCCTCCCTTTCGGTCTAAAAGGTCAAAGGCCAGTTTTCTCGCCATGGGATTGGCAAAGACTTTTTTCAGAAGAGTGGGATTGTCCTTAATTTGGCTTAAAAGGGCTTCCTTGGGACTTAAGTTTCCTTCTAGATTCAGGGAAGCTAGAAAGGCCGCTTGGTCTTCTGGAGACTTATAGGTCATAAGGTCCGGTCCCCTATTATGGAAGACAATGGGAGCCTGGTCTTGGCCCAGGGCCAGAAGGACTTCCTGGCCTAGGTAGTAGACGTCTTTTCTAGACCCTGAGGAAAATTCTCCCTTCAAATCCAGAAGGTCTCCCAATAAATCCTGGTCCAGGAGGGCCTGGATAAAGGTCTCCATGGCCGACTTATCTGCCTGTCTTTCGGCGGCTATGGTCTTATAGTCAATGTGGTTTAAGATGAGGGGAAAGTCGTCTGTGACATTGGCCCCATCTTCCCGTAAAAATCGAGTGAGTTTTAAAAAGTCCTTATTTTTATCCTCCAGGTCCATCTTGTCCAGTTCATCTTTTCGCAGTTCTACTGTAAAGACGGGCTTGTTGCCGGCAATTAAAAGGCCCTTCCGGTCTCGGATTTCTCCCCGAGGGGCTGTTAGGACCAGACTCTTGGCCCGTTTATTTTCAGACTGAGCCCGCCAGTAGGACCCCTGAATAATGGTCAATTGAAAGAGCCGGAGGCCCAGGATGCAAAAAAGGATAAAGATGACCCAGGAAAAAAACTTAAAGCGGTTGATTTTATCCAGTTTTTCAATCCAGTATCGGAGCATGGTTCTTCCCTCGCACTTTCTTCATTAGGATAAAAAGAAGTCCAGCCAAGAGGCCGTGGACAAAAATAGTCCCGGACATGGTGGTGGATAGGATAAATTCTGTACTGAGGCCCATGCCTAAAATTTGGCCCAGGACTCCTGTTAAGAGGTTGAGGATAAAAATTCCCAGGGCCCCGGCAATCATGGCCGACACCAGGCTGTTGGAATTTAAGTAGCCCAGGAGGACCTGGAGAAAGAGGCCTAAAACAAAGTAAATCCCCATGTAAAAACCAAAGTGTTTTAGGTAGGCTAGGTCGCAAAAAAAACCTAAGACTAGCCCTAAATAGGGGACTTTGAGCTTGGATGGAAAATAGCCCAGGACCACAAGGACCAGGAGATAGAGATTGATTCCAGACAAAAAGGGCACCTGGGCCAGGAGGGTGTTTTGGACTAGGTAGGCTAAAAGGCAGGTAATCAGCGGAAAGGCCATCTTAGTCCACCACCACAAAGACTTGGTAAATTTTCTTAAAGTTGACAGAAGGTTTTAACCAAACTTCTTGAATCATTTTTTCTTCATCCCTTTTCACCTTGGTTACGGTTCCCAGGTAGAGGTCCCCCTTGTAGAGGTCTCCAATTCCGGAGCTAATGAGCCTGTCTCCCAGGACAATGTCAGCGTAGTTATCATAGGAATGGCCCCTTAAAGAGGCTCTTCCAGTTCCCTTTAAAATACCTCCTTCTTGGTTGCGGATATTTTTAAAGGCCACGGCCTGGTCTTCGTTAATGATGGCCCCTACCTTGGCCCAGTTGTCTCCAACTTCCATCACCCGGCCCACTAGGCCCTGGGCAATGATTCCCTGGGGATCGTCCACGCCTACCAGGACAGTGGCATTTTTCTTAATGCCAGACTTCAGGCCCTTGTCGATTTGAAAATAGGAAAAATAATTGGAGGGGTCCTTGCCAATAACCCGGGCTTCCACCAGCTTGTAGTCAGAGGACTGCTTGGCTTCCGCTGCAGACCGGAGGTAGTCTGTCTGGCCAATAATGGTATTTAGTTTTCGATTTTCATCTTCCAGCTTGGCCACTTCTTTTTTTAAGCCCTTATTTTCCTTATAGAGGCTGGGCAGGTGGATGATGGTTTCTCCTGTTTGGGCAATGCCCTGGCCGGCCCTGGTTAGGACAGACTGGACAGGAGAAAAGGCATCCAATAGAACCCGGTCTAAAATTTCCAGGGACCACCTTCCTGACTTGGTAAAGCCAAAGACCAAAAGGAAGACGGCCAAGGTCCCTAGGAGGACGGCCTTCCTCTTATACTTTTTTAAGCTTTCCATCCTTTATCCTTCCATTTTTCCTTCTTCTAAAAAACTGTAGTAGTTGGATCCACCGAGAATAATGTGGTCCAGGACAGGAATCCCGACCAGGTCTCCTGTTTCTACTAGGCGACGGGTTAAAATAAAATCCTCCTTCGAAGGCTCTACATGGCCTGAAGGGTGGTTATGTACCAAAATGACACTGTGGGCTCCCTTTTCAATGGACAGACGAAAGACATCCCGGGGGTGGACCACAGTATAATTTAGGGTCCCCTTGCTCAAGCGGTGGCAGGAGGTGACCTCTTTTTTTGTATTGAGGCAGATGAGGACAAATTCTTCCACTTCCGCCATATTCAGCTGGCCAAAGACAAAGTCTACAACCTTTCCTGGAGAATTTAACTGGACCAGGGAGGGGGCCTTGGAATAGGAAATCCGCTTGGCAATTTCCATAGCACTTAGGATGGTGGCGGCCTTGGCTTCCCCGATTCCCTTGATTTCCCTTAAGTCTTTTAAGCTAATCTTGGACAGGCGGTAGAGGGCATTCTTCCCTTCTGCTCCTTCTTCTTCACTTTGGAGGTCACAGGCCTTGGTAAGGACCCGTTCTCCCAGGCGGAGGGCAGATTCATCCCGGGTTCCGGATCCGATAATCAGGGCCAAGAGTTCTACATTGGATAAATTTTCCGGCCCCAGGCTCAGGAGTTTTTCCCTAGGCCGCTCTTCTTCCGGCAGGTGGTGGATGGTGGTATTAGTCATAGTCCAGGGTCTCCAGGCTTTTGTAGCAGGCCAGGACCTGGTCTAAGGGCAGGCCTATCACCGTGTTGATGTCTCCTTCAATATGGTCTACAAAGTCCCCGGCCCTTCCTTGGATTCCATAGGCACCGGCCTTGTCTTCCCACTCGTTCCCTTCCAGGTAGTGGTTTATTTCTTCTGGGCTTAAATGTTTAAAGTAGACCTTGGTGACGTCATAATCAATGACCTTCAATTTTTTATCCATTTGGACAAAGGAAAAACCGGTGTAAACTTCGTGGGCCTTGCCAGACAGGGCCTCTAACATGGCCCGAGCTTCTTCCTTGTCCTTGGGTTTTCCCAGGGCCTTGCCTTCCAGGTAGACCAAGGTATCCGCCCCTAGGACTAAATCTTCCGGGTGGTCTTCTGCCACTTCCCTGGCCTTTTGAAAGGCCAGACCCATGACAATGGCTTGGGGAAAGGGACCTTCTTTATTTTCCTTGCCCTGGGCCTTGACTACGGTAAAGTCCAGACCGGCTTCTTTTAAAAGGGCAAGTCTTCTTGGGGAACCACTGGCTAAAATCATATCTACTCCTTTATCTCAAAACCAATATTCTGTAAGCCTTCCATGACATACCGGGCCCCTAGGCCTACAAAAATCCCTGTAAAAATTCCTAGTAAAAGAAGGAAGGGAAGGTAGACAAAAATCCGGAGGTTGGAAATCATAAAGGCTCCAGTTAAGACCTGGCCCAGGTTATGAAAACTGGACCCAATTAAACTGACTCCAATAGTGGAAATTTTCGGCATAATATAGCGGATGGCCACAATCATGGCAAGAGCTGATAAAAGCCCTCCCATCATGGAGTAAAACATGCTGACCACATTTCCTGTCACGAGCATTAAAAGAAGGCTCTTTAGGACCGCCAGGGTCAAGCCCTCCTTATTTCCAAAGACCAGGAGGCTGGTTAGGATGACAACATTGGACAGGCCCAGCCGGGCTCCTGGCAGGGGGATGGGGAGGGGGATCATACTTTCTATAAAGCCCACAGCCACTCCCAAGGCCAGGAGAAGGGACATGAATAATAATTTTTTTGTGGATGTTTTTTTCTTCATAGCTACCTCAGGAGAATGTCCATATCTTCCGGCGACCTCTGGTCGGACTTCACTTCCACAAGAAACTTATGGGGCAGGCAAATAATGGTCTCCCCTACCTGAGAAACTGGGGCCATGTGGATACAAATTTGGTCCTTGCAATCGGCATGGACCATGGTGCACTTGCCATTTTCCACCAGAAGGGTATTTTTCCCAAGCCTGGTCTTATAGTCGTAGGATTTTTTCTCCTGGCCCTCCTTTAAGGGAATCTTATCCACTTCCTTGCCGGCAATTTGGACGCTAATATATTTACTTGTCCCTTCCTTGGGAGGCCGGGTGGTCACAAAAAACAGGCCCAGGCTCACTAGGATAATAATGAAAAGAACAATTTTATCTCCCTTAACCATTCTGCCTCCAATCACTTCATTATAGCATAATTTTCCCGGCCTTGACAGGAGCCCTAAGGAGGGGAAGTCCCTCCTTTAATCGGTCAAATTTTTTCTCTTAAAAGTTGGTTGACCACTTGGGGGTTGGCCTTGCCCTTGGATTTTTTCATGACTTGGCCGACTAAGAATCCTAGGACCCGGTCTTTTCCGGCCCGGATTTGTTCCACGCTTTCCGGATTTTCTGCCAGGACTTGGTCCACAAATTCTTCCATGGCTGAGGTGTCTTGCATTTGAACTAAGCCCATTTCCTGAACCAGGTCTTGGGGTTTTTCTCCCTTTTCAAACATGGCCCTGAGGACTTTTTTCCCGGCATTGTTGTTGATTTTTCCCTCCTTAACCATGGTCAGAAGGTCTACTAGGTCCTTGCCCTCAAAGGGTAAATCAAAGCCTTCTTCCAAGTCTACCCGGCGGAGGACTTCTCCCATAATCCAGTTGGACAGCATATTTTTATCTGGAAAGTCCTTGCTGGTTTCTTCAAAGAAAAGGGCCAGGTCCCGGGAGGAGGTTAAGACACCGGCATCGTAGGCTGGTAGGCCATATTCCTTGATAAAGCGGTCCTTTTTATCTCCAGGAAGTTCCGGCATCTTGTCGACAATGGCTTTAAGCCAATCTTCACTGACATAGAGAGGAGGAAGGTCTCCTTCAGGAACAAAGCGGTAGTCATTTTCTGTATATTTTTCCCGCATTAAGACGGTTTCTTGGCTCACATCATCCCAGCGGCGGGTGGTCCGAATTTCCTTTTCTCCCTTTTCCATAAGGGCTTTTTGCCTTTCCACTTCATAGTCAATGGCCCGACCTACAGCCCGGAAGGAGTTTAAGTTTTTAATTTCCGCTATGGCTGACCGTTCGCCTGTTTCCTCGTTGACAATGTTGATGTTCACATCACACCGCATGGATCCTTCTTCCATTTTACAGTCGGAAATATCCAGGTAGCGGAGGGTGGACTTAATATTTTCTAAAAATTCCTTGGCTTCTTCTCCAGAGGCCATGTCCGGGTCTGAAACAATTTCAATCAAGGGAACGCCACAACGGTTGTAGTTTAAGAGAGAATCCCGTTCATCAGAGTGGATGGCTTTTCCTGTATCTTCTTCAATTTGAATTTGGTGGATGCCAATCTTCTTTTTAGGATCTTCTCCAATTTCCACATAGCCATCATTACAGAGGGCGTGTTCATTTTGGGTCAATTGATAGCCCTTGACCAGGTCCGGGTAAAAGTAGTTTTTCCGTTCAAAGACAGACTTTTCATGGATGGTGCAGTGGAAGGCCTTGCCTGCCATGGCAGCATATTCTACCACTTCCTTGTTTAAGACAGGAAGGGCACCAGGCATGCCTAGGCAAACAGGGCAGACCCGGGTGTTGGGCTCTCCTCCGTACTTATTTTCGCAGCTACAAAAAGCCTTGGTCTTGGTGGACAATTCCACATGAATTTCCAGTCCTACAATTGTTCTATAAGTCATTTTCCATCATCCCTTCCAAGACCTTTCCATAGGAAAGACATTTCTCATCCTTAAAGCGGTCGCTGACAATTTGTAGGCCCATGTAGAGGCCTTCATCTCCTACAGGATAGGGGATAGTCAAACCAGGAAGGCCAGCTAGGTTGACAGGAACTGTACAGAGGTCGGCCTTGTAAATATCTACTGGGCTCAAATTTTCTTCCACCTTGTAGGCCTTGACAGGGTAGGTGGGAGAAAGAACCACATCATAGTCCTTGAAAATTTGATTAAAGTCTTCAATAATTCCCTTCCGGACCTTGAGGGCCTTGTCATAGTATTCCTTGGCCAGGTCCAGGGAGAGAATGTGGGTCCCAATCATAATCCGTCGTTTCACTTCATTACCAAAACCTTCGGACCGGGACTTGGTAAAGAGGTCTTCTACGCTATCATAGTCTTCTGTCCTATGGCCAAAGCGAAGGCCGTCATAGCGAGACATATTGGGCGCAACTTCTCCATTGACCAGGATATGGTAAACCACAATTCCATGGATAATGGACTTGGTGTCCACTTGGTCCACTTTCGCTCCCTTGGCCTTTAAGGCGTCTAAAATCTTTAAAAAGCCTTCCTTAATTTCCGGATTCATGTCCATTTCCATGTAGACTTTAGGAATGGCAATTTTCATGTCCTTAAAATCCAAGTCTTCCATCTTTCCTAGGCTTTCATTGCCCAGGGCTGTGGCGTCCTTAGAATCAGACCCTTCCATAATGGATAGGAGTTTTTGAACGTCCTCGACCTTATTTCCTATAACTCCTGGTTGGTCAAAGGTGTTGGCCATGGTGGCCACACCAAAACGGGAGATGGACCCGTAGGTAGGTTTCATTCCTACAAGGCCGCAAAGGCTGGCCGGTTGACGGACAGATCCGCCCGTATCCGTTCCTACAGCCAGGACACAGGACCCCATAGCGACAGAAGCCCCGGCTCCTCCAGAAGATCCACCGGCCACCCGGCTAGGATCTAGGGGATTTCTTGTGACGCCAAAGTAGGAGGTCTTGGTGTCCGCTCCCATGGCAAATTCATCTAGATTGGTCTTGCCTACAATGACGGCATCTTCTGCTAAAATTTTATCTACAAGACTGGCCTGGTAGGGGGGATAAAAGTTTTCCAGCATCTTGGACCCACAAGTCATTTTTGTGTCCTTGATGGCGATATTGTCCTTGATGGATACTGGGACGCCAAAAAGTGCTCCTGGCTTTTCCCCTTTTTCCAATTTTTCATCCAGGGCCCGAGCTCTTTCCAGGGCTTGGTCTTCTAAAATACTAATGTAGGCATTGATTTCCTTATTATCTTCCTTTAACTTGTCCAGGACTTGTCTTGTGTAGTCATAGACTGTCACTTCTTTATTTAGGAATTGATTTCTTATTTCTTCAACAGTTCCAAGTGGCTTCATGCTTCCTCCTAATCCACATAGCGAATAATTTCAAAATAGCCGTATTTTTCTGAGGCGGTGTTCTTTGTAGCCTGGTCTTGGCTCAACTGGTCCCCCACCTGGTCTTCCCGTAAGTGGGACTCCATGTCATTGACCTGGAAGGCCCCTTCATCGCCGGTGTCAATAGTCCGGATTTGGTTGACAAAATCCATGGTTTCTGAAAAAGCATCGGCAAACTGGTCCAATTCTTCTTCCGTGAAATCCAACATGGCGATATTGGCTATGTGTTTGATTTCTTCTTTTTTCATTCCTTTCCCCCTTTAATCAGTTCCATAAATTCTTCTTCATTTAATATTTTAATCCCCAGGTCCTTGCCCTTGTCTAGCTTAGACCCGGGTTTTTCTCCTGCCAGGATGTAGTCTGTATTCTTGGAGACGCTGGATGTCACCTTGCCTCCTTCATTTTCAATGGCTTCTTTAAAATCCTCTCGTTTTTTAGAAAGGCTGCCAGTAATAACAAAGGTCTTGCCGGAAAGGGCGGTTCCTTCCCCATCTTCTTCCATGTCCTGGACTTGGACACCGGACTTTTTCAAATGGTCCAGTTCCTTTTTAATTTCCGGATCATGAAAGAAGGTGACAATTTCTTGGGCCGTCACAGGTCCCATGTCTTCCAGGTCAATCAGGTCCTCATAGGCTGCCTCTTTGATTTTGTCCAGGCTCTTAAAGGTCTTGGCCAGGTCCCGGGCTGTTTTTTCTCCCACCTGGCCTATGCCTAGGGCAAAGAGGAAATTGGATAGCCGGGGTCTTTTACTGGCTTCCAGGGCCTTGATGAGGTTCTCTGCACTCTTTTTCCCAAAACCTTCTAGAGAAAGGAAGTCCTCATAGTCCAGGTCATAGAGGTCCCCAATGGACTGAATATCTCTTTCTTCCATAAGCTTTAAGAGGGTCTTTTCCGATAGACCTTCAATGTCCATGGCCTTTCGAGACGTAAAGTGGGTCATCTTGGCCAAAAGTTGCGGCTTACAGGATAAAGAGTTGGGACAAAAAATATGAACTCCCTCCTGGACAATCTCGGCCCCACAATAGGGGCAGACCTTGGGCTTTTCAATTTTTTCTGTAGGTCCTTCAGAGGGAACCACTCCCATAATTTCTGGAATGACGTCATTGGACCTCCGTAGGAGAATCCGGGACCCTAAAGCCACTTTTTTTCGTAAAATATCGTCATAGTTGTTGAGGGTAGCTCTTTGGATGGTGACCCCTTCAATGTCCACCGGGTCAAAGACCGCTGTAGGGGTGACTTTCCCTGTCCGGCCTACATTCCAAACTACCTCTCTCAATGTGGATGTGGCCTCCTTGGCGGCAAATTTATAGGCTATGGCCCAGCGGGGAAATTTGTTGGTAAAGCCCAAAATTTCCCGGGCCCTAAAGTCATTAATTTTCACCACCACTCCGTCAATTAAGACGTCTAAAGAAGGCCTTAGGTCTTCCACTTCTTCAATCCGCTGAAAAACTCCCTGTAGTGAATCTTCCAAATGGAGGAAGGAATGGCTTTTGAAGCCTAGGTCTTGAATGGCCTTTTTCATTTCCATATCGCTTTTAAAGGTCCAGTCCGGACTATAGCCAATATTGTAAAAATAGGCCGTGAGTTTCCGGTCTTTGACCACATTGGGGTCCAGGTTTCTCAGGGCGCCGGCGGCCGCATTCCGGGCATTTTTTAAGGGGTCTTTGGCTGTTTTGTTGTAGTCTTCTAAGGCCTTTAAGGGCATAAGACCTTCGCCTTGGATTTCCATGTCCCCGGAAAAATCAATGGACAAAGGGATGGAAGGAATCCGGCGGATTTGCTCTAAAATTTCTTCCCCTATTTCTCCATTGCCCCGGGTGGCGGCATGGACCAGGTAACCTCCTTCATAGGAGAGGTTAATAGTCAGGCCGTCAAACTTTAATTCCACAACATAGGAAAGTTTTTCCTTGTAGCCCCGGGCCTGTAAAAACCGGGTATTACGATCTTCCCATTCTTGTAAGGCCTCTAGACTTTGGGCCTTGTCCAGGGAATAGAGCCTGTGCTTGTGGGTATATTTTTCAAAGGCTTCCAGGACCTGGTCCCCTACCCGAAGGCTGGGACTGTCCTTTAAAATCCTGCCTGTTCGTTTTTCTTCTTCAATTAATTGGTCATAGAGGGCGTCATACTCCCCATCGGAAACCAAGGGTTCATCTAGGGTGTAGTAGGCCCGGGCCCATTGGTTAAGGGTCTTGACCATGTCCTCCATTGTTCTTTTTTCTGTCATTTACTCACCACTTCCAAGGGGGCATAGGAGAGGAGAAGTTTCTTCAGGCCCTTGCCTTCAAAGGAAACCACTACTTCCTGGTCCTTGCCCTTGTCTTTTAAGGAAACCACCATGCCTAGGCCCCATTTTTTGTGGCGGACCTTGGCCCCTACATGGATGTCTTTTTTAGACTCCGAATGGTAGGCTGGGTCCTCCTTGGGCTTTTGCTTGTAGTCCCCTGTCAGACTGACCTTGGGACTGGTGGGATAGGACTTGACTTCTAGACTGGGACTTTTTTCCATCCGGTAGGAGCTATAAGTCTTAACCCGTTCCAAGTCCTCGCCCATTTCATCAATAAAGCGACTGGGAAGGTTGGCAACTGTCTTTCCGTATTGAACCCGGTTTCGGGCACTGGAAATATAGAGTTCCTTCTTGGCTCGGGTAATGGCCACATAGCAAAGTCTCCGTTCCTCTTCCAAGTTATCCTCGTCCTCATCCAGACTCCGGCCTGAGGGGAAAACTCGCTCTTCCATGCCCACTAGGAAGACTACAGGAAATTCCAGACCCTTGGCCCCGTGGACCGTCATGAGCTGGACGCCTTCTTCCTTGTCTTCTGTCTTGTCAACATCGGACATGAGGGAAAGGGAGGATAAAAAGTCTTCCAAGCTGTCTTCTGGGTGTTCTTCTTCATAGGTCTTGGCTGCCGATACCAATTCCTCCAAGTTTTCAATCCGGTTCCTGGATTCAATGGTATCTTCTTCCTGGAGGTCTTTTAAGTAGCCTGTTTCAAAGAGGACCGTCTCCATCAGGTCCGGTATGGACTTGGTCTTGGCCTTTTCCCTTAAAAGGTGGATGAGGTCCACAAATTTTGAAATCTTCTTTTGGGCCCGAATTTTTAGCTGGTCATTTTCTTCCAGACCTTCCATGACTTCGTAAATACTTTGACCTATCTCTTGGCCATAGGCTTGGACCTGGCCCAGGGTGGCTTCTCCAATTCCTCGCTTAGGGGTGTTGATAATCCGAGCCAAGGCTAAGTCATCTTTTCCATTGGACAAGAGACTTAAATAGGCTAACAGGTCCTTAACTTCCTTTCGGTCATAGAACTTTAAGCCTCCCACCACCTTGTAGGGGATTCCCTCCATCATGAGGTATTCTTCAAAACCCCGGGACTGGGCATTGGTCCGGTAGAGGATGGCCATGTCGGAAAAGGCATAGCCCTTGTTCCGCCTTTGGATAATGAGGTTGACTACGTCCTTATTTTCCTCTTGGGAATGGCTGTATTCCCTGTACTCCACCTTTTTTCCTTCTTCCAAGTCCGTCCACAACTTCTTGTCCTTTCGGTTGGAATTATGGGCAATGACCTTGTTGGCCAGGTTTAAAATATTTTGGCTGGACCGGTAATTTTGTTCCAGCAAAATGACCTTGGCTTCAGGAAAGTCCTTTTCAAAATTTAAAATATTGGAAATATCCGCCCCCCGCCAGGCATAAATGGACTGGTCATTGTCTCCTACAACTGTTAAATTGGGCTTGGGCGGACAGAGGAGCTTGATTAATTGGTACTGGATGGGATTGGTGTCCTGGTATTCATCCACAAAAAAGTAGTTAAAGTGAAATTGGTAGTAGGTCCGGATATCCTCCTCCCGGTTTAGGAGATCCACCACCTTTAAGAGGAGGTCATCAAAGTCCATGGCATTATTTTCCTTGAGCTTTTCCTCATACCGCTTGTAGATTTGGGCAATTTT
Organism: Clostridiales bacterium SIT11; assembly: GCA_001299455.1. Taxonomy (GTDB): domain Bacteria; phylum Bacillota; class Clostridia; order Tissierellales; family Peptoniphilaceae; genus Urinicoccus. The sequence goes on along the minus strand of CYUK01000003.1, from coordinate 1,496,321 downwards.
TTCATCATAAAAGTTGGACGATGTGGGGTCCAGGCAAGCCTCCGGCCCAATCCCTTGGTTTTTAAAGGTCCCAATAGCCCCTAGGACAGACCGTTCCTTAAAAAGGTCCTTGGACAGGTTCAAGTCTTTAAGAGTTTCCTTGACAGCCCGAAGCTGGTCGGACCGGTCATAAATGGAAAAATTGCCATCATAGCCCAGGCAGTCATGGTAGCGTCTTAAAATCCGCACGCAAATGGAGTGGAAGGTCCCAATCCACATTCCTTGGACAGACTGGCCTAGGAGGGCCTCTACCCGGTCCTTCATTTCCTGGGCCGCCTTGTTGGTAAAGGTAAAGGCCAAAATATGGTAGGGACTGACCCCTCTTTCTTGAATTAAATAGGCAATTTTTTGGGTGACCGTCTTGGTCTTGCCGGAGCCTGCTCCAGCCAAGATGAGTACCGGCCCTTCACTAGTGAGGACGGCTTCTCTTTGTTGGTCATTTAAGTCATTTAAATAGGTCATTTCTGTCCCTTTCTATCTTCCATTTTCGGCTCTTGGAGCCAGTATCTTAAGAGGAGGCTGGCCAGGATATAGCCGGCCACCGGAGGTACAAAGGCCAGGCTTCCCGGCTTGGAGCTGGGAGGAAAGTCCGAAGACTTGGTGGGTTCTTCCTCTGAATAGACCACAGGAAAGTCTTCAATCCCCAAATCCTTACATTTTTTCCGTAAACTCCGGGCCAGGGGGTCTACCTTGGTCTTATAAAGGGTGGAAACTTTAATTTCTTCCGGTTTCATCTTGTTCCCCATTCCCATAGAGGAAAGGAGGTAGAGGCCCCTTTCCTGGGCATAGCGGTAGAGATTTAGCTTGGCCTTTACAGAGTCAATACAGTCTAAGACGCCGTCATAGTCCTCTCCCAAGAAGGCAAAGTCTTCTTCTAAAAAGACTTGGTGGATTTCTATGTCGAGGTCCGGCTGGATGCTGAGTCCCCGGTCCTTGGCCACCTCCACCTTGGGCCGGCCCAGGGTTTTTTCTGTGGCAAGAATTTGCCGGTTTAGGTTGGAGGAATCAAAAACATCCCCATCCACCAGGGTAAACTTCCCCACACCTAGGCGGACCAGGGCTTCAAAGCAAGCCCCACCAACACCTCCTAGACCACAAACCAGGACCCGTTTATTTTTCAAGGCCCTTGTTTGCTCTTTTCCTAAAACCATTGCTGTCCGTGTAAAATCCATACTGCCTCCTATCCTAATCTTATCTATTATATCATATTGAAAAAGAGAGGTCAGGACCTGGAGGAATTTTTAAAGGAGAAATAAAAAAAGCCAAGCGCCCGAAGAGACTTGGCCAAAAATTTCTATTTACTTATCTATACCTACAAGATCTTGCATTTGAATGTCCACTATTTTATTATTTTCTGTAACAAGGCATAGAAGTCTATATTGGTTTCCCACAACAGGACGAATTGAAGAAATATTTTCATAGATTGGAAATCTCATTTCACGAGAAGGAGACTCCTTCGTTTCAACAATAATATATTCGCCATTAAACCCGTCAGATGGGTTTTCTTTAATATCTGTTACTGTAACTATTCCATCAAATCTTTCCATCTTTTGCTCGATAAGTCCTATTGATTTAACTCTTCCATCTTCAATTCTCACCTTTGCATACCGATCAACGACAGATTTATCAACTGTTGGGTAAGATACCCATCCACTATCATTGATGTCTCTGTACCCAAACCATTTACTATCTTTATCTAATACTAAATCTAATATTGATCCATCTGTCAGACTAAGGTCAATACGTCCGTACCCATCTTTATAATAAGAGGCTGGTTTGTAGTCTATAATTTGGCCAATGTATTCACCATTTTTTTCTGCACTGCCCCGCGTAATTGTCTTGTATTTTAAACCATAAGTTACCCTTTGTCCAACGCTTGGCAACGGGATGGATTTACTTTCAAGGTAAAATGTATCTTCTGTTTGATCAAGAAGTTTTAAAGTTATTTTCCTTACTGTCGAAGTCGAATTTAATCTTTCAATTTTCGTTACAGTCCCATTGACACCGCCTTTTTCTGGATAGACCTTGACTTCCTTGATTTCATTATTGATAGATTTAATTTCCACCAAGTCCTTGTCCTCAATGTCAGTTAGCTTGATAATAATATCCCCATATCCAGTAACTTTAGCATCTTTTGGGATAGTAAATTTTTTAATACTTCCTTCTTTGATATATCCTGTCCGGAAGTCTACGTTATCCTTCTTATCTGTATAAATAAGGCTTAAGTCATTGCCATCTAGATTATAAAACCGTCCATAAACAGAAGAATCTGTCTTCTTTAAGTCTACCTTAGTGGCCAAGCGTCCTGTAGGTTGGAGGTTTGTGTCAACTTCCTTGTAGCTTACAGTAACTTCTAGCCCTGTAGTCAGGTCCTTTACTTCAGCTTTTTTCCCGTTTAGGGAAAATTCTGTGGAGCTATTGGTATTAAAAGCCTTCTTTTCCTTGCCGTTGTCCACTAAAAATTCATTGACCCCTACAGCGCTGGAGACAAAGTAAACTGTTCCCTTGTAGGTCTTGGCAGTCTTGTTGTAGTCATAGGAAAGATTGGTAATCTTAGCCATTTCATCCCGGCGGATTCCCCGTTGGCCGTCAAATTTTCCGTCAGCTCCTGTGGCTTCGAAAATTCCAGCATCCACTAGGGCAGCCAGGTATTCCTTGACTTCTGTGTCAATAGTTCCCAGGTCGCTGTGTTTTAACTTGCTAAAATCCTTTTTCTTTTCCAAGCTCAGGGCCCTGGCATAGTAAACAGCCACACTGGACCGGTCTGGAATACGGGTTGGATTATAAGAAACCATACCAGCCTTTTTGGCTTCTTTTAACTTGTCCAAGCTGAGGACATTTTTTTGGAGGGCGGCAAGGACGGCATCTTCTGCCCATTCTGGCACTTGTAAGTCCTTGACAGCGGCCCCATATTGGGTCCTAGCTGCAGACATTTCCCCAGAATCCAGGTCCATAACTCCCTTAATGAGGTTTAAAACTTCTAGGAATTGGACTTGGTTTTCTGGCTTGTAAGTCCCGTCCACATAGCCCTTAATGACATTTTGATTGCTCATTTCTTCAATGAACTTATAGGCCCAGTGGTTGGCTGTCACATCCTTAAATTGGGCAGCGTGAATAAAGTTTGCTGGAGCCAGGACAGAAGCCGCTAGGGCTACAGCAAGAGTTTTTTTCATAAACTTGTTTTTCATATTTATTCCTCCTTTGCAGGAATCATTAGAAATCAATTTACAACAAACTTTCCTATCTAATATTATATCACAGCTTTCTTCCTATAATATTACATTTTTATATCAATCCTCTGCCCCCTTCGCCTCCCTTTTTAAGAAAATTTTTAAAAAATCCACCCTCTGAAAACCGCTTTTTTCTGGGCTTTTCTATTTCTTTTCCCTTTCTCATGAAAATATTTTCAAACCCGGTTTACAAATGATAAAAATAGTGATACTATAAACCTGTAAGATATTGTATCAAATATAAAAAAGGGAGTGAGTACTTTGATTATTGGTGTACCCAAGGAAATTAAAGATCAAGAAAGTCGTGTATCTTGTACTCCAGCTGCTGTAAATCAATTAGTGCATGCTGGTCATACTGTAATTGTTGAAAAAGGCGCTGGAATTGAATCTGGATTTACAGATGAAGAATTCAAAGAAGCTGGTGGAGAACTTCTTGATACTGCAAAAGAAGTTTGGGACAAAGCTGAAATGATTTATAAGGTTAAGGAACCTATTCCAAGCGAATACAAATACTTCCGCGAAGGCCTTATCATTTACACTTACCTACACTTAGCTGCTGACAAACCATTAACTGAAGCTATGATCGAAAACAAAGTTATCGGTATCGCTTTTGAAACAGTTCAAGATGGACGTAGACTTCCACTATTAAAACCAATGAGTGAAGTTGCTGGACGTATGGCTGTTCAAGAAGGAGCTAAATTCCTTACTAAACCACAAGGTGGTAAAGGTAAACTTCTTCAAGGTGTTCCAGGCGTTGCTCCTGCTTACGTTGTAGTTCTTGGTGCTGGTACTGTAGGTACTGCTGCTACTCGTATTGCTGTAGGTATGGGTGCTCGTGTAACTGTACTTGATGTTAATGTTGACCGTCTAGGCGAATTAGTTGACATTTTCGGAGACGAAATTGAAACTTTATATTCCAACCCACTTAACATTAAAAAATGCGTAGAAGAAGCAGACATGGTTGTTTCTACTGTTCTTATTCCAGGACACAAGGCTCCAAAACTTGTTACTAAAGAAATGGTTGAAAACATGTTACCAGGATCCGTTATCGTTGACGTTGCTATCGACCAAGGTGGATCTACTGAAGTAACTGAAGGACACCCAACTACTCATACTGACCCAATTTTCATGGTTGGCGATGTTGTTGTTTACGCTGTAGCTAACATCCCAGGCGCAGTTGCAATGACTTCTACTCACGCTCTTTCTAACTCCACTACTAAATACGGTCTAATGATCGCTAACAAAGGATGGAAAAAAGCTGTTGCAGAATGCCCAGAATTAAAACTTGGTGTAAACACTGCTGAAGGTTATGTAACTTACAAACCAGTTGCTGACGACCTTGGCATGGAATACAAAGATATTGACGAACTTATCTAAGATAAGTTGAGTCTTTAGGAAAAGCGCCCTCCGGGGTGCTTTTTTTTGTTGGCTTAAATGTAAGACTCATGCCAAGATTTCCCAAAAAAGTAGGGGTGACCTAGTTCATGACCTAACCCGACGAGAGCTTTGCTCGAGTCGTAGGTAGGTCAGATGCAGTCTTTCACAGCGAAAGGAGCTTTAGCGAACTTGAGCTGATGAAAAGTGTAGTCGCCCGTTATGGGATAAGTATTGAGTTTTCATTAATTCCTTGCCCATCAGCACATTTCCCTCATCGGTCCTTCAGGCTGCAAAAGGCAGCCCCTACACTGGATGTTTCTCTATTGCAGATTTCGTAGGGGCGACCTCGTTCATGACCTAACCCGACGAGAGCTTCGCTCGAGTCGTAGGTAGGTCAGATGCAGTCTTTCACAGCGAAAGGAGCTTTAGCGAACTTGAGCTGATGAAAAGTTGTAGTCGCCCGTTATGGAATAAGTATTGGGTTTCCATTAATTCCTTACCCATCAGCACATTTTGCTCATCGGTCCTTCGGGCTGCGCGAAGCAGCCCCTACACTGGATGCCCTTCCATCATGAATTCGTAGGGGCTAGCTCGTCTAGCCCGATTGTTGCTATGTCTCGCCATCGGTCTTTCGGGCTTGACAAGCAAGCCCCTACATTGGACCTTTCTTCAATACAGATTTTTCCTAAATAAAGAAATCTAGGTCCTAGAACCTATTGAAAATGAAGGAAATAAGACGAGGCCCGTGAAGAAAATTTCGCTGTTTGAGCGAAGCGAGTTCGAAATTTTTAGGGCCTTGGCTTAGTTCCTACACCAAGTGCGTTAGGGTGAGAGGATGGGGCTTGGGGAAGGATAGGGCGAATCAAGACGCCCTACCTCCTTCCCCAAGAGAAGATGGAGAAAGTAGTTATAGAAGAAATATAAATAATAAATATTCCTTCTATGATAATTTACATTTTCTGTTGGAATATTTTCTTTCATCGGTCCTTCGGGCGACACGAGGTCGCCCCTACCAAACCACCACAAAATCAAAGATTTTCAGCTATACTTCAAGACCCCCCTTCGCTTTCCCCCTTGGTTCAAAAGAAAGAAAAGATTAGGATTTAAACAATTGTTATTCCTCCTCTCTCCTCTTTTAATCAACACCTGTTTGATATATAATATATAATGTAGATTTTAAAAGCAAAAGCAAAGGAGAGCGAATTAATGAAGTTTTGTGTGGTTGGAATCAATCATCATGTGGCCCCTATTGAGGTCCGGGAGCGTGTTCATTTTAAGGAGACAGATATCATCCAGGCGACGGATGATTTGACTAGTGACAGCCTAAGTGAATTGGTGGTTCTCTCAACTTGCAACCGGTCGGAGATTTATTTTTTATCCACCAGTCCTGGAGAAGATATTAAAAGGGTGGCTTCCTACCTCCAATCTTATTTTTCCATTGCTATTGAGGACAAGGACTTTATCAAAAAGTCTGGAGACGAGGCTCTCCACCACTTATTTTCCGTGGCCATTGGCCTGGACTCCATGATTGTGGGAGAAGACCAGATCCTAGGCCAGATTGTGGATGCCCATACCACAGCCATGGACTTAGATTCTTCTCAAAAAGTTCTAAATAAAATTTTCCGTGAAGCCATTACCTTTGCCAAGTATGTAAAAACCAAGTCCCACGTCAGTGACCATCCTGTGAGCATCGCCTATATTGGGGTGAAAAAAATGGAGGAACTTTTTGACCTTCCCAGCTGCCGGACCATGATTATTGGACTAGGAAATATGGGAACCCTGGCCCTTAACTATCTTTTAGAAAGACGGTCTGATGTGGTGGCCTGTAACAGGACCTATGAAAATTCCATTAAAATTCAACAAAAATTTCCCGCCGTGCAAATCCTTCCCTTTGAGGACCGGATGAAGGGCTTGGTGGACGTGGATATTTTAGTGACCGCCACTTCCTCCCCCCACACCATTATTAAGAAGCGGGATCTTTTAAAGCGGACCAAGCCCCTGGCCATTATGGACCTGTCCCTTCCTCGGGATGTGGCTCCAGAAGTTGGGGACCTGGAAAATATCACCCTCTATGATATTGACTCCCTCCAAGAAATTGGAGAAAAAAACCTGGCTCAAAATCGGAAGACCCTAGAGGGTTTTATTCCTGAAATTGAAGAAAAGGTCCAAGAGTTAAAGTTTTGGATGTCCCAAATCAAGGTGGACCCTATTATGCAGTCTTTAAACGACCGGTGTGATGAAATTGCCGACGACACCCTCCGCTATATTTTCCGAAAAACGGACATGAGCCACAATGAGCAATTAAAGGTGGAAAAAATCGTCCGTTCGTCCTTGAAGAAAGTCATTAAAGAACCCCTCCTATCCGTCCGTCGGATGGAGGACAGTCCACAAAAAGAAACGACCATTTCTGTATTAAAGGAGGTTTTTGGCGCATGAGATACTATCCTATCCACTATGATTCAAAGGGTAAAAAGGCCCTGGTCCTGGGAGGCGGACAAGTTGCCTGCCAAAAAATTCGTTCTCTCCTATTAGGGGAATTTTCCATTTACGTCTTGTCCGATCGTTTTTGCCAGGATCTCCTGGATTTAAAGGAGGCTCATCCTGACCGCATCCAGCTAAAAGGCCAGTTTTTGACAGATAGTTTTGTCTTTATGGGTTATGATCTTTTAGTCATTGCCACCTCAGACCACGCCCTCAATGCCTCCCTGGAGGACTATGCCAAGACCAAGAAAATCCTCTATGTCCGGACGGACGACCGGTCGGATTCCAATTTTATCCTGCCTAAAATTGTGGCCAAGGACCCTATTACCGTTTCCATAGCTACAGGAGGGGCCAGCCCTACCTTAACCAAGTTAATCGGCCAAGAAATTGAAAAGACCCTAGAAAATTTAGACCTGGAAAAAATTCAATACTTAAGTGAAATTCGAGAAAAATGTAAGGATATGGATCCTGGAGACCGGTCCAAGCTCATTGAAGACTTGTACCAAAAGGACCGGAGCCAGGTGAAGAAGTATTTGGAGGAAATGCATGAAAATCAGACTAGGAACACGGAAGAGTAACCTAGCCGTTACCCAGACAGAAAGTGTGGCCCAGCTTTTAAGGGCCCACTATCCAGAAATAGAAATTGAAATTGTCAAATTATCCACCAAGGGGGATGAAGTCCTCCACAAGCCCATTGGTCAAGTGGGGTCCAAGGGGGTCTTTGTCAAGGAAATTGAACAAGCCCTCCTGGACCGAGAGATTGACCTGGCTGTCCACTCTATGAAGGACATGCCTGGAGATGTGACTCCAGGGCTTTGCTTTGTCAACCCACCTGAAGGGGCGGACCCTAGGGATGTTTTAGTGGCTAAAGAGGGCCTGGACTTGTCCAAGAAGGACCAGGCCTTTCGTTTCGGTACAGGGTCCCTCCGCCGGGCCCTCCAATTAAAGCTTCTCTTCCCCCATTGTGAAACGGTCCCCATCCGGGGCAATATTGAAACCCGGATGTCTAAAATTGAAAGTGAAAACCTAGACGGGGTTGTCCTGGCCTATGCCGGCCTTCAAAGGGGCGGCTATACAGACCGGGTCCATTCCGTTTTTTCCGGCCTGGATATTATCCCGGCCCCCTGCCAGGGAATCCTGGCCCTGCAAATCCGGGAAGATGACCAAGATTTAAAGGACCTCTTAGCTCCCTTGACCCATGAAGACACCTTAATCCGCTATGAAACGGAACGAGCCTTCCAAGGAGCCTTAGATGGAAGTTGCCAAACTCCTATGGGAATTTTTACTTCCGTTCAAGGAGACCAAATGACTCTTATCGGCTGCTTCGGTTCAGAAGACGGCCAAATTTTTGTCCGCCGGGGAATTTCCGGCTTTCTTAAAGACCGCCAAGCCCTGGCCCAGACCCTGGCCCGTGAATTAAAGGAGGAAGTGGATGAAAAAAGGACTTGTTAAAATTACAGGAGCGGGCATTGGCCCCTCCGACCTCATTACCCTCCGGTCCCAGGAAGCCATCGCCACTTGCGATGTCTTAATCTATGACCGCCTTTTAAACCCGGACCTGATCCTGCCCTATCTCAAGGACAAGGAAGTTTACTATGCCGGAAAACGAGCCAGCCACCACTACCTGACCCAGGACGAAATCAACGCCCTCATGGTGGAAAAGGCCAAGGAAGGAAAAGTTGTCTGTCGCTTAAAGGGCGGCGACCCTTATGTCTTCGGCCGGGGAGGGGAAGAAGCCCTCTACTGCCTGGACCATGGCGTGGACTTTGAAGTCATTCCCGGCGTTACCTCGGGGATTGTTTCCCTCATGTATGCAGGAATTCCGGCTACCCACCGGGGAAAATCAACTTCTGTCAGTTTTATTACCGGCCACCGGTCCAAGGGCGACCCTGGAGACTTCCACGCCTATGCCAAGCTAGAGGGAACTCTGGTTTTTTACATGGGCTTAAATAACCTTCCCCTGATTACAGGAGAATTAATGGAAGCTGGCATGGACCCTGACAGAAAAGCCGCCGTCATCATGCATGGAGGCTATCCTGACCAAAGAGTTTTCCGGTCTACTGTTGGGAAAATTTCAGACGAAATCCAAGACCAAAATTTTGGGTCTCCCTCCCTTATTGTCATTGGGGATGTGGTGGACTTACGGGACGACTTAAACTTTTATGAAACCCTTCCCCTTTTTGGTCAGCGAATTGCCATTACAAGGGCCCGGACCCAGGCGTCCAAGCTGGCTAAAACCCTTCGAAATCTAGGAGCCGAAGTCATTGAAGCCCCCTGTATCCAGCTGGAAAGAGTCCACCAAAAAACTTTGAAAAAGCGGATTGAAGCCCAAGACTTTAACTATCTGATCTTCCACTCAGTCAATGCAGTGGAAATTTTCATGGACGCCTACCTGGAAACAAAGGACCTCCGGGACCTGGCCGGCGTCAAACTCTGTGTCATTGGAGAAAAAACCAAGGCCTGCCTGGAAGGCTACGGCCTAAGAGCCGACCTGGTTCCCCAGGACTATGTTGGGGAATCCTTAGTGGAAGAAATTAAGGCTGACCCGAAAAAGGATAAAAAAATCTTTATTCCCCATTCCAATAAATCCCGTCAGTCCCTCTTGGACCAATACAAGGACTTAGGTGCGGTAGATGACCTGGTGGTCTACCGGAATGTGGCTCCAGACCAAATGGAAGAAATCCAAGGACCCCTGGACTATGTCCTCTTTACCTCTTCTTCTACAGTCAACAATTTTGTCAGCCACTACGGCAAGGAGATTTTAGAGGGGACTAAGCTGGTCAGTATCGGCCCCATTACAACAAAAGCAATTGAAGACCAAGGCTTAAGCTTAGCCGGTCAATCAGAAAAAGCCACCATTCCCTCAATGGTGGCCTGGATAAAGGAGGATGTGCACAATGCGGATGCGAAGAATTCGAAATAACCCAATTACCCGAAAAATGGTGGAAGAAGTGAGCTTAAAGCCCTCGGACTTTATCTACCCCCTCTTTCTGGTGGAAGGAGAAGGCATTAAAAAAGAAATCCCCTCCCTCCCCGGTGTCTACCATTTTTCCATTGATATGTTGGAAGAAGAAATTAGAGAAATTGAAAGTTTAGGAATTTCCGGAGTCATTCTCTTTGGAATCCCAGACCACAAGGACCATGTAGGGTCTGGTGCTTATGCAGAAGACGGCATTATCCAAAAGGGCGTCCGGAAGATTAAATCCCTGAAACCCAACCTCTTAGTGGTTACCGATGTTTGCATGTGTGAATACACAGACCACGGCCACTGTGGCATCTTAGATGAAAATGGCCTAGTCATCAATGACGAAACGACCCAATACATTGCTAAAATTGCCCTTTCCCATGCCAAGGCCGGCGCCGATATTGTAGCTCCCTCTGACATGATGGACTTCCGGGTCCGGGAAATCCGTAAAACCCTGGATGAAAATGGTTTTGAAAATATTCCCATTATGGCCTATTCTGCCAAATTTGCCTCCAGCTACTACGGACCCTTCCGGGATGCTGCAGATTCTGCCCCCTCCTTTGGAGACCGGAAATCCTATCAAATGGACTTCCACAATGGCGAGGAAGCCCTGGAAGAAGTGGCCTTGGACCTGGATGAAGATGCGGACTTTATTATTGTCAAGCCAGCCCTGGCCTACCTGGATGTAGTCAAGGCCATTAAGGAAAACTTCAATACCCGGCTGGTGGTCTACAATGTCAGCGGAGAATACTCCATGATTAAAAATGCCATTAAAGAAGGCCTGGTTGACGAATCCATTATCTACGAAAGCCTGATTGCTATGAAACGGGCCGGTGCTCAAATTATCATTAGCTACCATGCCAAGGAAATGGCCAAAAAACTAAAGGAGGGCCTTCGATGAACCTCTATGAACGTGCAAAAAAAGTCATCCCCGGCGGGGTCAATTCCCCTGTCCGGGCCTTTGGGTCTGTCCACCTAGACCCTATTTTCTTCACTCGGGCCCAAGGCTGCAAGCTCTATGATACAGAAGGCAAGGAATACATTGATTATATTGGGTCCTGGGGCCCCATGATTTTAGGTCATGAAAGAAAAGACCTTATGGAAAAGGCCAAGACCTATTTAGACGAAGTCATTACCCTGGGCCTGCCCTCGGCTGTGGAAGTCGACATGGCCGAAGCCTTTACCAAGGCCACAGGAACAGGAATGGTCCGGATGGTCAACTCTGGAACAGAAGCCACCATGTCAGCCATTCGCCTGGCCCGGGGCTATACTGGCCGGGACAAGATTATTAAGTTTGAAGGCTGCTACCACGGCCACTCTGACGGACTTTTAGTCAAGTCCGGGTCCGGCACCCTGACCTACAATGCCCCTACCTCCCTGGGCGTCCCCCAAGACGTCATTAAGGACACCTTGGTTTGCCGCTACAATGACCTGGAAAGTGTCAAGGCCGCCTTTAAGGAAAATCCAGGAGAAATTGCCTGCATTATTATTGAACCCATTGCCGGCAACATGGGGGTTGTGGTTCCGGACCAAGACTTTTTACAAGGCCTGAGAGACCTTTGTGACCAGGAAAAGTCCCTCTTGATCTTTGACGAAGTCATTACAGGTTTCAGAACTCGATTCGGGTCTGTTGGGGCCCACTTTGGCATCAAGGCTGACCTCTACACCTATGGAAAAATCATTGGTGGCGGCCTTCCTGTCGGTGCCTTTGCCGGCCCCCGGGAAATTATGAACTACCTGTCCCCTGTAGGCGGAGTCTACCAAGCCGGCACCCTGTCCGGCAACCCCCTGGCCATGAAAATGGGCCTGGATACCCTTCATGAGTTGGAAAGTCATCCAGATATCTATGACAAGCTGGACAAGTTTGCCCAAGAACTGGATGAAGGTTTTACGAAAAACTTAAAAGAAGTGGGCCTTCCCGGAAAAGTTACCCGCTTCCACTCCATGCTGAGCCTCTTCTTTGGAGACTTTGATGAAATCAAATGCTTTGATGACGTCCAAGCCGCCGATACAGAAATGTATGCCGCCTACTTTAAGGGCATGTTAGAGGAAGGCTATATCCTGGCTCCGGCCCAATTTGAAGCCATCTTCTTGAGCAATGCCCACACAGAAGAAATTATTCAAGAAACCATTGCCGCCAACCGGCGAGTCCTGGAAAAAATTGCCCGGGGCTAAAATAAACGTATCCTGGGATATCCCAGATTACCAGCGTCCTGAAGACGCTGGTTTTTTTCTAAACAGAAAAAAAGAGGAAGGATTTCTCCCTCCCCTTTTAAGCTCGATTTTTCGCTTATTTATTCTTTCTCTTTTTGTTTTCAAAGTAGGCAAGCAAGCTGGAAGACAAGCCACCTAGGCCTAGATAAGAAGCCACACCTGGATCAAAAGTTTGAGGTGCCTTTCCTTCTTCCGTCTTCTTTGTAGAGACAGGGCTAGCGTAAGAAGATCTTGCCTTTTCTTGGACGGGTTCTTGAACTTCTTCCTTCTTGTCTTCTGTAGCTTGGTCTTCCACTGGACTTTCTACAGGTTTCTCTTCTTCCTTAACTTCTGGCGTCTTTTCCTCTTCCTTTACTGGCGTTTCAGGAGACTTTGAATCTTCTGAAACAACTGAAACCACAGGACCTGGTTCACTTGGACGGTTTGGACTTGGATTTACTGGCTTTGGATCCGGATTCTTTGGTGTACTTGGGTTTACTGGTTTTGGATCTGTGTTACCAGTAATAGGAGTTGTCGGATTATTTACTGTTTTTTCGTAAACGTAAGTGATTTCTTGTTTTACTCCTGGTTTATAGTTGCCTTTTGTTTCAGCACCATTTTCATCAAATGTTGGTTCATTAACTGGAGTTTCTGTTCTTACGAACTTGAAGCCGTCTTTTTCAACCTTACCAGTTGTGTAAGATTCTTCTTTCTTACCTTCTTGAAGTTTACCATCATCAGTTTTTCTTTCTGTTTCTACTCCATCTTGATCTTTTGTGATATAGATGTGGTGTTCAATGAAGGAACCTGGTTCTTTTTGTGGATCAGTTACTGTTTTTTCGTAAACGTAAGTGATTTCTTGTTTTATGCCTGGTTTGAAGTTCCCTGTTGCTTCTGTTCCATCTTCGTTGTAAGTTGGTTCTTCTACTGGAGTTTCTGTTCTCACAAGAGTAAAGCCATCTTTTTCAACTTTTGATGTTGTGTAAGATTCTTCTTTTTTACCTTCTTGTAGTTTTCCATCTTCAGTTTTTCTTCCTGTTTCTACTCCATCTTGATCTTTTGTGATATAGATGTGGTGTTCAATGAAGGAACCTGGTTCTTTTTGTGGATCAGTTACTATTTTTTCGTAAACGTAAGTGATTTCTTGTTTTATGCCTGGTTTGAAGTTCCCTGTTGCTTCTGTTCCATCTTCGTTGTAAGTTGGTTCTTCTACTGGAGTTTCTGTTCTTACAAGAGTAAAGCCATCTTTTTCAACTTTTGATGTTGTGTAAGATTCTTCTTTTTTACCTTCTTGTAGTTTTCCATCTTCAGTTTTCCTTCCTGTTTCTACTCCATCTTGGTCTTTTGTGATATAGATGTGGTGGTCTTGGAAGGAACCTGCTTTTTCTTCTTGTTTTTGATAGATATATGTTACTTCTAATTTTTCTCCATTTACATAATTACCAGAAGTTTCTGCACCTTGTCCATCAAATTGTACGCCCAAATCTTTAGATTTATCATTTGTAGCCTTTACTTCTACAAGTGTGTAGCCATCTTTATCTACCTTCGATGTTGTATATTCTGTTTCATCAAAACCAGTTGTTTCTTTACCACTTTCTTCAAAGTCTGTAGAAATAACATTCTTATTCTCATCTACTGTTTGATAAATATGGTGTTCTTGGAAGGATCCGTGTTTAATATCTCTTTCATAGATATAAGTTACTTCTTTTGTCTTTCCAACTTCGTATCCACCACGAGCAAGAGATCCGTCAGCATTGTAGGCTGGATTTTCAACTAGTTTATCAGTATCTACTTTTACAAATTTGAAATCTTCTATTTCGTTTTTATCTGTAAAGTAGAAATCATAATCAAATCCTTCTGTTTTACTTGAATGAATAGTAAAAGTTTGGTCTTCTTGAAGAACTCCATCTACTTTTGTGTAATAAACGTGATGTTCTTTGAAATAACCTACTTTATCTCCTTGAGCATCTGTATCTCCTTCAGTCGTTACAATGCTATTATCCATAATATGGAATTTATTTCCGTCACCATAAAGAGTTGCTTTCGAATATACATTATTACCTGTTTCACTAGGAGCTGCTACTGATTTAACTGTTACAATATATGGACTGTCGATATTGTTACTGCGAAGATTTTCATCTAAATTATCAGCAAATACAATTTCAATACCACCATTTCTAAATGTAGTCTTAACCACTGTTTCTTCATCTGTTTGAACTGGGTTTTCTATAATTGCAGATGGAACATCAGTGCCTGCTGGTAATTTTTGAACTGAAACAGTTGTGTCTTTTTCTGTATAGTTAACATCAGAAGGAGATCCATCTGGTGTAACTCCATCTATAAACATCACAACTTTACCAAAAGCCCAATCTTTTGTAGATGTTGTGATAGTTTCTGATTCAGGGTTTATATAAAATACTTGAGTGTATTCTCCAGTTTTTGGGTTGAATTCTGTGAATTGGCTGATACCATTTAATTTATCTTCAGTGTAATAAGTATCTCCATATTCTACTTTTAGAGTTTTTTCATCTTTTGTATCACCAACTGAAATAGAGAAGTTTTCATCTTTTGTGTTTGGAACTTTTGTCTTATCTACATAGGCAAAGCCTTTTACAGATACTCTTATATTTCTTTGGTCATTTACATTTTCATTGAATGTATATTTTATAGTGCTTCTGTCAAGTCTCACACCATCAGCAACTACTTTATCGTTGATTTCAATTGGATATTCATTTTCGTGATCAGGCTCAATTCCCTTTAAGGATAAATTTTCTGAAAGGTCAATTGTAAAATAGTCGCCTGCTATTGTTCCTCTTGGAGTTGTAAAGGATACTTCCCAACCTATTGCTTCACCGTCATCTGGTTTAACTGTTCCTGGTGTTTGATGTCCTTCTTCGGTTAGTGCAACATATTGGTTTGTTATTTCATTAGAAATATCTTTTGCTTCTGTTCTGGCTTCTCCTGCGACAGCTTCTGAATCTGCAAGCTTGGCGAGTTCAAGGGCAACAATATTTTCTTCTGGTGCTATACCTTCTTCACTTGCTAGCTCCTCAGCTGATTCTGCTACTTTTTCTGGATCTAATGTAACAGGTTCGACTACAGCTTCTACTTTTGGCTCTTCTTGAGTTTCTTCTCCTTCTACTGGAGCTGGAGTCGCTTCCCCTTTTTCTTCTACAGCTTCTGCCTTGGGAGCGTCTTGGACTTCTTGGGCTTCTACTGGGGCTAAAGTATCTTGAGCTTTTTCCTCCACTATGGCTTCTGCTTTTGGTGTTTCTGGTCCTTGAGAAGCTGGTTCTTCTATAGCGACAGGTTCCTTATTTTCTTCGACTTGGGCATGAATGGGGGCTGGTGCCATAAAAATCATGCAACCTAAAAAGCAAGAAACGAAACCGATAGAAAGTTTCCTCATGCCATATTTTGGTTTTCGTCCTTGTTCTTCTTCTCTCTTCTTTTCTAAAAACTCATGTAGTAGATTATTCAATATTTCCTCCTTTGGAATCCCTGTACCAGGCTCGTTTTCAATTTTCTTTCCTTATGGGGTTATACCCCCCCCCGGATATATTTCTAACAACTTTTTCGTTTCTTTTTATGAAACAAACTTTATTTTATAAAAAGAAGCACTTTTCGCTAAAATCTCTTCTTGATTTTTATTTTTTCACTTTCTTACACAAATTAACACATTTACATATTATAGACCTTTTTTCTGTAGTTTCAAGACTTTTTTTCATTCCATGAAACATTTTTTTGTTACTTAAAGACAAAAAAAGCCCTAGTCTGAGATAAAGTCAATTTTTCTCTGCTGACTAGGGTCTTTTCTCCATTTACTCCCAAGGCAAGATTATCCTTGTCTTTTTTGTTTTACTTTTTTCAAGCGAAAAAAGTCTTCTCTTTCTTTTTCCTGGAGGACTTCTTCGATCTGTTTAATGGACGCCGTAAACTTTGGAATTTGGATTTTATCCAGGGCATTGGCTCTTTTGGCGGTTTCTTTGATTTCTTCTGCAATCCGAAAAACAGAAGTTTCCACTTCTGCCAGCTGGTAAATATAGTCTAAAAGACGGTTAAAGTCCAGGCTGGCCTGGTCAAAGGCGGCAGTGGTTTGGTGGAAGGCATATTCTGTCCGCCTTTCCTTTTTCTTGTGCTGGATTTTCGGCACTTCCACGCCCATAACGGTCCTGGAGACCAGTTTAAAGTCGCCTTCCAGGGTCATGGACTGGGCCAGGTCTCGAACATTTTCAGATCCCATAACAATGGAGGCGTCCATAAGGGACCCGTAGGACTGGGCCAGCATATCGCCAATGTTTTTTTGAAGGCTCCGGGCCTCTTGGTTTAAGCGCATCATTTCTTGGATGAGGACGGTCCTCTTCCGGTCTAGGAGCTCGTAGCCTTTTTTGGCAAATTGGACCTGGTCTTTTAGGTTTAAAAGATTGGCCTTGGTGGGGATGACTTTATTTTCCATGGTCCACCTTCAAGTATTTTTCCTTGTCCTCATCACTGAGCCGGTCTAGACTTTCTGGAGGCAGGATTTTTAAGAGTTCCCAACCTAGGTCCAGGGATTCTTCAATGGACCGGTTGGCATCTTGCCCTTGGTCTAGGAATTGGTCTTCAAAGGCCTTGCCAAATTTCAGGTAGGCTTGGTCTTCTGGCGAAAGGTCGTCGGCTCCTACAATTTGGGCCAGGGCCCGAACGTCTTGGACCTTGGAATAGCAGGCAAAGAGTTGGGAGGACAGGGTGTCATGGTCCACCCGAGTGTAGCCTTCGCCGATTCCGTCCTTCATAAGCCGGGACAGGGAGGGAAGGATTTGAACAGGAGGATAAACTCCTTGTCCACTTAGGTCCCGAGAGAGAACAATTTGTCCTTCTGTAATATAACCTGTCAAGTCGGCAATGGGGTGGGTGATGTCGTCATTGGGCATGGTCAAAATAGGAATCAAGGTGACACTTCCTTCGATGCCTTGGATCATGCCGGCCCGCTCATAGATGGCGGCTAGGTCTGAATACAAGTGGCCTGGATAGCCCTTTCTAGAGGGAACTTCTTCCCGAGTGGAGGACACTTCCCGGAGGGCTTCTGCGTAGGATGTGATGTCGGTCATAATAACTAAGACGTGCTTGTGTTCTTCATAGGCCAGATATTCTGCGGCAGTCAAGGCACACTTAGGCACAACTAGCCGTTCCATAATGGGGTCGTCAGCATAATTAATATACATGACGACTTTTTCTGCTACGCCGGAATCCTTAAAAGTGGATTCAAAGTATTCGGCTTCGTCGTGCTTGACGCCAATGGCGGCAAAGACAATGGCAAAGTTGTCTTCCTGGCCCTCACTGGAGACCTTGGCTTGACGGACAATTTGGGCGGCCAGCTCATTGTGGGGCAGGCCAGACCCGGAAAAGATGGGGAGTTTTTGTCCCCGAATCAGGGTCATCAAGGTGTCAATAGAGGAAATTCCTGTTTGGATAAAGTTCCGGGGATAAAGCCGGGCCACCGGGTTCATGGGCCGGCCATTGACATTTAAGTGTTTATCGGAATAAATGGGGCCGCCTTCATCGATGGCTTGGCCGATTCCGTTAAAGACCCGGCCTAAGATTTCCTTAGACAGGGGAATTTCAAAGGGTTTTTCCAAAAAGCGGACGGACCGGTTCCGGGTGGAGGCTCCTAGGTTATCTCCAAAAACTTGGACCAGGGCGGAATCTCCTTGAACCTTGGTAATTTGTCCGATTTGGGTTTTTCCTGTATCTAGGGCGGTAATTTCTACGATTTCTCCAAAGCCCACTCTGTGGAGGCCTGTAAGTTCCATCATAGATCCTTCAACATGTTTTAAGCTTAAATATTCTCGATCCATGTCTACCCCCTATATTCCTTAATTAAATCTTGATAAAAGTTGGTAATTTCATTGTTCAGGTCTACAAAGGCCCGGTCATCGTCATTGGCGATGTTGTATTTCATCCCAATGACCTTGCTGTAGAGGTCTTGATTTTTTACAACCCCAATGGGGATGTGGTTGGCTACAGCTTCTTTCCCGGCTTCATAGAGGTGGTCAATGGTACTCAGCATTTGGTATTGCTTGGTCAAGGGGACAAAGCAGTCAATGGAATGGAAGGCGTTTTGTTGTAAAAAGCCGACCTTTAAAACGTGGCAAATGCTTAAAACCAACCGTTGGTCATCAGGCAGAACTTCTTCCCCCACAAGGAGGACAATTTCATTTAACTTGGCTTCCTGGTGGAGGAGGTCCATGGCCTTGTCTCTTAGGCCTACTAAGTCCCCATCTAGGGCCAGTTCATAGTATTCCCGGAGTTGGTTTAAATATTGGGAATAAGAGGTAAGCCAGTGGATGGCCGGATAGTGCCGGGCATAGGCCAAGTTTTTATCCAGGGCCAAAAAGACGTTGACAAACCGCTTGGTATTTTCTGTGACCGGTTCGGAAAAATCTCCCCCAGCCGGGGATACGGCTCCAATTAAGGTAACGGACCCGTCTTCTCCAGAAAGAGCCTTGACAGACCCTCCCCGTTCATAGAAACCAGCAATCCGGGAGGGCAGGTAGGCTGGATAGCCTTCTTCTGCCGGCATTTCTTCCAAACGACCGGAAATTTCCCGGAGGGCTTCGGCCCAACGAGAGGTGGAGTCGGCCATTAGGGCCACATCATAACCTTGGTCCCGGAAGTATTCTGCCATGGTGACCCCGGTATAAATAGAGGCTTCCCGGGCAGCAACGGGCATGTTGGAGGTATTGGCAATTAAAATGGTCCGGTCCATGAGGGATTTTCCTGTATTGGGGTCCACTAGGTTTGGAAAGTCTTCCAATACTTCAGTCATTTCATTGCCCCGTTCTCCACAGCCAATATAGATAATTAAATCGGCATCGCAGTACTTGGCAATTTGATGTTGGGTCATGGTTTTTCCTGTTCCGAAACCGCCTGGAACAGCTGTGGTTCCTCCCTTGGCAATGGGGAAAAAGACATCCAAGATTCTTTGGCCTGTGATCAAAATTTGGTTTGTGGCCTTTCTCTTGGCTGCAGGACGGGGAACCCGAACGGGCCAGTCTTGGGCCATTTTCACTTCATGAACCTTGCCGTCTTCACTTTGCACTTCCATAAGGACGTCTTCAATGGTATAGGAACCGGGGTCTACCCGGG
Source organism: Clostridiales bacterium SIT11 (assembly GCA_001299455.1). Taxonomy (GTDB): domain Bacteria; phylum Bacillota; class Clostridia; order Tissierellales; family Peptoniphilaceae; genus Urinicoccus. The sequence goes on along the minus strand of CYUK01000003.1, from coordinate 1,476,908 downwards.
AGATGATTTCTCCTTCTAGGCCCACGGGAATGAGAAGTCTGTGGGTAATGGTTACTGTTTCCGGAACGGTGCCAAAAATCTGTCCTTGGTGGACATGGTCTCCCTTTTCTACAGTAAAGGTAACGTCCCATTTCTTTTCTTCATCTAGGGAAATCAGTCCAATGCCTTCGGGCATGAAGTTTCCATGTTCTGCTTCAATTTTTGACAGGGGCCTTTGGATGCCATCAAAAATATTGGACACCATACCAGGCCCTAATTTAACGCTCAAAGGAGAGCCTGTGGAAATTATTTCCTCGTCCCTCTTTAAGCCTTCCGTTTCTTCATAAACTTGGATGGTCCCTAGGTCTCCATCAATGGAAACCACTTCTCCAATGAGCTTTTTTTCTCCAACGACTACCATTTCTCGGACTTGGAAGTCCTTCATGCCCAGAGCTTTTACAACGGGACCGTCTACTAGCTGAATTTTTGCTGTTTTCATTCTGCTTCACCTTGTCCCTTCAACTCTTTGTGGAGCATGGCTCCAAAACGATAGTGCCGGTCTTCAATTTCCCTTTTCAGGCTCCTGTTATAGAGGTAGGTCCGGTCCTTTTTTTCTAGGATAAAACCGCCTAGGTACTTGCCTTCCAGGGAAGCCATCTCCAGCTTGTGACCTAGGCCTTCTCCCAAGTTTAAAAGGGCCTTGCCTAGGTTTTCTTTTTCTTCATCTAAGACAAAAAGGATAAAGTCTCCATGATCATTTTTTAGGATTTCTTCCAGCTTATTTTCTTCTAAACGGATATAACTTTCAGTCTTTTGAAAGTCTTTAAAGCGGTTTTTTATCTCCCGTAAAAGGTCTTGGAAGAGGGTTTGTTCCTTGGCCAAAATTTCCAGGCGTTCCTTCTCCTTTAAAGAAGTCAGCTTGGTCATGCCTTGTTTTTTAGCCAGGGCCCGCCGCCTTTCCATGAGATTTTCTTCCTTGGCGACAATTTCCGCCTTTTTTTCTTCTAATAAACCCTTTAGGCGTTCTTCTTCTTTTGCTATTTTTTCCTTGGCTTCATTTTCTTTTTTGGTATAAACCATGTTCTCGAAAATGGCCACCTTTTTTTCAAGATATATCATTGTAAAGAATCATCCCCCATCCCAACACCGATGGATTCTTGAATATACTTAAGGATGAAGTTTTCTTCCACTTCTCCATTAAAATCAGGAATCGTAACAACTAGAGGGGACTTGCGGAAGCGCTTAATTTCAATCACTTCCTCTTTCAAGGTTTGAAAGCCCGATGTGGTTAAAAGGATCAGGCCGATTTCCGGGTCCTCTAAGGCCTTGTGAAAGGCATCCTCTAAAGCCTTCTCGTCTGGGCAATATGTTCCAACAATGCCTGCCAACCGCAGACCTGTTAAAATATCCCGATCCCCTGTAAGTGCCAGAGACCGCATTATAGGGCCCCTAAAATCATAATAGAGATAATTAACCCATAAATGGCAATCCCTTCAGCCAGGCCTAGGTAGATCATGGACTTTCCGAGAAGTTCTGGGTCTTCACTAATGGCCCCAATGGCAGAAGAACCTACGTTAGATACAGCAACCCCGGCTCCTAGAGCAGCAAGACCTGTGGAAAGGCCGGCAGCTAAATAGCCTAGACCTTGGCCTGTTCCGCCGCTAGCGCCGGAAGCTGCTTGGCTGATTTGGGGTACAAGAGTGATTAAACCAAAGGCAAAGACAGGAACAAAGAGAAAGAGGTTGACTTTCACAAGTCCCCGGACCAGGCCACTAGGTTTTTTAGACTTATTTAAAAGCAAAAAGGAAGCCCCTGCAAAAAGAGATACCACTGTTAATCCTAAAAATATAATAATTTTTTCCATATTAATCCTCCTCTAAAGATATACCGTCAGCATGGAAAAGCCGACCATTTCCCTTATAAAACCGGCTAAACAATTCATAATATTCCAACCGCAAGGATTGGATAAAGACAATCAACCCTTCCAGGCCGATAATTACAATGTTTCCAAGAATTAAAACCACAATGTTCCCGCCTGTGGACCCAATCATCTTGCCCAAAGTTTGGAAGGCTAAAAACAAGCCCACATGGTTGATGGCAAAGGCCCCTACCCGGATAAAGGAAATAATTCCTGTTACCGTAGATAGGAGGGTTTCCAGGAGACCAAAAAAGCTTTCTGTATAATAATCTACCTTGGAATAAACTTGCTTTTTGTGGGTCAATCTCTCCACAATAGGTCCTTGGAAAAGCATTAAAACCAGGGCCAGGATAATGAAGAAAAAGCTAACACCGCTGGGAAGCACTTGGTAACTTGTCGTTGTGTTTACCACTAGGTTAATAATATTTAAGAAGATAAAAACCCCTAAAAATCCTTCCTTGGAAAAGAAGGCTTGGGCCTTGTCTCCTGCCTTGACTTGGTTGTAAATCCCCAAGATATAGGCAATAAAAAGTAGTATTAAGCCAAAGACAATGGCCGTCACTAGGGTCCGGTTGATTTCATTAAAGGGCTTAAACCAAAGTCCCGTAATCAGCTCTTCACTTCCGAAGACTGACCCATAGAGGCAACCAAAGACCATACTGGACAGGCCAATCCGTTTTAAAAGGCGGCCGAAGTCTCCAATCTTTGGTGTCAAGGCAAGGCCTGCCAGGAGAAAAACGGCTCCTTGGCCTACATCCCCGAACATGGCCCCAAATAAAATCATGTAGGTTATTCCAAACAGCACTGTAGGGTCAAACTCATAGTAGTTAGGGGTCCCGTACATGTGGATTAGGGCTTCAAAAGGTCGAAAGAATCGGTTGTTCTTTAACTTCGTCGGGGGCTTGGAACCCTCATCAGGATCTAGGTAGTCAATGTAAAGGTTGGGGTACTTTTCCTTTAAGGCATCCACCTTGGGAATGTCCGAAACCCCTACCCAGGCCGACAAGAAGAAGTAATGAAGACTTTGAACCATATAGGCCTTGACGTCACGAATCTTATCTTCTAGAAGTAAAAAGGCCAGGGCCTCCTTCATTTCTTCCCGGTGATTTTCCAGGAAGTCTTCTTTTTCTTCCTTGGTTAAATCATACTGCCGTTCCAACTCCTTAATTTCTTCATTTAAGTTTAAAATAATATCCTTAGAGATGGGCTGGTCCTGACCTAAGATATCCAAATCTTCCCAGTTCAAACTCTTTAAAATTCGACTGATTTCATGGTCCACTTCCTTGGGGTAAATGGCCAAGTAAATTTCCTTATCCTTTAAAGATCCTGTATGGTAAAAAATTGCCAGGATATTGCCATAGTTTTTCTTGACTCGGTAGCGACCATCTTGACTTAAAAGGCCAAAACGGACACTAAAATTTTCCAAATGGGCTAAGTCCGACAAATCGGCATCCAAGTCATTAAAGAGGGCCCGGTTGGTCTCAATTTCCCCCAAAAGGCCTAGACTCTTTTCCATTTGGTCCATATCATCCCGGATTTTTTCCATCTTCTTTAAAATAGGGCCATAGTCTTTGGATATGTCCATCCGGTCTACTTCTTCCTTATCCAGTGCCTCTAGACCGTAAAATTCCATTAACTCTGGAACCAGGTCCTTTTTAAACCCGTCCTCGTCCTCATTGCTAAAGGGCTCGACATTGTTTAATTCAATGGCCCGACTTAAGTTTTCATCACTATCCAAGCTCAAGGCAAATTCATTGTTTTCAATGTTTTCTTGGGCTTGGACGAATTCACAGACATTTAACTGTAAGAGGTCCCTTAAGATTCGGTCCATGTTTTCCTTGAGTCCAACGAGATTCATCATCCGCATACGCTCAATGGCCATTAAGCTTCACTTCCTTCTATATGTCTAGCTAAATACTTTAATTTATCTTGGTAGGCTAAGCCAAATCGTGCCCCTTCAAAGAGGATGCGGAAGTCATTTAATTCCGTTTCCAGCAAAATCAAATAACAAAGCACCTTTCCAAAACACTTGCTGGCCTCCTTAATCCGCCCCTTGGTGTAATAATAGAGGTAGCGGTGCATCCGCCGGTTGGATAAAAGATAAATATTCTCTCCTTGGAAAATAAATCCATAGGGCGTTTGACCGACCTTCTTTTCCAAGTCTTCCAGGCTCTTACTATAGGCCAGGTCCTGGAGCTTTTTAAAGTCCAGGTGGGCACCTCCTAGGATACAAAAATTGACCAATTCTTCCGGCAAGAGCTGGTAATATTTCTTGGCCCGGGTAATCCACAAGAGATTATAAAGGTCAATCTTCCGCCCAAAAGTGTCCTTAAACCAAGCCCGGTCTTCCTTGGAAAAATCCCGGACCTCCCTTAAAAGATCCTGGTAGTAAAACTTGTCCAGGTTCATTTCCATATAAAAGAGGATGACTTCCTGGTCTTCATTTTGGTAGGCCCGCAAGCTTTCATAATAGCGGGTCCCCTTGAGCCGGTCCACAAATTGGGCAATACTTTCATTTTTCAAAGGAATAGTCTTGTGGTCCAGGACCAATTCCTTCATAGGAAGACTTTCAATTCCCTTTCCTGCCCGGAGAGCCCGAAGGACCAGTTTGATTTCCTCATACTTGTGACTCAGGGCATAGGTCTTTAAAAATCGTTTATAGGGCCCCTGTAAAAAATACTGGAGCTTCCTTTCCTTTTCCAACTGAATCCCATTCAGGGCCCATTCCAGCTGGTAAATGTCCCCATTTAAGTCAAAGGGGCCATAAATCCCCAGCTTGTTCGAGGCATCTAGGCTAGCCTTGTAGCCATTCATCTTGGCCAGGGCCAAAAGCTGGCCATCAGATAAAAATTGACCATACATATGGTCAACCTTGGCATTCACCGCTGCAAAACTATTCATGGTCTTCCCAGCTTCCTTCAATTAAATCTTTATAGCAAGCCGTAACCAAATCCTCCTTGACCCGTTCATAGGCTAAATCCATGGCCTCTAGCCGGTCCCTTTGCTTTACCCGTGAAGCCTCAATCTCCCGGTCAAAAGATTCCAGAGTCTTGTTGTATTCTTCCAGAGCCTTTTCCTTGGCAAGTCGAGACTGTTCAAATTCCAAGCCCGCAATTTCCTTTCGGTAGGAAGCCAAAAGATCATCCAAGGCCTTTTTTGTTTGAATGTTTAACTCTTTTGTCTTTTGATCAATTGCAAGAATGCTTTCAATACTCTCTTTCAAAAACATCCCTTCTTTCCATATTTCCTTTGTTCATTTCATCTCTGATTATAATCCCAAAAAAACGAATTTTCAAGAATAAATGTAAAGTATTAAAATTTTCAAGACATTTAATTTTTATGAAGAAATCTCCCTATGACAGAGATTGGCAAAACTTTATCATTTGTTGAAAATCCCTTCTATTTTAATATATTAAAATATGTATTTTCCCACGCCCCTCTCTTTTCATGGAAAGAAAGTAGGGCGACGTTGAAGCCCTAGCCCAAAATCTTTGATTTTGTGGCAGGTCTCATGTTAAGATTTCCCAATAAACCGAGTACAACGAAGGTTGATTGGGTGAAATCGACGGCCTTTCATAACCTAACCCGACGAGAGCTTTGCTTGAGTCGTAGGTAGGTTCACAGACAATTGCAACCAAATTAAAAATTTGGGCAATTGGTTGTATAAGACCTACTACGGCTCCTTCGTCGCCAAGTTCGGTTTGCTCTATTTTATTTACTCATTCCACCCGTTGCTACATTTCCCTTCTTGGACTTCGGGCTAGACAAGCTAGCCCCTACGAAATCTCCTTCTCTTTTCATGGAAAGAAAGTAGGGGCGACCTTGTTCATGACCTAACCCGACGAGAGCTTAGCTCGAGTCGTAGGTAGGTCAGATGCAGTCTTTCACAGCGAAAGGAGCGTTAGCGAACTTGAGCTGATGAAAAGTTGTAGTCGCCCAATTTGATTGTAGGAAAACATAACGACAGGTAAAATATACTAATAAAAGAAGCAAGAGAACAAGAAATAAAAGAAAGCCAAGCTTTCAATCATGAAGGCCTAGCTTTCTTTCTCTATATCCTCTTCCAAGTCTTGGTCCCTGAAAGGGGAAAAATCAAAGGCCGCTGTAAAAAGCCCTGTCATGGCATAAATCCGAAACACATCTTCATAGTGGTCCAAAACGTCTAAATAGTGGAGGTCTTCTTTGGGGCTTAGGAGAAAATTTCCTAGTGGACGATATAAAAACATCCCCCTGACTTTGGCTACCACCATCCATAAGGCCACTAAAAGGACCAAGGCCCATAAAATCCGCAGGGCATTTTTCTTTCGAATCTTATAAGAAAGCTTCCTTTCTATGTAGAAAGAAAGACTGGCCACGGCGGGATAAATGGACAGGACCAAGCCACACCAAGAAACCTTCCGCCAGCCATCTCCACTTCCCCCTTGCCAAGAAAAGAGTTCCTGGTAAAAACAAACTAAAAGCACAATCCCTAGAAATAAATGTAAAAAAGAATATTTTTCTGACTCCCAGCCTTTCTTAAAAATTTTCATAAAAATCAATGGCTCCTAACCTTTCAATCCTAAGCATTTTAAATTAACTCATTCCTCTTCTCGGTCTAGGTCATAATTAAAGACGCGAATCGTAAAACCTAGCATGGTATAGCGGAAGAAGACTTCTTTGTAGTGGGTAAAGAGATTAAGCAGGTAGATATCTTTTTCAAAAGATAGTAACTCTTGTCCTTTGGGAAGGGTAAATATCTCTATCATCCGGTTAAAGCTAAACTGGATGGCAAAGGCCAGGACAAGGATCCATAGACTCTTTAGAAGGTTTCCTGTATTTTTATCAAAGGACAGGCCTTTTTCATAAAAAGAATAAATACAAGCTGGAGGTCCGATAAGGGACAGGTAGAAAAGGACATTGGATAGGCTCCGCCAACCTGTGGTGGAACCTGGATTTTCTAGTTGTTTTATATCCACCAGATAGGCCTCTTGATAAAACAGACTAGGAGTCCAATCCCCACAATTAGGTGAAAGAGGGCTACTTTATCATGGCTTGTCAGCTTTCTTAAAAAATACATTTCTCCTCCTTAAATGAAAAAATGCCGGGTTACCCCAGCATTTTCTTTCCAGCTTATAGAGAATAGGATGCTATTAATTGACAGTTTTCCACCCGTTCTCCGTCTTCTTCTTGCCACTCATGGTCGGCACCCATGGTCTTCATCATTTCTTTGAAATAGAACATCATAATGCCTAGGTCAATATAGGACCGGCTGTCTTCTTTACCTGTAACCAGGTAGAGGTTGACCTTGTTGTCCTTTAAAACAAACCGCCAGGGTTGGGCATTTTTGTGGCTGGGTGCGTAGCGGACAGAGGAAAAGACATCCAAAAGTCCATAATTTTCCATGTCATCCAGGCTAAGGGGTGTGGAAAAATTATCTTTAAAGACAAAGTCTTTTAATTCCATCCGGGCAGAATGACTTTCTGCTTCAAACAATTTCTTTCCCTTGGGATAGCCTAGGGCAATTAAAAAGTCAATATTTTCTCCGTCTTGACCGAAAACTTCTTTTTTCAATTCAGCTTCTACATTGTCTACTGTAATCCAGCAGGTCCCCAGGTCCATATGGACTAGGTCTGTATTTAAACTTTCCAAGGCATAGCCTGCCTTCAGTAAGTCTTTTTCTTCTTTAGACGCGATGGTCATGGACACGTAGTGAGGGGCTTCAACCATCACTCCACCATAACCTGCCTTGCCTTGTAATTTTTCTGCCACGATTGTACCGTTTTCATACAAATGAAAAGAAAGTTGTGCAGCCTTGTAGTCTGTATTTGCCTTATCTACTGCATTTTTTACTCTTTCCATATCTTTTGCAGAGAGACTTTGTCCCTTGTATTCCCGAACGGACTTTCGTTCTTGCAAAAAATTTGTCATTACCATGTGCATTCCTCCTGATTTTCTCTCGACAAGTTCTTAACACTTGAGTCTATTATACCCTTTTTTTCCTTCTTTCACAAGACTCGGTCTCCTCTTCCTCTGGCTTTTCTATGCTATAATAGAAAAATATAAGGAGGAAATTATGGATTACACCCAAGCACAAATCGAAGCCATCTTTCATGGCCGGGGCCCGGCCTTGATTTTAGCTGTTCCCGGAGCAGGTAAAACCACTGTTTTACTGGCTCGCCTGGCCCAGCTTATAGAAAATGGAGAAGATCCAAAGCGGATGCTGACCATTACTTTTTCCAAGGCAGCCTCCCTGGACATGAAGGAACGCTTTCAAAAACTTTTTCCAAAGCTTCCTCCTCCTTTTTTTCTCACCATCCATGCCCTTTGCTTCCAAATCATCCGGAAATTTGACCCCCAGGCTTCCAGCTACCAGGTCCTGTCCGGCCCCCTCTATAGCCTAGCCAATGATATTTTTCGGAAGGCCTTCCAAAAAAATTTCCACCGTCTCCCCAACGACGACCAAAAGGAAGCTTTTTTCCAGGACCTGGGCCGGGCCAAAAACTTGCAAATTTCCTTTGAAGCCTATAGCCAGGACGACCACTGCCAAAGTCCCAACTTTCCCTCCCTGGCCAGGGACTATGAAAGGGAAAAGGCCCGCCACAAGGTCATTGACTTTGACGACATGATGGTCTTGGCCCTAAATCTTTTAGAAAAAGAAAGTGTCCGAAAAAGGGTCCAGGGGGCCTTTGACTGGATCCAGGTGGACGAGGGCCAGGATACTTCCAAGCTCCAAATGTCTGTCATCTACAAGCTCCTGAAGGAAAGAAATCTCTTAATTGTGGCCGATGATGACCAGTCCATCTATGCCTTCCGTGGGGCCCGGCCCCAGAAATTAAAGGACTATGACAGGGATTATCGGCCTAAAAAATACTATCTGGAGGACAACTTCCGGTCCACAGACCACATTATTTCCCTGTCCAAGGACTTTATTGCCCAAAATAAGGACCGGTTTCCCAAGTCCATGGAAGGCCATGGAGAGCCGGGCCTGCCTGTCCAAGTCATCCAAACCCGTCGAGCCAAGGACCAGTACGCCTTTATTAAAGACCAGGTTTCTCCTGGCAAGAAGGCCGCCATCCTCTACCGGAACACCGTCTCCTCCATGGGCCTGGTCAATGCCTTTGCTGAGGAGGACTTTGCCATCCGGAGCCGGGAGGTAAAATTTTTCCACCACCCCATTATCCTGGACCTCCTCCACTTTATGGCTCTGGCAGAAAATCCCAAGGACGCCCAGGCCATGGGAGCCATTTACTATAAGATGAAGGGCTACCTTTCCAAGAAGATGCTGGCCCACTTAGGTCAAGAAGGAGGCAATGTCTTCCGGGCCATGGCCTCCACTCCCGGCCTCAAGGACTTTCAGCGCCAGCAGGTCTATGATTTGCAAAAAGATTTTACCCATCTTGCCAGCCTGGAGGTTCCTGAAAAACTCTACTTTATCCTGGAAGACCTGGACTACAAGGCCTACCTGGACTACTTTCACAAAAAATGGTCCACCAGCCTGGACCAGCTCTACCTCATTTACGACCAGGTCATTGCCCTTTCCAAGGACTGCCGGGACCTAGCTGCCTTCCAGGGGAAAGTCTCCTATCTCAAAAGAAAAATTTTAGATGCCCCCTCCAAGGCAGACCTGACTTTTTCCACCATTCACGGGGTCAAGGGTCTGGAATTTGACCAAGTCTTTGTCCTAGACCTGGTGGAAGGAAGCTTTCCCTCCCTCCAGTCCATGGACCAGCCCTCTCTCTATGAAGAAGAGCGCCGGCTCTTTTATGTGGCCATGACCCGGGCCAAGGAAGAACTTTATCTTTTAAGTCCCCGGCAGGCTTATTCCATACCTACAAGAAAAAGTCCTTTTTTAAGGGAACTGGAAGACCTGATTTAAGTCATCAGGTCTTTTTTGTTTTTCCATATCCTGTTATTTTTTGTGAATCTATTGAATTTAACCACTATATGTAGTATGATATCCTTATAAAAAATTGGGGTAATTTTTTATGTTCAAAAGTCCATTTTAGTGAGGTAAGGATCTTTTGAGGAGTCGACATGTTACAAGTAATGAAAAGAAATGGCCAGCTTGTTGCCTTTAATAGGGACAAGATTAAGGAGGCCATTGAAAAAGCCATGGAATCCAGCAGCGGTCTTTATGTTGAGGGCCAGGCAGGGAAAATTGCTGGAGAAATTGAAGCCTATGCCCAGACCTTGGACCGGGAATTAAGTATTTATGACATTGAAGACCAAGTCTACTACAAGCTCCTGGAAAATAAGAATCCAGCTACAGCCAGGGCCTATGAATCCTATAAGTCTGTCCAGGCCTATAAGAGAGAGCAAAACACAACGGACAAGGAAATTCTGGGCCTCTTAAATTCGACCAATGCCGATGTTATGGATGAAAATTCCAACAAAAATGCCATTATTGCTTCTACCCAGAGAGACCTGATTGCCGGCGAAGTCTCCAAGGACATTGCCAAGCGGAAGATGCTGGATGCCGACCTGGTGGAAGCCCATGAAAGTGGTGCCATCCACATCCACGACCTGGACTACATGATCCAGCCTATTTTTAACTGCTGCCTGGTGAACATGAAGGATATGCTGGACAAGGGAACGGTGGTCAACGGAAAGATGATTGAAAGTCCCAAGTCCTTTCAAGTGGCCTGTAATGTCATGACCCAGATTATCGCCCAAATTGCCTCCAACCAATATGGGGGCCAGTCCATTAACATTGCCTGCCTGGGCAAGTACCTCCGCCGGTCCTATGAAAAAAATTTAAGCCTGGCGCTAGACACCCTGGGTGATGTCAGCCTAGCAGAAAAAATGGCCCAGTCCATGACCAAGAAGGACCTGGAAAGCGGCATCCAAACCATCCAGTACCAAATCAACACCCTTATGACCTCCAATGGCCAAGCCCCCTTTGTCACTCTTTTTATGTACTTAGATGAAGAAGACCCCTATATTGACGAAGTGGCAGAGATTATTGAGGAAATTTTAAAGCAACGTATCCAGGGCATTAAAAATGATGCTGGCGTCTATGTGACCCCAGCCTTCCCAAAACTCATCTATGTTTTAGATGAAAATAACGTCCACAAGGACTCCAAGTATACCTATTTAACTTCTCTGGCCATCCGCTGTACCGCCAAGAGGATGTACCCGGACTATATTTCGGCCAAAAAAATGCGGGCCAACTATGAAGGCAATGTCTTTTCCCCTATGGGATGCAGGGCCTTTTTGCCTCCCTGGAAGGATGAAAAGGGCCACTACCAATTTGAAGGCCGGTTTAATATTGGGGCCTGCTCCATTAACCTCCCTCAAATTGCCATCCTTTCTGGAGGCGATGAAAAGCTCTTTTTTGACCTCCTGGACAAGCGCCTGGACCTAGTCCGCCGTGTGGGCCTCATCCGCTATGACCACTTAAAAGATGTCCGGTCTGATAGCTCTCCCATCCACTGGCAACACGGGGCCATTGCCCGTCTTGACAAGCACGCCCCCATTGGAGACCTCCTCCACAATGGCTATGCTACTGTTTCCCTGGGCTATATTGGAATCTATGAGGCCACCATCCTCACCAAGGGAGTCTCCCATACAGACCCCAAGGGCTATCCCTTTGCCATGAAGATTATGGACCACTTAAATGCTGCTGTCAAAAAATGGACGGCGGAAGGTGACATTAAATTTACCCTCTATGCCACACCGGCTGAATCTTTGACCAATCGCTTTTGTAAAATTGACCGGGACCGGTTTGGGGAAATTGAAAATGTGACAGACAAGGGCTATTATACCAACTCCTTCCATGTGGATGTCCGGGAAAAAATCACGGCCTTTGAAAAATTTGCCTTTGAAGCCAAGTTCCAGGACCGGTCCACCGGGGGCTGTATTTCCTATGTGGAAATCCCCAATATGAACCACAACCTGGAGGCCCTGGAAACCATGGTGAAGTTTATCTACGACAATATCCAGTATGCAGAATTTAATACCAAGTCCGACTACTGCTCCCAATGTGGCTTTGATGGAGAAATTAAGTTAAACGCTAAGGACCAATGGGAGTGTCCCCAATGTGGCAATACAGACCGAGCCAGCCTGTCTGTCGTCCGCCGAACCTGTGGGTACTTGGGAGAAAATTTTTGGAACGAGGGGCGGACCAAGGAAATCCACAGCCGGGTCCTCCACATCTAATGCGGTACGGTCAAATCCGCCAGTATGACGTAGCCAATGGTCCCGGCATCCGGACAAGTTTTTTCGTCACCGGCTGCCGCCACCATTGCCCGGACTGCTTTAACTTGGACTACCAGGACTTCCAAGCCGGCCAAGTCTGGACTCCAAGAGAAACTGCCCAGGTCATTGCCTATCTACAGGACCCCATAACTACTGGCCTCACCATCCTGGGAGGAGAGCCCTTTGAACACAGCCGGGCCCTGAAGGAAATCCTAGAAGATATCCGGGCCCAGGTTCAAAAGAATATTTGGATTTACTCCGGCTTCTTCTATGAAGACCTCCTAAAAGATCCGGACGCCCAGGCCCTCTTAGACCTTTGTGACGTCCTTGTCGACGGCCCCTTTATCAAAGATCTAAAGGATTTGAGTCTCTCCTTTCGAGGGTCCTCCAACCAAAGAATCATCGACTTAAAAAAGACCTCTCTTCAGGGAGACCTTGTCCTTTGGACAAGAGAATAAATGAAAAAGCAACTTGCGTATTCCTGTACACAAGTTGCTTTTTTGATTTCTATAGACTTTATCTTCCTAAATAATGGTGGATTTCTTTGACGACTTCTTCCTTGTTTAATTTAAAGTATTGGAAGACTTCATCTCCTGGACCAGAGGCGCCAAATTCATCAATGCCAATGTTCATGCCTTGGAAGCCTGTAAACTTGGCCCAGCCCATAGTTGAAGCCGCTTCAATAGACACTCTCTTTTGGGCTTCTTCTGGTAAAATTTCTTGACGATAGTCAAAGGATTGGGCTTCAAAGATTTCCCAGGAAGGCATAGAAACAACCCGGACTCCCAGGCCTTCCTTGGTCAATTCTTCTGCCACCTCCAGGCTCAAGTGGAGTTCTGATCCAGAGGCCAGGAGGATTAAATCTAAACTTCCTTCTTCCTTTTTGACAATATAGCCCCCCTTCATGGCTTCCTTGGAAGTTTCTTTTAATTCTGGAAGACTTTGCCGAGTCAAGGACAGGGCCAGGGGCGTCTTGTCTAATTTCAAGGCTGTCGCCCAGGCAGCAGCCACTTCTGTGGTATCTGCCGGCCGGAAGGTAATAAGGTTGGGGATGGACCGTAACATGGGAAGTTGGTCAATGGGTTGGTGGGTGGGCCCGTCTTCTCCCACTCCAATGGAGTCGTGGGTGAAGATATAGGTCACAGGAGCTCCCATTAGAGCGGACAAGCGAAGTTGAGGTTTCATATAGTCTGAAAATACTAGGAAGGTGGCACAATAGGGTCTTATTCCGCCATAGAGGGCCAAACCGTTGGCAACAGCAGCCATGGCGTGTTCTCGGACCCCAAAGCCCATGTTGCGGCCTGTTGGATTTTCTGGAGACATATAATTTTCGCCGTCAATGCTGGTCTTGTTAGAGGGAGCCAGGTCTGCAGACCCTCCTAGGAAGTTAGGCATTTTTCCTGCAATCCGGTTTAAAATCATGCCGGAAGAGGCCCGGGTTGCTTGGTCTTTTTCTGCCTTCCAGAAGTCCTCTTCTTCTAAAAAGGAGAGGTCCAGCCTTCCTTCCCAGCCAGCCTTTAATTCCTTGTAGTCTTGGGGATATTTTTCTTCATAGGCTTTTTCTAAATCCAGCCAGTCTTGGTAGACTTGGTCTTTTTTGGCAATTAGGTCTTTTTGCACTTGCCGGACTTCTTCAGACACGGTAAAGGCTTCTTCCCCATCCATGTGGAGTTTCTCTCTCGTTGCAAGAGTTCCTTCTCCACCTAGGGGAGACCCGTGGACCTTGGCTGTCCCCTCTCCGGGGCTTCCATAGCCAATATTTGTTTTTATTTCAATGAGACTGGGGCCCTTGGCCTTTTTCGCCTCTCCAATGGCCTTGGAGATGGCTTCTGTATCATTGCCGTCTTCCACTAGGGAAGTGGACCAGCCCAGAGCATCAAACCGACCCCGGACATTTTCTGTAAAGGCAATGTCTGTGGACCCTTCAATGGTAATGGCATTGGAATCGTAGAGGACAATGAGCTTGTCCAACTTTTGGGTCCCTGCCAGGGAAGCCGCTTCATTACTAATCCCTTCCATGAGGTCCCCGTCACCACAGAGGACGTAAGTATAGTGGTCAATAATTTTTAAGTCCTCTTTATTGTACTTGGCTCCCATATACCGTTCTCCCAGGGCCAGGCCTACGGCCATGGAAAATCCAGCGCCCAGGGGTCCTGTCGTCACTTCAACCCCTTCTGTATGCCCATATTCCGGGTGTCCTGGGGTCTTGGAATGCAGTTGACGGAAGTTTTTTATGTCTTCCATGGTGACATCAAAATCAAAAAGATGGAGAAGACTGTAGAGGAGCATGGACCCGTGGCCTGCAGATAAAACAAACCGGTCTCTGTTGGGCCATTTAGGGTCTTTTGCTGTCACATTTAAATAGTCTGCCCACAAGGTATAGGCAAAGGGTGCGGCCCCTAAGGGTAGGCCGGGATGGCCTGAATTTGCCTTTTCTATTGCATCAACACTTAACATACGAATGGTATCAATTGCTTTTTGATTCACCATGAATAGTATCCCCCTTTACAAGCTCGATTGCATCTTTATTCTTTGCAAGTTCCAATAAAAATCTCGGTATATTTAACTGTCTCTTCCACCGGGAAGGGTCCTTGAGTAAACGGTAAAACCACTCCAGGTGGAGGCGGATAAAAATATCCGGAGCCCTTTTCTCTTCCTTGGCCAGGATATTTAAAACTCCACCATTGCCAATCCAAACACCCTTCCCTACAAAATCCAAGGCTTTTTTTATAAAGATTTCCTGAATGGGAAAACCCAAGCCCACAAAAATAATATCTACCTTTAGGTCCTGGATTTCCTTTAAAATTTCTTCTTCCTCAGGAGTAAAATCCTCCTTGAGGAGGGATTTTTTAAAATAGCCGTGATGGCTTCCCACCACTTGGATTCCAGGATAGTCCTTTTCCACTTCTTCTTTTGCCTGCCGGGCCCGGCCTTCTTTCCCACCTAAAAAGTATACCCTATAGCCCTTGTCTTGTGCAAGTTTGAGGAGGTCTAAACTCACATCAAAGCCCGTCACTCTTTCCTTTAAGTGAAAGCCCTTGAGCTTGGCTCCTATAACCAGGCCAATTCCATCGGCCAGGCGGAGGTTCCCACTATTTAAGAGCTCTTGAAAGGCCGGCTTATCCTTGGCCTCCATGACAATTTCTGTATTGGGCGTAAAAATACTCACTCCCTGGTCTCTCTGTAGGACTTGTTCTAAAATTGCCCCGGTTTCTTGGCGACTTAAATTCTGCACCCGGGTTCCAAAATATGATAGGTCCATACTATTCCTCCACTAGGTCTTGTAAAATCTCCAAATTTTTCTTGGCCAAGGCCTGGAGCCTTTCCTTTTCTCCCAGGAGATAGGCTCTTTCATCTGGATTATCGAACACATCTTCCACTCCCTGGATGACTTCTGCCACTTGAAAGTCTTCTACAGAGTAACAGTGGGCCATCTCTAAGTCCTTGGCCAGACCCTCTACCTTGGGATCATAGGACAGGGCCACCATGGGAATGGCCTGGGTTACTCCATAGATTAGGCCATGAAGCCGCATGGGAATAAAGGCCTTTAAGGCATCTACACAGGTGAGCATTTCTGATACGGTCAAGGACTGGTCTACAATTTTTAAGCCTTCTGGATTCAAGTCCCTGGCCAGGTCCTGGACATAGGTCAGGTCTTCCGGATAATGGAGGGGAAGAAAAAGAAGGTCGTAGCCCTTATTCCTAAGGCCTACAATTAAGTCCTTAAACTTTTGGTCCAAACCTGGAGCCTGGGGCCAGTCTCTCAAGGCCAGACCCAGGTATTTTTTCTCTTCATTTATTCCTAGGTCCCTAAAAAGGGTCTGTCTTTTTTCCCCTTCCAGAGGATCTAGAGCATAGACTGGATCCGCCGTCACTTGGATTTTCGGCTTATCCACCCCTATAGACTGGACAAAGTCATAAGACATTTGGTCTCTCAAGCTAATCCTGTCCACCTTATTTAAAATCTTGGCTGTCAACCGTCGGTTAAACTTACTTTTAATCGGCCCAATTCCATTGGCATAGACATAGACCTTTTTCTTGTAGTGCTGGGCCAGGGCAATCAGACCCAAATAATAGTAGAGGGACCGGGTTGAAGTGACATCCTGTAAAAGAGACCCACCTCCAGAAATAAAGAGGTCGCAGTCCTTAATGGCCCCTAAAACTTTTTTCAGGTAAAACCGATCCACAGCCCGGACTCCATAGGTTTTTTCCGTCTTTTTGGGATGGTTGGAAAATACAGCAATGTCATAGTCCTTATTTTTCTTTAGGTCCTTTAGCATGGCTTCCAGGATGGCATCATCCCCACTGTTGTCAAAACCGTAGTAGCCACTGAGTAAAAGTTTAGTCATGACTTGCCTCTTTTCTTCCAAGGCCTATTAGGGCAAAGACCAGGCCGATGAGAATCCAAACTGTCAGGGTGATTTTGGTTAAATAGAAGACATTCTCAAAGAGCCCATGGACCAGGACACCGAATAAACCTGCCAAAAGACCAGCTCCTATAATTTGGACATCTTTTTCCTTGGAGGTCAGTAAATACTTATAGCCCAAAACAAAGATGACCAGTAAAAAAATGAGGAAGACCAGGAGGCCAAAATATCCCAACTCTGCTGTAATTTCCAGGTAGGTATTGTGGGCATGGAAGGTGGGAATGGTCCGGACATATTGCTCAAAAGTTTGCTTAAAGGGAAGGTGGCCAAGACCCAGGCCCAGAGGATGGTCCTTAATCACCTTTAAGGTATTTTCCCAAATGGTAAACCGGTAGGAGGTAGAGGAGTCGGCAAAATTAAAGATGGATGAAATCCGACTGGCCAATCCCTGGGGCATTAAATAAATGGCCCCGGCTAGGGCTGGGATCCCTAAGAGAAAGAGCCTCTTTCGAACAAAAAAGATAAAGAAGCAAAGACCAGCAAAAAGGCCGATTAAGCCTCCCCGGCTCAGGGTAAAACCCAGGGCAATACAGCCTAAGATAAAAAGCCCTCCGTAAAAGATTTTCCGCTTATCCGTCCTTGCCGCCCACATGAGCCCTAAGGCCAGGGGCAGGAGCATTTCCAGGTATTCTGCGAAAATATTGGGGTTGCCAAAAACAGAATAGACCCGGACCCGGACATCTGGATTATTTTCTACATCCAGCCATTCCTTCCTCATTTCTACCCCTGTAAAAATTTGAATCACTCCATAGAGGGATAATAGGCCCAATCCCAACATAAGGAAAAAGAGGAGGTAGTAAAAGTCCTTTTTTGTTTTCACCAGACTCACCATCATGAGGAAGAGGAAAAATCCTCCGGAGTGGATGGCCAGGTCCCGTAAACTCCCTCGAAAATAGGTGGAGGTCAGGGTCGCTAAAAACAAGAGTCCCATCCAAAGATAGACAATTTGTTGGTCCTTGCTAAAGCTTAAAGCCCGGTCTTTCCGGAAAAATCCTGTGACAAAGATAAAAAGGCCATAGCCCAAGACCAGGGCCAGGCTTAAAATATCCGGTAAAAAACAATAGGAAAAAAGGACAATTCCCAATCCAGCCAGAGGATGAAAAAAACTGGCAGAAAGGTAGATTAAGCCTAAAAGTAGGACCAGGGCATAGGATTCCTTAAAGTAAAGGCCTAAAATCCCTAGACCTAAGGCTACAAGGCCATTTAAAATATAGGTTTTTTTACTGGTCATGACCTTCCTCCTCGTAGATTAAATCCTTCAACCCCAGGCCTAATTGTCCAAGATGAGAAGAGGAATAGAAAACTTGTAGCCTGGCTAAAATCAAAAGAAAGATTCCTAGGCCCAAAACGGCTAAGGTCTTTCTTGAAGGGCCTCCCAGGCTTAAAACCAGGCCAAAAACAGCCAGGCTAAGGGCCAGGTTCATAAGGCCTTTTCTTTCCTCTTGATAGCCTGAAATATAGGCATAGACCAGGGACCCTTCCAGAATATCCTTGAGGATTCGGGCCAGGGATTTTTGCCCCCGGCCAATTCCTTCAACCAGTCCACTTAAAAACTTGGCAAAAATAGACTTCTTGTAGTTTCGAAGGACTAGCCGGTGGAAAAAACTTCCCCCTAGAAAGCTAGTCAAAACTTGGCCTAGCTTTTTCATGAACCGCCCACAAAGAGAGGCTTCGTAGTAGCCATTGAGGATATGAAAAATTTTAAAAATGAAGGAAACTAGGATACTGCCTTTCAGCATATAGGTCCCCTTTCTATTTCTTATCAGCTAATTGAATGGCCACACAGGTGCCAAAAAAGGCATTTCTCTTGGTTTTTAACCGGTATTCCGTCCCCACTCTCTGTTGCTCTCCCCCGGCAATGTAGTTGTCCGGGTTTTCTGTAATGGACGTCTTTACTGTTAAGTAGACATTAAACTTTTCTGGCACCGGAGCATTAATCCACTCTCCTTGGTAGTCCAAAACATCGGTATAGGGTTCCACTTGGACCTTTTCAATTTCTCCTAGGTAGGTCCCCTTGTCATATTGGTAGACAGGGTCCCCCTTCTTCATTTGGTCTGCATTGGCCTTAACAATATTTTGGACAAAATAGGTGACTTGTCCTTCCCTTGCCTCTTCTTTAACAGGCAGCTTGTTGCCGAATTTTTTCATCCCACCTACAATGGCCAAGGCCACAATGAGAATAAATAAGAGGTCGATGATGTTAATCAAGCCAAAGAGTCGACCTTTTTTATCAATTATTTTCACGCTTACTTCCCTCTCCTTATCATTTCTTCATAAATTTTTTCATGGTCCTGGGCCATGGATTGGATGGAAAATTTTTCCTTGACCCGCTTATAAAAATTATCTCCCATGGTCCGCATTTCCTCTGGATGGTCTACACAATAGACCATGGCTTCACTTAAGTCCTTCACATCTCCAGCCTTAAACAAGAGCCCTTCCTTATTGGGACGAATCATTTCCGGAATGCCCCCAACCCGGCTAGCCAAGCCTGGCAGCCTTTCCTTGGCTCCTTCTAGGAGGGCATAGGGAAAGGACTCACTTTGGGAGGTGAGAAGGTTGACATCTAGGACCTGGTACAGGCTATAAGGGTCCTTCATTTCTCCTAGAAAATAAACCTGGTCCAGGATATTTAAACTTTGAGCCAGATTGTGGAGGTCTTCCCGTTCCGGGCCGTCTCCAGCAATAAAGAGCCGGGCCCGGTCCTTTAAGCCTGCCTGGGCAAAGGCCTTTAACAGGGTCTTGTGGTCCTTAATGGCATCCAGCCTTGCCACAATCCCAAAGTTAAAATAGGGCTTATCTTCAATCTTATATTTTGAGAAAAATTCTTGCCGGGAAAGCTTGTCTTCCTGGGCTTCTAAATTAATCCC
Source organism: Clostridiales bacterium SIT11 (assembly GCA_001299455.1). Classification (GTDB taxonomy): domain Bacteria; phylum Bacillota; class Clostridia; order Tissierellales; family Peptoniphilaceae; genus Urinicoccus. Next base: position 1,457,541 of record CYUK01000003.1, on the reverse strand, counting down.
ATTATAGACCACAAAAATCCGGTCCTTGGGAAAGCCCCTTTCCACCAGCATGTCCTTAAAATTTTCTGTCACGGCTATATAGTAGTCAAATTGCTTTAGGGCCAAACTGTTCAAGGGGGTAAAAATCATTTGCTTTAAAAAATTCCCCTTAAAATCCAGCTTGTAGTCGCTGTGGATGGTGGTTACCTTTAGCTGGTCCCCCTTGTAAAAGAGGGCATTAAAATTGGCCCGGGCACCATGGCAATGGAGGATTTCCGCCCCCATGGCCTTGGCTTCTTGGGATACTTTTTTCATGACAGCCATATCAAAACGAGACTTTTGTTCAATGGCCTCAATATCAATTCCCAAGTCCCTGGCCTCCAGGTAAAAGGTGTCTCGAATAAAACAGATGATTTTTGCATGGACATGGTCTTTCAGCCCCTGCATCAGGGCAAAAAGATGGGTCTTTGCTCCTCCAGCATCGCCTCCGCTAATTAAGTGGAGTACTGATCTCATAAAAGACTCCTTTCAATACACGTATTTTTATTGGACATGGTAGGTTCCTTGAACCAAAACAATGGCACTGGTCCTCGCCCTGAGGCCCCGTCCATCGGATCGGGGAATTAAGAGGAGGTGGTTGGCTTTAGCCTTTTCTCCCTTGGTTAAATCCTTGGCCCCTGTCACATCACTTAGGCCGCCCTTGTCTGAAACAATGGCTTCCACTTGGCCAGCCCGTAAAATAAATTGGCTTCCTTGGGCTCCGATAATTTCTTGGCCCTTTTCTAGGTTGACCACGGTTAAGTTTCCATTTCCCCCAGACTTATCCTGGGTCTTTAAGGCTTCTAACCTTTGATTTAGATAGGATAAGCTGACAAGAGGGTCCTGGTTACTGGCCTCTATATATCTTCCTGCAAAACAGCCCAGGGCTAAAACCAGAGCAAGTGTAAGTGTCTTTTTCATTCCTTTTCCTCCTTTTTACCCATTATACCAAAAAAGAGGAAAAACCGCATTTTTTATCCTAAATTTCAAGTCTCTTTGGAAGAATTTCCATCTCCTTCTAGGGTTACCATCAGGACCTCCGGCTTGTTGTGGACCCGGAGGGGAAAGGAAGAATTCCCCAGCCCCCGGCTGATGATCTCCTTGGTCCCCTTTTTTTCCACCAGACCCTCCCCATTTTCTGGAAAAAATTTTCCATTGGGGCTTAATAAGGGCCCTAAAATTGGCAGGCGAATTTGCCCACCATGAAAGTGGCCGGCAAAAATTAAATCAAAAGGATAGGAACTAAAGAGGTCTAAAAAATCTGGCCGGTGGACTAGGAGGATATGATAGGCCTCCTTAGAAAAAGTCCTCTCCTGGAGGTTTTTTCTATAATAAGCCTCCATGTCCTTCATGCTTAAGCCCGGTCCCAGGCTTCGAGGGTCCTGAAGACCGTGGACTTCCAGGCCTCCCTCTAAAAATACAGGGTCCCTGCCTAAAATATGGATACCTAAATTTTTATAGGCCCTGTGGAGGCCTTCCAGGCCCTGGATCCGGTGTTCATGGTTCCCTGTCACATAGTAGCAGGGGGCCAAGTCCACCAGGTCTCTTAAAAAGTCCAAGGTCACCTGAGGTCGAGTCCGTCGACTGTCCACCAGGTCCCCCGTCAGAAAAATATAATCCGGTTTCTCTTCCTCAATAAAATTCAGAAGTCTTTCTTGAAATTTTTTATCTCCCCGGTTGTGAAAGTCCGACAAGTGGCAAATTTTTATCTTTTTTTGGATTCTGGAATCCTTGACCCTGTAAAAGGTCTGGTCCAGACCACGATTTTCCCTCCACAGGTAGAGACTCAAGAGGACCAGGACCACAAGTCCGGCGATCTTCATTTTTTTCATCTTCCCCTTCTCCTAGAAAAAGAAAAAGCACCCCCATAAGGAAGTGCTTTTTTATGTAGGCCTATCCACGTTTATTTTAAACCCAGACTAATGCGTGCAGCCTTGTCAATTTGACCCATGGTGTCGTTTTTAAAACAACCTATTTTTTCGCGAAGTCTTTTCTTATCTATGGTACGAATTTGTTCTAAAAGGACCACGGAGTTTTTTGGAAGTCCAAATTCTTGGGCCGAAACTCCTACATGAGTTGGCAATTTTGCCTTGTTTAACTGAGATGTAATGGCTGCAACAATGGTCGTTGGCGAATACTTATTTCCGATGTCATTTTGCATAATGACGACAGGCCGTACTCCTCCTTGTTCCGAGCCCACAACAGGGCTTAAGTCTGCGTAATACAGATCTCCTCGTTTTACGATCATATTTTCACCTTATTTTGACTTCGCTTATTCCATTATAAGTAGAAAAAAAACCAATGTCAATACAGGTCTCTTCCTCCGTACCTTAAGTTTCCTACGTTCCTTTTATTTGTACCCCTTCCCCTACCTTTAAAACAGGAAATTTTCTTTTTTCAAAATTTTTAAGGCCTTAGGAATCCAGGCAATGACATCTCTCGGTAAAAGGCCCGGCCCAAGGTCTTCTGCCGCCAGGTCTCCTGCCAGGCCATGGAGGTAGACAGCAAAGCAAGCTCCTAAAAATAAATCCTCTGTCTGGGTCAGGCTATAGGCCAAGACTCCGGCCAAGGCATCCCCCATGCCGCCCACAGCCATGTTGGGATTTCCTGTATCGTTGATATAGTCCCTTGTCCCGTCCGTCACATAGGTCCCCGGGCCCTTTAAAACAAAGATACAGGCCCGGCCCCTGGCAAAATCCTTGGCTTTTTTCATTAATTCTTTCCTAGACGTCTTGGGGGCATGGAAAAGTCTTCTGGCCTCCCCTTCATGGGGCGTTAAAACGGCCCCCTCTAAATTTGGCAAGCTTTCAAGGCCACTTAAATAGGTCAGGGCATCGGCATCCAGGACTCGCTTGATTTCTAAACCCACAGTCTCTGGTAAAATAGGGTCCTCCACCCCTACTCCCGGGCCGATTAAAAGACTGTCCACCAGGTCCAGGTCTTTTTTGACCCCCTCTTCACGGATTTTCACCACTGCTTCCGGAAGGGCCAGGGAAAAAAAGTTCCTCTCTTCCCTAGGGGCATAGGCAAAGACCAGGCCGGCCCCTGTCCGGAGGGCGGCAAGGCCTGCAAATTGAAAGGCCCCACACATGCCTTTTTTCCCGGCAATGAGCCCAATCTTCCCTACACTCCCCTTGTGGCTGTCCAGGGGCCGGGGTTTAAGAAAGCCTAAAAATTCCCTAGGCGGCGAAAAAATTTTTTCTTCCCCTTTGACCACAGCCAGGGCCAGGGCATAGTCCTCTTCATGGCTGATGGTCAGGGCAAAAGTCTTTCCCTTATACTGCCCCTCAGGATAGGGCTTGTGGAAAATTTCTAGGTCCTGAAAAGTCACCGGCCCAATCCCCGTCCCCAGGGCCTTGGCCATGGCTTCTTTAGCCGCATAAAGGCCAGCCACTGTCTCCGGTCGCTTCTTTTTCTTTTTTACATAATCCCGCTCTTCTTTTGTGAAAACCCGGTTTAAAAACCGGTCCCCATGGCGGTTTAAAATCCCTTCCACTCTTTCAATGGAGCATAGGTCAATTCCAAGCATAAGTCACCTCTCCCTTATTATACTAAAAAGTTTTGAAAGAGGAAAACTTCCTAGAAAAAAGGCCTGGTCCCCACCAGGTCTTCTCTTCTTTATTTACTTATTTACTGACTTCCCTTGGCCTCTCCTTCTTTTATCTTTCTCCCAATACCACCAGCCAGAAGCACAGGATAGGGCAAACAAGGGATGAAATCCATTCCCTTTGCCAATGCTTCGATAAAAAGGATTACTAATCTCCCGATACATAGGAATAGGACTTGGATTGACCTCTGCCCAGGCAAAAAGAACAAGGCTCAAGAAACTGTAGAGGATGATTCCATACTTAAGCAGCTTATGGTCTGCAAAATATCCTGTCTCATAAAGGTCTTTAAAGGCAAAATATAAGAGAAAGAAGGAGGCAAAAGAAGCAAAACAAGAGGGCCATTCCAGCTTTCTTGCAAATAATAAATAATAGGTTAGAATATGAAATACCAGACCCAAACTCAGTAAGTTACGTGTTTTCTTCTTCATGATTCCCCTCCTCCACAACCTAAATAAGGGTATATTGACTACTTTCTTCTCTTTTTATACCCACCTATAAAACTTTCTTAACTTTTTATTTTATTCTCTTGGCTAATTCCTCCACAGATTAAAGACCTTTCGGTAGTGGTATATTCTTTTCAAATCCCCTCCCTTCAATTATCATTTGACCAAAAGGAAAATTTATGGTAGGATAAGGCTAAATTCATATGAACCTTGAAATCAACCGAGTAGCAGGGAGGGGAAGATCCTTCTTGTGAATTTACACTGATGGAGTTCATGAAAAAATGAGGCGCTTCGCAAAGAAAGGTGGTACCACGAGTCATTCGTCCTTTCAATGGCGGAGTTTTTTTATTCCCAATTTTACCAAGGAGGAAACTATGACCAATGTATTTGATACCCTAAAAGAGCGGGGCTACCTTGATCAAGCCACCCATGAAGACGAATTACGAGATTTACTTGCCAAGGAGCCTGTCACCTTTTATATCGGCTTTGACTGTACCGCCGACTCCCTGACCCTGGGCCACTACCTGCAAATTATGGTCATGCAACACATGCAAAGGGCCGGCCATATTCCCATTGCCTTAATCGGCGGAGGAACCACCATGATTGGGGACCCTTCCGGGAAAAATGACATGCGGAAAATCATGACCGAAGAAACCATTGACTACAATGCCGACCAATTTAAAAAACAACTCTCCCATTTTGTAGACTTTTCTGAAGGCAAGGGCTACTTTGTCAACAACAAGGACTGGCTTTTAGACCTGAACTTTGTCAATTTCATGCGGGAAATCGGCGTCCACTTTACGGTCAACCGGATGCTGACCTTTGATTGCTACAAAAACCGGATGGACCAAGGTCTCACCTTCTTTGAATTTTCCTACATGCTTATGCAGTCCTATGACTTCTTAAAACTTTACCGGGACCACAACTGTCGCCTGGAACTTGGCGGATCGGACCAATGGTCCAATATGCTGGGAGGCTACGAGCTGGTCCGGAAGCTGGAACAAGACAAGGTTTATGCCATGACTTTCAGCCTTTTAACCACAGCTGAAGGTAAGAAAATGGGGAAAACCGAATCCGGCACCATCTGGCTAGACCCTGAAAAAACCTCTCCCTATGACCTCTACCAATATATGCGAAATACCGACGACCGGGATGTGGTCAAGTTCTTAAAACTCTTAACTCACCTCCCCTTGGAAGACATTAAGCCCTTTGAATCCATGGAAGGGGCCGAACTCAACAAGGGAAAAGAAATCCTGGCCTATGAAGTAGTGAAAAATATCCACGGCCAAGAAGAAGCCGAAAAAGCCAGAGACGCCGCCAAGGCCCTCTTTGGCGGCGGTAAGGATTCAGAAAATATTCCCTCGACAGAAATTGACGACAGTTTCTTTGCCGAAGACCCCAAAGTCATTGACGCCATTAAACTCGTGGGCTTTGTTAAATCCAATAGCGAAGGACGGAGACTTGTGGACCAAGGCGGCATTAGCCTTGGAGACAACAAGGCCAAGTCCTTTGATGAGCCCATTACCAAGGACCTCTTTGTAGATGGAGAACTCCTCCTTCGGAAGGGAAAAAAAGTCTACCATAAATTGGTTTTAAAATAAAATTGTTTGATAAAAAAGGCTAGCTGAAAGAGCTAGCCTTTTTTGTGGTTTTATGGAGTTGTAGAGGGACTTGCTTGATCCATTACATAAGAGTACCCCATGTAGGGGCTGCCTTGTGCAGCCCGAAGGACCGGAGATAAAAAATATAATGACAGAAAATATAAATTATATAGAGGAAATATCCATTGATTATTTTCCCTTCACATATATTTTCTCTATAACATGTCACATCCTCTTTTGCCTAGGAGGGGCCTAGGGGCTACGATGCCCCTTGCCCCTCCTAGAACCTCCCCATCCACCCAGACTCACTGAAAGTATGAAATAAGACAAAACCCTAAAAATTTTGAACTCGCTTCGCTCAAACAACAAAATTTTCTTCACGGTCCTTGTCTTATTTCCTTCATTTTATATTTTCTATGACCTACATTTCCTTGTTTAAAATATAATGTACCTAGAAAGAATATTCAAAACGTAGGGGCTGCCTTGTGCAGCCCGAAGAACCGAAGATTGAAAATATGACTACAAACAAGATGGCCAATAGCAACAAAATCAATCAACCTCCACAGGCGACACCAGGTCGCCCCTACTAATTATTCTTGCCACAAAATCATAGATTTTTGGCTAAGATTTCAACGTCTTCCTAGGAAATCTTTTCAGTATCAAAGATTCTGAACTAGGGTTTTAAATCCATACTTACAATCCACTAGTTTAATTTAATAAATTTATGCCATTTACTCTCCTACTAATCCACCACTTCAATTTTATAAATATCTCCCAATTCAATGGGCTGAGAAGTTTCTGCTTCATAGTTACTCACTTGCCCATCAAACCAAACTTCCACTTCTTTTCCTTCCAAGCCTTCTGTGGTTACATATCCATCTTTTGCATTTTTTAAGTTTTCAATGGAAAGGGCAATGGGTTTTGTCAGAATTTTTTTCAAGAAGAAAAAGTCATCATCTATCTCTGTTAATTCTACCAAAAGTCGATTTTCTTCTGCCTCTAATACTTTCCCCTTAAAATGGGCGACCCAGTCTGGAATCAAGTTGCTATCCATGGCAATATTTTGGAAAAGTATCCACTTGTCGTCTATTTTTACATTGATATAACCTTCTTGCCAGGTTTGCCAATCATAGCCCTTGCCAAAGTTGGACTGGTTGTCTTCCTGGGGCTCTTGGCTTGAGGGAACGGTGGATTTAATCTGGCCGCTGGCGGTTCCACAGGTGACCATGCTGTTGACATAGCCTGTGGATACATAGGTTTCCCCTCGAACTCGAACCATAGGGGCCAAGGCTGGCTGGCTACTTGGCTTTTCTCCTTGGCAGGCCAGAAGAAAGATGAGGCCCAGTCCAAGAAGTATTTTTACTAATTTTTTCATGTCTTCCTCCTAACTTTCAAAAGAATCAAAGATGGATTCCAGGGCTAGGCCGGTTTTTTCATGGTAACAAATACTGGGACAATAGGTCCAATTTTCTTTTCCCAACCGGGCCTTGGCCTGGTCATAGTCGTCTTTTTTGACGATGTCCACTGTTCCGGGAATGTGACGGGGGCCGTCTTTAATGTAGACCACATCTTTTTCATAGCCTGGAACCTGGTCTAGCTTGTGGCTGAACTTTTCCAGGCCCTTGGCCTTGGCATCTTGGGCCAGATTTTCCATTAAGCGATTATAATCTTCCCCTAAGTTGAAGCTTTCCATGAGTTTTTCCGCTAATTTTTTATCCCCTCCGGTCATTTCCAAAATAGAGGGGGCGTATTCTGACCCGTCTCGAGGCTGGATGATTTCCTGGAGCTTGCCATCTTGGGCTCCATAGACCAGTTTCATAGGCATGAAATAGCCGGATTCAGCTTTAAAAATCCCTTGAGAAAAGCTATAGTCTTGGCACCAGACCCAAATGAAGATGGAAATCTTTTGGTCTTGGTCCATCTTTTTCACGACTTTCACACTATAGGCTGTGTAGTCTTCTTTCTTATAGGGGTTGTCCTTGGCATCGGCGGTCTTCAAGTCGGCTAAAATCTTGTCTTGGCTAATGTCCATCCTTTTTTCTTTTTCCTTAGGATGAGCCCCTTGCCCTGGCTGGGCCTGACAGGCTCCAAGGATTAGCAAGGATAGGACAATCAAAAGTGGACGTATTTTTTTCATTTTTTCCTCCCTCTGCTCATTAAAAATTTATCCTTTTCTTTTTTTTACCCAAAAAACAAAAAATCAAGCAAGGTCAAACCATTCCTTTCCAAGGAATAGACAAAGGGCCCAGGTTTCCCCAGGCCCATAAGTTTATTCACTTTCTTCTGTCTTTTCTTCGTCTATTTCACTTTCCTCTGGCTTGTCCCCTTCCGGTTTTTCTTCCGGTCCTCTTAAAATTTCCATAAATTCCTCTCCTGTAATAGTTTCTCTAGTCAGGAGGAAGTGGGAAATTTCATGGAGGTCGTTCATATTGGCCTTTAAAATTTCAATGGCCTTGTTGTGGGCCTTGGCGATTAAGTCTTGGACGGCCTTGTCAATGAGCCGGGCCGTATCCGGGGCCACTTGCAGGGTGGTATCCCCTCCCAGGTATTGGTTGGTGACACTTTCCATGGCCACCATGCCGAAATCTTCACTCATCCCAAAGCGAGTAATCATGGCCCGGGCAATTTTTGTGGCTTGCTCAATGTCATTGGAGGCGCCGGAGGTCCTGGTGTTGAAAATTAATTCTTCTGCCGACCGGCCCCCTGTCAGGGTGACAATTTTTTGGAAGGCTTCTTCCTGGCTCATGAGGAATTTTTCTTCTTCATCTACCTGCATGGTGTAGCCCAAGGCGCCGGAGGTCCTGGGGATAATGGTAATCTTGTGGACGGGGGCAGAATCTGTTTGAAGGGCGGCCACCAGGGCATGGCCCACTTCGTGGTAGGCAATCATTTCTTTTTCCCGAGGGGAAATGACCATGTTCTTCCGTTCATAGCCAGCCAGGACCACTTCTACAGATTCTTCCAGGTCCGCCTGGGTCATGACAGACCGCCCTTGACGGACAGCCCGAAGGGCTCCTTCATTGACCATATTGGCCAAGTCCGCCCCAGAGGCGCCTGCTGTGGCCCGGGCAATGGCATTGTAGTCAATGTCGGGATCTTTTTTTATATTTTTTGCATGGACCTTTAAAATGGCCACCCGACCTGCCAGGTCAGGCAGCTCAACAGGAATCCGCCGGTCAAAACGACCTGGCCGCAAAAGGGCCGGGTCCAGGGATTCTGGCCGGTTGGTGGCGGCTAAAATGACCACGCCGGACTTGCCTTCAAAACCGTCCATCTCGGCTAGGAGTTGGTTTAGGGTTTGTTCCCGTTCATCGTTTCCGGAAAAACCAGCGCCATCCCGCTTTTTCCCAATGGTGTCAATTTCATCAATAAAGACAATACAGGGGGCTTTTTCGTTGGCTTGCTTAAAGAGGTCCCGGACTTTTGAAGCCCCAAGTCCTACAAACATTTCAACAAATTCTGACCCGGAAATGGAAAAGAAGGAGACCTTGGCTTCTCCAGCGACAGCCTGGGCAAGGAGAGTTTTCCCTGTTCCCGGCGGCCCCACTAAGAGGGCTCCCTTGGGGAGCTTGGCTCCAATGGCTGCATATTTTTTGGGATTGTGGAGGAAGTCCACAATTTCCTTTAGGGCCTCCTTTGCCTCGTCCTGGCCGGCCACATTGTCAAAAGTCATGCCTTCTACAGATTGGTCATAGATTTTAGCATGGGACTTGCCAAAGCTCATGGGCCCTACGCCGCCTTCTCCCATCCTCTTGTTGAGCATATACATGAGGAGCTGGGCAATGGCAATAAAGAAGACAAAGGTCAGGACAAAGCTCACAACAGAGCCTAAGACCGGATTGATTTCCACAGGGTAAATCCGCTCAAAACTTTTAATATTTGCATCTTGGAGCCGGTCTACCAGGGTCAAGTCTTCCATCCGGGCCGTTTCATACTTGGTCGGTGTCTTTTTCCCCTCTTTCTTGACTTCAAAGGCAATTTTTTTATCGGCCACATAGACCTTTTCCACATCACCTGTTTTTAATTGGCTTAAAAAGGTCCCGTAGTCGACCTCTTTAATGTCCTCCTTGGTCCCTTGAATCTTGGGATAGACAAAGAGTTGAAAGGCAAAGACGGCCAAAATGGCTAGGGCATAGAACAAAAACATGGGTTTTTGGTACCATTTTGGCTCCTTGTCTGGAGTTTTTTTATTTTGTGGGTTCATGTAGTCAACGATCCTTTCTATTTTAAGTATCTTATATGAATTTCTTCATTTATTTGTCCTCTATATATACCCAGAGTCTCCTTTAAATATGCAAAATTTCTTTGCGTAAAAATCCAAGTTCTGGGTAAAGATAAAGTAACCAATTGATTCCATTATACACTAAAGGAGAATAATCATGAACATGAAAAAATTCGGACAATTTTTTATTATTTTATTGGTGGCCCTCTCCCTCCTGGCCTGTGACAAGTCTGGCACAGACCAAACAGTAGAGGCCCAAAACAAAAATGTAGTCCAAGAAAATGCCGGGCAAACTATGAAGAAAAATGCCAGTGAAGAAGAAAATGCCAAGGAAGCTTCAAATTTAATTGAAGATAAGGAAGCCCAAGGAGAAAAACTGGAAGGCAGCCTCTATTTTCCCAGCAAGGACTATATTGCCACAGGAGACGAAGGCAATAAGTACATCCAAGTTCCTGTGACTTTAGAAGCCTCCTCCAAGGAAGACTTGGCCAAGGAAGCCCAAGCTCTCTTGGAAAAAGAACCTGGGGATGACCAAGGCGAAAACTTTGTTAAGCCAGGGCAAATTAAGTCCATCTCCTTAAAAGACAGGATTGCCTATGTGGACCTGGCCAAGGACCAATTCACTTCCGGCGGTAGCCTAGATGAAGAAGTCTTTCTGGGTCAAGTGGTGAAGACCCTGACAAGTTTTAAGGACGTCGAGGGGGTCCAATTTTTAGTGGACGGCCAAGAAGCAGAAAGTCTCCTAGGCCACTACGACCTGTCCCAAGTTTTCACAGATTTTGAATAATTCTTTATAACTTACTCCTAAGCCAACCTGGATTTTTTCAGGTTGGTTTTTTTGTTTTGGAAAAAAATATTTGACAACTATTCTTGTCATTTGCTATAATAAATTGACAAAGATACTTGTCAATTCCTAAAGGAGGTTTCCATGCCGCTATTTAATAATCTGCAAAAAAAACGAAAGGCCGCCGGCTACAACCAGGCGGACCTGGGCAGCTTAGTTGGCGTCAGCCGACAGACCATCTCTTTAATTGAGCGGGGAGACTACAACCCTTCCATTGTGGTCTGCCTCCGCCTGGCCCAAGTTTTACACTGTTCTGTGGAAGATATTTTTTACTACCAGGAGGATACAAATAATGATGAACAATAAAAAACAAGGACGAATCTTTTTTTTGGCCACCTACCTTGTCCCCTTTTTATGCGGCGGCTTGATTTACTACGGAAAATCCAGGGGGCTCGATATTTCCTTTTTTCCCCTCCTACAAATGCTGACTCCGGCCCTGGGCGCTATTTTAGTCACCATTTTAACTGGAGATTCTGAAAGCCCTCTCCCTAGAAAGGCTTTTTCCACCTATCTTGCCTTTACCGGGGTGGTTTTTCTGGCCAGTTTAGCCTCTATTTTTATCAAAAACTTTCCCAGCTCCCAAGTCCAAACTTTTTTAGTCCCTGGATTTTCCCTTCTCTTTCTCTTAACTATTTTTAAAACAGAGAAAAATTTAGGGAAAATTTATCAACTCTCCTGGACCCATGGGAAAAAAGTCCTTCTGACCCTCCTAATCTTTTTCCTTCTCTATTTCTTAAGAGCCTTTGTGACGACAGGCTTAGAAGAAGGCCCCAGTAAATTTTTAACCTACCTGACCCCCAATAAAATCATCTACATCCTTCTTTTGCTGGTGAACTTTCCCTTTAGCTTTATTTTCTTTTTCGGGGAAGAATATGGCTGGCGGTTCTACCTCCAGCCCCTTCTGCAAAAAAACTTCGGCATGGTCAAGGGGACCCTCCTGGTGGGGATTTTATGGGGAATCTGGCACCTTCCTCTCAACCTCTTTTTCTACTCTGCCGACAATACCGGGCTCATTAGCCTGGTCAACCAAATTTTTGTCTGTGTCAGCTATGGAATTTTCTTTTCCTTTGCCTATAACTACAGCAAGTCCCTTTGGGCCCCTATTCTTATCCATTACTTTAACAATAATTTAATTTTAATCTTTACAGAAAATATGGACCCCTCTATTATTGAAAACCAGGTTTTCACCTGGTCCAGCACCCTATTAAACGGTCTTCTCATGCTGGTGTTTTTTGGCAGCTTTATCTTTAGCTCCTACAATAGAAACCCAGACCACCGCCGTCCCAGCCTAGATGAAATTCAGAATTTGGAGGTAACTCATGAAAAAATCTAAATCTAAACATAATTTTGGTGTCCGCCTTGCCCTTTTAATGGCCCTTGGGGCCCTTATCGGCATCTTTGCTTCCAGAATCCATGTGGACCAATTTCTTCTTGGAGCGAGTGAAAGTTTTGAAGACTTTTACTTCCGCCACGCCTTTACTATCTACCTGGTCCTCCCTCTGGCCTTGACCCTTTTAGCCCTCCTTGCTTACTTTCGGGGCAAAAGGCAAATTAAAGAAGACCTGGCCCTGGACAAAGAATTTTTACAGGAAGGCCCTATCAAGCGATCCAACCTCTATCTTCAACTAGCTAGTGTCTTTAACTGTTTCTTCTATATTCTCTATATGGCAACCTTCTTTAACAATCCAAATGAAGTTTTTGTTGAAAGACTCTTTTTAGCCCTGGCCTATTTCATTGTTCTTGCCGTCTTTTTGGTCTATCTCCATAAAAGACTGGTAGATTTTATCCACAGCTACCGTCCCGACCTCTATTCCGACATCTTGGATTTTTCCTATGACCGGAAGAGGTTGGAATCTGCCGACGAGCGGGAGCAGTTGGAAATCTATCGGGCCGGCTACAAGGCCTTTAAAATCATTATGCCCAGCCTTGGCATCTGTACCCTCCTTCTTTTTATGGTTTCCACAGCTCATTTTGTGGGCCTTACCCCCTTCTTTCTCCTTCTCCTTCTTTTAACCATTGGAATTATTAGTTTCCATTATTTTGCTTCCTTTTCCAATGGAAAAAAGGGAGTCTAGGGACAGGATAGATGACAAATAATAGAATCAGTCCAAACTATTTCAGGCGACACTAGGTCGCCCCTACAAGATTCCCTAGGGAGGAATATCCAAGGTAAGCCTTGTACCCTTGCTAGGTTCACAGATAATTCCAAGGAAATTAAAAATTTGGACATTCCTTCATAAGGCCTCCTAAGACTCCTGATTTTTTAGGAATTTCATTGGCTTTCTCTTGTCTTTTCACTTTAAATTCCATATTCCCACAAAAAAAAGAAACCAGATTCGGTTTCTTTTTCCTTCTAATGACTCCCCTTCATGGCTTGGTAGCGCTTGATATTGTCGTCATTCATAAATTCATAGGCGTCGTTAATTTTTTGAAACTTTTCTGTAGCTCCGGCTTCCTTGTTGATGTCCGGATGGTATTTCTTGGCCAGGTTCCGGTAGGCCAATTTTACCTCATACTTGTCTGCCATCGGGGAAATTCCCAAAGTTGCAGCCGCTTCCTCATACTTTTCAGCAAAGCCAAAGCTTGGACTGGGTCCGGCCCCTTGAGACCCTTGGTAGTTGCCATAGGATTGGCCCTGGCTAGACCGGGAAAAGTCATAGAACTGGTCTCCAAAGGCTCGGGCAAATTCCTCCCATTGGCGGCGGTAGGCTTCTTCTTGCTGGGCCCGGCGTTCCTGTTCTCTCCGCATCCGCTCTTGTTCCTGGCGGATCCGTTCCTGCTCCTGCATCCGCTTGTAGCGACGGCCATAGTCTCCCATGGTTTCGTAGCTTGCATCCTTCCCTTGGAGGTAGTAGTCCGCCTTTTCATAAAAATACTCAGTCACCATGTATTGGAGGTATTTTAAATAGGACACGGCCACATTCCCAATAAAGGGAAAGATAAAAATCAGTAAAAATAAAAAGGTGTACCTAGAAAAAATGACCACATTGGTAAAGAGGAGGAGTAAAAAACACCCCCCAAAAGACAAGACCACCATAATTAAGTCCTTTAAAGAAGCGAAGACGTTGACCAGGATGGACACAATGGTGATGATTCCACTAAAAAAATAGTCTAAGACAACCCCAATCCCTTGGTTGATATGTCCTAAAAATTTGTTCAAGAGTCCCTCCTTCTATAGTCTTCCAAAAATGCTTCATCCTCCCGTACCAGGTCATCCACTCCGGCCCGGCCCTCCAAATGGTGGCGGAGCTCATGGTGGAGGAGCTCTTCAATCCTGGTGTAGAGCTCTCCCCTGGAGGCCTGGCCATAAATCTTCATTAAAGACCCGTAATAAATCATAATCCGACTTCCAAAAGGATCTTTTTGATATTGACCTAGAATATATAAATTTCCATGACGGTCCTCAGGATGGAGGACCGTGTCTTCTGATAAGATGACGCCACCAGTTAGACCGTCAAAAATCCCCTCAGGTAAAGCAAGAGCTGCTTCATCCAGCAGCTCTTGTACTTCCTCTATTGTAAACATACACACTCCTAATTTAAATGAATTTGCCTTTCCACAGCTTCCACCAAGCGAGGAAGAAGAACCACTAAAATGAGCGGTTTCAAAACTGCTTGGACTAGTTCCACTGGCGCCCTTAAGGCCAGGGTTTGCAGATAGGTATTTCCTGTAAAAGACATAATCCATAGAGAATTTAAAAGTAAATTGCTAAATAAAACTTGTATTAAGCTAGCTGTGACGATATTTTTCCAGGGCATGGGCCGCTTCCCATAGAGGAGGTAGCCGTAGACAAGTCCGCCCAGGGCTGCTGTAAAGGCAAAGCCTGGATGGTAGACCCCAATGGGCCGGACCAGATAACCTGCAAAATCTGCCATGACCCCACAAGTAGCCGCTGCCCAGGGTCCTAGCAAGGCCCCTTCTAAAGCCACTACTACAAAGGCAAAGTTCAGTCGGAAGGCGTTGCCTATTTCAATGGACACCACCCGAGACACGACAACCTGCAAGGCAATAAAAAATGCCATGACAACTAATTTTAAAATACGTTTTGAAGATGAATTTTTCATATAATTAGTCCCTCCTATTCTCGCTGTTAGCATAGGAGGTCCTATGTCGCAGCGGATCGAAAGCGCATCGCGAGTCTTCCTCTTCGTTTTATGGCGTCTCCATTCCATAAACACTTTACGCGCTACTTTCTTCTCTACACATATCTTTAATTCCATTATAACACAGAGAAGGTAAAGGAAAAGAAAAATTCTAAGAAAATCTGCCTTCCTTTATAAAATATGAAATAAGGGACCATCTATTCGGTCCCTTATTGATTGCTTATATTTAATTTGTTCATCTTTTCTAGCACTTAATACTTTTTCTTCCCTCTCTCGCTTCTTTAGCCTTATCTATCAGCCCGAAAAATCAACCAAAAAAATATAGTGACAAATATTAAAGAAAAGATATTTTACCTATGGCAATGGATATAATATTGCCCCACTATCTTTCCAGAATTCTTATTTTCCACTTTCCAGATTTCCTAACCCCTGGGCAACAAGTCCCAAAGACAATAGAATTAAGGCCGTTTCTGTAGAAACTGTTTTTAATATCAACAATACTAGAGAGGCGACCCCCATGGCCAGTCCCAGACTTCTAAATATTTTTACTTGTATTCCCTTTTGATTCATTTTTGTCCCTCCTTCAAGTATTTATATATTAGCACGGCCATGTAAGCATCTTTTTTTATTTTTGTAAACTCTCTTTAAAAATTTCTTGAACTCCCTTCTTTCTAAAAAATATTCTATATATAGAAAAACCCCTCCTTATCCATAGATAGGGAGGGGTTCTCAAGGGTTCGCTAAAATATTCTTTGTTTTCACTTGTGGTTTCAGGAAAATAGGGCCCTGAACCCTCTTCTTTCTTACACCTTTAAATCCACATGGTAGTCCTGGCTGACATCCTTTAAGACTGGGTCAATAACTTCTTTCACCAGTCTTTCCACTTGGTCTGGGGCACGGCCGATAAAGTCTCTGGGATTGACCAGGGTCTTGATTTCTTCTTCTGATAGGCCAAAGGCCGGGTCTTTCATAATCCGGTCCAGGAGGTCATTTTCTTTTCCCTGGTCCTTGACAACAGCGGCCGCTGCCACAGAGTGGGTCCGGATGTGTTCATGGAGTTCTTGTCGGTCCCCACCTTTTTTCACGGCTTCCATTAAAATATTTTCTGTGGCCATAAAAGGAAGTTCCAGGGCCAGGTTTCGTTCAATCATTTTTTCATGAACCACCAGGCCTGAGGTGACATTAATGGCAATATCCAAAATGGCATCCATGGCCAGGAAGCTTTCTCCAATAGAAATCCGCCGGTTGGCCGAGTCATCTAGGGTCCGCTCAAACCATTGGGTCGCATGGACCCAGACCCCATTTTGGCTGGTGTTGATAAGGTACTTGGCCAGGGAGGACATCCGTTCAGACCGCATAGGATTCCTCTTATAGGCCATGGCAGAAGATCCCACTTGACCTTTTTCATAGGGTTCTTCCACTTCCTTTTGATTTTGCATCATCCGGAGGTCATTGGTCATCTTGTGGATGGACTGGGCCAGGCTGGCCAGGCTAGTTAAAATTTGGCCATCTACCTTCCTGGAGTAGGTTTGGCCGGTTACAGGATAGGCCTTATCAAAGCCCATTTCCTTTAGAACCAGGTCTTCCAGCTTGTCCACCGTTTCCCCATCTTCAAAGAGTTCCATAAAGGAGGCCTGGGTTCCTGTGGTCCCCTTGACCCCTCTTAGGCGGAGGTTTTTCCGCCGATAGGAAAGTTCTTCCAAATCCAGGTAGAGGTCATAGAGCCAAAGACTGGCCCTCTTTCCCAGAGTGGTAGGTTGGGCTGGTTGATAGTGGGTGTAGGCCAGGATGGGCAGGTCCTTGTAGTCCATGGCAAAGTCTCGGAGGTTTTTCAAAAGAACCTTGAGCTTTTTCAAAATAAGGTCCAGGCCGTCGGCCATTAAAATCAAGTCAGTATTGTCTGTCACAAAACAGGAGGTGGCGCCAAGATGGATAATTCCCTTGGCGGAAGGGGCCACTTCTCCATAGGCCTTAATGTGGGCCATGACATCGTGGCGGGTTTCCTTTTCAATTTCCGCCACCCGGTCATAGTTTATGTCTCCAATATGGTCTTCCAGATCCTGAATTTGGTCCTGGCTAATATTTAGGCCCAGGGCTTTTTCACTTTTTGCCAAGGCAATCCAGAGCCGGCGGAAGGTCTTAAACTTGTGATCGTCAGAAAAGATATAGGACATTTCCTGGCTGGCATACCGGCTGGTCAAGGGGTTTTCGTATTTATTTCTCATGGTCTTTCCTCATAAATTCTACACCGGAGGCTATGATTTCTTGAAGGTCAACGCCTGGGATATTCTTGTACAGGTCCTCGGCCACTCTTTCTGTATGGCCCATTTTCCCTAAAATTTTTCCATCAGGAGACAGGAGGCCCTCAATTCCATAGAAGGACCCGTTGGGGGTCTTGACATAGTGGGTGGCAATTTGGTCCTTAGTAAGGAGGTCCCTATAGAGGTCTTCACTTAAGATGACCCGGCCTTCTCCATGAGAGATGGGGATCCGGTAGACCTTGTCCTTGGAAAGTTTAGAGGTCCAGGGACTGTTGGTAGTGGCCACCTTGGTGTCTGCAAAGCGGGCAATGTGGCGGTTGGAATTGTTGTAGTGGAGGGTAGGGTCTTTTTCTTCCAAAAGCTTGGCCTTCCCATAGGGGAGGTAACCTGTCTTAATCAGGGCTTGAAAGCCATTACAAATTCCTAAAATCAGTCCATCTTGGTCTTTCAACAAGACGTCAATGGCTGCTTCAATTTTTGGGTTTCTCAAGACATTGGCAATAAATTTCCCGGACCCATCTGGTTCATCCCCCATGGAAAATCCTCCTGGAAGGGCCAAAATTTGGGCCGTCTTAATCTTCCGAGCTAAAGTGTCAATGGATTCTTCTACATCTCTTGGACTCAAATTGTTAAAGACCAGGATTTCCGGGTCTCCTCCTGCTTCCTTAAAGGCTGCTGCTGTATCATATTCACAGTTGGTGCCTGGGAAGACAGGGATAATAACCTTGGGAGAGTCCACAGGTTTTTTCGACTTCTTGGGTCTTTCCAAGGAAGATTTTTCTTCTATGGGAGCCAGATTTTCTTCAATAACAGGAGAATAAATTGGATCTAACTTGTTCAGGTAGCCGGGAAGGAGGTCTTCATACTTAAAGGTCTTGCCGTTAATGGCAAAGTCCTCGCCTTCAATGGTTCCCAGGTCCTCAACTCCTTCAATATCTCCCTCATATTCCAGGATAAAGTCTCCATACCTGGCCTTGTAAAAGTCTGGAACTTGGACCTTAATGCCAAGATTATTCCCAATGGCTAATTCAAAGAGTTTGGGAACAAGTCCCATGGCTCCCAGGTGGGAAAGGCTGTAGATTTTTCCTTCATCAATGGCCTTTTCTAAAATAGCTACATTTTTCTTCCAGGCTTCAAGGTCCAGGGTTCCATCTTCTTTTTGGTCTATGGATAAAAGACCAATTTTCCCCTTGCCCTTAAATTCTGGACTGATAACCCGGTCTACGGACACAGGTCCACAGGCAAAGGAAATTAACGTGGGTGGGACAGATAAGTTTTCAAAACTCCCGGACATGGAGTCCTTGCCACCAATAGATGGAATGCCCAGGTCTGTGGTAATCTTGTAGGCCCCTAAAAGAGACTTTAAGGGCTTGCCCCATTTTTCCGGATCTTCGCCTAGTTTTTCAAAGTATTCTTGGAAGGACAGGTAGACTTCACCTAAGCTACCTCCTAGGGTTACAAATTTTCCTAGGGATTCCAAAACGGCATAGTAGGCCCCTAGGAATTGACTTTCGCTAGACAAGTAGGGGTTAAAACCGTAGGTCATAATGGAGGCGGTCTTAGACTTTCCTTCTAGGCTAGGTAAAAGAGCTACCATCCCTTGACTGGGCGTCAATTGCCGGTCCCCACCTAGGGGAGCTAGGACAGATCCCCGGCCAATGGAGGAGTCAAAGCGTTCCATTAAATTTCTTTGGGAAGCTAGGTTTAAATCTTGGAGACGGTCCTTTAAGTCTTCCAAATTTCCATCTTCTTCTAAAACTTTTGGTAAATCTTCTGGTTGAATCCGGGCCGTCATAAAGCGACTGGCCCCTTCCAGATCAATAAAATCTCGGTCCAGATCTACAATTAAGAGGTCTTGGTAGAAAATTTGCAGCTTGCCAGATCCTGTAACAATGGCTACTTCTGTGGCTTCCAAGTTTTCCTTCTTACAGGCATTTTTTACAAAACCTACATTAGATGGAGAAACTAAAAGAGCCATCCGTTCTTGGGATTCTGAAAGGGCAATTTCCTTGGCCGTTAGACCTTGGTATTTTAAGGGAACTCGGTCCAGCCAGATTTCCAGAGAATCGGCCAATTCTCCAATGGCAACGGAAACACCGCCAGCTCCAAAGTCATTACATTTTTTAATGCACTTGGCCACAGCAGGGTTCCGGAAGAGTCTTTGAAGTTTTCTTTCCATGGGGGCGTTCCCCTTTTGGACTTCTGCAGAAGACTCTGTAATGGAGGACACGTCATGGACCTTGGAAGATCCAGTGGCTCCTCCTACGCCGTCTCGGCCTGTCCGTCCTCCTACCAGGAGGATGACATCGTCAATTGTGGGTTGGAGGCGGATGACATTTTCTGCCGGTGCCGCTCCTACAACAGCCCCGACTTCCATCCTCTTGGCCAGATAACCTGGATGGTAAAGTTCTTCCACGAGACCTGTGGTAAGGCCAATTTGGTTTCCATAGGAAGAATATCCCCGGGCGGCTTCCTGGCAAATTTTTCTTTGGGGAAGCTTGCCTTCTAAGGTTTTATCTAAGGGTGTAAAGGGATCTCCAGCTCCTGTAACCCGCATGGCTTGGTAGACATAGGACCGCCCAGATAAGGGGTCTCGAATGGCTCCACCAAGGCAGGTGGCGGCTCCACCAAAGGGCTCAATTTCTGTAGGATGGTTGTGGGTTTCATTTTTAAACATTAAAAGATAGGGAACAGTTTTTTCTTCCCCCTCTACTTGAATTTTACAGTCCACAAAAACCGAGCAAGCGTTGATTTCATCGGACACTTCTACCCTGTCAGCCAGGCCCCGTTCTCTTAGGGACTTGGCCACAATGGTTCCTAGGTCCATCAGGGAGATGGGCTTTTGCTTCTTCATGGTCTTCTTTAGGTTCAAGTAGTTGTCCAGGGTTTCTTGGATGGTTTCATCCAGCTTGGACTGGGCCACAAAGTCTTCAATTTCCAGGACGGTATTAAAGGTGGTGTGGCGGCAGTGGTCAGACCAGTAGGTATCTAAAAGGCCAATTTCCGTTTCATTGGGGTCCCGGTCCTTTTCTTTAAAGTAGTCTTGGACAAGCCTTAAGTCATCCAGATTCATGGCTAGACCTTGATCTTTAATAAAGTCCTCCAGGCCTTCTTCTGTCAAGTTCCGGAAGCCTTGGTAGACTGGGTTGGTAATTTTTAAGGAAAAAGTCTCCCTTAAAGTTGTGGGAATGCCTAAAACTTGGCCTTCCTTTTCATCTACAGGGTTGATTAAATAGTCCCGAATTTTTTCCAGGTCTCCCTCCTTAAGGTCTTGGAAGTCATAGACCCGGGCTGTCCTCGCCAAGACATCGTCCCGACCTAGGAGGACCATAATGGTATCTAAAAGTCCTTGCTTTCTTTGGTCAAATTGTCCCTTGTGGTATTCCACAACCAAGGGGTTGGCAAAATCCTTTTGAAGGTCCAGGGCATCTTCTTCTATAAAGAGGTCATCTACTGGAGCTTCCGCTAAAATAGAGTGGCAAACTTGGTCAAAGTCCTGGTCTTCCAAGCCTTCTATGTCATAGCGGGCATAGATTTTTGCTTGGACAGAATGGCCCAGAACTTCTTCCAGGTCCTTGGACAGTTTTTTAGCTTCCACTTGGTAGGCATTTTTTTTGGCTACATACGCCCTTTTGACGCTGGGGCCAATATCTTTCCTGTAAAATTTATTGGCAAAATCCAATTTTTCTGCCGCTTGGTAGACCTTGTCCCGGGCTTCCTTAAAGCTGGCGCCCTCTCCTGTAATGGAAAGGACCCGGCCGCCATTGCTTAAAAATTTTCCGTCTTCTTCCTTGGTCCCCCCATGGTAAATTTTCACTTGGTCCAAGCCTTCTAAAGAAATTGGATAGCCCTTTTCATAGGTTCCAGGATAGCCCTTGGAAGCGATGGTCAGGGTCAAGACCTTGTTGTCCTTGATTTTTACATCTTCCTTCAAGGACCCGTCTCTTGTGGCCTGGCAAAGGTCTAAAAAGTCTTCATCTAAACGGTTTAAGATAGATTGGGTTTCCGGATCTCCAAAGCGGACATTAAATTCCAGAACATAAATCCCCTTGCTGGAAATCATGCAGCCAATAAAAATGACGCCATGGTAGTCTAGGCCATCTTTTTTCAGACCTGCCATAAAGGGGTCCATAATTTTTTCTCGGATTTCTTTTGTATAGACGTCGGCTTGGATATTGGGGCTGTAGGTTCCCATGCCTCCTGTGTTAGGGCCAAGTTCTCCGTCATAGGCTTTTTTGTGGTCCCGAGCTGTGGGTAAAAGAGCATAGTGGTCCCCGGCAACCAGGGCATGGACACTGACTTCAAAGCCAGAAATGAACTCTTCCACCAGGGCTTTTTTCTCTCCAAAGGCCCCTTGGGAAAGTTTGTCGATAAAGTCGTCTACTTCTTCTTCTGACTTGGCCAGAACAACCCCTTTACCAGCAGCCAGTCCGTCTGCCTTTAAAACGGCTGTCCCATCTTTTTCAATAAGGTCTAGGGCATGACTTTTAATTTCTTCCGGATTTTGGCAGGGATAGGCCTTGGCTGTTAAGAGTCCATGGCGGAAGCAGAAGTCCTTGGCATAGGTCTTGGACCCTTCCAATTGAGCTTCTCTTTTTTTAGGTCCAAAGGCCTTGAGGCCATTTTCTTCCAAGGCATCTACCAGACCCTCAACGAGAGGAGCTTCCGGTCCCACTAGAGTAAAGTCAATGCCTTCCTTTTTGGCAAAGTCCACAATGGCCTTGTGGTCCTTGCTATCCAAGTCAACATTTTTTCCAATCCGACCGGTTCCAGCATTTCCCGGTATAAAATAAAGTTGGCGGTCAGGTCCAGCAGCCTTTTCTCCCAAGGCATGTTCTCTGGCACCTGATCCAATTACAAGTACTTTCATTTTTTCTCCTTAATGCCTAAAGTGGCGTGTCTTGGTAAATACCATGGCAATTCCTGCTTTATTACATGCATCAATGGAATCTTGATCTCGAATAGAACCTCCTGGTTGGACAATGGCCTTAATGCCCATTTTTTCAGCCAGTTTTACACAGTCATCAAAGGGGAAGAAGGCATCGGAAGCTAAAACAGCTCCCTTAAAGTTCCGGTCCTTGTGGTGGGTTAAGATGGATTCTAGGGCCCAAATTCTTGAAGTTTGGCCTCCTCCGATTCCTAAAGTCACGCCATTTTTAGCTACAACAATGGCATTGGACCGGGCATACTTGCAGACCATTTCTGCAAATTTCAAGTCGGCTTCTTCTTGGGGGCTGGGAGCTCTTTCTGTCACCACTTCCCAGGTGTCGTGGTCCTTGTCATCCTTGCTTTGGATGAGGACATCTCCGGAAGTGTACTTTAAGTCCATAGTCACAGGCTTTTTCCCTAGGTCCACCTTGAGGACCCGGAGGTTTTCTTTACTTTTTAAAACTTCCAAGGCTTCCTCTGTAAAAGAGGGAGCAGCTACAACTTCTAGGAAGATTTTCACCATTTCTTCTGCTGTGTCCTTGTCCACTTCCCGGTTAAAGGCTACAATCCCACCAAAAATAGACAGGGAGTCGGCTTCAAAGGCCTTTTGGTAGGCAGAATAGGCATCTGAACCGAGGCCCACTCCACAGGGGGTGGCATGTTTTAAACCAACACAGGCTGGTTCTTCAAATTCATGGACCAGTTCCAGGGCTGTGTTTAGGTCGTTTAAATTGTTAAAAGATAATTCCTTGCCTTGGTATTGGTCCATACTCTTGTAAAAGGAATCGGCCATGGGGTCCCGGAACCTTTGGGCACTTTGGTGGGGATTTTCTCCGTAGCGGAGTTCTTCCATCCGAAGAAGGCCCAGGGTAAAGGTATCTGCCTGTTTTCCAGTTTTTTCTTCCAGGTAACGGGCAATCATGGCATCATAATAGGCTGTCTTGGCAAAGGCCTTCATGGCCAGTTCTTCCCGGAACTTTTCATCGTTGATTTTTCCGTCCAAGGCATCTAAAACTTTTTTATAATCCTTAGGATCTGTAAGAACATAAACATCCTTGTAGTTTTTGGCAGCAGACCGGATCATGGAGGGCCCTCCAATGTCAATATGTTCAATCATGTCTTCATGAGCTGCCTTTTTTTCTAGGTAGCCGGCAAAATCATAGAGGTTGCAGGCCACCAAATCAATGGGAATAATATCATGATCTTCAATGGTCTTTACATGGTCTGGAAGGTCCCTCCTGTAGAGAAGGCCTCCATGGACCTTGGGATGGAGGGTCTTGACCCGGCCATCTAACATTTCAGGAAATTCTGTATAGGATGAAATGTTTTCCACGGGAATCTTGGCTTCTTCAATGGCCTTCATGGTTCCCCCTGTAGATAAAAGGCTAAAGCCCCTATCCACTAAGTCCTTGGCCAGATCTGTGATTCCTGTCTTATCTGTTACGCTTAACAATGCATACTTCAAACTAAACCCTCCTTTGACTCTAACTTTCCAATGGCCTTCGGCAGCAATTGGTGTTCGATTTTAAGTACCTTTTCTTGTATTTCCTGGGGACTCTTACAGTCTTCAATGGCTGTGGATTCTTGGAGCAAAATCTCTCCACCGTCTACCTTGCTATTGACAAAGTGGACAGTAGCTCCAGAAATCTTATCTCCGTCCTTCAAAACATCTTCATGAACATGGATTCCATACATCCCCATCCCCCCGTGCTTGGGCAAGAGAGAGGGATGGATGTTGATAATAGGATAGGAAATGGCCTCTAAAAATTCCTTGGAAAGAATCCTGAGGTAGCCGGCCAGGACAATAAGGTCCACTTCTTTTTCCTTTAAGGCTTCTAAGAGAACATGGTCGTCCCTGGTAACCAGGGTGGGAATTCCTGCTTTTTCTGCCCTTTTTAACCCATAGGCATCTTCCTTGTTGCTGTGGCAGAGGACCACCTGGGACTGGAGCTTTCCCTCATGAATATGGTCCAGGATACTTTGAAAATTGGTTCCTCCACCAGATACAAAGACGGCTATTTTATAAGCTGGCATTTCTTTTGTCCTTTTACAATTTCTCCTATAACCAAAGCTTCTTCTCCGTCCTTATTTAAGCACTTCAGAGCTTGGTCCACATCTTCCTTGGCCAGGATTAAAACCATGCCAATTCCCATATTGAGGGACCGGTACATTTCTTCAAATTCGACAAGTCCTGATTCAATAATGGCTTGGAAGATTGGATCTTTGTCCCAGGCATTGACGTCTACTTTGGCATCCAGGTCTTGGGGTAAAATCCGGGGAATATTTTCTATAAAACCGCCCCCAGTAATGTTGACCACTCCTTTTAGGTCTACACAGTCCATGAGGTCCAGGACAGGTTTGACATAAAGTTTTGTCGGTGTCAGTAAGACTTCTCCTAAGGTCTTTCCTGTATTTCGAAAATCATCCTTTAAGTCCATGGCCAATTCTTCTAAAAAGAGCTTTCGAACTAAAGAGTAGCCGTTGGAATGGATACCGGAAGACTTCAAGCCAATAATGGCGTCTCCTTCTTGAATCTTTGACCCATCAATCATTTTATTTCGGTCCACAATTCCTACAGAAAACCCAGCCAGGTCATATTCATCCTCCCCATAGAGGCCTGGCATTTCCGCTGTTTCTCCCCCAATTAAGGAACAGAGAGATTCCTTGCAAGCACCAGCAATTCCTGTAACCAAGTCTTGAATTTTTTCTGCTTCCAAGTGGCCTGTGGCAATGTAGTCTAAAAAGAATAAGGGTCTGGCCCCTTGGCAAATGAGGTCATTGACACACATGGCCACAAGGTCAATCCCCACAGTATCGTGGATGCCCAGGTCTTGGGCAATCATAATCTTGGTTCCCACCCCATCTGTCGATGCCAGAAGAATGGGATCTTCATAATCCTTAAATTCCTTTAAGGAAAAACCGCCGGAGAAAAGCCCTAAGTCCCCGACGACACTGGAGCTGTAGGTTTCTTGGACTGCCTTTTTAATCAGATCTACAGCCCGGTTTCCTTCTGTGATATTTACACCACTATCTTCATATGTTAAAGCCATACTTCCTCCTATAAGACAATAGGGTCTACTGGGTAGTCCCCATTAAAACATGCCATGCACAAGTCGTCACGGCCTAATAACTTACTTGCCTTAACCATCCCTTCTTCGGATATAAATTTGAGGGAGTCCGCCCCTATTTTTTCTTCAATCTCTTGGACAGAAAAATTGGCCGCAATGAGGTTGATTCTAGAAGGCGTGTCAATGCCATAATAACAGGGATTCATAACTGGAGGAGAGGTAATCCGCATATGGACTTCCCGTGCTCCTGCATCTCTTAGCCTTTGAATTAAATTAGCAGAGGTGGTTCCCCGGACAATAGAATCATCTAAAAGGACAATGGACTTGCCCTTGACCACATGGCTTAAGGGATTTAATTTAAGCTTTACAGCCATTTCCCTTTCTTCCTGGCTGGGCTTAATAAAGGTCCGTCCCATATAGCGGTTTTTCACAAGGCCCTCTGCCAGGGGAATCCCAGAAGCTTGGGAATAACCAATGGCTGAAGGAATCCCGGAGTCCGGAACAGCCACAACTAAGTCTACATCCACTGGCGCCTCGTCATACAAGACCTCTCCAGACCGGCGGCGGAAATTATAGGAATTCACCCCGTCTAGGGTGGCGTCATTTCTGGCAAAGTAGACATATTCAAAGACACAGTGTTTCCGTCCCTTGCCCATGCCCTCGTAACTATGAAGGCCCTCTTCATCAATGACCACAATTTCTCCCGGTTCAATATTCCGGATAAAGTCTCCACCAATAATATCAATCGGGGCATTTTCACTGGCCACAATGGACCCGCCATCGTGAAGTTTACCTAAAACAAGGGGGCGAATTCCATAGGGATCTCGAAAGGCCACCAGCTTATCTTCCAATAAGAGGACCACAGCATAGGCCCCCTGAATCATTTCCATAGTCTTCTTCACAGCCTCTACAATATCTCCTTCATTGTAGCGGCTAATTAAGTAGAGGATGACTTCCGAGTCAATGGTGGTTTGAAACATCATCCCTTCCTCTTCCAGGCGGCTTCGTAAAATTTGATAGTTAATTAAATTCCCATTGTGGGCCAGACTCATGGTCGTATTTTTAAAGAAGGCCATGAGGGGTTGGGTATTAAATTCATGGGACCCACCTGCTGTAGAATAGCGGACATGGCCAATGCCAATATGGCCTGGAAGCTCTTCCAGGATTTCTTCATTATAGACGTCTGTTACAAGGCCCATACCCTTTTTTCGGATAATCTGGTCTCCGTCAGCAAGACTCATCCCAGCACTTTCTTGGCCCCTGTGTTGGAGACAGGAGAGGCCAAAAAAGAGCTTTTTAGAGACATCCTTATCATCATAGATGCCAATAATTCCGCACATACTAGCCCCGAATCCGATCTAGGACTTTTTGATAGCCTTCCGTTAAGTTTCCTAGGTCCCTACGGAAAATATCCTTGTCCAATTTTTCATTGGTTTTTTCATCCCAAAGCCGGCAGGTATCTGGAGAAATTTCGTCGGCTAAAAGAATTTTGCCATCCTTGTCCACACCGTATTCAATTTTAAAGTCCACAAGTTTAACCCCAATTCCATGGAAGAAATCTTGGAGAAGTTTGTTAATCTTTAAAGTTGTTTCCTTGACTTCCTTGTATTGGTCTCTTGTAATTAAACCCAGGGCCACAGCATGGTCTTCGTTCATCAAGGGATCTCCCAAGTCATCGTTTTTATAGGAAAGTTCGAAGGTCGGTTCCTTGAAAACAATTCCTTCTTCCACTCCATAGCGTTTGGCAAAAGAGCCGGCGGAAATATTCCGAATAATGACTTCTAGAGGAAGAATCGTCACCTTTTTAGCCAGCATATCTGTGTCGTTTAAGGTCTTAATATAGTGGGTAGCTACTCCATTTTCTTCCAACATTTCAAAAATTCTTGTTGTAATAGCTAAGTTTAAGGCACCCTTCCCTGTAATGGTGGCCTTTTTTTCACCATTTCCAGCAGTGGCATCATCCTTGTAGCGGATGACAATTTCATCTTCCTTGTCTGTAGATAGAATTTGTTTTGCTTTACCTTCGTATAATTGTTCCATACTTTACCTCCAAATAAAAAAAGAGAACGCTTCTAAATAGAATCATTCTCATGCAAACATAGGGATAGGGCCTTGCCTATTCCAAGCTTCGACCGTATTGAGTTTAAATTTCACTCCCAGTCCTTCTCCCAGCCTGGAAAAAGTTAGAAAGCCCCTAGCAAGTGGATGCTTTTCTGCCTTATAAAAATAGACGCAGTCCAATAGTGTAATCATCTGGCTTTCCAACCTCCCATAACCATGCCACATTTTACAAGAAAATTATACCATATATTTTCCTAGGAAAAAAGTCCTTCCTAGGATTTCTAAAGTTTTCCTAAAGATTTTCCAAAGATTTTGCCTTCTTTTCCTCCCTAGTCTTGTGCTATACTAGGACCAAGAAAAATCCTAACGGTGACCAAGGAGGATATATGCGGATTACTTTTAGCCAGGGCCTCAAAAAATTTCAAAAAGCTAAGGGCCAGGCCCGGATTATCGATGTTCGAGAAGAAGATGAGTTTCGTGAAGGCCACCTGCCCCAGGCCCAGCTCTACCCCCTGACATCTTTTATCCAAAGCTTTAAAGAAGGCGCCTTTAAAAAAGACCAGGTTCTCCTAATCTACTGCCGGTCCGGAGCCCGGTCAGGACAAGCCTGTAAGTTTTTAAGGTCCCAGGGTTACAAGAAAGTCTACAATATGGGAGGAATTTTAGACTACCAGGGAGAATTTGGCCCCCTAGAAAAGTAGGTCCTATATGTAATGACCGAAGCTTTGCCTTATACCTAAGCCCTAGAGAGCTTGTAAAACAACTATCTGGAAGGTCTTACGTCGATATCAAAAAATAAAAACTTAACTTAAGTTGAGCCGTCATCATACAAGTGTCAATGGAGAAATTAAGTCAAAAAATTGATTCATCTTTTGGGATTATGAAGATGATTTATAAACAAACCTGTCAAGTATTTTATATATATTTTATATATCCTGATAGCAATTTGACTGTATTTTATATAGTTGTAACCAGCAAATAATCTTATCTTTATACAGAATAGAGGAGATAGCAATGATAAGAAAAATTGGAATTGTAAGCTTATCCAGTGGAATTTTAGGAGAAAGTTTTGTCAGCCATGAAGTGGCTTTAGGAAAGCGAAGATTAGAAGAATATGGGGTAGATGTTGAATTTTTACCAAATTCTAGGAAAGGAATTGAATTTATCAAAGAACATCCAGAATCAAGGGCTAATGATTTATTAATGGCTTTTAAAGATGATTCAATTGACATGATTTTATGCGTCATTGGAGGAGAGGATACTTATAGGTTGCTACCCTATTTATTCCAAAATAATGAATTAAAACAGGCTGTTCGGCAAAAAATATTTCTGGGATTCTCTGATACAACAATAAACCATTTTATGTTGAATAAAGTTGGAATCAAAACTTTTTATGGACAAGCATTTTTACCTGATATATGTGAACTTTCAGAAGAAATGCTACCATATACAAAAAAATATTTTGAAGAATTGATTACAACTGGTAAAATAAATGAAATCCGACCTAGTAAGGTGTGGTACAAAGAAAGAAGTGACTTTAGCGAGGATGCCCTAGGTCAAAGTATGAATTCTTTTTCAAATGATGGATTTGAATTATTAAGGGGCAAGCCTAAATTTAAAGGTGAAATTTTAGGTGGATGTATCGAATCAATCTACGATATCTTTAACAATTCTCGATTTGATGATACCGTCTCCCTTTGCAAAAAATATCATTTATTCCCCAAACTGTCTGAATGGGAAAATAAAATTTTATTATTGGAAACTAGTGAAGAAAAATCTAGCCCATCTTTATATCGGAAAATGATTCAAGTCTTAAAAGACTACGGCCTATTTGATGTTCTATCTGGAGTTTTAGTTGGTAAGCCTCAAGATGAAGTTTATTATCATGAATATAAGGAAATTTTACTAAAAGAAATTCCCAACACTAAGTTGCCTATTCTTTATAATCTAAATGTGGGCCATGGAACTCCTAGATGTATTATCCCTTTTGGCGTTGACGCAGAAGTAAATGCCAATAACCAAGTGATAAGATTTAATTACTCACCTGAGAAGTAAGTGTAAAGACGAGAAGATAGTGCTCCATTTTCTTTTTTAGAAGAAGACTACAAGTGAAAATAAGCGTCGTCCACTTGGTCTTAAATACTCGTTTTTTGTATGTAAACACAAAAAAGCCTGGACATCTTAAAATTAAGATCTCCAGGCTTTCGTCTTGGTGCGCCCTGAGGGGTTCGAACCCTCGACACCCTGATTAAGAGTCAGGTGCTCTACCAACTGAGCTAAGGGCACAATCAATTACCAATCTAGTATACGACTTTAATCCATCTTTGTCAATCCTTTACAAGGATTTTTTCTTTCTTTTTTTATCCTAAGAAAAGTATGTACTAACATTGGGGAATTAGCTATAATAGAAGAATACTATTTATTCATTTACTGTAGGAAAGGAGATCCCAACTTGTCCATCACTGTAGCAAAATTTGGTGGCACCAGCCTCGCCAATGGCAGCCAATTTAAAAAAGTTTATGAGATTATAAAAAATGATCCTAGTAAAAAGTACATTGTTCCCTCAGCTCCAGGTAAGGAGTCCAAGGAGGATACAAAAATTACTGACCTTCTCTACCTCCTCTATGACCTGTCTAGCCATGGGATTTCTTATAATGATGTCTTTTCCATGTTCAAGGACCGGTATTCCAGGATTTGCCAGGAAATCAACCTGGACCTGGACCTGGACCCTTATTTTGATGAAATTGAAGAGTCCATTAAAAACAAGGCCAGCCGGGACTATATTTCCAGCCGGGGAGAATATTTAAATGGCATCCTCCTGTCCAAGTACCTAGACATTCCTTTTGTAGATGCCAAGGATGTCATGATTTTTAAAAAACCCCATGTCTTAGATGAAGAAAAAACTTACAAGGCCCTGGGGAAAATTAGGGAAACCTATGACCAGGCTGTGATTCCCGGCTTTTATGGGGCCTTGAAAAATGGAGAAATTACCACCTTCTCCCGGGGAGGAGGGGACCTTTCCGGCGCCATTGTGGCCCGAGGAGTGGGGGCTGATCTCTATGAAAACTGGACGGATGTCTCTGGTTTTTTAGCTGCAGACCCCAAGCTCATTAAAAATCCCAACCATATTGAAGAAATTTCCTATGCGGAACTTCGGGAACTTTCCTATATGGGGGCTTCCATCCTCCACGACGAAGCCATCTTCCCTGTCATTAGCCAAGGGATTCCCATTGCCATTAAAAACACCAATGCCCCGGAAGACCTGGGAACGCGCATTGTCCCCCAAAGTAAAAATGTCAAGGGAACTTCAGAAATTACAGGGATTGCCGGTCGCCAAGGATTTTCGGTTATTAATATTGAAAAAATTCGCATGAACCGGGACTTGAGCTTCCACCGGAAGGTCTTTTCCATCTTGGAAGCCAACGATATTTATGTGGAACACATTCCTTCTTCTATTGACTCTCTTTCTTTGATTGTCAAGGATGACGACCTTCAAGGAAAAAAATCCCGAGTTATTAGTGAAATTAAAACCCTCTGTAATCCTGACCGGGTCCACTTTGTTTCCAATATTTCTCTGATTGCTGTTGTAGGGCAAAACATGAAAAACCATATTGGTACCTCGGCCAAACTCTTTACGGCCCTGGCCCAAGCTAAGATTAACATTCAAATGATCACCCAAGGGTCCAGTGAGTTAAATATTATTGTAGGAATTGATACGGATGACTTTGACCCGGCCATCCAAGCCATTTACAAGGCCTTCTTTTAAAAACTATAGAAAGCCCTCCTTGACCCTTTTTTGAAAAACATTTACAATAAATCTGCAGGGGTGCTTTTGCTGAGATGGTTTTATACCAAACCCATAGAACCTGTCTGGATAATACCAGCGTAGGGAATTAGGACTTCTGCCAAGGCAGGAGTCTTTTTTATTTATTTTTGAAAGGAGTTTTTATGGATACAACAATTGCCATTCAAGTTTTACCTGTCACAGCCAGCGAAGAAGACCTTCTTCGGATTGTAGATGCTGTGATTGCCTATATTCAAAGTACGGGACTCCACTATGTAGTGGGACCCTTGGAAACAACTGTTGAAGGAAGCTATGACCAGCTTATGGAAATTATTAAAAATGCCCAATTAATCTGTGCCAAGGAAGGGGCCCAATCCGTCAAGTCCTATGTGAAGATTTTTTACAATCCCAAGGGCGACCTCTTAACTATTGATGAAAAAATCGGAAAATACCAATAAGGTCATTCCCTTTGTGGCCCTAGGCCTGGTCCTAGTTCTCTGGTACCTAGTCACATATTTTGAATGGGTGCCTCCCTTTATGCTCCCTACACCAGGAGCCGTTTTAAAGGTCTTTTGGACCGACCGCCTTCTTCTCCTAAACCACCTGAAAATGACCTTGACGGAGGCTTTTTTAGGCTTGGGAATTGGGGTCAGTCTAGGCTTTCTCTCGGCTCTTTTAATGGACCGGTTCCGCCTAGTTCGAGACGCCCTCTACCCTCTCTTGGTCTTAACCCAAACCGTTCCCACTGTGGCCATCGCACCCCTTTTGGTCCTTTGGATGGGCTATGGAATGGCTCCTAAGGTGACCCTAGTTGTCATTGTCACCTTCTTTCCCATTGCCATGAACCTCTATGAGGGTTTTCAACGGGCCGACCAAGATGCTACCCAGCTTTTACGGGCCATGGGAGCCAGCCACTGGGAAATTTTTCACTATATTAAGTGGCCGATGAGCCTATCCTCCTTTTTTTCCGGCCTGAAAATTTCTACCTCCTATGCCATTGTAGGGGCCGTGATTGCTGAATGGCTGGGAGGTTATGCCGGCCTAGGAGTTTATATGACCAAGGTAAAAAAATCCTATTCTTTTGATAAGATGTTTGCTGTCATTGTCTTTATTTCTCTGATTTCCTACCTTTTTTTAGTTCTGGTACAAGCCTTAGAGAAAAAGACAATGCCCTGGAAGAAAGGAAGTTCGCATGAAAAAATTTAAAGGTCTCCTTCTTTTACTTTTTGCAGCTCTTGTTTTAACCAGCTGCCAAGGAGGAAATAACAGTACGAAAGAAGCTGGCGCCAGCCAAGAAGGCAAGGACTTGGAAGATGTCCAATTTGTCTTAGACTGGACTCCAAATACCAACCACACCGGCATTTATGTGGCCCAAGAAAAAGGCTACTATGCAGATGAAGGCTTAAATCTCTCCATTATCCAACCCCCGGAAGATGGGGCTGAAGCCCTGGTTGCCTCTGGAAAGGCAGACTTTGGAATTTCCTTCCAAGATGTTTTAGCCGCTGCTTTTTCCAATGACAACCCCCTTCCCATCCAATCTGTCTGTGCCATTATTGACCACAACACTTCAGGAATTATTTCCATGAAGGACAAAAATATTACCCGGCCCAAGGATATGGAAGGCCACAACTACGCCAGCTGGGATAACCCCATTGAACAGGCCATTATTAAAAATGTCATCGCCAAGGACGGCGGAGACCCTAGCAAGCTGGAAATAATTCCCTCTACAGCTACAGACGCTGTGTCTGCCATCCAAAGTAATATTGACACAGTTTGGATCTACTACGCCTGGGACGGGATTGCCGCTAAGGTCAAGAATGTAGACACCAACTACTTTTCCTTTATTGACATCAACCCCACTTTTGACTACTACAGTCCTGTTTTAATTTCCAACAACCAACTTATTGAAAAAAATCCAGACAAGGTTAAGGCCTTTGTCAAGGCCACAGTCAAGGGCTATGAATATGCCATGGAACATCCTGAAGAAGCCGCCGACATCCTATGTAAGGCCAATCCAGAACTGGATAAGGACCTGGTCTTAGAATCTCAAAAATGGTTGGCCAGTCGCTACCAAGGGGATGCCAAGCAATTTGGCTATATTGACCCTGCCCGCTGGAACAACTTTTACAAGTGGCTTGCCGATGAAAAGCTCATCCAAAAGCCCATTGAAGAAAATCATGGATTCACCAATGACTTCCTCCCCAAAGAAAATTCTTGAGGCCCGGCACATTGACAAGGCCTTTGAGGACCACCAAGTTTTAAAAGACGTCAACCTCCACCTGGACCAGGGGGAATTGGTGGCTATCCTGGGCCTATCTGGCAGTGGAAAATCCACCCTATTTCATATTATTGCCGGTCTTTTACAACCCGATGGGGGCCAGGTTCTTTTAGAGGGCAAGGATATTACAGGGAAAACCGGCCAGGTTTCCTATATGCTCCAAAAGGACCTCCTTCTCCCTCACTTGAAAATCTTAGATAATGTGGCCCTCCCCCTCTTTTTACGGAAGATGAACAAGAAAGAAGCCCGGGAAAAGGCCTCCTCCTACTTCAGCCAGTTCGGCCTAGAGGGGACCCAGGATCTCTATCCTTCAGAACTTTCCGGAGGCATGGCCCAAAGAGCGGCCCTCCTCCGGACCTATCTTTTTTCTTCCAATGTGGCCCTCTTGGACGAACCCTTTTCCAAGTTGGATGCCATTACCAAGTCCTCCATGCACCAGTGGTACTTGGATATTATGGAGGAAATCCACCTGTCCAGCCTCTTAATCACCCATGATATTGAGGAAGCCATTAAGCTGGCGGACCGGATTTATATCCTGTCCAAGGAAAAATCCACCTTAATTGAAGAAATCAAGGTGGACCCGGACCTAGACTTAAAAACCAAGGAAGGCCAAGTCTACCAGTTTGAATTAAAAAAACACATCACCCAACTTTTGGGTATGTATGAGGCATAAAAAATGAGCTTGGGAAGTTCCCAGGCTCATTTTTCTATCTATTTTCCTTAATAAAAGTCTCCTTCAATGGATACTTCCCCAGCATTTAATTCAATTACTTCTTTTCCACAGTCTACAATTAAATGGCCCTCTTCATTAATATCCTTGACCAGCCCCCGTTTCTTGACCCCATTATATTGGAAGGAAATTTCCCGATTTAAGACTACAGAATAGGATTTATAAGCTGCAATAACCTGGTCTTTTCCTTGGGTTTTCACTTCATAGAGCTGGTTTAAAAGTTCAGCCACCAGGTCATTTCTTAAGACATCTGTATTTAAGGACCCAGCCTTATTTTGGATTTCTTCTGAAAAAACTTCCTGGGGCGTCCGGACATTGAGACCAATTCCTGTATAAATGGCGGAAATCTTTTGGTCTTCCAGGCTAAAATCCGCCTCCGTTAAAATCCCACAAAACTTCCGGTGGTCAATTAAAACATCGTTAACCCATTTAATCCCCGGCTTTAAGTCGGTTAAGGCTTCTACCGCCCGGGCCACGGCCAGGGATACCTTAATGGTAATCAGGTCCTGGTTCCTTAATTCTCCTTCTCCCTCCTTGTACCAAAGCAGGGTCAGGTAGGCCCCCGTATGGAGGGGGGATTCAAAAGTTTTTCCACTCCGTCCCCGGCCCTTGGTCTGGCCTTCTGCCAAAATGGCATCAAAAGTGTGGACATCTCCTTCTTCCAACCATCGCTTCATTTCCGTATTCGTAGAATCTATTTCTTCAAAAATCTTTAGGCTCATGTTCTTAAGCTCTGGCCGGAGGTTTTTCCGGATTCCCCCTTCTGTTAAGCGGTCAAAGTTTCCCACAAGCCGGTAGCCCTTCCGGTTGACGGCTTCAATTTCATAGCCCTGGTCCCGGAGTTTTTCAATCATCTTCCAAATGGCCGTCCTAGAAACTTCCAGTTTTTCTGCCAGGTCTTGGCCAGAAATGTAGTCCCCCCGGTGGAGGTCTAAAATATTTAATATGTCTTCCTTCATCCTACTTCCCTTCCTCCATATCCTCTACTCGAACCCTAGGCAGGTTCCATTTTTTTATATGGGCAACCATGCGGACAACCACAACAAGTAAAAAACCAACAATCATAGCCAGAGAGGGACCCAGACTCTTATAGAGGAGGAGGTAAAAAACTCCGCCAATAAAAGAAGCCGCCCCATAGACTTGCCGAATAAAGACAAAGGGAACAATCCCTGCCAGGAGGTCCCGGACAATCCCTCCGCCAATTCCTGTAATCATGCCACAAAATAAGACTAGAAAGCCATTATCCAAGTAGCCAACTCCTGCTGCCGTATTCATGCCTACAATGGTAAAGGCTCCTAGGCCCAGGGCATCGAAAAAAACCAGGTACTCTTCAAAAGTCAAGACAAAGCGGCTATTTAAGTGGTTGCCCCGCCGGTAAAAAATGAGAAAAACAAAGACCGAAACCAGAGCCGCCAAAACAGGAAAAGTGGAGTCTAAAAAAGCTGACGGAGGAATAAGACCCAAGGCCACATCCCGAATCATCCCCCCACCAACAGCCGTCACCACACCTAGGACGATAATGCCAAAAATATCCATGCTCCTGCGAATCCCTAAAAGAGCCCCGGATATGGCAAAAGATACGGTCCCAATGACTTCTAAAATAAATTGAATGGATTGATAGTTCAAGCTCTCACCTCTTTTCTAGTATACCATGGATAAAAAGAATGGGCTCAAAAATTTTACAGGGAACTTCCCCTGATTTATCCTCTTCCCTTGGCTTTAGAATACAGTATGAATAAAATTTCATACCTCTCAAACCCCTCGTATATGGGAATATATCTATAAAAGCCAAAAACTATTAAGGTCTTAAAGCGGTAATCGGTATTACGTAAACACCATCATTTCTTTTATAAGCAAACGGTGCTTTTGCGCATAATACCATCATAAATGAAGGCTTGGACATATTTTTTGTATCGATTTTAGATGCTAAATCTTTTAAAGTTTCAGCACCTTCTTCAATTAATTTATCGCCACCGAGTTTAATTTCAATGAGCCCATAAGCTCCATTTCTTAAATGAATCACTGCATCACATTCTAATCCGTACCTATCTCTATAATGATAAACTGTTCCATCTAAATAGTCTGTATAAATTCTTAAGTCACGAACACATAAGTTTTCAAATAAAAATCCCATGGTGTTTAAATCATCTAGTAAATCCTTCGGACCTATACCTAAGGCTGCCGTTGCAATAGATGGGTCCGAAAAGTATCTGGTATCCGTTGTTCGTATGGATGCTTTCGACCTTAAATTTGGGTTCCATGCTGGAGAATCTTCTATCACAAATATTTTTCTTAAGGCATCCAGGTAAGAATAAAGTGTTCCCTGATCAAATGTAGCTGATTGATTAGCTAACATATCTTGCCGAATAGTTTCTAGAGAACTTTGGCTACCTACATGTCTTGCATAGGATTTAAGTAATCTCTTAGCCCTTTCTTTATCCCTTTTTACGGAATCCACCCTACTAATATCAGTAGATACAAGGGCATCAAAATAGTCTATCGCTTGAAATAAAGCTGGCTTTTCATCTAAACCAATTGCTTTTGGCCATCCGCCTCTACAAATTAAAAAGGCAATTTCTTCAAGAGAGGTGTCGTCAATAACTGAAATATTTTTACCCTTAAATAGGTCTTTAAGAGACACTTCCCCACTGGAATCTTTGGATTCATATAAACTCATAGGCCGCATCAAAAGTCTAGATATTCTTCCTGTACCTGTATGCATAGAATCGTCAAATTCATTGGGTACTGCTGAACCTGTTAAAATAAATTGACCAAATTCATCCCTATTATCCACCTCATAGCGTACAGCATTCCATAAATTAGGGGCTATTTGCCACTCATCAATGAGCCTTGGGCTTTCTCCTTCCAGCAAAGTATTAGGAGAAAGCTCTGCCATTTGCTGATATTGTCTTGTCATATCTGGACGATCCATAGATAGTAAACTTTTAGCCCTTTGTTTCGCTGTTGTTGTCTTTCCACACCATTTAGGGCCTTCAATTAAAACTGCACCCTTTGCGGCTAATCGTTCTTCTAACAATTTATCTGCAATTCTGGGTAAATACTCCTTCATAACTTCCTCCCATACTCGTTACTTAAGTAGATTTTATCAGTTATTCAAGTATTTGTCTATTTTTAATTCAAGTGTTTGTCCTTTTTTAATTCAAGTGTTTGGTCTTTTATCCTTATATATTTCTGTCCTACGATAAAATACCTGATGAAGGAGCTCTTACCATACTGAGCTGAATCCCAAAATCCGTACTCCAAATTTTGAGGTCGCTCTATTTTTAACCTTAATTTTCTCTCCTCTATATTCCTTAGGACAAAGGGAGTAGTTTTGAGTAAAGTTTATAATCTCTAATATATGTAAAGAGAAATGTGGTGTTAGAAATGTAGGCATAAAAAAAGGTTATAATTTTGAAAAATTACAACCTTTTTATAATAGTAGCATTTAATTATAGAGAGTATATTTCTTTAACCTTATCAATTAAGAACTTTACCTTCCCTTCAGAAATAATTCTTTTAAAACTCTCATTATTCGCCATTGCTTCTAAATAAAAGCGAACAATCATATCGTCACTTCTATTTGGATTTGTTGATAATAATAAATTTTCATCAAGCCAATCATCTATTTGATTAAAATACTCATCGCCTCTTATCTTAAAGGATTTTTCCTTGCTTCCTACTATTAGGTTGAGTAATTTTTCCACATATTTACCAGCAAGTTTGAGATTATTATCGTCAACATAGCGGGTTGCCAAGGATAAATAGAAGTTTAAAACGATAGAAACATTTATTTCAATGAGATTAAAAGTTTCTATTAAATCCTCCACTCTCTCCGAAGTTTTGACCCAATCGTCATCATGCAAACTGCTTTTCATCATAAGAAGAGTGATTAAATCAGTTATGTTCTTATAAATCATTACTTGTAGCTTCTTGTCTACTTCATTTTCCTTCTTCGTTTTTAAATAAGCTGAAGCCACTAAACAATCTTTCGATATAGATAGCATGTCCGAAGATGGCAAAATAGTTAATGCTTCTTCTGGTTTTCCTAAACTAATTAAACAGGCTGCCCTCAAGCTCAATGATTGATCTTTAAGTAGAGGATCTTTCGATTCCACACACACTCTCTTTAGTATATTATTCGCATATTCTAGATATTCTTCTTTTTTTACATCATCAGTTGCTAAATCACA
This sequence comes from Clostridiales bacterium SIT11, assembly GCA_001299455.1. Classification (GTDB taxonomy): domain Bacteria; phylum Bacillota; class Clostridia; order Tissierellales; family Peptoniphilaceae; genus Urinicoccus. The sequence continues at coordinate 1,419,398 of CYUK01000003.1, read as the reverse complement.
ATGGTTCAAAATAAACAAAGCCATATAGTATAGGAGTTCAAAGCAAGAATAGTATTGTTTAATTTTAATTTTTATATCTTTCAGGATACTATCCATACCTGCATCAAGGATACGGTTCTCCAAGTCTATATAAAATTTTTGTATTTGGGATGAAGATAAATCTGGATCATATCCTATTAATTCATCCACACTTATATTAAAAAAAGTGGCCAATTTTGGTAGAAGTAAAATATCTGGATAGCTTTGACCTGTCTCCCATTTTGATACGGAAGCCTTTGTTACCATCATGAATTCTGCTAATTCTTCCTGAGTTATGCCTCTTTCTTTTCGCTTCTGAAGAATAGTTTCTCCAATTTTTAGCATGATATTTTACCTCCTAACTGATTTGCTTTTTGTTTATTACAGCAAGCGAAATTACGATACACAGTATAAGCAAAATACTGCCCGTAATAATCGGTACATAATAGTCATCATATCCAATTCCTTTTATAAGGTTCACAGGTTTTCCTATTAATGCGATAGGCATGTATTTAACAATTTCATCTCGAATGGATAATATAAGTTGAATCACAATCCCAAGGGTCGTTAATATTAATGTTCCTATAGCATTTCCTGAAATCACTCCAGCTAATATCTCTAAGGATATTAAAAATAAGCCAAATATAAAAGGAAGTAAGGCTGCCATAAGTATATTTCTAATAGGAAATGAAATCCCGAAAAAGTACTTTGTGTAGAAATAAGTGAGTATAAATGAGCAAAAGTAAGCAATAAACCACAAAATAAAATTATAAAAAATCTTCGATAGCACAACTTGATACCTTGGCAGTCCCTTAGATAGCAAATTAATCAAGGTTCCTTTTTGGAATTCATTGGCCATTTGAGTACTTAATATAATGGCTAATCCAAACATACCTATTTGACTAATATTTTTAAAGAATTGTGTCCAAGAGTCAATTTCTGATGGAGGTGCTACGTTAATATCTATATTTCCTGTAGCTATGGATTGAAGTATCATGGGAGTTAATTTCGCTGTCAAAGGACTTATTAACCCGATAAACAAGAACAGAATAAAGGTAGAAATCATTTTTTTAGTCCTTACACCTTCAATAGTTTCTTTCTTTAATAGAGATAAAAATGTCCTCATGCTTTTGTCACCTCCAGAAAAATATTTTCTAATGTAAGTTCTTCTATTTTTATTTCTAGAGGAAATATGTTTAACTTATATAGCTCATATAATATATCAATATCTTTTAGTTGATTGTCTTCGTTTGTTAAGTATAAAGTATCTCCTTTTTCATTTGTTATCAGATTTGAAAATTTATCTAGTGACTTAAATGCCTTTAGTTCTTTGTCAGACTTAAACCTAATTTTAATTGTGTTTTTCCTCTTTATATTTTTTAGTTCATCTATGGAACCTTCTAGTACATTTTTTCCTTTATCAAGCACCACAACATGATCACAAATCGCTTCAATATCCGATAAAATATGTGTTGAAAAAATAACGGTTGTAGAGTCTTTTATTTTTAATATAATGTCTAATATCTCTTTTCTTCCAAGTGGATCAAGGGCGGAAGTGGGTTCATCACATATTAATAATTTGGGGCTATTTAACAAGGCTTGGGCAATACCCAAGCGCTGTTTCATACCTCTAGAATAGCCACTAATTCTTTTATTGACATCTCTTAATCCCACCAATTCTAAAAGTTCTTCGCTCTTGTTTTTAATTTCATTTTTGCTAAGACCAGTTATAGACCCACATAAATTGAGATATTCTTTTGCAGTCATATAGCCATAAAATTCAGGGATATCTGGAAGATACCCGATAAATCGATTGGTTTTTGACTGACCAAAGCTTACTTCTTCTTCAAAAACTTTAATGGAACCTTCATCTATTTTCAAAAATCCTAAAATCATTTTCATTGTCGTTGTTTTTCCAGCACCATTTTTGCCTAAAAACCCAAAGATTGTGTTTTCAGGAATGGACATGGTCAATCCATTAATAATCGTATTTTTTCCAAAAGATTTATGGAGGTTTTCAATTTTAAGTGCGTCCATTATTCTTCCTCCCTACCTATTGTTAGGTATAAGATAGGTCCAATAATTTGAATAAAAACAACTATTAAAATCCACATGGTTCTACTGCCAAATTTGTATCTATCGTGTTTTAAAACATGACTTAAAGAATAAATCATAAGTCCAATTTCTAACATAATAATAGGTATAAGTATCGGCAAATATTCTCTAATAACATCCATTTTAAGCCCTCCTTTATTTGTACATATATCTTACCATTTTATTAAATCAACTATCAAGAAACTATTAGTAAACTTATTTTGCTTTTATTAACTCTAAGTAAACCTCTCTTAAATATTTATTCCTAAATAAAATAGGATTCGTAAAACACATCTCACTACTAGAAACATTGTCTAATTTTTAAAAAGTCATTGGTATATCCCTTGAATAAAAAATGGCTTCTAAGATTTTTAAAATCCTAAAAGCCATCTGATTCAACAGTCTTATCTTATTTTCTTGACATCCACACCACCCTCTTCCCTTGGCATTTTTTCCAAAGAAATCCAAGCCCAGCCCAGTGGTTTAAAATTCCCTTTAAAAATCCAAGCGGTTTAAAAGATAGCTTTTAAGCCTTGCCTCTTGATTTGATAACTTATAATTTTTTCTGTGAATGAAAAGATAGTAAAACGACGGATTAAAATTCTGGATATGCACTTCCTTGAGCAGGCCTGCCTGAATTTCAGATTCCACAATTACACTGGGTAAGAAGGCAAAGCCACCGGTGATGATAATGCTGAACTTAATGGACTCTGTAGAGTTGCTCTTAATTTTAATATTCAAGTCCCTGGTATCCAGCTTATATTTTTTTAGTTCTCTTTGGAGAATTTTTGACAAGGTGGCGTCGTGGTTCCGTAAAATCAGGGGAAGGCTTGGGACTTCCTTAAGGTCTACCCCATCAAAGGGGATGTCCGGCTTGGTTACAAAGACCAGGCAGTCCTTCATAATGACTTGGCTGGCCAGGTCTTTAAAGTCGGGGTTTTGGGACTCTGATGTAATGACCCCAATGTCAAAGTCATGGTTTCGCACCTTGGTTAGGGTGCCTTCTGCACTATCTACATCTAGGGAAACCTTCAGGTCCGGACTAGTCGTTTTGAACTGGTAAATGGCCGAAGGAAGCCTTGTAGATCCCCAGCAGTAGAGAGAAAACCGAGATTGGTACACTTTCCTATAAATGTAAGGACTTATTTTATTGACAGCCCCCAAAAGTTGTAGTAAAATTATTTTGAATATGACATATGAAAGGAGTCCTATATTGAGAAAAACTGTAACATCTCGTGAGGAAATCCTTCAACATTGTCAAAACATTGTGTTAAACCAAGGTTTAACAGCCATTGACATTCGAACAGTTGCATCGGCTTGCCACGTATCCGTTGGGTCTATTTACAACCACTTTGGATCCAAGGATGAGCTTGTTTATGCTGTTCTTACTGAAGGATGGAAAGATATTTTTGATATTGAAGAGGATTTAGACCAGACCAGTAGCTTTATCGATTATATAGAGCAAATTTATCAAGTTCTTTTAAAAAAGAAAAAAGACCGAGCAGGTTTCTTAAATTACTATTCTTTAGGATTAGCTCATAAGGACCCAGACCTAGGCCTTAAACTGTTTAACGACACAACTCAAGAGTTGAGAAAAACCATGGTCGATGTTTACCGTAGAGATGCAAACATGGAACAAGACTTGGACGAAAAGGCCCTGGATGAATACATCCACTTAATTTTTTCCATACTTATGACCCTTCTAATGGAGGATCTTTCAAGTAACATCTCCTTAGATTGGGCTTTACAAGTCCTAAAGGCAAAGAAGAAGTTTGCCTAAAACTGTAACGAATAGGTAAAAGTGTCAAGAAAAGTCTTGACACTTTTTTTATTTCCAGGTATAATAAAACCATTGTAATCCAATGGAGAGATGGTTGAGTTGGTTTAAGGCGCTCGCCTGGAAAGCGGGTATACGTTTATAGCGTATCGGGGGTTCGAATCCCCCTCTCTCCGCCAGTAAAAACATTGCCATACTAGATGGGGAGTTAGCGGCACCCTGCACTTGCAATCCGCTATAGCAAGATCGAATTCCCGCCTGCGGCAGTTTCTTGTATGGTCTGCCCCGGAAAAGTGGCGTTGAGAATTGGGTCCTACGCAACAGGAGCTTTTGAACCGTGTCAGGTCTTGACGGAAGCAGCACTAAGAGAGATGTTCTGTGTGCCGTATGGAGTGCCTAATTTGAGTTAACTCTTCGGGTACCGCATATAAGAGATTGACAAGGTCGGGTGTATGGCTTACATATAAAGAATTTTAGCATCCCCTAGAGGGTGCTTTTTTCATTTAGAAAAGAGGTTTTTATGTTTGGACTTTCAGAAAAATCCATTATTATTTTAGGCTGTATTATTCCCGGTCTCATGACTGGCCTAGGGGCCCTGCCTATTTTTGCCACAAAAAATGTCTCCCAAAAATTACTGGATAGCCTTTTAGGGTCTGCTGCAGGCGTTATGCTGGCGGCCACTTGCTTTTCCCTGATCATCCCCTCTATTGAATCTGGGGGCGGCGACTTAAAGGCCGTTCTTATTTGCTCTCTAGGAATCCTGGCCGGGGCCCTGATGCTGGACCTTATTGATCGCTACGCCCCCCATGAGCACTTAATTGATAAAAAAATGGAAGGGAAAAATACCGATTCCCTCAAGCAAATTTGGCTCTTTATTATTGCTATTACCATCCATAATTTTCCGGAAGGCCTGGCCACAGGCGTAGGTTTTGGAACCTCCTCCCTGGCCAATGGTATTACCATTGCTCTAGGCATTGGCCTTCAAAATATGCCAGAGGGACTGGCTGTGGCCCTGTCCCTGGTCCGGGAAAAATATTCCGTAAAAAAAGCCTTCCTCATTGCCCTCTTTACCGGTATGGTGGAACCCCTGGGAGCCTTTTTAGGCCTCTTCCTAGTCCAGGTCTTCCAGCCAATCCTGGGCTTTATCCTGGCCCTAGCCGGTGGAGCCATGCTCTTTGTCATCAGTGATGAAATCATTCCTGAAACCCACAGCAATGGCTACGAACGGGAGGCCACCTACGGGATTATCTTTGGCTTTATTATTATGATGATCCTAGATGTCACCCTCGGTTAAATCCATAAAAAGAACCCTTCCAGGCGGAAGGGTTTTTCTATATCCTATAAAAAGAAGAGAAGGACCACAAGTCCCAAGACAATCCGGTAAATTCCAAAGGGGACAAAGTCGTGGTTTTTAATGTAGGCCATAAAGGCCTTAATGACCAGGTAGGCCGTAATAAAACTCACTAGGCCGCCAAAGGCAATCAAAAGCCATTGGCCTGATGTAAAACTTCCTAAATTTTTGGCTACCTTTAAAAGAGTGGCGCCCAACATGGTGGGAATGGCCAGAAAAAAGGAAAATTCTGCCGCCTCCACCCGGCTTAGGCCCAGGACCATGGCCCCAATAATGGTGGCTGCCGACCGGCTGGTTCCGGGAATCATGGCCAGGCATTGGAAAAATCCAATCCCTAAAGCTATCTTATAGGGAAGGACTTCTAAGTTGTCAAAGCGGGGCTCACGGTCTTTTCTTTCCATGAGAATAATGACAATCCCCCAGACAATCAGGGCGATGGCCACAACCTTGCTGGAAAACAAGTACTGGTCAATTAAATCATCAAACAAGAGGCCTAAAACCATGGCCGGCAGGACAGCCACCAGGACCCGGGCCCATAGGAGGACAATCTTCCGTCTTTTTCTTGGGGTCATTTTTTCCCCATCCTGGTCTTTTTTACAAAAGGGGTTGAGGCGGCGAAAGTATAGGACGACAACAGCTAAAATAGCCCCCAATTGGATGCAAACATCAAAGGCATTTTGAAAGCTTTCCGGCGTCAACTGAAACCATCGATGAAATAAAATTAAGTGTCCTGTGGAAGAAATAGGGAGAAACTCCGTAATTCCTTCTATAATTCCTAAAATAAGTACATTAAGCCACTCCATGGATACCTCCTTGATTTCTGTCAAATAAATTCTTTTTTATTATACCATAAAAAGGAAAGGCTGCTAAAAAATCCTGGATTTTATTTCAAGTCTCTTTCAGACTCCTCCCTAGAAATACGACAAAAAAGACGAGGACCCCTCCTCGCCTTCTTTCTTCTATTTTATCTTTTAATATTTCGGTAGGTGTCCGGTGCAAATAAAAGAATCATGGGATAGAGCTCCAAACGGCCAAAGAGCATGGAAAAGGTCAGCACTATTTTTGATAAATCGTTCATGGTTCGAAAGTTTTCTACAGGCCCAAACTGGACCAGGGCTGGCCCCACATTATTATAGGTGGTCGCGACTGCGGAAAATGCTGCTTCAAAATTATTTGTATTCAAGGTCATAATCAGCATAAAAACAATAAAAAATAAAATATAAACCAAGATATAACGATTTATAGATTCTTCGGTGTCTCGATCCAGCCTTTTCCCATCCATTTTATTTACCGTCACTCGCATTGGATTTAAAGCTTTTCTAATTTGATTTAGGGCTGATTTAAATAAGATAACAATCCTAGAAACCTTAATTCCTCCTGCTGTGGACCCTGCAGACCCCCCAATAAACATTAAAAAGAGTAAAATATTTCTAGAAAACAGGGGCCACTGACCAAAGTCTGCCGATACATACCCTGTCGTTGTGATGATAGATGTAACGGTAAAAAGAGAAGATATCCCTGTATAAATTTTGTCTGTATAAACTCCCCGGATATTGAAGAAAATCAACAAAACAGCAACTCCCACAATCCCCAAATACCAGTAGAGCTCTTCGCTTTTAAAGGCCTCCTTAAAAGACCGAAAAATGGCAAAATAAAAGATATTGAAGTTCACTCCAAAGGCCAGCATGGCAATGGACAAAACAATTTCAATATATCCTGAATCATAATAGCCTATGGAGGCTGACTTATTGGAAAAGCCCCCTGTTCCAGCTGTTCCCATGGCGTGGATAATGGCGTCAAAGAGGTTCATTCCACCAAATAACAAAAAAATGGTTGTAATAATTGTCAGGGCAATATAGAGTAAGTAAAGCGTCCTCGCTGTCTGGGAAAGCTTGGGAGTAATCTTACCAAAGGTGGGTCCCGGAACTTCTGCCTGCATGAGGGAGGAAGATTCCTTGTTGGTCTTAGGAAGAATGGCCAGGGTAAAGACTAAAATCCCCATCCCTCCAATAAAGTGGGTAAAGGACCGCCAAAATAAAATCGAATGAGGTAAGAGTTCCACATTTGCAGCAACAGAGGCTCCACAAGTTGTAAATCCACTAGCCGTTTCGAAAAAAGCATCAATCATAGTTGGAAAGTTACTCTGCGTAAGATAAAGAGGAATTGCTCCTATGATTGAAAAAAGAATCCAGCAAGTCGCCGTAATAAACATGGCCTCTTTGGTAAAAATATGGCCATCCCCGGACCCTCTTTTCATTAAAATACTTGCCAAAAAAATCGCCATGACAATGGGTAGGATAAAATTTCTTAAATCTAACAGGCTCTCCCTATAGATTATTCCTACAAAAAGAGGCAGACACATGAGCATGGCCAAGACAAAGAGAAGCTTACCTATGCTATATTTTACAATTGATCCATTCATAGGTCCTCCAATATATCATCTATGGTTTGAAAACTACCGTTGGTGGTAATGACTAAGACCCGGTCCCCTAGGGAAATCATAGAATCTCCATTGGGCACCTCAATTCCCCCATTCCGCTCTTGGTGTTTAATACAGGCAATTAAAGTATCTTCTCTTATATTCAAATCCTTGAGCTTCTTATTTAAAATACTAGAATGCTCAATAGCCGCAAATTCAATCACCTCTACTTGCCCATCTTCCACACTATAGAGGGATGTGATGGAGGAACCCCTGGCATTGGTCTTAGACCGAATCAGTCGGTTAATGACATCACTGGCCACCCGTTTAGGGGTAAAGGTGGTGTCAATATCCAAAATTCCTGTCATCTTAATAAGCTTGGTCCGGTTGACCTTGGCAATGATTTTTTCCAAGCCATATTTTTGGGCCATTAGGGAAATTAAAATATTTTCTTCATCAATCCCCGTCAGGGCCACAAGGGCATCAAAGTTTGTAATCCGGACCTCTTCTAGAATGTCCGGGTCTGCCCCATCCGCATGGATAACTACAGCATCGGAATATAATTCACTTATTTTTTCTGCTTTTTCCTTGTCAATTTCCACGACAGTGACACCAAAGCCTCTTTCCAAAAGAAGACCTGTCAAGTAGGTTGCAATAGACCCTGCTCCAATAATCAGGACATTTTTAATTTTAATTTGACCAAAAACTTCCTGCTTGTAAAACCGGTCGACCCCTTCCTTGGCTCCTACAACGTAAATTTTTTCTCCCTTTTCAAGGACATAGGATCCATGGGGAATATGGATTTCTCCATCATGATTCACAATTCCAATCAGAGTATGGTATTCTGCAGAATAGGCGTTGAGTTCACTAATTCTCGCCCCTGCAAGAGCAGAATTTTCCGAAATCACAAGTTCCATCATCAGGGCCTGATCCTTAAAAAAGCCTTCTACATTGAGGGCATGGGAGTACTTTAGCGTCCTTTGAATGTCCTTGGCCGCAATTAACTCTGGATTGATAATCCTAGATGCCGCCGTAATATTCTCTATAATTTCCTTTTGCTTTAAATACCGGTTGTCCCTGAGTCGGATAATGATATTCTTGGCTCCAAGCTTTTTGGCTATGGTAGAAGCAATCAAGTTCACATCATCCGATAAACTGAGAGCGATAAATAAATCGCAAGTGGCAACTCCAGCATTTACCAGAACTTCCGGGTCCCTTCCGTCACCTACAACCCCCATTACATCATTGCTTGCAAGTAATTTATCTAAGACCTGTTTATTATGGTCTATAACTAATATATCGTGGCCTTCATCAGCTAGGTCACTGGTTAAATAAGAGCCTACTTTGCCGGCCCCCAATATAATAATTTTCATAATTCCTCCTAGATTACTTTAGTATATCAGTTATTCTATGAAAATCAACTCCCTATCTAAGATTCATTTTTTCTAAGGTTTTCTTTCAATGGCCCCTTCTTGAGCCAACACTTTTAGCCATTTTTCAAGTCCTTCCTCTTCTCTAGCACATATCCCCTAAAAAAATTTATAGCTTAAAACTTTTCTTGAAATTTAGAAGGACATTTCTCTTAATGCAAGACTGAACCGGCAGAAATTTTACTCCTGCCGGCTCAGTTTCTTCTTATTTTTATTTTTTCATGTCTTCATGGATCTTCCGAAAGCGGATGACCTTTTGGATTTCTCCTAATAAAAGGGGGAGGAAGGCCCCAATTAAGATGACAATCCATTCATTAAAGCCTAGGTCCACTAGGTGGAAGAGGTCTTCTAGGAAGGGAACATACATAACCAAGACCATGAGGACAAAAGAAAAGAGGGTGGCCTTGACCAGGGAGGGGTTAGAAAAGACCCCAATATGAGCCAGGGTGAAGTTGACGCTCCTGGCGGAATAGGACCGGAGGAGTTCAGCCAAAATCAAGGTGGCAAAGGCCATAGTCCGGGCAGAGTCCAGGCCAATTCCTGTATCTCCAAAACGGTTAAGGCCAATCAAGTAGGCTCCCAGAGTGGAGATCGTAATGGCAATGGACTGGATGGCCACTGTAATGGTAATTTCCTTATCCAAAATCGGTTCTGCCGGGTCCCTTGGCGGTTCATACATAACATCGTCTTCTCCCTTTTCCATCCCCAGGGCCAGGGCCGGGAAGGAGTCGGTTAAAAGATTTAACCAGAGAAGTTGGATGGGGATTAAGGGAACTGGGACGTTCATTAAAATGGCAATTAAAATGACCAGAACTTCCCCAATATTACAGGAGAGGAGGAAGGAAACAAACTTTTTAATATTGGCATAAATAATCCGTCCTTCTTCCACGGCGTTGACAATGGTGGCAAAGTTGTCATCTGTTAAAATGACTTCAGCTGTATTCTTGGCCACGTCTGTTCCTGTAATTCCCATGGCTATACCAATATCCGCCCTTTTAATGGCCGGAGCATCGTTGACCCCGTCCCCTGTCATAGCGGTAATATGGCCAAGTTCCTTTAAGGCTGTGACAATTTCTACCTTATTTTCCGGGCTCACCCGGGCAAAGACCCTCTTGGTCTTTAGGGCTTCTTTTAATTCTTCGGGGGATAATTCGTCAATTTCCTTTCCAGACATGGCCTGGTCTGTGGACTGGGCAATGCCCAGGTCCTTGGCAATGGCTACGGCTGTTTCCAGGTAGTCCCCAGTAATCATAATGGGGGTGATGCCAGCATTTTTACATTCCTTAATGGCATCTCGAACTTCAGGCCGGGCCGGATCAATCATTCCCACCAGGCCAACAAAAATCATCTCTTCTTCGTCATTTTCACTCTTAGGCGATTCCGGCATGGTTTCATGGGCCTTCATGGCAAAGGCCAGGACCCGGAGGGCTTCCTTTGCATAGGACGAGTTGATTTTTAAAATTTCTTCCCGGTCTTCTTCCGTTAAGTTCCGGACTCCTTCAGCTGTTAAAATCTTGGTAGATTTTCCCAGGACAATGTCCGGCGCTCCCTTGGTATAGGAGTAGACTTCTCCCTCTACTTCATGGAAGGTAGTCATCATCTTCCGGACAGAGTCAAAGGGAATTTCCTTGACCCGGGGGTAATTTTCTTCTAAATCTTCTTTTACAATATCCGCCTTGCCAGCAAAGGAAAGGAGGGCCCCCTCTGTGGGGTCGCCAGACATCTTATAGCCTTCTTCTCTTGCTTCCAAGGAGGCATCATTGGCCAAAAGGGCAATGTGCATTAACCGTTCCAGGGGAGATTCCTTGACTTCCACTTCTTCCCCGGAGGTCTTTTGGATTTTTCCTTCAGGAGCATAGCCGGACCCGGAAATTTCATAGCCTTGACCGCCGGCATAGGCCCTTTGAACGGTCATTTCATTTTGGGTCAAGGTCCCGGTCTTATCAGAACAGATAACCGTAGTGGTCCCTAGGGTTTCCACAGCCAGGAGTTTCTTCACAATAGCATTTTTCTTGGCCATCCGCCCCATACCCAGGGAAAGAACAATAGTCACAATAGCTGGAAGACCTTCTGGTATGGCAGCCACAGCCAGAGATACAGAGGTTAAGAGGTTTTGAATCAGGTCTAGTTTATAGAAAACTCCCACAAGGAAGACCAGGATACAAATTCCTACAACTAGGATTCCCAAAAACTTGGATAGGCTGGCTAATTTTTTTTGCAAGGGAGTTTGTTCATCTTCCACTTGGGAAAGGCTGGTGGCAATCTTTCCAATTTCCGTTTCTTCCCCTGTGGCCACCACCAGGCCCTTGGCCCGGCCATAGCTGACAATAGAGGAAGAAAAGGCCAGGTTTTCCCGGTCTCCCAGGCCCACCTTTTCTTCAAAAACTTTTTGAGCGTCTTTTTCCACAGCTACAGACTCCCCAGTCAAGGAGGATTCATCAATTTTTAAATTAGTGGTTTCCACTAGCCGGAGGTCTGCCGGAACAATGTCTCCTGTTTCCAGGAGAACCAAGTCCCCAGGAACTAATTCTCCGGAGTCCACTTCTTCTATCCTTCTCTCCCGCAGGAGCTTGGCCTTGGGAGAGGACATTTTTTGCAGGGCCTCAATGGCCTTTTCTGCCTGGCCCTCCTGGTAGAGGGATAAAATGGCATTGACAATGACAATGGCGATAATAATGACGGAATCCACCCATTCCCCCATAAGGGCACTCAAAATAGAGGCCGCCAAGAGAATGAGGATCATGGGGTCTAAAAATTGGTCCAAAAGTTTTTTCCCAAAGGACTTCTTTTTTCCTTCTTTTAATTCATTGCGGCCATACTGGTCCAGCCGCTTTTCCACCTCCTGGTTGGATAAACCAGTAGAGGTGTTGGTGTCCAGGGCCTTTACTACCTGGTCCACATCTTGCTTATACCAAGACATACAAGCTCCTTTCTGCTTTACTACTAAAAAAGACCCTTGCTTCTCTTTCACAAAAGAAACAAAGGTCTCGCTACCACATGGGTTCTTTCCCGGGATGTAATCCGAATTGACGAGAAAGAAAGACAAGCTACTCCCCTTTATTCGATTTTGAATCTATTCTTATTATATCAATCTTTTCCCATAAGTCTAGGAAAAAATGATTCTCCCATCAAAGAATTTTTTTCACTTTTTCCAGGGTCTTCTTCCCTCCCATATAGGGGCGGAGAACTTCTGGAATATCAATGCTTCCGTCTTCTTGGAGGTGGTTTTCCAAGTAGGCAATGAGCATCCTTGGTGGAGCCACTACCGTATTATTTAAAGTATGGGCAAAATAGTTTCCATCTTCCCCTCTTAGGCGGATGCCCAACCGTCTTGCTTGGGCATCTCCCAAGTTGGAACAAGACCCTACTTCAAAATATTTTTTCTGTCTGGGAGACCAGGCTTCCACATCCAGACTCTTGACTTTTAAGTCGGCCAAGTCTCCAGAGCAGCATTCCAGAGTCCGTACAGGAATATCCATGGACCGGAAGAGCTCCACTGTATTTTTCCAGAGGACATCAAACCATTCCTTGGAATCCTCCGGCTTACAAATAACTACCATTTCCTGCTTTTCAAATTGATGGATCCGGTAGACTCCCCGTTCTTCAATGCCGTGGGCCCCAACTTCCTTCCGGAAGCAAGGAGAATAAGAGGTGAGGGCAATAGGCATTTGGTCTTCATCTTGGAGGGTGTTAATAAAGCGACCAATCATGGAGTGTTCACTGGTTCCAATTAAATAGAGGTCTTCCCCTTCAATCTTGTACATCATGTCTTCCATTTCATCAAAGCTCATGACTCCTGTCACCACATCAGACCGGATCATAAAGGGAGGGACACAGTAAATGAAGCCCTTGTCAATCATAAAGTCCCGGGCATAGGCTAAGATTGCAGAATGGAGGCGGGCAATGTCCCCTTGGAGGTAGTAAAAACCAGCTCCTGAAGTCTTCCTGGCAGAGTCCAGGTCAATGCCATTTAAGGTCTCCATAATGTCCACATGGTAGGGCACTTCATAGTCCGGAACCACAGGGTCGCCAAAGCGTTCGATTTCCACATTTTCTGTATCATCCTTGCCAATGGGGACAGAGGGGTCAATCATTTGGGGAAGCCGCATCATAATTTCACGAATCCGGTCTTCATATTCCCGGGTCTTTTCCTGGTCACTTTCCAGCTCTTCGTTGACGGCCTTCACTTCTGCCTTGACTTTTTCTGCCTGGTCCTTGTCTCCTTGGGCCATAAATTTTCCTATTTCCTTGGACTTTTTGTTTCGGCTGGCCCGAAGGTCATCTCCCTTGGTTTTCAGGGCCCGGAATTTTTCGTCTAAGTCAATGACTTCGTCCACTAGAGGAAGTTTTTCCTCTTGAAATTTCTTCTTAATATTTTCCTTTACAGCGTCGGGATTGGTCCGAACAAACTTAATATCTAGCATTTTTCCTCTTCTTTCCATTAAAAAAAGCTTCCTTGTCCTCAAGGGACGAAAGAAACTTCCGCGGTGCCACCCCAGTTAGCATCATGCTCACTTTGTTTTTCTAGACTCCAAGACGGATTCACCAGCTTTCATCCTAGACTTCCACCAACCGTCTAGTCTCTATCCATGTCCCCTGGTTACTACTTCCCTTCACAGTCCTATAAAATTATATCTATTATAGCAAAGAATGTCTAAAAAGACAAACTCTGGCAAAGAAAAAAGCCCGAAATGGGCTCTTTCCTCAACAGGAAATCTTTTCTCTGTATTTATTTTAATGTTTATTCTTTGAATACTTTGCTTTAATTATGTCCTCTTCTTCCACATCCAGAAGTTGTAGAAATCGTTGCACCTTTTTCCCACAAAGCACCACATCTTTTGCACCGCTTATCTCCTTTATTGATATGAACTACACAGACACCTGCACTCGAGTACACATGTTGCGTCCATCTATTTTCATAAATGAAAATTGGTCGCCCACAGCAAGAAGTAATATAAGGTTTCATATCTTGATTTTGTGATACTCTACCTGATCCTGCAAAAACATTATATCCAGGAACTAATGTGATACTCTACCTGATCCTGCAAAAACATTATATCCAGGAACTAATAAAGTAATCATGAACATAAAAATTAAAATCTTCTTTCTTAGTTTTTTCATAAAATAACTCCTTTATTCTTTCCAACTAGGGTAGACATGGCTTGGTTCTAAGACAGAATCTGCCACTTCGTCTTGAGAGAGGTCTAAGGTATAACCTGCCTGTCTCAGAACATATTCCAACTCCAAACTGTCTAGGTCTTTTAAAAAACCTAACCGACTAGGATCTAGATTCCCATCTTTGACAAGATTTTGAAACATCTTAGCCCGGTTATCTAGGGTGAAATTTCTTCGTTTCCCCGTAGTGGGGTTCACCTTGGTTTGGTCAAGCTGGATACTTAGGTCTACAAAGTCTTTATCTTTTTCCTCTTGTTTCGGTAAAAGAACTGGATGGCCTGTCCCCTTTAGGTTGAAGCCGGCCCTTTGGAGGAGATAATTTCTTTCCAAAAGGTCCAATCCTTTCAATTGGTGAAAGTCCTGACTTGCCACGCCTTCTTCTTGAACTCCTTTTTGAAGACTCATAGCCAGGTCAAAGAGGTTGACTTCTTTAGACGTTTCCTTATCTTGGATTCTTGTGTTTAAAGGTATCCGCCAAGTTAGGCTGGCTTCCTCTTGTCCATTAATGGATCCTAAGAAAGCTAAAGATAAAAGTAGGCCTAGACCTAGAGTTTTGGCTACTTTTCTTTTCATGACAATCCCCTTCCTGGATTTGAAAAAGATTTCCCGTTTATTTGAGTATATCATATATATTAATATTTGTCAAAATATAAGGTTTTCCTGAGTTTCAAGTTTAAAATATCTTTTAACCCCTCATTGATAAAATTGTATTTATAACCTCAGTTTGTAAGCGTGGTCTAGGGGTCCAGACCCATGTCCTAAGTCTAAGCCGGCTCTTAAACAGCCGGTAATATAAGTCTTGGCTTCTTTTACAGCTTCTTCCATGGAAAGGCCCTTGGCGAGATTGGCGGCAATGGCCGAAGACAGGGTACAGCCTGTCCCGTGGGTGTTGGGGTTGTCGACTCTTTCTCCGTAAAACCAAGTGATCCCTTCTCCGTCATAGAGGAAGTCATTGGCTGTGGAAATTTGGTGGCCTCCCTTTAAGAGGACGGCGACGCCATAGTCTTCCCCTATTTTTTTGGCCATTTTTTCCATGTCCTGGGAACTTTGAATCTCTTGCCCAGCCAAGATTTCCCCTTCAGGGATGTTGGGGGTAATGAGGTCGGCCAGGGGAAGGAGGTCCTTGACCAAGCTTTCAAGAGCCGCTTCCTCCATGAGTCTTGCTCCCGATGTGGCCACCATAACAGGGTCTAAGACAATTTTCCGGGCCTTGTGCCGGGACAAGGCCTCCGCAATCACCTGGATTAAGGTTTTTGAAGAAACCATGCCGATTTTTACGGCATCGGGAAAAATATCTTCAAAAACCATGTCCAGCTGGTCTCGTAAAATATCCGGGTCCACTTCCTGGACACTCCGGACTCCCTGGGTGTTTTGGGCTGTAATGGCTGTAATACAGGAGGAGGCATAGACTCCATTTAGGGTCATGGTTTTGATATCTGCCTGGATTCCGGCTCCTCCAGAGGAATCAGATCCGGCAATGGTAAGAGCGGTTTTCATAGACCAGCCCCCCTTTCTATAAACTTAAGAAAGTCAGAAACCCTAAGGTCCACATAGGCCTCCATCCCTTTCTTATCTTCTCGGTTGTAGGGATCTTCCACAAGGGCCGTTTTAAGGCCTAAATCGTGGCCCGTTTTTAAGGCAAAGAGGGAATCTTCCAGGAGGAGGACTTCCTTGGAAGAAAGATTTAAGGTCTCAAGACCCCTTAAATAAATGTCCGGATGGTCCTTGCCCCGGTCCATTTCTGCTGTGGTGTAGATGGCTTGAAAATAGTCTAAAATTCCCAGCCTGTCAAAGGCCCCTTCGATGAGCCGGCGGGCCGTCTGGGTACAGACCACCATGCCCAGATCCCGGTCCTTATAAAATTTCAAGAGGTCCAGGAGGCCTTCTTTCAAAACAGGATTCTTTAAATAAAAATCTTGGATGACCTGGTTAATTCCCTCTTCAATTTCCTCCCGAGGCTGGTCCAGGCCATAGCGGTCCTTGATAAATTGGGTTCCTTCCTTAAAGGACTTGTCATAGACCAGGTCTCCCAGGTTTTCATCGGGAGTTTTGCCACAGGACTTGACATAGTCATAGCCGGCCGTCATCCACCGGGGCAAGGAGTCTAAAATCACCCCGTCCACATCAAAAATAATCCCCTTAATCATGGAAAATCTCCTGGGCCTTGGCGGCCAATTTCCGAGTGGCCCCTTCTACATCTTCTTGGGCAAAAATTCCCCGAACAATGGATACGCCAGCCAGGCCCATGCCCTTAAAGACCTCCATATTGTCCAAGTTAATCCCCCCAATGGCTACAATGGGAATCTGGACTCCCTGGGCAATGACAGGATATTCTTCCAGCTGGCGGTAGGATACCTTGTCCTTGGTAGGGGTGGGAAAGGCCGCTCCCACTCCTAGGTAGTCGGCTCCTGCTTCTTGGGCGGCCCTGGCTTCTTCCAGGGAATGGGCAGAGACGCCTAGGATTTTTTCCGGCCCAATTTTTTCCCGGACTTCCCTAGGGTCCATGTCCTCTTGACCTACATGGACTCCGTCTGCATCTAATTTTATGGCCAGGTCCACCCGGTCATCTAGGATAAAGGGAACTTGATAGTCCTTGCACAGGGCCTGGATGGGCTTGGCTAGGTCATATAGGTCTTCATCGGATATGGTTTTTTCCCTTAATTGGAGCATGGTGACCCCACCTTTTAGGGCTTCTTCTACAGCTTGTAAAAAGGGCATTTTTAAATGTCTTTGGTCCGTCACTCCATAGAGGAGTAAGTCTTTCTTATCCATAGGTCCTCCTTGTAAAAAGGAGCACTTGCCCCGGCAAATACTCCTTTATTTTTTATTTCTTCCAGTAAATTCCTTCTCTTTAACCCTTCTAGCGACCCTGCAATTTTAAGGCCCGGTCCAGGTCATCTAACTTTTTATCCAGGTTTTTCAATTCTTTGAGCCTGGTCTTTAAATTTCTTTGGACCAAGAAGTCTGTAAAGATGTTGTCAAAGAAAACATCAATGGCCAGGTCCAGGGCTCCGTTAGATACCTTCCTCCCCCGGTCAAAGCGGACATGCTTGACTTTGCTTTCCAAGTTTTCTAAGGAAGATTCCAACTTTTCCATGGACTTGTTGACCTTACGAATTTTTCTTCTTTTTAAGAAGCTGGTGAAGCCGCCTCCCCCTATGAGGTCAAAAATCCCCCAATTTTTTGCGGATTTCAGGGTCTTTTTGGCCCGGGCCAGGTCTTTTTTTGCCTGGTCTAGGGCCTGTCTTGCTTCTTTAATTTCTGTCTTTTCCTTCATTTTCCTTCCCTTCTAGGCTGCTTGGTCTTCTGTTAATGGATTTTCCTTAGGTTCTTGTGGTTTTTCTAAGGAATTTTTTTCAAGGACCTTATTTTCTTCAGGCATTTGTTCTTTTTCTTTCAAGATTTCTTGCTTTTCCAAGATGGTAACCCGCTTGCTGGCTTGGTCATAACCGACTTCTAGGCCTAGGTTTTCCACAACAAAGCGGATGGGGACAAAGGTCCGTTCTTTCTTTACCATGGCTGGAGTGTCAATTTTTACAGACTTTCCATCAACGGTCATGGTGGTAGAATTTAAGGGAAGAACCAGTTGGTGGCCCTTGTAGGCAATGTGGACTTCTTGACTTTCTTGGACCCATTCCACTTGGCCGCCTAGGCTTTCCACTAGGAAGCGGAGGGGAACCAGGGTCCTGTTATTAGTGGCAAAGGGGGCCACATCCATAGTCAGCTTTTCTCCGTCCCTGGTGTAGGACTTGTGGCCGATGACCATGTCTATCCGCTTGTAGTCCTTGTTAAAGAGGGGGATATCCAGGCTTGTTTGGTCATATTGGACTAAAAGGCGACCCAGACCCTTATTTTGAGTATCGGCAATGGTTAAGGTTTTTTGCCCAGGATTTACCACGCCTGTAAAGCCTTCCAGCTTAAAAGTTGCAACGGAAGGATCTAGGCTTACCTTGGTCCCGTCCTTTTTCACAGCTTCCAGGGAGAGGCTGGTGGTCATGCCTGGCCCTAAGGTGTCCTTTCCTAGCTTTAAGTTTAAGGACTTTAAGCCCTTGGACCCCAGAACCTTGACTTCCATGGTATCCCGGATTCCGTTAATATTTCCCCCTACTGTGGTGGTTCCTAAGGTTTTTGGGCTAATCGTATTGGTTGGAATCCATTGGCCAGCTAGGTAGTAGGCTTGCTTCATTTCTTCTGTATGCTTGGGCAGATAATTTTGATCCCAGCCCTTAATGGAATAGGAGGCACTTTCTCCTAAAAGAACTTCTGTAGGTCCTTGGACCTTAATATTGGCCAGGGGACCTTCCTTGGCCCGGTTAAAGACGCCAACACCGTTGACAACCGGTCTTTGTCCCTTGCCCGAGGGCCGGGTTACGACTGTTTGGTCAAAATTTCCCAGTTCCTTAATGGTCATGGCTGTAGAGCCGCCGCCATCAAAGTTTACTGCCCGGTAGGCTCCAAGATTGACCATAAAATTGGAAAGTTCACTTAAAAGCATGCCGGCACTCCGGGAAGATTTTTCCACAGAAACCAGGTAGAGGGTCTTGCCGTCCTTGCTGATTCCTCCTGCCGTCCTAGGCCGGTAGCCGTCAATGGACTCTGGAGACAGGCGGTAGGGAATGGCCGCACCTCCAGCCACTAAAAGACCGTGGCCGCCAATTAGGGTCTTCCAGGCGTACTTAGGATAAATCGTATAGTCTAGCTTTAGCTTGTCTCCCGGTTTGACATTTCCCCGGATAAAATTAGCCGCCCCATTATTGGCTTGGACAATCATCTTTCCTTGGGGAACGGGCATCTTTAAGGGCGACCCATTGGAAATCCGTTCTACGACATTGTTTTCGTTGAGTAAAACCTCCACTCCGCCGGACTTAAATTTTCCCCGGCTGACACTGGCCCAGTGGTCATTGTAGAGGTGGATGGTGTTGGCATGGGAATCTGTTCCCCCAATATTATCAAAGTATTGGGCCTTATTTAAACCTTGGATGGGATAGGATTTTCCGTTTGTAGTGTAAAGCCGTCCTCCAAAGGTAATTTCTTCAATATGAGCCTTGTTGTTGGCATCAATCCCCAGGGAATAAAATCCCACAGAATTCATGGGAGCTGAAACCACCCGGCTATTTAAAACACTGGCCCCTAGAGGAGCTCCCTGGGCCAGGGTGTTGAAAAAGTCTCCATTGACAAGGGCGATGGAATCCGTCCTCTTACTCATTTGGGAGACCGTGGCCTTTTGGGTGTATTTACCGGCTCCTGTAACCAGGGACACTTCCAGGTTGGCATTGTTCAGGTCACATTTCACCACATTAACCCGGACCCGGCCTCTTTTTCCCTTGACCTGGTAGAGGTAGCGAACAGCCCCCGGTCCTATAATTTCCTGGCTCACCAGGTTGGCTGCAAAGGATTGGAGGGGTAAAAATACTTGACAAAGTAATAGAATGCTTAAGGCAATTGATAACTTCTTTTTCATAGAAACTCCTTTCTGTCCTAGTCTCCTCTTATTATATCAAGACAGAAAAAAACTTGCCTAGAAAGTTCATTACATTTTAATGACATTTTCTAGACAAGCCTTGGTTTTTAGACAGTTTTTGCTTTTTTTAATTCTTCCATATTACGGATTTCCTTGACCATAAGGACTACAGCCACCAGACAGGCCGCAATATCTGCAATAGGTGCAGAATAGAGGACGCCTTCAATCCCAAAGAGCCGGGAGAAGATGATAATCAAGGGAACTAGGAAGAGAATTTGCCGGGTTAAGGAAACCAAAGTCCCCCTTAAGGCCTTGCCAATTCCTGTAAAGAAAAAGGCCGTCAAGGGTTGGATTCCATTTAAAATAATCATAGAGAGGAAAATCCGGAAGTATTTTTCCCCAAATTGATAGTAGAGTTCCGAGCCTTCGCCAAAAATAGAGAGGATTTGCCGGGGGAAGGCTTGGAAGCAGACAAAGCAAACCACAGATGTAATGACAATGGGTTTTAGGGCTTTAAAGTAGGTCTCAATAACCCGGTCATAGTTTTCTGCCCCATAATTATAGCCAATAATGGGTTGGGCTCCGCCAGCTATCCCAATGGCAATGGCAATATAGATAACATAGATTTTTGAAATAACCCCTACCGCCGCCAGGGGGATTTCCGCCCCATAAATGGACCGGGCCCCGTAGTAGGTCAGGGTGTTGTTCAAAACCACTTGGAAGACCAAGAGGGCAATTTGATTAATAAAGGGGCTCAGACCCAGCTTTAAAATTTCCTGGGAATAAATCCAGTCCGGCCGGGGCATGTGAAACTTCTTTTCCACACTTTTTAAATTCATCAAGTAGATGACCGACAGGATAAAGCCCACATACTGGCCAATAATGGTAGCCAAGGCCGCTCCCGTCATCCCCCACTTAAAGACAAAGATAAAAATAGGGTCTAAAATCGTATTAATCACGGCCCCAATAAGGTTGGCAAACATGGCAAATTTTGGAGACCCATCAGCCCGGATAACATTGGTCAAGGCCGCAACCCCCATAAGAGCCGGCATACCCAGGGTCACAATGTTGGTATATTCCATAGCCAGGGGCAAAATTTTTTCCGTGGACCCAAAACCTATGAGTAGGGGTTTTAGGAAAATTCGTGTTATAATCATTAAAAGTACAGAAACTAAGATTAAGAGAGAAAATCCCTGGTAGATAAAATTTCCCGCTTCTTCTTCCCTCTTCCTCCCTAAATTTAGAGAATAGGAAGCACTGGTCCCCACCCCAATCAGGAGGCCCACAGCCAGGGCAATGTTGGTCAGGGGAAAGGCCACATTGGTGGCGGCATTCCCTAGGATGCCCACTCCCTGGCCAATGAAAATTTGGTCCACAATATTATAGAGGGCCCCTACCAGGCCGCTAATAATAGAAGGAATGGCATACTGACGAATCAAGGGGCCTATTTCCCCATAGCCCATGGGATTTCTATATTCATGGTTTTTTGTCAACAAATCACATCCTTTAAAAAAAAATAAAGCTCCCCTCTGAAGGAACTTCTAGTATCGAACTCGTATTACTTATATTTTAATATACTTATATTACGCTATTTTTACACAAAAGTCAAGGAGGCACCATGCTATTTACAGGTTTAAACCAAGAAGACATCCAAAATTTCATCCTCTGGTCCCAAGCTAGGACCAAAACTTACGGTCCAGGAGAATATATTTTCCAAGTGGGAGATCGGGCAAACTTTGCCTACATCCTTCTTAAGGGAGCTGTAGAAGTAGAAAACCTCTCTCCCCAAGGGAACCGGACCCTGGTCATTACCTTTACCAAGCCCTATAGTATTTTTGGAGAAGTCTACGCCCTTTTAGACCAGACCTTTGAATACAATGCCCAGGCCATGGAAGAAAGTCTTCTTTTACAAATTCCAAGACAAGCCCTCTTGGACTGTCTGGAAAATGAAGCCCAGGCTCCTGTGGGCAAAAATCTTGTCCTCCTCCTGGCCCACAAGGCCCATAGCCTCAACCAAAGACTCCAAATCCAATCCTCCAAGTCCCTGGAAGAAAAAATTTTACGGGACCTGGTCCGGAGGGAAAAAGACGGTGTCATTGTCATGAAGGAGAGCCGGGAAACCTGGGCCCAATTTTTAGGCATCCCCCGACCCAGCCTCTCTCGGGAACTTTCCAGGATGCAAAAAGAAGGTCTCATCACTATTAAAGGCCGGAAAATTATTTTAAATATTTAGGAGAGCTTGAAAAGCTCTCCTATTTTCTACTTATCTTCTTTTTCCATAGAATCCAAAGAAGGATTTTCCTTTTCCTTTAAATCCAACTTTAAATCCAAATTTTCTTCCAAGCGGTCCAACCTCCTTTTTATTGGGCCAACAATAAAAGGCTGGCTAGCAAGAAAAATCAGACCCGGATAAAGCAATACGGCCACTATACTTTCCATAACTTCCTCCTTTCTTCTATACCATGTTCCATAAAATAAGCTTTATTTTTCTTTTTTGCTTCCCAATAACAAGAGTATAAGCAAACCTACAGCTACACCTATAAGGGTCTGGGGTAAAATATGTTCTTTCAATTCCAAGAAGAAAAAATCAAAATCCCCAAAAATGTTTATCCCATGCCTTAGAATTTGCACTGCAAACCGTCCAAGGAGACTCCCTATAAACATGGCAAGAATCAATGCTATACTTTCTTTTAATTTCCGCATACTTCCCCTTTAAACTATCCTTTCGTTTATATTGTGTCTTAAGTCATACTTCTTACTTATATATGCTTCCCATATTTAAATTCTTTGTAAAATTTCCAATTCCGTATCCTATGTTACAGTTTTCTCCCTTCCTTTCTCTTATACTAAAAATAGATTCAGTCGTAAAGATAAGGAAGGAGAAAATTATGTTTTGCTATCAATGTCAAGAAACAGCCAAGGGACAAGGCTGTACCATCCAAGGAGTTTGTGGAAAAAAGGAATCCACAGCCATCCTCCAAGATTTTTTAATTTGGATCACCAAGGGCCTGGCCCAAGTTAACCAAAGCCGTATAGCTGAGGGAAAGGAAAATAACCTGGAAGCCAACCATAAGGTCACAAAAAATCTTTTCATGACCATTACCAATGCCAATTTTTCCGATGCCAAGATTATCCAGGCCATTGATGAAACCATCGACCTTAAAGAGGACCTTTTAAGGGACCTGGACCACAAGGAAAATTTAGCTGAACCCAGCCTCTTTAAGACCAAGGACAAGGCCATTTATCTTAAAAAAGGCTCTGAAGTTGGTGTCCTTTCCAGCAAGGACCAAGACCTCCGGTCTTTACGGGAATTAATGACCTACGGCCTAAAGGGACTCTCTGCCTATACCAAGCATGCCAACGCCCTTTTAAGGGAAGACCCAGACATCCACAACTTTATCCAAGAAGCTTTAACCGTCACCTTAGAAGATCATTCTATTGAAGATATGGTGGGCTGGGTTTTAAAAACCGGTGAATATGGTGTCAAGGGAATGGCTCTTTTAGATGAAGCCAACACCTCTTCCTATGGACATCCGGAAATGACGGAAGTTTCCATTGAACCTAGAAACAACCCCGGTATCTTGGTCTCCGGCCACGACCTTCGGGACCTGGAAATGCTCCTAGACCAAAGTAAGGACTCTGGTGTGGACATTTACACCCATTCAGAAATGCTTCCTGCCAACTACTATCCCAAGTTTAAAAAATATGACCACTTTGTAGGCAACTACGGCAATGCCTGGTGGCGGCAAAAAGAAGAATTCGAAGCCTTCCACGGCCCCATCCTCATGACCACCAACTGTATTGTTCCTCCAAAAGATTCCTATAAGGACAAACTCTTTACCACAGGAGCCGCCGGCTATCCAGGCTGTCAGCATATTGAAGGAGAAATCGGAGAAGAAAAAGATTTTTCTGAAATTATTGCCCTGGCCAAGACCTGTCCTCCTCCAGAAAAAATTGAAGAAGGGTCCATCATCGGCGGCTTTGCCCATGACCAAGTCTTTGCCCTGGCAGACAAGGTGGTGGACGCCGTCAAGTCCGGTGCCATTAAAAAGTTTGTGGTCATGGCTGGTTGCGATGGCCGAAACAAAGACCGGGACTACTACACAAATTTTGCCAAGGCTCTTCCAGAAGATACAGTTATCTTAACTGCCGGTTGTGCCAAGTACCGGTATAATAAGCTAAACTTAGGCGATATCCAAGGGATTCCCCGGGTACTAGATGCCGGCCAATGTAACGACTCCTACTCCCTTGTTTTAATTGCCTTGAAACTAGCTGAAATTTTTAAGGTAGACTCTGTCAACGATCTTCCCATTGCCTATAATATTGCCTGGTATGAACAAAAGGCCGTTATTGTTCTTTTGGCCCTCCTTTCCCTAGGAGTGGAAAATATCCATCTCGGGCCCAGTCTTCCTGCCTTTATTAGCCCCAATGTGCTAAAGGTCCTGGTAGAAAAGTTCAAGCTTGCTCCCAATACCACCGTGGAAGCAGATATGAAGGAACTAATCGGTTAAAATTTCCTAAAATCCATTCCCTTTATATAAACACCCTTTTTCTCAAAAAAGAGAAGAAGGGGGTTCTATATTTAAGACCGGTCATCCAAGAGGCCATATTTTTTCTGGACTCGTTGAATTTTTTCTAAAAAGGGTTCACCAAAGAAAAATAGGAAGGCGAAGGTCCCCAGACCATGGATTAAGTCAAAGGGAAGGCCCTGGGCATAGGACACAAGAATCATGTCCCAGGTCACCTGGTCATAAAAACTAATGACGGATATGGGGTTCATAATGGATCCAAAGAGGACAAAAATAGAAAGAAAACCATAAATTCCCATGGCCCATTTGGTCTTGGGAATTTTAAATTTCTTAAAAAGTAGACCTGCAAAAAATCCAATTAAACCAAAGCAAAACATCTGCCAGGGGCTCATGGGGCCTTGGCCAAAGGAAAAATTGGATACAAAGGCAATCATGGCCCCCACAATAAAGCCTGCCTGGGGCCCCAGGGCAATGCCACTGACAATGGTGACCGCTGCCACGGGCTTGACCTGAGGAATCCAGAAAAAGGCCATCCGGCCGGCCACCCCTATGGCCGAAAGACCAGCAATTAAAATGAGCTCCCGGCTTTTAACTCCCCTTCGCTCAAACAACAATAGAAAGGGAATGGTGGTCAAAAGTAAAATCAAAAGACCAATAAAAATATATTTCCGGTCATTTAAGACGGTCATTCCAAAAATAAGAAGAGCTGGAATGGCAATTAATATAATGAGGCCGCTTATCCAAGCAAGTTTTTTATTCTTTTCTTTTTCCATTTTGTCCTCCTAGTTCCTAAATTTCAGACCATTTAAAACCAGTTCTAAAAGATAGAGTCCCCCCTGGGGTCCATAAAAGGTTTTTTCCACCACATCCAGGTAGCCTAGGGTAGGGCCCTGGATTTCAATGCCGGCACAGTAGCTGGACCCTGTGCTGGCTGCGGCCACGTCATTGCCGTCTCCAAAGACCAGTTGGGGGTCTAAGTCTTCTGCTTCTTTGTAGATATCCAATCCCCTTAAATGGGGGCCATAGCCTTCTCCTTCTGGAGAAATTTTCAGAGGAGCCATCCCGAGGTAGTCACTTAAAAAATATTTCAAGGGCCGTAAAAAAGAGGCCGGTCCCCTTAAGGTATAGGTTCCTCCCTTGGGAAGGCCCAAAAGGGAGCTATAGCGAGCCAAGAAAATATAGGCTCGGGCCCGGGCTCGGTTGATTTCTTCCAGGACAGGATCTATTTTGATATCTAAAATTTCCTTTAGGTCTTTAAAAAATTCTTCCGTCCCCTGAAAGGCCACAGGCTGGCCAAAGCTGGGAATAAAATAGGGCGTTCCAAACCGGTCCTCTAAATACTTGGCCAGGTCCAGGCCTGTTTCCGGGCAAAAGACAAGATTGTAGTCTGCTTCCGGGATTCTTTTTAAGTCTTCAAGGGTTTCATCATAAAAGCAGACGCCCACTTCCAGGCCAGCCAGGGTTAATAAGCGTTTTAATTCCTTTAAATTTCCCAGGACATGGTTTTGAAGGAGGTCCGCCCCTAAAAGGTTGACCCGGCCCTTTTTTCTTACTTTCTTTTCCAGGCCCATAGCCTCTAAAAGGGCAATTTGTCCCATGGCTACCCCTTGGCCGAAGGGCTTGGAATAGCCAGGAGTGGGGACGGCAAAGCTCAAGGGCAGGCCTTCTACAGACCGCAACAGGTCATTTAAGTCGTCTCCAATTAAGGCGGCTCCTGGGGAGTTAACCAGGGCAATAAAATCCGGCTTCCGGTCCCGGGCATCCTCCAAGAGGGCCCTTAGCTTGTCTTCCACCCCGTAGATATAGTCCTTGGAATCCAAGTAAGTACAGGGAATCCGCCCCTGGCCGAAGTAAAATTTTTCCGGATAGGAGAGGGGGTCAAAGGAAGTAGACCGTAAAAGAGCTCCATCCACTACAGCGGAATGATAAAATTTACAACCTGTGGGCCCATTTAAGAGGACCATCCCTCCCCTTAGGACTTCCAAGCCAAATAAGAGGCCGGAAAAAGAGTCAGGCCTTATAGGTGTTAAAGAGTTTTTCATCCTCCCGCCATCCTTCCTTTAATCCTTGCTGAAAAATTGTCTTCCATCTTTTGGCCAGGCTAATTCCTGTATCAAAGCCTATGTCCGGTGTCAGTTGAATGGTGTCGTGGAAGGGGGCCTGGTCCATATTGGGGCCATTGTAGTTGGCCACTACCAGGTCCGGCTTTAAGCGGTTGACATCCGCCCTCCGCTTGTCTGCGCTGTAGTCCACTTCCCATTCTCCAATCCGGTCCCTGTAGATACTTTCCCTATAAATATCCTGGGAAAAATTCATAAGGCCCACCTTGACCACTTCCATGCCCAGGTCCAGGGCCGTTTTTAAAATCCAATCCAGACGGTTGTTGTAGGTCACAAGCATGAGTTTTTTCCCTTGGAGGTCTTCCCTGAGGCTTTCCATTTCTCTGTTGTAGCGCCTACTTCCTTCTTCAATCATTTCCTGGGCCAGGTCCGGTTTTTTATAAAAATCTCCCAGACCCCTTAAAAAAGTCACCGTTTCATCATAGCCCAGGGGCAGGGCATGGGGAAAAAATGTAATTCCATAGGTTTTCTTGAAAAAATCCTGGAGAATTTCATCCATATAGTCATGGAAGGCGGAAATATGAAGACCGGCCTTCATCATGGTCCGGACCCGGTCCCTTGTGGTATTGAGGAGGTAGCGACAGTGAATCTTCCCTCCAAAGGGCTTGAGCCAGCCTTCAAGCTGGCTTATATTGCCCTGGGTTGAGTTGGCAATTGGCTTTTCTCCATAGACATTGACCAGGAAGGGGTCCCGGGTTTTTTCATTTTCCGCCAGCTGCTTGGCAATTTCCTTGTAGGCCAAAATCATCCCCTGCATATAGTCTCCAGACAAGTTACCATCCGTTTCCAGATAAATTAAGGAAGAATCGCCAGAATCCTTAGGCAGGCTGGCCTGGACGTGGTCTCCAATAATCCCTGAAGGGCAGGTGGTGACTACTGTAATGAGCTTGGGCCTTTCTTTTAGGGCCTGGTCCAGGGCCTTGTTCAAGTCTTCGATTCCCCCAAAAACCATGCTGTCCTCTCCCATTTCACTGGACAAGATCCTTGGGTGGATTTGGGCCGGCAGGACAATGGATTTTTCCAAGAGAGACCGCCGCCCCAAAGAAGAAATGGCCTGGTAGGACAAATTGGCACAAGACCTGGGCCCATGGCTGATGGTAATCCCATCCCGAATTTGTATGGCCAGGTTCATGGCCCCGTTGTAGGCACAGCCATGGAGGGGTTCTCTTTCCATTAGGGACTTGGAATAATAACTTTCTTCCTTTTTCTTTCTTTTTTCCAGCTGGAACTTTCCCTGGACCTTGGGTCCCTTTTGGCCAATCTTATGGCCTAGGACCAGGGCTTCTAAAGTATCATCTTCCAAGGGCTTGGCTGGATACAGGTCTTCCTGGGCCAGGATTTTCTTGGCAATTTTTACCATTTCCTGGGCTGGAGGACTTTCCGGCGCCCCCTCTACAATACACTGGCCCCTTTCTTCACAGGCGGCAAAAATCCCGTCCCGGGCCACATAGCCCAGGATAGGGAGGCCTACAGCCTGGCCGAAGGTTTCCACCCGTTCTCTTTCTCCTTCAAAGCCCCGCTCATTGAAAATCAGGCCCCCTACCCGGTTGCCTCTTTCCTTGTAGTTAGCCAGGCCCCGAAGGATGTTGTTGGCTGCATAAATGGACATAAATTCTCCGGAAGTTACAATATAGACCTTGTCGGCATAGTCTTCCCTTAAAGGCACGGCAAAGCCTCCACAGACCACATCTCCAAGAACGTCATAGAGGACCAGGTCAAAGGAATCCCGGTCTAGACCTAGATTTTCCAAGACTTCAAAGGTGGATAAAATCCCCCGGCCGGCGCAGCCCACACCAGGCTTGGGTCCTCCAGCCTCCACACAGGCAATTCCATAAATTCCCGGATGGACCAAGTCTTCCAGGCGGTAGTCTTTGACTCCCACCTCCCGGATATAGTCCAAAACTGTCTGTATTTTTTCCCCATGTAGGAGGAGGCGAGTGGAGTCGTGTTTGGGGTCACAACCGATTTGTAAAATTTTCAAGCCTTCCTTGGCCAGGGCTGTGGACAAGTTGGCCGATACCGTCGACTTTCCAATTCCACCCTTGCCATAAATTGCAATTTCCATAGAGGTCCTTTCTAAAATTTACTTCACCATAGAATTATCTCCAACATCTCTGCCCAAGTCACAAGTATAGACCCACTCAATCTGGTCTCCTGGCTTGACTTGGTAGCGGGAGCAGCCGTAATTTGGAAACCATCCATTGACCTTATACATCCAGCCGGAAAGTTCTCCGCAGTCAAACTCATAGAGGTTGTGGATTCCCATAACATAGGCCGAGTTATAGGCTGGGGTAAAGTTGGCTTCCATATGGATTTTTCTTGCCTTTGTTTCCCGGCCTAAAACATCAAAGACCGATTCTCCCGGATGAAAGCTCACCTGGGTCGGTGGTAAAATCACTCCATCTACCGGCAGGACATCAATTTTATCCATGTCAAAAAGGTCCATATTTTGTAAAATTGTATCACAACGAATGGACAGGCTACAAGTTTCCAGCCGATCTTCCTTTTCAACAGTTCCCGGTTCCACAGGCTTTGGTTTCCCAGCCGGTGTTGGATCCGTTAAATACTTGTCTTTCTTCCCCTTGGAGCTTTGGGCAATGGCCTCTTGCTTTAATTTCTTATCTGCCTGGTCCTTCTTGGCCCTTTCTTCCGGGCTGACCTTTGCCTGCTCTTGGACGGCCTTTTGCTTTAGTTCTGCCTTGTTCTTAGGTGTCGCAATCGGCTGGCTGGCCTGGGGTTTTTCTGGGCTAGGACTTGCCTGGTCTTTTTTAGGCAAGAGTTTAATATCCTTA
Source organism: Clostridiales bacterium SIT11 (assembly GCA_001299455.1). Classification (GTDB taxonomy): domain Bacteria; phylum Bacillota; class Clostridia; order Tissierellales; family Peptoniphilaceae; genus Urinicoccus. The sequence continues at coordinate 1,390,232 of CYUK01000003.1, read as the reverse complement.
TAGGCCCTTGTCTGGTCTTCCTTGGCCGTTCCCCGAATAGTCAGGCCCTGGGCGTCTTCACTAGCCCCCACTTGCAGGAGTCCATCCTCTGAAATAACTGTGTCCTCCTTATGGGGACTGGTCACTTCCCAGAGGACACTGGGGTCGTAGTCTCCTTCGCCCTCCATCTGGGCTGTAAATTGGACCTGGCCTCCTACTTCCACTTCTTCCTTGTCGGCAAGGATGATGAAGTCCTTGATCTTCCCCTTTCCTGTAAGGGAATTAAGGTCCTTGTTTTCTTCCTCTTTCAGCTGGGAGACCTTTTCCGCATCAGCTGTCCGGTCATCCGGCCGTAAAAAATTACTATTATAGATAAAGGCAAAAATGAGAAGAATCCCTAGGGCCACCAGCCCTAGGGTTTTTTGCTTCTTTGTCAAGTTTTGAAAAGCCTTCATTATTTTACTCCAGCCAGACGGTCAATCATTTGAACGCCTTCAGCACGGTTAATCTTAGCCAGAGGGGCCAAGCCTTCAGGACGTCCCTTGACAATTCCCTTTTCCACCATCAAAGCTGCAGATGGCTTTGCCCAGGCAGCTAATTGATTTAAGTCCTTAAATTGTTTCAGACTTCCTTCATTGGCCTTGGCTTCAGGTAGGGCCCGGGCCAGCATGGCCATAGCTTCTTGCCGGGTAATATTTGCATTGGGGTCAAAATTTCCATCTCCCCGGCCCTTGATAATTCCTTGGGCCGTAGCAATCGAAATTTCTTTTCCATACCATTCGCTTCCCTTGACATCTTTAAAGCTTACAGGACTTTCCTTTTCTAATTTTAAGTCCAATCCATGGACTAGGCCTACAGCAAACTCCCCTCGAGTAATGGCCTTATTAGGAGCAAAAGTCTTGCTTCCATTGGCAATGCCATAGCCCTTGGTCTTTTGAAGTAAGGCTTCTGCCCAGTGGCCTTGGATGTCTGTAAACTCTTGGTTTTTGTCAATATTTCCTGTATTTCCTTTAACCCCTCCATCTTGCTTCATAGCAAAGAGGGCCGGTTTCTTTTCTTCAAACCGCTTTAGGGCAACGAGGGCTTCCATGGCTTGGTCCGTCCCCATGCCATTGGCACTTGCTTCATCATGAACATGTTTAAAGCCGCCTTGGGGTGCCTTGTAGGTTAAAAGTGCGTCTACAACAGACTGTCTCTTTCCACTGGCATCACTTTTTACAAAACGGTGGTCCTTGGAAGGATCAATGCCCAGGCTTGCCAGGGCAATAATGGTTTGGGCAGAGGATTCTGAATTTTCATCCCCCATTGTTTGGTAGCCACCTGTGGGAAGTTGCATATCTGACAGGGCTTGGACACCCCGGTCAATGGCTGCCTTTACCTTGGGTTGATTTCTATAGGGAACTAAGGAATAAAGGGCCATAGCCGTCATATCCGGGTCGGCCTTGTCTCCCATAAGATTCCAGCCGCCACCATTTACTTCCCGTCTTAGGATTTCTTGTACCATCCGTTCTCTGGAATTTTGGTCTGCGCTAGAATCAATTTTTGATAATTCATAGCCCTTGGTATCCAGGGCAATTAAAGCCCAGATGGGGCCGTTCAATCCTTGTTTTAAGACATTTTTAAAATTGGATAGGGGCTTTACCAGGTCGTAGCCGGCTACATTCCTTGGATCCTTTCCAATGGCTGTTAAGGAGCAAATAATTCTGGAATATTCCGTAAACTTATTCTTCGATAAGTCTCCATTCTTGCTCTTTACAGCTTCTTCCACTTTCTTGTAGTAATTTTCATAGTAACCAGCCGGTACAGGCTCTCCACTCCGGGCTAGGGAGAGGACGGTCCATTCCCCAGCCATGGTTCCAAATCCCGGTTCCTTGACTGTTGTGTACAAAAATTTTGCCGTTTCTTTTACTTCCTTGTCTACCCGAGACGCTGCAAAGACAGGTCCTGTCGTCATGGAAAATAAAAGGACGAGGGCCAAAATCCAGCTTAACTTCTTTTGCATTTTTTTCATTTTCTTCCTCCTTCTTGGTGAATCCCTTCAATTGCATCTTCAATGGTGAGTATATTGGGGTTTTCCTTCCGAAAAATTTTATTGGCTGCTGTGGTGTAAAAGTGATTTCCTGAAAAAAATTCTCGGCTGGGTCCCTGGCTAATACACTCCCCATTAAAAAACAAACTGCACTGGTGGACTGTTTCTGCACAAAATTCCACATCGTGGCTGACCATTAAAACAGTCCCTCCCCTTCCTACATAGCGGTCTAATATATCCTTAAATTTCAACTTAAACTGGCCGTCCATTCCTTTGGTGGGCTCGTCTAAGAGTAAAATTTTTGGCTCCTTTAAAAGAATCTTGGCCAGGGCCAAACGTTCCATTTCCCCTCCACTTAAGTCAAAGGGGTGGTGGTTTAAAATCTGCTCCAGTTCAAATTCTTCAATAATTCCTTGGATTTTTTCCGGGTCTTCCGACATTTCTTCCAACTCCTCCTGGACCCTTTTAAAGACAAAGAGGGCCTTGGGATGTTGGGGAACCAGGGCTATATCCCTGTTGGCTTCACCCTTTTTCCGTTTCTCTTCCCCATCAATGACTTTTCCTCGGCTGGCCTCTTCCACTCCGGCAATCAACTTCAGCATAGTGGACTTTCCAGCCCCATTGCCTCCTAAGATTCCATGGATTTCTCCAGGCCTGAGGGAAAAATTCAACCCCTTTAAAATATCCGGCCCTTCCTTTTGGTAGCGGAAGTAAATATTTTTCAAGGTCAAGACCGGAGGTTTTTCCGCCCCCTCTTCCTTGGCTTTTTCCTCCGAAAGAATGGGCCCTTCCCTTAACTTTGGCCGACTCCTTAAGGCCTCTCCAACAGTTAAGGGAACCTCCCCCTGCCAGTCACTTTTAACATAAATTTGAGCCGGTGTCGGCAGAGATTCTAAAATGGGCTTGGGCTCTCGCTTCATCTCCCGGACAAAGTCCCTTGGCTTTCCGTCAAAGGCTATGGACCCATTTTCCAAAAACAAGACCCGTTCCGCCAGGGCATAGGGCTCCGTCAACCGGTGTTCACTGACAAGAATGGTAATCCCCAGCTCCTGGCAAACCCGGTTTAAACCTTGGAAAAATTCGAGAGAAGCAATGGGGTCCAGCATGGCCGTCGGCTCATCCAAGAGCAAGAGCTTGGGCTGCATACAGAGAATCGACGCCAAGTTGACCATTTGGAGCTGGCCACCTGACAGGTCCGTCACCTTTTTTAAAAACCAAGACTCCATCCCAAAAAAGCTGGCAATTTCTCCAACTCGCAGCCGCATGGTTTCCTGGTCCAGGCCCAAGGATTCCAGGCCAAAGGCCAGTTCATGCCAGACCTTGTCTGTGACAATTTGGTTTTGAGGGTCTTGTTGGACAAAGCCGATGCCCGACGCATCCTCTCTTAAATCCAAATCCTGGATATCCTTATTATTGTAAAAAATCTGCCCCTTCTTTTCCCCAAAAGCAGCCAAACTCTTCTTACACTGCCTTAAAAGAGTGGTCTTCCCGGAAGCCGATAGGCCTGTCAAAAGAACGAACTCCCCTTCCCTTAAAGAAAAATTCACATCTTTTAAGGTCCAGTCCCTTCCTTCCGGATATTTAAATGAAAAATTATCTACCTTGAGTATTTCCACTGGTATTCCTCCACAAGCGATAAAATAACCGGCATAAAAGCCAGGACAATGAATACAAAAAAGGCCACAAGAGCAAAGCCGTCCACCTTGGCAATCTTCACCGTTGGATAAATGACCATCTTAAATCTTCGAAAATATCCAGCCAGGATACATAGGATGCCCCCTAAAAGAACAAATCCCAAGAGGAAGTAGTCCCGCACTTCCATTTTAAAGAGGGCAAAATGCGTCCGCCCCTCCAATCCATGGCCCCTGGCCTTCATGGAGTCCGCCGTTTCAATACTGGACTCCAAGGACCAGGTGACAAAAATAGAAAAAATCTTCAAGGCATTTTTAAAGCGGTGGAGTAAAGACCCCTGACTCATATCCTCCCCAATCCCCTTCCGACAGGCATAGATGGTCTGGATCCTCTCCTTATACAGGGGAACAAACCGCAAGACCATGGAAAAAATTAAGGACAGGGAAGGTAAAATCCGGCCAAATAAATATAAAATCCGGTCAGAGGTCATGACCCGGTTGTGGCAAGAAAACCAAAGAATCATGCTGGTAAACATGAGTCCTGCCGACAAACCAAAGAGAAGGGACTCCAGTGTCAAGGGATTTCCATTGGGAAAATACCAAAGAATCGTCGCCCCTTGGTGGATTAAAATCGGATTTAAAATCGTAATAAAAAGCCCTGTCGATATGGCGGCCAGTAAAGTTTTCCAGCTTTTTCGAAGGCCCACTTGAACCAAAAGATAGGACAAGGCCCCTAGGAAACTAGCCACTTGAACCACAGGATGACGTAAAAACATGGTAAACGCTAAAATAAAAAGAAAAAAGAGTCCCTGGCCCCAGGGATTGTAGTCCTTAAAAAAATCAGTCATAGACATCCTTTCAATATAAAAAGCAACCTGAGAGGCAATTCAATAAAAAAAGACGCCTCTAGGTTGCGTCATTAACTGGAATTTCCCCACCTAGGAATAAATCCTATCTATGTTGAAGTATCTGGCTCGTGCTAGGCACTTACAGTAGAGGTAAGACTGCTTCGGATTTTCACCGAATTCCTTCATTGAAACATAGAAAAATATGCTATTCTTAATATTAAGAATAGCATATTTTCAAACTATTTACAAGTTTTAACCGGCCCTATGAAACTATTTTATACAATTTCAAAGGCCTGGGCATTTAAAGACGTCGGGAGAAGAATCGGTGTTTCAATTAATTCCCGGGTTATACTGGCCACAATAAAGGACAGCTGGTTGGCCCCATTGGAACAAATTTGATAGGCCAGGTCCACCATCTCCTCTTTACTTAAAGCTTCTGCAAACTCCACGTGGATATCCTGGTCCACTTGACAAGTAAAGAGAGCCCGAGGACTTGGAGCCACATCTGTATACAAATGATAAACCGCCTCTGTTCCCCCTTCCATCTGATTAATCTTTACCCGGTGGGTCACTTCAATATCTAAAGGCTTATTCCGGTCAGGAATCGTATCCAAGAGATTCCCTGAAAAACCATCCAAGCGAATATTTAATTTGCGAATATGCATACATCCTCCTTTTAGAAAAGAACACCTAGGATAAGCCTAAGTGTTCCTTTCTTTTTTTATTCCACCCATCTAATACACTTGCATCTTATTTTTACCAGTTCATATTGTAAATGACTTGAGCAAACTCTGCCCGTGTTAAGGACTTTTTCGGTACAAACTTTCCTTTGTCATTTCCTTTAAATGCACCAAATTCTGTCATCTCTTTTACAGCTTCCTTAGCCCAGGAGCTGATTTGATCTTGGTCTTTATAGGTTTGTGCCTGGTTTTTGTCTTCCAGTTTTCCTTGTTTTTCCAAGTATCTGGCAAGAATGGTGGCAACTTCTTCTCTTGTGATTTTTTGGTCTGGACTAAAGTGGTTTGCATCCGTGCCTTTTACAATGCCTTCTGCAATGGCCCAGTTGGCATAAGCTTGATAATAGGACCCTTCTTGGATATCTACTTGCTTGGCCTTGGGGTACTTGCTTGGGTTGATGTTTGCCAGTCTTCCCAGGACGGTCACAAATTCTGCTCTTGTTGTGGTTTTATTGGGAGAGAAAGTTGTGGCGCTTGTGCCTTTAAAGTAACCTTTGTTTGCAACTTCTTGGATGACTTTTTCTGCCCAGTGGCCTTGAATGTCTAGGAAGTGGCTTCTTGCTGGCCTTTCTTTGGTCGCTTCTTCTTTGACTTGAGTTTCTTCCGGGGTTTTTTGTACTTGACTTGGAAGTACAGTGCTAGGACTGGGCTTGTCTTTTCTCCTGTGGGATGGGTTTGTTTTGCCCGGTTCCACTGGCTTATCTGGCCCAATGGGTTTATCTGGTTCAACAGGTTTGTCTTTCTCTTTTCTTCCTGCTTTTGGTTTATAAGCCTTGATGGCTTCTTCTAACTCTTTTGTGGCTTGGTTGACGTCGTCTTTTGTGGCTTCTACCTTTTCTAAAAGTGCTTTGGCCTCTGCTTTTGCTTGGTCTAAAGCCTTTTGGACTGCTGGAGTAACCCAGGTCTTGTCTTTAGCTACATCTTTTCCGTCTGGACTGGTTGTGTCTGCTTGTTTTACTTCTTTTGCTTTTTCTAAGGCGGTCTTTAAGGCTTTTTTATCCACTGGTTCTTGGATATCTTTTGTCCCATTTTCTGGAATATAGCTTGCCATAGCATCTTTTAGGTCTTTTGCTGCTTGGTTGACTTCGTCTTGATTTGCATCAGTTCTTTCGTTAACTTCTTTTGCGTTTTCCAAGGCTTGGTCGAAGGCGGTTTGGACTGCTGGAGTGACCCAGGTCTTGTCTTTAGCTACATCTTTTCCGTCTGGACTGGTTGTGTCTGCTTGTTTTACTTCTTTTGCTTTTTCTAAGGCGGTCTTTAAGGCTTTTTTATCCACTGGTTCTTGGATATCTTTTGTCCCATTTTCTGGAATATAGCTTGCCATAGCATCTTTTAGGTCTTTTGCTGCTTGGTTGACTTCGTCTTGGCTTGCATCAGTTCTTTCGTTAACTGCTTTTGCGTTTTCCAAGGCTTGGTCGAAGGCGGTTTGGACTGCTGGAGTAACCCAAGTCTTGTCTTTGGCCACGTCTTTTCCGTCTGGACTTGTTGCGTCTGCTTGTTGAATTTCTTCAGCCTTCTTAATGACTTCTTGGATTTCTTTTTTATCTATTGTCTTTTTTAAGTTCCCTTTTACAACTGTATAAATTCCATCTTTGTCATAGTTAAAATACAAGGTCATTCGTTCTGCATCTAAGGTAGATTCTACTTCTTCCCAGGTTCCTGTATCCTTATTGTAATACCCTACCTTATATTGGTCTGCATCCTCTGCTTTAAATTGTCCTTGAACAAGTTTTAATCCCATTTTAATCGGACCAGACCCAATATTTGCTGTAAAGTCATACAAGGGCATTTCTGGTTTTGCTGTTCCTAAAGCTTGACTTAGACTTTCATCACCAATGACCTCATCTGCCTTAAAACTGATTTCCTTTAAGTCAGCTGCCTTTAAGCCTGCATTTTCTTCTTGAACTTCAAAGAATTTTCCTTGAATAATCAGGTTTTTATTACTTTGAGCCAATTTTTGGCTGGCTGCTTGGTCTAATTTAACAAACTCATCATAGGGTTTTTCTTTTGCTGTTCTTGAGGATAGGATTACCGAATCATAGCTTAAGCTTAATGCCTTATCTAAATCATTGATCCTAGGAGTCTTTCCATAAACATTTTCTACCACAGAATCTTTAGGATAAACCAGCAGGGGAACTTCTACAGACTTATTATGGTAGCTGTATTTTATGCGCCCTACTCCTGTCTCTTTCCCACTAGCATTGACCCATCCTTTCTCACTAAATCCTGGCTTCATAACAAACTTATCTGGTGTTAAGCTTTCCCATTGAATGTCTTCTTTGCCTATCTCTATTTTTTCACCAAATTGATTTTGTACCAAGGGCTCCATAAAGACTGTCCCTTGGCCCGTTATATTCTTTTTATTTTCCGGATATTGGAAGCCAAGAATTTCTTGAATCTCAATAGGTTGTCCTACTGTAAAATGGTATTTGGCTTGAATATTTGGGTTTGCTTTACTACTTACAGTAACATCCACTTCTCCAGGAGCAAGTCCTTCAACAAGACCTGTTACAGGGTTGATTTTAGCAAGGCTTGGATCTGAAGTCGTCCAGACTAAATCTCCATGAGGAGCCTCTTTTCCATCCTTATAAGCTTGGGCAATGAGATACTCACTAGACCCTATTCCTAAATAATCCCGTTTGATTTCTGAAGAAATCTTTAATGCATCAATATCTTCCGCAATGGCTTGTGTCCGTGTTACACCTGTTATTTCAGGAGAAATTTCTCCTGTTCCCCCTTCTTGGTTGGCACTGGTAGCGGATACAATTTTGATAAAACGAATTTCGTCTAATTTGACTGGATTTCCCGCCTTATCAATAGCCCAGGAAATATCAAAAGCATCTCCACCACTTCCTTCTAAGGCATCTGGTGTGTAGGGGTTATCTGGACTTGTTAAGTCTCCCTTAAGCTGGGTTTTCCTTGATTCCGCATATCCAAAACGTAGCTGGTGTTTTCCATTAACAGTAATATCGCTTGGATTCATTCCTTTTAAAATTAGGGTCCCTTGGTAGCTTTCTTCGTCTGGATTGATATTAGGGAAGTTTTCATGGATTGGATAATATTCCTGTTTGTGGTATCCATTGGCATAGACAAAACCACTGTCTCCAAGAGAATCTGTCCAAGGAATATTTTTTCCAGCTCCTTTGGGGTTGGTATAGGTAACCTTATAGTCCCGAATGGTGGTTTCTTTCCCATGTTCAGATCCAGCCAGTTCATACCAGGTGTCATCAGGCAGGCCGTTTCCATCTTCATCCTTCATAACATAGACAGCGGCCGGTTCTTGGTTGTACTTATTGGGCTTTCCACTGATTTCAAAGGCATTTCCAAAGACTGTAAAGTCCACTCCATAGGGATTCTTGGGATCATTCTTAACTGGTTGAAGCATGTCCACAATAAGGTGACCGCCAAAAGATCCCAGAGTTAACCCTGAACCTACGCTATTTTCCTTTACCTTATTGGGGTCTTTATAGTCTGTCCAGCTTGTATTGACAAACTGTCCTGGTGCCGGTTTGAAGTCAATAACCTTAATGGTGTGCAGATTAATGACAAAGCGTTCACTTACTTCATTTCCATCCGCCTTTTCTACTGTCTTTCCATCTTCATCAACTACACTGATGACGATAAGATTTGTCTGCTTACTCTTAATTTTAACTTTATAGGCTCCGTCTTTCCCTTCAACTTTATCTCCTCCACAAGTGACTTGGATTTTCATTCCTTCTGGAATTTGTTTTGTGGTAGAAACGTTAAAGGAGATTTCTTTTTCTTCCTCTCCATTTTCGGCATAGTAGGCATTTTCTAAACCTTTTATTACTAAATCAAGGTCTGCATCCACAACTTTTTTTGTGCCAAGCATGGGTTTATAGTTATCTATGGCTTGTCTTAATTTTTGGATAGCCGCTTCTATTTTGTCTTGATCTTGACTTTCTTCCCAAATAAGATTATTTGCTTCTTCTTTGGCTTCTGTTAAGGCATTGTCTACTTCTTGTGTCACCCAAGTTTGATCCGGATTTACATCTTTTCCGTCTGGACTGATCCTGTCTACCTCAGGTAAATTTTCTGCCTCTTCGAGGAGGGTTTCTAAGGAAGCGAGACTTATTTCTTTTTCTTTTACAGTAAGCCCAGCATAGGGTGCAATGAATTTTCCTTCTTTTCCTGCATCTGTCAGAACTTTGCCGACGGTTACATCATAATCTCCCTTCATGTCAGGAGCCAATTGGATGCTTGCAAGTCCATTTTCATCTGTCGTTCCTTGGGCCACAACTTCGCCTTCTTTTTTTACGACGACAGTGGCTTTTTCTACATTCACTTCTTCTAATTTTTGACTAACCGTATTGTATTGTTCTGTCAATACTTTAATATTTAAACTTTCTCCAGCCTTTCCTGTGTAGTCCACCTTATCAAAGTAAAGATATTTATTTTCGTTATAGTCACCAAAATAACGGAAAATATTCAGTTGATCTCCCTCTTTTAAGAGGCTGTCATTGGCTAGAGAGCCCATATCCGGTTTATCTGGATAGGTTGGCATTTTATTATTTACCTTGTAGCCTATATCCATGGTTTCTACACCAAAGATCTTAGTAATACCGCCAGAATTGTTGATGACTAAATACTTTTGCGGATTCTTTTCAAAATCTTCTCCGTAAACGGCCCTATGATAGGTAGCTAGGGCGTCTGCAACGGTCACCTTATTCTTATAGTCTTCCGGTTTTACATAGCCATATTTTTCTGCTGCTGATGATTGAACATCATAAAAACCAGACTTTTCTGAATAGGCATTTTCTTTATCTTGTGCAATAATCCGAACCTTTGCCAGGAGAGGATTTGCTTTTGCTCTTGTTGCTTTAATGGCTGCATCTAGATCTCTCGTGGCAACTTCAATTTGTTCATCTGTTGCTTCTGGATTCCCGAGAGTTCCTTTAGCTTTAGTAATTTCTCCTTGAAGGCTATCCTTACTTCCTTGGGGATACTGGCCTGGAGCAGGTCCCTCAACCATTTGTCCTAGAAGGGCTTCTCCTTCTTGGATTTTCTTTTCCAAAGCTTCTGTGGAAACTGCCGTTCCCTTAACAACCACCTTGACTTCAATAGGTTGCTTGTATAGCTTTTGCAGGAGTTGATTTTTCGGATGCTTTTCTGCGGAATCTTTATACTGTGCACTGGAAAGAAGGGTGCTAATTGTTACTTCTTGGGCAGATTCTTGAGGATTTACTAGTAAATTCTCATGGCTTATGATGGCTGGATTGGAAGATTTAAAGCGTCTGTAGCCCAAAGATTCCATTTGACTACTAGAAAGAAAGAAATCAGCTATAATCCCTTTACCAGTTTTGTCATTTGCCTTATAAACCCAAACAGGCTCTCCATTTTCATCCAAGTTCATTTCTTCAAAGGCATGGAGATTTTTGGTCACATGGTCCTTATCTTTATTTTGACCATCGTTAATTCCATCAAAGAAATGTTCCTTGGCTAACTCCATCATCTTAAGTTCAGTAGCCAGCTCTTCTTCTGTGACAGGCTTGATTGTAAAGGGGATTTTTTTCTCAGCAGAAAGACCATCTCTAGTTAACTTTATAATAAGATTGCCCTTTAAATCCTCTTTTTTTGCAAATCGATCTACATTTGCCCTGTATCCATTAATTGTTACAGCTGGTGTATCCGAAGTAACGGTAATTTCATTCCTATTAAATACATCTTCCCCTTGATCATCTGTGATTCTTGTATAGCGGAGAAGTTGTAAATCTCCCAACACTTGAGTGAAGTCTACTTTAGACCCACCTTTAGAATATTTAATATTCTCGGGAAGATAATACTTGTCTAGTAAAGCTTTTAAGCCTTCTTCTGTAGTAGATTCTTCCCCTGTTCCCTTTACAGTAATGGTATATTCTCTTGTTTGTTTTTGGAAATCTTCCGGCTTTTCAAGCCTACCTGTATCATTCAAGACTTTATCATTTGCAGTAAAGGTGACGGTAATCTTTACCTTTGTATCTTCCTTCGGTTGGGTAAAAGCGAAGTTTACTTTATTGGCAAAGTCAGGGTCTGAAACCTTGAAAATTTCTTCATGGTCTGTAGACCAGTTCATCTTGGACCAGGAAGTACGGGCAGAACCTGTACTATATACAGGCATTTTAAAGGAGCTTTCGACCGCTTCTGGATTGACCCCTTCTCCTAAAGCTTTTTGAAAGTCAAAGTTATCCGCTTCTTCTTTAATTTTCCCATTGAAGTGGTCTTGATCCCATGCAATCATGGCACGCATGTCTATGGGGTCAGATAAGGCTTCTCCTAATTTGAATTGAATCTTGAAACTAATATTTTCAAAGTTCATTCCATAGGCGTTCAGTTCTTCCCTCTTGACATATTCAAGACTGCCATCTTCTTTAACATGATTCTTTTCGTCTACACTGGCAATAACCGGCTCAACATTTTCTACATTTACGCCGGATAACATGCTTAATCGTTCTTTAATCAGTGGGAGAATATTTTTATTCTCTTTAAATTTTGGCCAAAGAGTATTACTTGCCTGGGAATTGTCCTTAAAAGCTTGGGCAACTTTATCCACCTTTTCCTGATTTTGGTCTACAGCCCCCTCCTCAACATGGACTTCCATAAAGGGCATCGTCGTGAGGAATAGACCGTTTTCGCCAATATGTTTTGCAGATACCGTGTGTCTACCGGGGTCCACAAGGACAATTTGGGCCTTCCCACTTGCATCGGTCTTGACCACTTGACCATCTTTTTTATATTCTTTTCCATCCACATAGATGGTGGCTCCTTGGTACTTGCCTGTCGTTGTCTTGCCACCCATTGTTTCAAAATGAGAATAGGATAGGTCAAGGTCTAAAGGCTTTCCTGCTTCTACTGTGGCTTCTGTTTTGTCAAACCAGGTGTAGTAGTTATTGGTATAGTCTTCAACAAAGAAATAACGGATTGAATCCTGGTCTAGGGCCGGAGCTTCCTTTACTCCATAACCGGAGTAGAAGTGGTTGATGTAATACATCCATCCGGACTTATCCCCGACTCCCGGTTGAAATTCCTTCAGACCAAACATTTTGGCAATATAGCCATTGTTTACTTGTTCTTTAAAGTCATCTGTAAGTTCCTTGGGAGTCTTTTCTTCCATAACCTTAATTAAGGCATTGGCTGGTGTGGCATACCGCTTATTCGTAGGATAGCCTTGTGCTTTTTGAATCTCCAGGTCTTGGCTTGTAAGGGTCACCTTGGTGGGTTCAATAATTTGATCTTTATAGTCCTTGCTTCCATTGTGACGTTCATCCCCTACAACCGATAGGGTGACATCAACTTGGTCTCCATACTCTATAGTGAAATTTTCATTCCTAAATATAGGTGCTGAGGGATTCTTTTTATTTCCCTCTTCATCTCTTATTGCTGTGATGAGTTCTCCTGGACCAGGTTCGAAATCAGTAGGAATTTGTGCCGAAGCTCCTTCTTCCACCTCTTGTGGCTCCGATTCTATCCCATAATCATCTGTAAAAGTGACCCTATACTTTGGCTTAGCCGGCTCCTCTTCCCCATAAATGGGGAGAGGGCCTGCCGTTACCATTAAAAGAAAAGCCAAAAATAAGGATAACACCCTTTTCCAGTTTTTCATGCCAGCTACTCTCCTTTCATCCATTACTTATTCTCTTTACCCATATCCATCCGGTATAGGACGGTGGCTACTTCAGCTCGGGTCGAAAGGTCTTTGGGCTTAAAGTTTCCTTCCGGAGTCCCCTTTAAAATGCCTGAACGGTTCATTTTTTCAACGGCATCCTTGGCCCATTCTGCAATTTGTTCCTGGTCCTTCATGTCTGTCTTTTGATTTTTCTTCAAGTCAACTTTTTTATAGGTCAGGTAGTCATTCATCATCTTTGCCATTTCTTCTCGAGTTATCTTCCGGTTGGGTTCAAACTGTCCCTGACCTGTCCCTTCTGCAATCTTATTTTTCAAGGCCCATTGGACATGGGCAGCACAGAAGTCTGTTTCCTTGACGTCTTTGAAGCTGGTTTTTGTTGGATGATCTTTCACTCCGTCCATCCGTCCTAAAATGGTAATCATCATCCCCCGGGTCATAGGGGTGTTTGGACCGAATTTTTTGCTTCCAATTCCTTTAAAGTAGCCCTTTTCTGTCACATAATCAATGGCTTTTTCTGCCCAGTGGCCATCCACGTCTGTATAGTACTTGTTTCGGATGATTTCTTGGACACCTAACTTTTTCTTTTCTTCAATTTCTTTCTTTTCCTCTTCACTTAACTGGTCAAGCTTTTTAAAGGTCGCTGTAATAATGTCCTTGTCCTTCACATTTTCCACAGTCAAGGTATAGCTATCTACAACGCCAATGCTCTTTCCGTTAATAAGAACATCTGCCAAGACATAGCCTGGATCTGCCTTAAAGGTCAAGGTCACAGGAACTGTTTTTGCTACCTTCACCCTTCCTGAAGGGCTAATCATACCACCTTCCGTATTCCGAACAGTGACATAAACCGGTTTAATCCCTGTACCATCATCATTTTCAATTCCTTCAATATAGCCACCAACATCTTTCCCTAGATCACGGGTGTACAACCATTCCACATAGTCGCCTGGATGAATAGGGTGCAAGGAAGCCGAATGATTTGGAAAGACTCCATTGACTCGGTACATCCAGCCACTATAGGGCCCGCCATCAAATTCAGAAAGTCCTTCAATGGTGTTGACATAGACCCCCTTATAAATTTTATGGTAATTGTAGTTATAGGATAGGCCGGTTTTTTGTAGGATGGAAAAGGCTGTATCCTTGCCTGGAATAATCTTATAGGCCGTCTTTGCCTTCATAACCCACCCATTGGTATGCACTCTAGGTCCTGGTGGGACAATAACAGAAACATAGGCCAGGTTCTTTTCCTCCGGTTCTTCCGGTTTTGAAGGATCTTCCGGATTAATGGGGTCTTCCCTGTCCTTGACCAGGATATAAAATCTTGCTTCCAGGCCTGAGTAATTTGCAATCACTAATTTCCGTCCACTTGTTTCCGTATCAAAGCCTTGAAGGTCAATAGATTCAGGCCCTACTCTTTTACTTGTTCCATCACTAAAATAAACAATTCCTTGTAAACCACTTTTATCTAAAGTTTCCCCTACAAAATACTCTGTCTTTGGATAGCCAAGAAGCTCTAGGCGTGTTGGAGTAATTACTGAAGCAAAACTTTTTGTTGGCCTCGGGAAAAGATAGATGTTTTTCTTGTCCCGATAAGCAATTAAGGCTTGGTATGCCTGTTCCATTGCCTTGTCGTTCAATTGAAAATTATTGGTATAACCAAAATAGTCATTGGCTGTTTTAAAAGAAAGAAGACCATCTAAAACAGACTTACCATTTTTTATAAATCGAGGCTCTGTATGAGAATCAAGGCCTAAGTTTTGTAGGGCCAAGATGACCATGGCTGTTGAATTTGCATTAGGTCCTGCTCCCCAGGCGTTATAGGCTCCAGCATGATCCCCAGTCCTCGTTTGCATGTCAGATAACTTATTTAATGCAGTATCCACTGCTTTTTTTACCTTGTCTTGCTTCTTATAATAGGGAGCTAAAGCTTGGATTGCCATGGCTGTAATATCTACATCTGAAACACCCTCGTTGTTTAAATTCCATCCCCCATCACTTAGTTGGTTATCGAGAATATAGTCAATCACTCTTTCTCGAGTCCAGGTAGCCCCTTGGGGAATGGGGTATTGACCACAATCATAGGCAATCAAGGCAAAAATATAGCCATTTAAGGTGCCCAGTCCGTCCCCATATTGGCCCTTTTCATACTTGGCAATTTCTTCAATAATATTGACCACACTTCCATCGGCCAAGGGGAAGTTTTGAACATCATAACCTAGGGCTGTCAAGGAAATGGTCACTCGCTCTAAGTTGGTGGAGTTGATTTTTTCCTTGACAATTTTTTGTGCTGCTGTAATTAAGGCTACTTGGTTTACCTTATCTTGGTGTCCCAAGGAAGATAGGGACATGGCCGCCCAGTCATCTGAAGAGCCGCTGTAGTATTGCGTAATTGTCTCAATACTTTGATTTATCACCGTGTCTAAATTACGATCAGGATTTTTGACAGGAACAATAACCCTAAACTTTAAAACCTTCTTTTTATCTTTCGATGTTACTGTATAAAAGAAAAAGACGGTATTGGATCCCTCTTTGTCTTGCCTTGTCATCTCTACCTTGACATCCGGGCTTGCCATTTGGGTATCTATTTGAAGGTCTTTTAAATCCTCTACAACAGGTGCATCATCCTTGGATACTTGGTAAGCAAGTTTTGCCTCTTCTGTAGAGTCATCCTCAAACAAGGTCCGAGTCTGCTTATTTCCATCTAAAGTCCAAGAAATGCTGATTTTCTTTGGGGTGAGAACATCATTTGCAAGTATTCTTGCTTCAAGCTCTGCCTTTACTGCCCCGTCTTCTAGCTTCGCCACAAGTTCTTTTGCTGTATTTACAGCCTTTAATATTTCTTGATTTTTTTTACTTTCTAAGTTTTCCAAGGCTTCAACGGCTTCTCTAGCAGCCTTTACATCCTCTGACTCCCCTTCTTGAGGAGCCTTCACCTCAGTTTCTACAATTTCTTGAGATAGTTCTGTCTTTTCTTCTGGTTTTTCTAGGGTTTTTTCTGACTTTTCTTTAGCCTGAACTTCCTTCTTATCTACACTTTCTACAAGCGCTTTTTCATCTTTTCCCCCATCTAAAATAGCTTTATTGGGGATTTCCGCAAAAGAATAAAAAGGGAATGATGTAAACAGGACTAAAAGAGCCAATAATAAAGATATTCGTTTTTTCATTTTTACCTCCTTGCGGTATAATGGGGACCTTGGAAAATCCAAGACCCATTTTTACCTTCCTTTACATATTTTCTCTAACTACAAATACATCTTATGGATATTTTCTAGCTTCTAAAGGAATGTTTATAGGCCCTCCTGGTTTCCCAGTGATATCCTATAAGTTTCCCAGTTCCAATAGCAAAGCCCTTTCAGCTTGGTGAGGACTCCATGCTGGCTGTTCTCTCCTAAGAAGTAATCTGACATAAGATTTATACAATTGTCTTTTCCCTTATCTAAAGGTTTTAAACTTACAGGATGTTTTTCAATTCACCTCCTAGCAATTCATTTTGAAGATGGGACCATCTTCCTTATGCAGCTACTCTCTTGTTCTTCTTACCTTTAGCTTCTTTTAAGGCAATAAAAAAAGACACTAGCTTTCGCTAATGCCCGTATTCGCACTATCCTTCTATTGTCTTCCTCTACTGGTACCTCGCCATAAAGAAGCGCCCTTGTGCATGTCTTCTGACTCATGAATCTTCATCTATCCTGTCTTCCCATGAATTTTCACAGTGACTTTTAGGATAGACTCCTCATTTACAGCGGCGGGTCCGTCTTGGATTTGCACCAAGTTCCATCTTAGCTTACGATTGTAAGAACACAATAGGGTTCAATATTTACTTTACCTAAGTCTATTATAGCTTCAATTTTTTAAAATTGCAAACCTTATGATTAACTCTTTCATCCTTTTTAGTTCTTTATTTTTCTCCTGCTACGCAAACTCTAAGGCTTCCTAGTATTTTAGGATTCTTCTCAGACTTTGCCCTTACAGTAACCCAGGTGTTTTCTTTGACCGATCGGGCTTGGAAGGTATCTAAGTATAGGTACTTCAATACTTTTGGATTGGAGGAGGTATAGGTCACTTTTTCATAGGCCAGCCTTTCTCCTTGACTATTGTAGACCTTGGCAGGAATTTTTTGCCGGTCTCCTGGTTTTAAGGGGATTTTCTCCTGACTTTTAGGAAAAGACAGGCTGACCTTGGCCGGGGTCCTGGCAATTCTTTCAGAAGTTTGGGTCTTTCTATGGCCTTGTTTCTCTAAAAGGTCAAGATAGGCTGATGAACCGGCGACTAAGTCTCCTAGGGCGTAGTAAGGGGAGGATTTTTCCTGGCCCCAGGGCAGGTTTTCTCGGGAGGCAAAGTGTCCGCCGCCTCTGTATAGGCTTTCCAGGCCATCTACCAAACTTTTCCCCTGGGAATTTTTCAGCTGATAGGGATCTTCCCTCATGGCATAGAGGGCTTGAATGGCCCTGGCTGTGGTGTCTAGGTTGCCAAGGACGCCTGTGTCCTTCATATTTTCCTGTATTTCTTTTTTATAGGCTTCCCGGTCCGGGTCTTGGGGATTATAGAGGGCCAGGGTTAAAAATCCCAGGCACTTTTCTTCTGTCATTTTATCCAGGCTCTTTATTTTTTTCTTTAATAGAAGGAAATCGACCTGGTCTTTTTTCCCTGCCAAAATCAAGGCCCGGGCTACAGTAAAGATTTGGCCTTCTGTATAGGCTCCCTTTAACCCTTCTTTTTCTAAAATATGTAGGTTTTCTTTTCCAAAGAGTTGGTTTGGGTCTTCTCCTAGGGACAGGGCTGTCAGGACATTTCTAGCAAAGGTCACATTAAGGGTCAAGGAATATTTTGTATCATCATAGGCCTTATCTTTTAGGCAGGGTCTAGCAAAACCTCTTTGAACCAGGGTCAAGATGTCTTCATTTGTATATTGGGCCTTTCCTCTTAAAAATACTTCTTCTGTTTCTTCTAAAATTGCAGCCATCCTGGCCTTTTGGTCTTGGTTTTCTGGCCTTCCTTGCCTGGCCATGGACAGGCTGGAGGAGGCTTGGCCCAAGAGGATAGCTAGCACCAAGCCCAAGGTCAAAATCTTTTTTCTCATATTCTTTCCTTTCCTTTCTCTAAGCCATGATTTTGGAATCTAGGCTACCCGCTCCAGGAAAAGGAGACTTTTCATCCTTCTTTTCCGAAAAAGCTTGACTCCAAGCTTGTCATTCCAATAAAAAACGGACATTAGCCTATGCTAATGCCCGTTTCTGCATCTTTTTTTGCTCTTTCATTTTACCTCGTCATAAAAAGCCCCTCTTGTGCATGTCTTCTGACTCATGAATCTTCGTCTATCCTGTCTTCCCATGAATTTCACAGTGACTTTTAGGAAAGACTCTCCATTTACAGCGGCGGGTCCGTCTTGGATTTGCACCAAGTTCCATCTTCGCTTACATTTGTAAGAACACAATTGGGTTCCATATTCACTTAAGCCTATTATAGGCCCAATATTTTTAAATTGCAAAAGCTTTTTTACTTTTCCTCCCGGGGGAGGCCATAAACTATTTCCAGCTTGTCCTGGTCTTTCAGTCGGTATTGGTTAATCGGTTCTTTCATGGGCTGGCCATTAAGATAGACTTGCCAAGCAATCTTATCTCCCAGATCTTTTTCCTTGAGGTCGTTAATTCCAAGAATTCTTTCTTGGCCAGGTTCAACCTTTGGATCTACTTGGACTTCCAGGTTGGCTTCTTTTAAGATTCTCTGGATAAAGGCTAGGGCTGTTTCTCCTTCTTGGATTTCAAGGTTTTCTCCCTTTAAAACCAGGTCCGTGTCTGGTAGGGAAATTTTCTTGACATCCTTTAGCTTTTCCTTGACCTGGGCCATATTTTCTACGGTGACCTGGATATTGGCCTGGGGTTTTTTCACTGGAGGATTTTCCTTTTGGTCTCCTCCAGGAACTTGGCCCTCTTGCCCTGGTTGTGCTTCTGAACTAGCTGGCACATCTTGGGGAAGGGGTCCCGGAGCCACAATTTTTTCATGGCTGGAAGAAGCCTTACTAGGGGCCGGTGCTGGACTGGGGCTAGGCTTTACAATACTTATGGGCTTGTCTGAGGCATAGGCTCCGCCTCCACAAGTCCCCCGGATAATCAGCTGGCTGGCTGTTTCTTCCAGGTCTACTGTTAGCTTTCCATCAGGGCTCATGACGGTCTTAGAATTATGGTCTCCCTGGATGGACCAGACCACGGTGTCGTCGTAGTTTCCGGTTCCTTCAATAAAGGCGGTAAACTGCATTTGTTCTCCTGGCGCCAGGGAGTCTTTTTCTGAAGAAATAGAAAATTTTGTAATACTTCCAGAGGCCTGGTCTGGCTCTTCCTGGGGCCCCAGGGCCGGAGCATTCTTCTTTTGGCTGGTCTTTTCTTCAGCAAAGGAACTAGAGACCACAAAGGTCAAAATCAATAAAAGACCTAGACCTAAAAGGAGAAAGCTTTTTTGTTTTTTTGTTAAGTTTTTTAATTTTTCCAATCCAATCACCTCATTTACAGGCAAAAAGTCTGCCAAGTGTCCTCTAGTCCTCTTCCTTGGACTCTTTTTTTCCTTCTAATAATTCCACCTGGACCTTGTCAATCCGTTTGTCCTTAACTCCCAGGGCGGTGAAAATAGCCTCATTTTTATAAAATACCTGGTGGGTCCTCTTGTCTTCCTCTTCAGGGATAAAGCCTAAAAGTTCAATGGTGAGTCCGGACAGGGTTTCATGGTTTTCTGATTCAAAGTCCGTAAAGAGGAGGTCATTAATATCGTCTAGGTCCATGGATCCTTCAATGATATAGGTGTTGGGGTTAATTTGTTCAACGCCCTGGTCCACAGAGTCGTACTCGTCTTCAATTTCCCCTACAATTTCTTCTACAATATCTTCAATGGTCACCATGCCGGAACAACCGCCATATTCGTCAATTAAAATGGCAATATAATTTTTTGTAGACTGGAGCTCCTTAAGGAGGAGGTCAATATTTTTCCCTTCCGGTACAAAATAGGGCTCCTTTAAAATCTTGTCAATATCGATTTTTTGGTAGTTATTCTTGGCATAATTGATAAAAATATCCTTAATATAGACGGTGCCAATAATATTGTCCGTGTCCTCTTGGTAGACGGGGGCCCGGGAAAAGCCTGTCTGGAGCATTTCCCCAATGGTGTCCTCTGTAAATTCATCGTAGTCTATCATATAGAGGTCCGTTCTAGGGGTCATGATTTCCTCTGCCGTCTTGTCGTCAAAGTCCATAATGGAAACCATCATTTCTTCCCCGGAAAGATTGATAACTCCCTGCTCTTGGCCCACCCGGATATAGGATTTTAATTCTTCTTCAGAAATCTGCTGCTCCACTCCCTCTGAATAGCTCCCCGTCACCTTTAAAATCAAGGTGGTAAGGCCAGAAAGGCAGGATACAAAGGGTTTAAAGAAGATATAAAAAACTGAAATAATCGGGGCCAGACGCAAGGCCACTCCTGCCGGATTCCTCAGGGCAATTCGCTTGGGAATCAACTCTCCAAAGAGGAGAGTAAAAAAGGCCAGGGCCAGGAGGACCAAAAAAAGAGCTAGGGCCGGTCCAAAGGTCCAGCCTTTTTTTAACCAGGCTTGGCCCAGAGAATAGGCCAGGCTTTGGGCGGTAATTCCGGCGGCAAAAAAACCGGCCAGGGTAATCCCCACTTGGATTGTGGAAATAAACCGCCTTTGGTCCCCTGTAATTTGTAAAAGTTTCTTGGCCCGGGGCGACCCCTCTTCAGCCAAGCCCTGAATCTTCCCTCTGTTGGAAGAAATTAAAGAAATTTCAGCAGCGGCAAATAGTCCATTTAGGATTGTCAATGCTACTACGACTAGGAGCTTTCCTATAAACCCCCCACCATCATCCATAAAGAGTCCTCCTTTGGTTTTTATCTTAATTTTATTATATCAAAGGATAGAAAAAAATACTATTGCCCCTGAAAACAAATCTCTTTGAAAACACCTGAAAAACGAACTTTCCCTATTTTTTAAAGATCACTCCTAAAAATTTAAATACAGTGAAAATGAAAGCAAGTCCTAAAGCCAAGGTCACCAGTAAAATTCCCCTGTTTACTTTTTTTACATCTCTGTCTACAGGAATCTTCTCTTTCAAGTTAGACCCCGGCTTCTCCTTGGCTGGGTCCTCTTCTATTAACCTACAGTTTACTAAAAGTCGGTCCTTCCTAGGAGGTCTTAGGGGATTACAGGTTAAAAGCGTTAAAAGTTTTTCCCCCTGGACGGGATTTAACTTGTCCACTTCCCAGGGCCGAATCACTTCTTTTCCAACCACCTGGTAGTGGTAACTTTGATCCGGCCAATCAATAGACAAGGAATCCCCCTGGTCTAACTTATGGAGATTCAAAAACATAATCGCCTCGTAATAACCCCTGTGACCTGCTATTACCGCCCGCCTTCCCGGCTTTTGACTCGGTAGGTCTGTCCCCTCTATATGGGCCACACCCTTGGCCAAATGAGCCTTTGACGCATCCAAGTAAATGGGCTCTTTCAAGTCCAGCTTCGGAATATTCAAATAAGCAAAAACCGCATCCTTGTTTTTCATAAAAGAATAATCTGAAACATAGTCCTCATTGGAAAAAGGATCGACAATGGCCGTCTCCTTCCCCAGGCCCTCATTATAAACTTCAATTTTTTTATCCATGGTTTCCTTAGAGCCATCCCCCTTGTCCATATAAGAACTATACCTGGATTGGTCCAGCAAAATCCGAGCAGATAATTTACCAAAAGCAAATAAGGGCAGACCTATCCCAAAAAGAATCAAAAGATACCCCAAAATCAACCTATTCTTCTTCATCTTCCTTTCTCCCCCTTTCTTCATCTGAATCCATCAAGACCTTCAAGGCTCTCTTCTTTTTCCTATAGTCCTGCCTAAAGTAAACCATTAAAAGCAAGACAATCCCTCCTAGAGCTAAGGCAAATGGCAACAGATCCTTGTAGTTCAGGTTAAGAAAATGTAAGGGACGGGACTCTTCACGAACAGGTGGCACATAATCAATCCGGTGTCCCCGAACCAAAAGCCGGTGAGAATTAATCATATAAGGTGTACAAGTTAAAAGAGTGGCATAATCTTTCCCTTCTTTCACTAGAACCGGTTCAAAATTCCAAGGCTCCACTGTTAAAATCTGGTCCACCTCATAGGCCAAAACCGTTTGAACATTGTGAATATAAAAGATATCTCCTACTTCTAACTTATCTAATTCACGAAATAACTTTGCTTTAGGCAGACCCCTATGAGCCGTTAAAACCGTATGGGTACTCGGTCCCCCTATGGGTAGACTCGTTCCTTCCAAATGCCCGACACCTTTTTTTAAAACCTCTTCACTGGTCCCGGCATAAATAGGTAAATTCGTATCCATCTTTGGAATCTCCACAAAGCCAATCTTTTCTGCCACTTCCAGCATCCGTGCATACTCTTGGACTCCAGCCTTTTCTTTATCTGTATAGGGATCAGCTAGCTTCGAGGGATCCAAAGTTGAATTGTAGCCCTGGGCTAAGCTTATTCTACGCAAAATTTCATTTTCACTTAACTTTTTGCTTTCTTCTTGGAAACTTTCAATCTCCTTGTCCGCCTCCATCCTATAATAATATTGAGAAATTATAGGATAAATCATAATTAAAAAACCAAGGATAAATAAAAGGACAAAGGGCCAAATTTTCTTTTTTTGTAGATTATTCTTGCCCATAGCTGCCTCCCTTAGATTTCTCTTTTTCAATTTCTGCCAGTAACATTTTTGACTTCTTATTATAGTATAAAATTAAAGCAATCATTAGAAGGATAAATAGTAAAGTTCCTATAAAAATATACTTATACCTATATTCCATTTGATTACTTAAAATAAAGTCATCATCTATGGTCTTGTTATAAGGAACCCGATGCCCCCGGACTAAAAGCCGATGAGAGTTAATCATAATCGGCGTGCAAGTTAACAATGTGGCATAGTCATGACCTGGGACAATCAGTAAATTCTTAAAATCCGATGGTTCCACCACCAAGATTTGGTCCACCTCATAAGCCAAAGTTTCTGCCAGGTTATGAATATAAAACCGGTCTCCTAGCTTGACCTTTTTTAAGTCCGAAAACAACTTCGCCTTGGGTAGACCTGAATGCGCTGTAATCACTGTATGGGTTGAATTTCCACCAATAGGCAGACTGGTTCCCTCCAAATGCCCTGCCGATGTGTCTAAAACACCATCGCCTGTTCCTGCCCGGATAGGCAGGTCTACATCAATTGACGGAATTTGAATATGTCCAATTTGCTCATGAATTTCCAGCATTCGTGCATATTCCGCCCGTCCTGCCTTATGTTTTTCCTTGGCATAGGGATCTTCAGCAATAGAGTTCACTAAAGAATCATTAAAATCTTTAGCTAGAGCCATCCTTCTAGCCACTTCTTCCTTTGTCAACTTGGTCTTTTCCTGATCAAAAGTAGACACCTCTTGAGAAGATTGAACCCTATAATAAAGCCTGGAAATTTGCGGATAAATTAAAATTAAAAAGCCCAGAACAAAGATGATTTTAAAGGGCCACGTTGCCTGTTTTTTCTTATTTGCCATGCCTTTCCTCTTTTACGATACATATGTAAAGAAATCCCCTAAGCTTGTCTCAAGCCCTTAGGAGATTTCTTTGTCATTTAAAGTTTATTCTCTTTAACAAGTTTTATTCCACAAACAGCACTTAAAAGCCCTGCCAGAGTCATTAAAATCAAACTAATGTCTCCCGTTTTAGGAATCTTGACCTGTTTTTTCCCTGGTGTTTTGCCGGGGTTTTCCCTTTTATCCAACTTAGGATACTTTATTTCGCCCTTTTTATTTTCAATAATCATGTCTTTTTTTAAAGACTCCTGATCTACCTTAAATACAAGAGCTTGGGAAAGCCCTTCGTAGCCACGAGGGGCTTTCGCTTCCCATAAATAATAGTCTCCATAAGCCACATTGTCTAGGATAAAATAACCGTCCTTACCAGACTGTAAAACCAAGTCCTTGCCTTGAGCTTTTAAGCGGACATGTCCTTTGTTGGTTTTCTTTGTCACAAAGAAACTAGCCCCTTCTAGACCTTCCTTCGTTTGAAAATCTACCTTTTTAAACCGCTTGCCCCCATAGTCTTTCTTGTAATTAACCACCTTGACCAGACTCCTCTTACCTAGTTGAACATCGACATAAGTCTTGGCCGTTTTGATTTCAAAACCCTTAGGTGCCTTAATTTCTTCAAAGACATAACTTCCTGCAGCAAGCTGGGTCAGAGAAATCTTCCCTTCCTTATTGGTCACAAAATCATAAGAAGTACCATTTTTTATAGGTCGAGATGAATCTCCATCCAACCGATAAAGCCTAAAAACCGCCCCTTCTAAAGGAAGATTATCCGTAGATACCTTTAAAAGTTCCAGGTCTCCCGGAGGCAAGTTCTCCTTCTTTTTAGGATAAATAATTCCTTTACCCTGATTTTCTACCACAAAGACAAAGGGGTAAACCGATGGTTTTCCAGCTACAGGCTGAAGGCGGACATAATAGGTTCCCTTGGAAAAGTCCTGGTGCAAGAGAGCATTCTTATCTGTTTGATAAACCTTCCAGGGATAGGCTTGATTTAAAGCTGCAATGGACTTTCCTTCCAAGTCTTTGACTAACTTTTCCCTGGACTTATCCCCTAAAAGATCCTCAGACACCTTCCAAACAATTACATCCCTATGGGCCATATCTTCCAACTTTTCCGATAGGTCCCGGAAGTCTATGACCATGTCCTTGGCCTCCACGTTTGTGAAAACAACCACGCTAAAAAATATACTTAGGATAAGCAGTCTAAAGAGTCTACCTTTAAAATTTAGCATGGTTCACCCTCTTTCTTAGTTGGCTTGTACAGAACGTTTCCGAATGGCAATAAAGGCTCCAGCCATGACAGCAATCCCTACAAGACCAAAAACAATCGTACCCATGCCCCCTGTTTGAGGAATGGTAATGACTGCGTTGTCCACATTTTGTGGATCTGCTGGCGTAACTTTTTCTGCATCTGCATAGTAGGACGTATCATTTACAGTAAATTCTATTTCTTCATTTTTAATGGCATATCCTTCTGGGGCTTGGACTTCTTTTAAGAAATACTTCGTTCCATCAGGACGAACGTATTCCAGACCCTTAATTTCAAAAGTTCCATCTTCACCTGAAGTAATTTTCTTTACATCTGCATTGGCTAATAAAGCCTTTGCACCTTCATCTGCTACTGTTCCCCAGGAATATTTTCCTTCTTTTTCAAGAAGGTATTCTCCCTTGTCATTCTTTACAACAAATTTGGCGTCCCTAAGAGCCTTCTTATCTTTAGAATCAATCTTCTTAAACTTCTTCCCACCAGTGTACACTCTTGGGTTTTCATCTGGTTTCTTTTCTTTCTTATGATCAGGATCGTGTCCATATTCTAAAGTAACATCATTTGGAATATTTTTAGACATCACAGCCTTGTCATTAATGGTTGACTTAAATTCAACCCGGACAACATCTCCAACAGCTGCTTCCTTGGCTAGTTTTTGAATTCCAGCTTCAGTAAAGGAAACAGTTAAAGTTCCTCCATCTCCTGTAGGTTCTGTGATTGTATAATCTGTGTTTTCTGTTAAGGTGATTTGTTTTCCCTTTACCTTGACAGATACAGTTTGTCCTTGTACATAAGTCAAGGAATCTTCTAACTTATCCACTAGGTTAAATACTTTATAGTCTTCAAATTTGGTAGGAATCGGTGCTTCAATAGCCCAAGTGTGTTCTTCATCCTTATCAAAGGAAGCTTCTTTTTTGTCTTCTCCATCCTTGATAACCCACTTGTCTACACTTGGTCCATCTTCTGTGTTCTTTGGATAGACGTGGATTGTCTTCGCAAGTCCTGTTTCTGTCATCGCATGATCGGGAAGAGTTAATTCTACAGGAACAGCCTTTGATTCTGCAAGTAGCTTTCCATCCGGTCCCTCGTAAGTAGACTTAGACTTGACTTCGTAAATTTTATACTTTCCAGGGCTTTTTAACTTTAAGGTTAATTTGCCACCATCTTTTGTTAAGCCTGCTGTTCCAGCAGCTTCTCTGTCAGCCCAGTCTGTAATCTTTGTTTCATCAAAGGCTTCGCCTTCTTTGAGCGCTACAAAATAAACGCCATCAATTTCCTTGGCACTGGCTCCAAAGAAGTCTGTAATGTTTGCAATTCCATCCGCTGGTTTATAGGTTTTGGTTTTATCATGAGCATCTAAATCTGCTTTGCTCATTAAAATCTTATGAACAACAACTTCAACTTCATCCTCTGTCTGTGTTTGACTTGCTAGAACTCCAGCAGGGAAAAAAACACTGACTAGCATGACAAGTGCCAATAGGCTAGACATTAATTTTTTCATCTTTTTCATCTTTTTTCCTCCATTCTAAATATAAAATTTCTTTTTAGAACCTCATCCGGTCCACTTCCTTCTCTATGCGAAAATTATTCAATCTTCACATAGATGACACCCTTGTATAAGATGGACTTACCAGTCATTCTTAGCCCTCCCTTCCATACATATCTAGCCTTTTTCTCCGATAGAGAAAAGCTACTGAAAGGACCATGACTAAAGCGCCTAGTCCATAAAAGATTCTAGTTCCCATTCCGCCGGTCATAGGATAAGCTCCAGACGGGTCAATAATATCCAAGGCAATACGGTCTTTGTCTACAACAATCTTTCCGTCTGCACTGGTAATTTCACTATAAAGGATGGCTGGGTTTTCTCTAGATACAGATTCCTCTGTAGCGCCTTTGAAGAACTTATAGTCTACAGGCTGTCCACTGGCATCCTTGACTTCCAGTAGATAAACTTTCCGTGCTTTCGCATCTATCTTGATTCGATATCTTAAGCCATTGACAAGATAACCTACAGGAGCCTTTGTTTCCGATAAAATATATTCTCCATTTAAACCCTGGGGTAGCTTGATGGTCAAGAGGTTTGTACCGCCTAAGTTGAGTGTAAAGGAATTTTGATCCGCTGGCACAGGAACTGTCCCTGAAGCATCCTCTGCAACACTCAATTTCATTTCCATGCTCCCCACTTGAATGATCTTTTTCTCTTCATTCTTTTTATAGACTTGAATATCCATATCCCCTTTTTCCTTATTAAAGGCCAGGGCTTCCCCTTGGGTCAGGTTGGCTTGGGTAAAGATTTGACTTGGCTTAGTCACAGTCCCAGATTTTACTCCAACAGTCTGCCATTGTCCATATGGATTTAAATAATAGGAAAAGACGGTTAACTTTGCCGTTTCTTCTTCAACTTTATAGGGGGCAATGACCCTTAAAATAACATCGTCATTCCAGTTTTCTCTAGGAATGGATACTCTTCCATCACTGGGCAAGTTTCCTTGACTTAAGAGGGTATACTTGGACGTATCACTAAATTTGACCCCATAGGACTTAGGCATTAGGGGAGAAAATCCATCTTTGTCTACCGTCACCTTCTCATTGACCTTATACAATTCATATTTAAAGTTTGTAATCGGTGGAATAAGATTATAATCGTCACCAGTGCTATCCCTATCTTGTACTTGTAAATATTTATTCTGTCCATTTTCTTGAAGGAGGGATCGTAAATAAAAGGTCATTTCAATATTTCCCTTTTCATTATCAATCCTTTGGATAAAGCCTGATGCCGCATTTCGAGCATAATAAGATGGACTATACGCATCATCATACCAGAAAAAATATCCTCCACTATTTACAAAGGGATTGTAATCAATGAATATGCCTGAATTCGTTTGAATTGAATCCTTGGCTACTGTCACTTCATACTCTTTTGTTCCACTGTTTAAGACGGTATACCGATTGGGAGAGATCGAGATATGAAAATCCACAGAAATGTTGCTGAGACTGTTTACAACTTCTGTAAAGGTATAGGTGATTGTATTTTTTTCCATATCCTTTTGACCAGTCGCTAGAACGTACCCTCCATATTCAATATCTGGTAGGTTTGTTTCTTTCATGGTCCCTTCCAAGGACAAGTTTTTATCTAATTGAATAGTAAAGTAGTTTCCTTTTTTTATTCCATTGTCAAGCTTTAATTTAAAGTCCATCTTGTAAAATTCAGACTGGTTGGGATAAAGGATATCCTTGGATTTTCTAGAATCTGCATCTCTAGTAGTCAGATCGACACCAAATGAAAACGAGTCTCTATCAAGGTGGACCTTGTCATTTACATTGACAGGTTCTTCTAGGGTTGGGTCTTCGTCAAAGGTGGGATTCAAATTTATTAAAGTGACTCCCGAGGGGAAGACTCGAACAGTCCAAGAATGTAGGGTCTTTTCATAACCATCTGGGGCTGCTGTTTCTTTTAAGGTGTAGGTTCCTGGTGGAATATCCTTAAATTGTAAGTTCCCTGGTTTTCCCCCAACTTCCACGCCTGGTAGACCTGTGGAACTTGTTTCTCCTGTAACAAAAGCTTCCGGTCTGGGGCCAATTTCATCATACTTTCCGACATAGAGGGCAAACTTGGCTCCTCCTAGAAGGTCATCTGTTCCAGACTTTACCTTCCGCAAATTGACCGTTCCCTTTTTATCCAGAGAAGTTTCAGGATACCGGGTATTGGTTACAGTAAAGTCTAATACTCGATTTTCACTTGTTGTTTCATCTTCTTTTTCCGTCACCTTGGCCCCACTATAAATGTACCGTTGTCCACCATAGGTGTCACTATACATATTCCCCATATTTAGGATTGGTTTCTCACTTTTTGGATCATATTTCCCTTTTATTTTTAGGATAGCTCCCTTTAAGCTATTGAAATTTTCATCAAATGTGAATGTTGGATTTTTATCATCAATTCCACTTTGACTTCCAATCTTTTGAAACTTACTGGTATCAGATAAGTCGGGATTGGGGTTGGTTTTGGGGTCATAGGCTCCGGCATCTAAGACCTTGTAGCTTTCAAAGGATGTAAAAGTCTGTGCGGAGCTATTTTCTTGCCCCTTATATTGTGCTCCTACCTCTGTACTAGTGGAATGAATATACGGAAGGACTTCCATAGTAATATTATAAGGAGAGAGAGGTGTGAACTTTTTATTTGCATCTGAGGCAAACACATAGAAAATTTGGGTGAATTCTCCCGTTGCTGGATTCACATCGACAATCCTACTATTCGCTCCTATGGTTGTCGTATTATTAATGAGAAATCCGTTGGCTTTTGTGGTAGACACACCAGGAACATCTTCAATTCCTGCTGTTTTCCCTAAGAGGGTGATATTTCCTTCTCCATCTACACGAATCTTATATTCTTCCTGGCTTCCTTGGTAACCTCCAGGGGCCTTGGTTTCTTTAATAACGTAGTTTCCTTCTGGAATATTATCAAAGACAGCTTTCCCATCGAGGCCAGACACTTCAGTCCAAGGATTTAAACCCTTTTTCATATAGACAGGTTGCCCATTTTCTAGGAGGAGATTTCCATTTTCATCGGCCTTGTAAAGGCTAAAGGTAGCTCCAGGTAAAATATTTCCCGTATCAGAAGCTTTTTTATTGATTACGACCTTGGCTCTAGGGTTATTGTTGATGGTCATTGTGTAAAATTCACTACCTTCTACCCGACCTAGAGTTTGTCTTTTTTCTAAAAACCGCTTATCCCTAGAATTGAAAAAGTCTTGTTTATATTGGCCGTCTGTGAAGTAAGCATCTTTATTCCAATTTCCGGCCCAGTATTTTTCTGCCTCGCTAGTTCCTTCAGCTGGAGCACCTGTGGGATTATTAATGCCTGTAAATTGGAACCAGTTTTTCGGTGCAATGGAGGCTCCGGTGACCCCATCAATTAAGGGCCTATACTTATCATTTTCAATGACTTGACGTGTTTCTTGGGGATTTAGTTTAATAACCGGTTTTAATTCTACTTGGGTTGCATAGACTTGGTTGTCTGAAATTTGTAGAGGAATATGCTCTGTTTTGGGTTTGTTGTTTTTATCAAACTCAATCCAAGTTCCTTCGCCAAAATAAATCATCCATTGGTGGTTGGGAAGGGCATAGTCACCAGGTGTTTCCACTTCTTTTAATAAATGGTAGGAGGGAACGTTCAGGTCTTTAAATTCTGCAATCCCTTCTTCATTTGTAATCACCCGATAAATCCGCAGGTTCCGGTTGGCATCATGTCCGTGAAGTTCCAGGGCAACGCCTGGGATTGGGTTTCCATCTTTGTCTACCTTTTTGACCCGGAGGTTCCCCTTGTGGTATATGGCTTTTACACTTTGGTCTTCATTGATTTGAACATTTCCCGTAGAGGCTGGGGTAATTTCTCCTGGTGTAATGACCCGTTCACTGTCCTTCTTCATCTTTTGGTTATAGGTCAGTTTTACCCTATTTTGACGATCATTTTCATAGTCTGCCTTTTGCACTTGAACTTCTTGTAAATTTGTCACTTTCCCTGCTTGAACATCAAAGGTCATGGCCAAATTTTTAAAGGCGTATTGGAAAACAGATTTTACTTCTTTGACCAGATATTTCCCCTGGTCAAGGCCATCTAGGGTTACCTCTCCTAGGTGTCCATGTTTCCAGTTTACTTTTTCTGCAGGTACAGTTTCTCCTTCTTTTAAAGGCCGATCGTATAAGGGTAAGGGTTTATAGGTCTTACTTTCTTCATTATATTTGTAGACAGCATAAGTGGCGTCATGGTTCAGGTTTTTATCCCGTAAATTTCCAATTTCTTGTGCGGAGGCACCTCCGTAGTAAAGGGGAGAACCTGCTTTATTTACTGTTTGGATTTTAAGGGTCGCTTTGTCTCCGCCTTCTCCATCTGCTAGATAGGCCACATTAATTTTTGTCGGTCTTTCTGGAGAGCCTTCTTGGACCACTTCTGCCCTGATTTTTTCTTCAGGACCCGCACTCATGGCCTTTACATGCAAGCTTTCTGGTTCTTCAATCGTTTTAGGAGCTTCTTCCTTTAAGTCTAGACTTTGGGCCGTCATTTCTTTATTTTCAGTCCAACTTTCTTGACCCATTTCTGCTTCTTCCAAGTATTTTTCTAAGCTTGCTTTAATACTTGCCAGGGCTACTTCCCTATTTTCTTCAGGTTTTTCTTCCTGGATTTCTATGGGCTTTTCTTGAGAATTTAATGTATCTTCCTCTTGAGCCTTGGTTTCTAGTTTTGGAAGTCCTTTTTCTACAAGGACCTTAAAGGAGCCTCCTGTGGGTTCATAACCTTTTGGCGCTTGGATTTCTCGTAAAATGTATTCCCCCTCAGGAAGGGATAGACTTTGGACTTGGCCAAGGGGAAGTTCCTTCTCATCTTCTGATCCTAGTTTTTGAGCCAAAAATTGTTCTAAGTAGCTAAGGGTCAAATCTTTTTCGTCTTCTACAACTTTTGGTGCTTCCTTATAAACTTGGGCTAGGTCCCAGTTTAAATCTTGGATGATTTTTTCTCCATCTTCTTCTATTTTTAGAACTCGATAGATGGCCCCTCTTGAATCAATGGCTTTTCCGTCTTTATCTGTTAGGCGAATTTCAATCTTGGAAAGCTGGTCTGTATTCTTTAAATCTTGGGCTTTTTCTTGGGACAAGTCTAAAATGTTATTAGGAATCAGCTGGCCCTTATAAATCAACTGTCTATTTTCTACTGTGAATTCAACACCAAGAAGGTCTTCTCCTTCTTTAACGAGTCGGTAGTTTCCATCTTTTACATTTGGAAAAACAAGGCTTGCTAGTTCATCTGCCCTGTAGTGGCCGATCAGTTTTTCTTCTTCACTGATATTTCCAAAGGCATCCATTATTTTTACAGACTTATAGAGGTTAAATCTAGGTCTTAGATAGGTAAGGTCTTCGCCATCAATCTTTGCCTTTAATAAAATATCAATTCCTGGCGCTTCTACAAGTCTTGCCTCTTCTTGGGCCAGGGGAGTCTGGTCTTGGGCTGGTTCTAGGTTCAGCCAAGGATCCTCTTCTAGTGGTTTTTCTTCTATTGTAGGCAGGTCAGGACTGATCTTTTCTACTTCTTCTTTCTTGCCTCCTTCTTGGATGAAGGGATTTTCTTCTGCACTTCCAGGATCTTTTCCAGAAATGGCCACTGGGTCTTCCTCTAAGACAAGGGGATTTTCTTCTGGAGTGACTAAGGTTTTCGTTTCCTTTTCTTCTAGCTTTGAAGGATTTTCTTGGACATTTGTTTTTGAATCTTCTAGCAAGCTGATGGCTTGTAATTCTTGACTTGGTTCTTCAATTATTTCTTTTTCAGAGTTCTTTGTTAAAAAATCTCTTACTGTAGTAAAGATATTTTCTTTATTTTTTTCCTTGGTATCCTTGGTGACTTCTTTGGGTGAGCTGGATTCTATGTAGAGTTCTTTTTGGTCTTCTTTAGGATCCGGTTCTGTGATTTCTATGGTTTGATTAAGGTCTTCCTGGTTTTTTTCTTCCTGCTCTATTTGGTCTTCTTGCTTTATTTGCTCTTGTTCAGGTCTTACAATGGAATCCCTATAGCTGAACAGGTCTTCTTGGCTTATAGAATCTATGAAGTCGTCTATATAATATTCTTGGTTTGCTTCTTGCACTTCAAAGCTCAAGCTTTGGTTGACTAGGCTTTCTTTTCCATAAATAGGCAACAAAAGATGGGATCCATAAAGCTCTCCTTTTTGAGCTGCCAGGGCCCCTTCTTCTCTTAAGTAAAATTCTATATGATTTTGGTTATAATAGACATCTAAAATATTTATTTGGTTTTGAACAATTGTCCCTATTTGGGCACTGGACGTAGTGAGAGTAAGACCTGCTGGAAGTGCAATAGAAAAAACTTTACCAGGTGTTTGTCCTTTTTGAATCCTCCAAGCTATTTGAAGGGCTAAATTGCCATGACCATTTGCCTGGTATTCTTTAAGGTCTAAATCATAACAGGCTCGACTGGCATCAATTGTCTTATCTCGAGTAAAAAGATCCTCTTGAAGGGTCTGCCCCCCCCCCCAGAAAAAATTCCCGGATTTTGCCCATAATTATTGGCAAAAATGGCCAAGGGTTCTAAAAGTACTTGAGCTAATAAGAGGACGGCTAACAACAGACAGTTTCTTTTGATTTTTTTCTTCATGTGTCTCACTCCTAAATTTCATCACCAGTTCAGATGTCTTCTAGTTCATTCTTCTATATTAATGTATTAATGTATCTATAACTAGTATAGATTTAAGTGTCAGATAAAGAATGTTCAATTTATGCAATTATATTATAATAAAGCATTAATGTCAATATAAAAACCATTTTTTCTCGTATCTTTTTTCATCTAGCTTGGGATGTCTGTATTCTACTGGTTTACTGCATCTGGTCCTACTTTTTTTAATACTATTTTTACTACCTCCTTTGCATCATCTTTTATACTTGGCTAAGGCTCTAACTTTTCTTATTTTTTATCAAATCATCCTCTTTACAAGAGTATTCTTCCTGAACTTTAGGAATATCTGATTAAACAGAGGATTTTGAGGTATATATAATAAAAGAAGCAGGAAAACATTTGTACTTATTTAGGAGGTCTATAAAATGAAGAGGAAAAATTTTTTCTCAACTAGTTTTTTAGCTGTGGCCCTGGTCCTGACTTTAAGTGTCTCCAGCCTTGCTGCAGCTTTCCCAGATGTCCAAAACCACTGGGCCAAGAAGGAAATCCTATGGGCAGCTGACCAAAAGTATGTCCAAGGAAATGAACTTGGCCGCTTTAACCCCCAAGAAAAAATGACCCAAGTGGAATTTTATCGGGTCATCAACCAATTTGCAGGAATTAAAAATAAGGCCACTGTGGAATTTTCCGATGTGTCTCCCCAAAAGTGGTACTATGATGAAGTGGCCCGAGGCCTTTCCCAAGGCTATTTAAAAAACCGTCCAGGCAAGCTCTATCCAGAAGCAAAAATTACCCGGGACGAAGCCGCTCGGATTTTAGGGGAAGTTTACCAACTGCCAGCCAGTCCAGAAGCTCTTTCCACCTATACAGACAGGGACAGTATTTTAAACAAGGGCCAAGTCGGGGCCTTAACCAAGCTAGGACTTATGAAGGGCCTTCCCTCTGGAGCCTTTGCCCCTAAGGAAGGCTTGACTCGGGGAGAATTTTGCGTCCTCCTCTACAGGTCCTATGAAAAATTAAGTCTCCCTCAAATTTATGCTGCAAAACAGGGGACCATCAATCAAAAGCCTGTAGAAAAACCAAGTCTGCCAAAGGTGGAAAATCGAGACAAGATCAAGGTAGAAGTAAGCGAATACAACCTCTTTAAGGACCGTCTTTTAACCAAGGGCTATTCCTTAGATGAAGTGAACCGTCTTTGGGCCCTGGAAAATGGCAAGAAAGACCTTCCCAAGGAATGGTACTGGAAAAATTACAATGATTTTTACTGGTACTTTAAAAAGTTCAACTATAGTGACCGGGAAATTTTAAAGATGTGGAATGACCCTGACTTCCGCTACAAGGAAGGTCGTTATCCCCTGGATTGGACAAGGGGACCGGTGTCCTATGAAGATTTTTACAGGTACTACAGGGACCGGGGCTATTCCAAGGCTTGGATTCTGGACCAATGGGATAGCTACCGAAAATCCTGGGAAACCCGGTCTCCTTGGATCTACCGGGATTATTCTAGCTTTTACAAGTATTACAGTGACCTAGGCTACGATAGAGACACCATTAATTGGCTCTACAATAACCGGTTCGACCCTTATTATGGTCAAAGCAACTACTATAAGTTTGCTGATTACGGAGAATTTTATAGATACTTCAAGGATTATTATTCTACAGAAAAAATTGATCAGCTCTGGAATGGTGGCCACTATGTCCTCGTTCACAAGAAGGGGGCTAGCCCTGAATGGTTAGTTCTTCCTAACTAATTCCTTGCTAGAAACTGTAACCTATGGACTGACATAGAATAGGTTTAAACTTATTCTATGCCAGTCTTTTTTATCTGGATTTTTACAAAAACCAAAGGGTAAATAAGAGCTTTTACTAAGAAATTACTTAATTTTACTGGCTATTTTTACAAACTTTTCTCTATAAAAAAGAAGCCCAGTTGCCTGAGCTTCTAAACATTTTATCTTATTTTTATAGGAACTATCTCAAGGAAGGTCCTTGGTCATAGTTTGGTGTATCCCTTTTTTCATTTCTATTTTTTAGTTCAAATTCTTTTCGAGTCATGACATCGTCTACCCGTACATTGACTTCAACAACCTTAAGTCCAGTCATTTGCCCCACAGATTGAGATATATTTCTCTTTAATTCTTGAAATACCTTTGGCGCAGAGTGCCCATATTCTAAGATAATAGAGGCATCAATGGCAGCTTCCTTTTCTCCTACGTCTGCTGAAATTCCTTTTGTTAAAGAATATCCACCAAATTGTTCAGAAATTCCGGAGAAAAAGCCACCCTTCATGTCTAGAACACCTTCTACTTCGTGGCAAGCAATGGCTGCGATTTTTTCAATAACAGAATCTTCAAAAGTAAGTTTGGATTCATGAGCGGGTCTTTTATCTTCTTTGAAATTTTCTTGAAGATTATCTACAAAATCTTCTCTTTTTTGTTCTCTTTCACGTTTTTCTTCTTGTTTTTCTTTTTGTTCTTGTTCTTTCTTGTTTACGCCTGCAAGTTCATTGTATTTAGCTTCGTTTGCCATAATAATCTCTCCTTTTCATTTAATACTTACTAAAGAATTTTTCTAACAAAAATAAAGTTTTCGGATCACCATCTTTATACTTGCCATAAATGTTGCCAATAAGATAAAAGAGTATAATTAAAAGTGTTCTGAAAAAACCAATAGTTAAAAATAGGATGGCAATAATCAGTCCTAGTAAGGTGTATTTGAGTTCATTCCAATGGAATTTCACAGAATCTTTCAGTCTTCTCTTAAGAACTGAAACTTCCTTTTCTTTTCCCTTTTCAATGACGACTATTTTCTCATTATTGGCTTCTTCTTGTGAGGTCTCATAATTATTTTGATAATCCGGAAAATTTCCATAATTATTCTTCATATGATCCTCCTACACCACTCTCTTATTAGAATCTTTTTTAATGTCGTAGAATTTGAGGTCTACTTTGTTTACCGGATATCCAGTAAAAGTTTCTAGATGCTTTGCTACATCCTCTCTCATGACATTCCCAAGGGAATTTAGATTTTCTCCTTCGTACACTCCACAAATAACCTTAGCATCGATATTGTGGGAATTTTTCCCATTTTTAACTTTTACAGCTGCACTTGAATCTTTGATTCCTGGATACTTATTCACCGTAGTCAGCACATTGTTTTCCATGGCTTTCGATGTAATGAGCATTTCGCCAGAATTGTCTTTGTCAATAACATAGTTGTTGGTGACAGGAAGAACTATGGCTTGAATTAAAAGATACAAGGCCAATAGAGCTCCTAAAACTGCTACTACAGTTAAAAAGTAGAAGAACCATTCTTGCTGTAAATATCCAGCTAATGTTGCTGTAATTTTCCCATAATTAAACACTAAGAAATAGGAACAAAAAATAGCAAGTAAAGTCGCAATAGCAAAAATAACGTTAATCCATTTTCGCCATCTCTTCAATAGACCTCCTCCTTTCAGAATATCTCATTTGCAATAACTACTCTAATCATATAGATATCCAAATACAGAGCTTTTACGCATAAAATAGGAGAAATGAACGAGATTCTTAAGTTTTTACAGTTGAAATCTATTTTCCTGGCTACAAAGGAGCGAAATTTTCTGCTTAGTTGGCTTCTTCCTTTTTAGAAACCGATAGATGCCTATATCCATTATTCCAATAACAAAAGAATTCAATCAAAAAAATGGATGCCACCTATAAAGTATAGGTTAGCATCCATATGCAGCGGATTCATTAAATATTGTATCCAGTTTTATGGATACAACCCATAAACCCGGTGCTTTTCATGAGATTTTTATTTTACTTTAATTCAACAGTCGCTCCAACTTCTTCAAGTTTTGTCTTGATTTCGTTGGCTTCTGCTTCTGGAACTCCTTCTTTAACAGCTTTTGGAGCACCGTCAACTAGGGCTTTTGCATCTTTTAAGCCAAGGCCAGTAATGTCTTTTACAACTTTGATAACCTTAACTTTTTCTTGTCCTGGTTCAGTGATTACTACATCGTAGTCGCTCTTTTCAGCGGCAGCAGCTCCGTCTCCACCAGCGGCTGGTGCAGCAGCTCCTGCTACAGCAACTGGGGCTGCTGCAGATACGCCAAATTCTTCTTCCATAGCCTTTACAGCTTCAGCAAGTTCAAGAACTGTTAATCCTTTAATTTCTTCAATAAGTGCTTCGACTTTTTCGCTCATTTTATACCTCCTATGCCTGCCTAATTAAGCAGTTTCCTCTTCTTTTTTCTTTTCAGCAATAGCATTTAATGCCACAACAAATCCCTTTAATGTTCCATTTAAGACATTGACAAATCCTTGAAGTGGGCTGTTTAAGCCGCCAAGGAATTTGGCAATAAGTTCTTCTTGACTTGGTAGTTTTGCAAGCTCTTCAATGGCTTTGGTATCCATTAATTTTCCGTCTACAACACCGGCCTTTATTTCTAAGGCATCGTGTTCCTTGGCAAAGTCTACTGTAATCTTTGCTGGGCTGACGGGATCTTCCATACCAAAGGCGACAGCTGAAGGCCCTTTTAAGAATTCACTGATATCTTCATGGCCTAGTTCTTCAAAAGCCCGGCGCATCATGGTATTTTTGTATACCTTGTAGTCCACACCTGCTTCTCTGTACTTAGACCGTAATTCAGTAACTTCTTCCACATTTAAACCACGGTAGTTTACAAGAACAATGGAATGGGAATTTTCAATTTTGCTCTTAATTTCATCAACAAGAGCTACTTTTGATTGAAGTACTTCCTCTTTCAAGGCTTCACCTCCCTAGTTTCTTCCCTAAAATAAAAAAATCTCATCGCAGACACAATGAGATAA
This sequence comes from Clostridiales bacterium SIT11, assembly GCA_001299455.1. Classification (GTDB taxonomy): domain Bacteria; phylum Bacillota; class Clostridia; order Tissierellales; family Peptoniphilaceae; genus Urinicoccus. The sequence goes on along the minus strand of CYUK01000003.1, from coordinate 1,352,518 downwards.
TAGAATCTATATCAATCGATAAAAGTTCAAGTCTCACCTCGGTAGGATTTATGGTGACCTACTGTCTGCGGTTTACATAACATATATAGTATAATGAAGGGACCGACTCTTGTCAAGACTTTTTTCAGATTATTTCCAGGGCCGGACCCGAATATCTTCATTTAAAAGTTTGTCGGCCACTTCCTTAAAGCGGAGGCGGTCTCCAGAGCAGTAGTAGTCTATCTTCAAGGGGCCAGAGACGTTTCCTGGAATTTTTGCCTTGGCTTCCAGGGCGCATGCCTTGGCCGGGTCTACAATGGTGACGTCCCTTCCCTTGTCCCGGAAGTAGTCCTTAAAACCTTCCATGGCTAGGGGAAAATGGGTGCAGCCTAAAATCAGGGTGTCATAGTCTCCTTCCACTTGGTCCAGGTATTCATAGGCCATGGTCCGGCCGATGTAGTGGTCTCCAAAGCCGTCTTCCACAGCGGTTACCAGGTGGGGGCAGGCCTGGGTCAAGACTTTGGCGTCCTTGTCCAGGTCCATAAGATATCTTTTATAGAGGCCTCGTTTTACCGTGGCCTGGGTGGCCAAGAGGCAGAAGGTCTTCTCCCGACTCATGGACATGGCGACCTTGGCTCCCGGTTCAATCACACCAATAATGGGAATGTCCAGCTGGTCTTCTAAGAGGTGGAGGGCGGCTCCTGTAGCTGTATTACAGGCAATGACCAGACCCTTGATCCCTAAGTCTAAAAAGTGGTCGACGGCTTTCTGGGCCAGGTCCTGGATTTGCCGATTGGGCTTGGGTCCATAGGGAAGGTTTTTGGTATCTGCAAAATAAATATAGTGTTCATGGGGAAGGATTTCTCTTAATTCTTTTAAAACGGTGAGTCCTCCAACACCTGAATCAAAAACACCAATTGCTTCCATAATTCCTCCTAATTTCCGCTTCTCGTCTTCACCACCAGGGGCCAGCTGGTCTTTAAATCTTTTGCTGCCCTGTCCCTGGCCTTGTCCTCATGAAAGAGGCCATAGACTGTGGGACCGGACCCTGTCATGGACACTTCATAGGCTCCATAGGTTTTTAAGTCTTCCATCATCTTTTGTATTTCCGGATGGTTTTTGGATACCCCTCTTTCCAGGTGGTTTCGCCCCTCTCCGCCCAGGGCATCATACCAACTGTAGGCCCTCTTAGAATCCACCTGAAAACCTGGATTCAAAAGAAGGATGGGGGTGTCTATAAGGCCCTCTACAGGGGTCAATAGCTCTCCAATCCCCTGGGCTCTTAGGGGCCGGTCTTCCAGGCAATAGGGAAAGTCCGCTCCCAAAGCCAGGGCCCATTCCTTTAAGGTTTCCAGGGGAATTTTTAAATCATAGAGGCCGTTGACCCCCTTTAAAATTCCCGCTCCATTGGCTGTTCCTCCAGCTAGGCCAGCTCCTAGAGGGATTTTTTTATCTAAAATAATATCTAAGTAAAATTTTTCTCCCGTTTTTTCTTCCAAGAGGTCCAGGGCCCTTTTACAGAGGTTGCCTTGGTTCCAGGAAAGACTTTTTTCATTGGTCCTAAAAGTCGTGTGGTTCTTGGCTTTTTTTAAAACCAGGCCATCTCCTAGGGCCAGAGGTTGAAAGAGGCTGTCAATCAAGTGGTAGCCGTCTTCTCTCCTCCCTGTGATATGGAGTTTTCGGTTGATTTTTCCTCTTGTCACTAGGCTGATTTCGTCCATATGTCCTCCAGAAAACTAAACTCCATTATACCATAAGAAAAAACAAGAGTATAGGCTTTTCCTCCTAAAATACCCAAGGAGGAAAGATTTCAGGTAAAAGAAAAAGTTCTTCGCCTGAAGAACTTCCACTTTCACTATTAAGAAATTTTTCTATTTTCTAAGTCCACATCATCATCAATAATTGTCAATTGGACTGTCGACGTAAGAACGTCTGAATAGGTGTAGGAGACAGTTCTTTTTCCTTCGCTTACCTCATGCTCAATGTCAATGACAAACAAGCTGGGATAGACTTCGGATAAGCGGCCTCTCCTTGTGACAATTTTTTTCCGGCCCTTATCTGCCTTTAAGATGACTCTCTTACCAATGTGTCTACTTAATTCCTTACGAATTTGTTCCATCTGATTCACTGTAGAATACCACCCTTCTATACAATGATCTTACTATAAAAGTATAGCATAAAAAGGGGTTTCCGTCAATAAATTAATTATTTTAACATTGAAAACAAGTCATGTCAATAGATTTTAAAACTTTTCCTTTTTCCCAGGTCCATTCCTACAAACAAAGTTTTTTCCTAGTATTTCACAACTTCTCTCAATTTCTTTTTAACTGCTTTTTCCTTTAGGCTTTCCCGTTTATCATAAAGTTTTTTCCCTCGAGCCAGGCCCAGCTCCATTTTCACCCGTCCCCGGACTAAATAGAGTTTCAGGGGAACCAGGGTGTAGCCCTTTTGGTCCAGGGCTTTTTTCAGCTTTTGGATTTCCTTTTTATGGAGGAGGAGCTTCCTCTTCCGGAGGGGGTCTACATTAAAGCGATTCCCCTCGGTATAGGGGGCCACATGCATATTTTCCACAAAGACTTCTCCCCCTTGGAGGGAGGCATAGGCGTCCTTCAGGGAAACAGCTCCCTGGCGGATGGACTTGACCTCTGTTCCTACCAGGACCAGGCCCACTTCCATAGAATCTTCAATAAAATAATCGTGTCTTGCCTTCCGGTTGTTGGCTAAATCATTGCTGGCTTTCTTTTTTGCCAAGACCATCACCTTCCAATACAAAATTTATATGGCCCAGTTCTCTCTGTACACTTTCCACTTCTATGCTCACTTCCATTCCCAGGTGGAATTCATGGCCTTCCTTAGACCGGGCTACATAGCGGTTTTCATCAAAGACATAGTAGCCTTCCATGGTTTCATAGCCAATATAGCCTTCCACAGTGTTGGGAAGTTGGACAAAAATCCCATTCCGGGTAATGCCGGAAACGTAGCCCTTGTATTTTTCCCCTACATGGTCTTCCATATAGCGGGCAATTTTAATATTTTCCACCTTCCGCTCTGCATCAATGGCCAGTTTTTCTGTGTCTGACACTTGCTTGGCCACTGTGTCTAAAATCCGCTCATAGTGGTCAATCCGGCCAGGAGCCAGGACTCCATGGAGGTATTCCTTAATAATCCGGTGGATTTGCAGGTCTGCATACCGGCGGATGGGGGAGGTGAAATGGGCATAAAACTTAGAAGCTAAGCCAAAGTGACCTTCCATAATGGGGCTATACCGGGCTTTTTTGAGGGACCGTAAAATCAACATTTCAATTAGGGGATATTCTTCATGACCCTTAATGGATTCTAAAAGATCTTGAATTTTCCCTGGATGGATGTCCTCTATTTGGGTGAGCCTATGGCCAAAGGGCCGCATAATTTGGTTGAGGGAAATGAGTTTTTCCTTGTCCGGTTCCTCATGAATCCGGTAGACAAAGGGAACAGACAGCCAGTAAAAGTGTTCTGCCACCGTTTCATTAGTGAGGAGCATACACTCTTCAATTAATTTATTGGCCGACCGCCGTTCTGCCAGGGAAATGGACAGGACTCGTTCCTGGTCATCTAATTGAATATCCCGTTCAGCCAGGTCAAAGTCAATGGCCCCCCGGCTGTGGCGCTTGTCCATTAAAATCTTGGCCAGTTCATAGACCAGGGTCAAGTCTTCTTCTAAGCCTTTAAATGAAGGGTCTTTTTTCCCTTTTTCTAAAAAGTCAGACACCTTTCCATAGACCAGCCGGGCCTTGGATTGGATGACGGACTCTACAATTTTATGGTCAAAAACCGTCCCCTTCCGGTCGACATCCATGATGACCGATAGGCAGAGGCGGTCGACTCCAGGATTTAAGGAGCAAATGCCGTTGGATAGCTCTACGGGAAGCATGGGAATGACCTTGCTTAAAAGATAGACGGAATTTCCCCGCTTGTAGGCGTCCTTGTCTATACTGGTCCCCTCCCGGACATAGTGGGAGACATCGGCAATATGGACTCCTAGCCGGTAGCCCTTCTTGGTCTTTTCAATGGAGATGGCATCGTCAAAGTCCTTGGAATCCGCTCCGTCAATGGTAAAGACATTTTTGTCCCGAAAGTCCACCCGGCCCCGGATGTCTTCTTCGGAAACTTCCTGGGGCAGGTCCCGGGCATAGTCCTTGGTTTTCTTGGAAAAATCCATGGGGAGGTCCATTTCCCGGGCAATGGAAATAATTTCCACTTGGGGGTCACTTTCCTGGCCCAGAACTTCTACCACCATGCCCTCAGGCTTCCGGCCCTTTTGGGGCCAGTCTGTAATAGTGACCACTACCTTATCCCCATTTTTTGCCTTGCCTAGGTTTTTTCCACCAATGTAAATATCCTTTTGGAATTTGTGCTCATCAGGGACGACAAAGGCAAACTTGTCCTTTTTTTGCTTGCGGAGGGTCCCCACCAGCTTGGTCCGGCCCCTTTCTAAGATTTTCACCACTTGTCCTGCCCGGTTTTTAGGGTCTGTAATATGGACCAGGACCCGGTCCTTGTCCAGGGCTGTGGAAATATCTTTTTTGTCAATATAGACATCTTCCTGGTCAGGGTCTTCTGGAATCAAAAAGCCAAAGCCCTTTTTATTTCCTTGGAGCCTTCCTAGAATGTAGTTTTCTCCATCTACAGCCTGGTAGCGGTCTTCTATTTTTACCAGTTTTCCCTCATCTTCCAGGGCATTGAGGAGCTTGCGGACTTTCTTTTTCATACCCTTTTCTACTTGGAGGTCCTTGAAAATTTCCTTTTCTGTCTTCCCTTCACTGGCCAGGGCCAGGAGCTTATCTTTTATCACAATATCACCTATAATTTTGAGCCAAATCCAGTCCTTTGAAATAGGTTGCTTTCATAGGAATAGACCCGTGCGTCTTCCTCTTTCTTTTTTTCCAGGGCCATATCCAGAATCCGGTTTAAAAGGTCCTTAAAGTTAAGGCCCCCTTCTTCCCAGAGGTAAAAGGCCATAGACCCCGGTTGGGTATTGATTTCATTTAAATAAACCTTGTCTTGGTCTAGTAAAAAGTCAATCCGGACCACACCTGATCCTTCAATGGCCGTCATGGCCTTGATGGAAAAGTCGTGGATTTCTTCCTTAATTTTTTCTCCCGGGTCTACAATATTTCGAGCATTCTTTTGGCCCGTCTTATCTCCTTGCTTGTTGTTTTGAATATATTTTTCATCAAAGGTCAAGAGGTCCTCTGCACTTTTCGGTTCTTCAATGGGGCTTAATTCATAGTTTCCCCCATGGCCTAGTACAGAAATATTCAGTTCCCTTGGATTTTCAATGGCCACTTCCACTAAGACCTTGTGGTCATAGGATAGGGCCAGGTCTACAGCCTCTTCCAGGTCTTCTTCCCTGTCCACCCGGCTAATGCCAATGCTGGACCCTAGAGAGGCAGGCTTAACCATAACAGGATAGCCGAGGTCTTTAATTTTCCCTAAGACAGGTTTCCTGTTTTCCTTCCATTCCCGGTCCAAAAACCAGGTGGAGGGAACTTGCCGGATACCAAAATGGTCAAAATGTTCCTTCATTAAGACCTTGTCCATGCCCAGGGCAGACCCTAGGACTCCTGTCCCTGTATAGGGGACTCCCCAGGCTTCTAAAAGGCCCTGCATGGCCCCGTCTTCTCCATTGGTCCCATGGAGGGCATTAATAACACAGTCCAGTTCAACAAAGCGTTCATCTAGGACAGGTTTTTTCAAAACCCCCTTTTTCCCAATCCTCATCATATAGAGCTTGGGTTCTCCCGGCTTCATATAGACCGGAAGGGTTTGGGAAAAGTCCTCTTCCTTATAAGTTTTAAAGTCTTTTAGGGAGGCCCCTCCTAGCCAGGTCCCATCTTTTTTTACATAGATAGGCACAACACTATACTCTGGGTCCAAGTTTTCCATAACTTGGATTCCTGTAATGACACTTACTTCATGTTCTACACTTTTTCCGCCAAACAATACACCGATGGTTTTCATAGATCCTCCTATATGTTCATTCTATCTCTCTTTATTTTATCATACCTGGCCCGGGACTTCGGCCTTTTCACTAAAGTTTTAAAAATTTTAAGAAGACCTTTACTTTTCTCTAAGGGAGCTTCGGCCCTTCAGTCTTCCCATAAAAAATACTTCCAAGCCCGGCCCCCTCTTGTCCAGGCTTGAAAGTATTGAAAACCCAAGGCTTTGGGCTATATTTCATTATAGGAATCCGGCAGGTCATTTTCAATTAAAACCACATCCCCTGCCTTGGTTAAGTGGGCAGAAATCTTGGTGGCTTCATCAAGACTGGGGGCAATAAAGAGCCGGTCTTCCGGAAATCCCTCGGCCTTTAGACCCCTTTGGATGGGCTGGGTCCGTTTTTCTCCTACCAAGATGCAGTAGTCCACAACCTTGGCAACTTCCCGGCCCAATTTTTCATTTTCTTCCTCTTCTATGTCTCCTAATTCCACCATGCCTGGGGTGATAATAATCTTACTGGCATTTTTAAAAGATTCCAAAACGTCCAGGGCGGCCCTGGCTCCCACAGGATTGGAATTAAAGGCGTCGTCAATGACATTGACTCCTGTAGGCCCCTTAATCAGTTGCAGCCGGTGTTCCACAGGTTCTACTTTCCCAATTCCCTGGGCAATGGCCTTCCCCTTCATACCTAGGGCGTAGGCAATGGAGGCAGCTGCCAGAAGGTTGGAAATATTGTGCTTGCCTAGGAGGACAGTGGTGCAGGCCACTCCTTTTTCCCCAGGCAAGTGGAGCCTAAAGCGAGACCCCTTGTCCGTGACTTCAATTTCATCGGCATAGACATCGGGCTTGTAGTTCAAGTCCATCCCATAGCGGATGGTCTTTCTCTTTTCCCTGTCAGCCAATTCTCGGACATAAGAATTGTCCACATTAAAGATGGCCAGACCATCTTCCGGCAGGGCATCTATTAATTCATACTTGGTCTTTTGAATATTTTCCAGGGTCTTAAAAAGGTGCATATGGGTGGGGCCAATGGCTGTAATGACTCCAAAGCTTGGTTGGACCAGGTCCGCCACCTCTTTAATTTCTCCCGGCTCCTTGGCCCCCAGTTCTGCCACAAAAACTTCCTTGTCCTCTGTCAAGTCGTTGTTAATGACCTTGGACAGGCCCATGGGGGTGTTAAAGGAGGAGGGAGTTGCTTGAACCTTAAAGGCTTCTTCTAAAATAGTGGAGGCCATAAATTTCGTAGAAGTCTTACCGAAAGACCCGGTAATCCCTACAACCTTAAGTTGTCCCTTTTCTTGTCCCTCGCGAATTTTTTCTTTGGCTGTATCATAGTAGCCTTGGTTAATGTTCACTTCCCGTTGCCAGTTGATTTTTGCTGACAAGGCCACCACATAAAATTGGAGGTGGGCCAGGGCGCCTAAAATCAAGGCATAGGCCACCAGCCAGGGTGTGGAATCATAGAAAAGCATGGACAGGCCTAGAAAGAATATAACCAGACCGGCATTGAGCCTGCAATGGGTGGTAAAGAGTCTCAGGGCCCGGTCTGTCCAGACCAGGGGTGTCTTGGACTGGCTGGACTTATTTTTCAAGCTAAAGTGAAATTCCTTGTGGTCCTTTAACCAGGCCAGGTAGTCCTTGGGCTTGTAACCTTCCAACTGCATCATATGAATAGGATCTTTTGCATTGGCCTTGATCACCTGATAGCATCCATAGGCCAGGCCCCCATAGTAGGCGGCATAGGCCAGGCCAATTACAGCATCAATTTTCATATATCCTCCTTTATAACGACTCCCTCTCTAGGGGAGCAAAAAAGACTTTAAGACGGCAGAAAAAGTTCCATAGTCCTCTGCATAGGCATAGTGACCGCCTTTTAAGACCACAAGGCCGGCATCTGGAATTTCTTCTTCAAAAATTTTCCCCATCCAAAGGGGGGTGGCATCATCTTCTTCCCCCCAGACCAGGAGGGTGGGCGCTTGAATCTTAGCAAGCTCATCTCTAGTGGATTCATTGACCACCTTGACAAAGACCTTCCGCATGGTCCCCTGGGAATTTTGGTAGTCGTCGGACCCAAAACGAGCATAAAATTTCCGAAGTCCCTCTTCCCGGTCCTTGGAAGGGTGGGTCAGAAGATAGAGTTTTTTCATGGCCTTAAAAGAATAGACCCGGGCATAGTAGGAAAATCCCCTCTTTGGAAGGATGCCTGAGGCATCAATAAGAACCAGTTTGTCCACCAGGTCCGGGTGGTCACCGGCAAAAAGACTTAGAGTTTTCCCTCCAAAGGAATGGCCGATAAAGTGGGCCTTGGAAATGGAAAAATGCTGGCAAAATGCATATAAAAATTGGGCATAGTCTCCCGTTCCCCAAACTTCCTTGGGATCTTCACTTTGGCCGAAACCAGGAGCATCATAAAGATAGACCTGGAAGTTTTTTTCTAGGACCTTGTAAACTCCCATCATGGTCTCAATATTGGTCCCCCAGCCATGGAGGATGACACAGGTCTTGTCTCCCTGGCCTCCCCTGTAGTAGGCGATATTTTGCCCTCCAATTTGGGCCATCTTTTTTTCCATGCCGCTGCCTCCAATCTCTAGATATTATAACATAGAAGAAAGAGAGACTCTATAAATTCTCCCCTAAAATGGAAAAAAGCCCCAAGGGAGCTTAATATTTTTCCATATTGAGACCACACCGGTTGCAGTACTTGGCGTGGACGCTTAACTGGTTGCCACAATTGGGGCACATTTTTGTCAAAATCTCTACATTATCTACAAAGATGCCACGCTCAAAGACCTTGGTTTCTTCAATACTTTGGCCACAGTGGCTGCAGTACTGGTCCTTGTCCTCAATGGGCTCATTACAGTAGGGACACCTTTTTTCCACCTCTTCGGCTTCTTCCTTAAACTTGTGGAGGCGAATTTGATTTTCAATGGCCTTCAAAATTTCCTTCTGCTCATCAATTTTTACCATAACCTCCCGGATTTTTTCCTGGTTTTCTTCTGTCTTGACCTCTACATAATCATAGTAGGCCTGGCCCAGATCCTGGTAAAGTCTATTGATTTGTTCTTCAACTTCCATTTTCTGAATCTTTAACTTGGACCGGTTGGAATACATTTTGGCGCTATACTTTGCTCTTTGAGATGTATCTTTGACCCGATCAAAGGCCTTTTCCATACCCCGGCCAATGGTTTGAAATAAATCCAAAAAACCTACCTCCTCTTCTGCCTTCACTTTATCACACTTTTTTAGAAAATAGGGGCCCTTAGCCATATCTTAGAATTTACCTAGGCGGTTTCTTGATTAAGTTCCCTTTTCTTAGGGTATGAGTAAGGCAAGGAAAAGAAAGGAGATACCTATGGAAAATTTAAGATTATTTACAACAACCTACTGTCCTTTTTGTGAACGAGTGAAAAAATTTATGGAAGAAAATTCCATTACTGGCGTAGAAGTCATTAATATTGACAAGGACCCCGCCATGAAGGACTACCTCTTGGAAAAGGGCGGCAAAAAACAAGTCCCCTGCCTCTTTGTAGGAGAAGAGCCCATGTATGAATCCCAAGATATTTTAGATTATTTAGAAAAAAACTGTAAATAAAATGAAGGACCCCGAGGGGTCCTTTTTTCATGGATTTATTTTCTAGGCACTTTTTCCTCGGTCCCGAGCCTTTTTTATGTCATGGGTCTGGATGAGGACAAGTCGGTCTCCGGCTTTTAAAAGAATCTCTCCTGAAGGGACAATAATCTCCCCATCTTCTGCCTGGAGCATAATAATTAATTCATTCTTATCCAAGTGGAGATCTTGGATTTTCTTGCCTACCCAGTGGTGGTGGGGAGATAGGGTAATTTCCAAAAGATTTTGCCCGGACTTATCAAAGTGGGTTTCTCCTCCTAGGACTACTAGGTCTCCGGCCTTTAGCTTGGTTTCTCCCCGGGGAATGATGGTCTCTCCATTCCGCTCAATTTTTGCAATAATAAAATTAAAGACCATTTTTACGTCTTTAATTTTTTGCCCTACCCAGGGACTCTGGTCCAGAATCCTCGTTTGGACAAAGCCCAGGCGGGACTTGTCCTGGTAGTAGTTAAAGGTTTTTAAGACGGTATCGTTGGGGTCAAACATCTGAAGTTTCTTGGTCACAAGAGGCATGAGGGACCCTTGGATTAAGGCTGAGAAGAGACAGATGGCAAAGATAATATGGAAGAGGTCCATATCCAAGGGTACCTTGGAATTAATGGCCATAATAGCAAAGGCAATGGCAGCGGCTCCCCGGATGCCGGCAAAAGAAATCAGGGCCTTTTGATTTTCCTTTAATTTAAAGGGAGCCATTAGACCAAAAACGGTCAGGGGTCTTGCCACTAGAAGCATAAAAACCATAATGGCCAGGCCCAGGGGCAGGGCCTTGACAATGAGGGCCGGCTTGGACATAAGGCCCAATAAAAAGAAGAGGGCGATTTGGACCAGGCTGGACACTCCGTCATAGAAAAAGACCAGGTCTCTCTTGCCTACATATTCCTGGTCTCCCATGAGAATGCCCAGAACATAAATAGACAAATAACCATTGCCTCCTAGGTAGTTGGACAGGCCGTAGGTTCCAAACATAAGAGCCGCAATAAAGACAGAAAAAAGTCCATCCTCTTCAAAATGAAAGATGGCGATGACCTTAAAGAAAATCCAGGCCATTAAAAAACCTAGGCCTAAGCCAAAGACCACCTGCTTAAAAATCAGGAGGGGGACAAAAAGTTCCGTCCCTGCCAAGAGGGCTAAAAAAACCATGGTCATGGTATAGGCCGTGGGGTCATTGGAGCCAGATTCTATCTCCAAAAGAGAGGCGGTATTATATTTTAAGTTTAAATTTTTTGACACCAAAATATTGGACACCGAGGCATAGTCTGTGGACCCTACGACGGACCCTAAAAGCATGGATTCAAGAAAATCCATCTTTAAAACAAAATGGCAAAAGGCTCCAGTCAGGAGGGCTGTAAAAAAGACCCCCAGGGAAGACAGGATGATACTTTCCTGGGCGACACTTTTTCCCATGGACCAGTTGGTTCCAAAACCCCCGTAGAACATAATCACCATAAGGGAGAGACTGGCCATTTGGTCTGCCAGGGCGTAGTCCTTAAACTCCATTCCCTTGGCGGAAAAAAAGATTCCCAGGCCCAGGAAGAGGAGGAGCTCAGGCAGGCCAGACTTGTTGGATATCCGAATGGCCACTAGTGCTAAAAGTAAAATGAGGCTGATAAATATCGTGGTCAAGATTTCCTCCGTCCTTATCTTCCGGTCTTATTCCAGCTGGTCTTTCCAGGCAAAAATTTCCCTTCCTTCTTCTTCTGTAATGTCCTTTCTTTCAATGGCCACTCCTAAAAGTTCCTCTAGGTTGGTGGCAGACTGGTGGTCAAAGCCGGACTTGGCAAAGTTTTCTCCACCTTTTTTTAGGTCGTAGGTAAAAATAGAGAGGATGCCCAGGACATTAAAACCTTCCTCCACACAAGCCTTGGCCGCTTCAATGGAAGACCCTCCTGTGGAAAATAAGTCTTCAATAACCAGGCAATTGGCTCCCTTGACAATTTCTCCTTCAATTCGCTTTCCCTTGCCATGGTCCTTGGCCTTGCCCCGGACAAAACCCATGGGGAGCTTGAGCCGGTAGGCAATTAAGGCTCCATGGGGAATCCCTGCTGTGGCCGTTCCCATAATATAGTCCACTTGAGGGTACTTGTCATGAATAAGAGAAATTAAGGATTCAATGACAATTTCCCATTCCTGGGGATGGCTCATTAAAAGGCGGTTGTCACAATAAATGGGGGCCTTAATTCCAGAAGCCCAGGTATAGGGATCCTTGGGAGACAGGGTTACTGCCCCAATATCCAATAAACAGTCTGCTACTTGCTTCATAAATCCTCCCTTAAAAATTCTTCTCGCATGGCCTTGTAGCTAGCCACAGGGTCTGCCGCCTGCCGGATAGGACGGCCCACAACAATGTAATCACTGCCGGCCCTTCTGGCATCTTTAGGAGTCATAACCCGTTTTTGGTCATCGGCCCCATATTGACTTGGCCGGATGCCTGGAGTTACCGCTACAAAATCTCCCAGGTCCTTCTTTAAATCTTCCACTTCCTGGGCCGAGCAAACCAGGCCACCTAAGCCAGCCCTTAGCCCTAAGCCTCCATAGGCCTTGACGACGTCTTTTAAGGACCCTTGGATTTGTAAATCTTTTAAATCCTCTTCTTCCATGCTGGTGAGGATGGTGACTCCCAAAAGGAGGGTGTCTTTTCCTTCTTCTTCCAGCAAGTCCTTACAGGCCCTGATGGCCTTGGCTCCGGCAGGAATATGGAGGTTGACCATATCCACATCCAAATCCAGGGTAGACCTAAGGGCTCCCAGGACGGTGTTGGGAATGTCGTGAAATTTTAAGTCCAAGAAGACCTTGTGACCTCTTTTTTTTATTTCCTCAACAATCCGTGGTCCTTCCTTATAAAAAAGTTCCATGCCCACCTTGACAAAGATGGGGTCTGTAAAGTGGTCTAAAAAGTCAAGCGCCTGGTCTCCACTAGGAAAGTCCAGGGCAACAATTAAATCTCTATCCATTCTTTTCCCCCTTTTCTTCTATATATTATAGCATGGAAATCCTTAGATGTTGTTCTTTCCAGGAAAGAACTTCCAGAAAGAAAAAATTCCCGGAAACCCGGGAATCTTTTAAACTAAACTATTTATTTGGGAAACCAGCCCATAGGCCCCATCTTGCTGAGCCATAAAAGCAAGAGACCCTACAATAAGGACAATGGCCAAAGCTAGGAAAACAAGGGCTACAACCCATAATTTATTTCCTGGCGCTTCCACCCTTTGGGCCTGGTCCAGAGACCCTCCACATTGGCCGCAGTGGCTGGAATTTAGGGGGTTATAACTTCCACAAGTGGGGCAAATCTTCTTTTCCTCCCTCTTGACTAGGAGGAGGTAGAGGACAAGACCCAGGGCATTGGGGACCACAATAACAATGACAAGCCAGAGGAGGCCATTTTCCCCATGGGCCTTGGCATCCTTGTAGACCCAGATAGCCATTAGAATACTGGAAATCAAGATGAGCCCCATGGCCACCATCATAATTGTAGGCATCATGGGCATTACTGTTCTTACCGACATTTATTTTCTCCTTTCAATCGTAAACCATTTTTAAAGATGGGTTTTGATCCAAGCTAAACTCTTCTAAAGAATGAGACTATTGGGGCCAGGTAGTAACCACAATCCCAATAAACCATAGGATGCCCAGGATTAAAAGGACCAAGGCAGGAATCCAAATCTTGCTCCCCTGATCACTTTCCAATCTCACAGAATCCAGGTCTTCCCCACAAGATCCGCAATGCTTGTTGCCCATAGGATTGTGGGTCCCGCACTTGGGGCAAAGTTTCTTTTGGTCCCTCTTTACTAGAAGAAGGTAGAGGACCACCCCCAGGCCATTGGGGACTAGGATGACGACACATAACCAGAGAAGACCATTTTCTCCATGGGCCTTGGCGTCTCTGTAGACCCAAATCCCAAAAAAAATAGTGGCTAAAAATAAGAGTATTATGGGCATAAAAGCAATTAGGTTATTACGCATAGATTTTTCCTCCTTTCATCAAGGACAACGAGGCCTAGGACAACGAGGCCCCCTAGGCTATAGAGCAAGAAATAGACAAGGAGACTTAGGCTCATGGGCCCAAAATAGGCAAGAAAAACTTTGGACAAGAAGGCAAGGCTTAAAATCCAGCTGATGCTGGACAGGACCAGGAGGATTAAAATCCTTTTTTTCTCTTCCATGGCTTCCCCGTTTTTCTCTTCCAAGACTTCCCCACGAGAGGCCGCCTGGATAATTTTTTCATTCAGGGCAGGTGGAACGTCCACCCCATACTGGAAGTCCTCCCATAAAAGGTCTTCCAAAAAATCTCTTTTATTTTCCTTCATCGTCTAACCTCTCTTTTAACTTCTTCTTGGCCTGGTAGAGCCTGGACTTTACCGTTCCCTCGGGAATTCCCAAGAGGTCTCCAATCTCCCTAATTTTAATCTCTCCTAAGTAATAAAGGAGGAGGACAGACCGTAAATCCTCATCTAAGGCCAGGATTTCCCTATTCAGGGCCCGCCGACCTTCCTTCTCTTCCAGCCGGCCTTCCGGCCCCTGGGCAGAGTCTACAAGGAGGTCCAGGATCTGGTCACCAGAAACTTCCGGAGCAATCCGCTGCCTCCTGGCCCACTTTCTTTTCTTGTCCATCCACTGCCTCTGGGCCATTTTAAATAAAAGACTTTTGGCCGTCTCCTCCTCCAGGGGTTTCTTGTAGTTTAAAAAAGTCAGAAAGGTCTCCTGGTAGAGGTCCTCTGCCTCCTCCTTTTTCCTGGTCAGGGATAGGCAAAAGCGGTAGAGGCTCGGCCCTAAATTTTCAATCATTTCCCTGGTTAGCTTCATTTTTTCCCCCTTCACCTATATATGGTCGCCAACGGGTAAAAGGTTCACGATTTTTTTATTTTTTCCTGTAAAGGGCCCGGTAACCATCTTTCAAAATGGCCCGCCGGCCCCTGGTCTTTTTAATTCTTAGGGATTTTAAGGACTTTTTTGATAGGAGAAGGAGGCCTAAATCTTCCAATTTTTCCCTCGCCGGCCTTCCCCTCCAGGGCCAGGAAGGCTCGGTATCCAAAAGGACAAGCTCTCCTCCCGGCTTCAGGTAGGAAGTGAGGTCCTTTAGGGGATTTTCAGTTCCATAGACCTGGCCATAGAGGTTGTTGCAAAAAACAAAGTCCCAGGTCCCCCTAGGAACTTCTTCGGGACTGAAGCTTTCAAGGTCTGTGTCCTCCAAATCTGGTTCTTTTGAAAGGCAAAGAAGGCTTAGGTCCTGGGGACTTTCTTCTTTTAATAGTTCTTCACTCCAGAGAGACCGGTCCCAGGCCACTTCCAAAACTCTTCCATTTTCTGGGAAAAATGTGGCCCCTTCCTGGAAGATTTCTTGGCGGACAGGGTCCTGGTTTTGAGGATTTAAAAAGTTCATAATCGGCCGAGACTTTAGGAAGACCTCCCCGGAAAAGACGGTTCCCAATAACAGAATTCCCCAGAGATAGGAGCTGAAGGTCCTCCCCCTCCTGGTCATCAAATAAAAAACCAAGTCCAGGACGATAAAGCCTAGAAAGATAATCCGGCTTGTCTTGTATATTTTTTCTTGTTTTTCCATATGCCCTCCTCTTTAAAGGCCTTTTTTCCATTAAAAAAGGTGACCTGCCCTTGGCAAGCCACCTCCATGTTCTTTTTAAACTTAGCTTAAAAGCTTGGATACAACGCCAGCACCTACTGTCCGGCCACCTTCACGAATGGCGAAGCGAAGTCCTTCGTCCATAGCGATAGGGGTGATTAGGGTTACGGTAAAGGTTGCGTTATCTCCTGGCATAACCATTTCTACGCCTTCGGCTAGTTGGATGTCTCCTGTTACGTCTGTGGTTCTGAAGTAGAATTGGGGTCTATAGCCGTTAAAGAAGGGGGTATGACGTCCGCCTTCTTCTTTGGTTAGGACGTATACTTCGGCTTCAAATTTTGTGTGGGGTTGGATGGTTCCGGGTTGGGCTAGTACTTGGCCACGTTCGATTTCATTTCTTTGGACTCCACGTAATAGTACGCCGATGTTGTCTCCGGCTTGGGCTTCGTCAAGCATTTTCTTGAACATTTCTACGCCTGTGACGACGACGGTTCTCTTTTCTTCGGTTAAGCCGACGATTTCTACGTTGTCGTTTACTTTTACAACGCCGCGTTCTACCCGGCCTGTGGCTACGGTTCCCCGGCCTGTAATGGAGAAGATGTCTTCTACGGGCATTAGGAAGGGGTGGTCTGTGTCACGTACGGGGGCTGGAATGTAGGCGTCTACTTCTTCCATAAGTTTTACGATTTTATCTCCCCATTCTCCGTCTGGATCTTCTAGGGCTTTTAGGGCGGATCCAACAACGATTGGTGTTTCGTCTCCGTCAAATTCGTATTCGTTTAAGAGGTCACGAACTTCCATTTCCACAAGTTCGATCAGTTCTGGGTCGTCCACTTGGTCTTCTTTGTTTAGGAAGACTACAATTTTTGGGACACCTACTTGACGGGAAAGTAGGATGTGTTCACGGGTTTGGGGCATGGGGCCGTCGGCTGCGGATACTACAAGGATGGCTCCGTCCATTTGTGCGGCTCCTGTAATCATGTTTTTAACATAGTCGGCATGGCCTGGGCAGTCTACGTGGGCATAGTGACGGTTTTCTGTTTCGTATTCTACGTGAGAGGTAGAAATGGTGATTCCACGTTCTCTTTCTTCTGGTGCCTTGTCAATGTTTGCGTAGTCTACAAATTCACCAGACCCAAAGCGCTTGTTTAAAACAAGGGTAATTGCAGCGGTTAATGTGGTTTTTCCGTGGTCAACGTGACCGATGGTTCCAATGTTAACGTGTGGTTTCGTTCTTTCAAATTTTTCTTTTGCCATGGTTTCCTCCTATATTTAAGAAATGATTTTTAATTTGTCTTTATCATACAATAAACCGACTATAAAATCAACTTTTTCTAGATATTTACTAGTCTACTGCGGCTATTTTTCCATAAAAAAGTCTATCCCTAGATAGACTCTCTTAAAAAGCAACCACAATTCCCCCGTCATCTGCATAAGTGGAGGCTAAAAGGGAACTTTCCACAATATGGATTTCGTCAAAATCATAGAGTTCTTCTACTTTTTTCTTAAAGAACTGGGCCTTTTCCAAGCCCCGGGTGTGGGAAATAAATAAAATCCGCCCCTTGGTTTCTTCAACTTCATTTCCAATCCCTTCAGCTAGTTTTACCAGGGATTTTTTAAAGCCCCGGCTCATTTCATAGAGGCTGATTTCCCCTTCTTTCCCCATCATAATGGGCTTAATCTTTAGGGTTTTGGCAAGAAGGCCGGCAGTTTTTTTAATCCGCCCATTGCGGATAAGGATATCCATCCTTTCCAGGATAAAAAAGGTCCGCATAGCATGGACATAATTTTCTCCCTTTTCTACGATTTCATCAAAGTCCAGGCCCTGGTTTTCCAGCTTATAGAGGTAGTAGGCCACATTGGTTTCTCCTGCAGAAGCTGAAAGGGAGTCAAAAACATGGATTTTCGCCTCCGGATGGGCCTCCTTGTAGCTCTTGGCCGCTAGATTGGCTGAATTAAAGGATCCTGAAAGTTTACTGGATAGGGTTACGACAAAAATTCCTTCAGCCTGGCCCTGGGAAAAGACCTCTTCATAGGCTTCTTCATAGGTATAGGGGGAAGGACAGCCGGACCGGACTGCTTCCCGAGAAGCATAGATGCGGTTTCTTCCTTCTTCTAACTTGCTGGGATCATTGTCTACCAGTTCCTCATTTTCCACGTAAATCGTGAAGGGGATGGTTTTTAGGTTCATTTCCGCCTTCAAGGTCTCATTTAAGTCTAGGCCTGAGTCCCCAATAATTTGATATTTCATAGGTTCCCCCCTATTTGCTCTTCAATCACCCGTACCAGGACACGGACGTCTTCTTCCATTTCCACAACATCGGTTCCTTCTAACATGACCCGGACCAGGGGTTCTGTTCCAGAAGGACGGATGACCACCCGGCCATTTCCTTGGTATTTTTTATTAATGGCTTCAATGGCCTTCATAATAATTTCATTTTCTTGGTAGGTTCTCTTTTTGTCTTCAGCCACTTGGGCATTTTGTAAGACTTGAGGGTAGGTGACCATTTGGTCACTTAGGCTGGATAGAGTCCTTCCAGTTTCCAAGAGGACTTCCACTAGGTGAATGCCAGTAGCCAAACCATCTCCTGTCGTATTGTAGTCTGTAAAGATAATATGGCCTGATTGCTCGCCCCCTAGGACATAGTTATTTTTCAACATTTCTTCCAGGACATACCGGTCTCCCACCTTACTTTCCACAAAGTCCACTCCAATGGATTCCAGGTACTTCCGAAGACCCAGGTTGGACATAATGGTGGCGACCACGCCGCCGGGCAGCTGGTTCTTTTCCTTTAAGTAGCTGGCACAAATAGCCAGGATGTGGTCCCCATCTACCTGGCGGCCCTTTTCATCCACGGCAATAATCCGGTCTGCATCTCCGTCAAAGGAAAAACCCACTTGGGCTCCTGTGGACAGGACCAGGTTTTGGATAATTGTTGGGTTGGTGGACCCACAGTCGGCATTAATATTTTTCCCATCTGGGTTGGTGTTGAGGGCAAAAACATTGGCCCCTAGAGAGGTGAAGACATAGGGAGCAATTTTCGACAGAGCGCCATTGCCACAGTCTAGGGCAATTTTCATTCCCTCTAAATGGTGGGGGCAAAGAGATTGGAGGTAGTGGGTGTATTCCTTGACCAGGTCTGGGTTGTGGTCATAATGGCCAAAATCTTCCACAGGGTCTACTTCTTTTTCTCCTAAAATATAGGCTTCCATTTCTTCTTCCACTTCATCAGGAAGCTTATAGCCTTCCTTGGAGAAAAATTTAATCCCATTGTATTCATAAGGATTGTGGCTGGCTGAAATAACCACGCCACAGGTATATTGGTGTTTTCTTGTGAGATAGGCCACCCCTGGTGTCGGAATGACGCCCACAAGAGTCACATCCATACCCATGGTCATAAAGCCTGAGGCCAGGGCTGTTTCCAGCATTTGGGCAGATCCCCGGGTGTCCGTCCCAATAAGGACTCGACCTCCCCTTTCTCCCAGGACTTGTCCTGCTGCCTTGGCTACAGAAAAAGCCAATTCTCCAGTTAAAACGTCTCCGGCGATTCCACGAATCCCGTCAGTACCGAATAATTTCCTCAATGTATAGAATCTCCTTTTATTCCTATTTTTTCATTTCTATCCTAATTAGTTACTTTTATTATACCACAGTTTGTCCCGACCTCGTTGATTTTCTTCTTTAAGAAGAGCCTCCCTTCTCTTTTCATTTTCAGATGGCCTGTGATATAATGAGGAAAAGAGTTGAAAAAATCATGGAGGAGCAAGATGAAAAAAGCCTTTATTATTACCGGTCTATCCTTAGCCTTGATTACAACTGCCTGTGGAAATAAGGACACCAAGGATTCCAAGGTCCAGGGAGAAACCTCTCAAAAGCCCAAGCAAAGCCAAGAACTGGAAAGTAAAACCCAAAACTCTATAAAAACATCCCCTGAAAAAAGTCTCGGGGACTATACAACCCGGTCGGGAATGAGAAAGCTAATGGTGGCCTCCGACTATATTAGCCGGGTGAAGCTCACTCAACTGGGAGATGGCCAAACAGAGCTCACCATCCTGGATAATTACAAGGGGTCTCTATCCAATATTGAATTTCCCCAACCGAAAAATTTATCCACCAACAAGGAGTACCTCATTTTTTACAAGGATGACGAAGATGGCAATATTGTGCCCACAGCCCTGGATGCTGTAGTGGAAGTGGCCACAAAAAATGACACCATCCTAGACTATGTGGAAAGAACCTACAATAAATCGGATACGACGAAGACCAAAAGAACCCAAACCATTAAGACCCAGGAAGACGAAGAAAAGAGATCTTCTAAGTCTAAGGATTCTGTCCAAAAAGAGGATAAGACCTCCTCGAAAAAAACTTCTCTAGATGAAGGAAAATCCTCCAGTGGGTCAGAAGACAGGACCTCCTCTAGTAAAACTAGAAAAAAATCTAGTAATGATGCTGAAGACACAGAATCTAAGAAAACAAGTGAGTCCTCTTCGAACAGAAAGTCTTCATCTAAAGATACCGATTAAGCTTAAGTAAAAGAAAGGAAATGTATTCTATGAAAAAGAAAACCATCCTGAGCCTGGCCCTGGCCATGACTCTTCTCACCCAACCTGTCCTGGCCGCCATGAATATTAAAATCCATGTTAACGGCAAGGAATTAAAAACCGATGTCCCTCCAGAAGTTAAGCAAGAAAGGACTTTTGTCCCCCTTCGCTTTGTTTCTGAAGAACTTAAATATGAAGTTAACTGGGTCCAAAAAGACCAACGGGTCGATATTTCCAAGGACAAGGACACCATCCGCCTCTGGATTGACAAGAAGGACCTGGAAGTCAACGGCCAAAAGAAAACCATGGATGTGGCTCCCTATGCAAAAAATAACCGGACTCTTGTTCCCATTCGTTTTGTGGCAGAAAATTTAGGAGCCGATGTAGACTGGAACCAAAAGGAAAAAATTGTCCTCATTACCAGTAAAATGACTACCGAAGACCCCAAGGATGTCTATTCCTTTACTCAAGGGGTGGACCTCTCTAAGTTAAGTCCTGAAGAAAAAGCCTATGTCCTAGCCTTTGACAAGGGACAGCAACAGCTTGTAGCCCAATTAAAGGACTTCCGGAACCTCTCCTTTAGAGACTTTTCCAAGTACAGTAAAATGGAAGTGGCTCGAAAATTAAGCGAAACCGGATCGCAACTTGTTTCCACAGCCAAGTCTTTGGAAGCCTTAACTCCTCCTGGAAAGTTTAAGGAAACCCACGATCTTTTCTGTAAACTTACGTCCGCCCTTCCCAGCATGATTGAAGATTCCAAGGCTGCCTTTTTAGCCGATGACAAGAATGCCGCTGTCAACCTAACTAGTAAAATGACCGACTTTTCCGTCCTCACCCGGCAAATTGTGGACCAAATGTCGGCAGAAATCAAGGGAGAAGCCTTTACACCAAAAAAAGATGTGGAAGATTTTTTAAACACCAAGAAGGACCGGCTCTTTATGGACTCCACTCTTGGCAACTTAATGAAGAAAATTACTGAAAATTAAATCATGAAATCTAGGGACCTAGGGGCCTTCCTCTAGGTCCCTATCTTTTTTTATTTTGGAAAGCCCTGAATTTACCTATTTTCTCCTTTAATTTATTAAAACACTCTTTCTTCCTTGATTCCTCCATTGAAAAATCCCCTGAGTTCAAGTAAAATAAAGCTATTATCTATTTTGAAAGGAGTCTACCATGGCCTATTCTTTAAGCTATAAAATTATTAAAGACCACCTTCTTTCTGGAGACATGGTTCCAGGAAGTGAGGTTTGTATTTCTATTAACCAAACCCTAACCCAAGATTCTACAGGAACAATGGTCTATCTCCAGTTGGAGGCCCTGGATGTCAAAGAAGTTGCTACGGACCTTTCTGTGGCCTATATTGACCACAATATGCTCCAGGCAAGTTTCGAAAATGCCGACGACCATGCCTTTATCCAGTCTGCAGCTGAAAAATATGGCCTGGTCTTTTCCAAGCCCGGCGGAGGCATCTGCCACCAAGTCCACCTGGAACGCTTTGGCAAGCCTGGCCTGAGCCTTATTGGGTCTGACTCCCACACCCCCACAGATGGCGGCCTGGGGGCCCTGGCCATTGGAGCCGGCGGCCTGGATGTTGCCATTGCCATGGCCAAGGGCTTTTACTTTTTCACCCTCCCCAAGGTCTATGAAATCCACCTAAGTGGCCAGCTTCCAGAAAATTGTAATGCAAAAGATGTGATCTTAACGGTTTTACAAAAACTTTCCGTCAAGGGAGGCGTTGGCTATATTATGGAATATACCGGAGAAGGCGTGAAATCCCTGTCTGTCACTGACCGAGCCACGATTTGTAATATGGGAGCGGAACTGGGCGCCACCACCTCCATCTTCCCCTCAGATGAACGGACCTGGGAATTTTTAAAGGCCCACCACCGGGAAGAAGACTACCGTCCCCTGGGACCGGATTCCGATGCCACTTACGACGCCCGTTTGGACCTAAACTTAAGTGAAATTGAACCCATGGTGGCCAAGCCCCACAGTCCTGATGCTGTGGTCCCTGTCAAGGACATCCAAGACCTAAAAGTGGACCAAGTGGCTATTGGATCCTGTACGAATTCCTCCCTAAGAGACATGGCCAAGGTGGCCCAAATTTTAGACGGAAAAAAAGTCCACAAGGACGTGTCCCTGGTCATCAGCCCCGGATCTGCCAACATTTTAAAGGAATTGGCAGAAAACGGAAACCTGGCCTCCATGATTGGGGCCGGAGCCCGAATTTTGGAATCTGCCTGTGGTCCCTGTATCGGCATGGGCCAAGCGCCTAAGTCTGGCGGTATTTCCCTGCGGACCTTTAACCGGAACTTCAAGGGCCGGTCTGGAACCAAGGATGCCTCTGTCTACCTGGTGAGTCCGGAAACTGCAGCCGCTTCTGCCCTGACTGGCTACCTCACCCTCCCTCCCAAGACAGAAGTCCAAGAGGCCACTTCCTATACCCACGTGGATGACTATTTTGTCTTCCCTCTGGAAAATTTAGAGGACCGGCGAAAGGACCTGGTCATGGGTCCAAATATTAAGCCCTTCCCCTTAAACCATCCCCTAGAAGAATCCATGGAGAAAAGTGTCCTCTTAAAGGTCAAGGACAATGTGACGACAGATGATATTGTCCCCTCCCATGCAGGCCTTCTTCCCTACCGGTCCAATATTCCCCACCTGGCCCATTATGCCTTTACCACCTTGGTGGACGACTTTTTTGACCGGGCCAAGGCCCATGAAGGTGGCTTGATTGTAGCTGGGGAAAATTACGGCCAAGGGTCTTCCCGGGAACATGCCGCTCTGGTTCCCCTTTACCTGGGAGTCAAGGCTGTCCTGGCCAAAAGTTTTGCCCGAATCCACCGGTCCAATCTCATTAACTCCGGCATCCTTCCCCTGGTTTTTGAAAACCCCAAGGACTATGAAGCCATCCAAGAAGGCGATGTCTTAGTCCTTGAAGACCTCAAGAAAGGCCTGGAAACCGGCAGACTCCTAGTACAAAACCAAGGAAAAAATACTTCCTTCCCTGTCCTCTTTGCCGGGTCTGAAAGAGAGCGAAAAATTCTCTATGCCGGCGGCAACTTAAACTATTCAAAAGATTTGGAGGTCTAAATGGTTACCTTAATTCCTGGAGACGGTGTGGGTCCAGAATTGGCCCAAGCCCTCCTCCACTTATTTCATGAACTGGAAATCCCTGTGGACTTCGACCTAGAAGAAGCTGGCAAGGCCCACTTTGAAAAGACGGGGACCTACCTGCCTGACTCCCTTTTTGAGAGCCTAGAAAAAAATAAAGTGGCCTTAAAAGGGCCCATGACCACCCCCATTGGGGAAGGCTTCCGGTCCCTAAATGTGGAACTTAGAAAAAAATATGACCTCTATACCAATATCCGGCCCATTGTGGAAAGAGGCCGCTTCCGGGAAGAAGGCCGGGCCCTGGACCTGGTCATCTTCCGAGAAAATACGGAGGACCTCTACCAGGGGATTGAAGAATGGGTTTCTGACAAGGAAGCCCGGTCCATTAAGGTCATTACCTACGACGGGTCCTACCGCCTGGTGGACAAGGCCTTTGCCTATGCCCAAAAAATGGGCAAGGATAAGGTGACCATCGTCACCAAGGCCAATATTATGAAGTATACTGACGGTCTCTTTTTACGGGCCGGCCGGGATGTGGCAAAAAAATATCCGGACATTGCCTTAGAAGAAGTCCTGGTTGACAATATGGCCATGCAGCTAGTTTTAAACCCCTATCAATTTGGGGTCATTGCCACAGAAAACCTCTATGGCGATATTTTATCCGACCTGGCTGCCGGCCTTATTGGAGGCCTGGGCCTAGTGCCAGGGGCCAATATTGGAGATGACATGGCCATTTTTGAATCGGTCCATGGAACGGCTCCTGATATTGCAGGCAAGGGCCTGGTTAACCCAACGGCCTTCTTTTTATCGGCCAGTATGCTCTTAGACTACCTGGACCTAAAAACCTATGGAGACCAAATCCGGTCCGGCCTGGGCCTCCTCTTAGGAAATCCCCAAACCTCTACCCAGGACCTAGGAGGTCCCCTGTCCACCATGGACTTTACGGAAAAATTAATTGAAAAAATAAAGGAGGGATACCATGGATAAGGAAACAAGGGACCGCTTAGAAGCCTATGCGACCTTTATTGAAAAAAAATCCCATATTGATCCGGCTATCTATGATAAAAATAATATTAAACGAGGCCTCCGGAATAAAAATGGAACTGGGGTCCTCGTGGGAGTTACTGGCGTGGCCGACGTTGTAGGCTACCGGTATGAAGATGGACAAAAGCTACCTGCTAAAGGCCGCCTAGACTACCGGGGCTACAGTGTGGAAGACATCTTAGCCGGGGCGGAAAAGCGAGGAGTCCATGGCTTTGAAGAAGTCAGCTACCTCCTCCTCTTTGGCCAACTTCCCCGGGAAGAAGACCTGGGCCTCTACAAGAAAACCCTCTGGTCCTTGGAAAAACTTCCTGCCGGCTACCTGGAAGATGTCATCCTAAAAACAGCCAACCAAAACCTCATGAACAAGATGATGCAATCAGTCCTGGCCCTTTATTCCTATGACCCTGACGCCGATTCTACCAAGACCATGGACGTTTTAAAGCAGTCCTTGAGTTTAATTGCCAAGATGCCCATGATTCTTGCCTACTGCTATGCCGCAAAAAAACACTATGTGGATGAAGCCTCCCTGGTCATCCACCGGCCCAAGGAAGACTATGACACAGCAGAAAATGTCCTCCATATGATCCGGCCAGACTCCCAATTTACCAAGGAAGAAGCCGATGCCTTAGATGCTTTAATGGTCCTCCATGCTGAACACGGTGGAGGGAACAACTCCGCCTTTGCCACCCACGTCGTCTCTTCGACAGGAACAGACACCTATTCCGCCATTACAACAGCCCTAGGCTCCCTAAAGGGTCCCCGCCACGGAGGGGCCAACCTTATGGTGGATTCCATGATTTCCGACTTAAAGGAAAGCTTGGACGATTGGACCAAAAAAGATCAGGTCCAAAAGTACCTGGAAGAACAACTTCAAGGTAAGCACTTTGACGGGTCTGGCCTCATCTACGGAATCGGCCACGCCGTCTACACCCTTTCCGACCCCCGGGCCGTCATCTTAAGGGAAAAGGCCCAGTCCCTATCCCAGCTTACAGGCCACGAAGAAGATTTTGAACTCATCCAAAGAATTGAAGAAATTGGCGGCCGGCTCCTGGCAGAAAAAAACAATCTTTCCCATCCGGCCCCAGCCAATGTCGACCTCTACTCCGGCCTAGTCTTCCATATGCTGGGTATTCCCAGGGACCTCTTCACCCCCATCTTTGCCCTGTCCCGGACAACTGGCTGGTGTGCCCACCGCTTTGAACAAATTATGGATAAAAAAATCATGCGGCCCGCCTACCTCACCTTAAATGAACCCAAGACCTACCTCTCCATGGACCAAAGAACATCTCATCTCTAGAATAAACTTGACTTCAGAGGGGCAATTCAATATACTTTTAATTTAGAAATAAGGAGGTCTCATGGAAGAACAAGCAAAAAATTTGGCAAAGTCTACAGCTGCCATTATCATTTTTTCTTTAATTGGAAAATTTTTAGGTCTAGGTCGGGAAGCCCTCATTGCCTACCGGTATGGATCCGGCATGGAAAAAGCAGCCTGGACAGTGGCTCAATCCTCTACAGGCCTAATGAGCGCCCTCATTACAGAGTCTATTGCCACAACCTTTATCCCCCAGCTCCAAAAGGTCCACTTAAATGAAGGTCCGGGAGCTAAGGATAAATTTACATCCAACATGGCCAATGTCTCTATGGTGGTGGCCCTGGTGGTCAGCCTTTTGGGCATTATTTTTGCCCCCTTTATTGCCAGCATCACAGGAGGGGGTTTTGACCCGGAAACTAGAGCCCTGACCATTACCCTGATTCGCTACTCCATGCCCCTGATTATTTTTGCAGGGACTGTCGGGGTCTTTACAGGCTACCTCCAATTTAATAACTTGTTTGCCGCCGCCGGGGCTATTAGCCTGCCACAAAATTTTGTCTATATTGCCTATCTTGTGGCCCTAACCCCCATCTTTGGTGTCAAGGGACTGGCCATTGCCGCTGTCTTTGCCACCCTGGCCCAAATTTTGTTTTTACTTCCCTCTATGTTTAAGGCGGACTTCCACTACAAGCCCCTTGTGGATTTTAAGGACAAGTATACCCGGCAAGCCATGCTCCTGGCCCTGCCTGTCCTGGTCTCCACCAGTATTAATAATATCAACAATATTTTTAATAAATACCTGGCTACAGGCCTGGGAAATGCAGCCGTCAGCCACTTGGACTATGCCAATAAAATCAACCTGGTCATCCTGGGGATTTTTATTACAGCCATTACATCCATTATCTTCCCTGCCATGAGCCGGGCCTTTGCAGAAAAAGACTTCCTCTTTGGCAAGCAAATTATGAATGGATCAGTAAAAGCTGTCCTCTTAATTACCGTCCCCTCCACCATCGGCATGATGGTCCTGGCCCGGCCCATTATTGAAATTGCCCTCCAGTACGGGGCCTTTACTCCCCAGGACACCGTGGATACTGCTGTGGTTTTACAATTCTACGCCCCTGTCCTCATCTTCCTGTCCATTAACAATGTCCTAAACCGGGTCTTCTTTTCCATCCAGGACACCAAGACCCCCTTCTATATCGGTATTTGTAACGTGGCCATTAACGTGAGCCTGAACCTTCTGGTGGTTAATATTCTAGGTGTCAAGGGCCTTGCCGGATCTGTGTCCATTGCCACAGCTGTAGCCTGCTTCCTCCGCTTCTATATTTTAAGAAAGCGGATTGGCCAGCTGGGCATGAAGAGCCTCCTGCGAGCTGTGGTGAAAACCTGCCTTGCAGGCCTTGTCATGGCCGCCTTTGCCAGCACTGCCTTCTTCCCCTTGGAAATGGTCCTGGCAGGCTTTTTAACAGGGATGAAACTCCGGATTGCCAAGCTCTTCCTTCTTTTACTTGTGGTCCTCTGCTCCGCCTTCCTCTACGGCCTCATCCTCTACTTCCTAGGTTTTAGAGAAATTCGAGACCTCATCGCCCTCATTCAAAAGAAACTGGAAGCTCGGAAGGCAAACAAATAAAAAATCCAGGTGACTGGACTCGAAAAAGATATTTTTAAGAACCCTTTTTTGGGGTTCTTTTTTTGACTCATTTCCAAGATGAAAATAAAAAATTCTTTATCTTAAACGTAAATTATTTATCGATATTCAATAAATAATTATTGACTTTCAACAAGTACGTTGTATAATATACTTAAGCTTTATCCTATTTCAATCTTTCGAGGTGACCTATGAAAAAATTTAGAGTCTATTTTATTGGAGGTCTTTTAATCCTGGCCATGGTCCTCTGTTTGGGCCTGGCCTACGGAGGATCCAAGCTTTCCTACCTGGTCCTCTCCGTGACTCCTCAATTTGCCAACATGCACCTGCCCATGCTGGTCCTCTGTGAAGCCATGGTCCTTTGCCTGATGATTGCCCTGGTCTTTGGTTTTTTGGCCCTTGAAAGTTATGGCCGGGACCAAATCTTTGACCGGAAGATGCTCTTCTACCTCCAAGGGGCCTCCCTGGCCTTTGTGGGGATTTGCATCCTGGCCGTCTTGGCCATTGTTTTTACCGACTTTAACCTGGACGGGTCCATTACTAACCTGGCCTTTATGGGTCTCTTTCTCCTGGCCCTCCTCTTTAACCAGGTCTTTTTGCTCCTGGCTGACTTAATCCGCCAGGGCATAACCCTAAAAGAAGAAAACGACTTAACAATATGAGGTGGCTATGGGAAAAATAATTGTTGATTTAGATGTTGCCTTGGCCAAAAAGAAAATGACTTTGACAGAACTTTCTGACCAAGTGGGCATCAGCTTATCCAACCTGTCCATTTTAAAAACCAACAAGGCCAAGGCCATCCGCTTTTCCACCTTGTCGGAAATTTGCCGGGTCCTTTCTTGCGATGTGGGAGACCTTTTACGCTATGAGGAGGATGAAGATGACGAAAAAAACCTATAAACGATGCCTTCTAATTATGATTCTTATAGGCCTTTGCCTGGTCCCTGTCCTTTACGCCCAGTCGGACCACCGGCCCCAGGCTGTCAAGGAAGTGGCCTATGAATTTAAGATCCCCCTATCTAAGGATGTCAAGCGCTTGAAGGAAATGTACAAAGAACCAGACTTTCACGGAGATGGCGAAGCGGGCATCCTCCTGTCTGCCAAGGCAGAAGAAATTCAGTTCATTGAAGGCTATTTAAGCTCCTATGAGGTGGATAAAAATTCCAAGGAATTTGGAGCTATTGAGGGCTGCCTAAAGGCCCTGGCCCGCCGGGGCTTTAACCCGGAGCTTTCTCAAATCAGTCGGGCCTACTTTAAGCAAACCACCGACTACCGCTATGGAAACTTCATTGGCCTGGTGATTGATGAAGAAACCAATAAAATTTTATATGTCCGCTGGGACTCTTGATTTTTAAAATAGAGAACCTGGACTTAAAAAGGATGCAAGTGTTTAGAGACTTGCATCCTTTTTTATATTTTATACAATTTTAAGCATCTTTCTTATATGCTGGATGGATAGTAAAATTTCCCCTTTCATCTACGGTCAAAGGAGAAGATAGGGCCAAAGTCAATCCTGAACCCACATATAAAAACAAAATCAAATTTATATAGAAAATAAGATCTTTGAGATAAACTAGTCCCACTCCATCCAGTCCTCTTGCACCGGATAAGATTTTATCTAAATTCTCCACAAAAGACGTTTCCACTAGTATGATGAGGAGAAAAACAATGAACACCCAAAAAAACTTCAATCTGTTCACTCTGCCTTCAGGAAAGATCCCATAGTCTTTGGTTCGATAAAGACTAACCAAATAGGCTAGCCCCAAGGGAAGTACGGAAATTTTTAACCAGGTAAGGACCCCTTCTCCAACACCTTGCTTAAATTGCATAAACAAGCATATGAAAATCAAAACTCCCATCAAACTATGGAGAAGAAAGTAACTGCACTCCTTTTGAACTTCTCTTTGGACTCCAGTTTCCTTCTTAAAAATTTTCATCCTACCGTCACCTTTTGTCCTTCCATTTATCCATGATCCTTATTTAATCAATAAGCTTCTTTTCTTTCCTATTTTATACATCCCCATAAAAATAGCAGCTTAAACAATTAATTGAAAATTCCATGTTGCTCTTCCCAGTAAGGACCTTCTTAAACCTTTCCCTGCTTCTCTGTTAAAAATTCCCAGTACCTCTTGGGCATATTGGACTTTTGGAGTTTTAAATTTTTCCTGGCTCCAATGGCCACGGACTGGTTAAAGGCCCGCCAAAGGTCCTGGAGCTGTCTTTCTTCCTGGGACCAGTTTTCTTCAATCTCTTGAATTTCTACAAGGTCAATCTGCCCCTTGTCGTGGAGGAGGCCGATATTCCTGGCCACATCATGGAGGAGGAAGGTTTCCTTAGGCATTCGGTCTTTAAAGTGGCCGGCCAGGGGGTAGATAATATTTCCCCTGGGCCGGAAAGGACCATAGAGGACGCCTCCTTTAAGCTCCCGAAAGCGGAGGAGGCCCTTGTAGGAATGGCACTCCGAAGAAAGGCGCTTGGCATTTTTCATCACGGCCCGGGGAGACTTTTGGTCTGAATAGAGGACTCTTCCTCCCTGGTCCATCATGGCATAGATGGTCTGGCCCAGGTCATTCCACAGGTCATCCTCCTCTGTTAAGACCCCCCACTTAAATTCTCGGGAAACAAAACGG
The DNA here is from genome assembly GCA_001299455.1 of Clostridiales bacterium SIT11. Classification (GTDB taxonomy): domain Bacteria; phylum Bacillota; class Clostridia; order Tissierellales; family Peptoniphilaceae; genus Urinicoccus. The sequence continues at coordinate 1,323,064 of CYUK01000003.1, read as the reverse complement.
GGAAAATTGGTCTTTAAGTAGCTGAGGACCCGGGCAGCCTTTTCTTCTTCCGTAAAGACAGGCCGGGTGTCCGGAAGGAAGCTGGGGGCAATCCGGTTTTCCAGGATTAAATTTTTTCTATAGGGATAGCCTTCAAAGATAGCCGTTAAAAAGCCTGGCAGGCTCCCGTCAAATTGTAAAATCATGGGAGAAAGCTCAGCTGTTTTATACCAGCTGGCCCTCCAATCAGGTCCCGCTTGATTGCTTCGGGGTCAAAGAAGGCTCCGGGAGCCCGTTTCCCCTTGGCTGTAATAAAGTGCTTGGCCCGCTTGAGGGAAATATTTAAGGATTTTAAGGAGTCCAGGCTTAAATGAGCAGACCTCCGAGCATAGAGGATCCGCCGGGCATAGCGGGGCCCCAGACCAGGAATCCGCAAGAGTTCTTCATAGGAGGCCTGGTTGATTTCCATGGGAAAGAGGTCCAGGTGGTCCATGGCCCACTTGGCCTTGGGGTCCAGGTCCAGGTCAAAAAAGGGGTCCTGGTCTGTTAAAATTTCCTCTGCCTGAAAATGATAAAAGCGGAGGAGGAAGTCCCCCTGGTAAATGCGGTGCTCCCGTAAAAGAGGGGGCTGGTCCAGCTTTGGCAAAAGAGCCGATTGGTTGATAGGGACATAGGCCGAATAATAGACCCGTTTGAGGCCCTGCCTTTGGTAGAGGGCCTGACCCAGGGTTAAAATATCCCGGTCCGACTCGCCACTAGCCCCAATAATCATCTGGGTGGTTTGGCCTGCCGGAATAAAGGTCTCCTTCTTCCCCCGGTAGCTGGCTGTGGTGTTCATGAGTCGGTCTGTAATCTGGGCCATAGGGGCCATAATGGCCTTCCTAGTTTTTTGCGGGGCCAGAAGTTCCAGAGACCTTGTAGAGGGGAGCTCTATATTTACAGAAGCCCGGTCAATATAATGGCCCAGCTCTTCCACTAACTTGGGGTCACTTCCCGGAATGACCTTCATGTGGATGTAGCCATGAAAGCCCTCTCCTCGTAAAAGTTTCGCCACCTTCAGCATCCGGTCTGTCGTTTCATCTATGGAAGGGTCAATACCGGAAGACAAAAAAAGACCCTCAATATAGTTCCGCCGGTAAAATTCCATGGTGAGCTTCACCACTTCCTCCGGAGTAAAACTGGCCCTGGGAACGTCGTTGGACCGCCGGTTGCAACAGTAGTCGCAATTATAGGCACAACGGTTGGTCATTAAAATTTTCAGGAGACTAATACACCGGCCATCCTCTGACCAGGAATGGCAAATCCCAGCTTTATGTCCATTGCCAAGCCCTCCCTTGTTCCGGCGGCTAGACCCGGAAGAAGAACAAGAAACATCGTATTTTGCTGCATCTGATAAGATTTCTAATTTTTCCAATAGGTCCATGACTTCCCTCCTTTGGTCCCATTATAGCACAAAATCTAAGAAAATAAAACATTTGTTTCTTTTTATTTTTATTTATTATTATGTTCTTTTCTCCTCAAAAAAAGAGATGGCCTAGCCATCTCAAAATTTATTCTCCTAAAACTTGGTGAATCCGGTCCAACATTTTTTCCTTGCCTAAAAGAACCATAATGTTGGATAATTCCGGTCCATGGACATTGCCTGTTAAGGCAGCCCGCGTTGGCATATAGAGCTTTTTCCCCTTGATGCCGGTCTTCTTTTGAATTTTCTTCATGACACTTGAAGCAAAGTCTTGGTCCACCTCATCCACAGCATCTAATTCTTCTTCTAAGGCCTTTAAAAGGTCCCCAATATGGTCTTCCTTTAATTGATCCTTGGCATCTTCTTCTGTCACTTCCAAATCTCCAAAGAGGAAGTCTACTTTTTCCGGCACTTCTTCCATTCTGGACAGGGAGTCCCGGATAGTTTCCATGAGAAGGTCTAGGAAGTCTCTCTTTTCCTTGCAGTCTTCTTCTGTCATTAGGCCTGCCTTGACAAGTTCAGGAATGGCCAAGTCTACCAGCTCATCCATAGGAAGCTTTTTAATATAGTGGGCATTGACCCAGTCCAGCTTGTTCTTATCAAAGACACCGCCGGCCTTGGATACCCGGTCAAAGGAAAATTGTTGGATTAAGTCCTCCATGGACAAAATTTCTTCATTTCCTTCTGGAGACCAGCCTACAAGAGCCAGGTAGTTGACCAAGCCTTCTGGCAGGTAGCCCCGGTTTTTAAAGTCTTCCACACTGACATCCCCTTGCCGCTTGGAAAGTTTTTTATGGTCCGCATTTAAAACTCCAGGCAGGTGGACATATTCTGGCTTTTCCCAGCCCAGGCAGTCATAAAGATAAATGTGTTTTGGCGTAGAGGGCAGCCATTCTTCTCCACGGACAATGTGGGAAATTTTCATTAAATGGTCATCCACCACAACAGCCATATGGTAGGTAGGAAAACCATCGGACTTCATGAGGACTTGGTCGTCCATTTCATTGGTGTTAATAGTAATATCCCCCCGGACCAGGTCGTGGAAGGAAATATCCTTGTCAACAGGTAGCTTTAAGCGGACAACTGCCTTTTCTCCCTTGGCAATCCGTTCTCTAGCTTCTTCTAGGGAAATAGACCGGCAGAGGCCGTCATAGCGGGGAATTTGCCCCTTGATTTTTTGCTCTTCCCGTAAATGGTCTAAGCGGTCTTTGGAACAGAAGCAATAATAGGCATAGCCAGCTTCTAAAAGTTGGTCCACATATTTTTGGTAGATGTCCAGGCGGTTGGATTGGATATAGGGACCGTAATCTCCCTTTTCCACAATTTCTCCATCCTCCATAAAGACCCCTTCATCGTAGTCGATGCCGGCCCATTTCAAGGCAGAAATGAGGCCTTCAATGGCTCCTTCCACAAAACGGGTTTGGTCTGTATCTTCAATTCTTAAAATCATCTTGCCGTCATTTGCCTTAGCAAAAAGATAATTATACAATGCTGTACGGAGTCCCCCAATATGCAAAAATCCTGTAGGACTCGGCGCAAATCTTAAACGTACCTCTGACATAGTTCCTCCTAATTATTCTAAGTATTTACTATTAGTATTATAACACACTTCTTCCTTTTTTCGAAAATCGGACCCCGGTCTTTCTCCTGAAAGCAATTAGACCGCCCTAAAAGTCTTTTTCCTTGAAAGATCCTCCTAGGCCTGTAAAATAGCCATCTCCCCAGCTCTTTTCTAAATGACGTGTTAATTTATTAACTTTTTTCTCCTTATTCAGCTAGTTTTTTAAAAATTATCATTGATTTATTATAAATCCTTGTTATAATAGAAACATAAGTTAAATCAAATCAACAAAATGTTTAAGGAGGAAATGTATATGGCACATGTAATTACTGATTCTTGCATCGCTTGTGGTGCTTGCAAACCAGAATGTCCAGTAGACTGTATTTCTGAAGGCCCAATCTACTCCATCAACCAAGATGAATGTATCGATTGTGGTTCTTGCGCTGGCGTTTGCCCAACAGGAGCAGCTCAACCAGAATAAAATCAATTGTACATGATTAAAAAGGCATTCCCTTGGGAGTGCCTTTTTTTATTGCCTTCTTCTCCCCTATATTCACGCCCATGAACCCTATTGGAAAATTTCATCACTCCATCCTAGTAAGATGGATTCCTTTCCGTCTTTTTTTGTTCATAAGAAGAAGTTTTAAATAGGTTCCCATAGTCTAGACAAAAGTTAGCTGCATTTTTCTTTTTAATCCAGTATGATAAGAATAAAGAAGACACAATATGCGGAGGAAGTCATGAAACAATTTTTATCTTATAAAAAACCAATCTTACTTTGGGCTCACATCCTCATTCAATTTTTCCTGTATTGGTTTTACTTACTCTTTGTCAAAAAGGGATCCAGTAATCCCCATATCTTAATCCTATCCAGCCTTTTTTCCCTCATCATCTTTATTTCCTTCTTCATTCTTTTAGAAGAGCGGGAGAAAACCTATATTTACAGGGTATCCACAACCCTCCTGTGGATTCCTCTTTATTTTATCTTGGAAGACGCCCTCGTCTCCTATGTCCTAAACGACCTTCTGCTTCTTCGGTATTTTTTTATTTTTCAACTTATTTTTTCCTATTCCTATATGGATATTATTTTAGAAGGCCAATATCGTTTTGGCTCCTTTCGCCTTGGAACTTCCCTCTTTTTCTTAGGAATTTTTCTCTTTTCAACCTTCTCCTCTCTTGATGTCAACTTTTTGTTCCTATGGATTTACTTTTTCCTCTGTCTATTCCCCCTCCTGTTTTTTCTCATCAAAAGAAAAGATATTGACAATCGGGGGCTTTATAGTTATCAACTTATGATTTTGACCTCTAGCTTCTTAGCCCTCTATTTATTGGGAAGTTTTTATTTCTCCTCCTTTTGGAATTATTTAAATAATTTTGAGGAATTCTATATGATGGCCCTTTTGGCAGGGGTTTTAATCTATTTACTGGTAAAATCTTACCACTTATCTTTCAAAGACTTCTCTTCTCCCTTAAAGAAATGGATGCAGGCTTGTTTTCTTCTTTTCTTAATCCTTTTTATGGTCAATGGCTTTCCAAGCGATTTTTTCCAACTCTTCTTCCTGGCTCTTTACTTGAGTGCATTTTTTGTCATGATTTCTTCTTATTTCAATTACCAAGACCTAGGTCAGCAAGATATTGACAGCCTACTTGACAAGAGCAAAGAAAATCTCTTGCTGGATAAGTATGCCCAGCTCTATGCCGAAAAAAACACTCGTTTTCTCCATGATATGATTTTACAAGACAATATCCTCTTGCAAAAGTTGATCCAAAGAGCCCAGCCTTTTGAAGAAAAAGAACAAATTCTAGAAATTCTCTCTGGCAATATCAAAAAAATCCGCCAAGAATTAAATGCCTATGACCCTATCTTAAATCCCAGGGAAAGTTTAAATAATAGTTATTATCAGCTCATCAAGGATTTGGAAGACAAGTATCAAAACCAGGGCATTTTAATCGACTTTACTTGCCCTGATGATTTTCTCCTCCCTGGCCCCTATGACCGATTTATCTACAAGGTTCTTTATGAGCTCGTCAGTAATCTTTTTAAACATGGCAAGGGCTCCTACACAGAAATCAACCTAGCGAATAAAGAAGAGCAAATTTTTTTATCAATGGTGAACTATGGGGATTATTTGGACAAAAATTCCGGCCCAAACACCAGCACAGGTTTAAAGTTACTGACCTTTGAGACCAAACGATTGGGAGGTCACTTTAGCATGAAGGAAGGCCAAAACCAAGAAGAAGGCTACCTAGCTTTTTATCTAGACCTACCCATAAAAAAGGAGCGAATCTATGAAGATTATGTTAATCGAAGATCATAAAATGTTGGCCCAATATTTAAAGACAGATTTAGAATCCAGCGGAGAAATCCAAGTGGATATCCTAGAAAATAGGCAAGATCTCGAAGCAAAATTAAAAGAAGAATCCTATGATTTATTTCTCGTTGATATTAACTTGGATGGCTTAGCTAAGGGAGAAAACGGCCTAAAACTAAGTGAAACTTTAATCCAAGAATATGGAAGCAATGTCTTAATTTTAACTGGATATAATTTAGACTACTACCAAGAAAAGGCGAAAGAAATTGGTTGTTCCGGCTTTATTTCTAAGGAAGAATCTGCCCAAAGTCTTTTGAATAAAATTCGAGGTGCTTGCTTGGAAAATAAAACCTACTTCCCTCCCAAAATCCATCTTCCTGAAAAATTGACAGAAACAGAACTAAAAATTCTCCGCCTCTATGCTTCAGGAAAATCCAGAAAAGAAGTTGCCAAAGAGTCTTTTATGTCCACCTCCTCCCTGGCCGTTCTTTTAAACCGTATCTACAGCAAGTTGGAGGTTAAAAATTACCAGGAGATGGTTCAAAAAGCCAGAGAAATCGGCTATATTGACCCCTTTTAAGAAGAAGTGTCTAAGGCCTTCTTCTTTTTTTAAAGAAAATCCCGGACAAAAGTTAACTGTTTTTGATGGGGTTCTCCCCTATAATCAGAGAAAAGGAGATGTATTCTAATGAAAAGTAAAAAAATCATCCTAGGCCTTCTCGTGGTCCTAATTATTTTAGCTTCTGCCCTCTACCTGAAAAAAGAATCCACCTATTCCCTGGTCCAAGACCAAACAAAAAACGAAAATTCTCAAGGGCAAAAATCAGAAAATCCTGACGGCCGAAGTCTTGAAGACATTGCTGCAGATAAAAAAATTGCCAAACAAAGGGCAAAGAATAGAAAAGATTGGTTGGAAGAAGGTTGGGCCGGATCTGTTAAAAGGGGCGGAGACATTGTCCTAGGGCCTATAGGCTCTCAAAGGACCGAAGACTTGTTTGCGAATTTAAACCAAGCGACCGAAAAGTACATTGAATCAAAACCAGATGTTTATCCACCAAGGGAAGAGGGACACGAGAACGACCACAATGCAGATTTAGTCTTTATGCAAACTGTAGACTATCGCGTAGTTGACTTAATTGGGTCTATTCCTTTAGAAAAACGAAAGGGTCCAATCCAAGGTCTTAAAAACGAAGAACTCTTTGCCTATGAAGCCAGACGGTTGGATGGGAAATATGATGAGCTTATCCTAGCCAAACCCCAGGGGCAAACAGAATGGAAGGTCGTCTTTGCCGGGTCTTACTATGACTTAAAAAAAGCCCTTCAGTAAAAGCTTGAAAAAAAGGAAACAATGACGACCTCCACTAAGACAAGTATACACAGGGAGCTGAAAATCAATGTTTGTTGTAACAAAACTCGTATGTAAAAAAATATTTACTAAGAATAATCTTCTCATTGCCTGCCTATTTCTTTTAATTTGCTTGGCCAAAATGCTTCCCTATGGTCAATCTCTAGACATGGTCTTAGACGAAGAAAACTTTGGATCTGGCCTTTCCTATTGGACTTTACTGAAAGATGAGGGAATCAAATATGATGGTTTTTTAACCAAGGAGCGAATGAAAAAAGTCCGCTCTCTCTATGAACACAGTAAAGAAAGAGACTTTGTTGAAGGTAAACGATCTGAAGAAAAAGCACTTGGTTTAAAGTTGATTTACCCCTTTCAATGGCTATCAGAAAGTTTGAATTTTCCTACTAGCCATGGAATCCAAGATTTTTCCATCCAGATGAGCGACCAGGAAATTGAACATTTTTATCAAAACCGTTTAAAGGCCATAAAAACTTGGATTCATACCGCAGACCACCCCTATAGCCAGGCTCAAGTTCAAAGTATCTTGTCCCAGGCAAGTCAAGTGAAACGTCCTTTTTACTATGCTTATAATGAAGGCTGGCGGTATATGCGAGACTTCCTTAATATGACTTTTTATCTATTTTTAATCTATTTAGTCCTAGCCCTCTCTTCTCTAACCTCATCTGATGATGAGCAAGGATTTACTGAAATGGACTTGCATACAAAAAAAGGTCGCTTTGGTCTTTACTTGGCCAAGTTAAGAGCAGGAGAAATTTTTGCCAGTTTAGCCTATCTGGCTTACCTAAGCTTTTTACTGGTCTATCACTGGATGATTTACTCCCTCCATGGAGCCAATGCCTCGATAGAATTTTATTCCAGTCCAGCTATTTTTAACCTCACCACCTGCCAGGGTTTTTTCCTAGAGGCCCTATCCGGGTATTTTGCTAGCCTGGTCATGGTCAATATTATTCTTTTTGTCTCCATGTTTTTCCACAAGACAAAGGTGTCTCTTGTCCTTTTAACTCTCATTTTAATTTACCTGAATAAGTGGGCGGCCTCTCCCCAGCCCTGGGCCAATACCCTCGCCTTCTTTACGCCGCAAAATTTTGTCCGCTACAATTTTTCTCCTTCTAAGCTTTTAGTTCTTAATCACCATGTCTTTCCCTACACCCTGATTGCTTTTCTCTTATCCTTGGTCTACATTTCTATCAGTCGAATCTTCGCCATGCCTTTCATGAACCACTACTACTTAAAAGGAGGAAAGGGAAAATGAAGTATTTAATAAAAGTTAACCGAAAAAGAATTCTTCCCTTCTCCTATCTTTTGGCCCTCTGTCTATTTTTATTGGTTTCTTCCATTTATTTCATTAAGGAGGAACAAAATCGATACTTACAAGAGAGCTTTCACGTAGAAATCTCAGACGGAACAGAATATCGCTATCTCATGACTCAAAAATGGTATGACAATGAAGAAGCAAATAAGTTAATAAGCAAATACAATCTCCCCCAAGAACACTTGGCAAAAGAGAAGATTGCTGTTAAAGACTTTTTATTTGTTGAAAGCTTAAATGATGCCCTCCTCCATGGGGAAAAGCCTTCAACACAGGGTTTCTTTGACTACCGAATGGACTTAATCAAAAAGACCTACCAGGATAATACCATAAAAAATTTGGACAAAATCCTCATTGGCTATTGTGAAGGCTGGAAGGTTCTTCTCCGAAATTTTAATAAAATTTTCTATGCAGTCCTTCTGGCCCTGGTTTTTCTTCTTGTTCCCGTTATGAAAGAGGATGACCGGCTCAAGACTAAAGACATGATAGAAACCACTCTTTATGGAAAGGAAAAACTCTTTCAAATCCGCATATTGAATGGATTAGAAATTGGTCTTTTTACCTATCTCGGCGGAGTTTTCCTCTTTTCTTTTCTGGTGTTTTTGATTTATGGAAGGGATGGCCAGGACCTCTTCATTCAAAATTCTAAAGAGTTTTTTCTCTTCCCCTTTCAGGTTACCTATCTCCAATATTTTATCTATAAACTTTGTAACGGTCTTGCACTAACCCTTTACTTTGTTCTCCTCTTCCTTCTTTTGGGAGAATTAGTAGAAGACACCAAGCTTTCCTTCTCCCTTGTCCTAGCCTATGTCTCTATCCATTTCTTACTCCACTCCCTCTGGACGTCCCCTTCTTCCAGAAAATTTCTTCTTTTATCTCCTCTCTCTCTAATCAATATCGAAAACTTTAATTCCAGTTTATCCTATCACAGTTTACGATCCTATTACCTAGATTCTCTAATCTTTCCTCTCCTCTTGTCTGCCCTCTTATGGATTGGCATGTCTATTGGAAAAAAGAAATCTTTTAGCTAGCAATAAGGAGATTTTATCATGTTAAAAATTGAAAACTTAAGCAAAAATTTTGGAAAAAAGGTCGCTCTTTCGGACATCAATTTAGAATTAAATTCTGGTATTTATGGTCTTTTAGGAGATAATGGAGCTGGAAAATCTACCTTAATGCGGATTTTAGTCGGTGTAGATAAGCCAACCAGTGGTCAAATTTATTACCAAGAAGAGGAAATTTCTCAGTTAAAGGAAAAATATCGAAGCCCCTTAGGTTACATGCCCCAAGAATTTTCTGTTTTCCCTGGTTTTACCGCCTATGAGTTTTTAACCTATATGGGTGCCCTAAAAGGTTTAAGTAAAGCCACACTAAAAGAAAAAATCCCCCAAGTTCTGTCTTTTGTGAACTTAGAGGATGCAAAAGATAAGAAAGTTATTCATTTTTCTGGAGGAATGAAGCGAAGAGTAGGTATTGCCCAAGCCATCCTCAATGACCCAAAAATTCTTATTTTAGACGAGCCAACAGCAGGTCTAGATCCTGGGGAGAGAATTCGATTTTCAAATATCTTATCCAACATGTCCAAGGATAAAATGATTCTCTTCTCTACCCACATCATTTCCGATATTGAAGCTATTACAAAAAATATTATTATCTTAAATGACGGAAAAATGACGGCCAAAACCACATCAGATAAGCTCATTGAAAGCATGAAGGGGAAAGTTTTCGAAAAATCCATCCCCTTCCAGGACTTAAGTCGCTATGACAAAAAAGTTCAAATTATCCGGATGCGTTATGAGGGACAAGCTTTAAAAATCCGGTATACAGGTAGGCCCTTGGACGGTTCCCTTCCCGTCGAAGCCAAACTTGAAGACTACTACATTTTCCATAGAAATAAAAGCTGCCATACTCTCTAAAAAGCACCCTTTCTCTAGAACTATTCACAAAAAACCACGGCTCTTAGGCTGTGGTTTTTCATTCCAATCTCTAGGCTATATTTCAGTTTGTCCATAAGACATGCAGTCTTTTTACATCCTCAATGACTTGAGGAATTTCTTCATCATAGTCTTTTCCATATTCCAAGACCAGGTCTGCTTCAGGTGTGTATTTTTTAATCCGGTCTATGGTGGCTTCAATTTCAGGTGTCATCCCTCCTTTAAAAATAGATTGGTGAAGATCGTGACATCCGTCATTTGTATGGAGGTGGTAGGATTTAATTTTCCCTTTCAAAGCAGAAAGTAGCTGGTCCAGGTCCCAAGCATTGGCATTGGCATGGCCTATATCAATTAAGACATGTTCTTTTCGATGGAGGCACTCTTCAATAAATTCTTCTTGGTTAAAGAGGACATTTCCCCTGGATTCTACTCCTACATTCTCGATTAAAAGAGGTGCAGAGGATGCTTGGCTCAGGTAATCTAAATTTTTACGGGCAGCTACAAGCATCTGGTCCCTATCTTGGATTTTCTGGTTATTGTAGTGATAGACAATGTATTTAGGGTTCAAGTCTTGGAAGGACAGGAATTTTTCATAGTAGTCTTTAGTGGTGAAAAAAACGTCTCCTTCTAGACAACTGTGATCTGTCTTGTAGTAGGGTTCATGAAAAGTCAGGGGATATTTTTTCAGCTTGTCCCTATTTTTTTCTAAAAGTTCTTGGTAACCGGGAATATGAAACATGGGGAAAATTTCTATCCCCAGGTCAAAGTCCACAGAGTCTACAATTTGGTAGACTTTTTCCAGGTTTAGGGCATGGAACATGTTGGTTGAAATATAAATCATTTAAGCCTCCAGGTTTTCTTCTGTATCAATGTCAAAGAGGGAAATTTTTTCTGGGTTAAAGGTCAAGTAAATTTCATCCCCTTCCTTGTAGGATGTCCCATCCTTGTCATTTGCTATGACGACATATTCTTGGCCCATAAGGTTAAAATAAATTCCTAGCCGGTTTCCATAGTCTTCCAGGTAGTTAACTTGAACTGGGAAGCCTTTTTTCTTGTTTATTTTAATGTGTTCCGGCCGGATACCTAGGTAGATTTGATCTTTAGAATAGGTTTTGAGGAGCGCGGGCAAGGTCAGACCCAGGTTTACAGGTTGGTCTTTTACGTAAACTTCTTGGTCTTTAACTTGGGCTGGGATAATATTCATGGAGGGGGACCCGATAAACTTTGCCGTAAAGACGTTTTTAGGATGGTTATAAATATTGTAGGGGGTGTCTGCCATTTGAATCTTTCCTTGATTTAAAAGGACGATTCTCTGGCCTATGGTCATGGCTTCTACCTGGTCATGAGTGACGTAAATTAAGGTCATATGGTATTTTTCATGAATCCGTACCAGTTCTTTCCGGGCATGGAGGCGGAGCTGGGCATCCAGGTTAGACAGGGGCTCATCTAATAGAAAATAGTCTGTTTTTTTCACCAGGGCCCGGGCCAGGGCAACACGTTGCCTTTGTCCGCCAGACAGGTCCTTGGGTTTTCGGTCTTCCAAGCCATCTAACTGGAGAGTTTTTATGGCGTCTTGGAACCTGGCTTCAATTTCGTCTTTGGGAAGTTTGTTGATTTTCAGTCCATAGGTGATGTTGTCCCGCACAGTCATATGGGGATACAGGGCATAATTTTGAAAAACCATGGAAATATTTCGGTCCTTGGCTTCTAGGTGATTGGCCACCTGGTTATTTAGGATTAATTGGCCACTGGTAATGTCTGAAAGCCCAGCAATAATCCGGAGGGTTGTGGACTTTCCACAGCCAGAAGGGCCTAGTAATACCAGGCGCTCTCCATCTTGGATTGTAAAGTTTAAATGGTCTAAAACCATATGTTTACTGTCCTGGTAGGATTTACAAACATTTTTAAATACAATATCTTTCAAGCTGGTCTCCTTTCATGGAAATGGATTTTGTCCATCACCACAGTTTTGTCTTTATTTGTTGCAATTTCCCCTTATTTCACACCAGAGCTAATAAAGGTGGAGATAATATGCCTTTGGAAAAGTAAAAATAGGGTTAAGGGAATAATCATTGTAATCACAGAAACAGCCATGGCTATGGGGAATTCCGTTCCTCCCTCAGAGGAAATAAACATTTGTAGGGCCAGGGACAGGGTGTAGTTGTCTTGGCTGGAGATAATTAAAACTGGCCAGACGTATTCATTCCAAGAGTTAATGAAAAAAATAATGGCTGTTGAAATCATAGACGGCCGCAGAATGGGCAGGATAATATCTCCTAGAATCTGCCTTTCTTTCACGCCATCAATTTTTGCCACTTCAATAATGGACTTGGGGATGGTTCGCATGGATTGCCTTAAAAGAAAAATCCCTAGAACATCTGCAAACTGGGGAAGCATAACTCCCCAAATACTATCCGTCAGATTGAGCTTGGATACAATTAAATAGTTGGGAATCATGGTGACGGTAAAGGGAATAAACATGGTGGTTAAAAAAACAAGATAGATGAAATTTTTCCCCTTAAAGTCATAGTAAACTAGGCTGTAACTGGCTAAAACTGAGGTGATTATTTTGACTCCTGTTACAATAAAGGCAATGGCAAAGGTGTTGAAAATTATTTTAAAAAGGGGGAGTCTGGCAAAAACATAGCGGTAGTTGTCCAGGCTTGGATTTTTGGGAACCAAAGACAGGACACTGTTAAAGGATTCTTCCAGACTCTTAAAAGAATTGGACACAGCAAAGACTATGGGAAAGAGGGAAATAACCACCAAAAGGATGAGAACCAGGTGGAGAAAGACTTGGTTTTCTTTAGTTTTCATAGTAAATCCCTCTTTCTACAAATTTAAATTCTAAAATTAAAAGAACAATAAAGATGAGCATGGTAAGAATGGACAGGGCCGAAGACAGGCCTGTGCGGTAGAGAATAAAAGCTTCATGGTAGGCATGGTAAATCAAGGAAGAAGACCCGTAACTTGGGCCTCCTTGGGTAATGACCTTGATGGGGGTAAAGACATATTGGAGGCCCTGGACGATGGTCATGACAAAAATATACAGCCCTGTTGCTGAAGAGGCTGGCAGGGCAATATCCTTAAAGAGTTGAAAGAAGTTTGCCCCATCTAGACGGGCAGCTTCAATAATGCTTTCATCAATGCCAGCTAGGCCGCCTAGGATGACAATAAAGTTGTAGCCAAAGGCCTTCCAGGAGGTAATAATGGATATGACCACCAGGACCAGCCCCTGGGTCTTAGACCAAATAGGCAGGGCCAGGCCAAAGTGCTTTAAAATAATGGCAACTGGACCAGACACTGGATTTAAAATCCAGGTATAGAGGACCGATCCAATGACCAGGGAAATTAAAGAGGGCAAAAAGAAGGCTGCCCGGTAAAATTCTTTGTGCTTTTTTACCACAATACTCAGGACATAGGCCAAAATATAGGGGGCCACAAAATTTAAGATTAAAAGCAAAAGAATATAAATAAAAGTATTGGCTAAAATGGTTTTAAAAATTGGGTTTTGAACCACATCGAGATAATTTTGAAAGCCGACAAATTTCTTATGGGCCTTAATCATATTCCAGTCAAAAAAGCTCAGATAAAAAGTATAAAATAGGGGAATTAATACAAAGACCAGAAAGAAAAAGCTTGCCGGAAGAAGCATAAGGTAAGCTTTGAGTTTATCTTTCATCTAGCCTCCATTACTTTTCTAACAAATTATTGATTTTTTCTTGGGTTTGGGTCATGGATTCTTTTACATTGCCCCCTGCTAGGATTTCATCCCGCATATCCAGGAGGAGTTGTTCTGCTTCAAGGCCTGCATTACCAGGGAAAGAGGCCCAGGAAACAACATCTTTAGATTGTTCAATGGCCGGTTTCATCATTTGGTTTTCTTCTAAGAAGGACTTCAATCCATTTTCAGCATCTGCAACATCTTTTCTTGGAGGAGTATAGCCTGTTCCCTTGGTCCAAGTGGCCATTTGTTCAACACCATAAAGGTATTTTTCAAATTCCCAGGCAGCCTTCACTTGGTCCTTGTCTGTGGCTGTAATGGCTAAGAAGCAACCACCAGCTGGAATACACCGGTCTTTTCCTTGGAAGGTTGGTGATTTTACAGCAGCAACGTCAAATTGTGCCCCTTTTTGGATTTGTTCACGGCGGGCAATGGTTGTGTAGCACATGGCAATATTTCCATCAACAAAGGATTGGACTCCTTCATCCCAGGAAATATGAATGGCAGACCCATCTTTTACCATGGCTTGATAGAGTTCCATGGCTTCAATTCCTTGGGGATCTGCAAAGCTGGCCTTCTTGTCTTGAATCATCTTGGCCCCATTGGACTCTACCAGAGCTTGTTGGGCCCAAAAATCTTGAGGTTCTTGGATGTATAGACCATATTTCCCTGTTTTTTCCTTAATGGTCTTGGCAAATTCACTCACTTCTTGCCAAGTTTGTGGACCAGCTTCTGGAAGACCACACTCTTTTAAAATGTCTCGGTTAATGTAGAGAACTGGCGTAGATAGGGAATAGGGAATTCCCACTTGGTCTCCTTGGGAGTTTTTTGCCAGGTCTAAAATATTAGGTAGAAAATTGTCTTTTAGGAAGTTTGGATCTTCCTTGTCAAATTCATCAATGGCATCTTGGGGGGATACATAGTCAAAGTTGTTGGAAAAATAATCTAAAAAAGCCCAACCAACTTGTACAATTGCCGGAGATTCCTTGGCGGCTTGCTTGGCTTGAAGGTTTTGCATTAAACCCTTGTACATATCTGGATTGTAGGTCGCTACAACTTCAATGTGGTCGTTATTTTTATTAAAGTTATCAACTAGCTCCTTAACACTGACCCCACCTTGAGTTTCGGCATTGACATGGTAGTATTCAATTTTCACCTTACCATCTTCTGTTTTTGCAGAATTATCCGACTTTCCACAGGCTATCAAACTACAGGATAGAATAAAAATTAATAGTATTATTCCAAGTTTTTTCATGGTTCTTTCTTCCTTTCATAATAAATATAAGTAGTATTTTCTTGTCTAACATTGAAAATAATACCATAGGAACATCTATACAAATTTAAGGAAGATAAAAGTTCAGGTAAAAAATAAAGGATGGAAAAATAAATGAACGTTGTTTTTATCCTGCCGGTCCTTTTCCTTTAAAGTCTTCTGAGAGCTAGGACTTTTAGGTCCCTTTATATGGAAGGAAAATCCAGGTCTTCTTTTCTTCCCTACTGACTTTAGAGTTGTAAAAAGGTAAAAAAGTCCTTACAGACTATGAAAGAACATGAATTTTAAGAAAATACCGGATTAACCTTCTTTTAAGTCCATCTGGAGGATAGACATTTCTCTTTAAAGGATAAAAAAATCGACATAAAGGAGTCCACCTTCATGCCGATTCATGAAAAAATATTTTTTTCTAAATTTTTAATTCTCTTTATTTTGTGCACTTCCTATTACAGGTTGCTGCGCCAGGGCAATCACAACAGGACCCCTTGGTCTTTTTCACATGTTTAATGGCGAAATAGACCGCCAGGACAACCAGGCCTCCAATAAAAATGGTAGGCATAAAATCACTTCCTTTGTTTAATGACTTTCATGGGCTGCTTGGACTTTTTGTCTTGCAGCCTTCTTTTTTGGATCTGGTCTAAGAAGGAGGTAGAGGCTTCCAATTAAGACCAAGAAGGCCACAAGGGTTCCGACATTTGCAGCTTCTTTTAAGACGAGAACCCGGCCAAATTGGTAAATCATCAAAGATACCAGGTAGGAGAAGAGGATTTGGTAGCCAATGGCAATCCAGGTCCACTTGGAAGAGTTCATTTCATTTCGAATGGCTCCCACAGCGGCAAAGCAGGGGACGGTTAATTGGTTAAAGACGGTAAAGCTGAGGGCCGATACCACAGTAAAGGTCTTGGCTGCATAGGCAATGACGCTGGGGTCTGTTTCTCCAAGACCGGCTCCAAGGCCGGCAACGACGCCATAGGTTCCTACAACGGCTTCCTTGGCCACAAGGCCAGTAAAGGTGGCCACAACGGCCTTCCAATCTCCAAAGCCCAAGGGGGCAAAGAGGGGAGCAAAGAGGCTGCCAATGGCAGATAAAATACTATGAGTAGAGGCATCATCAAAGGTGTGGAATTCTCCTTTTACGGAAATATTACTTAAGAGCCAGATAGCCAAAGTGGCCAGGAGGATAATAGTTCCTGCCTTAATGACAAAGGCCTTGCACCGGTCATAGGTGGACCGGAAGACATTGCCCGGATTGGGCATATGGTATTCTGGAAGCTCCATCACAAAGGGAGCCGGGTCTCCTTCAAAGAGAGAGGTCTTCTTCAAAATAATCCCGGAGATAATCACAGCGGCAATTCCGATAAAGTAGGTCAAGGGGGCAAACCACCACTTGCCTACAAAAATCGCTGAGGCAAAAAGGGAGATGATAGCCAGCTTGGCTCCACAGGGAAGGAAGGAGGCGACAATGACAGTCATCCGCCGGTCTTGGTCACTTTCTATGGTCCGGGTGGCCATAATTCCCGGCACGGCACAGCCTGTCCCAATTAAAATGGGAATAAAACTCTTCCCAGATAGGCCAAATTTACGGAAAATCCGGTCTAGGATAAAGGCAATCCGGCTCATATAGCCTACATCTTCCAAAATGGCTAAGAGTAAAAACATACAAGCAATGACAGGAAGAAAACCTAAAACAGCTCCCACACCGCCGATAATTCCATCGACTACTAGGGAAACCATCCAGTCAGCTGTTCCCATGCCTTCTAAGGCTCCTTGGGCCCAGGCTTGGATGCCGCCTTCTACCAAGTTGTCATTGACATAGTCTGTAATGGGCTGGCCCACCTTGGAAATGGAAATATAGTAGACCAGGAACATGATGGCGGCAAAAATCGGCAGGGCCAAAAACCGATTGGTAACAATCCGGTCAATTTTATCTGTGGTACTTTCTCCTGTCCGGCCTTTTTTTACGCTGTCCTTGGTCACTTCACTGACCACGTTGTAGCGGGCATCGGTTAAAATGCCTTCCCCGTCATCATCTAAGTTTTCTTCTAACTGGGAAATAAGACCGTCTAAGTTCTCTCTTTCTTGGGGAGTCATGGGGTAGCTTTCCCAAAGTTTTTCGTCTCTTTCTAAAAATTTGACAGCCTTAAACCGACTGGCTCCTTCTTCTTTCAGTTTAGGAAGGCAGTCATATATTTTTTCAATACAGGCTTCAATATCCCCTTCATAGGTGATTTTTTCAGCCTTTTTCCCTTCAATGGCCGCCTCCTTGGCCACTTCAATTAAGTGGTCCACACCTTTTTTGTGGAGGGCAGAAATTTCTACGACCCGGCAGCCCAAGTCTTCTTCCAGGGCTTTGGTGTCAATTTTGTCCCCATTTTTCTTGACCACGTCCATCATGTTTAGGGCTAGAACTAAGGGAATCCCCAGTTCAGCTAATTGGGTTGAAAGATAAAGGTTCCGTTCAATATTGGCGGCGTCAATGACGTCAATAATGACATCAGGTTTTTCTTCTAATAAATAGTCCCGGCTCACCACTTCTTCCAGGGTGTAGGGAGAGAGAGAATAAATACCTGGTAAGTCTGTAAAGCTTACTTCCTTATCTTTTTTATATGTACCTTCTTTTTTCTCTACAGTTACACCTGGCCAGTTTCCCACATATTGGTTGGATCCTGTTAATAAATTAAATAAGGTGGATTTCCCACTATTTGGATTTCCGGCTAGAGCAATTCGAACCATGCAAGCCTCCTTAATCTGCTATTTGGTCTTCTGGGATGCTTTCAATTTCAATGATTTCGGCATCATCCTTCCGAAGACTGAGTTGGTATCCCCGGACTTGAACTTGGATTGGGTCTCCAAGGGGGGCTACTTTAATGACTTTAAACCCGGTATTTTTTGTCAGGCCCATATCCATAATCCGACGTTTTACAGGACCTGTCCCGGTAATTTTTTTTACTTTATAACATTGGCCGATTTCAGCCTCTTTTAAAGTAAGCTTTTCCATTCCTTCCTCCTACTGGTCTGCAATATGAATCCGCATGGCCAGGTCTCGCCCTAGGGCAACCCGACTTCCCTTAACTTTGACAATTAAGTTTCCCATGCTTTCAGATACAACAGATACTAAGCTTCCTTCTACAAATCCTAGGTTGGCTAGGAACCGCTCCTGGTCCTTATTTTTTGTCTTGATTCGGACAATCCTATAGTCTTTTCCAGGAACAGCCATTAATAAGTTCATCAAAACCACCTCCTAGATTTAAGACCGCTACTCCTCTGTTGGTTATCAATATTCGTTATCAATACACTTGTATTGTAACAAAGATTCTTTTGGATTTCAATAATAATTCTCTTAATCAAACAAAATTTACCTAGGTTTTTGACAAAAAAAGAACCGGTGCCATCCACCGGTTAATTCTCTTTACTTCCTTCCTGGGCTACTACAAAGAGTTCCAGGCTCTCAATTTTTCTCTTGTCCATTTTTTCTACCCGGAAGCGAATATTTTCTCTCTGGACTTCGTCTCCTTCTACAGGCAGTCGTTCCAACTGTTCCATGACCCAGCCTCCAATGGAGTCATAGTTTTCACTTTCTAGGTTAAGGCCAAAGGTCTCGTTAACTTCATCAATACGGAGCTCCGGATCCAATTTGTAGTGGCCCTTGCCCAGTTTATACCAGGGCTGGGTGGAGTCGTATTCGTCGTCAATATCCCCTAGGAATTCTTCCACAATGTCTTCAATGCTGACAATTCCGGAGGTTCCCCCGTATTCATCTACAATGATGGACATGGAGACATTTTTCTGTCGCATTTGTCGGAAGAGGTCAATGACAGGCATGTATTCATAGCCAAAATAGGGAGCATGGAGGAGGCTAGTCAAGTCAATGGCCTCTTGGTCCTTAAAGGGAAGGACCAGGTCCTTCACATGGAGGATCCCCACAATATGGTCGATATTTTCCCTGTAGACAGGAACCCGCGAAAAATTATTTTCCCGGATAAAGTCCAGGATTTCTTCCTGGTCAGCTTCAATATCTAAGGCGGATACAGAGGTCCTGGGGGTCATGACGGAAATGGCCTGGTTGTCCTTAATATCCAGGACATTGTTGATAAATTCCGTCTCCTCATCCATAAGGACTCCCTGCTCTTCCGAGACATCTACAATGGTCCTGAGCTCTTCCTTGGTAATCCGATCTTCTTCCGGGTCTCCATAGACAAAGACTTTAATTAAGCCGGAGGTAATCAGAGTCAGAAGGTAGACCAGGGGCCGCAAGACTTGTTTTAGGCCATAAATAGCTGGAGACGTCCTTAGGGCCACCTTCTCCGACTTACTTTGGGCAATGGATTTAGGCGTAATTTCCCCAAAAATAAGGACCAAGAAGGTCATAATAATTGTAGAAAATAAAGGGCCCCGGGCCGATCCATAAAAGCTTGTAAAAAAAATAGTGGCCAGGGAAGACGCCCCAATATTGACAATATTATTTCCCACTAAGATGGTGGAAATCATCCCTGAAGGGTCTTGTAAAAGCTCATCCAGGACATGGGAATTTTTAACCTTCTTTTCTTTCAGCTGCCGGACCTTAATAGGGGTGATGCTAGTTAAGGCTGTTTCTGAAGATGAAAAAAAAGCAGAACAGGCAATTAAAATAACTAATGAAAGAATCTGAAGGATACTGGTTGAATCCATTGTGCACTCTCTTTTCTATCCAATCTTTTTTAGTGGTCTCTTTGAAATTCCATGCTGACAAATTTTGTGTATTCTTTCTTAAAGACCAGGTCTACAGTCCCCGTGGGCCCGTTTCGATGCTTGGCAATAATCAGTTCCCCGGTGTTTTTCTTTTCTGACTCCTCGTTGTAGTAGTCGTCCCTGTAGAGGAACATGACCACGTCGGCATCTTGTTCAATGGCGCCACTTTCTCTTAAGTCAGACAGGATGGGCCTGTGGTCTTGCCGTAGTTCCGGTGC
The DNA here is from genome assembly GCA_001299455.1 of Clostridiales bacterium SIT11. Taxonomy (GTDB): domain Bacteria; phylum Bacillota; class Clostridia; order Tissierellales; family Peptoniphilaceae; genus Urinicoccus. Next base: position 1,303,198 of record CYUK01000003.1, on the reverse strand, counting down.
CCGGGACAGCTGGGACAGGGCAATTAAGGGAACGTCCAGTTCCTTGGCAATCCCCTTGAGGGCTCGGGATATGGAAGAAATCTCTTGCTGCCGAGACTCTCCCCGACCTCCGGCTTCCATAAGTTGAAGGTAGTCAATTACAATGAGGTCCAGGCCCTTTTCCGCCTTGAGCCGCCGGCACTTGGCCTTGACCTCCAAGGGAGTCAGCCCCGGTGTATCGTCAATTTCTATGTCAATGCTTTGGAGGTGGCGGATGGCGGTTAAAATTTTCCGCCATTCTTCATCATTTAAGTCGGCAGAAATAATCTTAGACAGGTCCACATGGGCTGTAGAGGATAAAATCCTTTGGACCAATTGGTTGGAGCTCATTTCCAGGCTGAACATGGCCACCTTGGCTCCGCCTTCCAAGGCGGCATTGGTGGCAATATTGACCATGAGGGCCGTCTTTCCCATGGAGGGACGGGCAGCTAAAAGGACCAGGTCCGACTTTTGCAGACCTGATAACTTCCGGTTTAAGTCTGCAAAGCCTGTGGTCAAACCTGTCAGCCCCTTGGGATCCTGGGCTCTTTTTTGCATGGTTTCAAAGGTTTCTTGGACCACACCAGATAGGGGAATGAGGCCCCCGCGGTGGGTCCCTTCGGCAATTTCAAAAATTCCCTTTTCCGCCTTTTCTAAAAGAGCTTGAACTTCCCCCTTTTGGAGGTAGGCGTCATTTAAAATTTCATCGGACTGGTGGATGAGCTGGCGGAGGAGGGCCTTGTCCTTGACAATTTCACAATAGTATTTCACATTGGAGGTGGTGACTACAGAAGCCGTGAGGGCAGCTAAGTAGGCGGTCCCGCCTACATCTGTCAGCTGGCCTTTTTCCTTTAATTGGTTGGCTACAGTCACCAGGTCTGCCGGCTCATTTAAGGTATAGAGGTCTGTAATGGCCAGAAAAATTTGCCCATGGGCCTTCCGGTAAAAATCATCAAATTGCAAGAGTTCAACAGCCCTTGTAATGCTGTCCTTTTCCAGGAGCATAGACCCCAGGACGTTGACTTCTGCATCCTCATCATAGGGAGGAATCCTGCCATCCATGGCCATTAGTTTTCTACTTGGACATCCACCCGAAGTTTGGCCGTCATTTCTGGATAAACCCGGACTTCTACTGTGTGGACTCCGACTTCCTTAATATTTTCCTTGAGTTCAATTTTCTTCCGGTCCAGTTTTACCTTGAGTTGGTTTTGGACCGCTTTTTCCAGGTCTTTGCTAGTCACGGCTCCAAAGAGCTTGCCTGTAGTGCCCCCCTTGGCCTTTAAAATGACAGGTTCTTTTTCCAGGATCTTTTTTAATTCTTCTGCCTGGGCCCGGTCTTCTGCTTCCTTCTTTTTCTTTTCCTTTTGGTCTTCCTTCCATTGGGCTAGGTTTTCTTCCGTAGCTTCAATGGCAAGTTTCCTGGGAAATAGGAAGTTCCGAGCATAGCCATCGCTGGCTTCTGTTAAATCTCCGGCATTGCCTAAATTTTTTACCTTATCTAATAATATAATCTTCATACTTCGGCTCCTTCATCTAAATACTCTTCAATGGCTTCAAGTAATTTATCTCTAGCTTCTTCTAGGGAGTCTGTTTCAATTTGGGCTCCAGCCATATTTAAGTGGCCACCGCCCCCTACCTTTTCAAGAATTAATTGGACAGAAAGTTCTCCTAGACTCCGGCCGGAAATATGGACGGCTCCTTCTTTTTTCGCTAGGACAAAGGACGCCTTAATTCCATGAATTTCCAAGAGTTCATTGGCTGCCTGGGCAGCAACAAGAACGGAGTTATCTGTATCCTGGTCTAGGTGGGAAATGGCAATATAATCAAAGTAGACCTTGGCTTGGTGGACCACCTCTGCCCTGGCCAAAATTGTCTTGTAGTCATCTTCAAAGAAGACCCGGACCTTGGACATATCGGCCCCAGCCCGTCTTAGGCTACTGGCAGCTTCAAAGGTCCTGACTCCTGTGTGGAAGGTAAAGTTTTTCGTATCTACAACAATCCCACTCATAAGGGCATCGGCTTCAAAATTCGTTAGGTGAAAATCATCGCTCATATAGGTGAGCATTTCTGTCACCAATTCACAAGTGGAAGAAGCATAGGGCTCGACATAGGAAAGAACAGGGTTTTTCACAAATTCTTTTCCCCGTCTGTGGTGGTCAATGACCACAACATTGGCAATTTCTTCCACTAGAGGTGGATATTCTGTAAAAGATGGCTTGTGGTTATCCACCATAATCAGGAGGGAGTCCGACTCCAAAAGGCGGAGGGCTTCTTCTCCCGTGACAAACCGGTCTCTCAGGGAAGGTTGTTCTTCATCCATCCGGTTCATCAGGTTGTCAATACTGGGATTGGAATTTTTCAAGACAAGGTAACCTTCCTTGCCCCTATTGGCTATGGCCCTTAAGACACCAATCCCGGCTCCAATGGCGTCCATGTCTGGATTGGCATGGCCCATGACAAAGACTTTTCCTGACCGGTCAATTAATTGCCTCAAGGCAATTCCTAGAACCCGGGCCTTGACCTTGTTTCTCTTTTCTACGGCCTTGGACTTTCCGCCGAAAAATTCATAGGAGTCCGCCACCCGGACTACAGCCTGGTCTCCTCCCCGGCCTAGGGCCACATCTAGGGATGTGTCTGCCGCCCGGTAGGCTTCAATATAGGAAAGACCTGGATTGGAAACTCCAATAGACAGGGTTAGGGGCAGGCTATTTTCGATTTCCATCCCCCGAATTTTATCTAGCAAATCAAATTTTCTCGCCCTTAAGTCCCTATAGGCTTCCTGGTTCATAACAGCCAGGTAGGTGTCCTGGTCAAACTTCCGCAAAAGGGCATTTTCCTCCTGGAAGTATTGGGTAATCGTAGAATCCAGTTTGGCCTGGACCATGGGCCGAAGGGCGGAATCCATGTTGTCAATAATTTCATCGTAGTTGTCCACTTCAACAATGGCCACAACAGGTTCCTGGGCCTCTGCCTGGGTCTTTAACTCTTCATAACGTGTCACATCAATCCAATAGTAGAGGTAAAGACAATCCCTGGAAGAGGAGGTCTTGGTTGTAATCTTGTTAGGAAAAACCCGGTAAGTCTTTCCATCATGATCCATTGTGGGATCTTCTTCCATTTTTTCCGGCAGAACCAGGAGTTTATCCAGGGCCTGGCCCAGGAGGTTGTCTTCCTCTTCAAATAGGTTAATAAAGGGCGTATTGTACCAAACAATTTTTTGGTCGTCATCGGCTACGACCAGGGGAAAGGGCATGGAAAAAATAGCATGCTTGGTCACCTGGTCAAAGTCCTTATTGATATCTTCTATATAGTCTAGGATTTCTTGGTTTTTCTTCTCGGCCTTGTTATAGCTTAAGTAGGCACAGTAGCCTAGGGCCACAAGACCCAGGCCTCCTAGGAGGTAGCTCTTTGTCAAGAGTCCTAGACTCAAAAGACCAATTACCACGAGATAGAGGGAAAAATCTCTAGTTTGAATAAATTTTTTATTCTCCATGATTTACCTTTCATTTCTCTGTATTCTTCTCAGGTCAACTCCAGCATCTACCAGGCCCAAAAAGGCAAGGGGCACTTGGAAGACCGGGGAAAGGATAAAGACCACCGTTAAAAACAGCTTTAAAAAATTGGGTAGACCCAGTCTCAGGCTAAAAAAGTCTAGGACTGATAGGCCTTGGACAAAAAATAAAAATCCAGCCAGGAGGGTCAAATTTTCTACAATTCCTGGGGCAAAGTCTTGAATTTCTCCTGAAAATAGGAGAAAGACAAGCATAATTCCTGCCAAGGCATAAAAAAGTCCCTTGGGAAGTCTGAAATAGTAAAAAGCAGGCGGTTGGACCACAAGCTTTCCCCGGGCCAGGAGCCGTCGACCTGTCAGAGTCAGGGTGACATAGGAAGTCACCAAGGAAATAATCAGACAAACCGCTGGTAGGACCAGTAAAAACTGCCCAATGGCCTCCCGAATTTGGGGCAGAAAAGTATGCATATTTTCCTGCCAAAGACCTAAATCTTCTTGATTTTTTATAATCTTATCCACTAGGTTTGGATCATTGACAAGGTCTAAACTTCCAGACGTATAGGCCACCACTAGGATGGAAAGCATAAAGACCACTGTCGATAGCAGGAGGGTCTTGAGTAAATCTTTTTTAGAAACCAGGCAGTAGTGCATAATTAAGATTAAGGGTAAAAATAAACTAAAAATGCTCAAGCCCAGTTTTGGTGAAAGAAAGCCCATAAGTCCACATAAAAGGGCAAATATTCCTATGGTCTTGGTCAGTCCCTTGTCCACAGCCTCTGTTAAAAAGAGCATGGGTAGGAAGAGGTAGGCAATAGGAAATAAAAGGCCAATAAAGCCAATCCCTATGGATTGTAGGATTACGGGCAATAAACTTGCATGTTGTTTCTCTTTCAATTTATCACCTCTTATCCTTCTAATATACCATAAATCCTCTATTTCTACTAGTCATCCTCTCCAAGCCTAATGAAAAAAGGTGGACCATGTCCACCTTTTCTTAATCTGCACTATATGGAAGTAATGCAACTTGGCGAGCTCTCTTAATAGCTCCTTGCATTTCTCTTTGATGTTTTGCACAACATCCGCTTACCCGGCGAGGAAGAATTTTCCCCCGGTCAGAGATATATTTGCGCAGCGTTTGTGTATCTTTATAATCGATGACCTTTTTTTCGTCGGCACAAAAAGCACATACTTTTCTCCGAGAACGAAATCTTCTTTGCATCGTCACCCCTCCTTTTTAAAATGGAATATCATCATTGTCTATGGGGTAAAAACCGCTGGAATCCTCTGTGGATGCCCCTTGACTGCTCCCTGGATTTCCTCCATAGGGATTGATGGGTTGGCTTCCACCTTGTGGACCAGGGCCAGGCCGTTGTTGGTCTGCTTGAAAAGCTCCCGGTCTGGATTGATCGTAACTAGAGCCACCGGACCGACTTCCATCGGAAATAAAATGAACCCGATTGGCCCACACTTCTGTTGTATAAACACGTTGGCCGTCTTTTTCGTAAGACCCTGTCCGGATACTTCCTTCCACGGCAACTTGCCGGCCCTTGCTTAAATAATTTGCTACGAGTTCTGCTGTTTTTCCCCAGGCTGTAATGAATATAAAATCTGCAGTTTGTTGATTATTAGCTTCTAATTCTTGGCGTTTTTCACGACTGAGGCCCCGGTCTACAGCTAGGGTAAAGCGGCAAACAGCGCTTCCACTTTGGGTATAGCGTAGGTCTGGATCTTTCGTTAAACGTCCGAGCAAAGATACATTATTCATTCTTTACACTCCTTTGGAATTAGTCTTCTAAGCGAACAACCATGTGGCGCATTACTGGGTCTAAGATTTTGGCAACCCGAGTAAATTCAGTAATGGCTTCTGTTTCTGCTTCAAATTCGATTAAAACGTAGTAAGCTTCTTGGTAGTATTCAATACTATAGGCTAACTTACGGCTTCCCCATTCATCAACGTTGGAAATTTTTCCAGCGTCTTCAATAATTCCTTTTAAACGGCTGAGGGCTTTTTCACGTTTTTCCTCTTCTACATCTGGGTAAAACATGACAATTGCTTCATACTTTCTCATTTTGTCACCTCCTTATGGACTTTTGGCTTTTTCTTTGGAAAAAGCAAGGATGAATCCTTAGTATTATATGTTATTTTCTTATTTTTGTCAAACTTTCTCTCCCCAATTCCTGGCCTTCACATGAAAATCCCCCTAGTTTCGCACTAGGGGGCCTTCTTTTATTTTCCTTGGCCAATACTTTTTAGGAGCATTTGGCTACACTGTTCAATGGGAATCCCATGGAAGGGGTCTGATGTGTTCTTGTAGTAGGCCATCATTTCATAAATGGCCTTAGAAGCCAGGGCCGCCGCTTCTTGGAGGCTCTTTCCATCTAGGAGGATGCCAATTAAAATGGCCGAGAAGAGGTCTCCTGTTCCAGGAAAGGACACAGGAACCCGGTTAAAGGGTTGGCTGAAATAGGCCTCTTTCAAGTGGTCGTAGCCTTCAATAACAGGATCTTCCTCCATGGAAACTCCACTGGTTACCAGGACAGACTTGGCCCCTAGGTCCCGCATGGCGTCAATGGCTGGATGGCGGTAGTCCTTTTTATCCAGGCCCTTTTTCTTGGCCATGAGCCTGCTTTCTGTTCCATTGGGAATAAAATAGTCCGCCACCTGGGCCAGGCCTGCCATAGCTTCAACCATTTCTTCTTCCACTCCATGGTAGAGAGACCCGTTGTCCCCCATGACAGGGTCCACCAGGACAATCCGGCCGTCTTTTTTCCAGGTCTTAATATAGTCTGTCACCAGGTCCACTTGCCGGGAACTGGACATGAGCCCTGTACAAATACAGTCAAAGTCAAAGTCCAGCCGGTCCCAGACGGCAATGGTCTTTTCCATGTAGTCTGTGGTGTCCATCATGGCAAAGTCCCCGTAGTCCAGAGTATTGGAGACTAAAAGTGTGGGCAAATTATAGCACCGATAGCCCATAAAGGACAGGGTGGGAATCATGGCCATGGCGCCAACTTTCCCATAGCCTGGAATGTCGGAAATGAGTAAAATTTTCTTTCCCATACCTACCTCCTAGTCTTCAATATGAAAATTCTCTTTTAAGACGCCATAAATATCCTTGGGCTCTAGCTGGTCAATATAAACCGTGGGGATATCATCAAATTGAAGTTTTTTCCTTAGGGTTTCAAAATAAGTCATGGGGACTTTATCGTGGAGGACTAGGGCATAGTCTGCATCCAGGGGAAGATTTTCCTTAAAGGCCATAAAGACTTGGTCCAGGGAAATAAAGTTCCCTCCCAGCCGGGCCACTTCTTCTTCATAGGCCTCATTTTCCTTGTCGTCTACAGCTACCACTAGGTTAATTCCAGCTAGAGAACCGTCCTCTCCCTGGTCCAGGTTTTCCGGCTTATCTACAACGGGACCGTTTAAGGTGTACTTCCAAGCCACCCGACCGTCTAGAATTTTATCTTCCCAATAGGCATAGTCCACCCGTTCGTTTTCGTCAATATGAAGGGCATCCACGTCTCCTTGGCCTAAAAGGACTGTGATTGGATGGCCTTCCCCGTCGAGAGCTTCAATGTAATAGTCTCCCAAAATATCATCTCTTTTTACTTGGGCAAAACTGACCACCCGGCGGTCTGTTTGGACTTCTCCGGCCTTTTGGACACATTCAAAGAAGTAGAATTCCCGAAACTTATTGCCAATTCGCTTGGTTCCTTGGGGAATGGCCCGGATAATATCTCCTTCTTCAAACCCAAACTCCCGAATAGACCGCTCTGGAACATAAATGTCATAGCCCGTAATGAGGCCTCCCTTTAATTGTCGGGATAGGGGTCCTTCAAAGGCTTCCTCTTCTTCCTTGTCTTCTGGGTAGTCTTGGTAGAAATCACTGTAATCCTCTTCTCCAGTATAATTTCCACCTTCTTCTGAACTACTCCCCTCCTCTGAAAGGGGGCTTTCATTGGATACAACTTCTAGAAGTTCCAGAAATTTTTCAAAAATTGCCGTCTTATTTTCAATATTTTCCGGTCTTAAATCTTCAACTTCTCTTAAAAAAGTTTCCTTTAATTCATAAAATAACTTGTTTGCCATCCTTAACTCCTATCTTTATTTTCTTATACCACTATAGCTATGTTGTCCTTAACAAACCTATTAGGTTTTGGACTCAGTCCTATTATACCATGCATCCCCTCTATGGTCAGGAGCTTTTCCAAATTCTAAAAAACTTATCCTATTCTTTTCCCTTTCTTTTTTCCCCTATAAATTTCAGGACTTCCTTGACTTCCGGAACCCGGAAAATCCAAAGAAGGGCCAGGTAAATAAGGCCTCCTAGGGCAATGGCCACAAGCAGGGCCAGCCTAAGCCCTAGACTTCCTTGTAAGAAGAGGTAGGCATTTTTACTTAAAACCACCATGATGATAGAAGCTAGGAGAAATTTCCCCAGGGTCAGGAGGTCAAAAAAGACGAGCTGCCCCTTCATCTTTTTCTTCAGAGAAAAAGCCAGGAAAATTCCTCCAAGAATCATGGCCAGGCTGGTGGCCAGGCCTAGGCCGGCAAGGCCTAAAAGCCTGGATAAGAAGATGGAAAAACCTAGGTTCAGGCCTAAAATCAAAAGAGAGTTGAAAACAGGAACCCGGACATCTCCTGAAGCAAAAAAAATCCTGGACACCATTTCCCGAAAACCCAGGGCCGGCAGGGAAAGAGCAAAATAAAAGAGGACTCCCCCAGTCATTTGGGCATCTTTTGCGGAAAAAGCTCCTCCTTGAAAGAGGAGGGCCACAATTTCATCTGAAAAAGCCATGAGACCCAGAGTGGCCGGAATCACTAAAAGCCCCATAAGAGAAAGGCCATCAGAAAAGGACTTTTTCAGGCCCTCTTCATCCTTGTTGGCAATGGCCCTGGCCATTTGAGGATAGGCCACAGTTAAAATGGAAGAAATGACAATTCCTGTGACAAAGCCTTGGAGCTTGGAGGCATAATTTAAGGCAGAAATCCCTCCACTAGTCACCAAAGATGCCAGGGCCTTGTTGATAATAAAGTTAAACTCAATGACAGAAGTGGACAAGACTATGGGAAGGATGGAGATAATCATGGTTTTTAAGTAGGGGTCCTTGCTTGAAAGGACAAAGCGGAAAATATCCTTATTTAAAAAGGGAAGAAAAATAGCAAATTGGAGGATAAAGGCCAGGAGGACGCCTAGGCTCATGGGGACAAGGCCCAACTTGCTTAAAAATGCCACGGAAAAAATAATCAAGACATTCATGACAATGGGATGAATGACGCTTAAGACAAAATGGTTATGGATTTGGAGATAGGCCCGGTAGATGGATCCCACAGCTGTAGTCCCCATGGACAAGAGGAAAATCCGGGTCATTAAGACTGCCCTTTCCATTTGGGCTCCCGTAAAGCCGGGACTAATCAGGCTCAGAAGAGGCCGGGCAAAGACAATGGCTACCAGAGACAGGAGAAAGAAGAAAATCCCCATGGAATTGGTCACATTGGCCGTAAAAAGGTCTGCCCGCCCCCGGCCCTTTCTCTGTTCAATTTCATTGTAGACAGGAATGTAACTGGTACTAATGGCTCCTGTCAAGAGGTTGGTTAAGAGCATGGGAATGGACAGGGCCACAATAAATAAGTCCGCCATGGCAGACGTCCCAAAAAAATGGGCCAGGGCTTTTTCTCTTGCCAGGCCAAAAATTTTTGTCAAAATGGTCACCAGCATGAGGACAAGGGATGTTTGTTTCATAATTCCTCCAAAAAAAGGGGCCTCTAGGGCCCCCTATCTTTTACTGATTTAAGATTTACTTATCTAAAACTTTTTCAAGTTTGGCTTTGTCAAAACCTACAATTTCTTCATCGCCTACAACAATGACAGGTACTCCTGTGTAGCCTTTTTCCATAAGTTCGCTACGAGCAGCTGCATCAGTTTGGACGTTTCTTTCTTCAAAGTCTACACCCTTTTCCTTTAAATAGTCCTTTGCCATGGTGCAATAAGGACAGGTGCTAGACGTATATACAATTGCTTTTGCCATTTTATCTTCCTCCTTTTATTTCTCATCTTATCTTTACCCAAGAGAAATTCTTTTAATCATCTTTTTCATTTTTTCTGTGCCTTGCATGGTCATAGCCTTGGTAGAAAAGGCTTAAAACATGGTCATCGTCTAGGGAATAAATATTTCTCCGGCCATCTCTTTCACTTTTAATGAGTTTTTTCTTTTTCAAAAGGCTCAACTGGTGGGAAATGCTGGATTGACTCATGCCCAGTAAATCGGAAATATCATTGACACACAGGGGACTGAGGGACAATAGATAAATGATTTTTAACCGGGTCGGGTCTCCTAGGACCTTAAAAATGGAACTGAGAAGGTCAATAAGGCAGGGATCCTCCTCAAAGGCTGCATATTTTTCCCGTATTTTGGCCTCTTCTTCTGCATTTAAAAATATATAGTCCATGGCCATCCTTTCAAATTAAATCATCTGGAAAATTAATGGTTAAGACCAAAAAATCTTCTAAAGACAGGGTTTCTGCCCGTCGGGTCTCTTCAATCCCACTTTTCCGTAAAATTTCCCGGACGTCATTTTTATCTAAGGGAAATCCATAGGAAGAAAAGGCATTTAAGAGGGTCTTCCGCCGCTTGGAAAAAGCCGCCTTTACAATCAAAGAAAATTTTTCCTTGGAAATATTCAAGGGACTTTCCTTGACCTTCATGTAGACTACGGCAGAGTCCACCTTGGGTCTTGGAATAAATACGGTATTGGGGACCTTGGCCACTAGGCTCGCCTCTGAATGAAAGGCAATAAAAAGGCTAAGGGCTCCATAGTCCTTGGTTCCAGGAGAGGCGGCCATTCTCTTGGCCACTTCCTTTTGAACCATAACAGTCAAGCTTTCCAAGGGTAAATCCAGGTCAAAGAGGGCGCCTAGGATTGGAGTTGTCACATAGTAGGGAAGGTTGGCCACCACATGGACAGGGTCTTTTCCATATCTTTTTTCCCATTCTTCCTTTAGGTCCAGCTTGAGGGCGTCCCCATAGATAATATCCACATTGTCATAGGGTCTCAGGCTCTCCTGTAAAATAGGCCGTAATTTTTCATCCAATTCCACAGCCAGGACACTTTTTCCTGTCAGGGCCAGCTCTTCTGTGAGGGTTCCAATGCCAGGGCCGATTTCTAAAACCCGGTCCTCTTTTGTAATACCAGCTCCCTGGACGATGGACCGGACGACATTGCCGTCAATGAGAAAATTTTGTCCCAGGGCCTTGGTAAAGGAAAAGCCATGGGCATTTAAAAGTTCCTTGACCCGGGATGGGGTATAGAGTCGTTTATTTTCCATCCAGTTTTTTCACCTGCTCTTCAAATTCTTCCCTGGAAATACCAAAGGCATTTAAGCGTTTTAAAAGCTGTTTGCCGTTACATTGCCCTAGGTGGAGCCTTTTTCCTAAAAGTCGCCGCCGTTCTGCCGCCATCTTTCCAGCCACAAGGCCTGCCTTTAATAAGTCTTCCTGGGAAAAAATCTCTTCTTCCTGGTCCAGGGTGGCCTGGGCCTTTTCTAAGGCGTCTAGGATGTCCTGGGGCTTGGCATTTTCTACTCCAATATTTTTTTCTTTTAAGGCCAGGTCTGTAGCGATAAAAGCATGCTTGACTCCTGGAACCCGGGCAGCCAGGTCCTTGCGGATTTTTTCTCCCATATAGTCTGGGTCTGTCAAGATAATGACCCCCCGCCTCTTTTGGGCCTCCTTAAGGATTTTCACCAGCTTGTCCCCATAGGAATAGCCCCTTGTTTGGATACACTGAGCATCTACAGCGGCCTGGACTGCCGCCACATCATCCTTGCCTTCTACAACGATAATTTCCTTAATGGCCTTCATGCTTTAATCCCGTAAAAGTGGCGGGCATTTTGGTCTGTCACCTTTAAAAGCTCGTCTAGGCTCATGCCCCGTAAGTTGGCAATATAGTCGGCCACTAAAAAGACATTCACTGGCTCATTTCTCTTCCCTCTTTTGGGTTCCGGCGTTAAATAAGGACAGTCTGTTTCCAAAAGAAGGTGGTCCAGGGGAACTTTCTTAGCCACTTCCTTGGGGACCTTGGCATTTTTAAAGGTCACTGTCCCTCCTAGAGCTATGAAACAGCCCATTTTTACATAGGCTTCCATCACTTCCACAGACCCGGAAAAACAATGGATATTGATCTTGTCTTCTGGATACTTGTCCAGGTGGGCGGCAATGATATCAAAGGTTTCCTTGGTGGCCTCCCGGGAGTGGATGACAATGGGAAGCCCCAAGTCATGGGCCAGGTCCAGCTGCTTTTGGAAAACTTCCCTTTGGACCTCTCTTGGAGAATAGTCATAAAAATAATCCAGGCCAATTTCTCCAAGAGCCACCACTTTTTTCTCCTGGGCCAGGGCCCTTAACTTTTCTTCTACTTCCGGTCCATAGGTTTTGGCTTCATGAGGGTGGACTCCAATGGCCGCGTAAATAAAGTCATAGTCCCGGGCCAGGTCCACTCCCCGGATAGAGGAGGGAAGGTCTGACCCAATATTGACCACAAAGTCCATCTTTTGATCTTGGATTCTTTGGATGACCTCTTCCCGGTCCTCATCAAAGGCCGGGTCATCCAGGTGTACATGGGTATCAATCATTAGGAAATCACTGCTCCATCTTTTAATTCTTCTAAAGTCGTTGCAAGAGACAGGTTGCCATCCTCATCTTCTGCTGCCAGGACCATACCTGCCGATTCAATTCCCCTAAACTTGTGGGGTTTTAAGTTGGTTAAAACCAAAATCTTCTTCCCTTCCAGGTCTTCTTTTTTGTAGTTTTTCTTGATGTTAGAGACAATGGTTCTTTCTTCATCCCCTATTTTTACCTGGAGGAGGTAGAGACGGTCTGCATTGGGGTGGTCTTCTACAGAGAGGACCTTGGCCAACTTTATTTCTAATTTTTCAAAGTCGTCCAGGGTAATTTCCCCTTTCCCTAGTTTTTCTTCCTTTTCTTCAGCCTTCTTCCCGGTGTGGGCGCTCTTTCTCATGGCAATCAGGTCTTCATGGGCCTTGGCCAAGGCTTCAATTTCTTCTTCCACATCCAGTCTGGGGAAGATGATTTTTCCCTTTTTCACAGGGACGCCAGTTTCTGTCAGCCCCCATTTTTTGGCATCTTCCAGGTGAACATCTCCTGTAATCCCCAGTTGACTCCGGATTTCCCTGGAGGTGTTTTCCATAACAGGGTAAATCAAAATGGAAATAATCCGTAGGGACTCGGCCAGGTGGTAGAGGACCGTTCCCAGGTCTTCCATTTTTTCTTCCTTGGCCAAAATCCAAGGTGTCGTTTCATCAATATACTTGTTGGTTCGGCGGACTAGGGTCCAGATATCATTTAAAACAGTGGAAAATTGGAAGTGGTCCATAGCCTTTTCGTTTTTATCAGCTATAGACAGGGCCAAGTCTTCTAATTCCTTGGAATATTTTCCAGGTGCTCCTGGTTTTGGCATTTGGCCAAAATATTTTTCAATCATGGAGACGGTTCTGGATACCAGGTTTCCTAGGTCATTGGCTAAGTCTGAATTGAGCCTTTGGAGGAACTTGTCTGTTTCAAAACTTCCGTCATTTCCAAAGGAAAATTCTCGTAAGAGGAAGTATTTTAAGGCATCAATCCCATAACGGTCAATTAAGGGTTCTGGATAAACCACGTTTCCCTTGGATTTACTCATTTTGTCGTTGTTAAATAAAATCCAACCATGGCCAAAAACCTTCTTGGGTAAGGGGAGGTCTAGGGCCATTAAAAGAGCCGGCCAGATAATCACGTGAAAACGCATAATTTCCTTGCCTACAAAGTGGACTTGGGCTGGCCAGTATTTTTCAAATTGCTCTGGATCTTTGCCATAGCCAATAGCTGTTAAATAGCAGGAAAGGGCGTCAATCCATACATAAATAACATGGTCCGGGTCAAAGGGAACTTGGACCCCCCAGTCAAAGCTTGACCGGGTGACAGACAAATCTTCCAGGCCATCCTTTAAGAAAGAATTGATCATTTCCTTTTTCCGGAAGTCCGGTTCAATAAAGTCCGGATGGTCTTCATAAAGTTTTAAGAGCCGGTCCCGGTACTTGGACAGGCGGAAGAAGTAGCTTTCTTCCTTTTGCTTGTGGGTTTCCCGGCCACAGTCTGGGCAAGTATGCCCCTCCCCTAATTGGGCTTCTGTCCAGAAGGATTCACAGGGAGTGCAGTAGTAGCCTTCATATTCTCCCTTGTAAATTTCCCCCTTGTCATAGAGTTTTTGAAAGAGGTCTTGGACATTTTTTTCATGGTCTTCATCTGTAGACCGGACAAAGTAGTCGTAGTCAATATCCAGCTTTTCCCAAAGTTCCTTAATCTCCTTGACGATTTTATCCACATAGGGCTTGGGTTCCATGCCTTCCTCACGAGCCTTTTCTTGAATTTTTTGCCCATGCTCATCGGTGCCTGTTGTAAAAAAGACATCATAGCCCTGGAGTTCCTTAAATTTCTTCACAGCATCTGTGGCCACTGTACAATATGTGTGACCAATATGCAGGTTATCACTTGGATAATAAATTGGTGTTGTAATATAATATGGCTTTTTCTTTTGATCCATTCTATCCCCCTAAAATGTAGTCTATCCCACAATATACGTTTTTATACTCCCTCTATTATACTCAAAAATAAATAATCTTTCAATTCATGGAAGCTAGACCTCCTTAAAATTCACTCTGCAGAGGCTAGTATTTATTTATAAAACAAATGCACTTTATTCCATTTCAATTTATTTTCTCATAAATCTATTTGATTGACTTCTCACTACCTTTGAACTTTTTTATAATATATACATTATTTTTGGTATCATTTGCACAAATTTATTTTATTTTTTGAACTTAGTTTTACATTTTTTAATTTCCTTATATTTCAACGTTTGTTTGGCATTTTTAATTAATTGATGGCCTTTGGTCAATATCTTAACGTTTAAAAGGTTTTCTTTGTGGTAAACTAAACTTAAGAAGCTAAATATAATTACGTATGATTCAACAAAAGGAGGAAGTATGGATTTATTCTACCAAATCAATCAGACAATCAATAACATCATATGGGGTGTCCCCATGTTGGTTCTCCTTGTGGGCTGTGGCCTCTACTTAACCATTCGCACAAAATTTTTAGCCTTTCGTAAATTTCCCTTTATTTTAAAACAAACAGCCGGTTCTATTTTTTCTAAGGGCGAAAACAAGGGAGAGGGAGAGGTTACTTCTTTTCAAGCCCTGTCCACTGCCCTGGCAGCCACTGTTGGTACGGGAAACATTGTCGGTGTAGCCGGCGCCATTATCCTAGGTGGTCCTGGGGCCGTCTTTTGGATGTGGCTTGCAGCAACTTTTGGTATGACAACAAAAATGGCTGAAGCAACTCTGGCTGTAGCCTACCGGGATTATAACCACGGAAACGTCCGGGGAGGTCCCATGTACTACATTTCTCGAGGCCTTCAATTACCTTGGCTAGGGAAAATTTTCGCTTTCTTTGGCATGCTTGCCTGCTTGGGAATTGGAAATACAGTCCAATCCAACGCCATTACCAATATTCTAAACGCAAACTTCCATGTACCCAAATTCGCAACAGCCATTGTTATCACAATCATTACCTTTGTTGTTATTATTGGTGGGATTAAACGAATTGGTGCCTTTACAGAAAAGTTAGTCCCCTTGATGGCTAGCCTCTATATTATTGGTGCTCTTATTATTATTATCAGCCGGGCTTCCTACGTTCCAGCTGCCTTTGGCATGATTTTTAAAGGGGCTTTTTCCACTACAGCCGCTGCCGGTGGGATTGGTGGTTACACTCTCCGGATGGCTATGCAAAATGGCGTTGCCCGAGGCGTATTTACCAACGAAGCAGGCCTCGGGTCTTCTCCTATTGCCCACGCCGCTGCCACTACAGACCACCCAGCCCGTCAAGGTCTTTGGGGTGTATTTGAAGTCTTTATCGATACCATCTGTATCTGTACCATGACAGCCCTGGTTATTCTGACAACAGGTGTTTGGGAAGGCCACGGCGATGCGTCTTCTCTCGTTGCCTTTTCCTTTGAAGAAGGCTTTGCCGGAGGAAAGTACATTGTCACTATCGGCCTGGTTCTTTTTGCCCTTTCCACCATTCTCGGCTGGGAATACTATGGGGAATCTTGTGCCCGCTTTCTTCTAGGCGACAAGGTAGGCAATGCCTATAAGTTCTTCTTCGTTCCCATGGTCCTAGTAGGCGGTATCATTCCCTTGGATGCTGTTTGGGCTGTTGCAGATAACTTAAATGGTCTTATGGCCATCCCCAACTTAATCGGTTTGATTGGCCTGTCTTCTATTTTCATTCGTTTGCAAAGAAACTACTTTACTCACGAGCCTGAACACCACTTTGAAAAAGAAGATTGGATGCCCTTACTTAAAAAATATGCAAAAGAAAAAAGTGCCAGCTAAAGGCTAACACTTTTATCTCTTAATCAAGGTCCTGGAGAAAATCTCCCAGGGCCTTTTATTTATTCATATTTTCCACTTGGTCTAGGATTTTTTGGATGGCTTCTTCCACAGGAAGGTCTGTGTTTTCCATGTCTTTTCTTTCGGAATATTCCACTAGGCCCTCTCCTGCCTTTTTCCCCACAGTAATTCTTAGGGGAATCCCAATGAGGTCGCGGTCATTGAATTTCACGCCAGGCCGTTCCTTCCGATCATCTAGGAGGACTTCAACGCCTGCTTTTTCCAGGCGGTCATAAATTTTTTCTCCAAGTTCAACTTGATCTTCATTTTTCGTCTGAACAATGATGACAATGGCTTGGTAGGGTGCCAGGTTCAAGGGCCAGACAATTCCCTTGTCATCGTGGTTTTGTTCTATGACGGCGGTGACAGACCGAGTCACCCCAACACCGTAGGACCCCATATGGAAAAATTGTTCCTTGCCATTTTCATCCAGATAGGTGGCGTGAAGACTTTCTGAATACTTGGTACCCAATTGGAAGATATTGCCCACTTCAATTCCCCGGCGGAAGAGAAGGGTTTCTCCATCTTCTGTCTTATCTCCTTCTCGGACCATAAGAAGGTCTTCTGCAATTTCCCCTTCAAAGTCCCGGCCATAGTTGACATTGACATAGTGCTTGTCCTTTTCATTGCCCCCAGCTACCAGGTTTTGGATTTGGGTCAAGGATTTGTCCACAATAATCCGGACATCTTTTAATCCCACAGGCCCTGTAAAGCCTGGATAGGACCCACAAGCCTTAATTTGGTCGTCTTCCATTTTTTCAATGGCATGTTCTGGAATTCCTGTGAAGGCCGCCAATTTTGTTTCATTGAGTTCCCGGTCTCCTGGAATAAAGATAAAGGCCGGCTTTCCATCCAACATATAGTCCACAGCCTTGGCACAGCGTTTTTCTTCCTGGCCTAGGAATTGAGAGACTTCTTCAATGGTAGTAACGTTAGGTGTGTCCACCTTTTCCAAATCCTTAACCTCCTGAGCTTCAGGCAGGTCATAGTACACTCGAGCACTTTCATCTGTGGCCCCATAGGTTCCATTTTCTGTATAGCAAATGACTCCTTCTCCTGTTTCTGAAAGAGCAATGAATTCATGGGAGGTAGACCCGCCCATGGCTCCTGAATCCCCTAGGACAATCCGGTAGTCCAGGCCCATCCGGTCAAAGATTTTTACATAGGCATCGTACATTTTTTGGTAGGCCACTTCCATGGTTTCAGGACTGGTATCAAAACTATAGGCATCCTTCATGGAAAATTCCCGGGCCCGGTTTAGGCCAAAACGGGGACGTTTTTCATCCCGGTACTTGGTTTGGATTTGGTAGATATTTAAGGGAAGTTGCTTGTAGCTTTTCACTTCATCCTTAATCAGAGAAGTAAAGTATTCTTCCGCTGTAGGTCCTAGGCAGTATTCCCGGTCATTTCGGTCTTTTAATTTAAACATTTCCGGCCCAAAAATAGACCAGCGTCCCGAATCTTCCCAGATTTCCTTAGGTTGGAGGGCACTCATTAAAATTTCCAGAGATCCTGCCCGGTCCATTTCCTCCCGGACAATTTGTTCAATCTTCCGAATCACCCGGTAGCCCAGGGGAAGGTAAGTATAGATTCCTGTGGCTGATTTACGGATCATGCCAGCCCGGAGTAGGAGTTGGTGGCTGGCAATTTCTGCATCAGCTGGTACTTCTCTCAGTGTGGGAATATAATAATTTGATAGTTTCATAGTCTTCCTTTCTCAAGCCTTGAAGATGTCCACGTTTTTATCCCGTCAAAGGCTTCCTTTGCTTTCATTGATTTTGGGGCCAATTTCGCCCCCAATTTTTTAAGGCCAGATGGCTCCCAATCCTGGCCTCTTTTCTCAAGGAATTTATCCTTTATTATAGCACAGAAGGAGGGAAACAAAAAGATGCCAGGAAAAACCAGGCTCTCCAAAGCCTGGCTCCTGCAAGTTTTATTTATTCATCTTCATGAAAGTGGATTAAACTGACAACAGGATAGGGATGGCAATCTTCCCGTCCTCCCAGGTCGTCTAATTCAATTAAAAAACAAAAACCTACGGGTTTCCCTCCGGCTTCTTCCACAAGTTCTTTTACAGCGCCAGCTGTCCCTCCTGTGGCCAAAAGATCATCTACAATGAGAATTTTTTGGCCTGGTTTTATAGCGTCCTTATGCATTTCCAAGGCGTCGTTTCCATATTCCAGACTGTACTCCTTAGTCAGTTTGTCGCTGGGAAGCTTGCCAGGTTTGCGGACAGGGATAAAGCCACAAGCTTTTTTATAGGCCAGGGCAGCCCCTAAAATAAAGCCCCGGGCTTCAATTCCAAGGACTAAGTCATAGTCCAGGTCCTTAGTTTTTTCATACATTTGGTCTACAGCTTCTCTTAGGGCGTCTCCATCCTTTAAGAGGGTGGTAATATCTCGAAAAGTGACCCCTTGAATAGGGTGGTTGGGGATTGAGCGAATTTTCTTTTCTAGTTCCATAATGTCTCCTTATTTTAGGTCCACTGGGTGGATGGTCCCCATTTTGACCCGGACTTTTTCTCCTGTAAAGTCCCAAATCATCCGGGAAATAAAGGGTTCATGACTCACCACACAGTAGATATCTTCTGGATAGGTTTCTAGGGCAGCTCTTAACTTTTTCGTCTTTGTCACTGTTTGAAAGTCTGTCACAACCAAGGGCATCCCTGTCAAGTCTTGGAGGAGCTTGGCTGTCTGCCTGGTCCTATAAAGAGGAGAGGAGAGAATCCGAAAATTTTGCCCCTCTAATTCCAGGCGGAGGTGGGAAAATTTTTTGTAGAGGTCTTCCATGCCTTCCTTGGAAACATACCGGTCCCGGTCAGCCAAGGGGCCATTTTCATCATAGTTGACAGTCACTCCATGGCGGATTAAATAGACTTTCAAGAATTAGAACCGGTCCTTTCCCACATAGTGACCTTGGCCTCTTAGGCCGTGTTCAATCCGGAGAAGTTCATTGTACTTGGCCAAACGGTCACTCCGGCAGGGGGCTCCTGTCTTAATTTGCCCGCAGCCACAAGCAACGGCTAGGTCTGCAATGGTGGCGTCTTCTGTTTCTCCACTCCGGTGGGAAATAACTGCCGTGAATCCATGGCGGTGGGCCAGGTCAATGGCATCTAGGGTTTCTGTCAAGCTGCCAATTTGATTGAACTTAATGAGGATGGAATTGGCTACATCTTCTTCAATTCCCCGTTTTAACCGCTTGGTGTTGGTGACAAAAAGGTCATCTCCTACTAGTTGGACCTTGTCCTTTAACCTTTGGGTCATCTTCTTCCAGCCGTCCCAGTCGTCTTCAAAGAGGCCATCTTCAATGGACAGGATGGGATATTTTTCAAGGAAGTCTTCGTACCAGTCAATCATTTCTTCGGCGTTTTTTTCCACTCCTTCGCCTGCCAGGATGTAGACTTTTTTCTCTGGATTATAGAGTTCTGAAGCAGCTACATCTACAGCCAGGAAGACATCTTCTCCAGGAACATAGCCGGCTTCTTCAATGGCTTGGATAATGTATTTAAAGGCCATTTCATTGGATTCAATATTAGGCGCAAAGCCCCCTTCATCCCCTACAGCTGTGGAAAGACCAGCTTCCTTTAGGACCTTCTTTAGGGCATGGTAGACTTCCGCTCCCATTTGTAGGGCGCCGGCAAAACTTTCTGCAGCCAAAGGCATAATCATAAATTCTTGGATGTCCACATTGTTGTCGGCGTGTTCGCCTCCATTTAAGATATTCATCATCGGTGCAGGCAGGACCCGGGCACAGGGGCCTCCCAGGTATTGGTAGAGGGGAAGGTCCAGTTCATCGGCAGCGGCCTTGGCAACAGCCAGGGAAATCCCCAGGATAGCATTGGCTCCGTACTTGGACTTATTTTCCGTTCCATCAATTTCCATTAACAGGTGGTCAATGGCCACTTGGTCTGTCACTTCCATGCCGATAATTTCTACTGCCAGGTCATCATTGATTCCTTGAACGGCTTTTTTCACGCCTTTTCCATTGTAGCGGACGCCTCCGTCTCTTAATTCTACAGCTTCATGGCTTCCTGTAGAGGCTCCGGAAGGAACAATGGCCCGGCCTCTGCCTCCAAGTTCTGTGACTACAGAAACTTCCACCGTTGGATTTCCTCTTGAATCTAAAACTTCAATTGCTTCAATTCCTATAATTTGACTCATGCTTCTTCCTTTCTCAGGCTCTTGCCTGTCATTTCTTTTGGCTGTTCAAGTCCCATTAAGTCCAGGACAGTAGGCGCCAGGTCACAAAGAGCTCCCTCTTCCAAGTCTCCCCCAAAGCCATAGCCATAGAGGGGGACCAGGTTGGTGGTGTGGCTTGTGACTGGATTATTGTCTTCATCCAGCATCCGTTCACAGTTGCCGTGGTCCGCCGTAATCAAGGCCTTGCCAGCTTGGTTTTTTAGGCTTTCCAAAACTTTCTTCATACATTGATCCACTGTTTCCACAGCCTGGATGGCAGCCGGAATGGACCCTGTATGGCCTACCATATCTGTATTGGCAAAGTTTACCAGGTAAAAATCATAGCCCCCCTGGTCAATGGCCTGGCAAAGGGCCTCTGTCACTTCCAGGGCAGACATTTCTGGCTTGAGGTCATAGGTGGCTACCTTAGGCGAGGGAATCAGGACCCGGTCTTCCCCGGGATAGGGTTTTTCCAGACCTCCATTGAAAAAGAAGGTCACATGGGCATATTTTTCCGTTTCGGCAATGCGAAATTGTTTTTTCCCCAGCTTAGATAGGTATTCTCCCAAGGTATTTTTAGGAATTTCATCCTGGTAGATGACATGGACGCCCTGGATAGTCTTATCGTAATTAGTCATGGTGACAAAGTAGCCCCGGTAGGCAAAGTCCCTGGAAAATCCGGTGAAGTCCGGGTCGACAAAGGCCCTGGTCAATTGTCTGGCCCGATCTGGTCGGAAGTTAAAAAAGACCAAACTATCTTCCGGATCCATCCCCTTGTAAGCTGGATTTACCAGGGGCCGGATAAACTCGTCTGTTTCATCTTCTTCATACTTTGCTTTTAAGGACTGGATAAAGTCCGGACTTTCTTGACCCTTTCCTCTAGTCAAAAGGTCATAGGCAAGCTGGGTTCGTTCATAGCGTTTATCCCGGTCCATGGCATAGTAGCGGCCAATAACGGTGGCTAGGCTTCCCAATCCTAAGTCGTCTATCCCTTCTTGGAGGATTTTTAAATCTTCCACTCCTGAAGTGGGGGAGACGTCCCGGCCATCTAGGAAGGCATGGACATAGACTTTTCCTAGGCCTGCTTCCTTGCAAATTTTCAAGAGGCTGAGGAGGTGGTTTTGGTGGGAATGGACGCCCCCCTGGGATACTAGACCCATTAAATGGAGGGCTTTTTTTCTTTCCTTTGTCTCTTGAATCAAGTCCTTAACAGCGGACTTTTCCTTAAAGGCTCCACTCTTAAGGTCCCGGTCAATTTTTGTCAAGCTTTGGTAGATGACTCGGCCACTCCCAATATTTAAGTGCCCTACTTCAGAATTTCCCATTTGGCCTTCCGGCAAGCCCACAAAGGGACCAGAGGCTTGGAGGCGACTTTTAGGACAGGTCTTGGCCAAGAAGTCCAAGGTTGGCGTCTTAGCCAGTTTTACGGCATTGCCCTTGCCTTCAGGAGCTAGACCAAAGCCATCTAAAATCATTAAAAGGACGGGACTAGTTTTCATGGCTCACTTCCTGACAAAGGGCGTAGAAATCCTTGGCCTTGAGGCTGGCCCCTCCTACCAAGGCCCCGTTAATGTCTTCTTTTTCCAAAAAGCTTTGGATATTTTCCGGCTTCACGGACCCTCCATAGAGGATGGAAAGTTGGTCCGCCACTTCATCGCCAAAGCCCTTCCGTATCCATTCCCGGATGGTTTTACACATATCTTCTGCATCTTCAGGACTGGCTGCAGCCCCTGTTCCTATGGCCCAAAGAGGTTCATAGGCAATGATGATTTTTTTCACATCTTCTTCTTTTAAACCCAGAGTGGCCCGGTGGATTTGACCTTCCACCCGCTTCTTGGCCTCGCCGGCTTCTCTTTTTTCTTGGCTTTCCCCTACACAGAGAATGGGAGTAATACCGGAAGCCAGGGCTTTTTTCAATTTCTTTTCAATTTGGCTGTTATTTTCCAGGTAGATGGTCCGTCTTTCGGAATGGCCAATAATACAGTAGGAAGCTCCTACATCCGTCAGCATGTCCCAGGAAATTTCTCCAGTAAAGGCTCCCTGGTCTTCGCTGCTCATATTTTGGGCCCCCAGCTTATAGCTGGTCCCCTTAATTTCATCGGCCACTGTTTTTAAAGCCACAAAGTTGGGAATTAAAATTCCTGTCACATCCTCTGGACAGGGCCCTAGGCTCACAAGGTCTGCTACCATCTTTTGGGCCTCACTAATGGTGAGGTTCATCTTCCAATTTCCAGCAACAATTGTCTTGGCCATCTTAACTCCTTTCCACTGCCACAATGCCTGGCAGGTCTTTTCCTTCTAAGAGTTCCAAGCTAGCCCCGCCCCCAGTGGAAATATGGTCCATCTTGTCTTCCAGACCTAGTTCTTGGATGGCTGCAGCGGAATCGCCACCGCCAATGACTGTAAAGGCCTTGGATTCTGCCAGGGCTTGGGCGATGCCTTCTGTCCCCTTGTCGAAGGGCTTGGTTTCAAAGGCCCCTGCCGGCCCATTCCAGACGACTGTCGCTGCCTTGGACACACTTAGGGCAATCCGTTTTACCGTTTCCGGTCCAATATCAAAACCAGCCAGGTCCTTGTCAATTTCTTCAATGGGAACTACCTTGCTGGCAATTCCTTCTTTTAATTCCTTGGCCACAACTACATCCACAGGAAGAATAAATTCAATTTCTCGGTCGGCAATTTTTTCCATTAAGTCCCGAGCCAGGTCTAGCTTATCTTCTTCCACCAGGCTGTGCCCAGTTTCCAGTCCCATGGCCTTTAAGAAAGTGAAGGCCATGGCCCCCACAACAACTAGGCCATCTACTTGGTCAATTAAATGGTTTAGGATACCAATCTTATCACTGACCTTGGCCCCACCTAGGATAGCCAAATAGGGTCTTTGGGGGTCTTCTAAAATAGGTTGAAAGGCCTTTAATTCTTTTTCAATTAACCGTCCTAAATAGGAAGGAAGACGGCTTGCCAGGCCCACATTAGAGGCATGAGCCCTGTGGCAGGTCCCAAAGGCATCGTTGACATAGATGTCCCCTAGGCTGGCCAGATTTTTCCCAAAGTCGTCTTCATTTTTTTCCTCTCCAGGATTAAACCGGGTATTTTCTAAAAGAGCCACTTCTCCCTCTTTTAATTCCCCGACCCAGGTCTTGACTTGGTCTGAAACCACCTTGTCATCCTTTAAAAATTGGACTTCCCGACCTAAAAGTTCTGCCAGTTTTTCTGCTACAGGTTTTAAGGAAAATTCCTCCCTTGCTTCGCCCTTGGGACGGCCCAGGTGGCTTAGGAGGACAACTTTCCCTCCCTTATCTAATAATTCTTCAATGGTCTCTAAACTTTGGACAATCCGCCGGTCATCGGTAATGACCCCGTCCTTCATGGGGACATTAAAGTCCACCCGAACAAGGACAGTCTTGCCCTTTACTTGCGCCTGGTCTAAGGTCTTCATAAAACCTCCTTAAAGTTTCTTTGTAATCATTTCAGCAAGGTCGATGACTCTTTGTGAATAACCCCATTCGTTGTCATACCAGGAAATAATCTTCACCATTTTATCCTTAACCAGGGTTTCTTCTGCATCAAAAATAGAGGACCGAGGGTCTCCAATAATATCTGTAGATACAATAGGTTCATCGGTGTAGCCTAAAATGCCCTTGTAGGCCTCTTCAGATGCTTTTTTCATGACTTCCTTGATTTCTTCTGCTGTCGTTTCTCGGGAAAGCTCAAAGGTCACGTCTACAATGGAGCCTGTAGGAACAGGCACTCTCAAGGCCATCCCAGTTAATTTTCCATCCACTTCAGGAATGACCTTGCCTACAGCCTTGGCGGCTCCTGTGCTTGTGGGGATAATATTTTCAGCCCCAGCCCGGGCCCGTCTTAGGTCTTTTTTATGGCGGTTGTCATGGATGTTTTGGTCGTTGGTATAGGCATGGACAGTGGTCATGAGGCCTCGTTCAATTCCAAATTCATCCAAGATAATCTTAGTAATAGGAGCTAGACAGTTGGTGGTACAAGAAGCATTGGAAATGATGTCATGGTTTTCAGGATCATACTTTTCATCATTGACTCCCATAACAATGGTAACATCTTCTCCCTTAACAGGTGCTGTAAAGAGGACTTTTTTGGCCCCAGCTTCCAAGTGCTTTTCTCCACCTTCCCGGTTGTTAAAGGCTCCTGTAGAGTCAATAACAAGGTCAATGCCTAGGTCCTTCCAGGGAAGTTCTGATGGGTTGCCCCGGTCTGTTACCCGGATTTTTTTGCCATTGATGACTAGGCCATCTTCCCAGGTTTCAATAGTTCCTGGAAACTTCCGATAGACAGAGTCGTACTTAAAGAGGTGGGCCATGGTTTTTAAATCATCTGGATGATGGTGGCCTCCATCCTTGGCTGGTGTCTTGGTATTTCTTCCCCGCCAGTTAATACAGACCAATTCAAAATCCAGCTCATCTCTTAAGAAGATTCCTCGGACCACATCCCGTCCAATACGTCCAAATCCATTTATTGCCACGCGTTTTGTCATTATTTCCTCCTTATTTTCTCCAAATTGTTGGATTTCCCATTGCTTAAATTTTCTCTTTTCATACTACCATAAGGTGGCATTTTGTCAAGGTTCCCTCCCTGAATCCAACTCCCCTTCTCTCCGGACTCTTTCCCCACCTTACCGGAAAATATCCAGATTCAAAAATCCCCCTGGGAATATATTATTTTCCTATTTTATGTTATGATACTTTTTAGAAAGTGAGGTGTCCTATGACGCAAGACAATCTTCCCAAAAAACATGATGATCGAAAGTCCGTTCCAGAAATTAAAGGGACCTTAAAACGGCATATTGTCACCGTCCCTGAAGCTATTTACAGGGCCTCTGGAATCAAAGTCCTGGGAACACGAATTAAATCCTTTATTTTTTCAACGGATGTGGCTATTTTAGAAAACCACAACGCCCAAGCTGTCATGGCCGTTTATCCCTTTACCCCCCAACTCTCCATTATTGATGCCATTTTAAATGTGAGCCAAGTTCCCGTCTTTGTCGGTGTCGGCGGAGGCGTCACAAGCGGAACCCGGACAGTCAACATCGCCCTCCATGCAGAACTCCATGGGGCCCACGGTGTTGTCGTTAACGCCCCCATGCCCAACGAAACCATTCGTACCCTTTATGAAACCCTGGATATTCCCATTGTGGCCACCATTGTTTCCAAGTACGATGATGTGGAAGGAAAAGTCAAGGCCGGAACCCGGATTCTAAATGTCTCCGGAGGAAAAAATACCGCCAGCCTGGTCCGCCACTGCCGGGAAATTGTCGGTCCTGATTTCCCCATTATTGCCACAGGAGGCCCTGAAGAGTCTCAAATTCTAGAAACCATCGCCGCTGGAGCCAATTCTATTACCTATACACCCCCTACTTCCGCTAGCCTGTTTCGCGAAATTATGACCCGCTATCGTGAAGGGCAAAAGGCAGAAAACCTCCAAAATAACAAGAAGGAGCACTAATATTTGAACAAAGAAAAACGCACCCTAACCAGGGTTCTACTGAATATTTCCCTGGTCCTTATCATTATCCTTTTACTTAGCCTAACAAAAAGCTTTTTACAACCTGTCTATAATGTCATCTTGTTCATTCTCGGCCCGACCATTCTCTCTCTTTATGTTTTTTATGCCCTAAGACCCCTAAAACTCTTTTTACATAAATACATTCAGAATGAATCCTTGGCGGCCTTCCTCACCTTTTTATGCTTCCTCATCCTTATTGCTATTTTGGTGGCCCTCTTGAGCAATGTCATTATCAGCCAAGTCCAACAGCTTATGACTTATAACTTAAACCTGGATCAATTTTTGAAAAATAACAGCGAGGTCATGGACTGGATGCAAAAAAACCTGGACCTGGAAGGCCAGCTCCAAAACTTGGAGCAGTCTATTCGTAAGATCGCCTCCAATCTTCCCAGCTATATCCAAGGGGCTTTTTCTGGTGTCAGCAACTTCGCCACCCAGTTTATTACAGGCCTCCTCTGTCTTTTCTACCTTTTAAAAGATGAAAAACTTTTAGCTGAGAAAATTCTCTCCGCCTTCCGAGGACCCTACCAAAAAATCCTAAACCATATGGGAATTTCCATCCACGAATCCTTAAAGACCTACATTTCCGGCCAACTTTTAGTCGCTGTCATCCTTGGGGGACTCATGTTTATTGGCTTTTTAATTATTAAACTCCCCTATGCAGCCCTCATGGCCGTTATTGCCCTTTTTACCAACTTTATTCCCTTTATCGGCCCCATTATTGGTTGTATTCCCGCCATCCTCGTGGCCATGACTGTAAACTTTTCTATGATCATCAAGGTCGTCGTCGTGACGATTATTGTCCAACAATTGGAATCCAATGTCATCACCCCCAATATTATGGGAAGTAAAATGGATATCCACCCCTTCCTAGTCATTGTCGTGGTCTTAATTTGTATGAACCTCTTTGGCGTTCTTGGCGCCCTCATTGCCACTCCCCTCTACATTACTTTAAAGATTATTATCCAAAGCCTCTTGAAAATTCGAGACCAAAAAAAGAAGCTTTGCCGGATTTCTGACCAGGATTTTTATCAAGAATAAAAAATAAATTTCTATTTTGAGAATCTTTCTTAATTATAGGATGGAAATTTTCTCCTCCTATCTATATAATAGTAGTCATAGAAAGTAGGGATAAGATGTCACAAGATTACCATAGAAGTCCAGAAGACCGGAGAAGGCGGCAACGATACTTAAGAAAGAAAAAACAACGACGCAATAGAAGACGCTTGTTTTATATTCTTTGCCTACTCCTCCTCTTCCTTGTTTTTACTGCCTTTCGAGGAATCAGGACCCGGCTTGCCAATAAAAGTAACCTAGAGGCAAATGTCGCCCTTTGGTACTACCAACAAATGCTTAGGGAAGACAAGGGCCAAGTCGACCGGTCCAATGTCAGCTACTTAAACCCCCTAGACCTTGCCAATATTGGCCGAGACAAGCTCACAACCTTTGGATACGACCTGGTCAAGGGGTCCAACCATATTAAGTCTGCAGAAAAATACGCCTATGACACCAAGAAAATCCAAGAAATTATCCGGGAAAAACGAGACTATACAGGGAAAAAATTAGTCTTTTTAACCTTTGATGATGGCCCCAACAATAAGATTACCCCTCAAATCCTAGACCGCTTGAAAGAACGTGGTGTCCATGCCACCTTCTTCCTTGTAGGCAACCACCTGACAGACAAGCATGAAGATGTCTTAAGACGGATTCTACGGGAAGGCCATGGAATTGCCACCCACAGCTTAACCCACAACTATAAAAAACTCTACCCCGGACGGGTGGGCAATGCCAAGCAAATTGCCTATGAGGCCAAAAAAGCAGAGGAATATCTTCAGGAATACTTTGGCCCGGACTTTTCCTGTGGCGTTTGGCGGTATCCTGGTGGCCACCAATCCTGGAAGGGCCTGGAAAATGGTCCCGACCAAGCCCTGGAAAAACTTGGAGCTACTTGGATTGACTGGAACTGCCTGGTAGGAGATGCCCAACCTCGGTCTGACCGGCCCACCACCAGCCAAGGCCAGGTGGACTATGTCAACAAATCCCTCCACCAAAACAAACAAACCAAGGTGGCTGTTGTCCTGGCCCATGATGCCGACAACAAGCAATTAACTGCCGATTCCCTGGATATGGTCATTGATTATTTTGAAGAAAATGGCTATTCCTTTGGGATTTTGAAGTAAGATTAATCAATAAATTTTACCATTAAGAAGAAAATTTAAGAGCAAGATGAAAGGCTATGGATTTCCCATAGCCTTTTTATTGTTCTCTCACTCCCTGACCAGGTAAGGTATGAAAAGCCCCGGCATAAAAATCCTTCTGCCGGGGTTTTCTCTGTCTTTATCTTTTATAGGTTGGCTTCCTTAAAGCTCTTTAAGGGCAGGGCCCTTGTCTTTTGGTAATTTTCTAGATGGCCCCTTAAGATGCTCTTATGGATCCTCTTTCGATCATAATCTCTTCCCTTACAAGTGAAGGAAAGATCGTAGAAGGTTGGGTCTTCTCTCTTGATTTTCAGGTCTTGGATGTCCCCATAGGAGGGAAGATCCATAACTTCTCCTGGTTTTAAGGCTTCTATGGCTGCAAAATCAAGGCCTTCCCCTGGAGTCTTCTTTTCTTCTTCTGGTTTAACTTCTTCCAGTTTTTCTTTTTCCACAAGTTCTTCTTGGACCTTCGGAACAATTTTTTCAACTTCTCCTTGCTTTGGACTTAGGTTTTCCGGTGCTTCTTCTTTCCCTTCTAGAGTTTCTGCCTCAGCTGGAAGGGGCTCTTCTTCAGTTTCAGCTTTACTTGGAGCCGGTTTTTCTTTTTCCGTAAGATCTTCTTGGACTTCCACTGATTTTTCCTTCTTATCTTCTTTGACTTGTCCTGGACTCTCTGTTACCGGTGGCTTCTTCTCGTCTTTTTCAGGAATTTTCTTTTCTTCTTCAGGGATTTTTTCTTCTTTTTCCTCTTGAACCTTTTCTAGGACTTGGCTTTCCTCCTTCGGTTTTTCCTCTGGCTTCTTTTCTTCCCTTGCCCTTAGGGGTTTTTCCTTCTTTAGAGGCTTTTCTTCCTCTCCTTGACTCTTCTTTTCTTGGGATTTTCTTTCCCGGCGGAGGGCTCCCCGGTCTTTTTTCTTGGCCTTTGACGGCTCATGGGCCCGTTTTTCCCTCCTTGGTTTTTTCTCGGCCAGGGTTTCTTTCTCCAGACTCCCTTCCTCTTTCACTTCATGAAAACCATTTTTTTCTACTGGGTTTTTTTTGAGGTCTGTCTCCTTCTTTTCCTTCTTGGAAAAGAGTCCCCCCAATAAATTACTAAGTACGCCCATTTTCTCCCCTTCTTTCTACATTTTAAAAAAACTTTTCTTAGGTCCTATTATAAAACATTTTTTGTAAAAATTCACTATTTAACTAGACATTTTTTCAAAAAGAAGGCTTTCCTCTAATTTTTATGAAATTCACCAGTCATTTTCTTGCATTCTATCCCTTATTCTTTTATAATAGAAATATATAAGTTTCTCATTTTGAAGTTACTGTGAAAATGTTTTACTAGTTTGGCTTCGACTTCTATTTTTATTTTCTAGATCCCTTTCCTTAGTTTATGACCTTAAAAAAGTCGACGGCCAAATCTATAAGGGTTTTTTATAAAAGGGTCCCAGACCCTAGTTCTTAGAAAGGAAAACCATGGATTCTCGATGGAAAAAAGATAATCTCTCCTCTTTACATTTAAGTGTCCGGTCCCAAAATGCCCTTGGGGCTTACGGCGTGCATACAGTTGATGATCTTTTGAACTTACCTAAATTTGAGTTATTAAAAATCCCTAACCTCGGCTCTATTTCTATTTTGGAAATTTCCAGAGCCCTGGAGGATTTTTTAAGTGAAAATAATTTAATCTTTGATGACCACATTTCTTTTATGGACAAAAATGGCCTCATCCATTCGGATATTAAGTTGGAAGATAGCGGCCTATCCTCCCGTTGCTGCCACCGGCTCAAGTCGGCAGATATTTTTACAGTCAAGGCCTTAATGGACACCTCTCTTTTTGATTTAAAATCCATTCCCTACTTAGGGAAGTCCTGTATTGATGAAATTGAAAAGTTAGAGAATTCCCTGGAAGTTTTAATCCTCCACCGGGAAAAGGGGGAGGCCTGGACTCCGGCCCATGTTTGCAATGAGCTCATCTACTCCATGAATGATATCCTAGGGCAAACTTCCTATGACTTTTACCAGGACCTTTTAAAACTCTGCCGGAATTTCTTTGACAACCAGCCTCAAAAGTCCTATCCCAAGGACTTGACTCAAAACAAGGCCTTTTTAAGCCGCCTTTACCGGCTAGACTCTTTTTGCGATGTCTTGGACCACCATATTTTACGAAGTCTCCAGAAACACAAGGATGGTCTTTCTTTTGATGACCTTGTTCACTTTATGCCTGATTTTGCCCACATTGAAGACCTGGTGGAAGACCGGCTGGAACTTTTAGAAAACCACAAATTTTTAAATTCTATGGGCCAGCTTTACTTCCCTGTCTATCCCTCTATTTTGCAGGTTTTAAGAGACCGGTTTCCTCCCAGAGAGGCTAGTGTCTACCAACTCCGGATGAATGGTACAACCCTCCAGGAAATTGGGGACAAGTTTGACCTTTCCAGGGAAAGGGTCCGGCAAATTCTTCTGGCCATGAATTCCAACTTAAATGCAGACCAGATTTATACCAGCGAAGACTACTACAGACTCTATATTCAAAAGTATGACCTGGACCGGGAACTTTTTGAAAAAATTTTTGAAGAAAAACTGGCCTATGGTTACATTGAAACCCGGTATGGCATTAAGGCCCAAGGCCTCCCCATGGGAGACCTCCTCAAGGAAAAGGGAATTTCCAACCTAGCCCGGAATAATTTAAAGGGTCTCCTCTCCCAAAAAATTCTCTTTTTAAAGGATGGCTATATCGAAAAAAATCGGCAAGAGATTATCCACTACCTCTTGAAAAAGTATGGCCAGGACCAAATTCCCTTTGATGACTACTATGTCCTCTACCAAGATTTTATTGAAAACTTCCAGCTGAGTAAGGACCCCAGCATCAACCTGTCCAAGCACAATTTGATGAACAAGCTGTCCAACGACAACTTTGTCCTTTGGTCCTTTGGCCGGACCCTCCGCTACTATCCCTTTGACCACTATGATTGTAAGCGGCTTTTAAAAAATCTAAACCTAGACCAGTACAGGGATGTGGAGTTTTCCAGCCGTTACTTCTTTACCCGCCATCCCAAGACTATGGCCGCCTACGACATTCGGGATGAATATGAACTCCATAACCTCCTCCGTAAAATCTGCCTCCCTGAAGACTATCCTCAGATAAAATTTTTACGGATGCCCAATATTCAAATTGGAGACGGAAACCGGGAAGACCAAATGCTGGACCTTTTAAAGGCCAACTCGCCTATTGACCTCCATAGCCTGGCTTCTCTATATGAAAAAAAGTATGGCGTCCACCATACTTCGGTTATTTCCTCTTATTTAAAGTGTATAGAGGACTACCACTACAAGGGCAGCTATGACATTAACCGGAAGGTCATGCCCCTAAACCTGGCCCAGGAATTTAGGAGTCGGTTGGATAGGGATTTTTACTTTAACGACGACCTCATTGCCCTCTTTAAGAAATTTTATCCCAATGAAGACCCTTCTCTAATCAACTCCCGGTCCTGCCGGCAGATGAAGTTTAAGGTCTACCAAGCCTACTGTATCTCGGAAAAGTTTCAATTTGCCCAAGACTTCTTCCACTCTATTCTTTTGGCCGAGCCCATGTATCCTGTAGATAAATTTTCTAAACGCTTCTGGGCCCTGTCCAATGTCCTCACTTGTTTTTATTCTTTAAAGAGAGACCTTTGCCTCTTTAACTATGACAAAAAAACCTTAATCACCTATAAATACTTGCAAGACAAGGGCATTCACCGCCAAGATCTTTTGGATTTCCGCCAATCTATTTTAGACTTTGTGGAACCGGGGTCTCACTTTACTTTAAGTTATTTACGGGCCCTGGGCCATGACCATAAATTGTATTCCCTAGGCCTGCCCTCTAGCTTCTTTGAGTCTCTCATTGCTGAAGATACAGCACATTTTACCAGTGAATCTTCTAGCGGAGAAATGCTCTTCTACTACGGCAAGAAGGAAGTGGACCTGGAATCCTTCCTAGACCAGGTAAGCCGTGAAATCGAAGAAGGCGAGGACCAGAACCTTCCTCAGGTTTTGGGGCATTATAGCCTAGAAGCCGATTCATAAATTTAAGCAAGAAAAATGCAGGCCTCCCAAGGAGTCACCTGCATTTTTTAAGCTCTTTTGATCTTGTTTAAAATGAAACTTTAAAGATGAGGGCAATGGCACAAAGTAACATAGCCAGGGGAACGTAGATGTATTTCCCCAGCTTGTACCAAAAGTCCCCATAGACTTTCTTGTTGCCAATTCCCGTGTTAATTTCATCCAAAAGTTCTTCCTTGGGAAGGACCCAGAACCAGGAAATGGCTCCTAGGGTGGCTCCCAAAGGAATAATGTAAATAGAAATTAGGTCCATCCAAGGTCCCCATTTGGCAATCCCTTCCATGAAAATTCCTGGAATAAATCCAGCCAGGCCAATCATAAGAAGGACGGTTTTCCTGGAAAGTTTGGGAAACCGGTGGAGGATGGATTCACAAACTACTTCATACATATTTTGTAGAGAAGAAATTCCTCCAAATAAGACAGCTAGGAAGAGGACCACAGCAAAGATTTGTCCTCCTGGCATCTCTTGTAAAATCTTTGGCAGGATAATAAATAAGAGGTCCGGCCCGCCTACTTGGTCTTGACCAAAGGCAAAGAGGGCTGGAATCATGACAAGGGCGGCCACACTGGCTGCAATGGTGTCAAAAATTCCCGTGTTCTTGGCTCCGCTTACAATATCTTCATTCTTGTGGAGGTAGGCTCCACAGACAATCATCCCCGACCCTGTAATAGACAGGGAGAAGAAGGCTTGTCCCATGGCATTGACAATGGTATTGGGGTCTTTTAAGGCTGCTTCATCAATCCGGAACATAAATTTGTAACCTTCCCCAGCCCCATTCAGGGTGGCTACCCGGATGGCCAAGAAGACAAAGATGACAAAAAATATTGGCATCATAATCTTATTAGCCTTTTCAATGGACTGGGCTCCTGTAATACAGGTGAGAAGGGTGATTAAAATCACGGCCAAGTGAAAGCCCAGAACTTGGAAGTCCTGGAGGGCAAAAGAAGCAAACCAGTCTTGGGTATCTACCGTCATGAGGGTTCCTGTAAAGGCGTCTAAGAGGGCCTTTAGGATATAGGAGGTGATGACGGCATAACCGATGGAAATACAGAGAGAACCTATAAGAGGCAGAAAGCCTACAATTCGGCCAAGCTTTTTCATGCCGCGGCTTTGAAAGCTATACTCATAGGCACCTAGGGTCCCTGTTCCTGCCCGGCGACCAATGGCGTATTCAGCAGAAAGTCCTACATAAGAAAATAATGCGATAAAAATCAGATAATAGATTAAAAAACTCCCTCCGCCATTGCTGGAGACCTTGTACGGAAAGCCCCAGACATTGGCCATACCTACGGCTGACCCAACAGATGTGAGTATAAAGCCCCATTTAGAGCTAAACTTATCTTGCTTTGACATGTGCTTCCTCCTTTTCATAGTGTTAATAGAATGCCTTTAAGTATAGTTTATTCCTCATTTTTTGTCAACTGATTTATCAGGATAATAAGCTAAAAAGTTATTTTATCTGGCCCTTGTTTAGAGTACAATAGAGAAAAGGAGGAAGTATGGCAAAATTATTGATTTGTGATGATGAAAAATTACTCCGGCAATCCTTGACCCGGTATGCTCTCTTGGAGGGCCACCAGGTCTTAGAAGCAGAAAATGGCCAGGAGGCCATTGCTGTTTGTAAGGAAAAGGACCCAGATCTTTTAATTCTGGATATTATGATGCCGGAAATGGATGGCTTTTCTGCCTTGAAAAAAATCCGAGACTTTTCCGACCTCCCGGTGATTATGCTGTCTGCCAAGGGGGAGGAATATGACCGGATTATTGCCTTTGAACTGGGCGTGGATGACTATGTGGTCAAACCCTTTTCTTCCAAGGAAATGATGCTCCGGGTGGAGGCCATTTTACGGAGGGCCCAAAAAAAGAAGGGAGAAGGCAAGTATTCCCTAGGGGACTTGGAAGTGGACTTTGACCGGAAGGAAGTCCGGCTCAAGGGGGAAGAAGTCCCCATGGCCCCCATGGAATATACCCTCCTTTCCTACTTTATCCACCATAAAAACAAGGCCCGGTCCCGGGAAGAAATTATGCGGGACCTCTGGGGTTATGAAGAAGGAGAGGACCGAACCCTGGACACCCATATTAAATTACTGAGAAAGGCCCTGGGGCCCTATGCCAAAAATTTGGTCACCCTCAGGAGTTATGGTTACCGCTTTGATGAAAAATAAGACCCTGGGCCGCCAGCTCTTCCTCTTTTTCCTGGCCTTTAGCCTCTTTTTACTGGGCCTCCTCTGGGTCTTCCAAACGGTCCTCTTAAATGATTCCTACCGGATTATCCGGGAAAAGGAAGTGGACCAGGCCATTAAAGTAGTTGGAAAGCACATTAATTCTCCGGACCTTAACCAGGTTCTGGAAGACCTAGACCAGAGGAAAAATATCCGGGTCCGGGTGGGAGAAGACTTCCAGCTGCCCAAAATCTTAGATGACCTTTTTGACCTGGACCTTTTTCCCCATACCTTAAGCAAAACCCACAGCTACAGCCTAAAGGACGGGTCTCGGGTTTCCTTGACTTTTTACGCCCTCTTAAGTCCTACGGACCCCTTGATTTCCACCCTCCGCTTCCAGCTGGTTTTAATTTCCTTTCTCATGCTCTTCCTGTCCATCTTGGCTGCCCTCTACCTTTCTAAAAGAATTGCCCGGCCCATTGTAGAGGTAAATGACCAGGCCAAACTTTTAGCTCTAGGCCACTACCAGGCCGATTTTAAGGCCCAGGGCTATGTTGAAATTGACGAGCTTTCCCAGACCCTCAACCAGGCTGCCAGGGAACTTTCCAAGGTGGAAGACCAAAGACGGGACCTCTTGGCCAATGTCTCCCATGACCTCCGGACTCCCCTGGCCCTAATTTATTCCCAGGCAGAAATTATGGAGGACTTTCCAGAAGAAAGAAAAACTGACCGCATCCACACGATTTTAGAAGAAACCCAGCGTCTTTCCCTCCTAGTCAATGCCTTGATTGATGAAGCCCAGCTAGACCGAGGGCAAATCAGCCTGGATATAAAAACTTTTCCCTTGACCAGGACCTTAAAAGAAACCATTCATAGGGTCAATACCATGGTTAAGGACCAGGGCTATCTTATTACATTTTCATGGGATGAAGATTGTTCTCTCCAAGGGGACCAGGAAAAAATTACCCAGGCCTTTTACAACCTCCTTTCCAATGCCCTGGCCTATTCAGAACCTGGAGCGCCCATTGAGGTCAGTCAAGAGAAAAAGAAAAACACTGTCGTCATCACCGTTACAGACCATGGCCAAGGCATAAGAGAAGAAGACCTGCCCCATATTTGGACCCGCTACTACAGGGGAGAAAGAGACAAACCCATCCCCGGGACCGGTCTTGGTCTGTCCATTGTCAAAGAAATTGTGGCCCTCCACGGAGGACAAGTGGACGTCCAGTCCAGCTACCAAAAAGGAAGCTCCTTTTTCATAGAGCTTCCCTTAAAATCTTAATCTCTTAAGAGGTCTTTCACCAAGTCTTTAAGGTCTGGTAGGACCTCTTTTTCAAACCAAGGATTTTTCTTCATCCAAAGAGCATTTCGGGGAGAAGGATGAACTAGAGGAAAGTAATCAGGCAAATAACCCCTATAATGACGGACGGTTTCTGTCAAATTTTTCTCCTTTCGCCCCTTTAAATAAAAGTCTTGGGCGGTTCTTCCAATTAAAACTTTCAATTTGAGCTGGTCTAAATGGGCTAAAATTTTAGGATGCCACTTTTCTGCAAAATCTTTTCTAGGTAGGATATCCCCATTTTTTCCCTTGCCAAGATAGAAAAAATCCATGGGCAGGTGGGCAATATAGGGAGATGTAAAAAAAGTTTCCTCATCAAGGCCCAAGAAATCCATTAACCGAAGGCCACTTTGATCATGCCATAGGGCTCCAGCTTCCTGGGCCTTCCGTCCAGGAGCTTGCCCAATCAGGGCAATCCTAGCCCTCTTATC
This sequence comes from Clostridiales bacterium SIT11, assembly GCA_001299455.1. GTDB lineage: Bacteria > Bacillota > Clostridia > Tissierellales > Peptoniphilaceae > Urinicoccus. The sequence goes on along the minus strand of CYUK01000003.1, from coordinate 1,267,236 downwards.
TGCTTTAAATAAGGGAAGGTAACCTAATTCTTTTAACTCCTTATTTTCTTCATCTTCTAAAATTTCTTTACGAATTTTTTCTTCAAATGTCATCAATACCCTCCCCAAGGTTTTTCTTTTTCTCAAAAATCTTTTTATTTTCCTTTTTCTAGTTCTTTGATAATCTCTTCAATAAAGGCCAGATAATGGTCTTTTAGTTCTCCCTTTACATGGGGGCCATAGACTCGCTCCGTCTTTTTGTGGATGTCCTTTCCCCAGGGACCCAGGTCCAGGATGGGAATGGTGTATTTTTCCATGGTCTTTAGGGGGAGGCTATAGAGGGTTCCGTAATAGGGACAGTTGCCTTCAAAAATTTCCCGGTCCTCTAGATCTTCTTCCTTGGACAGGTAGGAAAGGTCAGAAATTCCCATGTAAAAATAGGCATCTTCCACAGGTTGTCCATAAATCTTTTCCCCTGTTTCTTCCAAGACTCTTAAAAGGCCTTCATCCAACTTATTTTCCCCATAGGGATAGTAGGGAGGAGAAAGAGCCAGGATAAGGTAGCCCCGGTCTTGGTCAAGTAAGTCTGCCAGGGCATCTAAAAGCATAAAATTAAAGACAGGCAGGGCCAGGTTTCCTTCATCTAAATCTTCCCTGTGTTTTTCATAAAGGTCTTCAAGGCAAGTTTTTAAGCCTTGGGGATCTTTTTCCTTTAAGCGGTCATAGACCTCCTTGTAGGTCAAGACCTCTAAGTCAAAGGCCGTTTCCCTGTGGTAAAAGTCCTGATAGTTTTTCCTGTACTGATTCACCATGTCCTGGGCTTCTTTTTCTGCCAGGGCCTTAAAGTCTTTAAAGACTTCCCCTGCCGTCTTGGAAACGGTCACCTGGCAGTAGAGGCCGCCTCCACTTAAGGGGGTGGAAGCATCATAATGATCTTTAAAATCTCGTAAATAAGACCAGCTAGGTGGCGGTCCTTGGACCTGATCTGTCCTGTCGCAAAATTCCAAGGCACTATCTGTCTTGGCCACCAAACTTCCCAGGACTTTTAAGGGATTAAAGCCATCTACCGCCTCCCCAATATGGGTCTTTTTCCCCCGGACATAGCAATTAATCATGACCTTGCCGGCAGACCCTGTATAATAGTAAAACTTGTCCTCACAGGCTCTGGTATGGGATTCACTATCAATACAAAGAATATAGTGAAGGTCCTGGTCTTTTTCCAATTGGTCCATGTCTTCCCGAGCTTGCCGCATGCCCCAGGACAAGTTTTCTTCATCTGGCAGGGATAAGTACAAGAGGTTGATAGGAAGTTGTCTGTCAATGGCTTCCTTTAAGGTTTCTAAATGAGCCAGGCCGCCTGCCTTCATATCAGAAATCCCCCGGCCAAAATACCAGTCTCCTGAGTCCAAGTCCTTTTGGACTTCAGCTTCCAAGTCGTCCTTTTGCCGGAAGGCCTCCATAAGTTCATCTACAGAAAAGGCCAAGTCGTTTTCCGGTCCAAATTCCTCTACCGAAACCACATCATGGTGGTGGATTAAAACAATGGTTTTTCCGTCCTCCCGTCCCTTGTAGAGGGCCCAAATGGTCCTTCGATTTAGGCCGTCTCCAGGCAAGGGCCAACCACCAAAATAGTCTGTGTGGTCTTGAAAATAAGGCAGGTTTTTTAACTTTTCCAAGATAAAATCTTCTGCCGCCACTTCTCCTGGGCTATTGGTCAAGCTATTTACCTTTACATAGGCTTTTAAATCCTTCATGACTTTCTCCTTTCTGTTTTATTTTCTATTTCAATAGATACCCAGAAAAGGAAGAAAACCACAAAAAAGGAAGTTTCTTTTCATAGAACTTCCCTTAAAACTTGGACTTTTTACGGATTTTTTCTTCTTTTATCCTAATTTCAGCGGACCTACCTAGGCCTTAGGCTATTTTTTCCACTTTCCTTAGATTTCCTAGGCTTGCTGATTTTTCTGCCTCCATCCCATTTCCTTCTTCAATTTTTTCATTATAAATCCTAGTCAGCTCTTCCTCTGTCACTTCACTGGGAAGGATATCTAGGACAATTTTCCCCTTATTTAACATGATGATCCGGTCTGCGTATTCAATGGCGTTTTTCAAATTGTGGGTAATCATCAAGGTTGTGATTTTTTCTTTTTTAATCAAGTCGTTGGTCTTGTCCATAATTAGCTTAGAGGTCTTGGGGTCTAGGGCGGCTGTATGCTCGTCCAGTAAAAGAATCTTGGGCTTTTTCACCGTGGCCATTAAGAGGGACAGGGACTGTCTTTGCCCGCCAGATAAAAATTTTACCTGGGTCTTTAACTTTTTTTCAAGACCTAGGTCCAGGCTCTTTAATTTTTCAATAATCTCTTGGTTATTCTTTTTGTCGATTAACCTTTTAAAGGTGAACTTGTGGCCTTTTTTCAGGGCCATGGACATATTTTCTAAAATATTTAAATTTTGGCAAACTCCCTTGGATGGGTCTTGGTTGACCTTGCCAGTGTCAATAGCCCTCTCATCTTCAGATAGTTTTACAAGGTCAACATCTCCCAAGAGGATTTCTCCTCCGTCCGGATCAAGGGACCCACTGATCATATTAAATAAGGTGGACTTGCCGCAGCCATTGGGTCCTAAAATGGCCACACATTTACTTTCTTCAACTTCAAGGGAAAAATTGTCAAAGACTTGATTTTCCTCATCCATTCCCTTGTAAAAAGTTTTTGATAGGTTTTTAATTGTTAGCATTTGCTTCCCTCTTTTCTCTTAATATGGAGAGTCCCTTGGCGGAGACATTGTTATAGACAATGAAGAAGACCACAATAATGGCCGTAATCCCCTTTAAATCACTTGGAGCCAGTCCAATGTAAATGGCGATTCCGTAAATAATCCGATAGATGATGGCTCCGATAATGGCTCGACTTGTCCTGTTTAAAAAGTTTGCATTCTTTAAGAAGGCGTCTCCAATAATGACCGAGGCCAGGGCCGATACGATAATGGCTTGGCCCATGGTAATATCTGCGTAACCATTGGATTGGGCCATTAAGGCCCCTGCCAGGCCTGCCAGGGCATTGGAAATAATGAGCCCCATGGCAATATACTTGTCCGGGTTTTTCCCAAGAGACTTGACCAGGGCTTCATTATCCCCTGTCGCAAGTAAAAGGTAGCCTTTTTCTGTTTTTAAAAACCAGTCCAGGGCCAGTTTAATCATCAGAGTCATGAGGCCTAAGATGAAAATTTTTGGCAGGCTTTCAAAAAGTTGAAACACCGTTTTATAATCAAAGAAGGTAATATTTGGCGTATTGGTAATCCTTAAATTCACTGAGTATAAAAAGGTCATGGTGAGGATTCCTGCCAGGATTGCCTGAATTTTAAATTTTCTAAATAGCACATAGGTAATGTATCCGCCAAATCCCCCTGCAAGAAATGAAGCCAGTATGGCAAGTAGGGGGTTGATTCCCAGGGTGAGCATCTTTGCAAAGACAAAGGCGCCAAGGGGAAAGGTTCCTTCAACGGACATATCCGGGAAGTCTAATATTTTAAAGGTGATGACCACTCCAATGGTCAGAATGGAAAAGATCAATCCCATCCCAATGGATTCTATGATTACTGCGTTCAACTTTCTTCCTCCTGAAATTTACAAACTTTTATTTATTCAACGACCTTGGCGTCCTTCATCAACTTGTTGTCCTGGCTAAGGCCAAGGGCATCAGCTGTTTTTTTATTGACCACTTTCCTTGTCTCCTTGGAAAAGACTACGGGGATTTCACTGACTTTTTTCCCACCAAGGATTTCACTGGCCATGTCGGCTGCCTTCTTTCCAAGGTCTACATAGTCCACACCGGCACTCATTAGGATTCCATTGTCAACAGGTCCTTCTTCTGATGCAAAGGAAGGAATTTTTGCCTCCTTTAAGCTTTCTGCAATAATTGTGGATGCAGAGGATACGGTATTATCTGTAATGGATAGGAAAATATCTATCTTTGGTTCAAGGCTCTTAATGGCTGTTGACACGTCGTTAATATTATTGACGCCCACTTCAACCACATTAAGTCCAAGTCCTTCTGCCGCCTTCTTTAATTCTTCTATTTGGAACTGTGAATTGGCTTCGTTGGTGGAAAACATGACGCCAACATTTTTTATGTCTGGGAAAACACAGACCATCTCTTTAAGTTGGGCTTCCATGGAGAAGTAGTCGCTAACTCCTGTAATATTTCCCTCCGGTTCTTCCAGGTTTTTGACCAGGTCTGCACTTGCCGGGTCTGTAACGGCGTTAAAGACAATGGGAATTTTCTTTTCTCCATTTTTTGCCCCCTGGGCTGCTGGAGTGGCAATGGCGTAAATCAAGTCCACTTTTCTGTCTTGAAAAGACTTAATAATGGAGGGAACAACGGTCAAGTCCCCATTCGCATTTTTGGAAATAATCTCTACTTCTGGGTTTGTCTTTTTCAGTTCTTCTTCAAAACCCTTCCTGGCCCTTTCCAGGGCAATGTGGTCGGCGATTTGAATCACCCCCACGGTCTTTCCACTGGATCCAGGCTCTTTTCCTCCTTCTTCCCCTGGCTGGTTATTTTTTCCGCCGGCACAGGCAACTAAAAACAGGGACAAGACGACTAAAATTAATGCTCTTCTAAGTTTCATAAAAAACCTCCATAAAATAAAAAAAGCCCTTCATCCACATTGGGACGAAAGACTGACTTCGCGGTACCACCCGATTTTATAATCTAAAAAAATTACCTCTTTTCAAGGTCCAACAACCTCTAGCCTGAGTTAACGGGGGCTTCCGTACTTGCCTACTACTTTCAACAAATAAGCTTAAGAGTGTATATTAAACTTCCGTGTATTGCCTCGCACCAGACGGCAACTCTCTTCAATCATCAAAAGTTCTTTTTTTCTCTTTCAACGCTTTTATTAAATTATCTTGTATTATAGTCTACGGATAAAGCAAAGTCAAGCTTTTTTTATTTTTTCTCCAAAATTTTTATTTAAGGTCCATGGTCAGGTGAGCCGGTGGTTTTCATCCTAAAGGGCAGAAAAGAGACAGGCCTTGTAAAAAGCCTGTCTTATCAATCCTTACCTGGTTTTTAAAAAATAACGGGGCTTAAATACCGGAGTAAAAATACCAGGGATAAAATATACATGACGGGAGAAATTTCCTTAGACCGTCCTGTAACTAATTTCATGAGAACATAAGAAATCATTCCAACAGAGATCCCTTCAGCTATGGAGTAGGCAAAGGGCATCATGGCAATGGTTAAAAAGGCTGGAATAGATTCTGTGTAATCTGTAAAGTCAATTTCTGTAATAGGACTCATCATAAAGAGCCCAACCATGATTAGGGCTGCAGCTGTAGCTTGGCCCGGCACAATGGAAAACAAGGGGAAGAGGAAGAGAGAAATTAGGAAGAAAAAGGCTGTAGATAAGGATGTTAAGCCTGTTCTTCCCCCTTCGGCAACCCCAGATGCAGATTCTACAAAGGTGGTAATGGTGGAGGTTCCTAAAAGAGAACCAAAAACTGTTCCAATGGCATCGGATAAAAGGGCCTTGCTGACGCCGGGAAAGTTTCCATCTTCATCCAGCATGTCTGCCTTGGTAGCCACACCGGTTAAGGTTCCTACTGTGTCAAAAATGTCTACAAAAAGGAAGGTAAACATGACAGAGAACATATCCAGGGTGAAAATGTTGTGCCATTCCAGCTTAAAGGCTACATCAGACAGGGATGGCGGCAGGGAAAAAATAGATCCTGCTGCCGGGAAGTGGGTCACGCCTAAAGCTAGGGCTACCACAGTTGATAAAACAATCCCGTATAATAGGGCTCCCTTGACTCCTCTGGCCGTTAAAATCGCCATGGAGAAGAGGGCAATCAAAGCCACTACGGATTCCCTGGTCAGTAAGTTTCCAAGAGCCAGAAAAGTAGCGTCATTGGCTACAATCAAACCAGATGAAGTAAAGCCGATTAAGGCAATAAAGAGGCCAATCCCTACAGAAACAGCTTTCTTTAGGGAATAGGGAATTGAGGTAAAAATAGCTTCTCTTACATTAAATAAGGATAATAAAATAAAGACAATTCCCTCTAAAAATACAGCTGTTAAGGCAAAGGACCAGTCATAGCCCATCCCCAGGCAGACAGTGTAGGTAAAAAAGGCATTTAAGCCCATACCTGCTGACAGGGCAAAGGGGAGGTTGGCATAAAAGCCCATTAAAAGCATGGCAATTACTGAGGCAATAATCGTCGCTGTAAAGACGCCTCCTTGGTCCATGCCGGTTTTGGAAAGTAGGTCTGGGTTGACAATCAAGATGTAGGACATGGTCATAAAGGTAGTTAAACCAGCCATGAATTCTGTCTTTACATCGGTATTGTGGGCCTTCAGACGAAATTTCCGTTCAAAAAACGAATTTTCTTCCATAATGTCACTCCTTTTTTTCATATTTCCCCTTTATTGTAGCACATAACCGGAAACCTGGATAGGTTAAAAGCTGGGAAAAAAGTCCCCTAACCTAGACTAAAGATCCCTTATTTTTCAAAAAAGCCCCTGAAGACCTTTCCAGTCCCAGGAGCTTTGTCTTTAATCTTCTTTTTTATAGGGGATAATTTTTCCCTTTTTCAGATTTTCCTGGTATTCCTCTTGGATTTTCTTCAAGAGGTCCGGATCTTCCAGGACCCGCCAGCCAGTATAGGCTAGGATACAGACAATTTCATCTAGGTGCTTGTAGGCGTAGTCTGTCCTTGTGGCATCCCGGAAGGCTTCTGTATGACCGGGGATTTCATGGTCGGCTATGGGAAAATACCCGTGGATGGCGGGGATTTCATGGGAGACATTGCCACAGTCCATGCTCCCCATAGCATCCTTGGCAGGACAGATGGGGTCTTCAGAAAAAACGCCCACCCCTTCTACAAAAATTTGGTTCAAGGTTTCATTGGTCACCATATTGTCATTGGCAAATTCATAGGGGAAAATATTGAAGCTACAGCCTGTGGCCAGGGCAGCTCCCTTGGCAATATTTTCCAGTTTTTGCTCTAATTCTTGGACATAGGCCTTGGACTGGGCTCGGATGTAAAAGTCCCCCCGGCTGTAGTCAGGAATAACATTGGCCGCTTTTCCTCCATCCCGGATGACGCCATGGATTCGGGCAGTGGAAAGAATTTGCTGGCGGAGGACACTGACTCCGTTATAAAAGAGGACCAGGGCATCTAGGGCATTGATCCCTTCGTGGGGGCTGGCTCCGGCATGGGCGGGCTTGCCAAAAAATTCATAGGCCAAGGCCTTTAAGGCCAGACTATTTCCTGAGGGCCTGTAGTGGCAGTCGGGGTGGGCCATAATAGCCAGGTCCAGGTCTTTAAAAATCCCCTCTTCCACCATGGTCACCTTGCCTCCATCACTTTCTTCTGCCGGCGTCCCCAGGAGGACCAGGTCCCCTCCCAATCCTTCTTCCATAAGGTAGCGGAGGACAATGGCCCCTCCTGTGGAGGCTGCTCCCAGCATATTGTGGCCACAGCCATGGCCAATCCCTGGCAGGGCGTCGTATTCTGCCATATAGCAAAGACGGGGGCCTGGCCTTCCTGTAGAAAAGCTGGCCTTAAAAGCTGTATCCAGGCCTAGGAACTTTTCTTCCACTTGAAAGCCATGTTTTTTTAAGAGGTCTTGGTGGGCCTTGGCAGCAAAATATTCCTGGTTGCCGAGTTCCGGATGGTCATAGATGCTATCACTTAGGGTCCGAAGGTCTTCCTGGATGCCTGCTTCAATTTTTTTTATTTTTTCTTTCATCATGGTCCTCCTTTTGGCAATAAGGTAAAAGCTAGCAGGATTGCTAGCTTAAAATAAATTCTTTACAATACTTGTTCCGGCAATCAAGGTCCCAATAGAGGACCCGATATTAGCTAAAATCACTAGGTAGAGAGCCTTTAAAAATCTATTTTTATGGACTGTTTTAAAACTTGTAATATCTTCCGGCACCCGGTTGACATCTTCCACCGTCGGTTTTCTTACACTGGCCTCCACTAGGCCCACAAGCCAACCACAGGCAATTAAGGGATTGAGAGAAGTGAAGGGGGCTGCCACAAAGGCCGTTAAAATAGACAAGGGATGGCCAAATCCAATAAGGGTGAATAAGGCCGCAAAGCCTGCATTATAGATAAACCAGGACTTGACCTGGCTGGTTCCTGTGGCCAAAGATTGGTAAAACCCATAGGCCAGAAGGCCTAGAATGACTAAGGGAATGAGCCAGGGAAGCACCTTGGATAGGGTGGAGGGCTTGGGAATTTCATCTAAAGCTGCAATGTCCTGGTCCTTAGACAGTTCCTTTTCCACACCTAGGGAATGAGCCGCCCCGAGAACGGCCAGGACCTTGTCCCCTGGAGCATGCTTAATATGGTAGGCCAGGTATTGGTCCCTCTCGTGGAGGAGGGTTTGGGCAATTTCCGGAAAATCCTCTGACAGAGATTGGACCACCCCTTCCAGGTTGTCTCTTTCCATAAGTTTTTCCAGGTCCTCTTCACTGACTTCCTCATCCTCGTCATTGGCCAAGAGGAGGGAAAAGGCCAATTGGCACTTTTTAAAAAATCCCAGGCTTCGCCAAATCCGTTTAAAGGTGGTTTGGATGTCCCGGTCTGCCAGGACAAGCTGGGCTCCTACTTCTTCTGCCGATTCCATGGCCTGGAGCATTTCTCCGCCAGGCTTGGTTCCTAATTTTTTGGCAATATTTCTTTGGTAGGAACTCAAGACCAGGTTGGCCAGAAGGAGGGCCACCTTCTTGTCCTTAATAACTTGGACCACATGGGTATCCTTCCACCGGTCCGGATTTTGTATATTTTCATACCGGCCCTCATCCAGTTCTATACAAACAGAATCTGGCCTTTCTTCTTCAATTGTCTTTTTAACAAGGTCGGCACTTTCTGTCGACACATGGGCAGTGGGGACAAGGATAATCTCTTTTCCGTTGACCCTTGATCGGATGATCTTTTCTTCCATCTCCAACTCCTTTGTTTACTTATAATAATATAGTATAACACAAAGATTTAAATGGGAGTAAAGAAAAAGCAGGGCCTGAGTTTGGTCCTGCCTTATCCTAATCTTTTTATTCTTCCCGGTCAATAACGACGTCTTTTCCTGCTAAGATTAAATTCATATTCCGCACAGAGCACATGGACCCACACATGGAGCAAGAATCCTCTTCTTCCGGAGAGGAGCTGTCCCTGTAGGCCTTGGCCTTGACAGGATCTAGGGCCAGGTCAAAAATTCCCTTCCAGTCCAATTCTTGCCGTTTTTTACTAATGGCCAAATCCCAGTCTCTGGCTCCTTTAATCTTGTGGATATCTCCAGCATGGGCGGCAATTTTTGCCGCTACAATCCCGTCCTTAACATCTTGGAGGTCCGGTAACCGCAAGTGTTCTGCCGGTGTTACATAGCAGAGGAAGTCGGCACCAGCTGCCGCTGCAATAGCTCCCCCAATGGCAGAGGTAATGTGGTCATAGCCTGGAGCAATATCTGTAACCAGGGGCCCTAAAACATAGAATGGAGCATTGTTACAAAGGCGTTTTTCCAGGAGAACATTGGATTCAATATCCCCAATGGGCACATGGCCCGGTCCTTCAATCATAACTTGAACGTCCTTTTCCCAAGCCCTCCGGGTCAGCTCTCCCAGGGTGATGAGTTCTGCAATTTGTCCTGGATCTGTGGCATCGTGGATGCCGCCTGGCCGTAAAGAATCTCCTAGAGAAATAGTCACATCATATTCCCGTAAAATATCTAATAATTCGTCATAGTATTCAAAAAAGGGATTTTCCTTATTGTTCATCTTCATCCAGCCGAAGAGGAGAGACCCTCCCCGAGAGACAATTTGGTTCACCCTTTGGTTGCGAAGAAATAAATCGGCATTGGCTTGGTTGATTCCGGCATGGATGGTGACAAAGTCTACGCCGTTTTCTGCATGGTTACGGACTACATCTAAAAATTCCCGGCTTTCAATAAAACTTAAGCCCTTGTCCAGGTAGCCAACAGCATCATACATAGGGACTGTCCCAATCATGGCTGTGGACTTTTCAATTAATTTTTCCCGGAACTCTTGAGTCTTTCCGTAATTGGACAAGTCCATAATGGCTTCCGCCCCCATATCCAGGGCCATATCCACCTTTTTCATTTCCAGGTCCATGTCCTTTAAGTCCTTGGACACCCCCAGGTTGACATTAATCTTAGTCCTTAGACCAGTTCCAATTCCCTCTGGAGATAGGGACTTGTGGTTTTTATTAGCTGGGATGACAATTTCCCCCACAGCGATTTTTTCTAGAAGGTAGTCTTCACTGACCCCTTCCTTTTTTGCCACAATCTTCATTTCTTCCGTAACAAAGCCATGCTTTGCCGCTTCCATCTGTGTACTATACTTCATAAAACCCTCCTTTGTATTGCCGAATACTTTAGGAGTCTTATTTACTTCCCTACGCAGGCATTATCCTACAGGTTTAAATGGTCGAACTCGAGGTTCCTCTCAGCCAAAGCTCCCACAGAAATATTCGGTTTCTGTTTTATTATAACGTAGAAGGGGGAAAAGGTAAACCGGGGAGGCTAAAGCCCTTTGAAAATTTTCTAAAGGCTTGACCCAATTAGAATCAGGGAAAAGACAAGAGTTAGGGTAATGGCCAGCTCCTTGGGACCAAGCTTTTTCTTAAATAAAAGGTAATTGGTTAGGTTGACCAAAATAATAATTCCCCCACTGTAACCGGGAAAGACCAGGTAGCCTGGCAGGAGAATCGTCGCCTTGACCAACATCAGGTTGTTTATTTGGTTGGGCAGGCCGATGAAAAATCCATAGACCATATCCTTGATCCGGTATTTGGTCTTTTTTCTTCCATTGACCGCTAGGCTCACAAGGAGGGCTCCGGCAAAGGTATAAAAAACATAGTGGTTTTTATAGGCTTCTCCCCAATAGACGGAAAAAATCTTATTGAGGAGATCAATGCAACCACTAGTGACCAGTAAGTAAATCAAAGCCTTGTAGTCAGGAGACTTTTTCTTCCTTAAGAAAACTAAGAGGACAATGCAAGTCATGGCCAGGGCCAGACCTAGGCCCTGGATGCCAGTGGGCCTTTCCTTGAAAAAAAGAATGGAGGCAAGCGTGGGAATAAAAATCCCCATCCGGTTAAAGGTAGAGGTCAGGGGCGCATCATTTAAGGCAATACTTTTTTGCATTAGATAGAGGGCCAGGATAAAAAGCACTCCGTTACAAAGGCCCATACCCAGGACACCTGTGGACCCTGAAGTCAAGGGCATGGGCCCCCTGGCAACCTGGTAGTAGCTAATACCTGTAGCCAGCAAGTAGTTAAAGCTTAAGGCGCCCCCTCTTGAGTAGGCCGGGTCCATCTCTGCATATTTTAGGACAAAGGTCATGAAAATATTACAAAAAATAGCACCTAATAAAAATCCCACTATAGTTTTCCTTCTCTCATAAACTGAGCATTTATTCCATTTACCTCAAAAAATTCTTTTTCTGCCTTATGCCCTAAATCATCTGGATAGTTGCCTAGTTGGTCAATGTAGTCCATTTCATCAATACCTATGATTTTTTGCTTAGACATAATTACCCTTCCATCTACGACAGATAGGTCAACCTCATGACCCCTTGCACTATATACAAGATTGGGGACAATGTTTCTCATAGGCCAAGTATAAACTGGCTGCATAGATGGTTGCTTTAAGTCTATTGCAATAAAGTCTGCCTTTTTTCCAATTTCTAATGATCCAATATCATGGCCTAATCCTATGGCCTTTGCCCCCTCAATAGTTGCCATTCTTAATGCTTTCCAGGCAGGCATAACTTCTGGGTCTTTATATTTTATCTTGTTAAAAAGAGCAACATTTTTCATTTCATTAATGATGTTATGACAATTATTTCCTGGAGCTTGGTCAGACCCAAGTGCTACATACCCACCTGCCCTTTGGAACTCTACACTAGGACAAACTATGCCATCAATAATAGCTATTGATCCTGGATTTACAATCATTGAAGCGCCAGATTTTGCAATAATCTCTGTCTCATCTGGCTTACAGTCCGTTAAATGAACAGCAATTAAGGTCTCATCCAGTAGTCCTAAATCGTTTAAATACTCTGTCGGTCTTTTTCCATATCTTTTTTCAATTTGGTAAGTTTCCCTATCCCCCTGTTGGACATGCATATGAATTTTTGTTTTATGGTCTTTCGCTAATTTCTGAATCCTCTCTAACATGCTTGCTTCTACAAAGTCCGCCCCTTGAGGACCATAAAGAATCTTTATCCTACCGCCATCTTTGTTGTTCCATCTTTTATACAAATCAATATTTTTATTTAAGCTTTTTTCACCTTCCTGCTTATCAAATTCATACAATTCTCCTGGATTATATACTTTGTATTTAGCCGATCGGACTACTTGAGCTATGTTTCCTCTTACGCCAACCTTCTCTATAAATTTACATACATTCTCCATGTCTTTTTCAAAATCGCCTACGGTTGTCGTTCCAGCTTTTATCGCTTCAATAATTGCAACATAGCTACCTGCATCCCTTGCTTCTGAAGTTGCCACATTTTCAAAGGGCTGAAGTCCATGCATCATCCAATTATTTGTATCTTGAGCTAGTCCTCTCATCACATTACAAGCTGTGTGCATATGGGCGTCAATAAAGCCTGGAAAAACAGCGTGGTGGTCTAGAACTATATCTTCTTCTGCGGAATATAAATTTTTACCTTGTTTTGTATCTACAAAGTCAATAATACGTCCACGATCTATTACCATGACTACATTTTCTTTAAAACCAACCCCATCTCCTTCCATTGTATAAAAGAAAGGAGCTGTTACTAACATATCTACTTTTTTCATTATTTCCTCTCCTAATATAGCTAATATTAAGCATACCGTCTTTTTGATACAACTTTAAGAACACTCAATATACCTAGGTTTACTACGCCTGCCACGAGTATACTTAAATAGTATTGACCAGTTAGTCCACCAAATAAAAATCCTAAGAAGGCACCAGTACCTACAGAAAGTCCATATGGTAATTGAGTTGTAACATGAACTACATGATTACAGGATGCACCTGTTGATGACATAATCGTCGTATCTGATATAGGTGAACATTGGTCACCAAACATTCCTCCACTGATTACCGAGCCAACAACATAGGGAATAGACATATTAAAAGTGATTGCCATTGGAATTGCAATTGGCATCATTATTGCCCACACCCCCCAAGATGAACCTGTTGAAAACGCAATAATTGCACCAAATAAAAAGATCATGGCTGGTACAAGGCCGGCAGTTAGATATTGATCTACAACACCAGATAAGTATAAGCCTACTTCCATTTTAGACGTTATTCCCCCAATTGACCATGCACAAACTAAAATATAGGCAACAAAAGATAAATCTCTCATTCCACCTGTGAAATGGTCAAACGCCTCTACTGGAGTGTATAGTTTACTCACAACTCCTACAAGGCCTGCCGCAATGCCGCCCCCTAGAAATCCCATGCAAATTGCCAAGACAATATTTGCATTAAGAAAAGCACCTCGAACACCATTTGCAACAATATCTCCTGACCAAAATATTGTAGCAAAAATAGATACAAATAAACCCAACATTGGTAAAATAAAATTTAAAATTGTAGGTTCATATCCCTCTGGGAAAACTGTATTGACTTCTGGAATTAAGGGTTCCACTCCATCTTCTAATAACTTTCCTGTTTCTCTTGCTCTTTTTTCTTCTACATACATTTTTTCAATATCCAAAGACAAAATAGCAACAAAAATCACTGTTACCATTGCAAATAAACTATATAAGTTAAAGGGTAGCATCTTTAACCATATTCCCCATTCATTGGTATTTATTTTTGCTGCTGTTAGTTGAGTTGCTATAAGCCCGGCTATAAAAGGTCCATAACTACTAATTGGTGAAAAAGAGGCTAAATTACAACCCATGGAATCTAAAATATAAGCCAGTTTCGCCCTTGAAACTCTGACTAAATCTGTAACTGGTCTCATAATTGTTCCTAAGATTAAACAAGGCTCTGTATATGAAAATATAAAAGCACTCAAGGCTGTTGTGACCTGGGCCTTAACAGGGGTATTAATCTTATGGGTAATCGCTTTTGCAAAAGCTTGTGCTGAACCTGTCTCTCTTAACATAGCGACGAGACCACCTGAAAGAGTAATGAGTATCAACATTGATGCATTATCACTAATGGCAGGAATCATAAATTCAGATACTATGTTGGCAAATCCTATAAAAGGATTTCCTCCTGCTAACATAGTAGCACCTACCCAAACAGCTATAAACAAAGACATAATTGTTTGTTTTGTTTTCAACGCTAGAACTATGGCTATAAATGGCGGTAATAAACCCCAAATTCCAAAATTTGTATTCATTTTATCCTCCCTTCAAACATCGGCTATCAGCTAGATTTTTAATGTCTCTGTATTTATCCCCCCTTTTATGTTAAAATTAAGAAGAAATCGTTTCTTTTCTCTTAATTTCATACTATCATTTTGAGAATTTAATGTCCATGAATACATGCGTGTATACAAACATGTATTCATGAATTCAAGTAAGGGGTGAACCTATGACAAAATTCAACAATTTAAAACAAAACATTTCCTATGAAGTTTATGAGGATCTTAAGTATCGAATTATGACTTTAAATTTAGCCCCAGGAACAGTCTTAAAAGAAGTTGACTTAAGTGAAGAATATGAATTAAGTAGAACGCCTATCCGAGAGGCCATTAAACAACTTAAGATTGAATCCTTTGTTTTTTATGATGAAGATGCTGGCAATAAAGTTGCCCCTATAAGCATCAAAAACTATACAGAACTTTTCCAATTAAGAGAGGCTCTTGAGGTTTTATCTGTTAAATTAGCCTCTTTAAATATGGATGATGATGATACACATCATCTCGAACAAAATATAAAAAGCCAGCTATTGCTTATATCTGGCCATCAATCTCCCTCTGAATTTTTAAAATTAGATCGCGAATTCCACTCTCTTATAGCCATGTCCGCCGATAATTCATTGTTGGTAAAATTAATCCAAAATTACTATGATCTCTTATATCGTTATGATGTCTTCTGTAGCTATGAAAATCAATTTGTTTATACAGTTTCTGAACATCAAAAAATATTTAATGCTCTTCTTCGAAAAGACTTACTAACCTCTGTGCAAACTATGGAAACTCATATGAATAACTTAAATTCGCTTATTTTATTAAGGTTAGTAAAAAAATTTACTCCAGACATAAATCTTTAAAAAGGGAAACTATGTAATTTCTACCTTTATACTTGCGTTTATAAAAAATTCATGCCTTCAATAATATCTAACTTTTTAACCTAAATAAATGCTTTCCTAAAAATATGCACCCTGTTATTTTTCATAGCTTATATGATTAATAGATTTTTAAGAAAAGAAGCTAGGTTCTCCTCGAAACCTAGCTTCTTTTCTTTATTTCCCCTTGGGGCTGAGTTCCCCATATTCTTCGTATTCCTTGACGGATAAAATTTCATTTTCTTCTGTGACAAAGACTACCTTGGGCTTTAGGGTCTTGGCTTCTTCCGGGCTACAGGAGGCATAGGCCATAATAATTACCTTGTCTCCTACAGAAACGCACCGGGCGGCGGCTCCGTTTAGGCAAATCACGCCGGACCCTCTAGGACCTTTAATGGTGTAGGTTTCAAAGCGGTTGCCATTTTCTAGACAGGCAATTTGGACTTTTTCGTACTCATAAATTCCTGCTGCATCCATGAGGTCGGCATCAATGGTAATGGACCCCACATAGTCTAGCTCGGCCTGGGTCACTCTTGCCCGGTGGAGCTTGCCTTTTAACATTGTAATTTCCATAAAAACTTCCCTTCTTTGGTTAAGATAAATTTGTGGATTCAAACACATTGAAAGAAGGCTTGTCAATACGCATCACATGAAAAAACATCCATGACCGAGACCATGGATGTTGGTATTTACACAATAAAATCACCTAGCCCTTTTTAGGCTAAGGTTGGTTTTTTGCAATTTGGGTATAGTTTCTTTCAAATACCATCCACTAGGCCTACTTTACCATTGGAAGAGGCCCTTGTAAAGGTCTTTGAAAAATTTTCTTGGGACTTTATAGAATAAATAAGATTTTTCTCAGAACCTTATTTTTCATAGACCACTTGGCCGCCAACAATGGTCTTTAGGACTTGAACGTTCTTAATTTCCTCATCTGGAATGGAGAAGATGTCCCGGTCCAGGACAATAAAGTCCGCTAAATAGCCTTCCTTGATCCGGCCCTTTTCCCCTTCCATAAATTCCATCTGGGCCGATCCCAGGCTGTAGGCGTCAATGGCTGTTTCTAAGGCCACCCTTTCTTCCGGGACAAAGCCTCCCTCTGGATAGCCATTTTTATCCTGTCTAGTAACGGCGGCATAAATACAGGGGAAGGGATTTAAGTCTTCTACAGGAGCGTCGGTTCCGTAGCCGATTTTTACTCCTCTCTCTGCCAGGGTCTTAAAAGCGTAGGAAGTCTTCATCAAATCCTTGCCCACCCGGTCTTCTGCAATATGGACATCGTAGTCCAGGAAAATTGGTTGAAAATAGACGGGAAGGTCAAATTTAACCACATCATCTAGGACTTCCTGGTCTGTAATTTGCAAATGAATGAGACCATGGCCCAGGGGATTTTTTCCTTCCTTAATAAATTCCTTGTAGACGTCAATGGTTTCCTGGGCGGCCAAGTCCCCAATAACATGGGTCACCACTTGAAAGCCCCTTTGGTCCGCCATGGCCACCATCTTTTTTTGGTCTTTCAAGGACAGGACCCGGACTCCATGGTTGCCAGGGTCGTCAGCATAGGCTTCCTTCATTAGAGCTGTCCTAGCTCCCAAGGACCCGTCCTTAAACATCTTCACCGGGCCGATGGTCAGGGTTTTTCCCTGGTAGATGGGATTTTGGAACTCTCCTGCCAGCAAGTCTTCCAATTCTTTTTTAGATTCCACACAGAACTGGTGGCGGTAGCGGGTCTGGACTTCCCCTTTTTCATAAAGATCTCGCAGGCTCTCATAGTGGCCCTTAATATTGGAAGGGCTCATATCATTACTTTGGACTGAAGTAATCCCTACACTTAAGGCATAGTCCAGGCTCAGCTTCATACAGGTCTTGACATAGTCCTTAGAGGGCCTTCCTAAAAGACTCTTGACCCATTCCAGGGCCCGCTCCCGGAAAATTCCTGTAGGATTTCCATCTTGGTCCCGATCTATTTTTCCTCCCTTAGGATCCGGTGTGTCCTTGGTAATTCCCATTTTTTCAATGACATAGGAATTGGCAGCCCCAATATGACCACAAATCCTTTCCAGGATAATGGGCCGGTCTGTAGCCATTCGGTCCAGGTCCCAGCGGTTTAAGGAACGCTTCTCCCCTTCTGTAAAGTGGTCTTCATTCCAGCTCATGGTGTGGACAAAGTCTTGGGTCCACTGGGGATGGTCTTCAATAAAGGCCTTGGTTTTTTCAATACATTCTTCCACAGACTGGCAGGTGTTTAGGTCCACTTCCATCATGGCTTTCCCTACAGCCGACATGTGGCAGTGGGAGTCATTGAGGCCTGGAAGGACAGTTCTCCCTTCTAGGTCCACCACCTGATCTGCCTCCTTTGGATCAAAGTCTTCTAGTTTTCCTAGTTTTTTTATTCGACCGTCCTCTGTTAAAATTGCTTGGGCAAATTTTCCTTTTTCTAGGTAAAATTTTCCATAAGTCCATAAAGTTTTCATACATACTCCCTAATCTTTTCTTGTCCTTCTAAAATCAATCACCTAAAAAGTTACCAGAACTTTTCTTTTCCTTTCATTTTACAGGGAACCCCATAAAAAATAAAGCCCAAGAGGAGTCCTCCTGGGCCTTATCCTATGAAAGGATTGGTTTTTTACCGGTTCCGCATAATGGTTTCAATTTCGTCTTCGTTGATTCCTACCATGGCTTCCCCTAGGTTTTTGGATACTTCAGCAATAACCTTAGGATCCTTGTAGTTGGCCACAGCCTTAACAATGGCGCTGGCTCTTTGCTTTGGATTTCCAGACTTAAAGATTCCGGACCCTACAAAAACACCTTCGGCGCCTAGTTGCATCATCAGGGCCGCATCAGCAGGTGTTGCCACTCCACCGGCAGAGAAGTTGACAACAGGAAGTTTTCCATGTTCTTTGACATAGGCTAGGAGGTCATAGGAAACGCCTAGTTCCTTGGACTTGGTAAAGACTTCGTCATCTCGAAGGGCCTTGACTTCTTGAATTTCCCGGTTTAGAGTTCTCAAGTGAGTGACTGCATGAACCACGTCCCCTGTTCCTGCTTCTCCCTTGGTCCGCATCATGGCAGCTCCTTCTTGGATTCGGCGAAGGGCTTCTCCCAGGTTCCGGCAACCACATACAAAGGGAATGTCAAATTCATTCTTGTTAATATGGTTGACTTCGTCTGCTGGAGAAAGAACTTCACTTTCATCAGCCATGTCCACGCCAATAGCTTCCAGGAGTTGGGCTTCCACAAAGTGACCAATCCGTACCTTGGCCATAACAGGAATATCCACTGCTTCCATAATTTCGCAAATCATTTGGGGGTCGGAAGACCGGCTAACACCTCCGGCAGCCCGAATATCTGCTGGAACCCGTTCTAGGGCCATGACAGCTACAGCCCCTGATTCTTCGGCAATCTTTGCTTGTTCCACATTAATAACGTCCATAATAACGCCGCCCTTTAGGGTTTCGGCTAAGTCCTTGTTAAACTTTTTCATTCCAAGACCTCCTTCTTTTCTTTTAGTCTATAGGAAATCTGGTATGGATTAAAGTATCAAAATAGTTTATTTTTATGGGTCCAGTTATTCTACTCCCTTGAGAGCTTCCACCATGTCGATTTTTTTCAAGTAGCGGTGGACCAAGACCATCACCAGAAGGGAGATGAGGAAGGTAATAGCAGCCGGTAAGAGGAAGTTCCAGACTTCCAATTTTGGATAGAGCATGGCACTATCTGGCACCACCACTTGGAGGACGCCGTAGTGGAGGACTTTCCCCATCCCTAAGCCTAGGACAATCCCAATAAAGGTCAAAATCCAAGTCTCCCGATAAATATAGGAGGTGACTTCCTTGGGATAAAAACCTAAAACCTTAATAGTCGAAAGTTCCCGGATTCTTTCTTCAATATTGATGTTGCTCAGGTTGTATAAAACCACCACAGCCAGGGTGGAAGACAGGATTAAGATAATGGACACCACTACATTTAAGGACCAAACCAGGTCATCGACCATGGACTTCATTTGGTCAAAACTTGTAACGGCCAGGACGGACTTGTAGCTTTGATAGTGGCTGACAAAGTCTTCTTGGTTTTTCTTTGTTTTTTGGTCTAGCTGGATTAAATAGCTGTTGTCCCTGTAGTCCTCTCCCATCACTTTTTCATAGGAATCCCTGGACATATAGATGTAATGGCCTGTGTAATTTTCCACAAGACCTGCCACCTTGACGGTCCTCTTGATTCCTTGATCATCCTTAAAGCTAAAGTTGGATCCCCTTTTCAGGCCTTCCATCTTGGCCAGTTTTTCTGTTACCAAGGCTCCCTCTTGGGGGAGGGGGATTCCTTCTTTTCTAGGTTTTTTTAACTGGATTAAGCCTTCAAAATCTTTATTTTTAGGGACGATTAGGGAAAGACTCCGTTCTCCTCCCTTTTTTTCTTCCATGGACAGGGGCATAAAGAGAATTTGGGTCTTCTTTTCCACCCTCTGGTCTTGGTTTAAGTCTTTGGTCATCTCCTTAAAAGAGTCTTTGGAAAGGGCTCGCTCATGCATTAAAATCACATCATAGACAGCTATTTCATTAAATTGTTTTTCCACTAAGTTGTTGACCGCTGTCCAAAGTCCAAAACCCATGACCAAAAGACCTGTACAGCCAATGACGCCGGCCAGGGTCATGAGCATACGAGACTTGTAGCGGAAAATATTTCGGGCAGTTACCTTTTGCAAAAAGTCCATCCTCTTCCAAAGAGGACTAAACCTTTCTAGGAAAATCCGGTTGCCCTTGGCCGGAGCCTTGGGCCGCATTAAATTTGCCGCCGACTCCTTTAAAGACTTCCGGCTAATCATATAGGCCACAAAACTTGTGCAGACAATGCCTATAAGGATACTGACCAGGCATATTTTCGGATAAAAATCTACCAAAATAGGCTTTACAATAATCCCTGTGGAATAGGCATTTCCAATAATGGGGCCTATGAGGAAGTTCCCCAGGAGGGACCCGAGAATACCTCCAAAAAGGGCAGCCAGACCCCCATAGAGGATGAACTTCCGGCCGATATCCTTTTTACTAAAGCCCAAAGCTTTTAGGGTCCCCATATAATTTCTGTGTTCTTCCACCATCCGGGTCATGGTGGTTAGGGAAACCAACATGGAAATGGAGAAGAAAAAGAGGGGAAAGACATAGACCAGCTTGTCCATGCTGTCGGCATAACCCAGGTATTCTTCTATATTGGGATTGGTCAACCGGCTGTAGATAGTATAGAGGGGACGGTTTAGGACTTCTAAAATTTCTCCTGCATTTTCAATATCCAGCTTAGCCTGGTCAATTTTTTCCCGGGCGTCCTTGCTTTCTTCGGCAAAGTCCTTTTCCCCCTGGGCCAGGTCCCGTTCTCCCTTGGCCAGGTCGGCCTTGGCCTTGGCCAGCTTGGCTTCTCCCTTGGCCTTTTCCTTGGCCAGGCGACGGGCTCCCTGGTTTAATTTTTCCTGGCTTTCTTCCAGGGCTTTTTGTCCTGCTAGAAACTTATCCTTGCCTTGGGCCAGGTCTTTTTCTCCCTGGGCCAGGGCATCTTTTCCTTCATCTAATTTTTTCTTCCCGTCTTCCAATTGGATCCGGGCCTTTTCCAGTTCCTGGTAGGAGTTTTTCAGGGTAATTTTTCCCTTGGCCAGTTCTTGGTAGCCGTCCTGAATTTTACGTCTTCCTTCTTCGAGCTGTTGACTCCCTTCATCTAATTGTGCCTTGGCCTGGTCAAGCTTCCTTCGGTTGGCTTCTAATTCTGCCCTTCCCTCTTCAAAGGCCCGGGCCCCTTCTTGAAAGCGGGCTTCCTGGGCCTGGAAGGTCTTGAGGCCTTGGTCATATTCTTGCCGACCGGCGGCCAGTTGGGCTTCCTTATCCTTGACTTTGTCATTAAAAGTTTGCAGGCCAGCCTGGGCTTGTTGAAGGCCAGCTTGGGCCTTGTCGAGGCCTGCCTGGGCTGTTTGAACGCCAGCTTGGGCTTGAGCCAGGTTTTCTGGTGTTTTTCTAGGGTCTCCGTCAGGCAAATTTTCCAAGACTTTTAGTTGGGCATTTGCTTTATCTAGGCCTGCCTGAGCTGTTTGGACGCCAACTTTGGCTTGGTCGACAGCTCCTTGGATTTCTCCCCTTTGCTTGTCTATAGCTCCTTGGCCTTGGTCCAGCTGGGCCTTGGAAGCTTGAAGTTTCGCCCTGCCATCTTCCAGGGCCCTTCTTCCTTCTGCAATTTTTCCTTCTTGGGCATCCAACTGCCTTTTTCCATCCTGCCATTGGGCCAGGCCATCTAGGTACTTTCTTCGGCCATCTTCCAGGTCCCGGGCCTTGGATTCCAGCTCTGCCTCGCCATCTTTTAAGCGACCTTCTTCCCTTTCCAGCCGAGACTTTCCTTCCTGGTAGGCTTCCATGCCGGCCACATAATCCTTCCGACCAGAAAGATAGAGGGCTTCCTTGTCCTTTAAGGTGGTTTTCGCTTCTTCCAGATCCGCTGCCGCCTTGTTTAAGTCTCCTTCCTTGTCCTTTAACTGGGCCTGGCCGGACCTTAACTTACGCCGTCCAGAGGCCAGGTCCCCTTCTCCCTTGGCCACTTCCCTGGAGAGTTTATTTTTTCCTCCCTGGTAGTCTCGTTTCCCTTTTTCCAACTTGGCCCGGGCCCGGTCCAATTGGTCTTGGGCATCTTGAAGTTTTTCTTCTCCAGTTTTTATTTCATCTTTTCCCTCATCAATCTCTTCCTGGATATCTGCCTTTAAAAGGTCCAGGCGGTCCTTGGGCCGGTCCTTAAAGAGGTCCTTTAAAGATTTTTCCCCGGCCTGGGCCAGGGCCTTGTATTCCTTGGAAGAGCTGGCCAGATTTTCTGGTTTTTTCAAGCCAATCAGGGCATCGGTGGGGTGGTCCTTCTTAAAGGAGTTGGGGGGAATATAGGCAAAACCATCTAAGAGGGCCCCCGCATCGCTGGTCCCCTTGTGGTCATTTTTAATGGCTTCGGCCGATTGGGCAAGGCCTACAACAATAAAAGACTTTCTTGTAAGACTTTCTTTTTCTTCCTTGCCCTCCGGCTGGTACTTGGATTCTTTCTTGCTAAATTCAATGGAATCGCCCAGCCTTAGACCCATGGTCTTAGCCAGGTCCTCATCTAGGGCCAATTCTCCATCTACCAAGGGTTCCTGGCCCTTGGTTATAATTGGCCTTGCATAGTTTTTTGTATTGGAAAAAAGACGGACACTGTACTTGCCGTCCTTGGTCATCCGGTCCTCGCTGTAGCGAAATTCCAGGTCCTTTAACCCCTTGACCTGGGCCAGGAGGTCAATATCCTGGTCATTGAGGCCTAAATTATTGTGAATATAGAGGTCATACATCTGGGCCTTGTTTAATTTTGCTTCTAGGCTATTTCGCATCATGGGCCCTGAAACCACTAGACCCACCAGAACTAAGACCCCTAGGGCCACTAGGAGGAGGATGGAAATAAAGCGAGGGAAGCTTTTTTTCAATTCTCGAAATAAATCTTTACTTAAAGCCTTCATAGCCAACTACCATTCTATACTTTCAATATCTTTTGGTTCCTGGGTGTACATTTCCCTGACCTGGGCATCATTAATTTCAATGACCCGTTTTGCTATTGGGGCCAGGGCGGCATTGTGGGTAATCACAACGACGGTCGTTTTTTCCTTTTGGCAGGTTTCCTGTAATAAGCTTAAAATATTTTTCCCCGTCTTGTAGTCCAGGGCCCCTGTAGGCTCGTCACACAAGAGGAGCTTGGGATTTTTAGCCAGGGCCCGGGCTATGGCTACCCTTTGTTGTTCTCCGCCAGATAATTGGGAGGGAAAGTTATTCATTCTGTGGTCTAGGCCCACTTGCCTTAAAATTTCTTTGGGGTCCTTGGCATTTTTTACAATTTGAATGGCCAGCTCTACATTTTCCAGGGCCGTCAGATTGGGGATTAAATTATAAAATTGAAAGACAAAGCCAATTTCTTCCCTTCGATACTTGGTCAGGTCCAGGTCATTATACTGACAAATATCCTTGCCTCCCACGAAAATCTGGCCGCTAGTGGCCTTATCCATCCCCCCTAAGAGGTTTAAAAGAGTGGATTTTCCAGCCCCACTAGGGCCTAGAATAATGACAAATTCCCCTTCTTCAATGGTAAAGGAGACCTTGTTGTTGGCCAGGACCCGTGTTTCCCCCATCCGATATTCTCTTGTTACATCTCTTGCTTCAACAAATGCCATCTTCTTCACCCCTCTAGTCCCTATTTAAGAAGAGACTCCCTAGGGAGCCTCCTTATTACTATCAAATTCTCAGTCCTTTAAAAGGTCATCTCGGATTTCTTTGGGAACCAAGGCTCCACCTGTGGCCCAAAGAACGTGGCTGCCTTTTTTCCCCTTGGTCATTTCCAGACCTGCAAAGGATGCCGCTGCAGAAGGCTCAATAAAAATACCTTCCCTCTTGTAAAGGGCTTGCATATAGGGATTGAGCTTTCCATCGTCCAAAGTGACAATCCCGTCTAAGATAGGATCCATCATTCCTCCTACAAAGCTGGAGGGACGACCTACAGCCAGGCCATCGGCCTCGGTTTTTCCATCTAAGCCAATATCTTCCACGCTAATATCCCCGTGCTTGCCTGTAGCCATGCCTAAGAGCATACAGGGGGCATGGGTGGGCTCTACAAAGTAAATGTGGACATTATCCTTAAATTCGCACTTTAAGCCAAAGCTGACACCGCCTGGTGCTCCACCTACGCCACAGGGGATGTAGACATAGAGAGGATTTTCCTCGTCAATAACAGCTCCGTCTTCTTCCAGTTGCTTTCTCAGCCGCCGGCCAGCCACTGCATAGCCTAAAAATAAAATCTTGGAATTTTCATCATCCACAAAATAACTCAAAGGATCTTGGTCCGATTCCTTCCGGCCTTCTGTTACAGCCAGAGAGTAGTTGGAGTCATATTCCTTGACTTCCACCCCATAGGACCGCAGCAATTCTTTTTTCCACTCCTTGGCATCGCTGGACATATGGACAATGACCTTGTAGCCAATTTTCGCCGAAGTAATTCCAATGGAAATCCCCAAGTTCCCTGTAGATCCCACTTGGATAATATACTTGGAGAGGACTTTTTTCGCTTCATCTGAAACTAAACTGTCTAGAGGGTCTCCCCTTTGAATTAAACCTTCCTTTACAGCCAAATCTTCCGTATGCTTTAGAACTTCATACATTCCTCCCCGGGCCTTAACGGACCCGGCTACAGGTAGGTTAGAGTCCATTTTTAAATAGAGGTCTCCCAGGACTTCTGTGTCTAAGTCTTCCTTCATGCCGTTAATCTTCTTTAAGGGCGATTCCACAATCCCCTTGTTGGCCCTGGTTTCTTCAAAAACCTTGGCAATATAGGAAGCATAGCGGTCCAAGTCTGCAGCCGCCTTGTCTATATCTTCTGGTTTTACATCCATCTTCTTGATAAAATCTTCAAAGTTTTCCTTTTTCGGATTTTCCCAGCAGACTTCTTCATAATTTTTTAATTGATCTATAATTTTATCCACAAGCCACTCCTTTACATGTTTTTATCACAAGCTAGGCCCAAAACACAGCCTAGTTTTTGGTCAAATCTTCTCCTATAAGTATACCCTTTTTCCCGTCCATTCAAGCAAGGACTATGAAATTTATTCAAAGTCCAGAAAATTTCTCATTAAACGTGAACTGTTCCAAAAAATGGATTTTAGTCCAACTTTGGAACACAAAAGCCAGACTTTAAAGTACTAATTCCATAATATACCGGTCTTCCTCTTCTCCATAAAGGTCCTCTACAAATTCAATCTTTTCAAAACCTAAACTTTCATAGAGACTGACCGCTGGTTCATTGTCAGGATCTACTGTTAATCGGATTTGTTCAAAACCCTGGTCCTTTAAATCCTCTAATACAATCTTTAAGAACTTCTCTCCCAGAGACTCTCCACGAGCCTCTTCAGCAATAGCATAATCCGATAGATAAGCCATTTTATTTTTATCCCAGGCACGGCTGAACGCAGCCATCCCCAGTATTTTATTATTTTTATGGCTTTCTTTCAGTAAAAAGACATTGCCATAATAAATTTGAAAGACAACTTCAAATACATCCGCCGCTTTTTCTCCAAAAGCCTCTTCACTAAAGTGAATGAGTTCTTTCATTCTGCCTAAATCAAAATCCTTAAATCGATAAATTTTTAGAGAATCATAATCCTCTACGTCACTTAAAAGATATTTGTCAAAGCGATCGACATATTCATATGATTGATCCACCATTTACCCCCTTGATATTTTTATTGTACTTTTAAAATATACCCAAACGCTGCATTCTCTATCCAAAATCTTTTTAAGAGAACGGATTTCACTCATTAGAAACTAGTTCTCTCAAGACATCCCTAGTCCAAATATTTTTCTCCTTTCCAATATTTTTCCGAAAAATCTATGCTATAATGGATAAAACAAGTCTCTATTAAAACCTATCCCGACCTGGAGGTGGGATTATGCATATTAACTATGAACTAACCCAGGAGGATCTCCTGCAATTTTATTTATTCCACATGCAATTTGATTCAAAAGCCAAGAGAGCCCAGCGAAGCCAGGCGATTTTAGGCTGTATTCTTATTGCCCTGGCCAGCTTTTTTCTCATTCCTAAAATGGACATTTCAAAAGTCACCGCCTGGGCCATTAGCTTTCTCATTATGTTTTTCTTCCTGGCTTTCTACCGGGCCATCTTCCGGAGTATGGTGAAAAAACGAGTTCTCCGTCTCTTGAAAAAGCAAGACCAGGACCAAGAAGGATCTAAGTCTATGACCTTTGAAAAGGACCAGCTTGTAGAAACCACAGGAGACCGAAACCTTGTCCTCCCCTATAAGGATGTCTACCGGAGCCGGGAAAACAAGGACTACTTTTATATTTACAAGTCCCCTAGCCTGGCCTATATTATTCCCAAGCGCTGCCTTTCCACCAAGGCCTCGGAAAAAATCCGGCAACTTCTAGGCCTTTAAGAAAAAGTTTTTTAAAAGCCTTAACATTCCCTTG
Source organism: Clostridiales bacterium SIT11 (assembly GCA_001299455.1). GTDB lineage: Bacteria > Bacillota > Clostridia > Tissierellales > Peptoniphilaceae > Urinicoccus. The sequence goes on along the minus strand of CYUK01000003.1, from coordinate 1,240,979 downwards.
ACAGTTTCAAGAAATTTTCCTATAATTAAAGGAGTTTCTTGCTGTCGTAGCTCAGTCGGTAGAGCACTACATTGGTAATGTAGAGGTCACGGGTTCAAATCCCGTCGTCAGCTCCAAACAATTTAAGAGTGTCTAGGATTGACTTTCAATCCTGGGCACTTTTTTTATTTCCATTGAACCCTTTCCATCTTTTCTTTTGCGTCTCTTTCCACCCTTTTTTAACCAACTCATATTTGAAGAGAAGGTAAATCCTCTCTATTCCTCTAAAAATTAAGGTCAAATTTAGACAAAGAAGGACCTTTTGTTCAAAATTCGAATACTTTGTCTCTTTTGTCCATACTCCTGACTGCTGAACTTGGATATACTAAAGTAAAGGAGTAAAAGAACTAAAATCCATGTCCAGGTTCAAGGTTTTTACTCCTACCACTTAAATGCTTTATAGGCTAGGAGAAAAATTGTATGAACTTCCTAGTCTTTATATCCAGTAAAAAAGGAATCGGAGGGAGGTGAAGGTATGGAAAAGTTAAAGAAAATAAAAAGAGCCTACACCCTCTTTTCCATCTGTTTAATTCTTTTAGGGGCTGTTTTTCTTTTGAAACCGGATATCGGTGCCCAAACTTTATGCAGACTCTGTGGATTTCTCTTCCTTTTATTTGGCATTGTAAAGTTATTTGCCTATTTTTCAAGAGATCTATGGGGACTGGTCTTCCAATTTGACCTTGCCATGGGAATTATATCCAGTTTCTTTGGTTTTATGATGGTTTTTTGGACCCGACAATTTATGGATGTTCTAATGATTGCCATAGGCCTTGTGATGGTTTTTGATGCTCTATTACGAATCCAAACCGCCCTGGATGCCAAAAAACTTGGGGTGAATTCGTGGTGGATGATTTTACTGGTTGCTTTAATGACAGCTATTATGGGAACCCTAGTTTTTTTAAGACCCTATGCAGGACGAAAGGCTCTCATGATTTTACTTGGACTCAATTTAATGATTGATGGCTTTTTAAACTTATTTGTAGTCCAAACCACCACAAAGACAATTTCAAGATACAGTCGAGACAATTAGAAAGGACAAAAAATGGGAACTTTAACACACTTTTCTGCGAGAAAGTCAGCGAGTCTAGGAGTGGATTTTCTTTTAAAGAAAGTCAACAAGGAAAACCGGGAAGAAGACATGGTCAAGCTCGTTGACTTAATGGAAAAATACATGGATGACGACGACATGGGAATCGACTTTGATGAGGTTCGGGACATGGTGGCCGATAAAAATGGCGCCTTAAACCAGTATTTAAACCGGGCCCTGGATGAGCTGGACCCCCATGTATTAAAAACCACTGTCTTAAATTTAGGTTTTGAAGCTATGCTTTCAGGAACCAAGAAAATGCATAAAATGCGGAAAATTCATGATTGCAACATTCCCTGGCTCATTCTTATGGACCCTACCAGCGCTTGTAATTTACACTGTACCGGATGTTGGGCTGCAGAATATGGGAATAAACTAAATTTAACCTATGATGAAATGTCAAATATTGTAAGCCAAGGCAAGGAACTTGGGATCTTTTTCTATATGTTTACCGGGGGTGAGCCCCTGGTCCGAAAAGATGACCTGATTAAGCTCTGTGAAGAACATAAAGATTGTCAATTCTTAGCCTTTACCAACGGCACCTTGGTGGACCAAGCTTTCTGCGATGAAATGAAGCGTGTGGGAAATATGATGCTGGCCATTAGCTTAGAAGGGTCTCCTGAAGTCAATGACTTACGCCGGGGCCAAGGGGTTTACGGAAAAGTCATGGCCGCCATGGATTTATTAAAGAAAAACGGTCTTGTTTTTGGTAGCTCTATTTGCTATACCTCCAAGAACTGTGCATCTGTAGTCGACAAGGAATTTGTCAATCTCATGGTGGATAAGGGCTGTCGCTATGCCTTATACTTCCACTATATGCCTGTAGGTAACGAAGCTTCAGTGGACCTCCTCCCCAGTCCGGAACAAAGAATTTATATGAAGAATCGAACACGAGAAATTAGAAACCTTCGGACAGGTGAAGGTCTATTTACCATGGACTTTCAAAATGATGGAGAATATATGGATGGTTGTATTGCAGGAGGGCGAAACTACTTCCATATCAATGCAAATGGAGATGCGGAACCCTGTGTCTTTATTCATTATTCCGACACCAACATCCGCACCCACTCCCTACTGGAAATTTTACAGAGCCCCTTGTTTATGGCCTACCATAAAAATCAACCCTTTAACGAAAATCATTTAAGGCCTTGTCCTATGCTAGAAAATCCCGGACGTTTGCAAGAAATGGTCAAGGAAACCGGCGCCAAGTCGACAGACCTTCAGTCCCCTGAAAGTGCCAGCCACTTGTGCGCAAAATGTACAGATTATGCGAAAACCTGGAAACCCTATGCCGATAAAATTTGGTCTGAAGAAAAAGAAGTCACCACAAATAAATAAGCCAGGGCCCCGATAAGAGCTGGTTCCCTCTCTCCAAAAGATTTCCTTAACTAGGCCAATTCGCCCTAGTTAGGAGGCTGGACCCTAAACTGGTTTATTTTCCTCTAGGCAAAGGAGGACTTATGAAAGAAAAAAGAATGAAGAAGGCCAAGTCCCCTGAAGAAAGGGAAAGCCAAGAGCTGAAAAAAGACCTGTCAAAAAGCTTTAAAAAGGTCCAAATCGTGGCCATTATCTCCTTTGTTCTGGCCTTAACGGTTATTTTCCTTAGCCGGGAAGAAGGCCTCAGTATTCAATCCATTACGAATCAAGCTGGTGGAAATCCCTTAAAATCCATCTTGACCCTGGTCTTTCTTTTTGCCATTAAAAGCTTGACCGTGGTCATTCCCCTAGGCTCCCTTTACTTGGCCAGTGGTCTTTTATTTCCCCCTCTTGAAGCAGTCCTCATTAGCTACTTGGGCCTAGCTGTGACCTTAAGTCTTCCCTATCTCTTAGGCCGCTGGGCCGGGACGGAAGCTATTGCATATGTCAGGCAGAAGTATCCAAAAATTGAAAAAATCATCGACCTCCAAAAGAAAAATGAATTTTTCGCAAGTTTTATTGTCCGCCTCATTGGTTGGTTCCCCTGTGATATCTTAAGCTTTTACTTTGGCGCCTGTAAAACCCCCTACCTAACCTACCTCTTGTCGGCCCTTTTAGGAGCCTCCATTGGAGTCATTACCAACACCCTCCTAGGAGACCTGATCCTAGACCCCCTATCCTGGCAGTTTATCCTCATGGTCGTCATTAAAATAATTATTTCCCTTGTGGCCCTGAGCCTAACCTATCATTTAAATAAAGGCAAGGTGAATATAGGCGAAGAAGGAGACAAGGACACTAAGTCTTCATAGGCCTTCATGAAAATTTTATTCTGAACGTGAAATCGGCATAGGAAATCCCTATGCCGATTTTTGTAGGCTCTTTACCAAAAGTAAACCATTTGAAAAAACTATTCAATTTATTCTTTTTTACTTCCAGTACCATTTGAGTACCAGTAATTATTTTATACTCTCCTTATAGCTTGCAATCAAGCCAATTTAGAAAATTTTGCGATTATTCCCATTCTTCTTTTCCAAACGTTCGATATATCCCAAATCATTCAAAATACTAGATTTTATTTTCTAGAGTATCACTAAATCCATCTAATTATAAGACGTTTTCAGATTTTTAGTCCCATCCCAGTCCCAGTACCGGAAGATAAGTCATGATTGTGTTTCTTCGATCTTAGTTATTTTAAATTCGTAATCATTTAAATCATTATTAATTGTTGAGCCTTTATAATAATTATCAAAATCTTCAACTCGTGTAGTAATAACTAGATTTTCCATTTTTTCTTTACCATTTTTATTCTCCTGCTTGAGAATTTCTTCTTTTTCATAGAAATAATCAATATTAGATTTTTTATTTGATTGCATACGTTCAAATTCTTTCCATTGATCTAAGATTTCATCTGCGATCAACTTTAATGAATCTTCAGTCCTATCAAAATATTCATCTGTTAAAAATTTAGAAATGACATTTATTATTGCATATTTCCCATATCTTAATCCTTCACCATAATCAGATCTACTATTTTCTTTTTTTTCTAAATATTTAAATGCAATGTATAAGAAATATATACGATCATATCCTTCAGGCCCTATATCTATATTAAAAAATTTCTCATAATCATTCATATTATATAAAGTATCTTCACCATTTCGCCTGGCAGCATTTACTCTACCATTCATAGCATAGATAATTCTAATAATTGTATTTCTACTAATAATTTGATCTTTAGAAATATAGCCTTTTTCGATACCTTCAGTGAATTCACCTGTTTTTCTATGATAAAAGTATCCGTAGTTATTGTATATATACTTTTGAAAATCAATTTGTACATTTGAATTTGATTTTCTATCTGCAACTGTTACTTTACTTTGATTATTTGTTGTTAATGAAAGCTCATCAATTAATCTTTGTTTGCTTACTTCATCTTTCATCCCTTGATCCAAAATAATTACCTTTAGTAGTACTTCTTTATTATCAAATACTTTATTATCTATGTCATCATCTTCTAAAATAGTTGATAAAGTGTAAGCTGTTTGTCCTCCATTAATTATTTGCGGATTTAACAATGATAATTCACCTATACCTTCTCTACCAGTCCTTGAGGTATATGATGTTTTATCAGATAGCAATGTAATTCCATTGTTAAACAATGCAAATACATTACCTGAACGATTGATTACAGAATCTTTTATTGAAGAGTTTACTTCATTGTCTGACGCTCCTAAATAGCTTCTTGGATTAAACTTCAATATAGAGTTCTTAAATGAACTCATTAATTTTGCAATTTCTAATATCGGAACAAAAAACAATTGTACAGATGTAGTAAATTCTTCGTCTTCAACCCAATAATCCATTGTATAATTATTTTTCGAACCTAAATTTAAATTAACAGAAATATTTGTTGCTTGATGAACAGTTCCCCTAACTATAGGAAAAACCAATTCTTCATATGCTCTTTCATAGTTATAAACTTCAAATGGAAAATTTAATAACTTACCCATTGCATCCGCAAGTACACTACTTACGTTTGCAAGTATAATAACATTAAAATCGTACCTACTTATTTGCTCAATTTCTGAAAGATTTTGTATTAATCTTTGGATTTTGTCGTTGTATTTTATTCCATTTTTATCTATTCTTTCACCTCTACTTATCCTATCTATATCCATTTTATTTATTTCTTCTAATTCGATAGATTTATTCATGAAGTTATCATTATTCGTTCTAAACTTTGATTGAATAAAATATATTTTTTTATTTTCATGATCAATATAGTAGGCGTCAATTCCTCCATCTTGAGAATCATCTGTAACAAATTTTTCTCGTTTCTCAAAATCCAACAAATTAAATTTAGCTTTTAAAAGCAAATGAATATAAGCTCTAGAATTTGCACGATTTACTTTATCTAAATCATCCTCATTTGGATGATAAATTTTATAATCTTCTGGAGCTTCTTTTCTTAACGCTTCTAGAACTTTAAGTAAAGTAATATATTTTATCATATACTTTCCTCCTTATATTTTTAAACTCTATATTTTTATTTCCTTAGTAGAAGGCTTGAAACCAAGTATTCATCGCCACTATCTTCCGTTTTAATAATTATACCGCTAGATCCACAAGAAAATCCGAGGTATTATTTGTAGAATTTTCATTATATAGAAATCCTCATTTCCTGGTGGTTTTGCTCTCATTTTAAGAATTACACATCCAATAAGGTAAACCACCGTTTTACTATATTTTTCTACATTCGGTTAAAACTACTTGTTTCTTTCTAATCTCCTGATACCACTATTATTAAGCTTTTCAATTGACACCAATTGTCTTCTAGCAAGATTTCTAAGCTCTATCATTCTTTCTTTTTGTTCCATTCCTTTGCTAATAAGAACGGCATTGTAGCTTTCCATATTTGCAAGCACCAATAACTCATTTAAACTTGCATAGTCTCTCATATTTCCTTTCAAATTAGGATTTTCCTTTCGCCACTCTTTTGCTCTTTTATTAAATAGTGCTACATTCAGCATGTCCGCCTCGCTTGCATATTTAAAAGATAATTGGTCATTGGTTAAATCTTTAAGCAAGTATTCTTTAATTGCATCTGTGTGGATTTTATAATTAATCTTTGATATTTCTCTATGAAGATTCCAAGTTAATGATAATTTTGAGTCTTCATCTTCTTTTAGTCTTTTATAATCTTGAATAATATATAACTTAAATTCTGGAGAAAGCCAAGACGCAAACTCCATCGCTATATCATAATGAGCATAAGTTCCACCATATCTACCAGATTTTGAGACTATTCCAATAGCTCCAGTAGATTCTATCCATTTACTTGGTGTCATAGTAAATCTATTTAAACCTGCTTCATTTCTAAACGTGTCGAATTGCACACGGTTAAAATTTGGATTATTAAGTGCTTCCCATAATCCTATAAATTCAAGAGTATTCCTATTTCTCATCCAGTTTTGAATAACAAATCTTGGATCATCTGTATTTTTATATTTTGCTATATCCGTTAAGCTTATATAATCATTTTTAAAATCTTCAGTATAAACTTGAATTGAAAATCCTTTGGCAGAAATTTGCTCTTTTTTTATTTTTGACAATATAATCCCTCCTTCTACTAGTGTACTCTTTACAATAGTCATTATATAATCATCACTCTAAGCAGCACACCAACTATTGATTTTTCGAGTTATAAACTTTGCTAGAAGCTTTAATACTTTATATTTACATAACTATTTGTCTCCATCTATATTATGACACGAAACCCTCAAAAACATTCTATAGTATTATTAATGATTGCAGACACTATCTTGTCGATCTATTCAAGCAGATTGTTAATAGCATTAACTGAAAATTTATACTTTAGAAATTTATTTAGATGCTTTTTACCATTGTTATATTATTGTATCGTGTTCCATCCTTCAAAATAAATGCTTCCGGAATTCCCCCCACTTTGACGAATCCTAGTTTCTCATAAAGAATCTGACCTCTTTTATTACCTGAGAAATAGTCCAGTTCAATTTGGGTAAGACCCCATTCCTTAGCATAGTCTTCAAGACAAAGGAGCATCTTCTTTCCTATTCCTAAGTTCCAAAATTCTTTAAGAACTGTAACAGCGACATTTCCTCGATGACGCATTTTCATTTTTTTTGATCTTGAAATCTGAGCACTTGCAATCAATCTTCCATCAATCTCTGCTATAATCATAAGAATATCTTCAGATTCATTAAAACTTTTTATCATCTTCTCTTCCTGTTCAACAGTCAAAGTTATTTCTTCTGGATAAGAGTATAAAAAGTTAGATTCCCCCATAACGGTTTTCAAATATTCAATAGTTTCTGCAGCCTCTTTTACTTGAATTTCTCTAATTTCGCAAATCCTACCATCTTTCATTTCAAAACTTACTGGTATGTATTTCATATTTATCCCTCCCTTATTTTTTATTGTAATATTTTCTTCTTCCTAAATCATTTTACAAATTTACTGTAAAAATCATTCGATCCTTATTTTTATTTTTTTGTTTCTACTAATATAACTAATCTATCATATTTAAATCTTATGTCTAAGTATTGATGGTTTGTATCTGTGTCTCCTTTTTAGTAATCTTTTATATTTCTTCCAACTGTTTTAGGTGCTTGAACATAACTATACTCTCCTGATTCAGTGTTACGAATCTGATAAATGTTACCTATTTTTTATTATTTCGTATCTATTCATTTAATTACCTCACATAATCCATAATATCTTCAATTTTACACTCAAGAACACAACATATCTTTGCAATAGTTTCCAAATCAATTCTTTTAACCTTATTATTACAATAAGAATTAAGTTGCGTCCTTTGAAGATTTGCTTCTTTTTCTAATTTGTTTTTGCTTATATTTTTTTCTTCTAAAACCTGGTCTATTTTAAAAATAATTTTCCCAAAGTTTTGCATAAATTTCTCTCCCTTATAATTTTAAAAATCGGCATTTCAATTAATTATATTATATCATATTTTTAAAACTTCTTACAGATCTAAGATTTATTTCGGCAAAATTCTATTTAGTTTTTCCTAACAACAAGGAATGTATCTGCCATATTTCTTTTGACAATTTTTCTATTTTTTCTCTCATATAATCAATATCTTTCTTGTAAATAACACCCATTGTATTAGTAGCTTTTACAATCTGGTTTATATTATTTGTTGCATTTGAAAGTAGCCATTGTAGATTTCTAAATGGCTCTAAGTCTACAATATAAATTTCTTTTTCTTCATCTGTTAAATATATCTTTAGTTGATTTTTTAAATTTATTTTATACTAGATGTCGCCTTTAAGTGTATAACCTATCAAATAAAAAAGACCATAACACTTAAGTTATGATCTAATTTTTTGTCCAAATATAAACCACTTGGAACTATTATTCAATTTATTCTTTTTTACTTCCAGTACCATTTGAGTCCCAGTAGCCATTTTTCATTCTCTCTATAGCTTGGAATTAAACCATTTTAGAAAATTTTGCGATTATTCCCATTCAATGGTTGCCGGCGGCTTACTTGTAATATCATAGACAATCCGGTTAATATGGTCTACTTCGCCTACAATCCGGCTGGAGGCTTTTTCCAGGACTTCATAGGGAATTTTTGCCCAGTCGGCGGTCATAAAGTCTGTGGTTTTGACGGCTCGCAGGGCCAGGGTGTAGTCATAGGTCCGGTAGTCGCCCATCACGCCGACGGTCCGGTTGTTGGTCAGGACGGCAAAGTATTGATTAATGGATTTATCCAGGCCGGCCTTGGCAATTTCTTCCCGGTAAATGGCGTCGGCATCTCTTAGGATGTCCAGTTTTTCCTTGGTAATTTCTCCCATGACCCGAATGCCTAGTCCTGGTCCAGGGAAGGGTTGCCGCCAGACAAGATAGTCGGCCAGGCCTAATTCTTGACCTAATTCCCGGACTTCGTCTTTAAAGAGTTGTCTTAGGGGTTCTACAAGGCCCTTAAAGTCTACAACTTCTGGCAGGCCTCCCACATTGTGGTGGGATTTAATGACGGCGGCATCTCCTGAGCCGGATTCAATGACATCGGGATAGATGGTTCCTTGGGCCAGGTAGTCCACAGACCCAATCTTTCGGCCTTCTTCTTCAAAGACCCGGATGAATTCTTCTCCAATAATTTTCCGCTTCTTTTCGGGATCGGTCACGCCGTCAAGTTTCTTTAAAAATCGGTCTTCTGCATTGACCCGGATAAAGTGGAGCTTGCTGTCCTTAAAGGCGGCTTCCACTTGGTCTCCTTCGTTTTTCCGCATGAGGCCGTGGTCAACAAAGATACAGGTGAGCTGGTCTCCAATGGCTTTTTCCAAAAGTTTGGCACAAACAGAGGAATCCACGCCTCCAGACAGGGCTAGGAGGACTTTTCCTTGGCCGACTTGGTCCCGGATGGCTTGGATGGCTGTCTTGGCATATTTTTCCATGGTCCAGCTTCCTTCCAATTTACAAATCTTGTAAAGGAAGTTCTTTAAAATATCTTGTCCCTTTTCTGTATGGTTGACTTCGGGATGAAATTGGACGCCATAGAGGTTCTTTTCTTTATTGGCAATGGCTGTGTTTTCTGTGGCATCTGTTGAGGATACTTTTTCAAAGCCTTGGGGCAGGTCAGTCACCAGGTCTTGGTGGCTCATCCAGGTGATGGAATCTTCTACGCCCTCAAAGAGGGGGCAGGACCGGTCAAAACGGGTGGTGGTTTTTCCAAATTCCCGGCTCTTGGACCGCTCTACTCTTCCTCCTAGGTCCAGGGCCATTCTTTGCATCCCATAGCAGAGGCCCAGGATGGGCACGCCTAGGTCATAAATTTTTTTGTCAATTTTCGGGGCATCTTCCACATAAACGGAGTTTGGACCTCCTGTAAAGATGATTCCTTTGGGTTCTTTCTTTTCTAGATATTTATCTACTTTTTTGTAGGGGACCACTTCACAATACACGTGTAGGTCCCGGACTCTACGGGCAATTAATTGATTATACTGTCCGCCAAAATCTATAATGAGCACTTCTTCCATGTTCTCTCCCCCTTTTCCTTCCTTTATTATACTGGAAGAGGTCTCTTAGTTCCAGTTTTATCTTGAAAAATAGGCTTCTTCCCGCTTCTTTTTATAGAAAAGCTTTTCCAAATTGTCCTCCATCGTCCTTAGGAAGTTGATGAAATACTTAAATATTTTAAATAATTCATGGTTTTTTCCCCCTATTGTGCTATAATAAAATTTATAGGAGGTGTCTATGGCTTCAAAGTTTACAGGCAATAAGATTCGCGTCCTACGTAAGAGCAAAAATATGAGTATTAAGGAATTGGCAGAAAAATCGGACTTGTCCACTGGCCTTATCAGTCAAATTGAACGGGACCTGGTGTCTCCTTCAGTTAATGCCATGTGCCGGATTGTTCAATCATTAGATTCCACTATGGGGGAATTTTTTGATGATGAATTTGCCAAGGAAAATCCTGTGGTCATCCGCAAGGATAGCCGGAAGGAAATCGTTCAACAAACCCATTTTCGGATTTCGGAAATGTTGTCTCCTACAGACCACCGGTTAATTGAAATGGACCTTATGTTAATTAGCAAGCATGATGACTCTAAGGAAATTATCATGTCTTCCCATGAAGGTGAGGAATGTGGCTATATTATCCAGGGGCATTTAACCATGCTGGTGGAGGATGAACGGTACGAGCTCTATGAGGGCGATAGTTTTTATTTCGAAAGTAAGCATCCCCATGCCTACTTAAATTACGATGACGAGGATTGTGTTTCTATTTGGGCAATGACCCCGCCATCCTATTAAAATTTCTTACTTAAAAAAGCAGGTGGACTCATAAATCCTCCTGCTTTTTCTCTGCTATTTTTCCTTTAAATGGTATTCCTGACCGCCAATAAAGCCCTCTTTCTTTTCAATGACACCTTCTTCTGCCATGGACTTTAGGGAGGCCTTTAGACTCTCGTAGCTGTAGTCCTTCCCTTCCTTGGACAGGCTCTTAATAATGGTAAGGAGCTTGCTGTCTGTAATGGGGAAGTATTTTTCCAGGTCCCTTAGGAGGTCCTGGTGATGGTCTTCCTTTTGTTGGACCAGTTCATCAAAGGGGTTTTCACTGTGGGGAGAGGTGGTTTCTGCACAGCGAATCCGGACAAAGGTGGTCCGGCCCACTTGGGCGGAAGAAATAAAGACGTCTCCTGTCCGCAGGTAGGGGAGGCGGTGGGCCTCTTCTCCTGTCAGGTCTGTTTCTTCCCTGATGGTGTCAATGTCCGAGGCCCGAACGGTCCGAAAGATAAACTTGGAGTTTAATTGAGCCGTAATGGTCTCGTCCAGGAGAGTTGGCCTTTGGGTGGCCATAACTAAGAAGACCCCGTACTTCCGGCCTTCTTGGGCAATTTCCCGGAGGGCGGACTTGGTGGGAGAATCCAGGCCCTTGGGGGCGAAGTTGTGGGCTTCGTCATTGACAATAAAGAAGGGAGGAAAATAGTCTGAGGGAATCCCCCGAAGGTGGTCGTCCCGGTAGGTCCGTCTTTTATTGTATAGGGTCCGGACCAGGTAGGTAGAAAACATTTGAAGGGTCCGCATGCTGGATTGGATGACGACTAATTTCCCCTGGAGGAGGTTTTGGGTCACAGGAAGGATGTCCTTGTTAAAGAGGCCTTCCCTGTGGAGGCTGGCTGCCCGCCAGGAAATCCCTCGAACAGATTCCAAGGGCAAATTTTGTCCCAGGTCTTGGAAGATTTTTAACTGCCGGTCCATAATCCTTTGCTTATCGGGAGAAGCATAGTCCATTTCTGCTTGAAACTTCTTTTCTCCCCCCTTGTCCCCTACAGCCAAGATGGCATCCACTCTTTCCAGGAAGCTTGGGTAGTTGTTGCCCTTGGTATAAATAGCCGCCACCACATTTTTCATGGAGTCGGTTAGGGGACTCACAGCTCCTAAAAGGTGGTTAATGTCCCCTACACTTAGGTGCTCAAACTTAATCCCCACTTCTTCTCCAATTTGGAGTTTCACAAACTTGTCTCCATAGGTTTTTCCAAAGCTAGACGTGGAAGCATTGGCAAAGTCCATTTCATAGTGGGGGTCCAAGACCACTGTGGGGATAGATTTTTTCATCAATTCTTCCAGGAGGACCCGGAGGCCAAAGCTCTTTCCAGACCCGGACCCTCCGAAAATCCCAATATGAGGGTACTGGTGCATGGATCGGACGTCCAAGATAAAGGGCAGGTCTTCCTGGTCCTTTAAGCCTCCTTCCAGGGATTGAAAGAGGTTTTTATAGTCTTCTTCCGCTTCCTTGTAAATGACATCTGTATTCCGGATAGATCCCAGAACCAGGCCTTCCTCCGCCTTAGTTTGAAGGAGGACTTTTTTTATTTCATCAAAATTTGGCGTCCGGACCATACTTCCTGTGAGGACAGGATAGGTGGCTTCTTCAAAAAGGCGGGCCTTGGCAATGTAGATGGTTTCATCTTCTACATCGTAGCCCATGGCCTTGAGGGATTCCAAGACCGAAGCATCTACAAAATCTCCCCCAATATCCAAGGGGATAAACCGGTTAAAGGTTTTTGTTTCTACTACTTCAGCCAAGAGGTCCCCCATGACGCCGTCCTGGATCATGAGCATTTCATTAATCCGAAAATTTCGATCCTTGCTTCCTATAGTCACTTCTTGTTGTGTTGTTATTCCAACGACTTGCATATTTCCCTCACATTCTCCGTAAGTCTCTTTCCGACACAAAGAGGCGTTCAAACAGGTCCCTGTCCATGTAGGATTGAAAGAGGGCCCGCATTTGGTCATCTGTAATTTTTACTTCATGGTCCACAATGTCAATCCACAGGGGGACGCCCCGGCCCTGGCTGGGGGTTAGGCTAAAAACCAGGTTACACACATTTTCCAATTCCTCTTCCTGGTCCTTTAAAAGGTCCAGGCCCACCACCTGGATGTCCTTGGAGGTCTTTAAAAAAGCCGAAGTCAGGCCACTGGGGACCTTCTTATTTTTTTCCTCGTCAATGTAAATCACATCCCCATAGTCCAGCTTTCCAAAGAGGAGTTCCCTGTCATAGAGGCCCTTGGTTTCTTCTCCCTGGCCCAGGACAGAGGTTTTAATGTCCTTGATGACCCCAAAAGTAATGACATTTTTTTCCAGGGCCGTCTTGGTAAATTCTTCCCAAAGGTCTGTATAGACCCGGTAGCGGATGAGGCCGCCATCCATCATCAGGTAGTGGGCCGGGTGGGCCTTCATATAGGCAATAGCCGTCTTCATTTCAATTTCTGCCAGACGGCGCTTCCGGTCGTCTCCACCTTCTTCCTCTTCTTCCTGGTCGCTTTCTTCTCTTTCCTCCAAGAGGGGAGTGTAAATTTCTTCCAGACTCGTTTGGTAGCCGTGACGGGTAGAGAGGGCCAGTCCCCGGTAGAGCTCCACATAGTGGGGGTAGGCTCCGCCTAGCTTGTTGACAGACCCGTCCAGGCCCACAACAATTCCAAAGGCTTCCAGTTCTTCCGGAGAGAGTTTCCGAAGTTTTTTTATAGGACCGGCCTGGTCTTCAATGTACTGGCGAAAGCCCTCCTTGGTCCAGGCTTGGATGGAGGCATACTTTTCCCTCAGGACTTGGTTTAAGCCGGAAATTTTATCGGCAAAGCTATGGTCTCGGTTCATAATTTCAAACTTTCCTTGTAAACTTGGTTTTTTTGGATTTGGAAGGACTGGGCCACATCCTTGACAGCTTGAGATTTTTTCATTCCCTGGCGGATTCGGTCTTCCAATTCCTTTCGAATATCCACTGGTTTTTCCTCTTGATTGCCCCCTTCCACAATGAGGACAAATTCTCCCTTGTCCTTGACCTGACTCTCCAAATCTTCCCCCAGGTTCATGTGAATGTATTCTTCAAACTTTTTGGTCAGTTCCCGGCCCAGGTGGACCCGTCTTTTCCCTAAAACTTCTTCCATGTCTTCTAGGGTCTTGTAGATCCTATGGGGAGCTTCATAAAAAATCAGGGGATAGGGACAGGTTTTCAGGTCTTCCAGGACCTTTTTCCGCTTCCCCTGCTTTTCCGGCAAAAACCCATAGTAGAGAAAGCCTTCTTCTTCCAGGCCCGCCCCAATGAAGGCCGTCACCATAGCCGAGGGCCCTGGTAAAATCGTATAGTCCAGGCCCTCTCTAATGGCCGCCTGGATGAGTCGCCGGCCAGGGTCTTGGATCCCCGGCATACCCGCATCGGAAATCACAGCCAGGTCCCTTCCCTCCCGCAGGAGGTCCAGGATTTTTCCCTGGACTTTTTCTTCATTAAATTTATGGTAGGCCATCCTAGGCGTTTCAATTCCATAGTGGTCCAGTAGAACTTGGCTGGTTCTGGTGTCTTCACAGCAAATTTTATCCACAGACTTTAAGACTTGAACCCCCCGATAGGTCATGTCTTCCAGGTTCCCAATGGGGGTTGGTACAATATAGAGCATGGTCCCCTCCTTTCCTTTATTTTATCATAGACCCAGATTCATTTCATAGAATAAATCCAGTCATAGTCCCGGTCTAAAAAGAGGGCCTGGTCCATTTGAAGCCCCGGCCTGGCTCCCTTTCTTCCCTCTAGGGCAATCCAATGGGGACCCTTGCCTTCCTTCTTTGCCAGAGTCTGAGCCCGCTTTGGCTCCAGACCATGACTCCGCATGAGGACCAGACCGTCCACCAGCCGGTCTACAGGCAGAACCATATAGAAAAATCCTAAAGGCTTTAAACTATAGGCCCCTCTTTCAATAAAAAGGTCCAGGACTTGGGGACCCTGGTGCTTGGCCTGGTTTTTCCCCGGGTCTTTGCCCTGGAGCTTGCCTGTAAAATAGGGCGGATTGGTGATGACTGTATCATAATGGCCATGAACACTTAAAGCTCCCACATCTTCCAGCCTAAGGTCCGGCCTATAGGGAAGGGAATTTTCTTCCAAACTTTTCTTAAAATAATCCAGGGCCTGGGGATTGGTATCTATTCCTGTATAGCCTGTCATGGCCCCCTTTCCTAGGAGACGGAAAAAAAGAATGCCCGGCCCACAACCTAGGTCCAGGACCTGGCCCTTAGGCCTCGCAAAATAGGATAAAAATAAGCTGTCTACGCTATAGGAGAGGGCTCCCTCTCCCTGGACAATTTGATAATCTGTTCCTGGTACCTGGTCCATAGGACCTCCTTTCAAAAAAAGACCCCTAAGGGGCCTTTTGATTTTAGAAGGATGGTAAAATACTTCCTTCGTATTTTTCTTCAATAAATTTACGGCAGGCTTCAGAATTAAGGACCTTCATAAATTTCTTGAATTTTTCCTTATTTTCTTCCCCTTGGCGGACAGCCACAATATTGGCATAGGGAGAATCCTTGTCTTCGATTAAAAGACTATCTTTTAAGGGATTTAAGCCAGCTCCTAGGGCGTAGTTGGAATTAATAACTGCTCCAGCCACATCCTTGTAGGATCTTGGAATAGAGGGGGCGTCTAGGGCTGTGAACTTTAAGTTCTTTGGATTTTCTGTAATATCTTTTTCTGTAATGTTTAAGTTTTCTGGGTCATTGACCTTGATAACTCCAGCCTTGGCCAAGAGCAAGAGGGCCCGTCCACCATTGGTGGCGTCGTTGGGAATTAAAATTTCGTCCCCATCTTTTAGGTCGTCTACACTTTTTACCTTATCAGAATAAAAGCCAATAGGTTCTAGATGAACTGCTCCAAGGCTGACAAGTTTCACGCCACGTTCCTTGACAAAGTCATCTAAATAGGGCTTGTGTTGGAAGAAGTTGGCATCCAAGTCTCCTTGGTCCAGGGCCATGTTGGGAATGACATAGTCATCAAAGGTGGTTACTTTCACGTCCAGGCCTTCCTTCTTAAATTCAGGTTCTAGGGCCTTGATAATTTCTTCATGGGGAACAGGGCTGACACCAATATTAATTGTGTTGTCTTCTTCCACTGTTTCTGCCTTACCTGGGTCATTTGTCGCTGCCTTGTTATCGGTCTTGTTTCCACAAGCGGTTAAAACCAAGAGGAGGGACAAAAGACCTGCTAAGAAATATTTTTTCATTTACATTCTCCTTTACTTTTTATTTGTCTTCATGGTCAGTCGGTTTCCAACCCACTGAACAATTTGCACAATAAGAATAATACAGAGGACGCTCATCCAAAGAACGTCTAGCTCGTTACGGTAGTGGCCATAGCGGGTGGCCACTTCTCCCAGGCCGCCACCGCCTAGCATGCCGGCCATGGCAGAATAACCAATAATATTAATAATGGTCATGGTCATGGCATTAATCATGGCTGGAAGAGACTCCGGTAAAATCACTTTCCGAATAATTTGCTTGTTGGTAGATCCCATGGCTCGGGCGGCTTCAATAAGGCCGTCATCAATTTCCAGGAAGACCCCTTCCATAATCCGGGCCACAAAGGGGGCCGCTGCCACAGTCAAGGGAACAATGGCGGCTGTAGGTCCTATAGACCGTCCCACAATGAGGGTGGATAGGGGGTAGACTACCATAATTAAAATGACAAAGGGAAAGGACCGAAGGGTGTTAATGATAGTATCTAACACTTGATAGGTCTTGGCCTTGGGGTTTAAACCTCCCGGTCTTGTTACTGTTAAAATCAGAGCCAGGGGAATCCCTAGGACCATGGAAAAGAGGGATGAAAAGAAGACCATATAGAGGGTATCTGGAATGGAAGGGACCACAATGGTCATAAATTTTTCCATCATGAAACCACCTCCACATGGACCCCTTGGTCCTTAAGATAGGCAATGGCCTTGGCCACACCTTCATCATCTCCTTGGAGTTCAACATGCATATAGCCAATGTCCTTGCCCTTGTCCAGGCGGTTAATATTTCCTGAAATTAGGTTGACATCTAGGCCATATTTTTTAATGCAGTTGGAAAGAATGGGCTTGTCCACTGTTTGGTCTCCATAACTTAAGCGGAGGACTGTCCCCTTAAAGTCTTGGGGATCTACTTCTTCCATGGAAGTGGTTTCTCTCAAGGAAGAAATAAAGGACTGGGTTTGCTTGGTCTTAGGGGCCCGGAAGAGTTCTTCCACAGTATTTTCTTCAATAATCCGCCCCTTTTCCATAACAGCAATCCGGTCGCAAATATCCTTGGCCACTTCCATTTGGTGGGTAATCAAAACAATAGTAGTCCCAAGGTCTGCCACAGTTTTTTTCAAGGTTTCAATGACCTGACGGGTGTTAATGGGGTCCAGGGCCGAGGTTCCTTCATCACTTAAGAGAATTTTTGGACTGGTGGCCAGGGCTCTGGCTATGGCGACCCTTTGCTTTTGCCCTCCAGACAGAGAGCTGGGATAGGAGGTCCTCTTGGCCTTTAAGTCAATAAAGTCTAGGAGTTCTTCCACCCGGGCCTTAATTTTTTCCTTGGGCCAATTTTGAATTTCCAAGGGATAGGCAATATTTTCAAAGACAGTTTTTTGAGCGAAGAGGTTAAAATGTTGGAAAATCATCCCGATATCCTTGCGCTGGGCCAGGAGGTCCTTTTTGGACAGGCTACAAATATCCACCCCGTCAATGAGGATGGTCCCTGCAGTGGGTTCTTCCAACCGGTTGATACACCGGACCAAGGTGGACTTCCCTGCCCCGGATAAACCTATAATTCCGTATATTTCCCCCTTCTCTACATGAAAGCTCACATCGTCAACAGCCCGAAAAGTCTGGCCATCCACTTGGAACTCTTTCACTAGATGAGAGACTTCAATCATGGTATTCCTTTCTATAATAAAAAAACTCTCCAGCATGGAGAGTAGAGTAATCATCTATCGGTCATGCCGCTGGAATTAGCACCACACATCTGTAGGTTGCTGGGCTTCATAGGGCCAGTCCCTCCACCTCTCTTGATAATTTCTATACTATTTTTTAAAACTCATAGTTGACTAATAGTATAATTTACTTGATGTCTTTTGTCAAGATTCCTTTCCCCTTTTCCTATTTCCTGGGAAAGAAATCGAGAAGGCCAGGGCCCTCTCGAAACTTGACTCTTAATTTTCTTTTGGCAGGTAAATGGTCATATGGTTTGGAAGGACCTTAATGTTCACCGGAAGTTTCGGCCCCATTTCCCCATCTAAGTCCACAGAAGGCGCCTTCCCTTGGACTTCTTCAATTTTCAACTGGCTAGAGCTAAAGGATTCAACTGCTTCATTTTTGTCCAACTTCCCCATTAAAAGGTCTTTGGCGGCGGATATCTTAGAACTTGTCTTTTCATCAGTCAAAATATAGACATAAAGCTCTCCACTGCTTAAGGAGGAGGAGAGTTCAGAAAAGTCAATGTCTCCCATTTGGTCCACTAAAAAAGCGTAGACATGGCTGGCAGGACCTTGGTAGCTTTCCCCATCACCGGTCACCTTAACTTCATAGTTGTCATCTTCCGGCAGGGCCTTAAAAATATTTTTTACATAGGCTAGGGGCCCCAGCTTTTCCTTTTCTTCCCCCTTTGTAGAGGTGGTGGCATCAATTAAGCGGCCAAAACAGGCGTAGTAGGCAAAATAGCTTCCATTACAGTCTCCCAGGTCCACTTCCTTCGTTTTATCTAAGTCAATGGCAGAGATGGCTTCACTTAAATCCTTACTGTCTCCTAAAAGCCGGTAGTAGGTGTTGTTGGTTCCTCCAGGCAGAAGGCCGATGATAGGCCGGTGGTCTTCTCTGGCAATTCCATTGACCACTTCATTAAAACTGCCATCTCCTCCTAGGACAAAAAGACTGTGGACCCCTTCTCTACAGGCCTTTTGGGCCAAGAGCCTTCCCTCTCCTGGTTTTTTAGTCTCTATAATTTCCAGGTCATCAAAACTCTTTTCCAGGCTCTCCTTTAATTGAGGAATCACTTCCCTATTTTTCCCATCACCGGAATTAGGATTTACTAAAACTAAACACTTTTTCATACTTCATCTCCTTTAGACTTGGTCACCAGGTCAAAATGATATTTTACAATGCCCAGGTCCAGCCTTGCAAAAAATCCTCTCTTGTGGTGAAAGTCCACTTGGCCATCGTCCTTTAAAGTAATTACAAATTTTTGTTGGTTACGGGCTGTAGGCGCCAGAAGACTGGCCTCCACGCCCTTAATAAACCAGTCGGGATAGGGCTTTTTCCCCTGGGTCACCTGGTCCAGGCTCTTGGAAGGCCTGGGGTTTCCTCCGTTAATTCCATAACCTAAAGTAATTACGGCAAAAAGTTTTTGCTCCTTTTCCTGGACAAGATTTTTATTGAAAAACCGGGCCATCCCTACCCAGCAGGAGTTAACCCCTAAACTCTGGGCATAGAGGAGAAAATCTTCTCCTAAATAGCCCAGGACCATGGGATCCATATCCTTGTCCCCTGCCACCAGGAGGTAGTTATGGACATTTTTAAACTGGCCATAGCTAGGAACCCTTTGCTTAAATAATTTGGGCTCTTCCCAAACCAGGCGGAAGTGGACTCCTTCTCTTTGATTGAGGTCTTCCACCTTTTCTTCCAGGGCCTTCTTGTGGGCCTCCTTCAGGGGCCGGTCCTTGTAAATCCGGACGGAATGCCTACTTTTTATCAGCGCAAAATCATCCATACAATCCTTCCTCTTCCTTTCCAGAGACAAATAACGACCCTTCCTGAGTCGTTATTTCCTGATATATGGGCGAATATCTATAATATTACTGACCTTTCCCTTCCCTTGGTCTAGGCGGTTTAAAAGGGCTTCATACATTTCATCATTGAGTAAAATAGCCTGGGTAAAGGGGTTGATAATAATGGGATGGTCAATAAAGGCCTTTTGCTTGTATTCCAAGATAAATTCTCTAGGATTAATTTCTTCTATATAATAGCCCATTTCCTCTGAAAAACTATCCAGGACATTTTCTTTTTTGGTGAAGATGGGAATAAAAATTTCATTGTCCTTGGTATAGAGGAGGCCTACTTGAGATAGGGGGGAGTTTTTCCGGCCCTTAATCTTAGGCAGTTGCTTGGTAATATAGAGGGGGCCCTTTAGGAGCCAGTCACTAATGGAATTATAAAAGTGGTCCTTATTGCCTCCCTGGGCACTTTCCAATAGTTCTTGGAGGGGTTCCTGGTCTTTTTTCACCTGGTCTAAGGCCTGGTTAATCACCCTTTGGAGGGCTGGCCGGTTGGGGAAATTAATCAAGGCATTTTCCAAGATGCTCCGGTAGATAAAGAGCCCAATGGTATGGTATTCTTGGACTATTTCAAAGTCCTCTACAAGCCTTTGGTAGTCCTTGGTGGACTTGGCCTTATTAAAAAGATTCATAACATGGTCAAAAAAGCAGGTTAAATAGTCTGGAAGAAGGATTTGAAAATCTTCTTCCTGCTCCAGCTTGGCCAGGGAGGCTAAAAAAACATCCAAAGCGTCTTCATCCTCTACCTGGTGGAAGGCTCCTAAAAAGGCCTCAAAACCATGGGCCACATAGGAAATCATGGCATAATTCACTGCATCTCCTATGTCCCAAGCCACCTCAATGGCCTCGTCTAAACTTTCTGGAGATTCCTTGCCTAAAATTGCTTCATATTCTGTTAAATCATCATCTGCCCGGTCCAAGCGCTGTCTCAGGTGCAGATAATTTTGGGTCTTATCCTTTCCCATGCCTTCCCTCCTCGCCTTTCCTTTAGTTAACTATACTTTACCATAATTCCCAGGGCTTGAAAAGAAAAATCCCTTAGGCCCTGTAGGGATTTTCCTCAATAAAAGAGGCAAATTCTTCATAAAGAGCCTTAGTTTGCGGGTCTTCTTCAAACTTCCTCGTCTCCTCATCCACCCAGTCCTTTCCTTCCTGGGACAGGTGGTTTTCTCCAAAGGGATAGACGGCTACATTTTCCCTATTGGCGTGGTCCCTGAGGAGGTGAACATAAGCCATTATATAGGAAAGGATATTGAGCCGGTGGATGTCTTCCGGAGATTTTTCATAGGCCTCCAAGCTTTCTTCTAATTTTAAAACATAGGACCTGGCCAGGTTGTGTTCCACCAGCATTCCATTGTGGATGAGCTTTTTGGCCAAGTCGCCAATTTCAAAAACCATCCGCTTAAAGAGAAGGTCTTCTTCCTTTTGGTGGTGGTATTTGTCACAAAAAAGCCGGATAAAGCGAATGCTTTCCCTTAAATAGTCCAAGTTGATTTCCTGGCCCTGTAAAATCTTTAGGGCTTCTTCCTCCAGGCAATCGGTAAAATGGACAATATTTCTGTGGTCTCTTTCTAATATTTCAATTCCATACATTTTTCAGTCCTCCTTGCCCCTCTCTTAGGTTAAAGTCCTGCAGGGTCCTGATAAGAAAAACCCCGAGAGAATCGGGGCCTTCCTTAAAATTTCTTTGTAAATTCATCAAATTTCTTTTCAGCTTCTTCCTTGCTGAGGCCATAGCGTTCTTGAATTTTTCCCTTTAAGAGGGTGGAGTTTCCCTTAATTTCCGCTAGGTCATCTTCCGTTAATTTTCCCCATTCTTTTTGGATGTTTCCTTTTAATTGGTCCCATTTTCCTTCTAAAATATCCTTATTCATGATTTCCTCCTTTAGGAAAGTAGGTAGATGGTCACAAGCCCTTGGATAAGGCCAATGCCAGCTCCCATAATAAGCCCCAGCCACTCAATAGCCTGGAGCTCCTTGCCTGCGATTTTCAGAGTTAGTTCTTCTAACATTTTTAAATCCAAGGCATTCACTTTTTCTTCCACTAAGCCGCCAATATCTACCTTGTTCCGGATGTGGTTTTCTACCATAACCCTCACTTCAGCAAATATTTTTGAACTCTCCTTGTTGAGCTTGTCTTCCAGGGCAATGAGAATTCTTTCCTGGACCATTCTAGGTAGAAAAGACATTTTTTCCAACAAGGCTCCCTGGGTCCAGCGGACTAGGACTCGGCGAAATTTTTCCTCGTCCTCGTCACTAATGACCTGGTTAATAAAGTCTTCCTGGCTTAAGAGTTCACTTTCCACCATGTCTCCAATACTTTTGGCAATTTCCCCCCGTCTTTTGGGAATCAAACCCTGGAAGAGGAAGGGGCCAAGTTTTTTGGGATAGAGGGGGCGAAAGAGACTCTTAATGGCTAATACATTTGTAATATACCCAATTAGGGCACTGATTAACACAATAAGTCCCAATTGTAGTAATTTCATGAAACCTCCTTTAGGCGTTTTTTCTTAGATTTCTTCTAAGCCAACCCGGTTTCTCTCTAGGTCAATGTCAATGACACGGACCTCAAGATTCATCCCAACCTGGTAGTTTTCCGAAGGATCCTGTCTTTTTCCCTTTTTCAGCTTAGACCGGTGGACCAGGCCATCTTCCTTAATGCCGATATCCACAAAGAGGCCAAAGTTCACGACATTCCGGACCTGGCCTGTAAAGGTCATGCCTTCTTTTAGGTCCTTTAACTCCATGGCGCCGGTTCGCAGGGGAACTTGGTCCAAGCTCTCCCTGGGGTCTCGACCGGGAGCCTTTAATTCTTCCTTAATATCTTCCAGGGTATAGGTCCAATTTTCTTCCTTGGCCAGTTTTTCCACTTCCTCTTCCTGATTATTTAAGATTAACCGGGCCAAATCATAGGATTCTGGATGGACAGCGGTCCTATCTAGGACATCTTCTCCATCTAAAATCCTGAGGAAACCTGCCGATTGTTTAAAACTTTGGGGACCCATGCCCTTGACTTTTTTTAATTCTTCCCGAGACTTAAAGGGACCTTCTTCTTCCCTGTGGTGGACAATTTCCTTGGCCAACTTGGGACCAATCCCTGCAACATAGGATAACAAGGGGACAGAGGCCGTATTGGGATCTACCCCTACCCGGTTCACACTGTCTTGGACAACTCCTTGGAGGCTTTCTTCCAAGTCCTGCTTGGGCAGGTCGTGTTGGTATTGGCCCACGCCAATATGGCGGGGTTCAATTTTTACCAGTTCAGCCAGAGGGTCCTGAAGGCGGCGGCCAATGGAAATGGCCCCCCGGATGGTGACATCCAGGTCGGGAAATTCTTCCTGGGCCAGGGCAGATGCCGAGTAAATGGAAGCTCCTGCTTCATTGGTAATGGCATAAGACAAATCCAGGTCTTCTGCCTGGATGAGGTCACTCATAAACTGCTCTGTTTCCCTGGAAGCCGTTCCGTTTCCAATGGAAGCCACTTGAATCTTATATTTTTGAATCAAGTCCAGGATAAATTTCTTGGCCTCTTCCTTTTGGTAATCTGATTGCGTCACTTGGATAACTCCATGGTCCAGGACTTTTCCATATTCGTCTATGACAGCAATTTTACAGCCTGTCCGGTAGCCTGGGTCCATGGCCAGGACTCGGTTGTCCTTGAGGGGCCGCATAAGGAGGAGGGGCTTTAAGTTTTTGGCAAAGACTTGGATGGCATCTTCCTGGGCCCGGGCTGTCAAGTCATTTCGAAGTTCCCTAACTACAGAGGGGACCAGGAGGCGGTTTAAGCCGTCCACCAAGGCTTCTTCCTGGAGGTTTTCTAAGTCATTTTTTACCAGGACCATAAGGAGGGCCTGTCTTTGCAAAAGGTCCTTGGGATAGTCCACCTTGATTTTTAGGGCTTCTTCCTTTTCTCCCCGGTTCATGGCCAGGACCCGGTGGTTGGAAATATCTTTAAGGGCTTCCTCCCGGTCAAAATACATTTGATAGGTGGTGTCCTTGTTCTTTCCTTCTTGGCTTTGGATTTTCCCCGTTCTTTGGATAAATTTTTTCACCATGGACCGGACCTTGGCTCCTTCAGAAAATTCTTCCGCCAGGATATCCTTGCCTCCTTGAAGGGCTTCCTCCGGATCTTCAAAAGCTTCCAAAATTTTATCCAGGTCTTCCTTCTTGGCTCCTTCTTTTTTCAACAAGTCCGCCACAGGACCATAGCCTTTTTCCCTGGCCGTTGTGGCCCGGGTCCTCCTCTTAGGCCGGTAGGGCCGATAAATATCTTCCAGGTCTGTCAAAGTCTTGGCCTTGTCAATTTCTAATCCTAGGTCTTCTGTATAGGCGCCTAGGTCCTTGAGTTTCCTGGTGACTTCTTCCTTTTTCTCCTCAATAGAAAGCAGGGCTTGGTAGCGGCTGTAGAGTCTTCTCAAGTCCTCGTCACTTAAGTTTCCTGTGGCTTCCTTTCGATATCTGGCGATAAAAGGAATGGTATTCTTTTGGTTGATTAAATCAATGGCTGCATTAACTGAAGCCAAGGGCAGATTTAGTTCCTTGGCCAGTTCTTCCTGTATTTTCATTCTCTCTCCGTTTCCCTAATTTAAAGAGGGGACCTGGGAGTAAACGACTCCAGATCCCTTGAAATTTTATTTGGCTTCTTTTCCGTTGGCCTTCATTTGGAGGTAGGCATTAATGAAGGGGTCTAAGTCTCCATCCATGACCCGGTTCACATCTCCCATTTCCTCCCCTGTCCTGTGGTCTTTTACCATAGTATAGGGTTGGAAAACATAAGACCGAATTTGGGACCCCCAGGCAATTTGTGCATAATTTCCTTGAAGGTCGTCAATTTTTTCTTTTTGTTCTTCTTCCGCCAGGGCAATGAGCTTGGCCTTTAACATGTTCATGGCCTGCTCCCGGTTTTGGATTTGGGACCGTTCATTTTGACATTGGACCACAATTCCCGTGGGAATATGGGTAATCCGAACAGCCGAGTCCGTGGTATTAACGTGCTGGCCGCCGGCACCGGAAGACCGGTAGGTGTCAATTTTTAAGTCTTCATCCCGAATGTCCACTTCCAAGTCCTCATCCAATTCCGGATAGACATCCACACTGGAAAAAGAAGTGTGGCGTTTTTTGGCTGCATCAAAGGGGGAAATCCGCACCAGGCGGTGGACTCCCTTTTCTGCCTTTAAATAACCATAGGCATGGGGGCCAGACATCCGCATGGTCACAGACTTAATCCCGGCTTCATCTTCCTGAAGTAAGTCTAAAACCTCCACCTTATAGCCCCGTTGTTCTCCATAGCGGCGGTACATCCGAAAGAGCATGTCTGCCCAGTCCTGGGCTTCCGTTCCTCCGGCCCCGGCATGGATGGAGACAATAGCAGCGGACTCGTCGTATTCCCCCGTCAAGAGGGTGGTTAATTCAAAGTCCTTGGTCCGTTTTTCAATGGAAGTCACTTGATTTTGAAAGTTTTCATACAAATCAAAGTCGTCTTCTTCTTCCATTAAATCCATCATAACCTGGGCTTCTTCAATATCTTCCAGAAGCTGGTCATAGGTGTCAGTCTTATCCTTGTAAAAATTTTGTTTTTTTATAACCTTTTGGGCCTGGTCAGAGTCATCCCAAAAGCCAGGCTGCATGGTTTTTTCTGTAATCTTTTTTTCTTCCTGCCTTAAGCTGTCAATATCTATGGATTCTCCCAAGCTTAAGACAAGAGACTGGGCTTTTTCTAAGCGTTCTTTATCTAAATAGGTATTTTGCTCCATAGGACCTCCTTAGGCGTTTTTCCCGTGGCAGTTCTTGTATTTTTTCCCACTTCCACAGGGACAGGGGTCGTTTCTTCCAACCTTTTTATCCTTGCGGACATAGGGTTTTTGCTTGCCGTCATCTGGATTGACAGTGTCCACTTCCTTGGCCACCCGGACTCTTTCCACTTTTTCAGGATTGACGACATGGTAGAGCATTTTTACGGTGTCTTCTCGGATGGATTCATTCATAGCTTCAAACATATCAAAGCCTTCATTTTGGTAAGCACGAGCAGGGTCTACTTGTCCCACAGCCCTTAAGCCAATTCCTTGCCGCAATTGGTCCATGGCATCAATGTGGTCCATCCATTTTTGGTCCACCACTTGAAGGAGGACAACCCGTTCTACTTCACGGAATTTTTCAGACCCGAATTCGTCTTCTTTTTCTTCGTATTTTTCCAGGGCCTTGTCTGTAATCAGTTCTTTTAAGTCTTCTGGAGAATCTTTTCCATGGCCCTTTAAGAAGTCTGGGTCTAGGTCAAAGGTGTCTGTAATGGCCCCCATAAGACCTTGGCCATCCAAGGTCCTCTTCCCGTGTTCGTCAGGCTTGTTGTAAAAGTCCACAAGACCTTCCACCAGGGCCCGGACCATGCTGAGGATATCTTCTTTTAAGTCTTCTCCTTCTAGAACCTTCCGGCGTTCTGTATAAATCACTTGCCGTTGCTTGTTCATAACATCGTCATATTGGAGGACATTTTTCCGGATGGAGAAGTTGTTTCCTTCGACCTTTCTTTGGGCTGATTCAATGAGCCGGGTTAAAATCCTGTGCTCAATGGGCTCATCTTCTGGAGTATCAATGGATTCCATAACAGACTTAAACCGGTCTCCAGCGAAAAGACGGATTAAATCATCGTCTCCGGAAATATAGAAGCGAGTGGAACCTGGGTCCCCTTGCCGGCCAGACCGACCCCGTAATTGGTTGTCAATCCGGCGGGACTCGTGACGTTCTGTCCCAATAATATGAAGACCACCGGCCTTAATAACTTCCTTGGCTTCCTTGTCGGTTTCTTCCTTGAATTTTTTTAATTTTTCTTGGTATTTTTCCCGGGCTGCAATGACTTCTTCGTCGTCGGTATCAAAGAAAGAGTCGACTAATTCTAGAACATCTTCTTCCACACCTTCTTTTTGAAGTTCTTTTTTAGCCATAAATTCCGGGTTCCCACCTAAGACAATATCGGTCCCCCGACCAGCCATGTTGGTGGCAATGGTAACAGCTCCATAACGACCGGCTTGGGCCACAATTTCCGATTCTTGCTTGTGGCGCTTGGCATTTAAGACTTGGTGCTTGATGCCTTGTCTCTTTAAATATTTACTTAAAAGTTCTGATTTTTCAATGGAAATGGTCCCAATCAAGATTGGTTGGCCAGTTTCATGGCGTTCTGCAATTTCCCGAGTTACGGCCCGGAATTTTGCATCTTCATCCTTGTAGATGACATCATTAAAGTCCTTCCGGATAACGGGTTTATTGGTTGGAATTTCAATAACGTCAATCTTGTAAATTTCCCGGAACTCTTCTTCTTCCGTCTTGGCGGTCCCTGTCATCCCAGCTAGCTTGTCATACATCCTAAAGAAGTTTTGGAAGGTAACCGTCGCAAGAGTCTTAGATTCTGCCTTAACTTCAATATCTTCCTTGGCTTCAATGGCTTGGTGGAGGCCGTCAGAATACCGACGTCCGTACATGAGCCGGCCTGTAAATTCATCGACAATGATAATTTCATTTTCTTGGACAACATAGTCAATGTCCTTTTTCATATTCCCCTTGGCCTTTAAGGCTTGGTGGATATGGTGGGCCAGTTCCATATTTTCCATGTCGGAAAGATTGTCTACGCCAAAATAGTTTTCGGCCTTCTTGGTCCCTTGTTCTGTTAAAGTGGAGGTCTTTTGCTTTTCATCAATGACAAAGTCCACGGTTTCTTCTGTAAATTCCCGGTTGAAAATGTCCGCCCGCTCTTCATCCTGGCTCTTGACCCGGAAGGACAGGGTGTCGACAAAGTTTCTGGCCCGGATGTAGAGGTCTGTTGACTCATCTCCTTGGCCGGAAATAATCAAAGGCGTTCTGGCTTCATCAATGAGGATAGAGTCCACTTCGTCCACGATACAGTAGTGGAGGTCTCTTTGAACCATTTCACTCTTATAGATGACCATATTGTCTCTCAGGTAGTCAAAACCAAATTCATTGTTGGTCCCGTAGGTAATATCTGCATTATAGGCCACTTTTCTTTCTTCCGGCGTCATGTCATGAATGATACAACCTACCTTTAGGCCTAGGAATTCATGAATTTTCCCCATCCATTGACGGTCCCGGTTGGCCAGGTAGTCATTGACGGTAACAATGTGGACCCCCTTGCCTTCTAGGGCGTTTAGGTAGGCAGGTAGGGTGGCGACTAAAGTCTTTCCTTCCCCGGTCTTCATTTCCGCAATCCGGCCTTGGTGGAGGATAATCCCCCCAATAATTTGGACTTCAAAGTGCTTCATGCCAAGAACCCGCCAAGCAGCTTCCCGGACTACAGCAAAAGCTTCTGGAAGAAGGGAATCTAGGCTTTCTCCTTCCACTTGGACCCGGCGCTTAAATTCCTCTGTTTTTGCCTTTAATTCATCGTCGCTTAGGGCCTCCATTTTCTTTTCCAAGGCCATTACTTCCTTAACCAAGGATTGGTTTTTCTTAATTTCCCGGTCTGAATAGGATCCAAAGACCTTTTCTAAAAATCCCGCCATTGTCATATCACCTTTCTCATTTTTATTTCCAAGTTCATTTATTTCACGCCAAGTTTTGGCTTATTGTCCTGTAAGTAAAATTCCTTAACTATCTTATTATACCACAGCTTGCCTCTATTTTCATTGAAAAATAGACCTTTGTCAATCTTTACCCCATCTTTTGACACTTCTTTACCTTTTCGTCCTTCTTCATGAAAAAAGAGCCCTCCTGGGCTCTATTCTTTCCATGTCTCAGGGACCTTAACAGTCCTATTTAACCACAAGTTTTCCCTAGGGTCAAGAAAAATTCATCCCTAGGACAGGGTTTTATCTTCTGGACCCTCTTCCAGGCCTGGGCCCGGACCCTTCTCCCCTTCCAGTTTCATTTCTTCAAAGACTTCAATGGTCGCCATATAAATCCAAACACCGGCGACTAAGAACATCAGAGAAGAGATGAGGATTTGTAAAATCGCAAAGACACCATAAAACTTTGGAAAGTCTATAGCTGTTGTAGAGGAAAATCCCATATCTAGGACCAGTAGTAGGATTCCAAGAGCCATAGCCAAGGCAAAGATTAAGACCCCATACTTAAACTGCTTGGTAAAAATATCCATCTTTCTTCCCCTGGACTGGTCCAGAGTCTTCTTCCAAGCCTCTTTTACAGGAAACTTCTCCTCATCTAAATAGCTATAGAGGACCAAAGGATAGAAAAAAATGACAAGGGCAAAGTAGTAACCTGGTATAGAAAGAAAGAGACTTAAAAGAGTTGTTATTGTCCCCAAGACCAAGACACAAAGGTAGTTCCGCAAGGGATGGCGACGGAAAAAGAGAAAAAGATCCCTTGGTTTCGTCTGTCTTTTTTCAAAGACCTGCCGGTAAATAGCCACAAAAAGGCCAGCAGAAATTAAGTCTCCCAGGCTGGTTAACAGGAGGTTGCCTGGATAAAGGACTTGCCGGTAGGTCCTAGACTTAGGGCCCGGTAGGACTTTTAAAAAGTAGTCCTCTTTCTTTTCCCTCGTCTGAAAGGCATAGGGATCCTCTTTTTCTATCCGAACTTCTTCTCTTCCCCTAGGATCTAGGTAGTCATAGGATTTGTTACCTGCCAAAGACAGGAGGGTAATGAGAATAAACCCTAACAGAATAACTGAAAAAGAAGCTTTAAAGACTTCTTTTGCTCTTTCTTCAACAAGCTTCACGTCTGGACTGGACATTTTAAGCCTCCTTTTGTTTTCTCAATGCTTTTAAGTCCACTTGGGCTGTAAAGATGGCAATAAAAATGAGACTACAGCCAATAATTTTCCGGGTATCGAAGTTTTCCCCTGCAAAAAAGTAGGCGGCAAAGGCTCCAAAAATGGATTCTGTGGCCATAATCAAGGCCGTGTTGGCTGGTCTGGCATATTTTTGGGCAAAATTTTGAATAGTAAAGGCTGTGGCTGTATTTAAAAGGGTTAAGTAGGCAAGACCCATAAAGGATCCATGGCTTATATTTTCTATATTTAAGGGAGTTCCTGCTACTAGGACGACGATTAGGCTTAAAACCCCTGCTGTGATAAATTGGAAAATAGAAAATAAAATTAAGGAGTTCACCTTAGGGGAATATTCTGCCACCTTTAAGACCTGGGTGGAGAATATAAAGGCATAGATTAGGGTACAGGCATCTCCAAAACTTAATTGCAGATTTTTATTTAAGGATAAAAGGCCCACACCGATAATACATAAAAGTCCAGAAAAAAAGATTTTATTTTCCGGTCTATGGCCGTAAAAAGCCCATTCCATTAAGGGAACAATTATGACATAGGAAACCAGGACAAAAGACTGCTTGGCCGGCGTGGTATAGCGGAGACCCAGCATTTGAATGGCAATTCCAGCAAATAAAAGAAGACCTATAATACTCCCGTATTTCACGGTCTTTCGGTCAAGTTTTTTCCATTCCTTAAAGAAAATCAGGGCCATTAAGCCGCTGGCCAGGATAAATCGAATGGCTAAAATCCACAAGTTGGGAATCGTATCCTGGGCATGTTTTGCCGCAACAAAGGTTCCTCCCCAAATCATGGCTACAATGAGCATGGCCATTTCTGAAATCCAAACTTTTTTATCTTTTTCCATTATTCATCCTCCTCAATAAGCCATTTTAACAAAAAGCTTATTTTTTGAAAAGGTTCAGTTTTCCCAAATCTTTTCCCATTGGTTTTCTAGGACTTTGTTGGCAAAGTCATAGCGGACAGGAGTCATGGTGGTATGGCCCTTTTCCAAGTAATAGCGGTCTGTCCCCTCTGCAAATCGACCCTTATTTCTGCCTACAAGTTTTAATTGAAAACTTCCAGAATCCACCTGGTCCTTTTCATAGCGGTCGTATATGGGCTCTCCCAGGGAACAAACTACAGGCTCCTTAGGATTTCCCATGGCATAGGGAATATTTACATTGAGGGTGATGACCTCTTGAACCAGGTCCTCCTTGACCTTTTCCAAGATTTCCATGGCCACCTGGGCCCCTTTTAAAAAGTCCGCATCAAACTTCTTATACATTTGGGCAGACACGGCCATGGCCGGCTTCTGAAAGAGGTTAGCTTCAGCACAGGCAGACACCGTACCGGAATAGAGGATATCCATGCCTGCGTTGTAGCCTAGGTTACAGCCGGAAACTACCAAATCCACATCCTCCTCTAAAATATAGTCCAGGCCCACCCGGACACAATCTGCCGGTGTTCCTTGGACAGAATAGCAGGGAATATCCAGGCCTTCAAGGGTCTCTTTTCGGATTTCCAGGGGCTTACGAATGGTAATGGAGTGGCTCATACCGGAATGCTCCACCTTAGGAGCAACTAAAAAAACTTGGTGGCTTTTGACCAGTTCCTTGGCCATGGCTAGGATGCCTGGCGCCTTGTAGCCGTCATCGTTGGTTAATAGTATTTTCATCCTTGATCCTTTCCTAGATAAATACGACTTGGCTCACATGGTTTGGCCACTTCCATGGTAAAGTCTAAGCCTTCATGAATATTAGTCCTGGCCAAGTCTTCCCGAATGGTCCGTACAGCCAGTAAGGGGTCGTTGTTATCTGTTGATAAGTGTCCCAGGAGGACATGTTCCTTCTTTTTTTGTAAAAGTTTTTCTAAAATACTGGCGGCGTGGTGGTTGGACAAGTGGCCTCGGTTAGAGGCAATTCTTTGCTTTAGGGCAAAGGAATAAGGGCCTGTCCGCAAGAGGTCTTCATCATGGTTGGCCTCAATATAGTAGAGGTCTGCATGGGCCATTTTCTCCAACATGGAGGTGGAAACCCAGCCGGTATCTGTTAACATGGCAATTTTCGTGTCCTTATCCTGTAAAATAAATCCCGTCCCCTGGACACAATCGTGAAAGAGGGGGATGGTTTCAATTTTTAAATCCTTGTACTCCAAGTCCTTTCCTGTTTCAAAAACCACCTGCTGGCTCTTGGGGATTTTCTTCACTGTTTTTTCCATGGCCAGCCAGGTATTTTCATTGGCAAAGACCTTGAGGCCATACCGCCGGGCCAGGACCCCTACAGCCGAAGTATGGTCAAAGTGCTCATGGGTCACTAAAATCCCGTCTAGGCTCTTGGGGTCCACTTGAATTTCTCCGAGCAAATTTTCTATTTTTTTTCCTGTTTGGCCGGCATCTATCAAAAAGCGGCTCTCTTTTGTTTCTATATATTGGCAATTTCCACTGGAACCACTGGCGAGCGAACAAAAATTCATTTTTTCTCCTTCTTCCCTCCTTTAAGATAGGCCATCCACAATGACTTCCTGGCCGGAATCCAACTGGATCCGCCAGGCGGGAATGGCCCGGCCTTGCTGGGCCTTGGTAATATCTTCAATATATCCTTGTTTTTGGGGGTTAAAATAATAGCAGGGACTAATGTCCACCACAGTCTGGGGGCCTAGGGGGCCTTCTTCATCTAAAAGAGAAAGGAGGGCCTTACTGGGGCTAACCAGGGGAAGGGCATGCTCTGAAGCCTTTAGGACATTGAGCCAGAGCCTTTCCATGGAATGGACCCCATTTTTATCTAAATAAAATTTAGTGTAGGTGGTTTCCACCAGGACCTTGTCATGGACTTTCTTATAAATTAATTGGTAGCCTCCCTGCCAGGGGCTCCATTGAACGAGCTGGAGGTCATTACTTTTAAACCGGCGTTTTTGTAAAAATTCTAGGGCCTTTTCCTGGGCCTCTTCCCTGGTCATCTTCTCTTTGGAAAAGTCCAGATTATTTTGATAATAAAGCCTCCGTCCATTGTAGATGGTCAAACTTTCCTTGTCCAGGGATAATTTTACCAGGCCTAGGTTTGGCTGGTTCAGAAGACCCTCATTGTGGAAAAAGACTTGGTTTAATTCTTCTTCAGAAATAGCTTCATACTTGACCCTAAGGGAGTTGAGTTTGGCCTTTTTCAGCCGGACATCTGGGTCTACTTGGATTTGATTTTCTTTCAAGAGGGCCAGGGCCTTGGTTTGAAAGCTCCTAGTAAAGGTCCCGTCTTCCCTGGCGGCTTTTTGACCCACAACCACATAGGCCAGGGCCAGGTTGGCCAGGACCAGGGCAATAATTAAAGTTGTCTTGATTTTAGACCAATCCATTTTCCCCTCCCATCAGAATGGCTCCTGTCTTCATATCCATTAAATAGAGGCGGCCCTGGATGGAAATACACCAAACAGGTTTTAAGTTTTCATGGCCCCCTGGTTTTTCCAGGTCCACATAGGCAGCATCAATAAAGTCCACTTTGGTTAAAGTTTCTTCCAGGCTCTCTCCTCCTGGGCTTAAAATTCCCAGGTTTTTTTCAATAGTATCTTCCGGAGACAGACTTTCCTTTGTGGTGTCTATACTTTCATTAAAGTCTGTTTCCTCCGGCCTTTGGTAGAGGAAGTCCAACTTTTGGACCTTGTTGTTGGTTAAGAGAATCCTTGCCTGGTAATTTTCCTTGCCCAGGCGGTAGACCCGGCGGTGGTTAGTTTCCATTCCAAAACTAAAGAGATAGCTGGACCCCTGGTCGGAGGGGACCTCCTTAGCCTCTTTTAAATACAGGGCTTCAGAAGTTCCTGTCCGGGTGGTAATAAAGTCCAGGGCCGTATCTAGGGACTGGACCAGGCTGGTTTCATAACTTCCCGGCTTTTCTCCATCGCTGTAGTTGAGCCAGCCATTATTGTTTAAGCGAAGGACCTTTTGATCATAGACATAGGTCACGGCATTTTTTTCTGTAATTTCTCGAATATAATCAATGTTTTCCCTTAAAAATCTCCGGGCCAGGTTGCTTTCTACAGAAGAGTCCAAGGTCCGTAACTTATTTTCCAAGGGAATGGACTGGGGCGGTTGGGTGTTGATTCTGGGAACATAGGATAGATTTTTGATGCCATATTTTTCATAAAAGGAGGTATAATTTCTGTACCTCCGAGAGTCATACATTTGCCCCACCTTGCCCTTGAGGTCTCCTAGGGTGTGGATGGTCATGGGCAGAAGAAAGTGGCCTTGGTCTGTGGTAAAAATTAAGGTATCTTCATCTAGAAAAACATCCAGGCCTAGGAGTTTTCCCTGGATCCGCTTGGTTAAATGAGAGACATCTAGGCCTAAGAGTTGAGCCCAGTTCCCATGGTCTAGGACTCCTGAAAAGCAAAGGGAGACCACCCGTCCTTGGTCAATCTTTTGGATATAGTCGTCTTCACTTAAGGAATCGGCCTCTAGGCTATCTTTAAAGCTTCCATAGACTCCGTCCAAGCCTCTTCTTACAATAGGCCAGTAGTCCTTGGTTTTGTAGAGGACTGTGTGGTCCTTGGGAGAAAAGTGGATTAGGATTTTTTTCGGTCCTAAAAGATCTTCCTTTAATTGGCTGGATTCAAAATTCTCCGGCGCCCGGGCCTTTAAAGAGGGCTCCGGCAGTTGGAACCAAATGGCTCGAACCTGGATAAGCAAGAGGAAGGACAGGGTCCACAGGAGAAATGTTTTTAATCGTTCATTCAAGGTTTTCTCCTCCTTTAAAGAGGAGGGTGACCGTCGTTCCCTTGCCTAGGGTTGAGGAAAGGTCAATCCGCCCTCCCATGGATTCCATTAATTCCTTGGCAATGGATAGGCCCAAACCTGTGCCTCCCATCCGCCGGCTCCGTCCCTTTTCCACCCGGTAAAAGCGTTCAAAAATCCGGTCCATATCCTTGGCAGGAATTCCAAGGCCTGTATCCTTGACTTGGACCTGGACTCGGGGGCCCCAGTTTTTGGCTTCAATGGTAATCTCTCCCCCATCTTCTGTGTACTTAATGGCATTGGAGATAATATTATTTAAAATCCTTTGGATTCCATGGCTATCTCCAAAAATAGGGGCAATATCTGGGGCAATATTTAAAAATAATCTTTGGTGCTTTTCCTCTAAAAGGGGCCGGAGACCTTCTAGAACGCCATCCACCAGGCCATAGGTATCCAAGTTTTCCATTTGTAGCTTTAG
Organism: Clostridiales bacterium SIT11; assembly: GCA_001299455.1. GTDB lineage: Bacteria > Bacillota > Clostridia > Tissierellales > Peptoniphilaceae > Urinicoccus. The sequence continues at coordinate 1,206,402 of CYUK01000003.1, read as the reverse complement.
GGAATGGTTGTCAATATTGGACAATTGTAAAAGGTCCCGGACCAGGGAAGCCATCCGGTCAGATTCTCTTTCAATGACCTTTAAAAACCGGAGGCGGACAGGAGCATTTAAGTCCGGGTCCATTAAGGTTTCTGTATAGGATTTAATACTGGTTAAGGGCGTCTTTAACTCATGGCTCACATTGGCCACAAATTCCTTCCGCATTTCATCCAGTTGATGTTCCTTGGTAATGTCTTGGAAAACCACAATAAGGCCGGAATTTTCTCCCAGCTCATTTCTATAGGGGGCATACTTCATATTGTAAAAGTGGTTGCCCCGGTCCAGCTGGGCCTCTCCAGAAAGGCTGCTGGGGGCATAATAATTAATATACCTTAGGTTTAAGCTAGCTAGGTCCATGGGAACCTTGCCCTCATAGACATCTTCTTCCAGGTTTAAAATCCCCTTGGCTATGGGGTTGATATGGATTAAATAATTTTTCCGGTCAATGGCAATGACCCCTTCCGCCATGTAGTGGAAGATGGTGTCCAGCTTGGACCGTTCAATATCCATCTTGTTAATAGTCTCCTTTAACTCTCCTGTCAGATAGTTAAACATGGAGGCCATTTGGCCGATTTCATCCTTACTCTTGACTTCCACCTTTTGGTCAAAATTTCCTTCCGCCATTTCCTTGGCCTTGGAGGTAATTTCCCGGACAGGTTCTGTCACAGAATTGGCAATAAAAAAGCCTAAAATTGTAGTAATAAAAAGACCTAGAACTGTGGCATAGGTCAGGAGGGTCTTGGTGTCCTGGATGACGCCATAGACCGGTTCCAAGCTAGTTTGCATGTAAAAAATCCCCTGGACTTGTCCATCAGGAGAAAACACCGGCTTGGCCAAGTGGCGGATGGGAATATGGCTGTTGTTTTCTAGAATGACTGTAGCCACCTGGCCCTTCCGGGCATTCAGGATAATATCCGGATTTAAGTCCCTTTGGGCCAGGGCATTTTTCCCCTTAATTTGCTCCTTGGAATTTACAGAGGCGGCCAAAATCTTAGGCACTTCATCCTTGGACAGGACATACATGGATTCGCTGGAGGAAAGTCGCCAGCCATCTAGGGTATTTTGCAGGGCCTGGTCCTCTTTTTCCCAGGGACGGTTCTTCAGGTAATTGGCTGAAGCCACCATGGAATCCACTGTTTCATTCATCTCAGTTTCTATGGTCTTCATTTGACTTTCTTCCAAGCGATTAATCAAGAAAGAGCCTACAATGGACATACAAATTAAGATGAGAATCAGATAGATAAAGATAAATCTTGCCTTAAAACTGGATAACATCTCATCCTCCGAAATAGTAGCCTACGCCCCGTTTAGTTAAAATATACTGGAAGTCTCCGTCTTCATCTTCAATTTTTTCCCGGAGCCTTCGAACAGTAACATCTACCGTCCGGATATCTCCATAGTATTCATAGTCCCAGACTTTTTCCAGGAGCTCCTCCCGGGAATAAACTTGGTCCGGTGTTTGGGCTAAAAATTTCAAGAGCTCAAACTCCCGGAGGGTCAGGTCCACAATCTTCCCTCTTTTGGTCACTTCATACTTGCCCAGGTCTATTTGAATGTCTCCATGCTGGATCAGTTTGCCGTCGTCCTTGCTGTCGGCTTCATAGGTGGACCGCCGTAAATTAGCCTTGACCCGGGCAATGAGTTCCCGCATGGAAAAGGGCTTGAGGACATAGTCATCGGCGCCTAGTTCCAGTCCTAGGATTTTATCCGCTTCTTCTTCCTTGGCCGTCAACATAATTACGGGAATCCGGCTGTCTTTTCGGATTTTTTCCAGGGTTTCAAAACCGTTGAGCTTTGGCATCATTACATCTAAGAGGACCAAGTCAAAGGAGTCCTCTTTTAATTTGTCCAAACAAGTATAGCCATCATAGGCGATGGCGGCTTCATAACCTTCTTTTTCCAAATTATAGGAGATAATTTCTCCTATGGCTTCTTCGTCATCTACAATTAAAATCTTCGCTGGCATAGGTCCTCCTTTTCCTTACTATTATACCATACCATAAGGATAAAGTTTCCCAAGGGCCCGGTCTTCCGGCCCAAAAAGGGTGTCAAGAGTCTCTTTTATTCTACAATCTTTATTTTATTGTCACAGTGGGGGCAGCTATAGGTTTCTCCTATATCCGGTAGTTTGGCTACTTTAAGGCCTCCCCTGCAGTAGGGGCACTTACAGGAATTAATATAGGAAATGACCGCTCCAATTAAAAGTGCCGCCGCCGGATAGTATAAAATCCGGACAAAGTAGGCTGCTACATTTACAAGTACACTAAAAAAAATAAGACGGACAGGTAGTTTTGCCCGTTTAATCGACAATTCTTTCATCTTTTCCCCCTAAAGTTCTCTATTCAAGCTCTTTCCTGGCCCTCCTCTTTTTTTATTCTATCTTTTTTAAGATTTAAGGCCCTTTTATTCAGGCCAGGTTCAGAAAAAAGCCTCCTTGTTTTCTGTATAAATCTATCATACCACAGATACAAGGAGGACTACATCTTTTATTTAATTCTTAGGAAATTCCATTTTAAAGGTGGTCCCCTTGGAGCTAGAAGCCACGTCAATGGTTCCTTCAAAGACCTTTACTGCGTGTTTTACAATAGATAGGCCAAGACCCGTTCCCTGGACTTGGGAAGAATGGGACTTGTCTGCCCGGTAAAACCGCTCAAAGACCCTAGGAAGGTCATCGTCATCAATTCCAGGTCCCTCATCTCGGACAGAGAGGAGGATGTTATTGATGTTTTCTTCCAATAAAATTTCCACTTGCCCCGGCTTTTGGGTGTATTTAATGGCATTGTCCACTAGGTTATAGACAATTTCATAAAATAATTTTTCCTGGCCCAAGAGGTCGCCAGATTCCCCTGAATAAATCAGGTGGATATCCTTCTTCTTGGCTATAGGCCCCAGGTCATCTAGGACTCGACGAATCACAGCCTTAGGAGAAAACCGGCCCTTTTTAGAGCTGGGCCCTCCTTCTTCTAATTGGGCTAATTTTAAGAGGTCTTGGACCAGGGCCATGAGGCGCTCCGCTTCTGATTGGACCCGGCTGCCAACATCCTTAATATCATCACACCGAATCATGCCCTGGCTTAAGAGTTCCCCAAAACCCATAATAGAGGTGAGGGGGGTCTTTAATTCATGGCTGACATTGGCTGTAAATTCCCGCCGGTATTGTTCCATTTCTTCTCGCTCTGTCACATCCAAGACCAGGAGAACAACGCCCTTGACTTGGCCTTTTTGCTCTACAGGATGGATATTGATTTCATAGGCCGCCTTGTCTCTTTTAAAAATCCGGCGAATTCTTTGGCCCTTGAGGCCTTTTTTAATATCCTCTTCTAGGCTCATGTTAACCCGGAGGTTTTTGTAGTGTTCTCCCCTGCGAATTTTATGGGCCGCCAGGAGGTAGAGGGCTGAATTATTAAAAATCATGACCCGTTCATGGTTGTCCACCAAAATCAGGCCCTCACTCATATGGTTGACCATCCATTGAAATTCATTTTGCCGCTCTCGTTCCCGTTTCAAAGTCCGTTCCAGGGCCCTATTTTGCATAGATATTCTTTGGACCAGGGGACGGATTTCTTCATAGAGGGCTAGATCTGTGGGATGGTCCAGGTCAATGTGGTTAATGGGGTCCACAATTTGCCTGGAAATCCTCTTGGCTGCGTAGCTAACAAAAAGAACCAGAAAAAAAATCGTAATTAAAAGAGGAATCAGTCCCTGGATTAAGGGGTTAATAAGAGTGGATACCGTCTTGGACAGGCGAAGAACCCGACCATCTTGTAGCTGTAGGGCGTAATTTAGGGTTTGCTCATTTAAGGTGATAGAATACCTTTTTTCAAAACCAAAGCCAGACTTTAAGGCCTCCTTAAATTCTGGCCGATCCTTGTGGCTTTTTAACTTCTCAGAATCCACCTGGCTATCATAGAGGACGTCACCTTCCTTGGTTAGCAAGGTGACCCGGTCCTTCAATGGGGGGAGTTTATCAAGGCCTCCTGTCTTTGACCCATCAATGGTGTAAGACAGGTAGAGGGCCTGGTCATAGAGGTCATCCTGGACCCTATGGGTATAGGACTGGTAGGCAATGATTCCAAATAAAAGAAGGATAAAGGCCAGGACCAAACCTGTGACCTTGAGCATGGACCCAAAAATTCTTTTTTGCAGTTTCCCCTTCATACCATTTTATACCCTAGGCCACGAACTGTTTGGATGTGGTGCTTCTCTGATCCCAGCTTTTGCCGGAGAGACCCCATATGGACATCCAGGGTCCGACTTTCTCCGGCAAAGTCTGTTCCCCAAATCCGTTGAAAGAGGGTTTCTCTTGAAAAAACATAGCCTGGACGGGACATTAAAATCCATAAAATATCAAATTCCTTAGGAGTTAAGTCCAGTTCTTTGTCTTCCACGCTGGCTAGGTGGCGAGACTTGTCCACCTGGAGCTTTCCTAGGGTCAAGAAGGAGTCTCCCTTGGTCCCGGCCCGGCGGAGGACGGCTCCTATTCTAGACAGGAGCTCCATCATCCGGAAGGGCTTAGTCATATAATCATCCGCCCCTTGGTCCAGGCCAGTGACCATGTCGTATTCGGAATCCTTGGCCGTGAGCATAATCACCGGCAGGTCTTTTGTCTCACTGTGGAGGCGGAGGGCCTTTAAAATCTCCATCCCATCTTGTTCTGGCAACATAATATCCAAAAGGATGAGCTGGGGTTTTTTCTCCTCCATGGCTTCCCAAAAATCCGATGGTTTTTCAAAGCCCCGGGCCTCATAATTTTGTCCCTCTAGGGCATATAAAATTAATTCTCGGATGCTACTATCATCTTCAACTACATATATCATGGAATCACCTCGGTTTCTATAGACGTATTATATCACAAGCTAAAGGATCTTATATGATAAATTGGTCTACCCATTCCCCGATATTTACACAGTGGTCTCCAATTCTTTCCAAATATTGAGCCACCAATAATAGGTCCAAATCTTGAGGGGTTGGATCTTTTTGGAAGAACTCTTTAATTTGTTCAAAGCCGTGGTCCAAACTGTCGTCCATTTCCTCTAAAATTTCTGCACACTTGCTCCGCTCTACATAGGACTTTCTAGCCAGCTTATACATTTTAAAGGCATGGTCTGCCAGGTTGGCCAGGTGGTCTACTGCCCTATTTTCCAATTGTTTGGGCACAGCCATTAATTCTGCAATGTCTCTTGCCTGGTCAGAAATCCGTTCCAAGTCCACAACAACTCCCATGGAGCTGGTAATAAGGGCCAGGTCTTGGGCTACAGGTTGTTCTCTTAAAATCAAGGCCAGGGCTAAAGATTCAATTTGTCGCTTTTTTTCATCCATTGCCCCTTCATAGGCTGCAATTTTATTGTCCAAGGAGGCATCTCTGTTGGTCAAGAGCTGACATAAAAGAGAAAGAGATTGTTCCCCCATGCGGAACATGTCAAAATTTAAAGTTTCCAAGCGATTTAAGTCATCAATAAAACGATCACGCATCATCCAAACCTCCCTGTAATGTACTTGGACGTTTCCGCTTCTTTTGGATTTTGGAAAAGTTCTTGAGTTTCATTCATTTCAATAACTTCTCCCAGTAAAAAGAAGGCTGTCTTGTCGCTAACCCGGAGGGCTTGTTGCATGTTGTGGGTGACAATGACGATGGTGTAGTGCTCTTTAAGACTTTGGCAAAGGTCTTCAATTTTTGCTGTAGAAATAGGGTCCAGGGCTGATGTCGGTTCATCCATTAAAATTACTTCAGGACCTGGAGCCAGGGTTCTGGCAATACATAGCCTTTGTTGTTGTCCCCCAGATAGGTCTACAGCAGAAGTATGGAGACGGTCCTTGACTTCATCCCAGAGGGCTGCATCCACCAGGGCTTTTTTCACCCGGTCATCCATTTCGCCCTTGTTTTTTAAGCCGGCAATTTTTAGGCCATAAGCCACATTATTATAAATGGTTTTCACAAAAGGATTGGGCTGTTGAAAAACCATCCCCACCCGACGGCGGACCTCAATAGGGTCCATTTCAGTTAAAATATTTTTATCTTCCAGCTTAATTTCCCCATCAATATGGACTATGGGATTTAAGTCATGAAGACGGTTTAAAATTTTTAAAAAGGTGGACTTTCCACAGCCTGAAGGACCGATTAAAGCCGTCACCTCATTTTCTTCAATGTCCATGTTGACCTTTTTTAGGGCTTGGTTTTTCCCGTAGTAAAGATCCACATCTCTCACTGTAAATTTCACTGGTTGCTTCCTCCTTCCAGTTTTTTACTCCAATGAGTTTTTACAAAATAGGCAATTAAAGTCACACCTACAACTAAGATTAAAAGTAGGGCTGAAGCCACATTGGCTTCTTGAGCAGCTGTAGGGTGGAGGGCTTGGGTCCTGGCTCCCCAAATATGGAGGGCCAGAGTTTTCCCAGGCCGGTTAGGGTTAAAGGCATTTAAGGGGGAACTTAAGTCAACTCCGGAAAATTGGATATCTGAAGTAGCTCCTGCTGTATACATTAAAGCAGCTGCTTCTGCAATGACCCGGCCTGCCGATAAAACCACACCTGTGACCAGCCTATGAATACATTGGGGGAGGAGCACATGGATTAGAGTTTGTTCCCTGGTGGCTCCTAAGGCCATACTTCCAAAATAAATGGATTCATCAATTTCTCCTAGGGCTTCTTCAGTACTGGTGGCCATGAGGGGGATGTTCAAAATAGACACTGTCAAGGCCCCGGCCCAAATGGACCATTGAGATTCTGTCATGAGGACAAAGACCAGGTAGCCAAATAAGCCGACAACAATGGAAGGAAGGCCTGATAGAGTCCTTAAACCTGCCCTAAGGGCTGTATTTAAAGGAGAATTTGTTTTCGCATAATAGGACAGGTAAATTCCTGTGGCCATACCTAGGGGCACGGATACTAAAAGAGAAAGGATTGTAAGATAAATGGTGTTCCATAGAACGCCCAAAAGGCCCCGACGGCCACCAAAAAAGCTGAGATTCCAGTCTTTAAGGCCCCGAAAAATAACAGAAAAGACAAAGAAACCTACAACGACAAAGAAGAAGATGGCAAAGGCAGAAAATAAGCCTCTAGCAAGTTTATCCTTAGACTTGGCTCTTTTCAGTTGATTCATATCTACACTTTTTGAATTTGTCATGCCTTTTTAACTCCTTTGTTTCCTAGCTTTCCTATAATAAAGACAAAAATTAGAGAAATAATGAACAAGCTCAGAGCCATGGCCCAAAGGGCTGCATTATATTCTCCACCTTCCATAGCCCCACCCATATCAGAGGCAATAGAGGCTGTTAGGTTGTTTGTAGGGGACAAGAGATCTTTAGGAAATCCTCTGGTTTTCCCAATAACCATGGCCACGGCCAAGGCTTCCCCAAAGGCTCGGGATAGGCCTAAGACGAAGGCGGTAAAAATCCCTCCCTTGGCAGTGGGAATAATAATGTCCTTAATCATTTGAAATTTTGTGGCCCCTAGACCATAGGCAGCCAATCTTTGTTCTGTAGGAATGGACCGGTAACTGTCCTTACAGAGAGTCACCATGGTCGGTAAAATCATCAGGGCTAAAACTAAGCTCCCGGCTAGGACAGAAAAGCCATGAGGCCGGCCGCTCATTTCCTTGAGCCAGGGAACTAAAATAGTTAAACCCATCCAGCCATAAATAATACTGGGGACTCCAGCTAAAATTTCCACCAACATTTCAAAAAAGGGTTTGGTCTTTTTAGGGATTAATTCTGAAATAAAAATGGATACAGTTACAGAAAAGGGAGCTGCAATTAAAAGGGCAATCCCACAAGTTAAAAGAGATCCAAAAAAGTAAACAGCGGCTCCAACCTTGCCGCCCCCTTGGGCAGAGTCATTGGGGGCCCATTCGGAGGAGAATAAAAATTCTCTCAGAGAATGGCCATATTGGGTAAATAATTGAGATCCACGGTAGACTAGAAACACACTTATAAGAATCATTAGCCCTACAACGGCAATTCCGAGGCACGTAATCGTACCTCGGATGATCTTATCAGTGAGACGACTGTATTGTTTCTTTTCTACACTTACAACTTTTGCATTCACGTCTTGATAAGATGCCATTTGGGCTTACCGTTCTACGGTCATCTTAGAAGTAACACCGTAGCCCATTTCTTCAACCTTTTTACCATATTCATCGCCCATAATATAGTCAAGGAAGGCTTTTGCTACTTCATTTGGTTCACCCTTAGTGTACATGTGTTCATAACCCCATACTGGGTATTTTCCGTTGTAGGTATTTTCAAGACTTGGTTCAACACCATCTAATTTTACAACCTTTACATTTTCATTTTCTTCTTGGAGGTAAGAAAGAGCAAGGTAGCCAATGGCTCCTGGTGTGTCAGCTACAGTTTGTAGTAAAGTACCGGAGTCATCTGTTTCAAGAGATCCATCAATTTGTTTTTGACCATCTAGAGCATATTGTTCAAATAAAGCTCTGGTACCACTGGTGGAAGGACGAGAAATTGGAACAATTTCTTCATCTGGTCCGCCAACTTCTTTCCAGTTTTTGATTTTTCCAGTAAAAACACCAATCATTTGGTCTTTGGTTAAGTTATCTACTTTTTCAGCAACGGCTTTGTTTACAACAGGAGCCATGGTAATAACACAAACCTTATGGTCTACTAATTCTTTTGCTTGTGCTTCATCTAACTTTTCAGCTGCAGCTACGTCAGAGTTTCCAATGTCAATTGCTCCTTCAGAAACTTGCTTTAAGCCAGCTCCAGACCCACCACCAGAAACGCTAATAGATACCTTATCGTTCTTTTCTTGGAAGGACTTAGCAGCGTCTTCTACTAGAGGTAAAAGAGCAGAAGAACCAGCAGCCGTTAAGGAACCTTCTACAGATTCTTCAGTTTTTTCAGCACTAGCTGTTGCGTTATTTCCTTCCTTGTTGTTTCCTGTATTGGAGGTGTTTTTATTGTTTCCTCCAGCCCCACCACATGCAACAAGTAACATAACAAGTGCTAGGATTATTGCAGACAATCTTTTTTTCATTCTTTGTGTTCTCCTTTCACATCTTTGAACTTTACCTACATTTTAGTCTTTTGATTGTAAAGACTAAAACCTGGAATATGTAAAGATTTTGTAAAAGATGAGAAAGCTTGAAATTTTGGGCTTTAAGGCCTCTTCTTTACAAGAAAAGCTGGAAAAATCCCCCAGCCTTAAAGGAAAGTGTTTACATTGAATGTAAAGATAAAAAAATCGTGTCCAACCTTTTTTCTAGGTTAAACACGATTTTTCTTCATTCTTTTGGAGCGGCTGATGAGAATCGAACTCACATCCTAAGCTTGGGAAGCTCATATTCTACCATTGAACTACAGCCGCATAACTCTTATTTATTATACCACGTTTTAAGATTTCATCAAGACTTTCTAAGAAAATCCTCTAGGCCTTTCTCCTGTTCCTAGCCAGTAATTGAAGGAAAATTTTCTCCTGTTTATAGAAAATCAGATAATATTAACTCTTCCCATCTATAAAAAATCTTGCCAGAACGCCCTTCTAGCCCTCCTCGACGCAAAAGGCCTGCCCTTCTAGGCAGGTCTCTTACATCTCCTTACAAGTCTTTTGTAGGTAGCGATAAAAATCTTCTTCTTTTCTAAAAAGAGGAACGCCTCCATGGAGGTGGGCCCGGACTAGACTCGGTGGAATGAGCCGGGCTTCCTGAATGGCCTTTTCATTTAAAAAGACATTTTCCAGGTCTCCTTCAGTAACCATATTTCCCTGGCTGATTATATAGATATAATCACAGACTCCGTAAATAAAGTCCATATCATGGGAGGAGACAATGAGCCTTTTCCCCTGGTCCACGAGTTTTTTCAAAAGAACCTTCATGTCCTCTGTCATGGAGGGATCTAGGCCGGCAGTGGGCTCGTCAAATAAAATGGTATCACAGTCCATGGCCAGGATACCGGCAATGGCCACCCGTTTTTTTTGCCCATAGGACAGGTAGTGGACCGGACGGTCTTTTAAGTGGGTGATATTTACTTCTTCCATGGCAGCCTGGACTCTTTTTTTGATTTCTTCTTCTGGAAGTTCCATATTTTTTAAGGCAAAGGCAATGTCATCTTCCACATTGGAATAAAAAATTTGTTGGTCCGGGTCTTGAAAGACCATGGACACCTTTTGCCGAAATTGGTTTAGGTCTTTTTTCTTATAGGAAAGAGGAGTTCCTTCATAGATCACCTGGCCAGAACTGGGCTTGTAAATCCCCAGCATATTTAAGAAAATCGTCGACTTTCCAGCTCCATTTTCTCCTAAAAGGCCAATACAGGTCCCCTTGGAGCTATCAATGGAAATATTTTCTATAGCCGAAGTCCCTTTCCGATAGGAAAATGAAACATTCTCTAATTTTAACATAGGCCCTCCTTAAAGATAAAATTTGCCATCAAATAACTTACATTCCAAGGCCACCTTATAGCGCTCAAAGGAATTCATCATGGATTCAAAGAGGGCAGACCCTAGAATAGAGGAAGATTTTAGCATCATTTTTTTCTTTCCATAGCCTCCCTTTAAAATTAACCCCCGCTCCAAGGTCCGTAACTCTTCAAAAAAGATGGTAATAAACCGGTAGATTAAAACCATCTGTTCAATAAATTCATCAGGAACATGGCTCTTCTTTAAAAGGTAGATGAGCTGGTTCATAGGAATCGAAAGGGCAATAAAATAGGTGGCAGAAATCCCTGCCATAGACCGGAAAAAAGTCTTCTTAGCTACCTCTAGAGAGCTATAGTTCACACCTAGGACAAAGGGTTTGGTGAAAAAAATATAGTCCGCTCCACTTGCTGTAAAGCTTAAAATCATAGCCAACAAGGACATGGCTAAAAAGATAAAGGGCAGGGTGTAAAGTTTTAAAATCCTCCCTGCTGGAAGCTTGGCAAAGTAGACCAGGACGAAAAAAAATCCACAAATAACCAGGATGTGAAATAAAAGGGAATCTATGATGAGAGCGAGTACCAGCATACCTATGCCGATACTCGCTTTAATCCAAGGATTACATGAAGTTAATCCATTACTATAGGCTAAACTGTCAATTTGTGGCATCTTTTTTACCCTTGTTATAGCCTAGGTAGTAGCCAATAATAATAGCTCCAATAGCTGCTTGAGAAGCAAAGAGGAGAGATTCAATTTCTCCAGACTTTGGTTCAATCAAGGGTTCAAACCAAGGTTCATAATCTGGATTGGATTCGGTGATTTGCCCTTCAGCGGCGTCATCAGACCCACCAAATTCACCATTACTTACTGCATAGAGTGGCCCAATAATTAAAGCCAGCATTAAAATAACTAATAATGTTTTAGTGGACTTCTTCAATGACTTCACCCTTTCCGTTGTATTCTTTTACCTTATCATAGATAAGAGTTGTTAAAATCCCTTCCATAATGGCAATCGGCACTTGAGTAATGGCAAAAATACCTAGGTATTTGGCCACTTCACCCATCATGTTTCCTGCTGGGAAAGCAAGGCCTAGTTGGAAGCTGGTGACAATATAGGTAAATAAGTCCGCTACAGTAGCTGTAATAAATACAGCAACAAGGTCTTTTACTCCAGCCTTCCGCAGTCCCTTATAAACAGCATAACCTACGATAGGTCCAGCTATAGCCATGGAAAAGGCATTGGCTCCAAGAGTGGTTAAGCCACCATGAGCTAAAAGTAGGGCTTGGAAAATCAAGACAATGGTTCCTAAAACAAACATTGGTGCCGGTCCAAAGAGAACAGTACCAAGGCCTACCCCTGTTGGATGTGAACAAGATCCTGTAACAGAGGGAAGTTTTAGGGAAGAGAGTAGGAAGACAAAGGCTCCTGCCAAGGCCAGCAATAACTTGTTGTCCTTGTTTTCTTTTCCAATTTTACTGATGGCCTTTAAACCATAAATAACGAAAGGTGCTGCAATAATAAACCAAATGAGTGCCCATTTTTTTGGTAAAAATCCTTCCATAATATGCATGGCTTGAACTTCTTGGGTGTTCATCACAGCCACATACATAACGAGGAGAGGGAGATACCAAAGATTCTTAAAATTCTTTTTCTTAAGCATACGTTCCTCCTTACATAGTATAAATAAAACAAGACGTGCCTGGGGTCTTGCATATTAGTGCATTCTTATTATACTACTAAGTCTTGAATTTTGCAATATCTTGAATAAAAAAGGATATTTTTTCAATATACTATACTTATAGGGGCATGGGTATGCTTTTTCCTGTCCTAAAAAGAGGGATTTTCCAGCCAATCCAGGTCTTCTCCTGTCAGACCATTTTTTGTATAGAGTCTGTAATATTCTCCTCTTAAGTCCATTAATTCTTGGTGGTTTCCTTCTTCAATGATTCCTTGGTCTGTCATGACTAGGATGCGGTCTGCCTCCTGGATGGTGGTCAACCGGTGGGCAATGGTAATGGTGGTCCGGTTTTCAGATAAGACTTTCAGAGATTCCTGGATCACTTGCTCACTTTTATTGTCCAGGGCCGAGGTGGCCTCATCTAAAATTAAAATGGAGGGATCTTTTAAGAAGACCCGGGCAATGGACAGACGCTGCTTTTGCCCTCCAGAGAGCATAACGCCTCTTTCCCCTACATAGGTGTCATAGCCCTGGGGCAGGTCCTTGATAAAGTCATGGGCCCCAGCTAGTTTGGCTGCTTGGATAACATCTTCCGGACTGGCCTCTAGGTCCCCATAGAGGATATTTTCATAGACGGTTCCGGAAAATAGATAAACATCTTGTTGGACCAGGCCGATTTCCCTTCTCAAGTCCGCCAGGCGGATGTCCTTAATATTGATGCCGTCAATGGAAATACTCCCTTCATCCACATCATAAAAGCGGGGAATCAAGGAGCAAATAGTGGTCTTTCCTGATCCAGAAGGACCGACAATGGCCAGGTTTTCTCCTGGAGAGACCCTTAAATTAAAATGGTCCAGAATTTTTTCTTCTTCATTGTAGGAAAAATCTACCTTGTCAAAAATAATTTCTCCCTGGATATTTTTAAAGGCCTTGGGATGGACAGGGTCTTGAATTTCCCCATCTTCAGCCATAATTTCAGCAAACCGCTCAATCCCTGTCATTCCCTTTTGGAATTGCTCCGTAAATTCTACAATCCGCCGGACTGTCAGTAGGAGGGTGTTGACATACATAACATAGGCAATTAAATCTCCGGCTTCCAGGTCTCCTTGGATAAGGAGGTAGCCGCCCAGTAAAATAACCACCAGGTACATGAGGCCATCAAAAATTTTTGTAATGGTGTTAAAGCCAGCCATGGACCGGTAAAAAGTCTTTTTAATGCCCAGGAATTTTTGGTTTTCCCTTTGGAACTTTTCCAGCTCTTTTTCCTCATTAGCAAAGGACTTGACCACTCGGACCCCGGATAGAGAGTCTTCAATGGTGGAGTTTAAGTCTCCTACATGGACCCTCTGTTCCTTTTGAGCCCTCCGCATCTTCCGATTGTACTTGGAGGCGGTCAAAATCATTAGGGGAATTAAAAGGTAGATGACCAGGGTCAAGAGGGGGTTAATGCCCATTAAAATAATAAAGGAGACCAGGATTTTCAGGCCCCCAATAAAGTATTCTTCCGGGCAGTGGTGGGCAAATTCTGTAATATCAAAGAGGTCATTGGTGAGCCGGCTCATGAGCACGCCTACCTTGGTTTCATTATAAAATCGATAGGAGAGGCCCTGGAGGTGGGCATAGACGTCCCGCCGCATGTCCGTTTCAATTTTTGCCCCCATAATATGGCCGATGCTGGTCATGTAAAAACCGGCCACCACTTCAATGGTCTTGACCACAACAAAAACTAGGCCCAGCCTGAGAATTTTCTCCCAGGTCAAGGCATCTAAATTCGTCATGCCGGTATTGGTTATATAGCGTAAAATCAGGGGAAGGACAATTTCAGACAGGGTGGTTAAGCCTGCACAAAATAGGTCCAGGTAAAGAATTCCCTGATATCGTTTAAAATAGGGTTGAACTTTTTTAATTAAAGAAAGGCTTCCCATGAATCTCCTCCTTTTTCTCTTTTTCTGTCTACTTGGTCTATTATAGACAAAACTTCTATTCCAGACAAGTTTCGTCTAGTTTTTGACTTCCAGCCTTCTATTGAAAAAAGATTTTTCCCTATAAAAATGCCCCTAAAAACCTGATTTTCCAGGTCTTCCAGGGGCATTTATCCTCAGTCTCTTTCCGTAGTTAAGAGGGCCATTTCAATATAGTAATTTTTTTCTTCCTGGTCTACAGACAAGCTGGTAATCACTAGCCGGTAGTCAAAGTCCTTGGTCTTTCCTTCAAAAGCAAAGTCATTGGGGTTTTGAAGGCTTCTTCCGTTGGTGAGGGCCTTGTACTTGCCGGAAATTTCCTTTAAAGGAATTCGGAGGACTTCTAAGTCTCCATCTTTCTTAGAAATGACCAAGTCTCCCTGGTCTTCTGTGATAGAAAAATACCGAAGTTTTTCCTTATCTCCCTCGGGAATATTGGAAAAGTTTAAAAGATAGTACTTGTCATAGCCTCGGATATCTAAAGCTTCTTGGTATTCAGAAGAATAATAGTCAATCCCTGGACTGGACGCTTCCTCTTCTGTCGCCACAGTCCCATTGTAATATTCTGGTGGAAAACCAAAAAGTTGATCAAAGCGATCCATGGTAAAGTCCTTGGGCAAATACTTGACTTCCGCCGGATCATGCTGGGTTGCTAGGTAATTGACGATTGATGTTATTTCCCGCTTATCTTCTTCCTTGAGTTTTTTCTTAGGAACAATCTTACCGTGGGATAGCATATCGTTACTCAAAAGATAGCCTACTAGCCGCTTTTCCTGAGATCTTTTGCTGACAGCCGTCATGCTTTGGGGCCCTACAGAGGACAGGAGGAGAAAGATGACCAAAATTATGGCCAGAGTCCGGTTGTCCCTTCCCTCTTGCCAGACAAGAACTATAAGGCTCAGGGCCACATAGATTCCAAAGACAAGACCCAGGTAGCGAGCCTCTGTTATGCCTACATCTTGGATACGGAGGTTGAGTGCATAGAGGTAGACGAGAATAATGGGCAGGACCAGGCGGGAATACCAGGTCACCATCCATCGGCTTATTTTCTCATCCATATACCTGGAATGGAAAAAGAGGCTGATGACAGAAACTAATCCATACCAGACAAAGAGGTTGCGGATTAGGTTGGAGGGAATTTCCCCTGTGGTAAACATCTTAATAAAGTAGAGGTAGAGGATGCCTGTGTAGATTAAGAGGACAGGGGTGATAATCTTTTTTAAGATAAAAGTAAAGGGTGTTTTGTCCTTGTCCGACTTTACCATTGTATCTTCTGGAAAGGCTGCCAGAAAAAATCCCGCTTGGACAGGACCAAAGAGGATAAAAAACAAGTCTGTATAGATGGTGGAAGAAATTTGAATTCCCAAAAGATAGTTAATGGCAAAAAGTACAGCTCCCAGGCCACCAAAGAGGACAATGGTGTAAATCAAGGCCAAGATTTCACTGTAGATAATGGCGGCTACATAGGCTTCAAAATCCTCCTGGGTGGAAAGTCTTCCCAGAAAGCTACAGGCCACGATGGTTGCCAGTAAGATGCCACTATAAGTATAGATAAGTCCCCTGGTTTGTTGTTCCAGATCAATTGGTCGAAGAGTCAGGTACATAGCTACTAAAATACCTAGACCTAAAATATAAAGAATAAAGCGGGCATTTCCACTGGCTTTGACCCAAAGTTTATGGATGCTCCTATCGGCCAGATTAATGGCCAGGGCTAAGAAAAATCCCAAAACCAGAACCATCATTAGGGCCGTACTTGTTGGCAGGTGTAAGACGCTTTTAATATCTTGTGTTTGATGGTTGCTATAGACAGCTACAAGGGCAAAAAGGCAGGCAAAAGTCATGACTACAGGAAATCTTTGAAAGCTGACTTTCCCGTCCCGTATATATTTAGAAGCAAAATTAAATTTCTTCATAAACGACCTCCTTGTATTCTTTTATTATAACTTTTCTTGGGAAAGACCGCCAGCTTTCTAGGGTAAATGTAAATGCTTTGTCATACTTTTCTTGCCTTTTACTAACTTTTGTTTCTTTTTTGCAAAAAAAATAGCCTGGAAGAAGTATCTTCTCCTAGGCTAGCTAGTAGTCTACCCGCATCAGGTAGAGACCCTCTGCTGGAGCTGTCGGTCCAAGATAGGCCTTGTCTTGACTTTCCAGGGCCTTTTTAAAGCAACTGGGATCTTTTAACCCCCGCCCCACTTCAATACAGGTCCCCATAATCCGGCGGATCATATTTTTTAAAAAGGACTTCCCATAAAAGTAAACTTCTATTTGGTCCTTCTTCCTTAAAATATTTACCTGGTAGAGCTGGCGGTAGGTATCCTTGACTACGGCATGGCGGCCCATAAAGACCCCAAAATCCCGTAGGCCCGGCAGGTAGTTTAAGGCTTCTTCCATCTTTTTTTCATCCAAGGGGTCATAGACAAAACAAGCCCTTTGGTGGTAGAGAGGGTTTCTGTAGCGGCCGTTGTAAATGATATACCGGTAGAGCTTGGCCTTGGCAGAAAACCGGGCGTGGAAGTCCCAGTCCACTTCCTTGGCTCCTAGGACAGAAATATCCTCTGGTAAATGGTAGTTTAAAACTCGAGGAAGGTTGCCCAGGTCAATGGGGTTGTCCACCTTGATATTCACCACCTGGCCCAGGGCATGGACTCCCCGGTCCGTCCTGCCGGCAGAAACTAAGTCTACCTCCTCATGAAAGGTGTCTCTCAGGGCCTGACGTAACCTTCCCTCAACAGTTACTAGACCTGGCTGGGCCTGGTAGCCATGATAGTTGACCCCGTCATAGGCCACTTTTAAGGCAATATTTTTCATAGGGATATAAAACGAGTGAGGCAGATACAGACAAAGACCAGGGTATTTCCTAGGGTGATAAACAAGTCACTCTTTTGAAATTCCAACTCGTTGAGCTTGGTCCGTCCTTCTCCTCCTCGGTAGCACCTGGATTCCATGGCATTGGCCAATTCTTCTGCCCGGCGGAGGGCATTGACAAAGAGAGGAACCAGGAGGGGAACCAGGTTTTTTGCCCGGCTTAAGACCCGGCCCGATTCAAAGTCTGCTCCCCGGGCCATTTGAGCTTTCATAATCTTATCCGTTTCATCAATAAGAGTTGGGATAAAACGCAGGGCAATGGTCATCATCATGGCCAGTTCATGGGCCGGTAGGCCAATGGCCTTAAAGGGACTTAGGAGTTTTTCAATTCCGTCGGTCAATTCAATAGGAGAGGTGGTCAAGGTCAAAAGGCTGGTGCCCAGGACCAAAAGAATAAGGCGAATGGCCATAAAGACCGCCTGTTGGATTCCTTCTCTGGCAATACTTAAAAAGCCATAGGACCAGATGGTCTCTCCCGGTGTAAAAAAGAGGTTGATGACAAAGGTAATGATAATAATCAACCTTAAAGGCTTTAAGCCTCTTATGAGCATGGAAAGAGGAAGTTTTGACGCCTTAATAACAAAAAGTAGGTAGAGGGCTAAGAGGGCAAAGGGATAATAGTCCCGGACGACAAAGATGGTAATAATATAGAAAAAAACCAGGAGAATTTTGGCCCGGGGGTCCAGGCGGTGGACCGGGGTATCTGCCGGATAATATTGTCCAATAGTAATATCTTTAAGCATGGTGGCCCCCTTCTAAATAACGGACCAATTCTTCATAGGCCTCATCAATGGTAATGGCATCTGTAGACACATCTGCCCCCCGCTTTTTCAGCTCTTCCATGACCTTGGTCACCTGGGGCGTTGTCAGGGACAAGTCTTTAAGCTTATCTCCCTGGCGAAAGAGTTCCCGAGGCGTCCCGTCCATGGCCACTTTCCCGTGGTTCATGACAATCATCCGCTTGGTCAGCCTTGCCACTTCTTCCATACTATGGCTGACCATAATAATCGTCAGACCTCCCTGGTCATAGAGGGATTTTATTTCTCCTAAAATTTCATCCCGGCCATGGGGGTCTAGGCCGGCTGTCGGCTCATCCAGGATGAGGACCTTGGGTTTCATGGCAAGGATGCCTGCGATGGCCACCCGTCTTTTTTGTCCTCCGGAAAGTTCAAAGGGAGACCGGTCTTTTAAGTCTCGATTTAACTGAACCAGGTCCATGGCAAAGTCCACCCGGGCCTCCACTTCTTCCTTGCTGAGGCCTAAGTTTTTAGGGCCGAAGGCAATGTCCCGGGCCACAGTTTCTTCAAAAAGCTGGTATTCCGGATATTGGAAGACCATTCCCACTCTCTTACGGATTTCCTTTAAGTTCTTACTTTCCTTTAAGGAAACACCTTCTACCACTACATCTCCTTCTGTAGGGATGATTAGCCCGTTTAAGCACTGGGCCAGGGTGGACTTCCCGGACCCGGTATGGCCCACAAGGCCTACAAAGTCTCCCTCTTCAATATTGAGGTTGACCTGGCTTAGGGCCTCCTTGGCAAAGGGGGTTCCCAGGCCATAGGTGTGGGATACATTTTTTATTTCTAAGATATTGGACATAGTTGATCAACAAACTCCTTTACCCCTAAGATTTTATTGGATATGGGGTAGCCTTTTTCCTTTAACCGATAGGCCAGTTCTGTCACCTGGGGCACATCCAGACCGATTTCCTTCATTCTAGCTACATTGGCAAAGACCTCCCTAGGTTCACCATCTAGAGCAATTTTCCCCTTTTCCAGGACAATAATCCGGTCTGCCAGGGCCGCCTCATCCATAAAGTGGGTGATGAGGAGGATGGTCTTTTTTTGGGCATGTAGCTTTTGGATGGTCTCTATAACTTCCTGCCGCCCCTTGGGGTCTAGCATAGCCGTAGGTTCATCAAAAATAATAATATCCGGATTCATGGCCAAGATGCCGGCAATGGCCACCCGTTGTTTTTGGCCTCCACTTAGGAGATGGGGGGCCTGCCTCTTATAGTCCAGCATATCCACAGTTTCCAGAGCCTGGTCTACCCGGGCCCTAAGTTCTTCCTTGGGAAGACCCAGGTTTTCCGCCCCAAAGGCCACATCTTCTTCCACCATGGTGGCCACAATTTGGTTGTCTGGATTTTGAAAAACCAAGCCTGCCTTGGACCGAATTTCCCAGAGATCTTCTTCATTTAAGGTGGACTTGCCTTGGACTAGGACTTCTCCTGCATTGGGCAAAAGAAGGCCATTTAATAATTTTGCCAGGGTCGATTTTCCAGACCCATTATGGCCTAGGATGGCTAAAAATTCCCCCTCTTCCAATTTAAAGGACAAGTGGTCAATGGTTTTTGCCGCCTCTTGGTCGCCACTGTGGGGGTAGGTGAAATCAACTTCTTTTACTTCTATCATCGCTTTCCTCTCTCAAAACAAGATCTTATCTTCTTTTATCTTTACAAGTGTACCACATATTCAGGCCTTAGAACACTCTACTTTTCCTTTTTTCCATAAAAAGACCTCTAAAGAAGAATAACCCGGTTCATTCCTTGCTATGTCCACTTTAGAGGCCTTTTTCAAGGTCTTATTCCTTTTTCTTAAGCCCTGGCTAGACCCATACTTTCCAATACTTTAAAGAGGATTCCTCCAAAGAAGCAAGAAATCCCTGCTGTTGGAAGGACAATGGCTATAATTAGGGCCGATAGGCTGGCTCCACTCGGTAGGCCTGCCAGGAAAAGAGCCGATGTTAAAAAGACAACTCCAGAAATAATTGTATTAATTCCAGTTAAGAGGCCGGCCTTGACAGGATTTAAGTTTCCTAGAGCCTGGCACATGAGGTAAAAGGTAAAACCTGAAATCACTTTGTCGAACAGTGAAGGAATTTGTCCTCCAGGGAAGGTGGTGGTCAGGGCAGCTAAAACCCCGGCACACAGGCTAATGGCCAGTACAGCCCCTGGCTTCTTATTGAGGTAAATGGCCATAAACATAGTGACCAGGAGGAAGTCCGGCTTCATGCCAAATAAAAATCCCGGTAAAAAATGTAACATTGTTCCAATGGCTAGTAAAACTGCTGCTTGACTTAATCTTTTGGTTTCCATACTTTTCTCCTTTTCATTTCTGTGCGAAAAAAGATGTTTAAATTAAAAAAACCACTTGCCTCCCTCTACTAGGAGCAAATGGTAAATTCGCGGTGCCATCCTATTTATCCATATTTCTAAAGAAATATAGAAACTCTCTCGGATACATACATATCCTATCTCGATAACGGGAGATCCGTCTCAGCTACTTTTATTTCGCCTCGCATTCATAGACCCATTTACTAACCACTGTTTACCAAGTTTCACCACCCCTTGGCTCTCTACAAAACTAAGTGACTAGCTACTATTTTCTAATCAACACTTTTTTCAGCAGTTTTTATTAATTTATATCTATGATACAGCTTTCTTCCCCTTCTGTCAAGACTTTTTTTTGCTGGACCGGAAGCGAATTTTTAAGGCCGTCAAAAGAGAGTCCTTCATGGTCTTAAAGACGTTCATCTTAGAGGCCCCCTCCTTGTGGTCATAGCGAAGGGTAAAGGGGACTTCACCAATCCGGCCTCCTAGCTTGCTTAAAAGATAGAGAACTTCCATCATACAGGCAAAGGAGGTGTTTTTAATGGGTCTGAGGCCGTAAACTTCCCGGCATTTTTTTATAATATCATAGGTATAAACCCGGTAGCCGCAGGTGTAGTCCTTAACTCCTGGAATTCCCAAGACCAGCTGGTAGTAAACCTTGGCTCCATCACTTAAAAAGAGCCTGTGGGAGGGGACTCCCTCTACCTTGGACCCCTTGCAGTAGCGAGAGGCAATACAGACGTCATAGCCTTCTTCTATTTTTTCCACCATAGAGTGGATGTACTTGGGGTCCTGGGTATTGTCTCCATCCATAATACAGAGGAGGTCTCCCGGTTTTTGGTCCCGGTTAAAGGCTTCTATGGCTGTGTTGACCCCTCCTCCAAGGTTGAGGTTTTTTTCATGGGAAATAAGACCTATAACCTCTCCTTCTCTTGCCATAAAGTCCCGGGCAACCTCCGGCGTCCGGTCTTTACTGGCATCATCAATGACCGTCACCTTAAGCCCATAGCCTACCTTGGCCAGGTCTTCTCTTTCCAGTAGCCAAGAGGTCAATAGCTTGGCCAAGTCCTTTTCTTCATTATAGCAGGGCAACATCACTCTTAATGTCTTCATTTTCTCCTCTTCTTCCACTGATCTTTTACATAGAATAAGTACTTGCGAATAAAATAATTGGTAAAAAAGGGCAGGACCGTGGACAAAATTTTTGCCAAGAGAAAGGCCCACTTCTTT
This sequence comes from Clostridiales bacterium SIT11, assembly GCA_001299455.1. Classification (GTDB taxonomy): domain Bacteria; phylum Bacillota; class Clostridia; order Tissierellales; family Peptoniphilaceae; genus Urinicoccus. Next base: position 1,185,142 of record CYUK01000003.1, on the reverse strand, counting down.
TCTAAAACTAGGATGAGGTAGTTGTTGGACAAATACAGGACCAGGTTGGACAGGACAATTCCTATGGCAAAGGTCCCCAGGTAGACAAAAAGCCCCTCCAGGTCGTGGTCAGAATGGAAAATATACTTGCTCACCCAGTAGGTAAAGAGAAAACCTGCAATCAAACCTAGGGTATTACTTAAAACCAAGTTCATGCCTAGGCCAATATAGAGAAAGTAGGCCAGACCTAAGTCCAGGACCAAGGACAGGCAGGAGGCTGTAAAGTAGAGGATGAAACTTTGATATTTCTTGTAGACCTGGTGGATTTTTGGAAAGTGGCTTAAGAGTTTGTCTATCCAGGCAAGTAGTTTAGTCATCATCTTCCTCCTTGGTCCGGTTTCCCTCTTTCCAGACAAAGTAGTGCTTCCGTAAAAAATATTTTAAAAAGAAGGGGATTCCTGTAGCAAAAAATTTTCCTACAAGAAAGGCCAGGTTCTTTCCTAGGACTCGGAAAAAATAGTCGTGGACCAGTTTTAGGATGAGGGTGTTGAGAAAAAGCCCCAGGATAGAGGTGGCAAGATAGGTTAAAAAGCCTAATACATCATAGGTTGAATTAAAAACCACCCGACTCATCCAATAGGTAAAGAGAAAGTCTGCCGTCATCCCAATCAGGTTGCTGGTGATTAGGGAAAGGTCAAAAGAAGTGTAGAGGACATAGACCAGGCCAATTTCAAAGGCCAAGGAGAGAAAAGACGTGACAAAGTACTTCCAAAAGCTTTCATGACCTTGGTAGTAGGTTTTTATTTTAGGATGTTTTTCTAACCATTTGTCTAGCCTTTCCATAGTCCTCCTTTTTCAGTATCTGCTGGCCTAGCCCCTTAGGAGGGCCTGGCAAATTTTCTTGGCGGCATGGCCATCCCCATAGGGGTTGACGGCATGGGCCATTTTTTTATAGGCTTCAGGATTTTCAAGTAATTCCCGGCCTGCAGCGACAATTCGGTCTTTTTCTGTCCCCACTAGCTTGGCCGTTCCTGCTTCAATCCCTTCCGGCCGCTCTGTTTCCCTCCGGACAACCAGGACTGGCTTGCCCAGGGCCGGAGCTTCTTCTTGGATACCTCCGGAGTCTGTAATAACAAAATAACACCGGCTCATCAAGTTGGTAAAGGGAAGGTAGTCCAGGGGTTCTAGGCAATGAATCCGGTCGTGTCCCTTAAAGAAGGGGTCTGAAAGTTCCCGGACCCGGGGATTTTTATGTCTTGGAAAAACCACTTCCACATCTTCATCTTGGTCCACCAGGTCCCGGACGGCAGAGAAAATTTCTTCCATGGGCTTTCCTAGGTTTTCCCTCCGGTGGCTGGTTAAGAGGATAATCTTTTTCTTGTCATAGTCCAGACGGTTTAAGAGGTCTTCCTCAAATTGGTAGTCTGGGTCCACAGTATACTTTAAGGCGTCAATGACGGTGTTTCCTGTTAAGAAGATGGATTCCTCCCTGTGGCCCTCTTTTAATAAGTTTTCCCTGTTTTTTTCTGTAGGAGCAAAGTGCCAGTGGGTCAAGACAGAAACCAAGCGGCGGTTAGCCTCTTCCGGATAGGGAGAATAGAGGTTTCCTGTCCTTAAGCCTGCTTCCACATGGCCTATGCGGACCTGTTGGTAAAAGGCCGCCAGGGCGCCGGAAAAAACCGTAGTGGTGTCCCCTTGAATCAAGAGACAGTCCGGGTTTTCCATGGAAATAATCCCCTCCAGGCCTTCCAAAGCTCCAGATGTAATATAGGTTAAACTTTGGCCCGGCTTAAAAATATCCAAGTCATAGTCCGGTTCAATCTGAAAAATTTCCAGGACCTGGTCCAGCATTTGCCGGTGCTGGCCTGTTACGGCTACCACGGGTTGGAAATTTGGATCCTTTTCCATTTCCTTGACAATTGGCGCCATTTTTATGGCCTCTGGACGGGTTCCAAATACAATTAAAACTTTCATATGCCCTCCCTATTCATCCTTACTGTGAAACATTCCAAACAAGGTGGCCAGGAAAAAAACCGCAGCCACAATTAAAAGACAGGCAACTAAGGCCTCCTTGGCCTCTAGCCGGCTGACAATATTGGCCAAAAGACCAAAAATACCAGAAATTAAATAGAGAACTCCTACTGTTTCCCTTTGGGACAGGCCCAGGCGTAAAAGCCGGTGGTGGAGGTGGCCCTTGTCCGCCTCCATAATCCCCTTACCTGCTATGGCCCTCCGCATCATGGCAAAGGTGGTGTCAAAGACAGGAACGCCCAAGATAATGACCGGCAGGAAGATGGCAATGGCTGCCGCCGACTTCATGACCCCTTCTATGGAAATATAGGAGAGGATAAAGCCCAAAAGAAGAGACCCTGTATCTCCCATAAAAATCGAAGCGGGGTTAAAGTTGAAGAACAAAAAGCCAAGGCAGGACCCTGCCAAAAGTGCAGAAACCAAGACCACCTGTCTTTGGTCAAAGCGCTGGGCAATAAATAAAAGGGAAATGGAACAAATCACTGTCACTCCGGCAGCCAAGCCATCCAGCCCATCAATTAAGTTAATGGAATTGGTAACTCCTGCCACCCAAAAAATCGTCAGGGGAATGCCCAGGTATTTTAAGTAAATGAGTTCATGGCCTGGAAGGGGGTTGGTAAAAAATTCAATACTAGACCCACCCCAAATAAGGCAGAGGGCCGCCACTCCTTGAAAGAGGAGCTTGCCTTTGGGACTTAAACCCCTTGTGTCATCAATAAAACCTGAAATAACAATTACCGTCGCCCCTAAAAGAAGGGCCAGACTCTCCTTATTTTTTGGGCAGAAAACCAGCATACCCAGAAGGAAGGCCCCGAAAATAGCCAGGCCTCCCAGGCGGGGTATGGGTTTATTATGGACCCTTCGATTGTCCTTAGGAACATCCATCCAGGCTTTTTTTATACACAAGCGCCGGACAAGGGGGGTCAGGATAAAACTAATCAGAGCCGTTAAAAGAAGGCCCTGTATCAAATACATATCCATAGGCCGTTACTTGGTTCCGAAGAGTCGGTCTCCCGCATCTCCCAAGCCCGGTAGGATATAGGCATGGTCATTTAATTGCCGGTCAATGGCGGCAATATAGAGGTCTACATCTGGATGGGCTTTTTTAAAAACTTCAATCCCTTCTGGAGCCCCAATAATACAGACAGCTTGAATGTGTTCAGCTCCTCTTTCCTTTAAAAGGCTGACGGCATCTGTTAAGGACCCACCTGTAGCCAGCATGGGGTCCAGGACAATCACTTGCCGGTCCTTTAGGCTGCCAGGCATTTTACAGTAGTATTCTACAGGCTTTAGGGTTTCTGGGTCCCGGTAGAGGCCAATATGGCCTACTCTGGCTCCTGGCATGAGTTCAGAAAATCCATCGACCATGCCTAGGCCGGCCCGTAAAATGGGAACCAGGACGACTTTTTTCCCCGAAATTTCCACTCCCTTGGTGACCTCCAAGGGTGTTTCAATTTCCACTTCTTCTGTGGGCATCTCCCGGGTGACCTCATAGCCCATGAGGATGGAAATTTCTGTCGCTAGTTGCCGAAATTCCATACTGGTTGTATCTTTTTTCCGCATAATAGTTAACTTATGTTGGATGAGGGGATGATCTGTTACATGTACTTGTCCCATACTTGCCTCCTTATTCTTCAATGGCATCGACACGACGACTGTGCCGGCCCCCTTCAAATTCTGTCTCTAAAAAAACATCTAGGCACTTTTTCGCCATATCCAGGCCAAGAAACCGACCTCCCATGGCTATGACATTGCAGTTATTGTGGCGGCGGCTCATTTCCGCAGAATAGGGGTCATGGGCCCTTACACAGCGGACGCCCTTGACCTTATTGGCGGCAATAGAAATTCCAATGCCGGACCCACAGCAGACAAGGCCGTAGTCGGCTTCTTTCTTAGCCACAGCCTGGGCCACCTTGTGGCCATATTCTGGATAGTCCACACTTTCATGTCCCGTCGTTCCAAAATCTACAACTTCGATTCCTTTTTTTTCTAAGTAGACCTTTAAGGCGTCCTTTAAGTCTACGCCTCCATGGTCTGCTCCACAAGCTATTTTCATCTTGACCCCTCCAAATCTGCCATCATCTTCTTAATATTTTCCTTTAAAGCCTGGTAGGTCACCTGGTAAACCACAAAGGGCGCCCCATAGGGGTCGGGAATTTCTGTTCCTCCGTGGTCCCAAAAGGTGTAGACCTTATTTCCTCCAAGGTCCCTCAAGGTCCCTTCCATGGACCTTTCCATGGGAACCAGGTAGTCTGCCCATTGGATTAGGTCCTTACTAAGCCCCTTGGACTGAAAGTTCCTGGGAACAATTCCCTCTGCTTTCAAAAGCTTCTCCGAATTTTCAGACATCTTCCCATAGGAAGGATAGAGACCGGCCGATTGAAAATTGTGGTGGGGATAGGCCTTCTTGGAAAAGTATTCTGCCAAAGGACTCCGGCAGGTATTTCCTGTGCACAGGTATAAAATATTCATAGGCCCAGTACAACCTTTCCCCCACAGGCCTTTAAGAGCCGGTTCATAATCCCCTGGCCCATGCCTTGAAAGTCAAAACCTTCCACAAAAATGAGGTCCACTTCCTCTTCATCACAGTGGCGGAGGTCATCGAAAATATTGTGGGCCACTTCTTCTAAGTGGTCCCTAGACCCCATATTCAGCAGAAGATAGGGCTTTTCTTGGTAAAAATCCATGGTTTCTTCTGTGGCCAGGACGGCTATTTTTTTATCCGGATTTTCCCGAATTCGCCGGTCCACTTCCTTGGCTATATTCTTTAAGTTTCCGCCAAAGAGAAGGCAGTCTGCCTTGGGCGCATAGTGTTTATACTTTTGCCCCGGACTCTTGGGATGCAAGACTTCCTTGGGCTCCCCTCCTAAAAGAGAGGGGTCTACATCTACATCCTTTAACAGAGCCTTTAAATCTTCCAGGGTTACGCCACCTGGTCTTAGGAGCATAGGAGGCTTGACGGTCATGTCCAAAACTGTGGATTCAATTCCCACTTCTGTAGACCCTCCATCAATAATTAAATCAATCTTTCCTGCCATGTCCTCCAAAACATGGGAGGCCTTGGTGGGAGAGGGCCGGCCGGAGGTATTGGCTGAAGGAGCGGCAACGGGCAGGTCCGCCTTTGCAATCATCCCCCGGGCAAAGCGGTCTGAAGGCATCCGGATGGCCACTGTAGGAAGACCAGCGGATACCCGGTCTGGAATCAAATCTTTTTTTTCAAAAATCATGGTCAAGGGTCCCGGCCAAAACATATCCATACAATCCTTGGCTTCCTTGGGAATATTTTTCACCAGTCGCTCACACATTTCCAGGCTGGAAACATGGAGGATCATGGGATTGTCGTTGGGCCGTCCCTTGGCCTCATAAATTTTAGCAACGGCCCTTTCGTCCAAGCCATTGGCTCCCAGGCCATAGACCGTCTCTGTAGGAAAGGCAACGAGACCTCCCCTTGCAATGACCTTAGCCGCCTTATCTATAATTTCTGGATCTTCCGGATCTTTTAAGACAAGAACCTCTGTATCCATGTTGAATCACTCCTTCCACGAGTATACACTACTATTATAGCAAGAATTAGGAGGGACAACAAGAAGACCGGCCCTTGGAAAATCTTCCCTATCCATTTGAAGAGGACTTGTCTCTATTTTTCTTGTATTTTCCCCTCCATGGTCTATAATAAACTTAAGATTTGAACTTTTGTTTAAAGGAGGCTCTCATGAAAAAATTTTTACCTGTTTTCCTCTCCCTTGTCCTCTGTTTTTCCCTGGCCCTGACAGCCTGTGCCAAGCCCAAGGAAGACAAGACCTTTTCCATTAAAATCAAGGGCGGAGAAGCCCTAAACTTTTCCAGCCTGGACTTTTACAAGGCCGACGACTTTGGTGAGACCGAAAAATTTCACCAGGCAAGTCCTGAAGAATTATCTAAACTTCCCGGTCTTATGAAAAACCTAGAGGAAAGAGACCCTGGAGAAGCCCTAGCTTCCATTCCTTCTTCTGAATCTTTACTTTTAACCTTTAAGACGGCCCAAGATGACCAAACCCTCTACCTCTATGATGAAGAACCCATGGCCGACGGCTTCTACTACTATACCCTGTCAGGGCCCAAGACCCGGGTCCTCCGGTCTAAGGAAAATTTGATTCCTTCCTTAAAAAAACTCATTGGCCAAGAAGAAAAAATTTCCTCTCCTTTCCAGGATACCAAGGGCCACTGGGCGGAAAAGGCCATTGCCAAGGCCTATGACGAGGGTAGCCTCAAGGGCTTAAACGCCAAGGAATTCGGTCCGGACTTAGGCCTATCCCGGGCCATGCTGGTCCAGGCCCTCTTCCAAAAAAATAAGGGCCAAGTCCAGTCTACAGACCCCCTTCCCTTTAAAGACCTTCCCAAGAATCCTTGGTATGAAAAGGCTCTAACCTGGGCCTATGAGGGAGATATTATCTCCGGTGATGAGGAAGGAAACTTTCAACCTGATAAAACCGTCAGCCGGGAAGAATTTGCCCTTATCCTCTACCGCTATACCGATTACTTGGGAAATATCCACCAAGATAAGGAAGCCAAGTCCTACGAGGACCAAAAAGAAATTTCCCCCTGGGCTGAAAAAGCCGTCCGGGTCATGACCCTGGAGGGCTACCTCAAGGGCGACTTGGACAACCACTTCCGTCCCAAGGACCCCTTGACCCGGGGAGAGCTGGCCCAGGTCTTTCTGAAAAAAGATTTATAGACTAGAAAAAGACGAGGAAATTCCCCGTCTTTTTTTATGCTTCTCTCTTTAAATTTTTCTCTGCTTGGGCCAGCATAAGCTGGATTCGGTTAAACTGGTTGACTGTAGATGCCGAGGCGTCATAGTCCAGGGGAATAATATTGGCCCGGGGGTAGCTTTCCCGGATGGCCTTGATGACCCCCTTGCCCGTAATGTGGTTGGGCAAACACCCAAAGGGCTGGACGCAGACAATATTTTCCACGCCCCCGTGGATAAGTTCCACCATTTCCGCTGTTAAGAGCCAGCCTTCCCCATATTGGTGGCCGAGGCTGACAAAATCTTGGGCATAGGCCACCAGGTCATCAATATTTACGGGAGGATTATACCGGGTTCCCTTGAGCTCTTCCCGGATAATATCCCGCAAGTCTTCAATTTTATGGATGGTGTATTCGGAGAAGATGGGGATAATTTTACTTTTCCCCAGCTGGTCTCCCTTAATCTTGGTATTTTTAAAACTGTAGAGGAAAAAGTCCATTAAGTCCGGGACCACCACTTCAGCCCCTTCCTTTTCCAACTTTTCTTGTAAAAAATTATTGGCCTGGGGTAAGAATTTCACCAGGATTTCCCCTACAATCCCTACCTTGGGTTTTTCCAAGTCCAGGGTTTCAATGGCTGAAAAGTCTTGAATCATTTCCCGGACAGTTTTCCTAAAGGCCTTCTTGCTTTCTCCCTGGCCTCCAGCCTGTAATTTTTTGACCCAGGCGTCCTTGACTTGGTCTGTCTTCCCCTTTTCCACTTCATAGGGTCTGGTGGCATTGGATAGGCGCATTAAAAGATCTCCATAGAGCATTCCTTTTAGGGCTCCAGGTAAAATTTTTAAGAGGGTCTTTGAATTTAAGTGAAAACCAGGATGTTTTTCAATCCCTTGAAAGCTCACAGCCAAGACAGGAACTTGACCGTAGCCTGCTTCCTTTAAGGCCTTCCGGATAAAGCCTACATAATTGGAAGCCCGGCAGACCCCGCCTGTTTGGCTCATGAGAAGGGTTAACTTATCCGGATCATAGCGGCCACTCTTGACAGCCTCCATAAATTGCCCTACAACAAACATGGAAGGATAACAGGCGTCATTATTCACATATTTAAGCCCTTCTTGGACCGCTTGAGGACTTACCTGGTCCAGGACTTCAATCTTGTAACCCAGAGACTTTAGGCTAGGTTCTAAAATAGCAAAGTGGAGGGGGGCCATTTGAGGAACCAGGATGGTATGGGTTTTGGCATCCTCCTTGGTAAATTGAAGGGGCTCAAAGGAATAGGATTTTTGGTCTTCTTCCTCTTTTCCACCCTCCATAGCTTCCTCTTGGTCCTTCACAGCCTCAATCAGGGACCGGAGGCGAATTTTAATGGCCCCCAGGTTGTTGACTTCATCAATTTTAATGACGGTGTGAATTTTTTTGTAGTCAGCCAAAAATTCTTGGACCTGGTCTGTAGTCACAGCATCCAGGCCGCAGCCAAAGGAATTTAATTGGACCATTTGAAAGTTGTCGTGTTCTCCAACAAACTTGGCGGCCCGGTAAAGGCGACCGTGGTAGGTCCATTGGTCCAGGACCCGGAGGGGGCCATCTAATTCCACATTATGGGCCACAGAGTCTTCAGATAGGACAGCTAGGCCCAGGGAGGTCAAAAGCCGGTCAATGCCATGGTTAATTTCCGAATCCACATGGTAGGGCCGGCCAGCCAGGACGACCCCTTGGAGGCCCTTTTCTTCAATTTCTTCCAGGGCCTTTTGGGCTTCATGGCGGACATCTAAATGATAATGGTCTCTTTCTTCATAGGCCCTATTTACAGCCTCTTCCACCTCCTTGCCTGGAATGTCCGGAAAAGTTTCCTTCAAGACCTTCTCCAGGCTCCTTTTATTGTCCAGGCTGACAAAGGGATGGTAAAATTTCAGACCCTTTTCCTTTAAATTTTCTACATTGTTTTTAATGACTTCCGGATAGCCGGCCACAACAGGACAATTTAAATGGTTGCTGGCGTCCTTGTGTTCCCGTTCTTCATAGAGGACACTGGGATAAAAAATTTGGTCTACCCCTTGGTCAATCAAGGCTTCAATATGGCCATGGACCAGCTTTGCCGGATAGCAGGCCGTTTCTGACGGAATGGTTTCAATCCCTTTTTCATAGAGGCTCCGACTGGTCCGGGGAGAGAGAACCACCCGGTAGCCTAAATTTGTAAAGAAGGTAAACCAGAAGGGATAGTTTTCATACATATTTAAAACCCGGGGAATCCCCATGCTTCCTCGACTGGCCTTGTCTTCCTCTAGGGGTTCATAGGCAAAGAGCCGGTCCATCTTGTAGCTATAGAGGTTGGGAAGGGTTGATTTTTCTGTTTTAATTCCTGCTCCCCGTTCACAGCGGTTGCCGGAAATATACCGCTTGCCGTTGTTAAAAATATTAATAGACAGGCTACATTGGTTTGAGCACATGCCGCAGTGGGCTGTCTTGGAGGTATAAGAAAAGTTTTCCAAGGCCTCTTCATCTAAGATTTTTGACTTTTCCAGTCCCGACCTTTGGGCAATTAAAGCCATGCCTAGGGCTCCCATTAGGCCACTTAGGGAGGGTCTTGTCACTTGGGCGCCAGAAATTCTTTCAAAGGCCCGGAGGACAGCATCGGAATAAAAAGTTCCCCCTTGGACGACAATATGTTGGCCCAAATCTTTGGGGTCTCGGATTTTAATGACCTTTTGGATGGCATTCCGGATGACGGAATAGGAAAGGCCGGCGGCAATATCCCCCACTTCAGCCCCTTCCTTTTGGGCCTGCTTGACATTGGAATTCATAAAGACGGTACACCGGCTCCCTAAGTCTACAGGATTGTCGGCTAAGAGGGCTTTTTCTGCAAACTCTTGGGGGGTCATTTGAACTGTGTGGGCAAAGGCCTCTAAAAAGGACCCACAGCCGGAAGAGCAGGCTTCATTTAAGAGGATGGAAGAAATTGTCCCATTTTCAATTTTCATGGACTTCATATCCTGGCCACCAATGTCCAGGATAAAGTCCACTTCCGGGTCATAGTACTGGGCGGCCCGGTAGTGGGCAATGGTTTCAACTTCCCCTAGGTCCAGGTTAAAGGCGGCCTTTAAAAAGTCCTCCCCATAGCCTGTGACACCGGCGGCGGCAATCTGGGCGTCGTCTTCTTTTTCCCGGTATAATTTTAAAAGTTCTTCCCTTACGATTTCCAAGGGCTGGCCTTCATTGGACCCATAAAACTGGTAGAGAATTTCTCCGTCTTCACTGAGGGCCAGAACCTTGGAGGTGGTGGACCCGGAATCAATTCCCAGGTAAATTTTTCCATGGTAGCCCTTGAGGGGGCGGACCTTTAAGTCTCGCGACTTGTGGTCTTCCCGGAAGGCTTCCAGTTCTTCCCTGGACTTAAAGAGGGGGGGCAGACTTTCTTTTTCCCTGTCTTCTGACTTTCTAGGATGGTGGACCCGGTAGTAGAGGTCCTCTAGAGAAATCGGCTCTTCTTTAATCGAGGCCAGGGCAGCTCCTCGGGCTACAAAAAGTTCTCCCCTTTCCGGGACAATGACTTCCTCTTCTGTCAGCTTTAAGCTTTCAATAAAGCGTTGGCGGAGTTGGTCTAGGAAGGTTAAGGGACCACCAAGAAAGGCAATTTTTCCTCGGATGGGCCGGCCACAGGCCAGGTTGGAAATAGTTTGGTTGACTACAGATTGAAAGACCGAAGCCGCAATATCCTCCTTGGAAGCGCCCTGGTTGACCAGGGCCTGAATGTCTGTCTTGGCAAAGACGCCACAGCGAGAGGCAATGGGATAAATCTTTTGATAGTCCCGGGCCCAGGTGTTGAGCCCTCCTGCATCCGTTTGTAAAAGAGAGGCCATTTGGTCAATAAAGGCCCCCGTTCCTCCGGCACAAATCGAATTCATCCTCTGCTCTATACTGCCCTTTAGATAGGTGATTTTGGAATCTTCTCCCCCCAGTTCAATGGCCACATCCGTCTCTGGAATCAAGGCGTCAATGGCCACCTTTCCAGCCATGACCTCTTGAACAAAGGCAATGCCTAAGTCCTTGTGGACAGACAAGCCTCCACTTCCTGTGGCAGCAACGGTGACATCTCCTGGAGGTAAAATTTCCCTGCAGTCTTCAAAAATTTCACGCATTGTTTTATGAATGTCTGAATAGTGTCTTTGATAACTTTCATAGATTGTATTTTTTTCTTCATCCAGAGCAACTAGTTTTACTGTAGTTGATCCAACGTCTAACCCAATGTGAACCACGAAAGTCTCCTCTCCAATAACGCTTCAATTTATTAATAGCTTTTTATAGTATTCTTATCATAGCACATCTATACCAGTTTGGTCTAGATATTTTACAAAATATCTCTGTTTAATATGAAGGAAATTGTTAATTTTACTAAAATTTTCTTATTTTCTCCATAAAAAAGGCCTAGCTAAGAGCTAGACCTTACAAGTTTTTTAAATTAACCATTCCCCTAAAAGAGACCCTGCCAGGGCCACTGCCGCCTTGGCCGTCTTATTTTCATGGTCTAAGATGGGATTGACTTCCACAAATTCACAGGAGACCAGCTTGCCAGTTTGGGCTACAGATTCTAGGCAAAGATGGCCTTCCCTGTAGTCCATGCCGCCAGGAACCTTGGTCCCTGTGCCCGGAGCCACTTCCGGATCTAGAACATCCATATCAAAGGAAACGTGGATATGACTACAAGTTTGTCCCAGGTAGTTTAAGGCTTCTTCCATGACTCCCCGAATTCCCATGGCATCCACTTCATGCATGGTAAATACCTTGACTCCCAGGTCCTTCATAATCTTTCTCTCTCCTAGGTCCAAGTCCCTGGACCCGATGTAGACAATCTGTCCCTTATTTAAAAATCTTTTTTCCTGGCCAATCCCCCGTAAAATAGGAGAGCCTTCTCCCATGAGAGAGGCTACAGGCATGCCATGGATATTCCCTGAAGGAGAGGTCATTTCTGTATTAATATCTCCGTGAGCATCAAACCAGAGGACACCCAGGTCTTCATAGTGGTTTAAGAGGGCCTTAATGGACCCAATGGCTATGGAGTGGTCTCCTCCCAGGACTAGGGGAAATTGGTTCTTGTCCAAGGCCTGGTCTACCTTATCGTATAAGTTTTCATTGGCTTCCTTGACCAAGTCCAGGTGGTTTAGGTTGTTTTTTCCCCGCTCATGGATGTAGGTGTTTTTCACTTCGACATCTCCATAGTCGGTGACCTTGTAACCAATATTTCGAAGCCTCTTTTCCAGTCCAGCCAAGCGAATGGCTTCCGGTCCCAAGCGACTTCCACGTAAACTTGCCCCCATGTCTAGGGGGCAGCCAATAATGGCCAATTCTGGATTTTTTTCCGGGTTCATTGTCTCCTCCTTGTGTTTTCTATCTTTTCCTATTATAGCCTGTTCCCTCTGGGAGGACAAGACTTTAGAAACTGGTCCTAAATTATTGTCCTAAGTTGGCTCTGGTATTGGGGCCAGATTCCTGTATAATAGGTAAGATAATAGAAAGGACTATAGGTGATTTTATGAAAAAGTTATCAACCAAGCAAGTAACTGTTTTTGCCATGTTCATTGCCCTGACTACGGTTGCGACCATGTTAATTCAAATTCCCATTCCCGCCACCAAGGGCTACTTAAATATTGGTGACACGGTTTTAATGTGTGCCGGTCTTTTAATGGGAAAGATGGCCGGAGGTCTTGTAGGGGGCTTGGGATCTGCCCTGGCTGACCTTTTAACAGGCTATACCTTTTATGCCCCCATTACCCTAGTTGTCAAGGGGCTGGAAGGTTTTATCTGCGGTTACTTAAAGAGAAATACCAAGCTCCACTTTGGCCTTTGTGCCCTAATTGGTGGTTTTATTATGGCCCTGGGTTATCTCTTGGCAGAAGGTCTCATCCTCTACAACTTCCCAACAGCTATTTTAAGCTTTATTCCTAATATCATCCAAGGGGTTGCCGGTGCGGTCTTGGCCTCTCTCCTCTATCCTGCCCTGAAAAAGGCCCCTATCTTTGATGAATTCTACCAAGAATCTGTGTCTTCAAAATAGGCGGAAAAAATCTTATCAATCCGGTTTAAATCTCCTCTTTTGACCCTGTACCAGGTGCCGTCAATGGCCACCTGGTCTCCACTTTTACTCAAGTCTATGGGGTCCTGGCCCTTTAAGTTCATATGAATAAAGTAGACCTTATTTTGGACGGCCCCCTGAAGGGGTTTGGGCTGGCCGGTCATGGGCCGAAGTTTTTTCATAATCCAGGCCAGGTCCTCCTTCCTGTCCAGGTTCACTACTTGAGAATCTGGCAAAATCATGAGATCCACACTTTCCACCTGGTCGGGCTTAATATGTAAAAGGCGGTTTTTTGCCAGCCAGAGGCCGTGGATGAGGAAGGCAGAAAAGAGGACAAAAACTAGAAAAAGGGCCCACCTTCTCCGGCGCATTACTTTTTGTACTTGGGGATTCTTTTTTCTAACTTTCATGGTCACTTCCTCCAGACTTTTCCCTATATTTACCCAATTTTTAGGATTTTATTAAGGCCAGGAAATTTTATTTTTAAATCTTAAAGTCCATATTCCAGAAAAGGCGACCTCCCGGGCCGCCTTTTTTATTGGTATTGTCTTTTTTCTCCTTCAAAGTAGGCTCCATCAATAAGGCCCCCTCCCAAGCATTCTTCTCCATGGTAAAAGACTACAGCCTGGCCTGGGGTCACTCCTCGAACCGGCTCTTTAAAGGAAATCCAAGCCTTGTCTTCTTTTAAGTCTACATGGGCCGGTATGTCCTTTTGCCTGTAGCGGACCTTGACCGTGCAGTCAAAGGATTCTCCTGGTGGAGTTCCCTGGATAAAGTTCAGGCTGCTGGCCTCGCAGGCATCGGAAAAAAGATGGGGATTATTTTTCCCCTGGCCCACATAAAGTGTCTTGGTTTTTAAGTCCTTGCCAATGACAAACCAGGGTTCTCCAGTTTTTCCTCCTCCACCAATCCCAAGGCCCTGTCTTTGGCCAATGGTGTAGTACATGAGACCTTGGTGGTCTCCCATAACCTGGCCATCTAGGGTTTTCATCTTTCCTGGCTGGTTGGGCAGGTAGGTGGACAAAAATTCATTAAAGTTTCTTTCTCCAATAAAGCAAATTCCTGTGGAATCTTTCTTCCCAGCTGTAGCCAGATTTAAGTCCTTGGCAATTTGCCGGACTTCCTTTTTATCCAGGTCCCCTATGGGAAAGAGGGCCTTTTGCAATTGGTCCTGGGAGAGCTGGGACAAAAAGTAGGTTTGGTCCTTATTGTCGTCCTTGCCTCGCAGGAGGTGGACCTTGCCGTCTGCTGTCCTCTTGGACCGGGCATAGTGGCCCATGGCAATATAGTCTGCTCCTAGGTCCATGGCCTTGTCTAAAAAGGCCTTAAATTTAATTTCCTTGTTACATAAGACATCTGGATTGGGGGTCCGGTCCTTCTTGTATTCCTCTAAAAAATAGGAAAAGACCCGGTCCCAATATTCTTTTTCAAAATTTACAGAGTAGTAGGGAATGCCCAGCTGGTCTGCCACCTTGGCTACATCTTCATAGTCCTGGGTAGCCGTACAAGCTCCGTTTTCATCTGTGTCGTCCCAATTTTTCATAAAAAGGCCCACCACATCATAGCCTTCTTCCTTTAAAATATGGGCAGCTACAGAGGAATCCACGCCCCCACTCATGCCTAGAATTACCCGCATATTTTCCTCAAACTTTCTATCAATTCATCAATTTCTTCTCTCGTATTTTCCCGACCAAAGGAAAGGCGGACAGACTCCTTGAGCCGGTCTTCTTCCCCTGGATAAATGGAAGCTAAAACAGGACTTTCTTGGAGGGTGCCTGCCGAACAGGCGGACCCAGCAGACAGGCAAATTCCCTCTAGGTCAAGGGCCATTAGGACCTTGTCGGCCTTTTGTCCCTTGAGCCAAAGATTACAAATCCTGGGAGATTTCTGGCCGCTTAGGCCATTGATTTCATAGGCAATGCCAGCCTTGTCCAGGCCCTCCAGGAGGTAGCTTTTTAGGTCTTCCATTTTTTCCTGGTTTTCTTCTTCCTCTTCATAGGCCAGACTCAAGGCCTTGGCCAAGGCTACAGCTCCCGGCACATCTACAGTTCCCGGCCTCCTTCCAAACTCCTGGCCCCCTCCATGGTGGAAGGGTTCTAGGGAATAGGCCAGGTTTTTTGCCAGTAAAAATCCCATGCCCTTGGGCCCATAATACTTGTGGCCAGAACAGGTTAAACTGGTAAAATAAATTTCCTTAAAATCTATCTCTTTTAAGGCCATGCCCTGGACTCCATCTACATGGAAAAAAAGTCCATGGTCTCTGGCTAGGTTGCCTAAGTCTTCAAGGGGTAAAATATCCCCCGTTTCATTGTTGACCGCCATGCAAACCAGGCCCCCGGTCTGATCTGTAATTTTTTCAGCAAAGTCTTCCAGGTGGATTTTCCCCTCTCTTGGAGGAATTGTAACTATTCTAAAGCCTTCTTTTTCTAGGTAGGCCAAGGTCTTTTCCACAGCCGGATGCTCCAGACTGGATGTGAGAATTTCCTCTTTTCCCCTCTTTCCATAGGCCCTTGCCTGGCTGATGAGGGCCCAGTTATTGGATTCTGTAGCTCCTGAAGTAAAGTAAACTTCATGGGGGTCCACTCCATAAATCCGGGCCAGGGTTTCCCGGGCCTCTCTTAAAAGGCCATTGGCTTTCTTTCCCAAACGATGAAGGGCTGAAGGATTTCCATAAGTTTCCTTCAAAGTTTTTATATAGACCTCCAGGACCCTGGGATCCAGAGGAGTTGTTGCTGCATGGTCAAAGTAAATCATTTTATCACCTTTTTGTATTATACCATAGGTGCCCTCTCGCCGTTAGCCCTTGTCAGGATAAAAGAAAAAGACCCAAGCCACTTTGTGCTTGGATCTCTTCTTTATTTTTATGGTCTGCCATAAGCAATTAAGGCATCATCTGTATGAACTCCCAACGCATGGGTATGATAGAGGCAAACCCCATCAAATTTTGCCTTAAAATTTTTCACTAGGTGACCTCCCATGGTCTCCACCCTTCCCAAGGTCTGGCCCTCACGAATAAATTCTCCCGGCCTTACATAAGCATACCAAAAGCCATGGGCTGGGGACACCTCATAGACGGCTTCTTGAATCCGGGTTGGAGGGTGGATAGTTTTTTCATAGGGTAAAATCTCTAAGGCATCCATGACTTCCCGAATATTTTTCTTGACGCCGTCCACTTCTTCCCTGGACCAGCGTCCTCCCCCACCTCTTTCTAAGAGGAGGGAGGGCAGTCCGCATAAGTTGGCATAAGAGTAAAACCCGTCCTTGGCTTGAGAAGCCACGGCATACCCTGTGGTAAGGTACCCTATAACGTGAGCTATTATTTCTTCATTGCCCTGGCTGGGGTTCTTTGGATAGAAGCACAGGGGGGTCATGGACTCGTTAATGTCTCCCCCGTGGAGGTCAATAAAAAAGTCGGCCCCCTGGTAGAGGTCTGCTAGGTTATGGGCCAGCCTTTCTGTATAGCTTCCATCTTCATGGCCTGGAAAGGCATTATTTAAATTTTTTTTATCATGGGGAAAGATTCTTTTTAGGCCATGGTAAAAACCATAGCGGTTTATCAGCGGTAGAAAAAGAACATTCCCCTTCATCTTCTTGGGGTCCAATTCTTGAATAATTTCTCGCACTGCCTGGGGGCCTACATATTCTCCTCCATGGACTCCTGTAGACACCAAGAGGGTTTTTCCATCCTCCTGCCCCTGAAAAAAAACAGCGTCCACCGGGTCTAATTCCGGGTATTTTAAACTTGTTGTTGTTATGCTTCCCTTATTTTTCTCAAAATACTTCATCTTTCCTACTTTCTTAGCATTCTTTATGAACAAGCTATCCAGTGCTTGGGCCCTATTTTTTGTAAAAAGGCCTGAGAATCAATTGAATCCATTTGGTTTTCCTGAATAATTTTCTCCACAAGCTCTCTAGGGGGATTTTTTATTGGAGCTTCCACTTGGTCTGCGTCTGGAGCCTTGTCCAGGCTAAAAATAGAGGCAAGGAGCTTTCTTGTGTATGGGTGGATGGCCTCTTGTTTTAGTTTACTGGCTTCCATATACTCAACAAGATTTCCCCGGTACATCACTGCAAGGTCATTGGCAAAATTCCCTACCAGGGCCATGTCGTGGCAAATAAAGACAATGGCTACGCCTGTTCTCTTTTGAAGTTTCTTTAAAAGGTCTATAATGGCTGCTTGACTGGATACATCCAGGGCAGAGGTTGCCTCATCACAGAGTAATATTTTCGGTTCAATGGATAGGGCCCGGGCTATGGACAGCCTTTGTCTTTGCCCTCCACTGAGTTGGTGGGGGTAGCGGGAGGTGAAGTTGGGGTCCAGCTCCACCATTTCCAGTAAGCTTCTGGCCTTAGTTTCCTTTTCTTCCCGTCGTATTTTCCCATAATTTGACAAGACTTCTGTCACTATGTCCCTCACCCGCATCTTGGGGTTAAAAGATTCTGAAGGATTTTGGAAGACCATTTGGAGTTTTTGGCGGCTCTCCCACTGGTCCTTTTTGGTCAAGCTGCTATAGGCCCTGCCCTCTAGGTAGATTTCTCCACTTGTCGGCTTTTCCAACTGAGCCATCATCCGGACCAAGGTGGACTTTCCAGACCCTGATTCTCCTACAATCCCTAAGGTCCTTCCTTCTTCCACCTTCAGGTCCACATGGTTCACAGCTAATAAGGACCGCCTTTTCTTCCGATATTCTTTTTGGAGCTCGTTCGTTTCTAAAAGTATTTTAGCCATATTAGCCTTCTCCTAAGCTTGGAATGTTTTGAATTAAACCCTTGGTATAGCTAGACTTTGGGTTTTTAAGAACCTCCTGGCAAGGGCCATAGTCTACAACCTTCCCCTTTTCAAGAACCAGAAGTTGGTCTGATAGGTAGCTGGCTACAGCCAGGTTGTGGGTGACCAAAATCATGGTTAATTTTTCTTTTTTCTTTAACCTTTCCAGTTCAAAGACAATTTGTGCCTGGTTGGTCACATCTAGGGCTGAAGTGGGTTCGTCTGCTAAAATCAGCTTTGGCTTCAGGGCCAGAGCTAAAGCTATCCCCACCCTTTGGGCCATTCCTCCTGACAGGCTGGATGGATACTGATCCATAATTTCTTCCGGATCTTTTAATTCTACCATCTTTAAAGCTTGGATTCCTTGGCTCCTAGCCTCCTGGTCTGAAATCTTTTCATGGCTCTTGAGGTATTCAATAAACTGGCTGCCTATGGTCCGAATAGGGTTTAATGAGGCCTTGGCATCTTGAAAGACCATAGCAATCTCTTTCCCATAAATTTTCCGATAGTCCCTTTCAGATAGGGTTGTTAGATTGGTTCCTTGGTAGAGGATTTGTCCCTTATCTACCTGACCAGACCTCCCTAAAATACCTAGAATTGCCTTGATTATTGTGGATTTTCCAGACCCAGACTCTCCCACCAGGCCTAAAACCTGACCTTGGTCCAGGTGAAAATTAAGGCTCTGGACCACAGGTCTTTTTTGGTAGGATATGGTGATATCTTTTACATCTAGCATTTTATTTTTCCAGGCTTACTTGATCTGTTAACCAATAGTAGTCCATGGGGAAAAGTTCCAGGCCTTGGACAGACTTGTCGTAGAACAAGAGAGTCTTTTCGTAGCCGAAGACAGCCACGCCGGCATCTTTCATAATCTCATCTTGTATTTCCATAACCAGGTCTTTTCTCTTTTCTTCATCAAAAGTTTTTGCCAGCTCATCTAGGTCTTGGTCTACTTTTTCATTTTTGTAGGCCATGGTGTTGGATTTTGAACTGGAATAGAAGTTTTCCCGTAAATATTTTTCTGGGTCTCCTGTATTGGCTACAAGAACATTCCAAATTAATAGGTCATATTGACCAGCATCTCGGCGGTCTAGAAGGGTTTCATAGGATACTGTTTCAAGGTTGACCTTTAATCCAATTTCTTTCAAACTGGTTTGGGCTGCTTGGGCATAGATTCCTAATTCTTCCCTGGAAGTATAGATAACAAAGTTTAATTCCAATTTCGATCCGTCTTTGTTTTCAACAAAACCGTCTCCATCCTTGTCTACATAGCCTGCTTGTTTTAAAATTTCCTTTGCACTTTCTGGATTATAGGCATTTTCGTCTTTAATTTCATCAAATCCAAAGTCTAGTGTTGGTGGAATAACCGTTTTTCCTGGTGAAGCTCCGCCTCCCAATAGACTTTCTGTGTAAGTCTTTCGGTCAAGACCGCGAATAAAAGCCTGGCGTAGAGCCTTATCTTTTAGTGGGCCGTTTTCATTCATAAAGGCCATGGTTGTTCTTAAAGAATCTAACTCTTGTATTTCAATGTTTTCATGCCCTTGGAAGTCTGCCAGATTTTCTGTCTTTAAGTTGTAGGCCACTTGGATTTCCCCAGATTGAAGGGCCATAGACCGAGTCGCTTGGTCTTCAATACAACGGAAGGTTACCTTATTCAAGGGAACTTGTCCCCGGTAGTTTTCATTGGCTACCACAACGGTTTCTTGGGCTGGAGAGAAGGATTCTACCTTATAGGGACCTGTACAGATGGGGCCCTTGCTGGCAAATTCTTCTGTATTGGCGCTGGCATCTACAATTAAAAAGAGGGGGTCTGCTAAAGATCCCGGCAGCATCGCTACAGGCTCTTTTGTCGTAATCATGAGCTTATTTCCATCTGCCTCAATTTTTTCATAGTCAAAAAATTCCTTAGCCCGGTCTGAAAGCTCGAAGGTTCTTTCTATGGATGCCTTAACAGCTTGGCCGTCCATGGCCTTTCCATTGGAAAATTTCACTCCCTCTTCTAAATCAAAAGTCCAGGTTTTTTGGTCGTCAGATACAGACCAAGACTTGGCAAGACCCGGAATGACTTCCCCTTCTTCGCTAAATTTCACTAAAGTTTCTCCCACTCCATAGCGGGTGATTACCCAGGAAAAATATTGTTCTGTGGGCTCTAAGGTATCTGCAAAAGAAGTGACCCCTACAGTGAGGTCGCCCGCCTTATCCTTTGATTCTCCATTAGCCGGAGCTTGGTCTCCACTTCCTCCACAGGCTGTTAGGCACAAAACAAGGGCCAGACTAAAAATTCCTAACAACGTTTTTCTTTTCAATTTACAAATCATATCCTTCTCTTCCTCCATTCTTTTCTTGATAGGGGTCCAATTCATCTCGAATGGCATCCCCTAACAGGTTAAAAACAACAACGACCACCAGGATGGCTATTCCTGGGTACAACATCAGCCAAGGTGCCTTGGCTAAGTATTGACGTCCTTCATTTAACATAACGCCCCATTCCGGCCTTGGTGCCTGGGCACCAAAACCAAGAAAAGACAGGGCAGACAGTTCTAAAATCATGGCTCCAATATCTGTAGCCGCCGTAACAATCATGGCCTCAATCATATTCGGCAGGATATGGACCCAGAGAATATGTAGGGGACTCCCCCCATTTAACCGGGCGGCCTCAACAAAAACCCTGTCTTTCAGTTGCAAAACCAAGGCCCGGGAAAAACGAGCGTACTTGGGCCAAGAAACGGCTGTAATGGCCAAGACTGCATTCTTATGGCTAGGTCCTAGAATTCCTGCAATAGCAATGGCCAAGATCAAACCTGGAAAAGAAATCATCATGTCGGCAAGCCGCATAATAACTTTATCCAAGAGGCCACCAAAATAGCCTGCAAGAACACCCAAGCTCGTTCCAATAAAAAAGATGAGGGCCACTAAAAGTAGGGCCATAAATAAGGAAAGCCGGGTTGCATAAATAATCCTAGATAAAAGGTCTCTTCCTAGTTTATCTGTGCCCAGGGGATAGGTATCAGACGGAGGGTGTAGACTGTCCACCATATTGGCCGCAAAAGGATCCTTAGGGGCCAATTGGGGCGCAAAAATCCCTACAAGAATAATGACCAGGGCCAGGCTAGAAAACAAGACCACTTGCCAGTGGTTTTTTAAAAAAACTTTTATCTTCATTGGTCTGTCTCCTTGGATATTCTAGGATCAAGATAGCTATAAGATAGGTCCACTAAAAGGTTAATCACCATATAAAGGAGGGCAATCCACAAGACATATCCTTGAATCAAGGGGAAATCTTGAGCACTAATGGCCTTAACCGCCATCAGCCCCATGCCAGGATAGTTGTAAATAATTTCAACAACCGCTGTCCCTCCAAGTAAACTCCCTAGAGATAGACCTAAAAGTGTTAACAGGGGGACCAAGACATTAGGTAGAATATGGCGGAATAAGATATCCTTCTTTTCGATTCCACGGACCCTAGCCCCTTGAACGTAGTCTTGATTCATTTCATTTAAAAAAGCCAATCGGACTTGTCGCGTATACTTTGATGCCATGGCAATGGCCAGGGTAATGGCTGGAAGCAGCATTGTCCTAAAGTTGGCTTGCCCGCCTGCCACAGGAACCCAGTGGAGCTGGACTCCAAAAATACTTAAAAATACCAACCCAATCCAAAAGTTGGGAATCGAGTTTCCTAGAAAACACCCCGCCCGAATTAAAAAGTCTAGCCAAGAATCATGGTAGATGGCAGCTAAAATTCCCAAGGGAACTGACACAAGAATCATAATGACCAGGGAGGTTAGGGCAAGCTTTAAGGTTGGAACAAAGCTTGTCTTTAACTTATCCACCACAGGGACTTTTGTGGAATAGGATTCCCCCATATCTCCCTTTACTACTTTACCCAACCAAGTCAGGTACTGTTCTCCAAAAGGACGGTCAACTCCCAAGTCAGCCCTTGTTTTTTCTAAAAGCTCCTCTGTTGGGGTGACACCACACTGGGTCAACATCACTTCTGCCGGATCTCCTGGCGATAGATAAACTAAGGCAAAGCTGATGATGGAAATTCCTATTAAGACAACCAAAATTTCTAAGCCTTTATGTACAAAATTTTGCAAGTTTAGCCTCCTTTCTTACCTAACTCTTATTATACCTGAAGATTTTATAAATATATATCATTTTTATTTAAAGAAAAAAACAGATTTTTTATTTAAAATTTATTTGCCTATTTTTCAACGTTTATCTTGTATTTTGCCTCACTTAATCTTTTAAGTTAATTGATAACCACACCTATCTATACCTATACCCCATCCTGTATTTATTTTCTTCTGCCTCTTGCTGAGGTCTGTGGTACAATAGCTTAAAGAAAGGATTGATTGCTTTGCCTTATTTTTTAGCCCTTGATGCAGGAACTACAAGTAACCGGGCCCTTATCTTCAATGAAAAGGGAGAAATTGTCTCCCTGGCCCAGAGAGAATTTCCCCAATACTTTCCAAAACCAGGTTGGGTGGAACAAAATCCCATTGATATTTACTCCACCATGTCCGGTGTAGCAGCCGAAGCCCTGGCCCAGTCTTCCATTACAGCCAAGGACATCCACTGTCTAGGGATTACCAACCAAAGGGAGACCACCATCCTCTGGGACCGAAAGACCGGGGAACCCCTGGCCAATGCCCTAGTCTGGCAGTGTCGGCGGACGGCTCCCCTGGCCGATCAATTAAAAAAGGATGGCTATGTGGACTTTTTTCATGAAAAAACCGGCCTCATTGTGGATGCCTATTTTTCTGCCACAAAAATCCAATACCTCCTGGACACGGTCCCTGGCCTCCGAGCCAAGGCAGAAAAAGGCCAGGTGGCCTTTGGAACAGTGGACTCCTATTTAATGTACCGACTATCGGACGGGAAAATCCACAAAACCGACGTCTCCAATGCCTGCCGGACCATGCTCTTTAACATCCACACCATGGATTGGGACCAAGAAATCCTGGACCTTTTAAAAATTCCCCGGGAAATTTTGCCTGAAGTCCAAGCCTCGGCCTCCTTTTTCGGAGAAACTTCCTCCAACTTTCTAGGCCAGTCCATTCCCATTACAGGCGTCCTGGGAGACCAGCAAGCCGCCCTCTTTGGCCAAGCTTGCTTTGCCCCTGGAGAAGCCAAAAATACCTATGGAACCGGGGCCTTTGTCCTTATGAATACAGGAGACACCCCTATCCAAAGTAAAAACGGCCTCCTGTCCTCTGTGGCCTGGCAAATTGGCGACCAGGTGACCTATGCCCTGGAAGGGTCTATTTTCGTCGCCGGATCTCTAATCCAGTGGCTCCGAGACCAGCTGGGGATTATTGAAAAAGCCAGCGACACAGAAGCAATGGCCCTGGCTGTGGAAGATTCCAACGGCGTCATGATTGTCCCTGCCTTTACGGGCCTGGGCGCCCCCTACTGGAATTCCTATGCCCAAGGGACCATTACAGGCTTAAGCCGGGGAGCCAATAAAAACCACCTAGTCCGGGCCTCTTTGGAATCCATTGCCTCCTTAACCTATGACGTGGTCAAAAGCATGCAAAAGGACTCCGGGCTCAAGAGAAAGGTCTTAAAGGTCGACGGAGGAGCCTCCCGGAATAACTTCCTCATGCAGGTCCAAGCGGACCTCTTAAATATTCCTGTCCTCCGGCCCAAGTGTACGGAAACCACCGCTCTCGGAGCCTTCCTCATTGCCGGCATGGGGTTCCATTACTTTAAAGACTTGGACCATGTGAAGACAATTTGGCAAGAAGACCGGATGTTTACCCCTTCCATGGAAGAAAACCGCCGCCAAGATTATCTAGGCCGCTGGCACAAGGCTGTGGACCACTGCCTGTCTATTTATCCCAAGGGCGGAGAATAAATCATGACTTTTGATTCCCTGAAGCTTCCCTACCCCTCTCGCCGGTCCCCTGTTTACGGCCAGGCCATGACAGCCTCTTCCAACCCCTTGACCTCCAGTATCGGCCTGGATATTTTACGGTCTGGAGGCAACGCCATTGATGCCGCCGTTTCCATGGCCATTGCCATGACGGTCCTGGAACCCACCTGTAATGGTTTGGGTTCGGACCTCTTTGCCATAGTCTACTACCAGGGAAGGCTTTTTGGCATCAATGCTTCCGGCCCCTCGCCTAAAAAGGCCACCTATGCCTTTTACAGGGACCGGTTCGGCCAAGAAATGCCCAGCTTCGGCCCCTTGACCACCACTGTTCCCGGAGCCGTGGATGGTTGGATCCAACTTGCAAACCGCTTTGGCCGTCTTCCCTGGGAAGCCTTATTTGAAGGCCCCATTGCCTATGCCAGGGAGGGCTATCCCGTCTCTCCTGTGGTAGCCAAGCTCTGGGCCCTGGAATTTGAAAAATATCAAAAATTAGACGAAAATTTTGATACCCTCTACCAGGCCTTTGGCCTAGACGGACAGGCGCCGAAGCCAGGCCAGGTCTTTAAAAACCCAAACCTTGCTAAGACCCTGGAAAAAATTGCCCAAGACGGCCGGAGCTTTTTCTATGAGGGCGAAGGGGCCAGGGCCTCTGCTGCCTACATCCAGTCCCAGGGAGGGCTTTTAGACTTTGAAGATTTTGCCTCCTACCGAGCCTCCTGGGTGGACCCTATTTCCATTTCCTACCGGGGCCATGAAATTTATGAAATGCCCCCTAACGGCCAGGGAATTTCCGTCCTCATGGCCTTAGGGCTTATGAAAAGAAGTCCCTCCACGCCCAGTCATGGGGAAGATTTCCTCCACAGGCAAATTGAAGCCACAAAACTTTCTATGACCCTGGCCCGGGACTATGTCTGTGACCCCAGATTTCTGCGCTGGCCTATGGAAGAGCTTTTATCTGATCACTTCCTAGGCCTCCAGGAAAAAAACCTGGGATCCCAGGCCCGGGACTTTTCTTCCTACAAAAGTGAACCCTCCACAGTCTACTTGACCACAGCTGACCAGGAAGGAAATATGGTCTCCCTTATCCAGTCCAACTACGACGGCTTTGGGTCCGGCCTGGTCCACCCGGACTATGCCATTAGCTATAACAACCGAGGGGCCAATTTTTCTTTAGTTGAGGGTCATCCCAACTGTATCGGCCCCTGTAAGCGGTCCTACCACACCATTATTCCAGGTTTTATTATGAAAGAAGGCAAGGCCTTGGGCACTTTTGGTGTCATGGGAGCTTTTATGCAGCCCCAGGGCCATATCCAGGTTATTAGCAACCTCCTAGACCAGGGCCTAAATCCCCAGGCCGCCTTGGACAAGCCTCGTTGGCAGTGGATTGGCGGGAAAAACTTGGAAGTGGAAAAAGATTTTGATCCTGTCCTTGTCCAAGGTTTAATGAAAAGAGACCACCAGGTTTCTTATCCAGAAAATTCCTATGCCATGGGCCGGGGGCAAATCATCCTCCGGGATGACCAGGGGATTTATTGTGGGGGAACAGAAAAAAGAACCGACGGCCACATCTCCACTTATTAAAATTTTTAGATTTTTTTCCCAATCTCGGGTAAAATATAGGTAGATAGAAAGAGAAAAGAAAGGATATGACAATGAACCAAGAAATGAAAGAACAACTCCAACATGGCAAGGGCTTTGTTGCCGCCCTGGACCAAAGTGGTGGATCCACGCCCAAGGCCTTGGAACGCTATGGAATTGGAAAAGATGCCTACAAGACAGAAGAAGAAATGTTTGACCTGGTCCACCAAATGCGGGCCCGGATTATTACAGATCCCGCCTTTACATCGGACCGGATCCTTGCTGCCATCCTCTTTGAAAAAACCATGGATTCCTCTATTGAAGGAAAAAAGACTGGAACCTTCCTCTGGGAAGAAAAACACATTGTCCCCATTTTAAAGGTGGACAAGGGCCTGGATACAGAAGAAAATGGGGTCCAAAAAATGAAACCCTTCCCCGGCCTTTCCGACCTTTTAGACAAGGCCCTTGCAAATCACATTTTCGGGACCAAAATGCGGAGCCTCATCCATTCCTACAATGAAGAAGGCATTCAAGCTGTTGTGAACCAACAATTTGCCTGGGCCAAAGAAATCCTGACCAAGGACCTAGTTCCTATTGTTGAACCGGAAGTGGCCATTGATTCTCCAGACAAGGAAAAATGTGAAGCCCTTTTACATGATGAGCTTAAATCCCACCTAGACCAATTGGAAGAAGGCCAAGAAGTCATGTTAAAACTCACCATCCCCAGTAAAGCCAACCTCTACAAGGACTTAAGCGACCATCCCAGAGTCCTCCGCCTAGTGGCCCTTTCTGGTGGCTACTCCAGAAAAGAAGCCAATGACCTCCTGGCCAAGAACCAAGGCATGATTGCCTCCTTCTCCAGGGGACTGACAGAAGGCCTCTCCAATGACCAAAGTGACCAAGAATTTACCAAAACCTTGAGTCAATCCATTGAAGACATCTACCAAGCTTCTATAAATTAAGACTGACCTCCGGTTTTCCGGAGGTTTTTTCATGGGGAGAACATTTTTCATTTAATATGATAAATTTTTAACTTTCCCCTAGCTATTTCTTTTAGAATATAGTATAATAGACTTGTAGAAGACTGAAATAAAAACAAGGAGGAAAGTAATCATGTATAAGCACACCACCAGCGAAGTTGTTATGATTAAGCCTGCCCAATTTATGTTTAACGCAGAAACTGCTGTAAACAACGCCTACCAAAATAACGACGACGCAGACATTAAGCAAGTTCAAGAAAAAGCCCTAGAAGAATTTAATAATGTTGTAAAAGCTCTAGAAGCTAAGGGAGTAAAGGTCAACGTCCTAGATGATACACCAGATCCAGCAACACCAGACTCTATCTTCCCTAACAACTGGTTTTCCACCCATGAGGGTGGCATCATGGTTGTTTATCCCATGTTTGCTGAAAACCGTCAAGAAGAAATTGTAAAATTCCGTGAAACTGTAGAAGAAATTGCTTCCAAGGCTGCTAAGGATGAAAAAATCTTCAAGGTGATTGACTACTCCCACAACCGGGAAAGAGATCAAATCTTAGAAGGTACAGGCGCCATGGTTATTGACCGGAAAAATAAGGTTGCCTACTGTGCCCTTTCTCCAAGAGCTGACAAGGAACTTTTCGAAGAATTCTGTAAGGCGACTGGCCACGAACCTGTTTCCTTTGTTGCAAAACAAGATGGTGGCGTAATCTACCACACCAACATCCTTATGGGCATTGGCGAAAAGAAAGCCATTATTTGCCTAGACTCCATCCAAGGAGACGACAAGGAAAAAGTTCGTAAAAAATTAGAAGAAGGCGGCAATGACATCATTGAATTAAACTTTGACCAAGTCACTGCCTGTGCTGGAAACACCTTAGAATTAAGAGGATCCGATGGAAAGAACTTTATTGCTATTTCCGAAAGAGCCTACAAATCTCTAACAGACGAACAAATCAAGAAAATTGAAGAAACAACAGAAATCGTCTGTGTCAACATTGACACCATTGAATACTATGGTGGGGGCTCCATCCGCTGCATGATTGCAGAAGTTTTTGGTTAAAAACTATGAATGTCCACCGCTTCGGCGGTGGATTTTCCTATTTATAGACACTGAGTAGACGCCGATTGATATCATTAAAGGAGAAGACATGAATTTTATTAACGCACTTGTTTCGATTTCCGAATGGCTCTGGGGCTACCCCCTTTTAATCATCCTGGTCGGAGGAGGACTTTTCCTCACCGTCCGTTTGGGCTTTTTCCAATTCCGCTATCTTGGTCATATTTTAAAAAATACCTTTGGAAAAATGTTTCAAAAGGCTGAAGGAGACGGAACCGTATCCGCCTTCCAGGCAGCCACCACAGCCCTAGCTTCCTCTATTGGAGGCTCTTCCATTGTCGGGGTTCCTGTGGCCATTGCCCTAGGAGGACCTGGAGCTATTTTTTGGATGTGGATTACCGCCCTTGTCGGCTGTGCCACCAAGTTTACAGAAATTGTTTTAGGAATTAAGTACCGGCAAAAGAATAAGGACGGAGACTATGTTGGCGGGGCCATGTACTACTTAAAAAATTCCCCCCTACCCTGGCTAGGCACCTTCTTTGCCTTTATGCTCATGGTGGAAGTCGCTCCCTCCATTTCCACCCAAACCCTTACCTTTATCCAAAACTGTGAAAACCTAGGCCTGAATAAATATATTTCCCTGGGGGCTCTTTTAGTCGTCGTCTGCCTAGTAGTCTTTGGCGGCATTAAAAAAATTGCCTCTTTTACAGAAAAACTCGTCCCCCTTATGGCAGCCCTCTATATTATTGGAGGCTTCATCGTTATCTTTGCCCATGCCAGTGAAGTTCCCGCCGCCTTTGGAGCCATCTTTAAAAATGCCTTTAGCGCCACTGCAGCTACAGGTGGATTTTTAGGCGCCACCCTAGCCGAAGGCATCCGGAATGGGATTGCTCGGGGATGCTATTCCAACGAAGCCGGTATGGGGACAGCAACCACAGCCCACGCCTCCGCCTCTGTAGAAATTCCTGCCCAACAAGGGATTTGGGCCATCTTTGAAATTTTTGCCAATACCATTATCGTCTGTACCGTCACAGCCCTTGTGGTCTTAGTATCTGGCGCCTGGACCCATATTGATCCAAAACTTGCCGCCACTATGCCAGCCTATGCCTTTGAAACAGTTTTAGGCAAAACCATTGGTGGAGGCTTTGTTTCCCTGGCCCTCTTGATGTTTGTTTTATCCACCATTATTGTCATCATCTTCTTTGGAGAAAAACAAGCCGAATTCCTCTTCGGCCACACCTTCTCCATTATTATGCGCTTTGTCTATATTGGCTTTATCATCCTAGGCGTTCTTTTAAACCTAGAACAACTTTACTCCCTCCTAGACCTGATGCTGGCCTTTGTAGTCATCCCCAATATGATTGGAATTTTAATGATGAGTAAGGAAGCCGTCGACTTAAAAGATGAATACTTTTCCAATCCAAAATACTATCCTGGTGCTAAGAAAAAAATCCAGGCTTAAACAAACTTTTTTCCAAACTAGAACAAATCCCCAGTCCAAAAACTGGGGATTTTCTTATAACAAAAAAGAGGCCCGGAGGCCCCTCTTTTGATTGAAAACTTACTTACGAACCATTTCTTTACCACAGCAGGTAAATTCGCAGCAATGGTCTTGACCTGGTTGACAAGCTTCGTCCTTGTCACAGTCACATTCTGCAATCACTTCAATTTCAAAACCACAATCTTGACACTTGTATACGTCGCCTTTTTTCATTTCTCCACAAGATACTGCCATTTTTCTTCCTCCTTAAATATTCCTTTTTATTCATATGAACGTTCATTCATCACTTACAAGTCTATTATACCCCTATGGGTATATTTATGCAAGACCTTTTGAAAATTTTTTAAATTTTTTCATGCTCTCCCTCCTAATAAACTCCACTTTTAGAGAAAATTTGAAATCTCCTCATATTTCCCTATAAAATTTTTTATATTATCTATACTGAAGAAAAAAGTCTATTCTTTTTGAATACTTTCCCCCTTAACTGGGTAGATAATAAAAGAAGGATTTATTTATACATTATTTCACATAACAATTCTTGTTATGAAAACAAATTAAGGAGGAAACAATGAAAAAACGATTTGTATCTTACGTAAAAAGTGAAGATGCCGGAGTAAATATTTCTTGGGGATCTATTTTCGCCGGCCTGGCCGCCTTTATGGCTGTCTTTATTACCCTATCTTTTATTGGATCTGCCCTAGGCTTTGGGCTTTTAGACCCAACTTCTAGAACACCCTTATCCGGTGTCGGTACAGGCCTTGCCATTTGGACTGTTATTACTCTCGCTCTTTCTGCTATCTGCGGAGGCTTCGTCTCTGGGCTTGCTTCCCAAAGAATTGGCCTACTCCACGGTTTTGTGACTTGGGCTACTTCTGTTCTTTTAGTCTTTGTTTTAGTAACCTATGCCAGCATTTCTGCTATTTCTGGTGTAGGAAAAGCTGTAGGTAACGTCACTTCAACTGTAGCTAGTGGAGCAGGTTCTGTTGCTGAATCTGCAGGTTCTGCTGCAAAATCTGGTGTCGATGCCATTGTCGGAGACTTAAATATTGATACTGAAGAATTAGATGGAAATGTTAAAGAAGTATTAAAAGAC
The DNA here is from genome assembly GCA_001299455.1 of Clostridiales bacterium SIT11. Lineage (GTDB taxonomy): Bacteria > Bacillota > Clostridia > Tissierellales > Peptoniphilaceae > Urinicoccus. The sequence continues at coordinate 1,155,482 of CYUK01000003.1, read as the reverse complement.
ACCGACGTAAAAGAACTGCAACCCAACTACCTCCAAGGTCAATTAGAAGCTGCTGGAGATGAAATTAAGGAAGCTGCAAAAGATATTGCTGTCAACCCAGACCAATCTGAACAAATCATTCAAAATACTACAGATTCTCTACAAAAACGGGCAGAAACCATTGCTAATGCCGCTGACCGGGATGCCATTAAAAATGCCCTGGCAAAAAATTCTGACCTGACTCCAGAAGAAGCGGACAAGGCAGTAGACAATATCTACACAGGCCTGGAAAAGAGCTCCAAGGAAGCTGAAGAAAAAATCAATCAAGCATCCGATAAACTTACAGAACTCCAAGCCCAAGCTGAAGAAACTATTGAAGACACGCGAGAAGGAGCAAAAGAAGTCACTACAACCACAGCTAAAGCCTCTGTATGGACCTTTGTCGGCCTTGTTCTAGCTATGGTTCTTTCCTCCTACTTCGGACTTGTAGGTAGCCGCCTAGGCTCTGATCCAGAAGTAAAGAGAGAAGCATAAAAAGTTCATTTAACAAAATCTAGCCTTGAAACCCAGATTAGAAAAAAGCCCAGGAATATTCCTGGGCTTTTCCTATCTCTAAAAAAGACCACTGAGAATTTCTCAGCAGTCTTTTATATCAAGGAAATTAATGTTTTTTCCTCCGCATATAGCCTAAACCTAAAGTAGAAGTCATCGCTAATAGGATATAAGACCCTACAGATTCCACACCTGTTTGAGGTGCTCCGCCTGGTTTCTTTGGTGTTACTGGTGGTTTTTCTGGAATCACAGGTGGTTCTTCCGGTACTTCCGGTGGAATCACTGGAGGTTCTTCCGGTTCTTCTGGTGGAATCACTGGAGGTTCTTCTGGTGGTTCATGGGGTGGATTGTGGGGTGGTTCTTTCGGCTTTTCTGGTGGAAGTTCCTTATTGGTCGCTACGAAGACATATTCGTAAATTGGTTGTACTTCCTCTAACGTATTTGGATTTAAATTATAAATTGTCTCATAGCTTCCATTTCCATTTCCTACTGTTTCTTCCAAATAGAAGAGATCTACATATTTCCCATTTTCGAGAATATATGGGAGATATAGGGAATAAACGCCATTTTCATCCTTCTTTAAATACATATTTATTTCAGGATTTTTTATAGTGGATACATCACCTTCAAAATTATAATGGACTACCTTAACCGGTTTCCACTTCCCATCAATGACGATTTTGTTGTCCAGGTCTTGACCAAATACAATATTTTCATCATCCAGCCAAAATCCACTACCGTTTGCTTTGGGTTGCCAAGTTGCTGTTTTTGATTCTACCTTTTTACCATCAACATACAAATTATAAGTGACATCCCCATTTTCAGCTTTAAAGGGATTATTTGAAATAGAGTTTTCTCTCTTTACATCATCTACAGCATAATGCGTCCAAAACCTTCTGAAATAGAATTCAATCTGAACTGGATTACCTTCTTTAAGTTTTTCTTCATAAGCTTTAATTTCATCTTCATTCACAAGAACTTTCTTGATTTCATAAGTCATTTCAAAGCCATCAAGGTCTTTTTCTTCAATGCCATAGGCTCCCTTAGCCAGCAATTTTGGATCCAGCTCTGTAATAACACCCTTCCAGTTGTTTTTCTTGGTAACTGTAACAGTCTTATAGACGGGATAAACTTTTCCATTCTTATCTCTCTTATAATCAACGATAATTTTCTTTCCGTCATTTAAGACATAGAAGGTCACTTGGTCTGGAAGTTCTCTATTCTTCACTTCTACATCTTCCCCATACTCGCCAAGAGCTTGTCTGATTTCTTCTTCAGTCAGCATCTTCCATTTCTTTTCAATCTTGGCTTCTGTATAAGGTCTGTTCTTAAGAGTAAATGAAAAGCTATTTGATCCGCTTTCTACTTGCTCAACTTCTGAAATATATCCAGTTTCTCTTTCGATGACCAGATATTTTAGACCACGTTTTGCAAGTTCTTCCTTTGTAAAGGGAAGTCCCTTATCCATAGTAGAGGCTGGTAAATTTGGATACTTGTCATTTTTGAATTTTCCAAAAGTAGCTTCCCAATTGTTATCATGGTTTAAGATTACTTCACCATACTTCAATAAGCGGTTGTCATATCCATATTGACTTCTGACATAGATTTCGTCTACATCTTTTGGAACGATATAGATATCGGCGTGGATATTTTTCCAACGGTAATCATCTTCACTGATCTCTTCATCCCATTGTTTTTTGAATTTAAATTCAAGGTCGCCAATGTCTTGTGTACTCTTCATTGGAGCATCGGAACCGAGACCGGCACCATAGGAAGCTTGGTTACCTAAGATAAATGTTCCTGAATTTTCCCAGGCTTCTTCTTGTAACGCTTTGTCATAGATAGCTTTTAGATAGACGAAACCATCCGTGTAAGACATACCGTTGGGTAAAAGTGTGCCCTTACGGCTATCGTTTAAGAATTTAATAATGTTTTTATCTTTGGTAACAGGAGAAATAAAGGTATAGAATTGACCACTAATATCTGTACCATTTAATTCAAAATTATATGTTTTCTTGGCAAACACATAATCTGCGCCTCCCATAGCGCCCTTATTGTTAAATACATAAACGCTATGTCCGTCGCCTAGGTGAATATATCCGTCCGGGCAGTTCCAGATGCCGCCGCCAACTAAGGGGCCGCCCCAAGCATCGTCATTTGTGTTAATCATTCCACTTTTATAAGTTTCATTTTCAGTAATTAAAACATTTTCTAATTCTTGAACTCTTGGTGGGAATCCAACATAAACGCCGCCGCCGAATTTTGCTGCCTTGTTGTCCAAGATCATGGTCTTGTTAAAATGAACATGGTTGCTGTCGACAAAGACTCCGCCTCCGGCATAACCAGTTTCATTTTTATAGATTAGACCGCCGTCAAAGTTGGCTTCTGCCTTATTAATTTTAACATATTCTTCATAAGGTTTATCAACCGTATTTGAATAGCTGTTATTAATGCTATTACTAAAGCCATTAACGTATTGGTCGGAAACCATTATTCCCCCGGCCTTGTTTCCAGCGTAGTTGTTGGCAACAATACCGTGTGTAATATTTAATTTACCCGTTGGGAATATAGTAATACCGCCGGCTAAATTATAACCATTTGACTTGTTACTTACGATGCTGCCGCCCTTGAAATCAAAGAGAGCAAAATCTTCATCTTCATTCAGAATCTTTGTATTATTCAAGCCGTCGTTTCCCACAAATACAGCACCTGACGCACTGATGTTGTGGTCAATCATACCATTGTTCATGATAAAGTGACCGCCTTGGCTAACATCTACAGCACCGGCATTGTATGGAACGGTAGTGTTTGCTTTTGTTTTATTGGCAGTTATCCGACCGCCATTCATAATAAATGTACCGTTTTCTCTAACCCTTATCGGGCTATCGTAATAATTTCCACCAGTTTCCCCATTGGCAATAACCCCATTGTTGAGTACCAATGTTCCTCCATTTATATTAAAGAAAGAACCGTTATGTGCTTTGTCCGCTTTGACTTTTTTCTTATTTCCGTCAAAGTTAATGGAGTTATTTGCATCGCCAAGGGTCAAAGATCCCTTTACTTCAAATAGGCTGCCGGCAAATGATTCAAACCTCTTGAGGACAATTTCACCTTCTTCAAAGGTGTAATAATATTCACCTTCTTTTTCAGTGATTTTCTTATTGGCGTCATCTATAGCCTTGTCACCACGACGTCTGCCTTCTTTAATAATCTCTCTTTGTTTATCTTCGCCATCATCAGCAAAATCTTTTGGTTGTTCAATGGGCTCCCATTTTTTGTCCATTTCCTTGCCATCATTTGAAGTCAAGATGATTATTTTATCTTTACCTATAGTCAAGGTTTCACTAATTTCAAAGCCTTGAGTTACGACAATTGTCGTTTCCACGCCATCTTCTGCATTTGCAATGGCATCTCTTAATTTTTCAAAAGAATCTACTTCTACACGATTGGGATCTGTTCCTTCAACCCCCGGTGCCTTTGCCATTAAAGATTTGGGGTCCAGAGTGGTTCCTTTTTCCAGAACCTCTCCTTCTTGAGATGCTTCCTTTGCATCTTCTTCTACTTTTACTTCGTCTTTTTTCGCTTCTTCTTTAGGTTCTCCTTTGGCCTTGTCCTGGTTTTCTATTTCTTCAGGATTCACAGTCTCCTTTGATGGCTCTGCCTTGGGCTTTTCTTCATCAAGGGCTTGTTGTTCTTCAGGAGATGGTTCTTTTTCTGCTTCTGTTTTTTCTGCTTCTGGGGTTTTGACTTCTTCTCCCGTTGCTTCTTTTACTTCTGCAGCTTCTCCTTGCTCTTTGTCTTCTCCTGGTTCTTTTGTTTCCAGGGCAGGCTTTTCTTGGACCGGTTCTGCACTTTCTTTCTTCGTAGCCGTATCCCTTGCCTGGCTGGTCTCTATCTTATTTTCTCTAGGCGTGGATACAGCTTCTTGCTGTATTTTAGGCTGGTCTGCCGGTGCCTTATCTTCTACAGACTGGGCGTAGGCTGTACCCCCCCCCACCAGAAAAAACAAGATAAAGAGTAGTAGGACGCGTACTCGCTTCATGTCCTCTCCTTTCTTCCTTTTTGCAATATCGTATAAGAGACCATAAAAGTATACTATCTCTTATTGTCTATTGTATTCCTATACTTTCCTTTCGTCAACATCTTCACAGAATTTGTTCAAGAAAAACAAGCTTTCCTTTTCCCATTTTTCCAAAAAAGACTACCGAGATAATCTCAGCAGTCTTTTGCGTCCATTAATGTTTTTTCCTCCGCATATAGCCTAAACCTAAGGTAGAAGTCATCGCTAATAGGATATAAGACCCTACAGATTCCACGCCTGTTTGAGGTGCACCACCTGGTTTCTTTGGTGTTACTGGTGGTTTTTCTGGTATCACAGGTGGTTCTTCCGGTACTTCCGGTGGAATCACTGGAGGTTCTTCCGGCTCTTCCGGTGGAATAACCGGTGGTTCCTCTGGTTCTTCTGGTGGTTCATGGGGTGGATTTTTTGGTGGTTCTTTAGGCTTTTCCGGTGGCAACTCTTCATTAGTTACTTCGAAGATATATTCGTAAATAGGTTCAGTTTGATTTATAGGATTAAAATCTCGAATGATTTTATCATTTTCATCTAGGATATCAAAAATCCGAATAAAACTTCCTTCACCTAAAACATTCGGTACATACAGGGAGTATATGTCATTTTCATCCTTCCTTAAATATAGGTCCAGACTTAAATTTTTATAGCCGATGTCGTTCTTCATAAGGTTATAGTATTTAACTTTAATCGGATGTCCCTTTCCGTCGATGATAATTTGCTTGTCTTTATCATAGCCAAATCGTACACCATCACCGTCGGACCAGTCGCCTTCATCGTTGTCGTACTCAATTATTTTTGTTTCAACCAACTTACCGTCGACGATAAAGTTAACAGTAATATCCCCCATAAATCCTTCAAGAGGTGTAGGTGCAAAGTAATTTCCATCTTCATCATAATAGCCAGTTAACAAATCCAGCTTAAATTGGATCTTGGAAAGTGTTTTTTTATTATTATCCTTGAAATCCTCTGGATTCATTAAAATTTTCTTGAATTCATAGGATGATTTAAAACCTTCCAAGAATTCTTCTTCAATTCCGTAGGCACCCTTGGCAAGTAAAATGGGATCGAGTTCTGTGATGACACCTTTCCAGCCATCTTTCTTAGTTAGAGTAACTGTCTTATAGATAGGATAGACTTTCCCATTTTTATCCCTCTTATAGTCGACAGCTATTCGTTTACCATTCTTTAAGACATAGAAGGTAACAGAATCTGGAATTTCTCTGTTCTTTACTTCAAATTCATCTGCATATTCTCCAAGAGCTTGTCGGATTTCTTCTTCAGTCAGCATCTTCCAAGTTTTTTTAATTTTAGCTTCGGTAAAAGGACTGTTGTTAATAGTAAATTCATAGCCATAGGGTTCGACAACAAGAGGCCCGCCTTTTTCTTTATGGTCCAAATTTAGTCCACTGTAACCTACATTATCCCAAGCTTGTATCCAAAGATAGGGAACATGAAACTTGATTCCACCATCTACTCTTTCGATAAAGATTGCATACTTACTGTAGTTTTCTGGGTAGCCCTGATAAGCATCATCTATCCAATCTTCAACACCTCTTTCAATGAGGTATCTATGCTTTTCTCCATTTATTCCGTAATATTCAGCACTTTTAAATTCATTGTTTAATATTGGATGTACAAATTCCGAGTTGATGGACTTATCGTCCCCCATTCTTGTGCTTTTTCCAATATAAGTTGCCGTTCCGTCCGGATGAAGTTCGTAAAAGTAAAAGTCTGCTCCATACTCACCACGATAGTCAAAGTCAGGTAGATCTTTACTTTTTTCTCTTGTAATAGTTAACTTACCATATTGCGTAGAGGATCCTTTTTCTTTCTGCTCTACATTCGTTGCGTAACCTGTTTCTCTCTCGATTATCAAATATTTCAGTCCACGCTTGGCAAGGTCTTCGTTGGTAAAGGGCAGGCCGTGATCTTCAGCAACCGGCAAGTTCTTATTTTCACTCTTATTCCATTCGGAGAAACGAGCTTGCCAGTTATTGTATTTATTTAAGATGACTTCTCCATACTTAAACAAATCTTCATCATATCCATATTGGCTGCGAACGTAGACCTCGTCTACATTCTTCGGAACGATAAAAATATCTATATGAAGATCTCTATCTTCGTATTCTTTTTTATCGATATCTTCGTGCCATTTCTTCTTAAAGGTAAAGTCAATATTTCCCTTATCTCCCGTCGTGACATTAGCATTGGACCCGATTCCACCACCATATGATGCGTGATTACCCAAGATAAAAGCATTGGAATTTGACCAGGCTTCTTTAATGAGTTCATCGGAATAGATCGCACGAAGATACATTACTTCGTCCGTATAAGACATGTCTCCGGGGAAAGACTTTTTATTCTCCACGTCATCGTTTAAAAATTTGATGATATTACCTTTTTCCGTAATAGGCGATACATGAACATAAAAATCATCGTGGATGTCTTCTCCATTAAGGAGAAATTTTTCTGCTCTTTTAGCAAAACTGATATCGGTACCTTTCTGCGCCGCCTTATTGTTGTAAATATAGAGAGAATGACCGTCACCGATATGGACATAACCTGTAGGACAATTCCATAATCCGCCTCCTGCCGACGGACCGCCCCAGTATTCGTCTTGAGGAGAAACAGCGCCTGCACTCACCTCATTTTCGGTTACCAGCAAATGTTCTAACTTGTTTACTCTGGGCGGGAAAGAATAATAAATTCCTCCACCCCATTTGGTCGCACGATTGTCTAAGATCATCACGCGATTTAAGCCAACATACTCGGAATCGATAAATAGACCGCCGGCTGCCCATGAAGAATAGTTATCGTAAATCAAGCCGCCGTTAAACTTAGCTTCTGCTTTGTTTTTTGCTACGTAATCCTTATAGTTGGAATAGGTTTTTGACCACTCACCTCTTATTGCATTCGAATTAGCATATATAAATCCATCGCTGATATACACAGCACCGGCGCCGCCATCATTAGGCCCTCCGTAATTTGAGTTGTCGGCAATAATACCGTCCTTTAAAGTAAATGTACCGCCACTAAATACAGTTACTCCTCCTGAAAATTTCAAAGAACCATTCGTCTGGTTCCCTATGATGTATCCGCCATTCATCTCTGCAATTGCGGCACTCTCAGGATGTTCAAATAAATTATCCTTTTCTTGGGTAGAAAAATCGCCAACAAAAAGAGCTGCGGACGTTCCTATGTTATGGTCAATCATCCCATTATTAAAAATAAATTTTGAACCACCATTTACGTATACGCCTCCGGTGGTAAATGGAATCTCTTTCGGGGCACTTTCCACTTCATTGGAGGAAATACGACCGCCGTTCATAGTAAATTCGGCACCTTTTTGGAGGTATACGGAACCGGTTCCATCTACCTTACTTTTTCCATTGGCAATAACGCCATTGTTTAGAGTAAGCTTACCTCCATCATAAACGTGAAAAAAGGATCCCTTTTGATTTGATGTGACTTCTTCTTTGTTTCCGTCAAAATTAATGGAGTTGTCTTTATCGCCAAGGGTCAAGGTCCCATAGACGTTAAACAAGCTGCCTGTGAATTGATTACCCTTTTCATCATGCTCTGCTCTTTTAAGGACGATATCGCTATCCTCAAAGATGTAGTTCCATTTTGAGCTGTCTGCAGCACCTGTCTTCTTAATATTTTCTTCAGCCTTTGTTTCAGCTTCTTTACCACGTTTTCTGGCTTCCTCAATGACTTCTCTTTGCTTTTCTTCACCTTGATCTGCATAATCTTTGGGTTGTTTGATTTTCTCCCAATCGTCATCCATTTTCTTACCATCATTTGAAGTCAAAATAATATTTTGATCCTTTTCGATGGTTAAAGTTTCAGTGATCTCAAAGCTTTTTGTTATAATAATTTTTGTCGGCGTGTCTTTCGCATCTTCAAGCTTCTGTTTTAATTCCTCAAAAGAGCTTACTGTCACTTCAGTATAGTTTATCTCAGTTCCATCTGCACTTTCACTAGCTTTTAAGGCTTGTGGATTAAGTACGGTCCCCTTTTCCAGGACTTCACGAGCTTCTTTCTTAGTTTGTAATTCTTCTGCTTCTTGAGCATCACTTTTCGAAGCTTTATCTTCTTTGTCAGCTTTTTCAGATGAATCCTTCACTTCTTCTGAAGTTGAATTTTCCCCATCTTTCTTTTGGATTGCCTCTTCTTCAGCTGGTGCTTGAGCTGCTTCTTCTTTTGGACCATCTTCTTTCGCTTCCGCTGGTTCTGTCGTTTCCTCTTTCAGACTATCTTTTTCAGCTGGTACTTCAGCCGCGTTTTCTTTTAGACTATCTTTTTCAGATTTTTCTGCAACCGGTATCCCTTTTTCTGAGTCTAAACCTTCCTGGCCAGACTTTTCTTGGACCGGTTCTGCACTTTCTTTCTTCGTGGCCGTATCCCTTGCCTGGCTGGTCTCTATCTTATTTTCTCTAGGCGTGGATACCGCTTCTTGCTGTATTTTAGGCTGGTCTGCCGGTGCCTTATCTTCTACAGATTGGGCGTAGGCAGTACCCCCCCCCACCAGGAAAAACAAGATAAAGAGTAGTAGAATGCGTACTCGCTTCATTCCTCTCTCCTTTCATGACCTTAACATCATCGTACAAACAATCAAAAAAATATACTATCTCTCATTATCTATTGTATTCCTATACTTTCTTTTCGTCAATGGATTTAAGGGTTTTCCCAAAATGAAAAGCCCCCGAAAGGGAGGCTTTTTACGACTCTATTCAATTTTACTGGACCTGGTCTTTCACCAAGTCATAGAGGGTGTAGCTTTTTGTTTTATTCTTTTCCATCAAGGTCTGTTGCCAATGGGGAATCTCCATCTGATCTAGCGCGAAGCAGAGAAGGGCGCCAGAGGCATAGACTATATGGGACCCAAGGAGGGACTGGTCAATTTTCCCTTCTTCCAGGGCGGGAAGGATATCTGAAAAGCGGACGTCTTTTGTATTGTCAAAGTAGAGGACGCCTAAGTCATAGCCCGTAGCTTTGGCGGCTTTGATTCCTACATACTGGGCTGTGCCCTCAATGGTTTCTTCTATGAGTTCTGCCTGTAATTTTTCCGGGTCGGTCTTTTTGTTTCGTTCTTCCATGACGGCAAGGTAGTCTTTTAAAAGGGTCTTTAAGATTATCTTGTCTGTTGCCTCCTTGTCCACTTCTTCCTTGATTTTATCTAAAATTTGGTATTCCTTGTCCAAAAGTTGTAACTCTTTCCAGGAATAGGAAAGGCCCCGGAAAGTTTCATCTTTCCAGTCTTTTTGGACATAGTAGTGAAAGGCTTCATGGGCAAGAAAGGGGATAAAACGACTGGACTTGTATCTAGGTGCCAGAGAATCCTTATGGGTTTTCACATAAAAAAGATTGTCCTGGCCTAGGAGCTGGTAGGTCTTATCCTTGCTGTTAAAGTTTCCAATAATATATTGAATCCTTTTCGGATGACTCAAGGCTAGACGAAAGACTTTACTTTGAAAGGTCTTAGGAAGGAAAATCTCCCGGACCCAAGGGCTCTTGAAATCTCCCTTAGGGTTTAATATATAGAGGGGACCGAAGGCATTTTCATCGACTAAAAGAATGGTTTTATCATGTAAGGCATAGCCTTCCCACAAGTGAGGATTTTTCTTGTAAAAATAATCGTAATCTCTTAAAAGTTCCTGGTTTTTCGGAGATAGGTCCTGGTAACTTGTATGGAAGACTTTGTTGTAGACCAAGGGTAGGAAAATCAAGAGAAAAAGAAGGAGCGGGATGTATTTTAACTTTTTCATAAGTCCACCTTTCGAAAAATTTGCCAGTTTCTTGTTCTTCAATTATAGCATAGAGGACAAGGCCCTTACATTTTCTAGTTTGTAGAAAAAAAGATACGATCATCGAGTCGTATCTTTTCAGCATAGGATTGAAATTTACAGACTGACCAAAATTCCTAGAAGTTTCAATTTGCCCTTGAAGGCCTCCTATTTTTTAATCTACCCTTGGGAAGGAAGCTTAATTTTCGTAGGAATAGGCGGTCTTATTCTTCATCTAAGGGCGGATTTCCATCTCGTCCAGGAACTCGCTTAAAGATTCCTGTCACCATGAGGGCAATGGCCCCGTCTCCTGTGACATTGCAGGCGGTTCCAAAGCTATCTTGGAGGGCAAAAATGGACAACATTAAGGCGGTTCCGGTGTTGTCAAAGTGGAGGACCGAAGTGATTAAGCCGAGGCTGGCCACTACAGTCCCTCCAGGTACGCCGGGAGCGGCAATGGCAAAAATTCCCAGTAAAAAGATAAAAAGAATCATGGCCTGGGCAGGAGGGAAATCGCCATAGAGTATTTTTGACACAACAAGAACGAAAAAAGTTTCTGTTAAAACGGACCCACAAAGGTGGGTGTTGGAGCAAAGGGGGATGACAAAATCCCGAATTTTCGGGTCTAGGACCTTAGACTTGGAAGCACACCGGAGGGCCACAGGCATGGTGGCGGCAGAAGACATGGTCCCTACAGCGGTCATATAGGCAGGAGGATAGTATCTAAAGACTTCCTTAGGTGAAACCTTGGCAAAAAGCCCCCCTAAACTGTAGAGAAGGGTCATCCAAATAAAGTGGCCCACAAGGACCAGGCCGATGACCTTAATAAAGACAGGGAACTGGCTTAAAATAACTCCTTCATAGGCAAGTTCTGCAAAGGTCAGGGCAATGTAGAAGGGAAGAATGCTAATGACTACTTTTTCTACAATGACCAGGACGATATTGTTTAATTCTTTCAACAAATTTTCCCAAGTTTTGGACTCGGTCATAATGACAGCCACACCAAAGAGGATGGCTGTAATTAAGGCGGTCATAACAGGCATAATCGGGGCAATTTCTAGTTTAAAGATCCCTTCTGGAATTGTATTTCCTCCAGCCACAGCCGATTGAATGTGGAGTTGGGGGATAATGGCTCTTCCTGTAAAATAGCTAAAAAGGGCGGCTCCTACGGAGGACAGGTAGCAAATAACCAGGGTCACAGAGAGAATCTTCCCGGCCGATTCCTTGAGAGATACAATGGCTGGGGTAATAAAGCCCAGAATAATCAAGGGAACCATGTAGCCAATAAAGTCCCCGATAATCTTTTTCAGGGCGTCCACCACCTGAACTAGGCCTGCACTTAAAAATTGCCCTAGGAAAATTCCTAGGCCAATACTTAGGAGTAATTTAAATAATAGGGAATGGAAAAATCCACTTTTCTTTTTTTCCATTAGGTCACCTCTTTCTAAAAGAATGTACCTATTATACCATAGAATGGCTTTTTCTTTTATCTTTCCAAAAAAAGAAAGGCCGGAGGAGTCTCCAGCCTTGTCTTTAAGGGTTTTATCTTTATTCGATTCTTGCTTTTGCTTTTGGATAGTATTTTGGATTGGTAAAGAGGTCGTTCTTCATAACAACAACTTCCTTGGCCATCAGGATAATCCCGATCATATTGGGGATAACAACCAGGGCCAGCATGAAGTCTAGTAATTTGTAAAGAACTTCTAGGTTTAATACAACGCCTAAAACGATGAAACCAATATAGATGCAACGAACGATAATGGACGCAGTGTGGCCGAATAAGAATTCAGCTTGTTTTTCACCAAAGAAGATGATAACAATAACCGTAGATAGAACGAAGAGGAGTAGGGCAATGGATACAATCCCACCTCCTAGGGCCTTACCAAAGGTGTGTTCAAAGGCCACGGCCGGCATAATCGCTGATTGGTCTGCTGGAATCTTAATCCATGCTTCAGATACTAGAACAACAAGAGCTGTAATTGTACAAACGATAATTGTATCACAGAAAATTTCAAAAATAGCCCAAATCCCTTGTTGTGCTGGGATTTCTACAGTAGCTGTGGAGTGGGCAATGGTTGCTGTACCCATCCCAGCTTCGTTGGAATAACATCCACGGGCAATCCCATTCCGGATACCAGCGGCAACGCCAGCTCCAGCAAATCCACCCATGGCAGCTGTTGGTGTAAAGGCATTTTTAAAGATTGATCCAAAGGCGGCTGGAATATGTTGTGCGTTGGCAATAATAACAATAAGACCACCAACAATATAGGCCAGGGCCATAAAGGGAACGAGCTTTTCTGTAAAGGAAGCAATTCTCTTAATCCCACCAAATACAACTAGGGATACAATAGCCAAAAATACGATAACGGCAACATACTTGTTAATCCCTAAGTTTTCACAGTTTTGGATAAAGGTTAGAGATTGGGTGGAGATAGAGGGAGCAATTTCAACCATTAACATAAAGGCGAATAGAGAGCCCAACCAGGGAAGGGGAGAGTGTTTTAAGTAGTACATAGCACCGCCGACATATTCTCCTTTTTCATTCTTTTCCCGGTATTTAATCCCCAGACAAATTTCTGTAAACTTGGTGGCACAACCGACAAGAGCTGTAATCCACATCCAGAATACAGCACCTGGACCACCTGTGGCAATGGCTACAGGAACCCCTACAATGTTGGATCCCCCAATGGAGGAAGCCAGGGCCGCTGTGGCTGCTTGGAAGGCGGATACAGTACCTTCCCCTTCGGATTTTTTAAACATGTTCCCAAAAGTTTGTTTTAAAATAAATCCAAGATAACGGAATTGGAAAAATCCTAAACGTGCACTTAAGTAGAGACCTCCTCCAACGAGGATAATTAATAGTGGTGGTCCCCAGAACCAGTCAGATATTTTTACTAAAAAATCAATTAATTTCATTTTTTTCCCTCCTTACATAGGAAAATTTTACCTTCCTCTTGTTTCCAAAAGTCTTTTAAATCGAACCTCCCTTCTTTTTTGATCCTGTAAAGCAGATAGGATAAAGATTACTAAAAATACCAAACGTTTTCAATTATTTTACTCCAGGTTTACATTCCTATCTTATTCTAGAGGATCTTATAACTTTATTATACCCCAGAACGACTTAAAATCAAGAAAACTTTTTCATTTTTTATAAAAAACAAGGGCTTTTTATAAAATGCCCTTGTCTCTCCCTCTTTTTCTTTTTATTTTTTATCTAAAATTTTAATCCTGCTAAAGGACTAGAGTACTTCCTTAAGACCGGTCCTTTAACTTCCGGTAGTCTGTAAACTCTTCCAAGGTCCTGGCCAGGAAAAAGGGGTTAATCTTCTTTTCCTGGCTAATACTTGTGGGCAGGGTTCCTTCTCCCCCTTTTCTCTGGCTTCGAACTCTTGTCAAGGCTTCTGCAATGTCTTGGTTTTCCGGAAACAGCTCCTGGGCAAAAACCAAGTTAGACAGGGAGTATTCATGGCCTGGGTAGACCAAAGTTTCATCTGCCAGATTCTTTAATTTTTCCAGGCTCTGGTACTGGGCCCTATAATCTCCTGTAAAGACCCGGCCGCAACCAGCCATAAAGAGGACGTCTCCTACAAAAAGGTGGCTTCCTAACTGGTAAACTAGGTGGCCCCTGGTATGACCTGGGCAGGAAAGGATGGATATTTCCCGGTCCAGGGCTTGAATCCTGTCCCCTTCTTTGACAATCTCATCTGCGTAAGCTGCCGTTTCTTCCGGACCATAGACCCGGACCCTTGCCAGGGCCTTTTTCAAGTCCAGTACACCTCCGACATGGTCCTGGTGGCTGTGGGTCAATAAAATTTTTGTCTCCTTGTCTTCCCGGTCCCTTAAAGCCTTAAGGACGGGGCCAGGCTCTCCCGGGTCCACTAAGATTCGCTCTTTATCTTCTTCAATCCACCAAATATAATTATCCTCATAGGCTTTGATTCCATAAATTTCCATAACTCCTCCTTTAATCTTTATCTACCCCTCTTTCCCTGGTCCTAAAAGGCTTTTCCATCTTTTCCTCAATAAAGTGATATAATAAAAGGAAGAATTTTAAGGAGGTTTTTTCCATGTCCAATCCCGTCCTCTTTCAGGCCGTCTATCCCTCGCCCCTAGGCCCTATCCAAGTCCTGGCCAGTCCCAGGGGCCTTTCTTCCCTAGATTTTCATGAAAAAAATCCTGGTTTCCAAGACTTAAAAGACCTGGACCCTGGTCTGGAAAAAGCCCTGTCCCAATATTTTTCTGCCTATTTTAAGGGTCTTTGTCCGGACCTTCCACCTCTTCCCCTGGACCTCCAGGGGACTCCCTTCCAAAAAGCTGTCTGGGATTTAACAAAAAATATCCCCTACGGAGCCCTTACGACCTACGGGGACTTGGCCAAAATCCTAGGGGAAAAATTAAGAAAGCCCTCCATGTCGGCTCAAGCCGTAGGGACGGCTCTGGGGAAAAATCCTCTTCCTCTTTTAATTCCCTGCCACCGGATCATTGGCAAAAATCACGACCTTAGAGGCTATGCCTATGGCCTATCCATGAAAAAATACCTCCTGACCCTGGAGGGCCATGAAATTTTTGAAAATCGAGTCTTGCCAAGAAAGAATTCTTGTTTAAAAACTTTTCTTTAAGGTATCTATAGAATATAAATGTGAACCCTATTAAACAAGGAGGAAAATAATGCGATTAAAAGATAAAGTTTGTGTTGTTACTGGTGGAACCCGGGGAATCGGCCACGCAATTGTAGAAAAATTCCTAGAAGAAGGGGCCCAGGTCATCTTCTTTGGATCTCGGAAGGAAACGGTAGACAAGGCCCTCAAGGACTTCCAAGAAAAGTATGACCAGGTGGAAGGTGCCTATCCCAACTTAATGGACCCAGCTTCTGTTCAAGCAGAAATGGACCGGATTGCGGAAAAATATGGGCGGATTGACGTTTTGGCCAACAATGCCGGCGTTGCCGATGACACTTCCATCTATGACTATGACGGGGAAAAATTCTCCAAAATCTTGGACCTCAATGTCAAGGGAGTCTTTAACCCCATTCTGGCTGTGGTTCCTCACATGAAAAAACAAGGCGGCGGAGCCATTATTTCCACCTCTTCCATGGTCTCCAAGTACGGCCAACCTGCAGGCGTGGCCTATCCCACATCCAAGTTTGCTGTCAACGGCCTCACCATTTCCCTGGCCCGGGAACTAGGCCCTGACCACATCCGGGTCAATGCTGTGGCTCCTGGCGTCACCAATACGGACATGATGAAGCAAGTCCCCAAGGAAATGATGGAGCCTATTATTCAAAAGATTCCCCTCCGGCGGATTGGGGAACCGGAAGACATTGCCAAGGCCTATGCCTTCTTGGCCAGCGACGAGGCTTCCTATATTAGTGGAGAAATCCTCCAAATGGACGGCGCCATGTTAGTTTAAATCTTCAACTAAAAATGGTGGTCTAGATTTCCTTCTAGGCCACCACTTTTTTATTCCTATAAAATTCTAACCTTGAACTACTTTTACATAGACCCTCCGAGTCCTGGGTCCGTCAAATTCGCAAAAGTAAATTCCCTGCCAGGTCCCCAGAACCAGCCTTCCCTGGTCAATGAAAAGGACCTCACTGGCCCCTACCAGGCTGGACTTGATATGGGCTGTGGAATTGCCCTCAGCATGTTTAAAGTCCGGATTTTCCTCTACAATATTCCCGAGGCCTAGGAGAATGTCCTCCTCTACATGGGGGTCGGTGTTTTCGTTGATGGTAATGGCCCCGGTGGTGTGGGGACAGTAGACCAGGCAATAGCCCTCTTGGACGCCTGTCTCCCGGACAATTTTTTCCACTTCCCCGGTAATTTTGTGTAGTTCTTCCTTCTTGGTTTGGATGGTAAAAGTTTTGACCATGGGTCCTCCTTCGGATATTCTCATTTTCTTATCTTAAAATCCCCGTCCCTAGCTAAAAAAGGGGAGGTAGGACAGTAAATTTAAGTGGTCCACCAGGACCTTGACCCCAATCCCTATAAGCATGATTCCTCCCAAAATCTGGGCCTTGTCTTCAAATTTTTGCCCAAAGCGGTGGCCAATATAGACCCCGGCAAAGGAAAAAAGAAAGGTACAGAGGGCAATAAAGGAGGCGGACTCATAGATATTCACCTGGAGCATGGCAAAGGACACGCCAATAATTAGGGCGTCAATGGAGGTGGCTATGGCCAGGGGAATCATTTCCCTGGGGCTAAAGTCTGCTACTGGACAAGAATTCTTTTCTCTGGCTTCCTTAATCATATTGCAGCCTAAAATAGATAAAAGGCCAAAGGCAATCCAATGGTCCCAGGCCTGGATGGTCTTGGCAAAGCTGGACCCGACAAAGTAGCCAAGGACCGGCATCATCCCCTGGAAGGCCCCAAAGTAGAGGCCCACAAGAAGGGCCTTGTCCAGCTTGACTTCCCTTAAGCCCAAGCCCTTGCAAATAGCTACAGAAAAAGCATCCATGGATAAACTTACAGCAATCAAAAATAAAGTAATATGATTCATACTTCCCCCTAAAGTTTCCGACATACTTCCCTATTATATAGCTTTCTCTTGACTGCTGCAAATATTTAGTCCTTTAAAAGGGCCTGGGCTTTTTCATAGTCTGAAAAAAATCCCTCTACTAACCCGTAAAACCTCTTATTGTGGCCAACTTCCAAAAAATGGGCCAACTCATGAATGAGGACACTGTAAAGGCAGATTTCAGGATACTTGACCAGGTGGAGGTTGACCCAAATCCGCCGGTACCTGATATTACAAGACCCCCACCGGGTCTTCATTTTCTTTATCCGGCATTCCTTAGCCTTTAGGCCTGTGGTTTCTTCCGCCTTCTTCAAAAGGTCCTGGAGGATTTTCTTCATTTCCTCCCGGTAAAAGTCCAGGAGGATTTTTTCCCTTCCCTCCCTGTCCCTGGACTTGTGGTAAAGATAGAGCTTGTCCCGAAAAACATAGGCCCCTTCCTTGGCCGCAAGCTTGGGTTCTAAAAAATAAGTCCTCCCCCAGAGCTGGTGGACTTCTCCTTTTTCATAGGTTTTTTCCTGGTGGAGCCTGGACCTCTCCAGGGCCTCCTGGTTTTTTAAAAGATCTTCCCTGTGACTTAAGACAAAATTTTCTAAGGTCTCCTGGGACAGGCCCAGGGGCCCCGACAGGAGGATCTTCTTCCCCGGCCGGACCCGTAAGTAAAGATTTTTCTGGCCCGGAGTCAGTTTCAAATCCAGGTCCAGCCCCTGGATTTTCAAGGACTTTTCCAGGACTTGGGAACTTTTCTTTCTAGACCGGATCATAGGTCTCTAGGGTCTTGAAAATCAAAATCGTCTCTTGGGTACAAGTCTTCCTTCCAGGGGAGAATAAGGGCCGCTGCAATATAGGCCACCAAACCCACAGAATAACACAAAGCCAAGACCACTGTTAAAATCCGGACAATGGAGACATCTATATCCAGGTATTCTGCCAGACCTTGGCATACGCCGGCCAAGACCTTCCCCTCCCGCACCTTGTACAATTTTTTTCCGTTTTTCATGTGTTTTCCTCTTTTCTTTCTAGTTTAACTTTCTTTTTTTATACCCAGATTTTCTTCTTTTAACTTTCTTTTTTTACCAGCTGCCAGCTGTCATTAAAAAAGGTCTTATAGGCAATATTTGCAGCAATAATGGATGAAATAGAGGTTGTAGCCAGGAGCATAAAGGTCACCACCACCTGGTACTTAATGGCAACTACCGGGTTCATGCCGGCTAAAATTAGCCCTGTCATCATGCCTGGCAGAGAAACCAGACCTAGGGTCTTGGCGGAATCAATACTGGGGAGCATGCCTGTTTTTACCGCCTCTTGGATAAAAACCAGGAAGGCCTCCCGGGGAGAGGCTCCCAGAGAAAGTTTACTTTCCACTTCCCCTCGTTGATTTTCAAAGGCCTGGTAGAGGCTCCGGTAAACCAGTCCCAGGGCCACCATGGAATTGGATAAGAGCATGCCACCTACAGGAATCACCTGGTTGGGAACAAAGTCCAGGGCCCCGGTTCCCAGCAAGACTCCCAGGGTTAGGCTGGTGGCCAAGAACATGGAAAAAAAGGAAATGCCAAAGCTATGGTCAATTCCCTTTCCCCTTTTGGACCCATGGTAGGCCGCATTGGTCAGCATAAAGAGGAGCAAAAGGAGGGTAAAAAAGAGACTCTCCGATTGAAAGACTTCTTTTAAAACATAGCCGATGATTAAAAGCTGGATAAAGGCCCGGCTGGCTGAAAGAAGAATATCTTTTTCCAGGCCCAATCTTTGGCTGTAGGATAAGGCCACTACTAGGAAGACCAGGATTGAAGTCAGGGCCAGGCTGGTGTTGGATAAATTTGCCATGTTCATGCTAGTCTCTCCATTTCAAAAATACGTCCATTTTTTATGGTCATCCGGCAGGTCCCCTGGCGGAGACTTTGGTCCAGGTCATGGGTCACCCAAATTAGGGTCCTCCCTTCCTGGTGGAGGTCCCTTAAAGAGTCTTCCAAAATCCGGGTGTTTTCCAGGTCCAAGGCCGAGGTTGGTTCATCTAAGAGAAAAACCTGGGGGTCTAGAATCAAGGACCGGATAAAGGCCAGCCGGCTGGCCTCTCCTCCTGACAAGTTTTCTACGTTTTCCCCTAAAAGATCCGATTTTAATTTTAAGCCTTCCATAAAGGCCAGGACTTTTTCCTTCTTATAGTCTTTTTTCTTCATTTTAAAGGCAAAGGACAGGTTGTCTTCTACAGTTCCCTTAAATAGTATGGGTCTTTGCCTTAGGTAGGCCACTTCTTGGCGATAGGCTCCAGGATCCAGGTCTTGAAGGTTTTTTCCCTGGTAAAAAATTTGCCCTTCACTGGGGCTTTCCAGGCTACTAAGGAGCCGGAGTAGGCTTGACTTTCCTGATCCGCTAGGGCCCATAATGGTTAAAACTTCTCCCTCCGCTAAGGAAAAATGGATGTCGTTTAAAATTTCTTTGCCTCCCTGGTTATAGGACACATGATTCAATTTATATAGGTCCATAATCCCCTCCTTTTCCTTTAGTATAAGTGATTTTTTCGAAAGTTCCTAGTCTTATTAAAAAATGAGGCCTTGGTTTTCAGCTTTCAAAAAAGAGTCCAAGGATTTCCCTGGACTCTTTTCTTTATTCCACTCGTTTTAAGGTTCTAGGGGCCAGTTTACTTTCAAGGCCCGATAGGATAAAGTCTGTAATCACCGCCATGAGGGCTGTAGGAATGGCTCCTGCCAGGATAATGGGGCCTCCCTTGGCCACATTAATCCCCCGGGTAATAATGGATCCCAGGCCGCCGGCTCCAATAAAGGTCCCTACGGCGGTTACTCCAATACCTACAACTAGGGCATTCCGGATGCCCCCCATAATCACCGACAGGGCCAGGGGTAGTTCAATTTTCACCATGATTTGTCCCTGGGTCATGCCCATTCCCTTGGCTGCGTCCATTAAGTCCTCTGGAATGGCCAGGATGCCGGCAATGGTATTTTTTAAGATGGGCAGAATGGAGTAGAGAAAGACGACAAAAACCACTGTATCGGCGCCAATTCCTAGGATAAACATTAAAATCGCCAGCATGGCCAGGGAGGGCACTGTTTGAAGAATATTGGCCAGGCCCACCAATAGGTCGCTGAGTCTTTTATTCCTGGCCACTAAAAATCCTAGGGGAATGGCCACCAGGGCAGCAAAGAAGACGCCATAGATGGAAATTAAAAAGTGGCGGATAAATTGGCTAAAAACATAGGAACTGTTTTGGCTATAATATAGGATTAAATCTTTCACTTGCTTTCCACCTCCTTGTCTTCAAAATAGTTATGGTCTTTTAAAAATTCCTGAGCAATGACCTGGGGCTCAATTAAGTCCTCGTCACTCTTCCGGTTGAGTTCTTGCATGGTCTTGGAATCAATGGTTCCAGCCAGTTTTAAAAAGATGGTATTTAATTCCGGATACTTGTCTATAATTTCCTTTTGGGCCACTGGCGAGCAGTCATAGGGTGGGAAAAGACGGAGGTCATCCTCTAAAAGTTTGAGATTATAGGAAGCCACCCGGCCGTCTGTGGAATAACCTAGGACCACATCCATGTTGTTGGACGAAAGGGCTGAATAAACCAGGCCGATTTGCATGGGATAAATATGGTCAAAGGCAAAGCCATAGGTTTCTTGGAAGCCTTGGTAACCATCTCCTGGCCGGTCAATCCAAGATGTATCCACACCGACCTTAATGTCTCCTTTTAGCTTGGCCAGGTCAGACACCTTTTCTAGCTTGTGTTCCTTGGCATAGTCCTCCCGGACCATAAAGGCATAGGTATTGGCAAAACCGAAGGAAGGATACCAAATTCGGTTGTAGCGTTTTAAATATTCTTCCTGGACGACCTTCAGGGCCTTGTCTGGGTCCTTAATGGGTTCCATGCCCAGTTCCCCTGTTAAGGAAGTTCCTGTATACATCCCTCCGGAGACATTGACGTCTCCCTTGGTCATGGCCACATTGATCAGGGTGGTGGAGTTTAAGTTGGTTACTGTATCCACCTTTAAGTCTGTGTAATGCTTGATCATTTCCTCTACCATATAGCCTAAAATTTGCCGTTCAGAGGTGGATCCTGTGGCAATGACCACTTCTTTCTCCGTATTTCCACCCAGGCCCGGCAGGCTACAGGAAGTCAAGAGCAAAAGGATACAGGCAAGACTTAGGTATTTTCTTACTTTTTTCATGCCTTCCCTCCACTCTTTTTTACAGGGGACAGTTTCTTTTCCACCTGTCCCAGGATAAAGTCCATAATCACGGCCATCAGGGTGACAGGAATGGTTCCCCAAACCACCATGGCCAAGAGGGCATTTTCCATGCCGTTAAAGATAAAATCTCCTAAACCTCCGGCTCCAATATAGGAGGCGATGGTGGTCCAGGCCAAAACATAAATGGCCGATAGGCGGATACCGGACATAATCACCGGCATAGCCATGGGAATTTGGACCTTAAATAATCGTTGCCTTCCCGTCATTCCCATGCCCTTGGCGGCATCTAGGAGGTTTTCATCCACTCCTCGGATGCCTAGGTAGGTGTTCCGCATAATCGGCAGGAGGGAGTAAATAAAGAGGGCCACAATGGCCGGCTTCTTCCCTACACCAAAAATAGGAATCATTATGGCCAAGAGGGCAAAAGAAGGAATGGTCTGGAGGACAGAGGCCACAGCCATGACAATTTTTGCCAGGACCTCCGACCGGATAAGGAGGATTCCAAGGGGCACGGCCACCAGGATTCCTAAGAGAAGGGAAATCCCTGCAATGGATAAATGCTCCAGAGATTTTTCTAAAATCAAACCTGCATTTTCATGAAAATAATCAAGCATGGTCTTCACCTTCTGGATTATCTTGGGAATCTTCCTCTTCTCCCCAAAGGTTGGTATAAATCGTGTCCACTACAGAAGCCCGGGTGACGATTCCCACCAGCTTGTTTTCATCGTCTACAACAGGCATATTCCGGATATCCAGCTGCCAAATGGCCCGGACGGCATCCTTAATTTTTGTTTCCCTGTGAATGTATTCCGGCTTAACCATGATTTCTCTTACAGGTTTCACCTGCCGTCCCATTTTACTCAGGTCAAACATTCCTACAACCCCGACCAATTTTTGGTCTTGGTCTGTAATAAAGAGGGTATCTACACGTTTTTCCCTCATGAGCTTAATGGCTTCATAAGTCGTCTTGTCCTGGTTAATGGACACAGGATTTTTCAGCATAATTGTTTCCACTGTGTTAAAGGAAGTCTTGGCCTCATTAATTTTTTCTTCCCCAATCAAATCCCGGACATACTTGCTCTTGGGGTTTTTTAAAATATTTTCCGGACTGTCAAATTGGATGACATGGCCCTTGTCCATAATGACAATTTTGTCTGCCAGAGTCAGGGCCTCGTCCATGTCGTGGGACACAAAGACAATGGTTTTTCCCAGTTCCTTTTGGAGGCGCTTAATTAATTTTTGGAGGGAGTCCCGGGTAATCGGGTCCAGGGCCCCAAAGGGCTCGTCCATGAGGATAATTTTTTGGTCTGCTGCCAGGGCCCGGATGACACCAATTCTCTGTTGTTGGCCACCGGAAAGTTCCGATGGATACTTGTCTAAGTAGGATAAGGGTAAATCCACCCTCTGAATTAAATCTTCAGCCGTAGCCCGCATTTTCTCTTCATTCCACTTTAAAAGTCTGGGGACCATGACCACATTTTCATAGATGGTCATATGGGGTAAAAGACCAATTTGTTGGATTACATAGCCAATCTTCCGCCTTAATTCTACAGGGTTCATGGATTGGATATCTTGTCCATTAATGAGAATTTGCCCCTTGCTGGGTTCATTCATCCGGTTAATCATCCGCATACAGGTTGTTTTTCCAGATCCAGATGTCCCGATGAAACAAATGAATTCCCCTTCTTCAAAAGTTAAATTCACATCTTCCACAGCCACCTGGTTGCCAGGATAGATTTTGGCAATATCTTTAAATTCAATCATCTATAACTCCATTCTACATTTACGGTTTTAGGGATTTACTAGATTTTTCATAGGGCTGGGTACTCTATTCCTTTAACATATACCCATTTTTGTTTAAAATTTATCTAATTTCCGGGAAGTTTTTCCTGAACGCCACTTTTTTCTGCCTTTCTTTGGTATAATGGAGCTACAAGAAAGAAGGGATTCTATGAAATTAATAAAAACCCACCGCCGCCTTTCCTTATTTTTGTTCATCGTCCTCCTCTTGTCCCTTGGCCTCCTCTACCGCCAGGTAAAATTTAACCGCCAGGCTAAAAACCGAGTCTTAACCATCAATTATCATGATTCCAGGAAAGTTCATGTCAACTTAAGCCAAGTTTTAGAAGACCAAGGCCTGGCCCTGGCCTATCCTCCAGGATCCTCCTATGAAAACAAACCCGGCCTCAAGGAAGTTCCTGAAGCCACCCTCCACTACCAAGTCTACTTAAAGAAAAGCCTTTTAGACCAAGTCTTTAAGGAATCCGCCAAGAACCAATCCCTCTATGTGTCCTTGGATCCTTCCGGGACTTTTGGCCAAGACTTTTCCTTGGACTTTTCCATTGACAAGTCTCCTCAATTTGTCTACGAACAAGGAGGGCCTGCCCATGTCTTCATCCGCTTGAAACTGGTTCCCATCCTAAAGCAACCAGGGCCTATAAAGGAAAAAAGTCCCCAACACACCCTGGACATCTTCTTTCAAACTGCTTCCTAGGCCTTAAAATATGTAGAAAAAATCTAGGAAGAAACCTTCCTAGATTAACACTTAGTCTAAATTTTCTAAATACTTTTTCACCTGGGGCCCTACCAGGACTTGGTCCCCAGTCAGCAAGATAGGCCTTTTTACTAGCATTCCGTCTTGAGATAGGAGCCGGTATTTTTCTTCCAGGTCCATAATCTTGAGCTTGTCCTTTAAACCCAACCTCCGGTAGACTAGGCCGGAAGAATTAAAAAACTTTTGTATATCTAGGCCAGACTCCTCATGCCAGGCCTTAATTTCCTTTGCCGAGGGATTTTCCTTGTCAATTTCCCGATAATCATAGTCCAGGCCCTTTTCTTCCAAGAGTTTTTCAATGTTTTTACAAGTGCTGCACTTTTTATAGCCAATTAGTTTCATCTTTTCCTCCTCATCTTTCTTCTATAGAATAGATACCAAAATTCGTCTTTTTTAAACAAAACCCTCCGCTTTCTGGTCCTTTCTTTAGAAATCTTTTACAAAAAGTTAAATTCCTCTAGCCAAGTCCTATTTTATTTGTTATAATGAATAAGTCCTTGGGGAATTAGCTCAGTTGGGAGAGCGTTCGGCTGGCAGCCGAAAGGTCAGGGGTTCAAGTCCCCTATTCTCCACCAAAATTTTAAATCGTGCTCGGCCTTGATTTTTCAAAGTCTAGCACGATTTTTTATTCAAAAAGCCCAGGTGAAGGTATTTCCCTTTCCTGGGCTTTTTCTTAGGCATAGTTTTCCGGCTGGTCTTTGCCCAAATACATACACCGCATGGCATTTAAGACGGCCAGGACAGTAACACCCACGTCGGCAAAGATGGCTGCCCACATGGAGGCATAGCCTAGGGCCCCTAAAATTAAGACCAAGACTTTTACGCCAATGGAAAAATAAATATTTTCCCTTACAATGGTCATACACTTCTTGGCCAGCTTAAGGCCTCGGGCAATTTTAAAGGGATTATCGTCCATGAGGACCACGTCGGCGGCTTCAATAGCGGCATCGGACCCCATGGCTCCCATGGCAATCCCTAAATCAGCCCTGGTGAGGACCGGGGCATCGTTAATTCCATCTCCTACAAAGGCCAGACGGTTTTTTGGAGAGGATTTTTTCCCTAAAAATTCTTCCAACTTGTCCACCTTGTCCTGGGGCAAGAGCTCACTATAGTAATCATCCAGTCCCAGATCTTCTGCCACAGATTGGGCCACTTCTTGGCTGTCTCCTGTCAGCATGATTGTCTTTCGAATGCCATTTTTCTTAAGGGCCCTTATGGCTTCTTTAGAATGAGGCTTAATCGTATCGGCAATGACAATGTGCCCTTCATAGTGGCCATTAATGGCCATATGGAGGGTGGTCCCGATATGGTCGCAGGGAGTCCAGGCAATTCCCAGCTTGTCCATAAGCTTGGTATTTCCTACATAAACTTCATCTCCATTGACCTGGGCCTTGATTCCATAGCCGGCCAGTTCTTCAATATCTTCCACCTGACAATCGTCCGCTTCCTGGGGATAGGCCTTCCTCAGGGAATCGGCAATGGGATGGGTGGAATAGCGTTCCACATGGGCCGCAATATGGAGGAGGTCTTCCGGAGATTTTTCCTTGGGATGGATGGCCGTCACATCAAAAGATCCCTTGGTCAGGGTTCCTGTCTTGTCAAAAACCACCTGATCCAGCTGGGAGAAGGTCTCCAGAAAATTGGACCCCTTGATTAAAATCCCTTCCTTGCTGGCTCCTCCAAGACCTGCAAAAAAGGACAGGGGAATGGAAATCACCAGGGCACAGGGACAGGAAATAATGAGAAAGGTCAGGGCCCTGTAAATCCAGGTGGACCAGAGAGGGGGTCGAGACAGCAAACTTAAAACTATGGGCGGAAGGAGGGCCAGGGCCAGGGCGGCAAAAACCACAATGGGCGTGTAGACCCGGGCAAACTTGGAAATAAAGTTTTCTGAAGGCGCCTTTCTAGAGGAAGCATCTTCAATGAGTTCCATAACCTTAGAGGCTGTGGACTCCCCAAATTCCTTGCTAGTTTCAATTTTTAAGAGGCCGCTTAAATTAATGGCTCCAGAAAAAACAGGACTTCCAACCGTCACATCTCGGGGAAGACTTTCCCCTGTAAGGGCGGCTGTATCCAGGGCGGAGTTTCCTTCCACCACCTGTCCATCCAGGGGAATTTTTTCTCCCGGCTTGACATAGATAATTTGTCCGATTTCCACCTCTTCAGGGTCCACCTGGATTAAATTTCCTTCCTCGTCTTCTATATTGGCATAGTCCGGGGCAATATCCATTAAGTCTGCAATAGACTTTCGGCTCTTCCCTACAGCATAGGATTGGAAAAATTCCCCCACTTGGTAGAAGAGCATGACGGCAATGGCTTCCTCATAACTCCCACTTCCTGTATAGAGGGCCAGGGCAATGGCCCCTAGGGTGGCGATGGTCATGAGGAGGGATTCATCAAAGGCCTGCTTATTTTTAATCCCATAAAAGGCCTTAATTAAGACATCATAGCCTACCAAAAGATAGGGCACCAGGTAGAGACCAAGGCGGACCAGGCCCTGGCTGGGAAGAAAATGAAGGACAATCATCAAAAGGCCCGCCAAGAGAATCCGGCTTAAATTTTTCTTTTGCTTTTTATTCATAGGACCTCCCTTAGAATTCAGACTTTTTAGAAGTAAATTTCACAGTCTCTTTCCACTTTTTTGCACTCTTTCAAAACCTCTTCCATGACAGTGTCCTTGTCGGCCCCATCTTCAAAGTCCACCTTCATTTTTAGGGCCATAAAGTTAATCTTGCAGTCCTTGACCCCTTGGGTGTTTTTGGCTGCATCTTCCATTTTATTGGCACAGGCCGGGCAATCCACTTCAATCTTATAGGTTTTTTTCATTGTCTTTCTCCTTTTCTTTCATGAACGATTAAACATATACTTAATTGTTTCTGTCTATAATATACTCTATTTTTCCCCTTAGGTCAAGACGTTTTCTCAACTTTCTGCTATACTTGAACTAGAAATATGAACCAAGGAGGCCGAGACCATGAAGAAAAAATTACCCCACCACCACCAGGAAGAAGCGGTCAACCTAGATTTTTTATTAGGCCCTGACCAGGCCCAAAGACTAGCTTCCTCCCTAAAACAGCTGGATGACCCCACCCGGCTGGAAATTTTTTGGATTCTCTGCCATAGGGAAGAATGCGTCACCAACCTGGCCTCCTTGATGGACATGTCTTCCCCAGCTGTAAGCCACCACCTCCGGAGCCTGAAATTAGCCGGCCTTATTCAGAGCCGACGGGAAGGCAAGGAAATGATTTATAGCGCCCGGAAGACTAAGTTGGTGGACTTTTTAATCCGAATTATTGACGAGGGGAAAAATTTATAACTTCCGTTTTCTACATTTAATTCCATGAAATGAACCAGTATCTTTTTCGACTGGTTCATTTTTTCTTTCTCTTTTTCCCTTATTTCCACCTATTCATCCCTTAACCCAAAGGTAAAAAGAGTTCGGACCAATATCTTCCTCCTAGTTATTATAGAAGTGACATTATTTTTATTTTATTCTAGGAGGTTATTACAATGAATTACGGCTATATCCGTGTGTCCACGAAGTACCAAAATATTAATCGTCAAATAGAGGCCTTTAATCAATTGGACTCCCCTTTAGACAAAATTTTTATCGACAAATGCTCTGGTAAAGATTTCAAACGACCGAATTATCAGCGTCTTGTGAAAACCTTAAAAAAAGACGACCAGGTCTTTATAAAGTCCATTGATCGTCTAGGGAGAAATTATGAAGAAATTATCAAGGAATGGACCTACTTAACAGAAACTCTTCTGGTTCATATTACTGTCCTTGACTGTCCCTTGCTAGATACAAGTAGGGAAGATGGAACTTTAACCGGACGCTTTATATCTAATTTGTTCCTTCAAGTCCTATCCTATGTTGCCCAAATAGAGCGGGAGAATATTAAACAGCGACAAAAGGAAGGAATACGTATTGCCAAAGTGAAGGGAACAAAATTTGGCCGACCGAAATACAAAAAACCCGCCAACTTTCATGCAATTTATCTCCGCTATTTAGATGGGGACATTTCCCTCCGCCAAGGTGCTCAGCAACTTAATGTCAGCCATACGACCTTTTCCAATTGGATTAAGGAGTGCCAGGAAAAAGTTAAGTGAAATTTTGTAAAATTAAGTAGACTTTAATTTACATAATATAAGAGTTGTCGACATGAACTCATCAGCCCTATTTATTTTACTTTTCCTCCTTAAACAGCCTACTAAAGTTATGAAAATATTTTCATAATGAATTATATCACACTAGTAAATTAAAGTCTGCTTTTCTTTACAGGCCCATTTATTCAATACTTTCATTTTACCAATGAAAAGGAGGAAAACCGTGAAGTTAGATCGTAATTTTGTTTCAATTTACTATGATCACGTGGATGAGTTTCCAGATTTAGATATCAATCTAGATAAAACTATATTACTCATTATCGACTTTCAAAATGAATTTTGTAAGCTAGATATGGGAGAAGCAAAAGAATTTAAAGACGCCGGTCTTTGGGACTCTTGGAAACCTTACTTTGATCGGATGCATAATGTAGCTTTGCCTAATACCAAAAAAATATTAGATTATTTCCGCGAAAATAATTTAATTGTTAGCTACGGATTAATCGCCTGCCAACGTTCAGACGGCATTGACCGCTCTCCTGTACAAAAATCAGAAGGCTGGAACAATATGCTTATGCCTGTCAATTCCTATGCAGCTGAAGTCATTAGCCCCTTGGAACCTATTAAAGATGAAATTGTAGTTTATAAGACTACAGATAGCGTTACCACAGGTACTAACTATCTCCATCTACTAGATAATATGGACATTGAAACAGTTGTTGTTTGTGGTATGGTTACAGACCAATGTGTTGCATCTACTGTTCGTGGACTAGCTGATGCTGGATACCAAGTTATTACTGTTCACGATGCTTGTGTAGCTGCATCCCAAGAATTACATGAAGCCGAATTGAAAATAATGAATGTCATCTATACTTATGTATTAAGTACAGAAGATACTTTAGATTTGCTATCCAAGGCTAAGTAGTGTTTAGGAGGCAATTATGAGTAACAACGGTTTAAAAAAAGAATTAGGATTTTCACAAATCGTAGCCATGGCTGCTGGTGGTATGATCGGTGGCTGGATGGTAGAAATCAAATTATGGTTTGATTTAAGTGGTCCCGGATCCGCAATTTCCCTTATCACATGTGCGATATTAGTCCTTTCACTTTGTTTCATTTATGGTGAAATGACAGCTATGTTGCCTTATGCCGGTGGTGAAAATGTTTGGATCTCAAACTCTGTAAACTGGGATATCGGATGGTTTTCTTTCTGGTTTGTCATGCTACTCTATGTAATGGGTGTACCCACCGTTACTTACGGTATTGCGACAATGTTAAGTTACCTATATCCCATTACATTCATCCAAACAAAGATTGTAGCCGCTATTATTTTAATCATCTGGTATATATTATCTAACTTTGAAATCAAAGTATTAGCCAAACTACAAAATTTATTATTTTGGATTATGCTAGTATGTTCTATCTTCGCTTCCATTACTTTCTTAACAAGTCATAACTGGTCACTGGACACTCTTTTACCCTTATTTCCAAAGGGTGTAGAAGGTTATTCAGCTGCTGTTGGACTTTTAATTATGAAATTTATTGGTTTTGACTTAATTCCTCAACTTTCTGAAGAATCCAATATGCCACGGAACAAGCTGATTTTAGCATTTATTGCTTCCCTGGGTGTCACTTTACTAGTATATGTTTTAGCTGTTATTGGTATCGGTGGAATTGTATCTTCAGAATGGGTTACACAAGTAGATGTTGTTGACCCTAGAGTTGCTGACCTCATAGGAAAGCATTGGCTTGCTTTAATTATTGTTATCGCTGGTTTAGGAGCTTGTATTACCACTCTTTCAGGTTTTTATCTAGCCGCTTCCAGAACATTATTTGGCGCTGCCAGACAATACCAAGTTCCCCAATGGTTTGGAAAGTTAAATAAACATGGTCAACCAAGTAATGCAAATATTTTAGTTTTCTTTGCCTGTGCTTATTTTACAATATTCGCACCAGAAACTTGGTTAAATTATATCTATGCCATCTATGGAATTGCTGCCGGCGTTGTTTACTTCCTAGTTGTCGTAAGCTTCGTCCGCCTACGCAAACTCCATCCAGAATGGGAACGTCCTTTTAAAGTTAAAAATGATAAGTTCGTAGCTGTTGTCGCTACATTCTTCTGTATCTGGGTTCTTGTATCTGCTGTTCTGGCTATGGATAAAGGATCTTGGATTACACTTGTGGGGTATTTTGCTGCAGGTCTTTTATTATGGCTTTTAGTAAAGAGCAAACAAAAATCAGACCCAGAAAACTGGCCTATTGAAATCGTCAATCCAGATAATACCCCGATTGATTAAGTTTTCTCCTAAAGTTCAATATACCTAACATACCTTAAAGAGTTTTTTGTTAGGAAAAAAGAAAGTAGATTCAAATATCTTGAGTCTACTTTCTTTTTCTTTCTTAATCAATAAAGTTGGCATTTATTCTTCCACCATATATTCATACAAGTGGTCGTAAAATGGCTTGGACCGTAAAAGTTCGGCCACAGTATAGGATAGAAGGCTGACCACGGCTAGAGCCAGGAGGTATTCAAAGGCTCCGCCTGTCATTTCCAAAATTAAGAGGATGGCTGTAATAGGAGTCCGGACAATAGCGGAAAAGTGGCCGCACATGGCCAGCATGGAAAAGACCAGGATGAGGTCGGGAGAAATAAGTCCTAGAGAGGCCAGGATAGAGGCGTAGAGGTTTCCAAGTAAGGACCCCAGGACCAGGAGGGGAACCAGGCTGCCTCCTGGTGTTCCCACGGCAAAAATTATGGTCAACAGAAAGAGCTTGGCTACATAAAAGTAGGCCAGGGTTCCAATGGATACATTGTCTCCTAGGGGAAGGAGGATAAAGGGTTCTCCGGATCCAAAGAGACGGGAATCCATTAAAAGGACCAGGGCTGTGGCAAGAAAGGGGAGGATAAATTTCAGGTAGTCCGGCAAGGGGATGGAGGGGGCTCGGCGTTTGCCTCCAATAACCATTCCGTTAAAGAGGACGCCGGAAAGGCCTGTTAAAATCCCTAAAAGGGCATAGTAGCCATACATGGACGGGCCTTCTGCCTTGAGGAGGGGAATTTTTTCAAGGGCTGGACTATTTCCCACTAAAAGATTGGATACCATAATGGCTGAAAAAACGGTCACAGCGGTACTTAGAAAAACCTTCCGGTCTGTTTTTTTATAAATTTCTTCTACTGTAAATAGGACACCGGCCATGGGGGCATTAAAGGCTACGGCCAGGCCAGCCCCGGCCGAGGACCCGACAAAGTAGCGGATATTTTCCTTGGTCCCGGAAAGGTGGTGGACCATTTGCCCCACCAGGCCTCCAATTTGAACAGAAGGGCCCTCCCGGCCCAGGGTGAGCCCGGACCCTACAGTGGCCATACTGGTGAAAAATTTTAAGGGAAGGGTCTTCTTCCAGTTGACCTTAAATTTTTTATCTAGGAGTCCGTAAATGACCGGAATTCCAGACCCCTTAATATGTTCATCTTTTTGGTTGCAGAGGTAAATAATACTGGCAAAGACAAGAAAGGCTCCCAGAAACAGAGCCCGACCTGTCCAAGTCCCGGAAGCCTGGGCTAGGAAGGCCTGCATGAGCCTTGCAACAAAGTTGATTCCTTCTTTAAAAGCCGTAATGACGACTCCACACACCACTCCTGTTATTAAAAATAAACCTAGGGCCGAGAGGTTTAAGAGTCTCCAGCGATTTCGAATTTGCCTGTTTCTTTTTTTTGCCAAAATCCATCCATCTCCTTATATATAGTCTACTCTTAGTATAACAAAGTTTTTCCCAGATGAAAAATAGAGACATATAAAAAAACTAGAGAGGAGTCTTAGTCCTTCTCTAGTTTCCCTTTCTATTCCCATGAAAAAAGGCCCTAACCTCTTGGTTAAGACCTTTGATTCCCTTTACTTCTTAGGAATTTTTCCATTTCCTGGATTAGCCGCTGTATTATAGCGGATAAAGTTTTTATTAAAGACCCGGTTCCGTTCCTTAATCATCTTATAGGGGGATTCAATAGACAGGCCATTTTCTATGGCTGAATGGATATAGTAGTGGGAGACCTTTTTTTATATAAAGAGTCCTAAAAAGGTATGAAAGATGAATGATTCCACCAACAATCATACTGAAAGTGGCCTGGATCCGGATTAGAAGTCCAATAATAACCAGGGGTTAGTCCAAGGTTTTTCCCTATGTCGGCACACTGTTTAAAAAAGTTGTCATCTTCATAGGGACGAGGCCCGTTTTTGCAAATATCAAAGGCATATCTTTGACTGTGTCTAGATTTTTTTGTCCAGGTAACGATAGAACCTGGCTTTGTTCTTCCTTGAGCATAAAGAGCTTCTTGTCTTCTTTGAGATCTATAGGTTTCTGTAATTTTTACATTTAAGCCCTGCCTTTGACAAGCTGCTAAAAACTCCAAGGCTAACCGTCTCGTTTTCGGTGTCAATTGATCTAGGTCGGCAACAGCTTGGTCTTCTGGCAAGTTTATCTCCCTGTAGGTCCCCCTATCAAACAAAAAGGTATACAGGCCCATACTTGGAAAGACTTTAAAGAGTAAAAGAAAAATGATGAAGCACTTTAGAAAAAATCCTAACTTTCTCCTTTCCCTTCTCATAAACATCTCCTTCCTGTCCTACACGGACTTCCTTAAAGTAAATAATCTATTTAAATAATCCTAGAGTTTCTTGTTAATTCTAGACCTTCTAAGATTTTAAGATAGTAGGTCCTTAAAATTAGATAAATAAGACCTAGGTAGAGGATTAGAGGAAGGTAGTTGATTTTCCGAAAAATTTGAATGGGAGAAAAAACGGGATAGGCCTTGTGAGCCAGAAAAAGAGCAGCTCCTAAAAATAAAAGACTGAAGGCTAAGATGAATTTCATATTTTCATTCAATTCTTTTAGGCTAAGTTTTATCAGCATCTTTTTATCCATGCCTACAACCATGAGTAGGGTATATTCTTGTTTCCGGGCTTCCTTCATACTAGACGATGCAGAATAGGCTTGAGTTAAGCCCAATCCTCCAGCAATAAGGGCTGCTGCAATGAATAAGGAATAGACCATCCGGTTTGAGTAATACTCAAAATTATTCACAGATTCCTTGCTGGCGATTTCTAAATCTCTAGAAGAAATTTGCTTGCTTAAGAGGTCTTTTATTTGTGTCACACCCATCTTAGGATTGTTAAAATAAATTTCTTCTGTAACCATTCCCGTATGTGCCTGTATAGACTTACGAATGATGGAAAAATACTGGTCCATGGACGTTACAAAGAGCAGGGTATTCTTTTCTTGAGGAACCTTTAAAAATTTCTCCTTTTCTAGGTATTTCAAGATATGAATGGTTACTTTTCCATTTTTCTCCCCAGCTTCCTTAGTATATTCTGTAGGATAATCTCCAAGGACTAGGTTCTCAGTTGTCTCTTTTAATGCCTTGGTGCTTGTCTGTAGTTTTTTTGCCTTGGTGAAATCGGTGCTGATTCGGTTGATTAAAATGCCTGCATTTTCTTTTTTTCCTTCTTCTGGACTTATGTTTTCTTCCCTTAAAAATTCCTGGTACTTTTCTTCTCCTAAACCAATAACCTTGATTTGAATTTCTTCCGCTCCGTAAAAGTCTTGGTAGTGGTCATAAAAATTTTTCCGATACCCAGGATCTAGAATTTCCGCATAAGAGTTTTCTTTTAAAATGTAAAAGTCACAGGACCGAAAGTTCCTATAGTCATTATTAAAGTTGTCTGTCAATTTTCCCAGCAAGTCTTTTGGAAAGGCCTTGGGATGGATATAGGAAATACAATAATCGTAATTCTTCATGGTATCAAAACTATCATACTCAGTAGATAAGTTGAGGCCTGTTAAAAGAGAAAGCATTAAGGCCAAGAAAAAGACTCCCAAGGAAACAGATAAAGAAGAAAAGAGCACCCTTCCTCTCTGGTCTCCCCGGTTTATTTTTGAAATATCTTTTAAAAAACTTTTGGCTTTGAGGTCTCTTTTTTTCTTTTTTCCCTTGCCAATCCTGTATAACTTCATAGAATCCACAACGTTTATTTTCTCTAGCTTCCACACAGGTCCTAAAGCCGCAAGACTTAAAACTACGACTGTCACAAGAAGGATCCCTAAATAGATAAGAGGGTTTGGGGTAAAGTAAAAGCCATTATCCAGGGACCGCACGAGATTTTCACTAGCTAAGAAATAATAATAAGTCATGATTTTTAAAATGAGAATACTTAAAATCGTTGCAAAAACAAGACCCAAAAGTACAGGTCTCAGAGCCAGCTTATATAATCTTTTTAAGACTAGATTTTTTAAGTCTCTCTTCTTTGCTCCAATAGAAAGCAACAAGCCGTACTCCCGTATTTGACTGGATTCCCAAACTGTAAATATACTTTTGATGACTACCACAAAAAATAGGGCAATGAGGAGAAGGCCTGTCCCCATTATTTTTGGATATTTTTCAGATATGGAGCCCGTCAACCAGTCTTTCGAATTTACAAAGTGACTGGAAAGATAGAGGGAATTATACCGAAGTAATCCTCCTTCTATGGCCTTGGCATAGTCTAGTCCTAGAGCCTGGGCAAGCTCCGGGGTCAGGTCATAGCTATCCCTTATGTTTTTATACCAAATAGCCACTTGACTTGCCTCTGATTCTATTTGTCCTTTTCCTCTATGGATAAAAGCAGGTGCTTCTTTTTCCCAAGTGTTTACATCATAGTCTATGAAGCCTACAAGGGTATAGGTCTTTTCTTCTCCATTTTCATCTTTTGTCACAAGAGAATCTCCTAGTTTAAGCTTCAAGTCACTTGCCCTATCTACAGGTAAGATGATTTCCTTAGGAGTCTTTGGCATCCGACCATAGGTTAGGCTTCGATCAATTACTTGTTCATAGTTCCGGTCAATAGCTGTAACAGCAAAGGTCAAATCCTTTCCTTTTACTTTTTCAAGTCCCTCCTCCCTCGCAAAGGCCAGCTTGTCTATATTGACATTTTTTTCCAGAATGGAAAGTTTTTGTTGATTAAGCTGAGTGGATATGAGGACGTGAAAATCTCCATAATTCTTTTTGGCCGCTTCTTGGCCATTTTTGATAATAGAGGAGGAGATAAAGGCAAAAATAGATAGGGTCAAAACGGCAATAAAAATAGTTACTTTTAAGGGGCGCAAAGAAGCCTTGGATTTTTTTAACGAATTTTCGATGTACCGATCATAAATTTTCATGCCAGGGTCACATCCTTTAGAATCTCTCCATCGCCCATGTGGAGAACCCTTTTTGTTGCATTCACCAGCTCTTCATCATGACTTACAATCAGCATAGTCTGTTTAAAGGCTTGATTTGAATATTGTAAAAGTTCTAAAATCTTATCCCTGTTTTTTCGGTCCAAATTCCCCGTAGGTTCATCTAAAAGAAGAATCGAAGGCTTATTCAATAAGGCCCGGGCTATGGCTACCCTCTGCTGTTCTCCCCCAGACAGTTCTTCTGGAAAGGATTGTTCTCGCTTTTTCATCCCAATCATGTCCATAATTTTCCCATAAAACTTGGGATCCCCTTCTTTTCCATCCATAAGTAAAGGAAGTTTAATATTTTGCTCTACTGTAAGCCTGGAAACTAAATTATAAAATTGGTAGACAATGCCTACCCTCCTCCTGCGATAGAGAGCTAAGTCCGAGGGACGTAAGTTATCTATCCGCTCCCCTTCAATATATACTTGGCCACTGCTGGGCCGGTCCAGCCCTCCCAAAAGATTTAAAAGAGTGGATTTTCCAGAACCACTGGGACCAAAAATACCAATAAACTCCCCACGGTTAACCCTTAGGTTTATTTCTTTTAATACCGTTTTTTTCTCTTGTCCATCTTGGTAAGTCTTTGTTAAGTTGATTGTTTTTAAAATTTCCATTTCCTCACCTCCCTTCCAGTATAAGGGAGGAATCTTACATTTTCCTTACAAGGGTAAATATTTACCCCCTATCTTAATCTTCATAAAATTTAATGATGAAAAGTCCACCTTCTCTGTTTTCCGCAACGATACTTGCATTGTGTTTTTCCAAAATCGTCTTGGCTAAGTTTAAACCAATCCCCACCCCTGTAGAATCTTCATCTGCCTTATAAAAGCGGTGAAAGATTTTTTGCAGGTCTCCTTCTTGAAATCCTGGTCCATCGTCTTGAATCCGGACTTCCTTATAGGTCTGGTTTCTTGCAAGGTGAATTTGAATTTTCCTTTCTCCATAATTTAAAGAGTTCTGGAGAATATTAATAAAGGCTTCCACAAGCCAGGAAAAATCTCCTTGAATGGAAAAATCTGGGCCATTCACGTCCACTTCGATCTTCTTTTTCTCTAAAATACTATCCAAGCTTTCCAAACTAGATAGTAAAAGATCTCGGATATGGACCTCCCTATAGTGTAGCCTGACTTCATTCACATCAAATCTTGCCAATGCAAGGAGGGAAGAAATCAAATAAGTCATCTTTTCTACTTCTTCTTCCAGCTTTTTTAAATAAGACTCATCCCCTTCCATTTTTTCTAGGTCCAGCATGATTTCCATGGAAGCCAAGGGAGTCTTGAGTTGATGGGCTATATCTTCCAGAGATTTTTTAATTTCTAACTTGTCTTGGTAATTTTGGTCTGCCTTTTCCTTAAGCTCTAAAACAAGCTTGTAAAGGTCATCATATAAGTCGCCTAGCTTCTCCATTTCACCAATATCCATAGAATAATCTCCCCTGGAAATTTTTTCTAATCGGTCTTTTACTTGTCTTAAATATTGATCAAAGACATCTTGTCTTTTTTGAAGAATAGTGTAGATTATGCCGGCAAATCCAAAACTTAAGAGTGTTAAAAATAGGAGGAGTTTTTGTTTGTTTTTAAATACAATAAGAGATTGTTTGTAGCCCAGGGTTTTTACGTCGACAATCTTTGAATATTCTAGAAAATAAAAGGTCTCCACTAATTTAAATATGCAAAAAGCAACAATAAGGGACAAAATAAAGAGGAGGAGAAAGTCTTTTTTATTTTTCATAATCAAACCTATAGCCTAAGCCCCGTACTGTTTTTAAGTTTCGACTATAGTCTCCTAACTTCCCCCTAAGTCTATTTATTGTCACAGAAAGGGTGTTGTCACTGACATCGTCCCCAAAATTTTCCCAAAAATTTTCCATTAAATAGTCCCGAGTTAAGGTTCGACCAATGTTTTTTAAAAAAGCCTCTATAAGCTGATATTCCTTATAGCTTAAATCCAGTTTTTGTCCCTCTATGTATAGGCAGGTTGCTTCCTGATCCAAAAGCATGGTTTCAAAAATCATGCAGCTTTCTTCTTGCCCTGCATACCTTCGTAAAACACTTTCTACCCTAGCCTTTAAAATGGGTAGTTTAAAGGGTTTGGTAATGTAGTCATCCCCTCCCATTCTTAATCCTTGTATCATATCCTCATCCCCATCGCGGACAGTTAAAAAAATAAGCGGTTTATCTACCTCTTTTATATTTTTAACTAGCCTGTAGGCTAGACCGTCTGGAAGATTAATGTCTAAAATAAAGAGGTCATAGGCTCTTAAAAAAGTCTCCTCTACATCTTTTATTTTTCCAGCTGTTTCAACTTGGTAGGAAAATTTTTCTAAATATGTCTTTATTCCCTCCCGAATCGTCTTGTTATCTTCTAATAGTAAGATTTTGGTCTTCATCCTCTTCCTCCATCTACATCCTTCTCAGTGATCTTACGTCTATCATAGCATGTTTGAAGATTCATTGGAATCTTCTTAAAAATATCATCTAGATGTAGTTCCTCGTCCATTTTGTTTCTTTTAATTTCCCATATCCATTCTTTTTTTATTTTGACTCCCCTTCCTCCTATTTTTATGGGGAACTTCTTTAAAAATGCCTTCTTTCCTATCTTTACGCCTTCTCAGCCTTGAAAATTTTTTCCAAAAAATGCTATAATAAAAGTATATTGGAAAAATAAAGACGATAAACCTTAGAAATTTGTAGAGGCTAGGTGAACCTATGGCAAACTATACACAAGACCTCATCATTGAAAAATTTAATCATATGTTAGAGCGGATGCCCTTTGATAAAATTACGGTAACGGCTCTTATTAAGGAATGTAATATTGGAAGGAATACCTTTTACTACCACTATGAAGATATTTACGCCCTCTTAGATGATGCCCTTCAACAGTGGCTGGGCCCCTATCTTGAGGCCAGTCAAGAGGAAAACTGGCAAGATGTTTTAAAGACGGTTTTGCACTTTTGCCAAGACCACAAGAAAAAAATCTACCATATCTTCAATTCCCTTTCCCGGGACCAGCTGGCCCACTATATTTTTGACCGGATTGATGCTTCCATTTCTCTGTCTGTAGAAAACTTTGCGGAAAAGCAGGAAGGAAACATGGACCGGGCCAAGGCCATCGGGGATGTGATTTGCTATTCTGTCTATGGCTACTTTATGCGGTTTTTATGGAATGGCATGGAAGATGATATTGACGAAAGTATTGACAAACTAAAGGTTATTTTTGATGACCTTTTAGAGAGTCTTGTTCAAAAATAGTTGTGCACATTGGGGGATTTGTCCAGAATAGGACAGTCCCCCTTTTTTGTCCCTTGGAATCTTCCCGAAAAAGGGCTATTCTAGAAGTATAACCAATGAAGGAGGTTTTCTAATGACTGTTTCATCCACACTTACTAAATATGGCTTAACAAAAGCTTTTGACCGTCTATACACTGATCCAGAAAAAAACCTTGCTTCCCTCATGGACTGGGCCGATAAATTTTCCAAGGGCCTCTATCCAGGTCAACGTAAGGCCATTCGAAGGGCCATCGAAGACCCCAATGATCCTTACTATCCCTTTGTCCGTCACATTATCCGGGACATTGACCCAGAAGTTATGAAGACTGTATCCACAAACTTCTTTATTCAAGGAAACTTGGTCAGCGGACCACGGAGAGAAAAGCTTCGTAAAAAATATAATTGTAATATTCCTTGGGCTATTTTACTGGACCCCACCTCTGCCTGTAACCTCCATTGCACAGGGTGCTGGGCCGCTGAATATGGAAATAAATTAAATCTCACTTACGAGGAAATTGACGATATTATTCTCCAAGGCAAGGAATTAGGCATCTATGTCTACATCTATACCGGCGGGGAACCCCTGGTCCGGAAAGACGACCTCATCCGCCTTTGTGAAAAACACAATGATTGTGTCTTTTTAAGCTTTACCAACGGAACCCTTATTGACGAAGACTTTGCCGATGAAATGCTCCGGGTAAAAAACTTTGTCCCGGCCATTTCCCTAGAAGGCTTTGGTGAAGCTACAGACTCCCGCCGGGGAGAAGGAGTCTATGACAAGGCCTTAAGGGCTATGAAACTTCTCCACGACCGGAAACTATTCTATGGGATTTCCTGCTGCTATACCAGCGTCAATTATGAGTCCCTCACTTCAGACGACTACTGGGATATGATGATTGAGCATGGTGCTTACTTTGTTTGGTACTTCCACTATATGCCCGTTGGCAATGACGCCAGCCTGGACCTTCTACCCAGTCCTGAAGAAAGGACCTACGTCTACCATAAAATTCGGAAGCTCCGGTCCAGTAAGCCCCTCTTTGCCATGGACTTCCAAAATGATGCTGAATATGTAGGAGGTTGTATTGCCGGAGGCCGCTACTATCTCCATATCAATGCCAATGGCGATGTGGACCCCTGCGTCTTCATCCACTATTCCGACTCAAATATCCGGGAAAAACGTCTTTTAGACATTTTACAATCTCCCCTCTTTATGGCCTACCATGACGGCCAACCCTTTAATGACAACATGTTACGGCCCTGCCCCATGCTGGAAAATCCTGACAAACTCCAAGAAATGGTCAAGAGAACAGGCGCCAAGTCTACAGACCTGGAATCCCCTGAATCCGTAGACCACCTTTGTGGTAAATGCGTCTCCTATGCAGACAAGTGGTCTTCCAGGGCCGAAAGCCTTTGGGAAGAAAGAAAAGAAGAAAAAGCCAGCAAGGCCGGTCAATAATCGGAGACCTTGAACCCTTATTACACTTGCTTTTAAGGCCCGGCAAAGTAAGGACCTCCTCCTAGTCCAGGCCTTAAATTTAATACCCTCACCCTGTAAATCTTAAGCAGAAAAAATCCATTGCCATGAAGTCCTCCTTCAGACAATGGATTTTTTCTTTTCTTTAAATGCTGGTCCTAGTCCATAAAATAAGCATTAATTTTTTCAAGATACTGTTCAGGAATATAGCTAACACCCTTTTCTAAGGAAAAACCTTCCATTTTTTCCAGGTTTTCCCCAATTTTCAGGCTGGCGTCTGTATTTTTTATGTCGACAAACTTGTCCCCCATGGAAATCCGTGTCCAGTTACCTTGGGCCGTCCAGTCCACCTTGGCCCCCATGGCTTCAAAGTACTTCCGTAGATAAATCCCCTTGTTTTCCGGTGCCCGGTAGGCTTCCAAGTCCACCACTGGGTTCTTTTTATCCAGGACCAGGATTTTTTCCGGCTTGGCAATGGGAGGTAGGCTTCTCGTAGCTACTTTATAGAGGACCACCAGGTCCTTGTTTAAAAAGTCCTTTTCCACTTCTCCCTTTTGGTTTGTGGCCTGGGTATCCTTAGTTATGTTGAGTTCTAGCCGGTTCGACACGCCCCGGCCTTCCTTGTTAAAGAAATCCACATCAACAGAATACTCGGCCTTGTCCAGGTGGACGGCGATAAGGTCCGGCGTCAATCTTCCTGGCAGGGATTGAAGAATTGGCGTGTCCTTCCTGTAAAAATATTGGACCTTTTCTCCCTTTGTAAAGGAATAGTCCTTTACAAATTCTCCTGTAGTCAGGTCCATAACCAGAACATCTTTTGTGTACAAGTAAAATTGATCTACAGAATCCTTGTCTGCTTCTTCATTTTTTACCAAAATTTCAGGATTTTTTTCATCTTGCAAAACCTCTTCTACTCTTCCATAGGTTTGGTCATAAGCCAGGGCCTTGCCTTCATTTTTTGCAAAAAGCGGGCTGGTCCAGGCTAGGACAAAGATAAGTGTATAAATAAGTATTTTTTTCATCATTTTTCCTCCTATTTTTATCATTATAGCATGGAACTATGGTAAATTGTCAAACTAAAATTCTCTTTGGATCATTTTTTTCTTCTCCTAGAAACTTCCTTTATTTCTAGCCATCTTCATGTATAATGATAGGTAAGAAAGACAGCTTGTTGCTATTTTAAATTTTACACTGGAGGATTTTATGAAAAAGAAAATCATTTTAGGGGCCTTCTTCCTGGCCCTGTGGATCCCTAGCCTTGCCTTCGCCCATTCTGACATCCACATTTGGATGAAGGGAAAGATTCTTCATTCGGATGTGGCCCCCTTTGTCTACCAGGAGCGGACCATGGTTCCTGTCCGAGTCATCTCAGAAAATCTAGGCAAGAAGGTTTCTTGGAAGCAAAGTGAACAAAAAGTCACTATTAAAGACGATGAAGGTCACAGCTTTTCTCTGGTCCTCAATGAAAAAGTAATGGCCGACCTTTCCCAAGAATCTCCTAGAAAAATCCAGCTGGATGTGCCTGCCATGGCAAGAAATAACCGGACCTTTGTCCCTCTCCGGGCCATTGCCGAAGCCTTTGGGGAAAAGGTCACTTGGGACCAGGACAATAAAATTGTCGCCATCGGGAAAGGCTACGATGCCAATAAGGTCGCAAAACCTGCAAATCCCCTAGGCCTTGATTATCTTTACAATAAAGAAATGGTCAGAAAATCTGACCCAGAAAAGGCAGCCTATGAACATCAAATGCGGAAGATGCCTTCCAAAGTTTTCCCAGGCTGGAAAAATGGAGATATTGAGGCTTGTCTGGCCTGGCTATCCTATGCCAAGGCTGAGAAATTTTACTCTCCTGAGCTCAATAAAAATCCCCTTTTAAATCCTAAGAAGGATGGACTTGGATTTGGTACGACAGAGGCTGGATCTCCCATGTCCGGCTATGAAGACTATGAAAAAGAGGAATATTATAGCCGGGAACTCATGGGCGCCGCCTCTGGTCCTTCCATGGCAGCCCTGGAACATTTTGATTATTATTTAAACTTTGACGGGAGTTTCAACTCTTTTCGACTTCCCCTCCACTACCACGACACAGCTCCTGGCATGATCAAGTCCATTAAGGAAATTATGAGCAAGCCTCAAAAGGTACAATTTATCAAGGTCGATAAAAAGGATATTGAAAGACTCTTGGCCACGACTGATGGAAAGTCTTATGACGCAGAATTTTAAAGAAGGTCTTATTTAACCTCGCTAATAAAATACCTATAAAATATAAAACCAGTGGAAGCTCAATAAAAAGTCTCCACTGGTTTTAATTTTTCCTTTAATATCCCATATCTGGGCTATCTTTTTTATAAACCTCTGTCCAGGTCGGTTGTTTCAAGGGATATTCCTTGCTGTCCCCGGAGGGGAAGATGCTTTCCATTAATTTGTTTTGGAAGTCTTCATCGGTCATCCGTTCAGGGGCTAAAAATTCATAGTAGGAGTAGACGGGGCCTGTTCCCAGGAGGAGTTTGCCGTCCACGGGATAGACTACATAGGCTGTTTGGGCCATGCCGGATCCTACTTCCAGGTACTGGCCAGATTCTATGCCCAGGGTGTTGTCTACAGTCCGCATTAAGTCGGCAACGGTGGCCATGTTCCGATCGGCTTGTTCTTCAATGTCATAGAAGCTTTCTGCTTTTTCATCAAAGAATTTGACAAAGATGTTTTCCATTTCTCCCCCAATATAGAAGAGCCGTTCTTGGGCCTTGGCATCTGGGGACTTGCCTTCTAATTCTACGATACTGGTGTCTCTTAAAAAGGTCACCAGGTCCATAAGGTTGGCCAGGTTCTTTTGGTCTCCTTCTGTCAGGAGGTCTCGAGCCTTTAAGTTTTCTGTCATATAGTTTAGAGTCCACAGGAGGCGGTCATAGACTTGGACCCGGGGTTCTACATAGGACTTGGGCATTTCCAGTTCTTCTCCGCCACCGCCCATTTCGGCGCCTACTTGCTTGCCGTAGAGGATGGTGTCGTGTTTTAATTGGGCCCAAGATCCTAGGGCAGAGTTCAGGTCCTTGGCCTTCCAGGCATCGGACTGCATAAAGCTTGGATACTTTTCATCTATAGGTTCTTGGTAGGCCTTGAGCATCCACAACCAGGCCCGGTAGACATTTTTCCGGCCTTCTTTTTCATCGTCCAAAACTTGGGCCATTTTCTTGGCCTTCTTGTAATTCTTTGGAAAGTCTGGCCATTTTTTATTGTCTTCATTGGCTTCCACCAGCTTGTCTGCCAGGGGGTTGCCCAAGAGGGCCATAATATCCACACCAGAATAGATGGGCCGGTCCGAGGGTTCTTTAATATCCACCAGCATTTGAGCTAGAACATTGTCCAGGACAGCTCTTTGAGGCATAAAGCGGAAGGATTGGCCTTCATAGTATTGGATTTGGGGTTTGGGCATTTTTTCCAGGGACTTGTAGACTTTTTTTAGGTTTTCTTCTTGGCCTAGGTCGTCTACAGGGGTTTCCTTGCTAAAATGAGTGTAGTAGACTTGCCCAATTTGGTAGGGATCTAGGTCATCTACATTTTCCACTAAAAAGTTCAAGGGATCATTGACATTTTCCCAGGCATGGAATTGGTCTTTATCTCCACAGAGGTTTTTGGCCATGAGGAGGGCTTGGATGGCATTGTCTTCCAGGGGCTTCCCATCAGGGTCAAAAAAATTCATGCCCTCTTGAGAATAAAGCATGGACCCTTTGAAATACCGGGTCAGGTCTTCAGACCGGGTGTAGTGGCCCCGGGGTTTAAATTGGGAATAGTCCACCTTTTTTTGGACTAGGCTGGAGCCTGCTTCCCCTTCTGCCTGGATGCTTGCCAATTCTTTCTGGGCCAGGTCTTTGGCTTCTTGGGGGATGTCTCCTTCTATAGGAGCCCCAAAAAGTTCTCCCGCCACAGCAAAATAGGCTGTGTTTCTCAAGGCCGCTTCTTTGACTCTAGAATCTTGGGCTTCTTCATAGTCCTTGAGGGAAGCGGTGGCCATGGCTTGGTTGATTTCCTTTAGCTTGGGTAAAAATTGGTCCACTTCCAGGTCCCGGAGGAGGGCGTCATAGGAAATATGGAAGAGGTGGAGGACCGAATCCACTGTAACAAAATTGGGCATATAGGAGTATTCATTGCCTTCATAGAGGCCAAAGGGCTGGGTGTCCCCAGTTCTTCCATCTACAAAAAACTTATTTTCCACCAGGGCCTGTTTTTGGTCCGGAGTAAAGTCAATGTATTCATTGACATAGAGGTCCAGGTTGTCAATATTAGACAGGTCTTTTTCCACAGTATATTGGGAAGAAACCAGGTTGACCTTGCTTTTTTCAAAGGGAGGAACAATAATTTCCGTTTTTAAGTCTGCCAGGGGGTTTTTCATTTCCACGCTGGCACTTTTTCCGGCATCCTGGCCTTGGTTGTCCCCCTGAGATGAGGGTTTGGGACTGCAGGATACGAGGACTAGGCAGGCTAAAAGGCCTGCTAGGTATTTTTTCTTTTTCATAAGAGTACAATCTCCTTTCCACAACACTTTAGAGACCAGGCCCTTCCCTTGTAGAGGACAGATCCCAGGTCAGCTTCTTTGAATTCTGGCTTTTCTTCCAAGGGCCGACTGAAATAGTCCCGGCTTAGGTGAAAATTTAAGTAGTGGTAGCCGGCCAAAAAATACTGGTCATCCCTTCTTTCTACAGATACCACTTCCTCCCGTCCATCCTTGTCGATGTCGTATAAGATGAAATCTTCCATGGGAAGGCTGAGTCTGGAGGCCCGAAACTTGGGCTTGAGGTTTCCCTCATCCAGGCTATAGAAAAAGGGCCGCCGGGCCATGACCCGGTGGTGGGGCGACTTTTTATAGACTCCGAGGCCTATCTCCGGGTTCCCGTCTCCCTCCAGGTCCCCCTGGCAGAGCTTCCAAAT
This sequence comes from Clostridiales bacterium SIT11, assembly GCA_001299455.1. Classification (GTDB taxonomy): domain Bacteria; phylum Bacillota; class Clostridia; order Tissierellales; family Peptoniphilaceae; genus Urinicoccus. Next base: position 1,110,797 of record CYUK01000003.1, on the reverse strand, counting down.
ATTCAGGGCATTTTTCCCTGTAAACTTTTTCCTAGTCTGTCCGTAAGGACTTTCAATGAGGATTTCATTCCCATAGGAAGACCAGGGCTTCCGATAAACCACAATCCGGGCCCTTTCCTGGCCTGGAAGGTCCACCTCCTCTTCCAAAATCTTCACCCGGACTTGGGAGACCAGGAGAAGGCCCAGGAGGGCAAGACCTAGAAAAGCTCCATATTTTTCTTTCAAGTGGGGCTCCTTTCTTTCCTTTATTATAGCATATGAAAAAGTTTTCGACGGATAAAATTTAAGCCTTGTTTTTCTAGCCAGGGTCTCGGTTTTTGACCGTCCTCCCTCAATAGACTAGCCCCTTTCCTCATACGTTTTTGTCAAACTTCCTTTATGGCCCCTCTTTCACAGCGGTTCCCCCAAGAATCAATGAGCTTTCCATCTCTTAATACGCACATGATTTCACAGTGGTTGGGGCACTTATTGCAGTTGACCCCCTTGGTGGTAAATTCGATGTCCGTCGTTTCAAAATGAAATTCTCTGTGGTCTCCCATTTTATGGGCCAAGATGGCAATGCCTATAGCTCCAGCCAGGTGGCCCACATCATCTACAATAATCTCTTCTCCCAGGGATTCTTCAAAGAATTTTTTGACCCCCTTATTTTTGCTGACACCGCCTTGAAAAACTATGGGACTTTTAATGGTTTTCCCTCGCCCTACATTATTTAAGTAGTTATTGACAATGGACTTACAAAGACCAGCAATAATATCTTCCTTTTCATAGCCCATTTGTGCCTTATGGACCAGGTCAGACTCTGCAAAGACTGTACATCTTGCAGCAATAGGTGTCGGGTTTTCTGAATTTACAGCAATATCTCCAAAGTCTTCCACAGCCACCCCCAGCCGATTGGCCTGGGAGGATAAGAAGGCCCCAGTCCCTGCTGCACAAAGGGTGTTCATGGCATAGTCCACAACAATCCCATTGTCGATTAATATAATCTTAGAATCCTGTCCTCCAATTTCAAGAATGGTCCGGACATCTGGATGCATGGAAATAGTCCCGATGGCATGGGCTGTAATTTCATTCCGTTCAATTCCTGCATTGGTTATGGCTCCTACAAGTTTTCTTGCAGAGCCTGTGGTCCCTACAGCCACCACTTGATAGGTCTTTCGGTCCAGCTGGTCTTCTAAAGACTTTGTCAGTCTTTTGACTGCTTGAATGGGGTCTCCCTCTGTCATTAAATAGTCTTGGGCTAAAATATGATTGTCCTCATCTAAAATAACCCCCTTGGTAGAGATACTTCCTACATCAATTCCATAAAATGCCTTTTTCATCATTTCTTTTAACTCGTCTCCTCCCTCTTTCAGTCTTCTCTCTATTGTCTTCCTTATCTACAGGATTTTCTTCTTCCGCATCATGATCATATCATAAAAGGCTTCCAGTCTAGTTTCCAAGCCCAAATCACTGGTCTGGGAATCAAAGGAAATATAGAGGATGGGAATTTCATAGTCCTTACTAATGTTTTGCAGGACGCTCATGGTATCAATCTCCGGCATACAACCGGCCGATTTAATATGAATCATTCCATCGACCCCCTTTTTCGCACACTCTAAGGCAGCCCCTATGGTGTACATACTTGTAGCTCCCATATCATAGGCCGCATAATTTTTGATGTGCTTTTTCACTTCCTTTTCCGGCCGATGAATCAAGGTGTTGGTAAAATTCATCCACCGACTCACTTCTATCCCCCTTTGGGCCAGCCACTTTTCTAAAAAATGGTTGGAAAAAGGCTGCATAATGGTATAATACTCTCCAACAATGGCGACCTTTAAGGGGTTTTTCGGCTTATCAATTGGAATTTTTCTAAAGGCTTTCAGGTAGTCTTTTTGAAAGGCCTTTAAGTCCTTGCGGTTTTTTATCTTCCCCATTTCCTCCAAATACTCATCATATAGGGCTTGGAAGGACCCTTCTTCTACTTCAAAGCCTAAATTTTGCCGTAAAAAATCATCTACAATGTCGATGTACTCCACCATCTTAATGGCTGTTGGTAGGATTTCCCCAATTTTTACAAGAGACATTTCCGGATTTAAAGCCTTGAATTTTTCATACCAGGAAGAGGGTTTTTTCAGCCTGGTCTGGGCAAAGTTTACAAACCGAATATCATAGCCCAGGTCCCTTAAGATTTGTTCGTGGAGCTCTCCATAATAGCCAAGCCGGCAAAGGCCCCCTACACTGACTAGGATATTGGCCCCCTTTTCGATGGCCTCAATGTAATTTCCCAGCATAAATTTAAAGGGAGCACAGACCGATTCCGGACTGTACTTGGCCCCGATTTCTAAGGTTTTATCCGTCATCTTGGGAGGCGTGATATATTCTAAGCCCATCCCCTCCTTGAAAATAAACTCAAAGACAACATTATAGTTTCCTATTTGGGGAAAGGTCACTTTCTCTGTCAAATAACCCACCTTCCTTCTTAAACAAAATAATATCTAAAAAACTTTCCAGTCGAGTTTCCATGCCTCCCACACCCTCTTGTCCATCAATCACCAGGTTTAAAATGGGAATATTCTTAATTTTTCTTAAAATCATCTCATTGGCCATGGAATCGGGGCCGCAGTTAAAGGAACTGATTAAAATAATTCCGTCAATTTTCCCTTGAAATTTTAAAATTGCACCCAACAAGTGCCTGTTAAAGGTCCAGGGCATGGTTTTTGTGAGCTCTTTTGCATAAAAATCCGCCTTATCTCCATCCATATCTGTGGCTAGGAGAATTTCTACATCCATCTCCTTTAAGTAATTTAAAATAATAGAGCCTGAAAAATCATCAAAGACATTATATTTGTGGCCCACTAAGAGAATCTTTACCTTGTCCGTCTTGACCTGGTCTTCCATCTCCTTTTCTTGGTTCGCAATGGCCCCATTCCTTACATGCCTTGCCTTGGTGTAAGCCAGGATTGCCTGTCCCTTTCTCTTCCCCAGGGCCTTGCCCATTTTAACAAAAGCCTTTAGCTCACTTTCTCCCTCACTATAATTGATGTTAAAGGGTAAAATTTTCAGGTCCTTGTCTATAAAAGTGTTGGCCACCAAATCTATTGTTGCTTGGTATCTTGTACACATGCGGTCGTAGTAGCCCAAGGTTTCCATTCGTGGAATTAAGATATAATCACACTTTCCAAGCAAAAAGTCCACATGGCCTAAAAAGACCTTTAAGGGCAGGCAACTTTCATGCATGGCATAATTTACGCCCTTTTCATAAATCTCCTTGTCTGTCTTCGGACTGATGATGTAGTCAATGCCCAGTTCGTCAAAAAATGTCGTCCACATTGAAGCAAACTCATAATACAGCAGTCCTCTTGGTATTCCTACTTTCATCTTTGCTCCTATCATCCAATACGGAAATACAAGCTGCAAATCAACCTATATCCTGTTTCCATTCTCTACTGCTATTTCCTTATTATACCATGCTTTCCGCCTCTAGACCGGCCTTCTCCTTCCCTGAAATATCGAACTCCATTCACTCCGTCTCCCTAGAAAGTCCTTTTCATATTGGGCCTAAAAAAGACCTAGATTTTATCCTGCCCCTTTTCCCTAGACTCTATAATTTGGTCTGCCAAAAGAACCTGGGAGGGGAGGTAAAAAATCCAAATGAGCTTTCTAGAAAAATCCCCCACAAGACCTGTCCCATGAAGGTTGGCCAGGGCAACACAAAGGTCGCAGCCACAAAAGAGGAGATAGGCAAGAAGGAGCTTTTGATTTCCAGAAGACCAGGCCTCCAGGGTATTTAAAAGTAAAAAGAGGCCATAAATCAAGGAGAGGGCCAGGAGCTGGGGGAGAAATAGAGACAAACCCAGGTAGAAACTCAAGCCCAAAAGGCCAGCATAGAGGAGGACTATGGAAAATAGTTTAAGGCCTGAAGAAAGTTTCCCTTTAGAAGGGATAAAAAAGTCTAGAAAGACAAAGGCCAGGAAGATCAGGCCCAAAAAGAGGCAAGTCCTCCTCCAAGCTGGATTTTTATTAAGAGTCAACGCCTGTTTTTTCATAAACTTTCCACTTCCTTGTCCTCCTTCATTTGTCCAGAATAATTTTTTATTTATCTTTTCCCTATTAATGTAAATTTAATAAGGAGCAAGATTGGTTCATCCTATCTTCCCATAGGCCAATCCATTTTTTTACCTTTTCCGACTCCGGATGTGTCTTAAAATAAATATGCAGAATTTCTAGCTGTTTTTGCCCTCTTTTTAAAGCTTCATACCATTTGTCATAATTATAATTTTTTAGTTCGGGTTCAGTAGCTGTTTCAAATACTGGCCATTTTATAAATCTACTAAATAATTTCTTTTCGGAGGTGTTTTTATAAAGCATATCCAATAATTTAACATACAGCTGCTCTAATTGGTCTACTTTCTCTCTTTTATCTACATCCATATAATCTATGAGTTCCCTTTCAATAATTTCTAAAGTAATCTCCAATAGCTGCTCTTTTGCTGGTCCTTCAGGGATACAACTTGCTAATTTATAATGAAGACGACAATTTGATATAGGATCACTAGCATATAGATAATAAAGAGCTTCCTCTCGATCTATTTTTGAGTAAGAAAGAATCTTTTCTGCAGTTGCACGCATCAACCAAGTATAAATTGAATGAAAATAATTCTTTCTTTTTTTAAAATTTACTTTGTAATAAAAGGTAAGCCTAGAAAGCATGTATGTCATCTGCATTAAGGCTTTTTCTTTAGTTAAATGTCCTAAAATTCTTTTATACTCTCCAAAAAAGCTCTGATTTTTACACAGCTTATGAAGCATATACTCGGCAAATAATAATTGAACACTTTTGTTTCCATTTTCAATAAAAACGGGAATCCATTCAGTAGGAAATGTACACTTTGACAATTCATAAATTAATATATCAAACATTAGTGGTGACTGGAGCTTTTTCATTAGTTCTAAATATTCTTCAGGGCATAAAAGCAGTAAAATATTATAGCCTGGCTGCAGCCACTCTGGTCCATAGTAAATATGTCCACCAGAAATCGGTATCTTTTTTGCAAAACCTATCCGATCTGGTTTTGCCTCTTTATTAAGTAGACTCCAAAAAGCATACTCCTCTGATAGAATCCCTTTTGTATCATAATCTCTCATCGATTCTATTTCACCCGCCAAAGGAATAAACTTCTCTAAAAAAAATTTTGATGCATGCGTTTGATTTTCAATTACAGTTTTTATTTCTTTATACTTAAAATGAGATCGAACAACTAGACCTATATAGCAAAGCATTTTACAGGCAAGATCAGCATCATCCTTCCAACGTTGCATAACAATAGAAACGGCTTTAGGAATATCTTCTTTAGAGATCCGCACATTATTTTTTTCATCCCTCCATTGATGAAACCAATCTAAATATGGAAGATTTCCTGTCTCTTCTTCACTTTTTGTGCAGGATATATTTTTACTATCATATATCCTCTCGCATGAAATTTTTCTTCTATCCTTCTTCTTATTTGTACTTTCATCAAAGATTATACGAAAGTAATCTAATACTTCTAAACAAACTTTATAGTCCATAGGGACAGCCACAAATGGATAAAATTGCCCCATAGAATTAAGAGAGTTGCTTAACATAAAGCCATCGATAGCTCCATTTCTATGGTATCGCAATAAATAACGCCCATGAAAAGCTTGCTTTTTCTTCCCTGTTTCCAAATTATATACCAGTAATTTTGGATGTAATTTGCGAGCATTCTTTTTTAGAAAGCTTTTTAACGCTTCAGCTTGATCTTCATCTCTTTTCTCTCCATTATCTGCATTTACTTCTCCTAGAGCTGTGATAATCGTAATCTGAATATCACGTCGGGGTACTCGAGTGAGTATTTTTTCTGCAGCAAATACTGAAAAAAAGGGATCCGCTATAATGACTTTTTCTATTGAAGACACCTCAAGATACTCATTCACCTTTATAAAACTTTGAATTTCTCCATCTTTTTGATCGTTCTTTACAAATATTCCTTGACCATGTATATTTTGATATCGAGAAAAAATATTATCGCTCTTTTCTATTGCCGTATCAATCTCATCTTGAGAGTTACTTTTTGATGTCATTTTCTCATAAAAATTTGTATATGTAACGTCTTCAATGTTTTTCTCTATCCATTCTTTTCTATTTGACGCTGCATCAAATAATTGTTTTGTCCAGGAATCCTTAATTTTATACCTCGGAGAGTTGAAACCAATTTTAATGAATAAGTCCATCATTAACGAGTAGCTCGATGAAAAAATTAATTCTCCACTGTCCTGATCCCATATTTGCACTAAAATTTCACTCATCGCTTCTTCAGCATTAAAGTCTAATACACTTTCTTCTGGCAAAAAAATTTTACTTTGATTGGTAATAGTTCGCATATGATGTTTAGATACACAATTTACAATAAGATTTTTATGAAATGCTTTAGTCTTTCGAACAGTAGTTTTAAGTAAATTCAACTCTTTATGTGAATCTACTTGAAAAGCATCTTCATGTTTTAGGGGATGATACCACTCAAAATTACCCAGCCGGTGTCCATTCATGAGCATATTTATATTACATTCTTCTTGTACCCAGTTAAATAGGCTTAGCATTTTTAAATAAAGTTCTTTTCCCTTAATTTTATGTTCTCTATATTCTTCTGTAATATTGTTATATAGTCCTTCCTTATCTATATTCCAAAACTCTGTCAATGCTCTATACTCTTGTATAGGTCCAGGCTCTTTATCAAATCCATCATTAGATAATACGGTTGGTCGTTCTAACAACTGGGGTGATACAAAACTTTTCTTTCCTATAGATACTTCTCCTGGTTTTTTTAACTGTTCCAAAAAAATTTTATAATCCTCTTCCTTTAAGATTGCTTTGCAAATATATCCATTCTTTTTAGAGCCTCTCTTTTCTTGCCATGGATAGCAATCTTGCTTTGTTGTACTGGAGAATCCGTATAGTAACAAAGAACTAGTATTACTTCTAAAGAACATAATCAATTTAATAAAATAATTTCTTTCAGACAAACTTCTCTCCCCCTTTTTAGTCCTGTATCCTATCTATCATTATTGCCATTTTTATTATTTATCATCTGCAATCTTCAGAATTTCCATGATAACTTTAGCTTTCTCTAAAATATTTCTTCAATCCCAATTTCTTTCAAATATTCGTAAACCCCTTCATAAAAACTTGAATCTCCAGTTCTGTCACCTAGGACACCCGTGGGGATAAAGAGAATAAAGCACTGTGGGCCCTGGTCAACAAAATCCGGTAGCATTTTTAAAATAGAGTTGTTTTCCTCTTTTTGTACCTTTTACTATTTTGTCCCCTTAAAAGTATAGTATTCAAATCCATTCTTCCTAAATCTTAAGTTGGCGTCCAAACATAACTACCCGTAAAACGGGTGGTTTGAACACGGACTATAAGCCCAAGTATTACCAACCAACCTCTCAAGGCGCTGTTTCTCACTTTGTTCAAACCTTATTGGTTTTGCCTTTTTAGCTAGCCTTTAAAGAGCTTTACTTCATCTTCTTTTGAACGAATCTTCCTATTCTTTTACACTCAATTATCCACCACATTTGTATGTGATAAACTGTGGGTATGATTTAAATTCATAAAAAAGCCTCCTGTTATTTTGTGTTTTGGTAAACCACAAATTTATGGTAACATGGAGGTTTTTTTAATATTTATCGCTAAAGCTAAAGGAAACCCCGGTCTAACCGGGGATATTCTATCTACAAAAATTAGACTGGCCTATTCCAGTCTGGTTTTTTACCGTATCCGCAGGCTTTCTCCCTGGACAAGTTCTGCCGCATCGCCATAGAGGCCTTTTTTCAAGGCTTCTTTCAATTCCTTCTTGTTCAACTTTTTTTCAATCCGGTAAAAGTCTTCAGGAATTTTACTTTCATCTAAAATCCGGAGGCTAGGGGCATTTCTCTGGATATTAAAGCTAAAGAGGGCGGTTTTAAATTTTGTCTTATAGACGGCCCGCATGGATTCTTCCAGGTAGTCCTTTAGTCGGTCCATCCGTCTTTCCAGACTTTGCTTTTTTCCCATAAGTCGCTGGATTTCTGTATTTAAGCTGTCCCTATCTCCTTCCATTTCCTTTAAGACCTTGGCAATGTTGTCTGCCTTGACTTCAATTTCATCTTCCACATTTTTTAGGTGGCTTTCCAGTTCTTCTTCCTCTAGGTCCAGGTCCATGAGATTTCTATAAATTTCCGTGAGTTCGTATAGGTGCATTCCAGTCTCCTTGTCTTTTATTTAAAAATAAAGCGGTAGGGGTAGTCTACGGCTTCTTCTGCGTAATCGATTCCAATCCTCTTTGTGGCTTTTAAGTCGCCCCTATAGCCGTCGTCCAGGAGGTAGATGTCTCCTTGGAGATCTTTTGTGTTGTCTTCCAGGGAAATTTCCATAGCTTGGGTAAGCTTGGCCGGCCCGTTTAAGAGGTTTTTCCTCTGGTAGCTGGTGGCCTCTTCTTTTTTTACCTGGTAGCGGTTTTGGTAAAAAATCTCTTCTCCTTGAATGGGGAGGAGGCTCCGGATAAGGACGGCTTCCGCCTGATTTTCCGGTCCTGAGACAATGTTAAAGAGGGTATGGATTCCATAGGTAAAATAGGTATAGATATGGCCTCCCGGTAAAAAGAGAGGGCCTGTCCTCTGGGTCTTTTTTCCCTGGTAGCCATGGCAGGCCTTGTCGTCTTCCAAGTAGGCTTCTGTTTCCACAATCCGCCCCATTAAAATCCCCTGGGCCGTCTTGTGGCAGAGAATCTTCCCCATTAAGTCCTGGGCCAGGGTCAGGGCATCTTTTTGATAGTATTCTTGAGAGAGCTTTTTCATTTTTTAAAAAACTTCCTGGGGTCAAAGTTTCCATAGGGAGGATAGCGGAGGGAAAGGTCTATATTCATGGACTTTCTTAAAATGGACTGGGGTCTTGTAAAGGTATCAAAGGACGCCTTTCCATGGTAGGCTCCCAGGCCACTTTGGCCTACGCCGCCGAAGGGAAGGGTGACGCTGGACAGGTGGGTGATGGTGTCGTTCAGGGCTCCTCCCCCAAAGGAAATCCGGTCTAGAACAAAATCTTCTTCTCCCTTGTCCTCTGTAAAAAGGTAGAGGGCCAGGGGATTGGGGTGGTGGCCAATAATTTCTTCTACTTCTTCTAGGGAGTCATAGGGGAGGACAGGCAGGTAGGGACCAAAAATTTCTTCCTCCATAAAGGGGCTGGCCAGGCTGGTGGTAAAGACTTGGGGTCGCAACTTCAAGTCCAGGGAAGACCCGTCTCCTTCCCCATAAATCCCCTGGAGCTTGGCCAGGTCTACCAGGCGATTATAGTGGCCTTCATCAATAATGGAGGCGAGATAGGGACTTTCCAGGGGGTCGGAGCCGTAAAAATCCAAAATAGCCTGGTTCATCTCCTCCATGAGGGGGGTTAAAAGGTCTCGTCGGACCAGGCAGTAGTCCGGCGCCACGCAAGTTTGGCCGGCATTTAAGGTCTTCCCCCAAATAATTCGCCGGGCTGTGGTCCTCAAGTCCTTGGTTTTTCCTACAATGACAGGAGATTTCCCTCCCAGTTCCAGGACCACAGGAATCATTTTTTCTCCAGCCAGCCGGGCCATTTCCCGGCCAACTTTCGTGGACCCTGTAAAAAATAAAAAGTCCATGTCCTCTTCCATAAACCGGTCTTTGTCCCCTTCTTCTGTCCCATAGACTTGAACCCAGTCCGGGGGATAGACCTTCTCCAAAATTCTTTTCACCACATGAGAGGTAAAGACACTCTTACTGGATGTCTTTAAAACCAGGCGGTTGCCCCCAGCCAGGGCCCCAATACTGGGAACCATGGACAGGATAAAGGGATAATTCCAGGGAGAGGCAACGGCTACTCGGCCATAGGGCCTCCTGTAAATTTCTCCATGGGAGGGAAACTGGTGGCTAGGCGTGGGGACGCGTTTTACCCGAGCCCAGGAAGGCAAATTTTTTATCGTATAGGCTAGCTCATCCAGGGTCATGAGGTATTCTGAAAGATAGGCTTCCTCCATGGACTTGCCCAGGTCCAGGTAGAGGGCTTCCAAGATGGCCTCTCTTTCCTTCTTGATTTCTTTTTCCAAATCTTTTAAATAACCTAACCGGTCCTCTAGCTTCATAGTCTTCCTCCTTTAGTCATCAAAGGGATCTTTGGCAGAAATCCAGTCCAACAAGGGGTCTACATAGCCAAAGTCCACCCAGGTCTCTTTTTTTCCATAAATAGTTAAAAAATCTTCTTCCCAGGGGGCCAGGTCCTCCTTTTTTTTCTTCTTTGTCCGCCGGTATAAAAGATCAATACAAATTTTATCTAGACCCTTGAGGCGACTTTGATCCCAGGCTCCCCGGCCATAAAAGGCAGGAACGTCCTTTAGGACTCCCTCCAGGTGCCTCCGGTAGGTCCGGTAAAATTCTTCCGGCTCATAGACGCTGGCTCCGACACAAAAGACGGCCACCTTTTTCCCTTCCAAATAGGCCATGTTTTTCTTTAAAATCCTTAAATTTAAGAGGCCTGTCTCATAAATGGGAGCACAAAAAATCACTACATTTTCTGGGCAGTCCTTGCCCTTAAAATCCTTGGCCTCCAAAAGACGGCCCTGGGTCTTTTCTTGAATATAGTCCGCATAGGTCTTGGTGGACCCTAATTTTGTTGAATACACCACACAGATATCTTCCATAGTCCCCTCCTTTTTTTGCATTGTATCACGTTCCAGGCCCCCTGGCAATCTAGCCTCTTCTTTCTTATTCAGGGATTGGCGAAGGGACTTTTTTCTGCTAAACTATCCTTAAAGAAAGGAGTCACCTATGCTATTTTTTGATTTAGACCAAACCCTCCTGGCCACCCACAAGATTAACCGGGAAATTTTTGAAGCTGTCCGCCAAGAACTCAACATTTCCATGGACCCAGAGGACTTTCGGAAGTCCCTACGGACAATTTTACGTAAAAATATGATCCGTCACTTTGCCTTTGTCACCAACCAATCCGTAGGCATTGATCCCCTGGACTACCTCCTATTAGAAGAAGACTATGAAGGAGACAACCTCCTTCGTTTTAAGGAGGACGTCTTTAAAGAAGCCTCCGGACTCTTCCCTCAACTGGACAAGGAGGAATTTTTCCGGGCCTTCCAAGATCATAAAATGGACTACACAGAAGAAATGCCTGGCATGCTGGACCTCCTCCAGAGGCTACGAGAAAAAGGCTACAAGCTAGGTCTCATTACCAACGGAATTGTGGAAATCCAAGAGGCAAAAATCCAAGGTCTGGGCCTTAGAGATCGGATGGACTGGCTCTACATTTCCGGTGACTTTGGTTTTGGCAAGCCGGACCCCAGAATTTACCAGGCCATTTTAAAGGAAACCAAGACCTCTCCAGAGGACGCCGTCATGGTGGGAGACAATATCCAATCGGACATTATGGGGTCCCTGGCCCAGGGCATCCACGCCATTTATTTTTCCGATGTGCCTGTTCCCTACAAGGTCAACCAGGCCCGGACTAGCGAAGAAGTGGAAGAAAAAATAGAAGAATTTATGCAATAAATAAAGGAGTTTGGCAAAAAATTAATGGCCAAGCTCCTTTACGTTTACTATCGATCACTGGGGATTCGTTTATTTTTTGATAAATCTTCTCTGGCTTTAAGATACTTTAGTTCCACAGATAGATTCTTAATCTCTTCTTTTGTATATCCTTTTTCCTCTAGAATTTTATCTAATTCCTCTTCATCTACATATTTTAGAATCAGTTTACGATTTTTGTCATCCTTATCTGGTACTTCATTAAATCTTTTTAACAAAATATATTTTTCCCCTGTGGGCATAGTAGAAAGTTCTTCCTCAGAAATTTTTGATCGTTCAGCAATCTCCCTTAATTCTTTTTCTTTGCTCTCCACCACATCTGTCATGTTTGTAAATTGATAATACAAAGTCTTTTTTTCTTCAAAACTCAATGTCCTTTGTACTTCTTTCGAAAGCCCGCTACGCATAATATAGTGCTCAATAGCTGCTTTTTCCCTTAAACTATTTCCTTGCTTTCTGTCTTTTCTTAAAAGCTTTTCTACCTGTTTTTTTGATTGATCTGTATATTGGCTGATAAAAAGTATTTCTCCTTCTATCCTATCTTCCTTTGCAAGAGATTCCTTTTCATCCTTAAGAAATACCTCCAGTTCATGGTCATACTTTTTTTTAAAGTTTTCTTCTTGGTTTTCCTCTTGTGTTTTTAGATTTGTCGTCGAAAGATTGCTTGAGTGCTTGCACCCACTTATAAAGAATAGACAGAAAAAATAGACTAAAATAATACTTCCTATTTTTAAAGATTTATGTCTTTGTTTCATAATTATTCTATTTTATGCTCCTTTCAGCAAATGTTTTCCCGTTCAGCTAGAGCATATCATAAAAGTGTGTTTTATGCAAATAATTTTTACTCCTATTTCCCTCTTATCCCTATTCTTCTCTTTGCCATTTTAATTCTTCTCCCTGGCTGTCCAGTTTTTTTCTCTTTCCATAAATTTCCCGGATATGGATGCCGTAAACCTGGACCCGAGGACCGCCCACTTCCATGGCCTGGTCAAAAAAGTCCATCTTGTCCGGTGTATACTTTTGGCAGATGGCTTCCATGGCCATCCTCTTTTCTTCCGGATCCTCTACCAGGTAGAGGTCGCCAAAAACATGGGCTGAGGAATATTCTGTGGTAAAAACCCGGCTTAAGAGCAGGCCCACTGCCTTTGGATCTCCTGCCAAGGCCTCCAACCTTTCCCGACTAAAGACATCAGGAACATGGACGTAGCTGACAAAGCTTAGGCCATAGGTTTTTCCCTCTTCCAAAAGGTCCACCTTGAGGCCTCCCTTGGCAGAATGAAAGTAAAGACGGTCTTCCAGGCGGACAATGGACAGGTTGACAGCATAGGTCCTGTCCTTGCCTTTGTCCACCAGAGCCAGGGTTCCATAAGGGCTTTCATCAATAACTTTTTCTGCAAAATCTACAGACATTTCTCGGTCTTTTCTCCGCATAATTTCCTCCTAAACTTCAATTTCATCAAAGCCCCGGCCCTTGACTTCCACTGTTTCACTAATGGACATAAAGGCATCGGGGTCAATTTGGTCCACAATTTCCCGGACCTTGACAAATTCTCTTTGGTCTACGATACAGTAAATTACATGAAGGTCCCTGTGACTATAGGCGCCCAGGCCTTCAAAATAGGTGACTCCCCGGTGGAGGTCCTTCATAATTTTACGGGCAATGGGCTGGGCCTTGCTGGTCATAATAAAGACTTGACGCTTTTTTCCTACACCTAATTGAATCCGGTCCAGGACCTGGTAGGCAATAAAAAGCCCCACCATAGTGTACATGGCCCGGTCAAAGCTGTAGACAAAGCTGGAAGCAAAAATAATCAGGCCGTTAAAAAATAAGAGGACCTTGGAAATATTCACTCCGTAAAGTCTTTTCACCAGGGCCGCCACCACATCCAGGCCGCCTTGGCAGGTCCCGTTGCGGAACATAATCCCCATGCCGGCCCCGTTAATGACTCCACCAAAGATACAGGACAGGAGGACGTCTTCCGTAATGTGGATATAGGTGGACAAAAAACCAAAAAGACTCATATAGAGGGAAAAAATGACCATGGATATGGTGGAATAAATAATAAAGTCCCGGTCTAGAATCTTTAAGCCAAAAACCATGAGAGGGAGGTTAAAGAGAAAAACCACCAGCCCTAAGGGAATGTGAAGGAGGGCGTTTAAGAGGACAGAAATCCCCCCAACGCCGCCGCCAATCATTTGAGCCGGCCGGAGAAAGAGGATGAGGGCAATGGAGCAGAGAAGGTTCCCCAGAAGGATGGACCCCATCTTCCGAGCCACAGTCTTCATGCTGTATTCCTTCCAATGCATTCTTTCCGTCTTCATAGCTTCCTCACAATGTCCTCAAGTTCTTCCTTAGAGGTGGAATGGTCTACAATTTTTTCCTGGTCTGGAAAATGTAAAATAGGAACAGTTTTTAAATTGTGGTCCGTTTTTAAGCTATAGCCGGCGTGGAGGGCCTTGCGCATGTCTTCAGCACCGACACTGGCCAAGAGGTCCTGGATATCTAGGTCCAGCTTTTTACAAAGGCCTTCCAGGACCCTTATATCCCCAATATTTTGGTCTTCTTCAAAATAGGCCTGGTAGACAGCCAGAGCAAAGGGGAGGTACTTGCCCTTTTTATAGGCCCCTAAAGACAGTTGGTGGGCCAGGTAGGTGTTGTAGTAGTGGCTTCTTCCTGTTAAAATAACCCCTTGGCATTCGGGCTTTTTTTCCAAGTCTTCTCCAGCCGCCTTCTTTTTTTCTAAGTCTTCTCCCTCCATTTTTTCCCCGGCCAAGGCCACGTCCGCCTTGAGCATGTAGGGGAGGGGTTTCACTTCTAAATTTTCAAAATCCTTGAGCACCAGGTGCTGCCTGTAGCAAAAGGGACACAAATAGTCATAGACAATGGATACTTGCATGCTTCCTCCTTTTTCAATGGACACATATTTTCAATTTATCCTAGGCTTTGCTATAATTAGAGTATAGCAGATAAGCGGACACTTGAGAATATTTGATATAGAAAGGAATCCCATGATTAAATCCACATTTCCCATTACCACAAGCCCTGAGGGCCCTAAGCCCGATTTTATTGACCCCGACTTTTACACAGGCAAAGAATATTCCCTGCCCAGTCCTTCCGACCGCCTAGTTGAAGAAAATTTTACGAAGCTCAGCCTACAAAGACGGTCTCGCCGGGCCTATTCCAAGGCAACCATGACCCGGAAGCAGTTAAGCTACCTCCTCTACTATGCCTACCATGAGGAAGATGGCCATCTTCCCGTTCCCAGTGGAGCCAACAGTAAGTCCCTCCGTCTCTATGTCTGTATTTTCAATGTCCTGGACATGGAAAAGGGGATTTACAAGTACCACCCCCGCCGCCACTCCCTCTTTTTAGTCCGCCGATTTTTAGATGCCACAGAAGAAATTGATAAAATTTTCCTGGGCCAAGCTTTTATCCAAAAGGCCTCCTGCCTTATTGCCCTGGGCATCCACCTTCCTTCTTCTTCCTACAAGTATCCATCGGAAGGGGAAAAATTAAGCCTTTTAGAAGCTGGCCATGTGGGCCAACAAATTCAACTGGCCTCCGAATCCCTCATGCTGGCCTCCTGTCCTGTAGCCAAGTACCGGCAAGAAGCCATTGACCAGTTTTTCCAATCTGAGGAAACCCCCATTGCCTATGTTTTTCCTGTGGGAACCCGGGAAAGCAACTTTTAGGACTTGGTTTTAAATACCTCCACTTTCTTCCCTAGCCGGGTCTTCTGAAGAAGGCCAGCTAGGGATTTTTAAAAAAACCTAACTTTCTTTTCCGGTTTAAGAAATCTATAGGTAAATTTTAACTTATCTTTACAAAGAAAGCCTGGATCCTATGATAGAATTGGATATATAAAGGAGATGTGCCATGAAATACGCTGTTACCGATATTGGGTCCAATACCATCCGCCTAACGATTTATGAAATGAAGGATGGCCACCCCCAGGTTTTAATGAAGAAAAAATCCCAGGCAGGACTGGCGGACTATATTGATCAGTCTGTCATGAGTGAAGAAGGAATTTGGCGACTCATTCGCGTCCTCAATTCCTTTCAAGGAATCTACCGTTTTTTTCAAGTGGACAACAACTTTCTCTTTGCCACAGCCGCTGTCCGAAATGCCAAAAATAAAAATACCATTTTAGCCAAGGTCAAGGAGGCCACTGGCCTATCTATTGATTTAATTTCCGGTCCCATGGAAGCGGAGCTAGGCTATCTTGGGGTCCAATCCAGTTTTAACTTGGACACAGGAGTCCACGTGGACATTGGCGGAGGGTCCACAGAAATTTTAATCCACAAGAAGGGCCAAATCCTCTATAAAAATTCTCTAGATGAAGGGTCTCTTTCCCTTTACCGGTCCAATGTGGAACGCATCTTTCCCACAAAAGAAGAAGTCAAGGCCATCCGGATCCTGATGCGGGAAAAATTACAGGACCTGGACATGGACCTGGAAAACATCCCCTATCAAATTGTAGGAGTCGGA
Source organism: Clostridiales bacterium SIT11 (assembly GCA_001299455.1). GTDB lineage: Bacteria > Bacillota > Clostridia > Tissierellales > Peptoniphilaceae > Urinicoccus. Next base: position 1,094,725 of record CYUK01000003.1, on the reverse strand, counting down.
GGAACCATCCGGGCCTGTAACAACCTGTGTGGCGACCTTTTCGGCCGGGAAGAAATTTCTTATAATGCAGACTCAGAAGACCATCAAGGAATCTTTTCTATGGCCGAGGTGAAACAAGTGGTCAAGGGCCTAAGAAAATTTGACCCCCTCTATGTCCGCAGTGTTCTCCACATTTGTCCTTCACGGATTCACACCATTACTCCTGGAATGATTATCCTCCAAGAGGTGGCCAGAGTCTTCCACTGTAAGGAAATTTTTGTCAGCAATCGCGGTGTCCGGGAAGGATACTTGTTATGGAGGCTAAATCATGAAGGAAAATAAAGTGAAACCACCGGTCTTTATGAAAAATAGGGAACTTTCCTGGCTGAAATTCAATGAACGCGTCCTAGATGAATCCATTCAACCGGAGGTCCCCCTTGGGGAAGGCTTAAAATTTATCGCCATCTTCCAAAGCAACTTAACAGAATACTTTATGGTCCGGGTGGGCCGGCTCAGTGACTACACCCTCCTAGATGAAGACAACAGCGAACGGCGGACAGGCCTAAGCCCCGAAGCCCAGCTGGAAATGATCTTTGCCCGGGTTCGGGAACTCTATACCACCAAGGACGCCCATTTTAAGGCCTTGGAAGCAAATTTCCGGGACCACAAAATTTACAATTTGGAGATTGATGAACTCAATAAGACGGAAAAAGCCAAGGTCAAAAATTACTATAAGTCCTCTATTAAACCCATCCTCTCCCCCCAAATTGTAGACTTTCACAACCCCTTTCCCTTTATTGACAACAACCATACCCACGCTATTTTGGAATTGGAAAGGCAGGGAGAATCTTACTACGGCTTGGTGGCCTTCCCCCAAGGAATGAAGCCTGTCCTTTTTGTAGACGATGAAAAAAACCGCTTTGTCCTTACAGAACGGATTTTTGCCTACTATGCAGACAGTCTCTTTAAGGAATATAAGGTCAAGGACTTTGCTTTAATTAATGTCACAAGAAATGGGGACCTGTCCGCCGATGACGAGGATGCCGACGACAACATAGACTACAGGGACCATATGAAGAAAATTTTAAAAAAGAGAGACCGGTTAAACCCTGTAGGTCTTTTAAGTGACCGCAAGCTCTCTAAGTCTATGGAAGCCTACCTTTCTAAGGAACTGGGCCTAAGCCAGGACCAATTCTTCTACACAGAAACCCCCATAGACATGTCCTATGCCTTTAGCCTGGAAGGGGCTTTAAGTTCCGGAAGCTTAAATAAGCTCTATGAAAAACCCTTCCGGCCCAAACCTGTGGCTCCAGCCGTCTATGAGCCCTCTCTCATTGATTATATTGAAAAAAATGACCTGATCCTCTCCTACCCCTATGAAGATATTGGGTCTTTCCTGGACTTGATTAATGAAGCCGCCGACAATGAGAATGTCCTCTCTATTAAAATTACCATTTACCGCCTGGCCGACCATTCCAAGCTGGTGGATGCCCTCTGCCGGGCAGCTGAACAGGGAAAAAATGTTACCGTCCTGATGGAATTAAAGGCTCGCTTTGATGAGGAACACAATATTATTAATTCCCAGGTCCTCTATGAAGCCGGCTGTAATATTGTCTATGGCTTTGACCAATTTAAGGTCCATTCCAAGGTCTGCCTGATCACCTACCAAAAAGACAATGAAATCCGAACCATTACCCAGGTGGGAACAGGAAATTACAATGAAAAAACCGCCAAGCTCTATACCGACCTTTGCTTTATTACAGGAGACCCTAAGATTGGCCAAGATGCTACAGAATTTTTCTTTAATGTCTGTACCGGAGTCCTGGACGGGTCCTACCAATGCCTCCTCCAATCTCCTTATTCCATGAAACCTCGGATAATTGAACTCATCCGCCGGGAAGGAGCCAAGGGGGCGGAGGGCTATATTTTCCTAAAAATGAATTCCATGACAGACTTTGAAATCATGGAAGAGCTTTCCCAGGCCTCCCAAAAAGGGGCCAGGATTAAACTCATTGTCCGTGGGATTTGCTGTATTATTCCCGGCCTAAAGGGCTATACAGAAAATATTGAAGTCCGGTCCATTGTCGGCCGCTACCTGGAACATCCCCGGATTTATCTCTTTGGCAAAGACGAGGATGAAGTGGTCTATATCACCTCTGCTGATTTAATGACCCGGAATATGGAAAGGCGGGTGGAGGTGGCCTGTCCCATTTATAACGAAGATTTAAGAGATTTTTGTCGCTTTTACCTGGATACCCAGTGGAAGGACAATGTCAAGGCCCGCCGGCTCCTGGAAAACGGAGACTATGTCAAAATAGACGACGGCAAGGAATCCTTTGTGGCCCAGGAATACTTTATGGAAAGGGCAGATAATCGCTATAAAATGGCCCTGGAAGGAAAAATAGATGAAGGAGACAAGAAAGGATCTAAGGAAAAAGTGGACCAAGGCCAAAGAGGCTTGATCCACCGCATCATTCACTTCTTTAAAAAATCTTAAGACTCTTCCAGTACTTTTTTCCAGTGGCCCAGGGAAGCTTCCTCCTCTGGACTGAGTCTTGGAAATTGTGGGTCCATGTCCTTAAAACAGTCTAGGAGGACACAGGAAACTAAATAACGAGCAAACCACTTCCGATCTGCAGGCACCACATACCATGGTGCCTCTTTTGTTGAGGTATATTCCAACATATCCTCATAGGCCTTCATGTATTTGTCCCAATATTCCCTTTCTGTAATATCCGACTTGTCAAATTTATAGTGCTTTTCCGGCCGGTTGATCCGGTCCATAAGCCGGTCCTTTTGTTCCTCCTTGGAAATATGGAGGAAAAACTTCACCATCTTAAAGCCATTGTTGGATAAATATCGTTCATAGTTGACAATATCTTCAAAGCGATTGTGCCAGATGTCCTTGTCAATTAAATCTTCTGGCAGGGGTTGGACTTTAATCAAATCATGGATTCTTGTAACAACCACTTCCTCATAATGGGACCGGTTGAAGATTCCAATTTCTCCCCGGCCAGGCAGGACTTGATTGACCCGCCAGAGATAGTCATGGTCTAGTTCTAAGCTGGTGGGTCTCTTAAAGGATTGGACCTTGGTGCCTTGGGGGTTGAGGCCTGAAAGGACGTGCTTGATTAAGGAGTCCTTGCCTCCAGAATCCATGGCTTGAAGGACAATAATCAGGCCTTGGGTATTTTCTGCATAGAGTTTTTCCTGGTAGGCCTGCATTTTCTTTAAATTTTCCCTTAGGAGAATTTCCTTGACCTCCTGTTTTTTTAACCGCCCCTGGTAACGGGTGGGAATTTCTTCTAATTTTACTTTTTCTTCCGGTCGAATCCGGTATTTTTCTATATCCATACTTTCCTCCCATCTTTAACCTATATCTACCCAAAAAACTGCCTTTAAAAAGAGGGTATAGGAATTTTTTCCCATACCCTCTTCTTTTTCTTGGATTTTTCTTATTTGACTAGGTCTATGGCTCCTTGGGGTACATAAACGGTCTTGGTGGAATTTAAGGTGAGACCCCCTGTTGGTACTTTTTTACCAGCTACCAGGGCATAGTTTTTGTTCACGGGAAGGAGGATTTCCTTGTCTCCCTTGGTTACCTTAAGAGCAAAGTTTCCTTGGCCTTCTTTTACATAGTCTACCTTGGCTCCTAGAGCTTCAAATTCCTTCCGAGCTGGTTTGTAGAGGTTATTGGTTAAATTATCTAAATCAAGGTCTAGGACATCTTCCATATACCGGCCTATTTCACTGTTAAAGACACTTCCTGCCAGTTTCTTGGCCTTGTCTGTATTGGTATAGCAGTAGAGGGCAATATCTCCTCCAACATGGCCGCCTGTTGTCCAGCCAATATGGGACCGGTCAGAAACGACTTTTCCAATGGCCGTTTGTAGGTTCTTTTTATCAGCTGTCTTCACTAGGTTGATTTCTTCTGGTGTTAAATCGGTAATTCCATAGGCGTCTTTAAAAACTTCTTGAATATTACTCCGGCCATCTTTTTCATTTAAGAGGCTGGCGGCCTTTTGGCCTGTCATCTTGGCTTGGCTAAGAATATGGGTAAAGGCTTCAAGTTTTTGTTTGTCGTAGCCGGAAGAAATATTCCGATGGCCGTAGGTCATGCCGCCGGTTCCGTGGTCTGCTGCAATGACAAGGACGGTATCCGGTGTCTTATCCACAAAGTCCTTGGCTTTCTTGACAGCCCGGTCAAAGGCTAAAGTTTCTGTCAATGTAGCTACAGGGTCATTGGCGTGGGCACCCCAGTCCACTTCAGAGCCTTCAATCATGACAAAAAATCCCTTGTCATTTTTAGAAAGAATACTTAAGGCCTTGTCTGTCATTTCTTCTAAACTTGGTTGGATTTTTTGGTCTCTGTCCAAGTCATAGGGGAAGGATTTTTCATCAAACATCCCCCAAATTTTATTTCCTGTAGAAGCCTTCATTCCGTCCCGGTTTGTGACATAGTCATAGCCCAAACCTTTAATTTCAGAAATTAAGTCTTCCTTATCTTTCCTTTTTGCTCCATCTAAATACGTGCTTCCAGCACCTAAAACCACATCCATATCTTGGTAAACTTGTTGCTCCCCAAGAATTTCATATTCATTTCGATTGGGATGGTGGGATGAAAAGTCAGCCGGCGTCGCATGTTGGACATTGGATGTAGAGACAATTCCTGTAGATCTTCCACTCCGTTTAGCTCCTTCAAGGACGGTGGCCAAGGGCATGTAGGCCTTGGATTCATCGAATTTTTCAGCACCTGGAAGTCCCGCTTCAGATGGATAACTAGAGATGAAGGGGGATTCGGTTTTTATTCCCGTAGCCATGGCAGAGGCTGCTGGAGCAGAGTCTGCTATGGGCGTATTTGCATTGTTTGTCCGGACAAGGCCCGTCACCATGGAGTCCATGGTTAGACTGTAGTCCTTATTTAACCAGCGGGCTCCTGTGGCGATTTCCACACTCATGCCGTCTGGAATCATTAGAATGACATTTTTTGCTGAACCATACTTTTCTTCTCGGCCGAAAATTGCCGTAGGCATCAGTAGGACTGCACTTAGGGCAATGGCCAAATGTTTTTTCATTTTCATGTACTTGCTCCTCTCACTTTGTTGCCCTTAGTATAGCAAATGGATTTTAAAGTGGAGGAAATTTCTTGTAAAGATTTTTTAATTTTTCATTTTTTTCGCATAGTTAAGGAGGAGGTCTCTTTGGTTTCTTTCCGGATGGTCCAAAACATAGGCTTCACAAGCCTTTAGGGCCTCTCCCAGGGCCCTTCCTTCTTGAAAACCAATGGCCATCAAGTCCTTTCCATTAATGGCCAGGAAATTTTTCTTTTGGAAAATAGGCTCTTCCAAGAGAGCTTCCACCCGGTGTTTTCTCTCTGCAATCATCCGGCTGGCTCGAAGGCCTCCTGTGCAAAAGGCATCGGCCCATAAGAGGTCATAGAGCCTTAAAACATCTTCCCTGCCCAGCCTTCGGATTTGCCGTCTTAGGGCCTTGTCCGTCATTTCCCTTTGGACGGACATGTGATTTTCCACTAGGGCCTGGACTCTTTTAATCAGGTCCTTGCTGGCTCTTAAGTCTTGTAAAATTTCTCCAACAAGGACAGCCCCTTCCTTGTCATGACCGTAAAAATGGTAGTGGCCGTCCTCTGTTTTTATCAGGGTCTGGGGCTTTGCAATATCATGAAAGAGGGCCGCCAGGCGGAGGATTAGGTCCTCTGGAGTTTGGTTTAAGACACAGAGGAGGTGGTCAAAGAGGGCCTGGCTATGGAAGGGATTTTTTTGGTCAAAACCCACCGTTTGAAAAAGAGAGGGAAAGAGGACCTTGAGGACTCCAGTTTCCTCCATTAAATACAAGCCATAGGCCGGGTCTTCTGTAAGGAGGAGCTTGAAAAATTCCTCCCGGATCCTGTCCTTGGAAATCTTTTTTAAGAGGTCCCTATGGTCCTCAATGGCCTCTCTTAAGCCTAAATCCAAGTCCAGGTGAAAGCGGCTGGCCATGCGAAAGGCCCGAAGAATCCTTAGGCCGTCCTCTTGGATCCGGTCCTGGGCCGGCCCCACTGTCTGAAGGAAACCTACTTCCAGGTCCTCCCGGCCTCCAAAGTAGTCGTAAATTTTTCCTTCCCTATCCATGGCCATGGCATTAATGGTAAAGTCTCGCCGCTTTAGGTCCTCCTTTAAATTTTCCGTAAAATCCACCTGGTCCGGATGCCTAAAGTCCTGGTAGTCCCCGTCCCTTCGAAAGGTAGTGACTTCCAGGTTTCCTTCTGGATAAACCAAGCTGATGGTCCCGTATTTTTTTCCCACATCCAGGGTTTTTTCTTCCTGAAAAACTTCTTGGATTTCCTCTGGATGGGCTGAAGTGGTTAAGTCGTAGTCTAGGGGGGTCTCTCCTAAAAGCTCATCCCGGACACTCCCTCCCACCATATAGGCTTCAAAGCCTGCATCTTCTAATTTTTTAATGGCCTCTAGGGCTCTTTTTCTCATGGCAGCCTCCTTTCTTCTATCATAAAGGAAAAAGCCTGGAAAGAAAAGAAAAAGGCCGGCTCTGCCGACCTAATCTTTATCTTCTTTCATTTTACATAGCACAAATGTTGTAGTCCATCTCTTTTACCATTTCCATATCGTCTTCCAGGCTGGCTCCGTGAGTTGTTAACATGTCCCCAGTAATGGCCGCATTGGCCCCGGACCGGAAGCAAGATTTTCCCAGTTCTTCCATATTGGCCCGGCCACCGGCTAGGCGGATGGCTGCCTTGGGGTTGATAAAGCGACAAACAGCCACTGTCCGGTTGATTTCTTCTTGGTCCAAAATCCGGTTATCTTCCAGAGGTGTTCCCTTGACTGGATTTAAGACATTGACAGGAATGGAAGCTACTTCCAAGTCTCTTAATCGGAAAAACATGTCCACCCGGTCTTCAATACCCTCGCCTAGGCCGATAATCCCTCCACTACAGACTTCCATGCCAGCTTCCTTGGCATCTTGAATGGCTTGAATTTTTTGGTCATAGCTGTGGGTGGTGCAAATTTCCTTAAAGAAATTTTCCGAGCTCTCTAAATTGTTGTGAATCCGCCGGACACCAGCTGCCTTTAACTTTTTAAAGCCTTCTGGAGAAATAAGCCCTCCTGACAAGCAGACCTTGACATCTGGTTCTATGGCGTGGATGGCCTCTACAATTTCACAAACCTTGTCAATATCTTCTTCTGTTAAAGACTTTCCTGCAGATACCAAGGAATAGCGGGGAACCCCTCTCCGGTATTTTTCAATGGCATCTTCCACAATAGTGTCCTTATCTAAGAGAGAATAGACCTCTACCTTGGCCTGGTTGTGGGCTGATTGGGCACAAAACTTACAGTTTTCTGGACAATGTCCACTTTTGGCATTGATAATGGTACACATATCAAATTGGTCTTGGCAGAAGTGCTTGCGGATTTCTTCTGCCGCTGCCCGTAATTCTTCATAATCTTCTTTATATAGGTCAATGGCTTCCTGGCGGGAAACTTGTCCCCCTTCTAGGACCTTGTTTTTCAAATCTTCTAAATGCATTTTTACCCCTCCTAACACTTACTAGTATAAAAAAAAGTCTTTTATATGTCAACTTTGTTGACTTATTAGTTTACATTCGTTACAATAAGACTGACTGGAGGTATCAAAATGATGAATCAAACGCAAACCAAAATGAAAACACAGGACTTGGTACAAACAGCCCTCATGGCCGCTTTAATTGCCGTAGGTGCTTTTATTACCGTTCCTTTAGGGCCCGTACCCTTTACCATGCAAAACTTTTTTGTCTTTATGGCAGGACTTCTCCTTGTACCGAAGCTTGCCGGTTTAAGTGTACTTACTTATGTTTTAGTGGGTCTTATTGGGCTTCCCGTGTTTGCCGGTTTTACTGGCGGTCCTCAAATGGTTTTAGCTCCCACATTTGGATTTTTAATTGCCTTTATCTTAGGCGCTATGTTGATTTCAAAACTAGCCTATGGAGAAAAAAGTTTTATTAAAATTCTAGCTGTGCTTATTCTTGCAGAAGTTGTCTTTTATGCCATTGGATTACCCTATATGTACATGGTTCTCACCAGAGTCAACGGAACCCCAATGACCTTCCAAGCAACCCTGACTGCCGGGATGATACCCTTCCTAGGACCAGATTTACTAAAGGCTGTACTTGCAGCTTTTATTGCACCAAAAATTTTAACTGCCCTGAACCGTCACTAGGGAAAGGGAAAGCGAGCTCTGAGAGCTCGCTTTTTTTCTTCCTATAAGGACTATATTTCTCTTATTTACTTTCTAGGTCTTCCTCTTGATAATCTTCCTCATAGACTTTTTCCAAGTGCCTGTGGTAGAGGTAGATTAAAGCCAGAAGGGGAATCCATAAAAAGTAATAGGGGTAAAATGTATGGTCTGGATTTTGATACATTGCCAGTAAAACATTAAATAAACATCGGATCAAAGAGTCCAAGAGGGGCAGCAAAAGTAGGGCCAAAGGAAGGACATACTTGCTAATAAAGGCCTGGTCCCCCAGAGACTTATTTTTATCTTCTCTCCCTACCAGGTTACTTAAACCCATAATCATAAGGCAAAGATAGTTATAGTTTTTTCCCATTTCCGGATCTTTCAAAAAATCAGGGACCTGGACGGAAGATCCCTTAAGTAAATTCCCTAGATTCGGAAGGAAGGCGATATTTAAAATAAAAAGAATGAGCACACTATAGTGCACTGCCTTGGGATAGAGGACATTCCCATTTTCTTTCATAATTTTTCAACCTCTTTTCTTCCAAATCCCAAACAAACTGACTTGTTTTAGGATTTATTTTTACTGATCCTTTTTAGGCTTTTTAAATAAGTAGCCTTGGCTCCTAGTCTAACCTAACCCCTTTTCAAGGCCTTATAGAGGGCCCCTAAAAGGACATTGACCAGGAGACATAAAGCCGCCGTTATCAGAATACAGTAGACCATGGGAATCACATTTCGAGTCCGGAGACCTTCAAAAAGGAGGGTTCCCAGGCCCCCTGCATTAATGGTGGCGGCAATAGTGGCAATTCCAATGGTGGAGGTGGCGGCCAGTTTAATCCCTGTTAAAATAGGTCCCAGGGCCAGGGGAAGGGAAATTTTCCTTAAAACCTGGTTCCGGGTCATTCCCATGCCATAGGCCGCTTCTACCATCCCCCGGTCCACTTCCAGGAGGGCATTAAAAAAAGTCCGGACTAAAATATACTGGCTGTAGATGGCAAGACCTAAAATGGCCGTGGTCTTGCCCAGGCCCGTCAAGGGAATCAAAAGGGCAAAGAGCCCAAAGGAGGGGATGGAATAAAAGGCTGAGGCCAGGTAGGTCACAAGATTTCGCAGCCTTTCCCGGTCATAGCAGAAGAAGACCAGGACCCCGGCAAAAAGGCAGGCCAGGCCCAGGGAAATAAAGGTCATGGTCAAATGGTCTAGGCTGAGACGTAAAAGTTCGTCTCCATTATTTCTCAGGTATTGGCTCATAAAATTCCTTCCATTGCTTCCATTGGATTTTTAGGACCTGTAAGAGACCCTCCACCTTTTCATCTGCCGGATGGTGGACAATTTCCCGACCAGGGGCAAATTGGAGGATTTTCCCCTGGTCCACTACCATGACCCGGTCCCCCAGTAAAAGGGCCTCGTTAATGTCATGGGTAATGAGGATAAAGGTCTTCTTCCCCAGGCCCTGGTGGATTTTTAAAAGGGACATTTGCAGGTCTTGCCGGGTCATGGCATCTACAGCTCCAAAGGGCTCGTCCATAAGGCAAACCTTGGGGTCCGCTGCCAGGGCCCGGGCCACGCCGACTCTCTGCTGCTGGCCTCCAGAAAGTTCCTTGGGATAGGCCTTCCGGTATTTATTCTTGTCCAAGTGAACCAGGTCCAGGAGGTCGTCTACTCTTTTTGCAATTTTTTCCTTGTCCCAGTTTAAAAGTTTCGGCACGACGGCAATATTTTCTTCAATGGTCATATGGGAAAAGAGGCCAATTTCCTGGACCACATAGCCCATCTTCCGCCGAAGGAGGATGGGGTCCAGGTTATCTAAGCTTTCCCCAAAATATTCAATCTCTCCCTGGTCCTTTTTTACCAGGCCATTCATCATCTTTAAAAGGGTGGTCTTGCCGGACCCGGAGGCCCCGACAATAGCAATAAATTCTCCCTCATAAATTTTAAAGGAAACCTGGTCCAGGGCCTGGACATCTGTAGATGCATAGGCCTTGGACACATCCTTAAATTCTATGGCAACAGGGGCATCTTTACTTTTGTAGGCTGTCATAGTAATCTCTTGCCACTTCCTTATAGTCTTTTTTCTCCAAGTCCACTTGGGCATTGAGGCGGATCATGGTCTCTGTATCCAGGCTATTGGAAATCTTATTTAAAACTTCTTGAATTTCTGGATATTTTTCCAAAACTTCTCCCCGGACTACAGGCGCCATATAGTAGGGCGGCCAAAAGCCCTTGTCATCTTCTAAAACAGTAAACTTATCCTTTTCCACCAAGGCCCCTTCGCTGGTATAGGCAGGCGTCAAGTCGGCTTGGTTTTTTTCCAGGATTTCATATTTTAAATCGTTGCTGTAGACCTTTCTTTCCTTAAAATTAAAGGGTCCATAAAGTTTTTCAAGCCCTGCCAGGCCATCTTCCCGGTGGTCAAAGGTCCCTTGGGAGGCAAAACGAATCTCACCGGCATTTTTTTGGAGGTCACTTAAGTTCCGGATTCCCAACTTTTGGGCCACATCTGTCCTTAAGACCAGACCCTGGCTGTCATTGGCCTGGGATTGGTCCAGCCAAACCAAGTTAAATTCTTTCTTGTAGCCCTCTTTTACTTGGTTGTAAACCTTGTCTGGGTCGCTTTCCATGGGCCGCTTTAAAATGACTAAAAGGCCTGTCCCTGTGTATTCAGGATAGAGGTCAATTTCCTTGTTGGTAATGGCCTTGTGGATAACAGTCCCGGAAATATTTTGCTTTCTTTCCACCTGAAAACCCTGGTCTTCAAGACCCAAGGCATAAATTTCTGACACCAAAAGATTTTCTGTAAATTCCTTGGACCCCACCACCAGGGTTTTTTCATTTTTTCCCTTACAACTGGTGACCATAAGGCCCAGGCTTAAAATTCCTAGGACTATAAGCAGTTTTTTCTTCATGTTTCCTCCTAATGTGTACTTTGTTTAATGACTAAGTCTAAAAGTAGATTGGTAAAAAAAGAAAGTAAGGCCACAGATCCTCCTCCCAGGACCACAAGATCCATCCTGTAGAGGCCAAGACCTGTAAAAATTAAGGATCCCAAGCCCCCTGCCCCAATATAGGTGGCCAGGCTGGCGCTGGCAATAATTTCTATGAGGGCTAGCTTAATCCCTGTTAAAATATAGGGAAAAGCCTGGGGAAGGAGAATCTTCCAAAAAATCTGCCGGTTGTCCATGCCCAGGCCCCGGGCCGTTTCCAAAACTTGGTCCTTGACCTCTAAAAAACCCTGGGCCGTATTTAAAACAATAGGACTCAAGCCTAAAATAAAAAGGGCCAGAAGGGCCGGCAGAAAGCCAACTCCTATAAAGGGAATTAAAATAAAGAGAACAGCCAGGGAAGGAATAATCCGCAGGACCTGGGTTGTAAAGCTGGCTACATGAAAAACAACCGCCTTCTTGTAGCAAAAATACCCTAGAGGGAGGCCAATGACAATGGCCAAAAGAATGGCCAGGCCAGATAAGCGGATATGGTCTAAAAGATAGCCCAAATATTCCCCCCTATTTTCCTGTAGATACAATTGAATTTCCTGTCCCATAACGTCCCCTTACCAATCCTTTTTCATCCAAATCTTTTAATTCTTACTTTTTTATTTATACCCAAAGAAAAAAAGCCTAAAGCCTAGATTGGAAAAATCTCCACTTTCTTAGGACCTCTTTTATTTTCCTATCTAGCTAGAAAGCCCAAAGCTTTTTCCCTTCCCTCCCCCACTTATGTTAAAATAAAGAAGGAGGTTAAACTATGAATACATCAATTACTCGCCGACTTTGGAACCTATCCTATCCAACCATGCTGTCCTTTGCCCTGCAATCTTTTTATGACATGGTAGATATGATCTGGGTCGGCCGCATCAGTAGCCACGCCGTTGCTGGCGTCACAATTTTTACAGGAATCTACTGGGTTTTTGTCGTCACCAATGAAATCATCGGCAGCTCCTCTGTCTCTATGATTTCCCAAAGTTATGGCCGAAAAGACAAGGAAAGGACCCTGGAAATTTCTGAGCAAACCATTAGTTTTAAGGTGGTTGTTGCTCTGGTTTCCGCCATCCTCCTTTTGCTGTTTTTTGAACCCCTCCTTCATCTTTATACAAAAGATGCCCTTGTTATCCAAGCGGCCAGAGACTACGGTTACTTACGGATTTTCTTTTTCCCAGTCTTTTTTGCTTCATTTTCCGTCAATACCATCTTCCGCTGCCAGGAAGATGCCAAGACCCCCATGTACATTATGGGCCTATCGACCCTCTTAAACTTAATTTTAGACCCAATTTTTATCTTTGATACCATTCCCTTTATTGGACTTCCAGGCCTTGGCTTCGGTGTCTATGGAGCCGCTGTAGCCACAGTTATTTCCATTACCATCTCCTTCTTATTTGGCTTTATCCTTCTTTTAAAAGGTCACAATGGCATCTATATCCGCTTTAAAGAACTCTTCCACCTGAATCCTGAAATTGATAAAAAACTCATCACCATTGGAATTCCCAATGGCCTGGAATTCTTTTCCCGTTTCATGTTCAATGCCATTATGATGCGGTTTGTCGCCGTCTATGGAGTGGCCGCTATTTCAGGCTATGGCATTGCCGGGAAAATTTATAACACCGCCTTTTTGCCTATTAACGGCCTTATGATGGGCGGATCGACCCTGGTGGGCCAATTTTTAGGCCAAGAAAACACAGAAGAAGCCGAAAAAGTGGCCCGGATTGCCGCCAGGATGAATGCCGCCATTATGGGGATTTTTGTCCTACTTTCCCTAGTCTTCCACAAGGAAATCATGGGACTTTTCATTAATGACCCCGACGTCATCCGCATCGGATCCCTCATGCTCATCACCTCTTCCTTGGCCCTGCCTGCCCTAGGCTATGGCTTTGGCTGCGGCGTCGCCTTTATGGGGTCCGGCCACAACAAACCCCTCCTCTACGCCGGCTTTATTTCCCAGTGGATCTTCCAACTTCCCCTCCTCTTTATTATCGTCAACCTATTAAAACTCCCTGTAGGCTACCTATTTGCCAGCTTTATGGTCGCTGACCTCGTTAGCTTTGGTATTTTGACCTACGCCTATCGACAAGGAGGATGGAAGTTCAGTCGTGTATAAAGAATTGGAATAAGTGACCACCGGTATAGTCGGTGGTTTTCTTATGATTAGGTCCAAAATTTTTACTCTTCTCTCCTAGATTTTTTTCTATGTCAAATTTTGGGACACAAAAACAGACCCCTCTCGAGGTCTGTTTTAGGAGAAAAACGACTGTATTCAGTCTCTAAATATTTCCTTAATAGTAAAATCAATTAACCGGGGGATTCTATCCACTAAATCTTCAAGATAGACCCGCTCTGTATACTTGTGAAAATCCTTGCCCCAGGCGCCTAGGTTTAAAACGCTCATAGAATGTTTCTTAATTAGGTCCAGGGGAATTTCATAACTGTCCCCCCACAAGATCATGTTGTTTTCAATATAGTCAATGACTTCCTGGCTATCCGTAAACATGGCATAGGACAAGTCACAAATTCCCGTATAATAGTTTTGCACTTCAAGTTTTGTATGCAAAGTTTTTTCAGAAAAGCTTTGAATTTTTTTCACCAGTTCTTCCATTTCCTGGCTATTGGCTAGGTTTGTATTGTTGGTGCTGGGATAGTAGGGTGGGGCAATTCCCCAAATAACCATTGGAGACCGGTCTTCATGGTAGCTTAAAACTTTTTCCATCATCTGAAAAGCGGCTTCTGCCCTTGAAATATCATTGTTTTCAACTTTTGTAATAAGCTCTTTTTCAAAGGCCTGGATTTCCTCAACAAAGCCTGGTAGGTTTTTCTTTTGGACTTCAGATAAAATTTCATCATAAAACTTTACCTTTACTTCATAGTCCATCTCAGGATACCGAACCTGGGCGGTCTTTTTATAGTCTTCATAGGAAGCTTGCATGTCTTCTAAAACTTTTTTAAAAGCCTCTTCTGATATGGTCTTCAGCTTTTCTAAAATTTCCTTTGGTCCCATTTTTAAGGGTAAAACGGACATGTAGCCCCCGGCTGTTATAGGCAAGGACACGTCATAAACATACTTCCGGTCTTTTAAATAAAGCCAGGTAGGGGCAGGCGATGTAGTATTTCCAGCCTGTTCACTAAAGTCTGGATTTAATTCTGTCCTTCGAACAATTTCAGCCAAGAGATTAATCGGATTAAAGCCTGTGTAAATTTGACCTACATGGGCAAGCTTTCCACGAACCAGGCAAATGGGCATCACCTTGCCAATGGCCCCATCATATAGGACCATGTTTTCCTTATTTTGCCTTTCATGGGGTTCGGAATTAATCATCAACTGATAGTCTAATTGGTAGTCTTCATAAAGTTTATCCAGCAAGTAAGCGGCAGACCGCATACCGGCTGACAAGTTTTCTTCATCTGGAAGACCTAAGAGCAAGAGATTCCCCTTAAAGTCTGGGTCCTGGCTATATTCTTCTAGAAGAGTCATGTGCATGGCTCCTCCTTGCTTCATATCACAGCCTCCACGACCAAAGAGCCAGCCACCTTCTTTTAAATCTTCCCTTGTTTCCTGGTTTAAGTCCACTTCTCCGGAGAGGAAGGTTTTTTCCAGGGCCTCCGGATCATAGGCCAGGTCCTTTATGTCTCCATAATCGTCTACGTCCACCGTATCTGTGTGGTGGATTAAAACAATGGTCTTTTTCCCTTGCCCTTTCAGGAGAAGCCATGGAATCTTTCTTCCCAGCTTGTCTTTAGGAATTGGATAGAATCCAGAATCCAAGTCCACTTTAGATTCTTCCTTCATTTTTTCAAACCAAGGAGTGAAAAATTTTTCATTATTTCTTTCTAAATCTGTAGATGTGTGGGTGACCACCTTTATATAGGCTTTGATCAAGTCTAATATACGAGCACTTCTTTCCATCTCTACCTCCATTTCCCTAGATTGAATTCTTGATTTTTACTCAATATACAATATAATAGTATATTATATGCTTTTTTAAAGAAAGGATTTTATATGCTAATACCTTCATTAAAAGATTATGTCTATAAATTCATTACAGAATCTATACAACAAGGCACTCTAAAAGCCAATGATAAAATAAACGAAGCAACTATTGTAAATGCCTTAAATGTTTCAAGGACCCCGGTTAGAGAGGCACTTATTCAGCTTGAAGCAGATGGTTTTCTCCAGTCTTATCCTAGGCGAGGTTTCTTCATTAAACCTATTACTGAACAAGAGGCTAGGGACCTCTATGCTGTAATTGGGCAATTAGATGCCTTTGCCGCTGAGTTAGCTATTGATTATCTAGAACTATTAGACCTTGAAAAACTATCTTCTCTTCATCACTTAATGCAAGAGGCCATTGATACTAAAGACTACCGGGAGTACTACAGGCTACAAATTGAATTTCACAACATTTATATTAACAAATCCAACAACCCCACTTTAATTGACACCTTAAACCGTTTGCGTAGACGATTTATCCGCCAAAGTTATGGTGAAAACAATATTGAAGCCTTTGGAGAATACCTAACCTCCGCCAATAAACAACATGAAGAAATTGTTAATCTTTTGAAAAGCAAAGATATTGAAAAGTTAAAAAAGCTTTTAATCCAAGATCATTGGGCCCTACACTATGCTGAACTCGATAGTTTTTAATTACTCTTCATAAAAGACTTCATTGTCTGGCAACTTCTCTCCCTTGCCTAAAAATCTTGCTTCATAGTCCCCCACAAGTCGTTTAAATATGGGGAATAAGATGATTAAAGCAATTAAATTCGCAAAAATTGGTAAGGCTGTAGAAGCATCTGAGAACAACCATAATGTTGTCCCTGGTAGACCATATTTTGTGGCAATAAGCACCATTGCTAAGCTGGGAATTGGGTAAAACCACTTATAAATTTGTAATAACTTATCTTTTAATGGTTTCTCTCCAAGAACGTATCTTAAGACAACCTCAATTTGTGTATAGACCCCACTAGATGTTGTTAAGCCGAAAAAGAACACACCTACAGCTAAGACCATTCTTCCTATATTTCCAACACCTGATTCAAAGGCTTGTAAGGTTAAGGTGGCTCCATCTAGTCCGCTGTTCCACTCTCCAGATACCATTATGACCATGGCTGTTAATGTACAGATAATCAAGGTATCAAAAATAACTTCAAAAATCCCAAGAACTCCTTGTTTAAAAGGATGATCTACCTTGGCAGACGCGTGAATCATAGGAGCGGTTCCCCAACCAGCCTCATTACTAAAGACGGACCGACTCATTCCTGAGGTAATCGCTAACTTAAATGAAGCTCCTACAAAGCCTCCCATAGCAGCTGTTCCAGTAAAGGCCGATTCAAAAATTAATTCAAGTGCTGGAATGATGTTATAAGAGTGTTTGAGTATAATAAATAAGCTACCTACAATGTAAAAGATACACATAAGGGGAACAATAAAGGAAGCAATTTTACCAAGCTGTTTCATTCCCCCACTAATCATAATATACAGTAGGACAGTGTATACAATTCCTACAATATTTAGGTTTAAATTAAAGGTATTTCCTACTGCCTCAGAAACCGTATAGGTCTGAATATTTAAGAAAATCCCCATGATAAATCCAAAAGCAAAGATAAAATTTAAAAACTTTGCAAATTTTACCCAGCCTTTTTCTATTCCTATTCCTTTATGAATATAATAGTTTGGCCCGCCATAGGCTTCTCCATTTTTTTCTTTACTTCGGAAGAAAAGAGCCAAGGTAATTTCAGTTGTTTTGATAACCATACCAAATAATCCGGCTACCCACATCCAAAAGATGGCCCCAGGCCCTCCTAGAGCTATAGCTGCCGCTACACCACCGATGTTCCCCACACCAATAGTTGTTCCTAGTGCCATACTCATGGCTTCAAAGGACGATATAACACCTGAGTGCTCACCATCCCCTGAAGATCCTGAGACAGACTTTTTTGCCGCCTTAAAACTTGTCTTTAAATACCTAAATTGAATTAACTTACTTCTAAAAGTAAAGAAAATCCCTGTAAACAATACAAATAATACTAGAGGTAACCCCCACAAATAATCGTATACTACTACAGAAGCTAATTCATTTAAATTCATAACTGCTTCCTCCTATAATTTTATAGTCTCCTAATTGGATGAGTTAAACAGGTTGGACCTCCAGTTCCCCTAAAAGATAATTCTTTTCCTGGATAGGTTAGTACAGTACAACCTTCTGCTTCCATTTTTTCTTTGATTTTTGGAACGCCTTCAATAACGACACATACTCTAGGGGCTAGTGCTAGAACATTGCTACCTAAATAGTTGTATTCTTCATCATCAACTTCTAGTAGCTTAATATTTCTTGAAATAAGATACTCTCTAAATATAACTGGCATAAACTTAGAGTAAACAACAGCTAAATCTTGGTCTATCATACTAATAACGCTCATTAAATGTAGGCATTCATCTTCGCCTTCACCATGGGGCATGGGAACAATAATGTAGTCTTTAACAAAGTCTTTTGTTAATTCTTTGAATTGTCGAATTCCTTCTTCATTGGTTCTATAGCCCAAGCCTATAGCTACAGTTTCTTCATCTATCCATACAACGTCTCCGCCTTCCATCTTGCCCGGTGCTTCAATCCGACCAAGTGTTGGCAGACCATTTTTCTTTAAGAATTCTTCTGTTGCATAAGATTCCTTACTTCTAAGTTCTTTTCCCATGGGAAAATAAATAGCTCCTTTTTTGGTTACTTTTAAGGAATCATGCGCATAAATTGAATCTAGTCCTGTGCGATCATCTTGTGGTAAATAGTACACATTTTCTACGTTGTTTTTAATGTGGTTTTCAAATACTTCATACTCTTTTAAAACTTCTTCATAATCTGGGCAGCCTATATAATTAAAAGCTTCATAAGTTTTATTTAAATTTTCTTGGCTAATAAATGCATCTTTAGGATGCTTTAAAAGAATATCTGTAATTTTACCTACCATTGATTGACAACCATAATTCATAATATCTTCTCCTTTTATTCTTTTTTATTTTTGAGCCTCAAATCTTAGAGATAAACAGCTCAAACCACCGTCAAGTTTTCTAAATTCGCTTGTGTCGACTTCAATTGTTTTATAGCCTAGACTTTTTACTAAACTCAGAACTTTTGGATATCCTTTAGGTACAATAACTGTGTTGTTTACCCAAATACAATTAGCTGCATACATTTCATCATCAGGAATAATATGTTGATTGAATTCTTTAAATAAGGGATTATCTATAAACTCTCCTGAGACTAAAAGGTTGTTATTTTCCAAATAGTTAACTCCCGTTTTTAAGTGTAGGAATTCTTCTAGTTTCACAACAGTTCCTTCATGACCATATTTTTTTAATCTGTCAATAAATTGTTTGCAGCCTTCTTCATTCGTCCTATCAGATTGCCCAACATAAAAATGATTTCCTACCATCATTACGTCCCCACCTTCTAGGGTTCCGGGACTTTCTATTTCTTCAATACAATCTTCTTCATAATATTTTCTTAGGGTATCTTTAATATGATCTACTTCATGAAGTCTAGTTTCTGCCCCTGGTCGTGTAATGATAGCAACTCTTTCAGTTAAAACAGCTACATCTTCCACAAAACAAGAGTCTGGAAAATTCTCTAGACTTGGCAACACTTCTACTTGACATCCACAATTTTTTAATGCCTGTATATAGCTTTCATGTTGTATCAAAGCTTTGTTATAATCAGGCTTTCCTAGTTCTGGAGCTGACGTAATACCGTTTACAATGCTCTTGGCTGGCGTGCGAACAATTACATTTTTAAACATAGCTTCCCTCCAATCATGATATTATCGTATAAAGTATATTGTATACAATATACTTTATACGATAATATCATGATTGGTATTTATAGTCAATAGCCTACATGGAAATTTTGAAAACATTTCCATGTATTTTTTTTAATTCCTTTGTCCTACTTATTGTCATCCATATAGAAAATTTTATTGTAAATTCCCTAATATTTGGGTATACACATTAAATAAGTCCTTTAAAGGAGGTATTTTATGCGTGAATTTAATCAATATAAACCCAAAATTGGGGAAGATGTTTTTATTGCCAGTACAGCTGTTGTGGAAAGGGAAGTGGAATTAAAGGCCAAGTCCAGTATTTGGTTTAATGCGGTCCTTCGAGGAGATGTCAATTCCATCTCTATTGGAGAAGGGTCCAATGTCCAAGACGGAACGGTTGTCCACGTGGCGGATGACCATCCGGCTATTGTTAAGGACTATGTCACCATTGGCCATGGAGCCATTATCCACGGGTGTACGATTGAAGACTGCTGCTTAATTGGCATGGGGGCTATTATTTTAAATGGGGCCCATATTGGCAAGGGGTCCATTGTTGCTGCTGGCGCCTTGGTGCCGGAAGGGGCAGAAATCCCTCCCAACAGTCTGGTCATGGGGATTCCTGGCAAGGTGGTCCGGACCATTGATAAGGCAGAGGAAAATAAGGCCCAGGCCTTAAAGTATATTCAAGTGGCAAAAAAATATAAGTAAGCTTATAAAGGAAAAGATCCAACAGATTGTTCTCTGCTGGATCTTTTTTATTCTTCTGCAAATTGGGAAGCATAGAGCTTGGCATAAGTTCCGCCTCGGTCTAGGAGTTCTTGGTGGCTGCCCTGCTCCACAATGTCTCCCTGGTCTAGGACCAGGATGGTGTCGGCGCCTACAATGGTGGACAGGCGGTGGGCGATGATAAAGTTGGTCCGGCCCTTTAAGAGGTTTTTCATGGCTTTTTGGATGAGCTGCTCTGTCCGGGTATCTACAGAGGAGGTGGCTTCATCTAAAATGAGGATTTCCGGGTCACTTAAGAGGGCACGGGCTATGGTTAGGAGTTGTTGCTGGCCCTGGGAAATATTGGAGGCTTCTTCATTTAATAGGGTGTCGTAGCCTTCCGACAGGCTTTCAATAAACTTGTGGCAATAGGCTTGTTTGGCCGCCAGCTGAATGTCTTCTTCCCGGGCATCTTCCCTGCCATAGGCGATGTTGTCCCGAATGGTTCCTTGGAAAAGCCAGGTGTCTTGGAGGACCATGCCAAAGAGAGACCGGAGGTTTTCCCTGGGAACCTGCCGGATGTCTATACCGTTTAAGGAAATGGACCCCTGGTCTACGTCATAAAACCGCATGAGGAGGTTGACCAGAGTGGTTTTTCCGGCGCCTGTAGGGCCTACAATGGCAATGGACTGGCCTCTTTCAACGGAAAGGTTAAAATCTTGGATGACGGGGGTTTTCTTGTCATAGGAAAAGGAGACATGGTTAAAATCCACTTGTTGGATAGGGGCTTCTAGGGCCTGGTCTTGGGCTTCCACTTCTTCTTCCATGTCTAAAAATTCAAAAATCCGATCTCCCGAGGCAATGGAGGCCTGGAAAATATTGGCCATTTCTGCCAATTCTTCAATGGGTCGGCGGATTTTCCGTACATATTGGATAATGGCCTGAATATCTCCAATAAGGAGGTTTTGGGCCAGGACTTCTAGGCCTCCGACAATACAAATGGCCACATAGCCTAGGTTGGAAATAAAGGTCATGACAGGGAGCATAATGCCTGTCATGAAGCTGGCCTTGTAGGAAACTTCATAAAGTTTTTGGTTGTGGCCCACAAATTCTCTTTCAGACTGGTCTTCATAGCCATAGGCCTTAATCAGGTCAGTGGCAGAAAAGCTTTCTTCTATAAAGCCCACCATGGTTCCCAGGCCCTTGGATTTTTTCCGGAAGTAGTGCTGGCTTTTGGCAGCAATGGCCTTGGTCGTAAAATAGGACAGGGGAAGGGTAACAATAAAGACCAGGGTTAAAATCAGGCTGGTCCGGACCATCATAATAAGGATACCTACAATGAGTAGGGCTCCGGACAGGGCTCTGGAAATAGATTGCTGGAGGTTTTTCCCCAGGGTTTCCACGTCGTTGGTCATCCTGGAAAGGAGGTCTCCTGTGGAGTGCTGGTCATAAAAGGAAATAGGGAGGTGGCGGACTTTTTCCGAGACTTCTTTCCGGAGGCGGAAGATTAAGTCCTGGCTCACCTTGACTAGGATCCGGTTCCGAATTAAGTCAAAGAGGCTTTGGATGCCATAGAGGCCAATAAGGAAAAGGCAAGTTTTTGTGACAAAGTCAAATTGGATGGCCTGGTTTTTTTGGACATCTTCAAACAATTGACTGGTAATGGCCCCCATGAGCTTGGGGCTTTGAACTTCTGCCAGGGTACTGACCAAGGTGGCCAGGATGGCTATAAAAAGCCGGCCCTTGTAGAGGGTTAAATAGGAAAGAATCCGTCTAAGGGTTGATTTTTTCTTTTTTTCTTTCATTCTTCCTCCTCTCCTTGGCTCAGGGCAATTTCCCTATAGATGGGGTTATTCCGTAAAAGGTCCTGGTGGCTTCCATAGCCTACCATTTCTCCACTTTCTAGGACTAAAATCTTATCGGCATGGCGGATGGTGGCCACTCTTTGGGAGACAATAATGACCATGGATCCCTGGATAAAGTCCTGGAGGTTTTTCCGGACCTTCCGGTCAGTGGCATAGTCCAGGGCAGAAAATGAATCATCAAACAAGTAGAGTTTTGCCTTTCTGGTAATGGCCCGGGCGATGGCCAATCTCTGTCTTTGGCCACCAGAAAAGTTTTGCCCTCCCCGGTTCATTTTTTCCTTTAGGGGCTGGTCTCCTAAAAAGCCCAGGGCCTGGGAGGCATCAAGGGCCCTTAAAAGGTCTTCCTCTGTGGCTTCTTGGTTAGCATAGCGGAGATTTTCTTCAATAGTCTTGGAAAAGAAGAAACTCTTTTGGGGGACATAGGAAATTTGCTTTCGGATGTCCTGGGTTTTTAGGTCTTCTGCCTTTTTCCCGTTAAAGAGCAGGTCTCCACCGGAAATATTATAAAATTGCAGGAGGAGGCGGAGGAGGGTGGACTTCCCGGACCCGGTCCCTCCAATAATTCCGAGACTTTCTCCTTCCTTTAAGGAAAAGTGAATCTTATCTAAAACAGGCCTCTTGGCACCAGGATAGGCAAAGGAAAGGTCTCTGGCTTCCAGAGAAACAAGGTCCTGGTCCAGGGGGTCTTCTCCTCCCGGTTTTTGGGTGGGATAATCTAAAACTTCATTAATCCGGACTACAGAGGCCCAGGTTCTGGGCACCATGGTAATTAAAAAAGACAGCATAATCAGGGCCATTAAAACCTGGGTAATATATTGGATAAAGGCCATGAGTTCCCCTACTTCCAGGTTCCCTGCCTGGATAAAGTGGGCCCCAAAATACATGACGGCCACTAGGGTAATATTTAAAAAGATGGTTAAAATAGGAATAACGTTGACGATAATATTGTTGACCTTTAAGGCCAGGTCATAGTAGCTTTGGTTGGCCTCAGAAAAAACTTCCTCTTCTAAATCGTCCCTGGTAAAGGCCCGGATGACCCGGATTCCTGTCAGTCGCCGGCGGAAAAGCTGGTTCAACTGGTCCAGTCGCCTTTGGAGTTCTGGAAAATAGGGGACGGCTGTCCGGATGACAATATAAATCCCCAGGGAAATAAAGGGAATGGAAATGGGAAAGACTAGGGACAGGCGCAGGTTGGTGGAGACGGCCATAATCAGACCTCCAATAAACATGAGGGGACCTCGAATTAGGGGTCTTAGGCCCATTAAAACCATTTGCTCTACCTGGTTGACGTCGTCTGTAGTCCTGGTAATCAAGGAAGAAATCCCAAAATACTCTGTTTCATTGACGGTCAAGTGGTTGATTTTATTAAAGAGGTCATGGCGGACACTAGCGGAATAGGCCATGGTCACCTTGGAGGAGTGGTAGGCGGCCCCTCCCCGGCAAAGAACTGTCCCCAGGACCACCAAAAGCATAATAAGCCCCATCTTTAGG
Organism: Clostridiales bacterium SIT11; assembly: GCA_001299455.1. GTDB lineage: Bacteria > Bacillota > Clostridia > Tissierellales > Peptoniphilaceae > Urinicoccus. The sequence continues at coordinate 1,071,663 of CYUK01000003.1, read as the reverse complement.
ATGTAATCTGTATCTCCAATGGCAATCCCCTGGTCTACGACTAAACTCATGAGCTTAGGTAAAAAAAGCTCACCTAGGGCATTCCCAAAGGTCAGCAGGAGGACCAGAAAAATCCTCATCTTATATTTACTTAATCTTCGGAATAAATTCATACGTCCTCCTTAGAAAGGATTTTTATCTTCCATAAACAAGTTTTTCCTTCAAAAGCTTTTACATTTTCCTTATCTTGTAGTATAATAGTTATATTATGAGCCTGTAGCTCAGCGGATAGAGCGCAGCCCTCCGGAGGCTGAAGCGGGAGTTCGATTCTTCTCAGGCTCACCAAATTTTATTAAAGGCTTCTTCTGAGACCTTGGTCTAGAGAAGTTTGCGAGAAAAAAGAAGTACGTTTTTGTACTTCTTTTTTTATGTTTTTCCTTATGTCCCCTAAATCTAGGGCTCTCTTTACATATACCTAATTCAAGATTTTTTAAACTCTTTTTTTACACTTTCTTTATAGTCTAATTAATAAATTCTCTTTCTCCATAGAAAAAGATTGGTAACCTTCCTGGTCCCAATCTTTTTTCTTCTTTTATAAGGAAATATGTCCCAGAGGATCTTCCAGTTTTCCACCATTACATACTTCAAAATGTAGGTGGGGTCCTGTACTTCTCCCTGTATTTCCACTTTTGGCAATTTCTTGTCCCTTGGCCACTTCTTGTCCTACTTGGACTTCAATCTGGCTTAGGTGGGCATAGCGGGTGGTATAGCCATTTCCATGGTCTACATCAATGTAGTTTCCATAGGATCCAGCGTTAGTTCTGGCTCGAGTGATGGTGCCTCCATCTGCAGCCACCACTGGTGTTCCTACAGGACAGGCCAAGTCAATTCCCCGGTGAAACCGACCCCAGCGAGGTCCAAAGGGGGAGCTCAGCCGGCCTTGGGTGGGAACCATAAAAGAACCGGAGGCTCCTTGTTTTGTCCCAACATGGACTACTTCATCCACAGGGTCCTTTAAAAGAGTGGCACTTTCAATAATATGTTGGACCTTTTCTCCATTTAAGCGTTCCACCTTGGCCTTAACTTCTCTTTGACCCTTTTGCCCTTTTTGGACGACTTCCCTCTTTCCTTGGGGTAAGTTTTCATCTTCCACTTCCCGGACTTGGTAGGAAACCACCTCTTGATAGGTTACTTCTTCCTTGGACAGGGCTTTTAATTGGATGTCCATCGTTGGAAGGAAGATTTCTTCCGGCAGGGGGTCTGTCAGTTTTGCCTCGTTGGCAGCTAAAAGGTCTTTCAGGTCCAGACCATATTTTTCTGCCTGGTCTTGCCAGGTTCCCTTGGCCTTGACCTTGATTTTTTTATTGAGGTTTTTTAAGTGGGTATAAAGTTCTTTTTCACTTAAAACTTCTTGGCCAGTTCCCTTGTAGGCCTTGACTTCCACTTGGTTTTCAAAGGCAATCTCTTGCTTGTCAATCCGGGCATTTAGGGCCGGAAAGTCTAAAAACTTTTCTAAAGCTTTATGGGCTGCTTGCCTGGAAGTCACAAGCCCCACAGGTTTTTCATCAATAAGTACTTGGACACCTTGGTCTCCTTGGGCGAAAACTTTATTTCCTGAAATTGAGAAAATCATAGTAAAGGCCATGGCGCCTAGAGCGATATATTTTTTCAATCTTTATTCCTCTTTCTAATGTTACTAATTTGTTACTAATTGTTACTTTTTTGTAACTATTTATTGCAACAGGTACTAATATAACATAAAAAAAGGAAAATTTCTATTACATATTTGTTACAAATCTTTACTTGACCTTTTCTTAAAAGTAAAAAGACCACTGGGAGGTCTTTTCCTTCTATAAAATATGGAATATCTTATCCTGATTTTCAAACCTAGTTCAGGCTCTTTCTTTGGAAGTCAGGATTTTTTCTTTCAAGGCCCTTCCCTGGTCTAGGAGGGCCTTTTTTTCTTCTTCATAGGCCCTTCTTTTTTCCAGGTCCTTTAAAAAGGGGAGGTTGCAGTCCACCATAAAGGAGGCTCCTTCTAAGCTTGCCAGGGCCAGGCTGGCAGCCACATAGAGGTCTGGCAGGCCATAGGTGCTGGCCTTTTTAACCATGGTTTCTTGGACTTTTAAAAATTCAAGAGCCACTTGGCAGGTCTTTAGGGGAACTTCAATGGCCCGGATATAGCCCTTTCTTAGGGCTTCTTGGTAGGCTCTTTCCTGGGCTTCTGTCTCCCTGGGGAGCTTGCCGGCCTCTAGGACGCCAGAAAAGGCATGGGCATCTGCCTCAATATTTTCTTTAGCTGCCTCAATCAAGTCTTCCAGAGATTTTAAATCCTCCAGACACTGGCCCTTGGAAAGGCCGTTAACCATGACCATTAGGGCCCCAGCCAGGGAGGCTGTCAGGCTTGCCAGGGCCCCTCCTCCAGGATAGGAGCTGGTGTCCCTTGTCTTTTCTATAAAGTCTTCTAATGAATAGTTAAGGAGCTTAGACATGGAGGACTCCCTCCCCGACAATGGCTGCCTGGCCTCCTACGGTGATCCGTTTTTCTCCCTTGACCTCCCTATAGGAGGCGTAGAGTTTGGATTCCCTGCCCATTTCCAGACCCTGCTTGGCTTGGAGGTCCTCTAGGCCCCTATGCTTGGCCAGGTAGTGGAAAAGGGCTCCTGTGGAAGTTCCGGTGGCTGCTTCTTCGTCAATTCCTAGGATGGGAGAAAAGTTTCTTTGGTAAACCCAGTCCCCATCCAGGGTAAAGGCGTGGATGGAATAAACTTCCTCTTCCTTGGAAAAGGCAATAATCTTTTCCCTGTCTGCCTGGAGTTTTTCCAAGGCTTGCCGGTTTTTCAAGGGGAGCATCAGGTCCATAATCCCTGTGGAAATCTTCTCTGCTTCTAGGCCTTCAAAGCCCAGGTCTTCTGGAGAAATCCCAAAGAGGGGGCCAATTTTTTCTAAGTCTCGAACAAAGCCTCCTTCTTCAGGCCTTGCTTGGACCATGGTGACCTTGTCAATTTTCTCCCTCTTATAGTCCAAAAAGATGGGAAGGTTGCCGGCCTTGGTCCGGGCCAGGACTTGCTTAGTCCCTTCTTCAAGGCCTTCAATATACTGGTAGGAGGCCAAAAGATAGAAGCTGGCAATGGTGGCATGACCACAAAGGTCCACCTCCTCTACAGGAGTGAAGTAACGAATCCGGTAATCGTCCTTGTCCAGGCGCTCAATAAAGGCTGTTTCAGACATCTTCAGTTCCCTGGCAATCTTTAGGCAGTCTTCCTCTTGCAATTCTCCTTGGTCAATGACAATGCCTGCCGGGTTGCCCTGGTAAGCCTTGTTGGTAAAGGCATCTACAATAAAAAATTTATATTCCATCAATATTTTCTCCTGTAATTTCTTCTAATAATCTAGTCAAGTCTTCATCTGAATAGTATTCAATTTGGATTTTCTTGACTTTCCCTCTGTTCATCACTTCCACCTTTGTCCCTAAGGACAGGCTCAGGCGGTCTTCAATGTCCTGGAGATAGGGGTCCTTCCGGGCCGATTTCTTCTTATTTTTTGTCTTTTCCAGGCTCTTTTCCGCTTCTAGGATGCTGGTCCCCTGGGCCACAATTTCCCTGGCCTTTTTCACCTGGGCCTTTGGGTCCTTGATTTTTAAGAGGAGGCGACCGTGGCTAAAGGAAAGTTTTCCTTCCCTTAAATAGTCCTGGACTTCTTCTTCCAACTTTAAAAGGCGGAGGATATTGGCAATACTGGACCGACTTTTGGACAAAGCCTTAGCCAGGTCTTCCTGGGTCAATTGGTAGGTCTTCATCATTTCCTGGAAGGCCAGGGCCTCTTCGATGGGGTTTAGGTCTTCCCTTTGGATGTTTTCAATCAAGCTGACGGTGGCCGCATCCTCTTCAAACAGGTCCTTAATGAGGACGGGAACTTCCTTAAGACCGGCTAGCTTGGCTGCCCGAAACCGGCGTTCTCCGGCAATAATTTGGTAGTGGTCCTTGACCTTACGAACCAGGAGGGGTTGGAGGATGCCGTGGTCCTCAATGGACTGGGCCAGAGCCTTCAAGTCTTCTTCCTTAAAGACCTTCCTGGCCTGGTCAGGATTGGCCTTAATTTGGCTGACCTTTAAAGTCTTGCCAGCTTCTTCCTTGTTTTCTAAAATCGTCTGTACCTGCTGGGCATCTTTGAAAAAACTATCTAAACCTCTTCCCATGCTCATGACTGGTCAACTCCCTTCAAGATTTCTTCCGCTAAACTTTCATAGGCCTTGGCTCCAGCGCTTTTGGGGGCATAGGAAAAAATATCCTGGCCATAGGAGGGGGCCTCTGCCAACTTAATATTCCTAGGAATGGTGGTTTTGTAAACTAAAGTATTAAAGTAGTCCTTGACATTTTCCACCACCTGGGTAGACAAGTTGGTCCGTCCATCGTACATGGTCATGACCACGCCATTTAAGTTTAAATCCTGGTTGTAGGTCTCCCGGACTAGTTGGATGGTCTCAAATAGGTGGGCCACCCCTTCCAGGGCATAGTATTCGCATTGGATGGGAAGGAGAATTTCATTGGAAGCAATGAGGCCCATAAGGGACAGGATTCCCAGGGATGGAGGGGAGTCAATAAAAATAAAGTCATAGTCCTCTACAGGGGCCAGGGCCTCCTTTAGGCGGAATTGCCAGTCTCCTGCCAGGGCCAGGTCCATTTCCAGGCCAGCCACGTCCCCATGGGACCCTAGAAGGTCTAGATTTTCAATCTTGGTCTTGCGGACATAGTCTGTCCATGGGCCCTCTCCCCTTAAAAGGGGGTAGACACTTTTGGCCACATCCTTGTCCAGGCCCAGGCCCGAAGTGGTGTTGGCCTGGGGGTCTATATCCACCACTAAAACCTTTTTTCCCTTTAAGGCCAGGGCAGCACTTAGGTTGATAACAGTGGTGGTCTTACCCACTCCACCTTTTTGGTTAAAAACAGTGATTATTTGCTTCATCTTTTCCTCACTTCCTCTAAACTAATGATAGCAGATTTAGGAAAATTTTTGTAGCGTCTCGGTCCCTTATCTAGAAAAAGGAAAGTTTTTTAAGAGATTTAGGTTTTTAGACCCTTATTTTCCTACAAAAAAGCTAGACCAGGTCCAAGACCTGATCTAGCCTCCTTTCATCTTTCCTATCTCTAGGCGTCGGACCTAGAAAAGGAGTTGGTCATGGCATTACTGGCCTTAAAGAGGACTTGGTCTAAAAGTTTTAGGCTTTCCTCCTCTACAAAGTCTGCTATTTCTTGGTTGGCCCTTGTTGCCAATTCCTTACAAGACCCACCGGCTAAAATGGCGGCATCGGTCCTTTTAATGATTTCTAAAGTCCGGCCATGGACCTTGTCTTGGTAGCGGTCAATATCAATTTGACAGTCCTTGATATGGGGGTCTGCCAGGGCCCCAATAAGGCGGTTGACCCAGTAAAAGCTGTCGGTACTGGGTTTTAAGACTGGCTTATTGACATAGGCTGGAAAGTCCTCAACGCAGGTGTAGAAGGGGACTAGGGCATTAAAGACATTGGAAGCAAAGGCCAGCCAGTGGAGGGGCTTAATTTCTTCCGGCAGGTCTGGACGAATTTGGACTAGGCCTAGGACATTGGTCCTGTTAATCCCAATAGGCCGGTATTTCTTTTTTGAGGAAGGGTCTCCAGTCCTTTGGTAGGGGTCATAGGGGGTCCCTTGGTAGTGGTTGGACAGGGCCCACTTAATGTCTTCAACTGTAATCTTCCGTTCAGGCACCAGACTCCAGGGGAGGTCATCATCTTCCGGCCCAAAGTCTGCCCTTTCTCCCTCCCAGGAATAGGTCTTGGGATTAAAGCAGCGGAGGAGGACCCAGGCCCTAGGCGTATTGTAGCTGTGGTCGGCATCTGTGTGGGACCCAAAGGCCCAGCGGGGGTTAAAGACTTCTTCCCGGTCCATTCGGAGGTCCAGGTGGTTTTTTTCCACAAAATCCTTCAAGTCTTGAGAGCACAAGTGGCCTTCTTTTTTTCCATAGGCATCTTGGAAGTCAAAGGAGTCAATTCCCAGTTGGTTGGGCATAATAACATAGGCTTCGTCTGGCACTCTCTTGGCCATCCAGTGGTGGCCACCTAGGGTTTCCAGCCACCAAATTTCTTCCTGGTCTTGGAAGGCAATCCCGTTCATTTCATAGGTTCCATGTTCTTCCAAGAGTTGGCCCAGCCATAGGACCCCATCTCTCGCCGATTGAATGTAGGGGAGGCAGAGGCTCACCATGTCTTCTTCTCCTAGGCCTTGGGGCTTTTCTCCTTCATTTTCCGCCTTAAGGAGGGGGTCTGCTGACAAGACTCTTTCGTTGGAGGTAATGGTTTCTGTGGCTGTCATGGAGACATTTTTTTCATTGACTCCATAACACCCCCAAATTCCTTCCCTTAAATCACTGTTGGGGGTATAGGAATAGGTCAGGGGATCTCGATCTATTTTTATATCTAGCTGGGACAGGACGGCTTGGTAGTGGGCCTTGACCTCTTCTTTTTTTACAAGGGCCAGGCGTTTTGGATTATATTGTCCTTGGGGGCAGTCTTCGTTCCGGGCCACTAAAGTGGACCCATCAAAACTTGCTTTCTTCCCCACAAGTATGGTTGTGCAAGGCATTTTTTTGCTCCTTTCTCTTATCTTCCTCTATTTTATCACTTTTTTTCTTAAATCACAGGCCCCTTGTCTTCTAAGGGGAAGGAAAGGCTAATCTTGGTTTTTCCCTTCTTTGAGGTGATTTTCACCCTTCCCTTGAGGTTTTTTTCTGTCAAATTTTGAACCAAGTCTAGGCCAAAGGCTGTTTTTTTCACCTGGTTTATTTGAAAGCCCCGACCATTATCTTCAACTGTAATGAGGGCCTGGCCCTCTTCTTCCTGGAGGTGGATTTGAATAATTCCCCGGTCTCCCTTGCTAAAGGCGTGTTCATAGGCATTGGCCACCAGCTCATTAATAATCATAGACAGGCTACTGGCCTTGCTCGAGGGAACTTGAATTCCCTCCCCGTAAATTTGCACTTCCTCCACCCTTTGGTCTTCTATCCCAAAATAATTTGAAGAAAATAAGAGTTTGTGGATGACTTCCTTTAGGTCCACCTGGTCTTCCGGCTCCCGGGCCAGGATTTCATGGATGGCCGCTATGGAAAGAATCCGGTTGGTACTCTCTCGAAAAGCCTTTTTCACCCTGGAATCGCCAGCTACCCTGGCCTGGAGGTTTAAAAGAGAGACAATGGTCTTGAGGTTGTTTTTAACCCGGTTGTGGACTTCTTTTAAGAGGGTGGACTTGGCCTCTAAGGCTTCCTTTTGCCTTTTCAAGAGGGTGGTGTCCTGGATAACCATGATGATTTTCTCCTCTTCTAAGAGCCTGGAATACTTGATGGTATAATAATTTTGTCCTAGGGCCAGATCTTGAGTCTCTAGAAAGTCCGTCTCCAACAGGTCCCTAAAATGAACATCCCCAAAAGAAAGATTTTCAAAATTCATTCCTTGAATGGATTGCTGGTAACCCAGGTGCTTGTAAAGCTTTTCTGCCGCCAGGTTTTCATAGATTAACCTTCCCTCTAAATCAAAGATTAAAAACCCATCCTTGGAAAATTCATCCACCAAGGGGATGAGGTTCTCGTTTTTTTCTCCTTTGGGATTTTTTAAGCCTTCCTTCTTTTCTTCATGAGCATCTTCTGGCCCCAGAGCTTTCTCAATAACTAAAACTCCTATGACCTTCCCCTTATTTCGAATAGCTGTAGTGGTTTGAAAAATAGACCTTCCCTCTTGATTAAGGCCGTCTAAATGAAAGGTTTTTTCTCCCGTATGTAGGGTTCTTAAGACTGCTGGTTCCCGGTCTTTTAGGGCAAATTTTCCTACTACTGTCTCCTCATAAGGAGAGTCTTCTCCCCTTATTTCTGCCACCACAATGGCCTTGTCCGGGTCCCTGGTCTTACAGTCAATAAAAATATCTCCCTGGTGGACTTCCCCAGCTAAGTGGAGCCATTGGCTACAATCCACCAGCTTTTCAATGTCCTCCTGGGATAAATCTGTATATTTTCTACATAAGTAACGAATTTCTTGAATCATGGTTTTTCAGCTGCCTTTATCTTATATTTTCTTATAGCCACCCTATTATAACACATATCCCTTTTTCTTTTGACATTCTTAAACTTCTCTTCAGGAATGTTCCACGTGGAACATTTGGGCACAAAAAAGACGAGGCCTTTACTTTACCTCGTCTGTCACATTTTCTTTCCCTTCATCTAGGGGCTTGTTTTCTTCTGTTTCCTCTTCTATGAACTGACTAGAAGGATTTTTGTCTTCTGACAATTCTTCTTTTTCTTCCAAATTAGTTTCTTTATTTTTTCTTTCTTCTGCCCTAGTTTGTTTTTCTTGGTCCTCTAATCCAGTTTTCTTAGCCAAATCTCTTTTTTCATTGTCTTCCTTTTCTTCTTGTTTTTTCACTCTTTCGGGAGAATGTTCCACGTGGAACATTTCTTCCTTTTTCTCTTCTCTGACCCTCCGTCTATAGTCAATCCTTGCCTGGCGGTAGTTTTCCTTTAAGTTGTAGAGGATGGCTACAGTAGATACCAGGGCAATGAGAAAAACTAAAAATCGCAGAGGAAAAGAAAGTTTTTGAAAGGAAGCTTGGCTGGCAAAGTAGGAGGCCCCTAGTAGGGGGAGAAATAAAAGGTCCTGGAAGTTCTTAGACTTGTAAAAGGAGTAGAGGGTCCAAGCTCCTCCTAAGAGATAAATCAATAAAATCATTGGCCTAGGGGATTTTTTCTGGGCTTGCCTCCTGCCCTTGGATAGCCCTTCGGTGTCTTTTTTAACTTTTCTATAAGGACCAGGTTGTGGTCCAGGTTTTCTCCCAGGTCCACAGAAAGAATGTTCACCAGTCGTCCACCCATTTCCTCTATGGCCAGCTCTCCCTGGGCTACTTCTTCCTCTATCCCCGGCCCCTTCATGGCAACCATATAGCCTCCCTGTTCAACAAAGGCTAGGCAGTACTCTGCCAGGGTGGCCAGGTTGGCTACAGCCCTTGAAACTACCAGGTCATACTTTTCCCGGTATTCTTCCTTATTGGCCATTTCCTCTGCCCGGCCATGGATGGCCTTACAGTTTTCCAGGCCTAGGTCCTTAATGGTTTCGTTTAAAAAGACAACCCGCTTATTTAAGCTATCCATTAAGTCCACCTGGTCTGCCTTGGATACAATTCTCAAGGGAATTCCTGGAAACCCAGGACCGGTTCCAAGGTCTAAAATCCTCTTGGCTCCACGAACTTCTTCCAAGTCCATTAGGCTTAAGCTGTCCAGAAAGTGCTTGATTTCAAACTCTTCCGGGTCTGTAATGGCTGTCAGGTTCATGACCTTGTTCTTTTCCAAGACCATCTTTTCAAAGTCTTGAAAGAGGGGGTAGGTCTCCTCCTGGCCCAGGTCTTTCAATCTAGTCTTCAGCATTTTCTAACCTCTTGTTCTGTTCTATAAAAATTAAAAGGACATTAATATCCGCCGGGGAAACTCCTGTAATCCGGCTGGCCTGGCCCAGAGTCTCTGGATGGACCTTTAAGAGCTTTTCCCTGGCTTCATTTCGTAGGCCCCGTACTTGGTCATAGGGAAAATCATAGGCTAGAGCCCGGTTTTCCAGCTTTTTCACTTGGCGGATTTGTTGGGCCTGTTTTTCAATATAGCCCTTGTACTTAATCTGTATTTCCACCTGGCGTTTAATATCCCTTCTCAGATCCTTCCGGTCCGGATCAAAAACTCCTAGACTTTCATAGGAAAGCTCCGGCCGGCGGATAAGTTCACTAAGGCTGACACTGTTTTTTAAGGGCGTTGACCCTAAACTTTCTAAGATGTCATTATTTTCTTTGGTTGGGTTAATTTGCAGCTTATCCAGCCTTTCCAACTCTTCTTCCACCTGGCCTTTCCGGTCCATAGTCCGGTCATACCGGTCTTGACTTGCCAGGCCAATTTTATAGCCTATTGGTGTCAGACGGAGGTCGGCATTGTCTTGGCGGAGGGTCAGCCGGTATTCTGCTCTAGAAGTCATCATCCGGTAGGGCTCCTTGGTTCCCTTGGTCACCAGGTCATCAATTAAAACCCCAATATAGGCCTCTGACCGGCCTAGGATGAGGGGGTCCTTCCCTTGGTTTCTTAGGCTGGCATTAATGCCTGCAATAAGACCCTGGCCAGCTGCTTCTTCATAGCCGGAAGATCCGTTAATTTGTCCAGCAAAGAAGAGACCTCCAATTTTTTGGTGCTCCAGGGACCTCTTTAGGACTGTGGCATCAATGGCATCATATTCAATGGCATAGGCATTCCGCATAAACTTGGCATGTTCCAAGCCTCGAATGTGCTTGTAGAGGTTCTTTTGGACCTCCTCCGGTAGGGAGGAAGAAACTCCTTGGATATACATTTCCTTGGTGGTTAAACCTTCCGGTTCAATAAAGACCTGGTGGGCATCCTTGTCAGAAAAACGAACCACCTTGTCTTCAATAGAAGGGCAGTAGCGAGGACCAGTTCCTTCAATATCGCCCAAATACATGGCGGCCCGGTTAATATTTTCCTTAATAACCTCGTGGCATTCCGGAGTTGTATAGGTTAAATAGCAGGGCACCTGGTCAATGGACAGGTCCTTGTCGATATTTAGGAAGGAAAAGGGCTCAAAGTCTTCATCTCCCTCTTGGATTTCCATTTGAGAAAAGTCAATGCTATCCCTGTGGACCCGGGCCGGCGTTCCTGTTTTTAACCGCATCATAGGTAGGCCCAAGGCCTTGAGGGAGTCTGTTAAATCATAGGCTCCCTTCATACCTACTGGACCGGACTTAAAGTTTAACTCGCCCATATAGACCCGGCCCCCTAGGAAGGTGCCTGTGCAGACCACCACAGCAGGTGCCCTATAGACGGCTCCTGTTGTGGTCACCACTCCTTGGACCTGGCCATCTTCCACCAAGATTTCGGCTACTTCTCCCTCTTCTAGGTCCAGATTTTCCTGGTCTTCCACAGTTTTTTTCATTTCCTCGTGGTACTTCCTCTTGTCCGCTTGGACCCGGAGACTGTGGACTGCTGGCCCCTTGGATAGGTTGAGCATCCGACTTTGGATAAAGGTCTTATCAATGTTTTTGGCCATTTCCCCACCTAGGGCGTCAATTTCTCGAACTAGGTGGCCCTTGCCTGTCCCCCCAATATTGGGGTTGCAGCTCATGGCCACAAGGGAGTCTAAATTTATAGTTAAAAGAAGGGTTTTTTGCCCCATACGGCTGGCAGCCAGGCCGGCTTCAGTTCCTGCATGGCCGGCCCCTATGACTACAACATCATAGGATCCCCCTTCAAAACGTGGTATTTTTTTCATACTCTCTCTACTTTCCTATACAAAATTCATGGAAAATCCGGTCTAAAATATCTTCAGTCACAGCTTTTCCTGTTATTTCACCAATGCTGTCCAGGGCATCTCGAAGGTCCACTTCAATACAGTCCATGGGAACCCCAGCCAGGACCCCTTCATAGATAGCATCCACACTTTTCTTCACCCTTTTTAAGACATTAAGCTGGCGGAGGTTGGTGATGGTTAAGTCAGACCCTCCAAGGTCTCCTTCATAGCAAATTTCCTTAATTTTCTCTTCCAGGCTGGCAATCCCCTCTTTTTTTAAGACACTTAAGAGGAGGTAGGGCCTGTCCTTGAAAAAGTCATCTAAATCTTCCTTGTTCTGGCCTCCAGGAAGGTCAGACTTGTTGACAAGATAGAGAACCTTTCGACCTTCTAACCGGTCAAGGAGCTTTTCATCTTCCCCATCAAAACTTTGGGACCGGTCAAAGAGGGCTAAAACTAGGTCTGCCTGGTCCATGGCAGCTAGAGACCGCTCTACCCCAATTTTTTCTACTGCATCCTCTGTAGACCGGATTCCCGCCGTATCAATCATGTGGAGGACCAGGTCATCCAAGTTAATATATTCTTCAATAGAATCTCGAGTCGTTCCCGGAATATCTGTTACAATGGCCCGGTCTTGGCCCAAGAGAAGGTTTAAAAGACTGGATTTTCCAACATTTGGCTTGCCTACAATAACCGTCTTAATTCCATCTCTTAATATTTTACCACGACCTGCCGTCTTTATTAATCCTTGAATAGATTCTTGTAAATCTTGGGCCCGGTTCAGAAATTTTTCCCGGTTGAGTTCTTCAATGTCATCTTCAGGAAAGTCAATATTGGCCACAATCAGGCCCGATAATTCCATTAGCTGGTCTTCCATCCCCTGGAAGGCCTCTCCCAGGGCCCCTTCCAATTGAAGAAGGCTCTGGTCGTAGGCCTCTTGAGACTTAGACTCAATCAGGTCTACGACAGCTTCTGCCTGGCTTAAATCCAGGCGGCCATTTAAAAAGGCCCTTCTTGTAAATTCTCCAGCTTCTGCCAGGCGGGCTCCTGAATCCAGGCAATAGTCCAGGACCCGGCCCAGGGCAATCCGCCCTCCATGGCAGTAAATTTCCAGCATATCCTCCCGGGTATAGGTCTTGGGCCCTGCCATGGGAGCAATTAATACTTCATCTAAAACCTGCCCGTCACGGACAATATGCCCATATTGAAGGGTTCGGTTTTCTTCTAAATTTAAGCCTTTTTGACCGATTCCTTGAAAGATTTTCTTCCCAATGGTTAGGGCATCCTCTCCACTTAAGCGGACAATCCCTATCCCACCGGGACCTGTTGCTGTAGAAATAGCTGCAATTGTATCCATAGGCAACTCCCTCCTATAAAAAGAAAAACCTTCATTTCTGAAGGTCTTTACTCATAATCTCGTTGTTTTTGTATAATCACCCGTCTGTGGGGGTCCCGACCTTCGGAATGGGTCATGACACCGTCCACATCTTGTAGGGCTGCATGAATAATCCGCCGTTCTGCTGCATTCATGGCTTCCAGGCGAACATTTCGACCATACTTTAAGACCTTTTGGGCAGACTTATGGGCTAGGGATTCCAAGGATTTTTCCCTCTTGGCCCGGTAGTTACTCGTATCTAGGAAGACCCTAGTATAGTCCTCCTGGTCTTGGTTGACAAGACGGGTCATCAGGTATTGGACAGCATCCAAGGTGACCCCTCTTTTACCAATTAAAATTCCCATCTTATGTTCATCTCCCAAGACATCCACATCAATGTGGTCTCCGTGGTCTTGAATTTTTGTTTGGGCTTCTAGGCCTAGAATAGATGTAACTAAAGAAGAAAATTCCTCAATTTTTTCTATCTTGGTCTTCTTTTCTTCCTCAGAGCCTTCCCCCTTATCCCCTAGTTGGGAGGCCTCTTCTCGGGGACTTTCCTCTATTCGATTTTCTTGAGGAACTTCTTCCAGGACCGCTTCTTGAGGACTTTCTTCCAAGACAGGTTCTTCTTTAATGGATTCTTCTTTAAGACTTGACCTTACTTGGACTTCTTCTGAGGTATCCTCTAGGTCATTATTCGTTCCCAAGTCTTTTAATTCTTCATCCTTTAAAATTTTTTGGACCAAGTCCTTGGTATTTACTTTTTCTGTCAGCTTTACTGTGGCTTCCTTGGACCCAATAAGACCTAAAAAGCCCTTAGATGGAGCTTGGACAACTTCCACTTCCACCTCGTCTCTTGTGGTTTTAAGCTGCCTTAAGCCCTCTTCAATAGCCTCATCTACAGTTCTTCCGCTGATAATAATATAACTCATTTATGCCACCCCTTAGTCACATTTAGTCATTGGTCGTTCTTTTACTTTTCTTACTTTCTTCCGCAAGCTTTGCTTCTTCCAGGGCCTCTTCTTCAGCCTCATCAATGGTTTTATAGGTGACAAATTGTTGGATTAGGGTAAAAGCATTACTTACGGCCCAGTAAAGAGCAATTCCTGCAGCCAGGTTCCGTCCTGCAAATAAAATCATCACCGGTCCCAGGTAGACCATGGTCTTCATCATCCCCATTTGTTGTTCCATTTCAGGACTGGGAGGATTGGTTTTTTGTTGGATTTTTTGCATTAAAAGAGACGTTCCCAGGGTCATTACAGCCGCCACAATAGGCAAAATCATGGTTGTATCTACTTTTTCTAAATTGCTCACATAGTAGAAGTTTTTTGCCATCTTGTCATAAAAGGCAGGGTCTGTAAAGGCATACTTTTCCGGTAGCCTAAAGATATAGAAAAAAGATAAAATAATTGGAAATTGGATTAAAGTTGGTAAACAACCTAGCAAGGGGTTGTGGTTGGCCTCTTTATAAAGTTGCTGGGTTTTGTTCACTAGAGTTTGTTGGTCGTTTTTATATTTTTTTTGTAGTTTTTGTATTTCCGGTTGTAACTCAGCCATCTTCTTTTGGTTCCGGGTTTGAGCAATATTCAAGGGAAGCAAAAGAAGCTTAAAAATAATAGTTGTAACAATAACAGCCAGAGCATAATAGGATATTGTCTCTGGCTCGTTAGGTATTATCATTTCAAGTAGCTGGTAGACATAGAATAAAACCCGACCGAGCAAGCTTGCAATGAAACTTATCAAATTGAAATCCTCCTTTATGGTAGAGGGTCGTACCCTCCGTCATGGAAGGGATGACACTTTAGTATCCGCTTAATAGTCAGACCCAGGGCTTTTACAAAAGAATACTTTATAAATGCCTGCCTAGCATACTCACTACACGTAGGCTGAAACCTACAATGGGCTCCGGCAAAGATTGTGGGTGACAAAACTTTTTGATAAAAACCAATAAGGATTAAGCACAAACGATTCATATCATCACCTGATTTTAAGCCGTGATACCTTCAAAAGATGGTCAAAAGAAGCTTCCAATTCTTGAAAAGAAAGACGGTCCACTCCTTTTTTTACCACACATACAAGATCATATCCAGGTTTAATCATAGGAAGTCTCTTTCGATAAATTTCTCGAAGCTGTCTCTTAAGACGGTTGCGGACTACAGCTGATCCTACTTTTTTGCTGATGGTAAAGCCCATCCGAGTAGTATCTGTCCCATTCTTTAACATGTATAAAACAAAACTTCGATTTCCTGCAGTATGTTTCTTCCTATAAACCCTTGTAAAGTCCCTGTCTTTTTTTAGAAAATGGGGGCTTTTCATTATACTGCGAGTCTTTTACGACCTTTTCTACGACGAGCCTTTAAGACAGCTCTACCTGAACGAGTTCTCATTCTTTTACGAAAACCATGCTCTCTTTTATATTGTTTATTTTTGGGTTGGTATGTTCTTTTCATTCCTACACCTCCTAACAGTAATTTTAAATACACTATTAGAATTATATGTTTATCCACCTTAAATGTCAAGAAAATTTCAGCTGAAAGGGGAATTTATCCCTATTTTCTATGGATAAATAGATTCCCTTGACCTTTTTATAAAAAATTGATTAAAACATATGTTTTAATTTTGTGGATAATTTCCCTTTTACCCCTGGAAAAATGTTGATAGTTTTGGGTCAATACAGTATAATAAGAGAAGTGATGTGGATAAAAAGAAAGACTGTGGACAATTTATTTTATCCACAATTTGTGGGTACTTTGTGAATAAGTTTTAGCTTTTATCCATATTTTTCTCATAAAATCCAAAAAACAACCATGAAAATATCCACACCAAGGCCAAAACTTTTCTGTGGATATTTATTTTTTCAACAAATTTTTCACTCTTGTGGATATCTTATCCTCAGAGTTTTATCCCCAAACTCTATTTGTGTATAACTTTAGGAGGAATAGTTTGAACGAAGACTTGCGTCACCTTTGGGAATCCTTTCTCAGTGATCTCAAAAAAACAGAAATCTCAACCCTTTCCTATGATGCTTTTTTTAAGAAGTTGGCCCCAGTCAAACTAACGGAAGATACGCTCTACATCAGCAGTCCCAACTTTTTTATTGGAAATCATGTGAAAACCAATGAATCCTACTACAAGTATATGGTGGATATCTTCGAAAAGTTACTAGGAAGAAAACTAAACTTTGAATTTGTCCAGACAGGAGAGGTGGTAGAGGACTTTGGGCCCACCAGCCAGGACCAACTCTTAGAGCGGAGCCGGCTCAATCCAAAATACACCTTTGATACCTTTGTTGTGGGGAAGTCCAATGAATTTGCCCATGCAGCCAGCGTCTCTGTGGCAGATAGTCTGGAAAAAGCCAATGCCAACCCTCTCTTTATCTATGGCGGTGTAGGCCTTGGAAAGACCCATTTAATGCACGCCATAGGCCATGTAGTCCTGGAAAGAGATCCAAACAAAAAGGTCCTCTATGTCAGCAGTGAACAGTTTACCAATGAATTTATTAATTCTATTCGGACCAATAAAAATGAAGAATTTCGACATAAATACCGGTCCATGGACCTTCTCTTAATTGACGATATCCAATTTATCGCCGACAAAGAAACGACTATGGAAGAATTTTTCCATACCTTTAATGAACTCTACAATGCCAACAAGCAAATTGTCCTCACATCGGACAAGCCACCGAATACCATTCCTCGCCTGGAAAGCCGGTTAATTTCCCGCTTTGCCGGAGGTCTTGTTGTGGATATTGCTCCACCAGACCTAGAAACGAGAATTGCTATTTTAAGAAAAAAATCTGATGCTGAAGGTTTTCAAGTCCCCGATGAGGTGATTAATTACGTTGCCAAGCAGGTCCAAAGTAATATCAGGGAACTGGAAGGAGCCCTTTCCAGGGTTACAGCTTATAGTAAGCTCACCACCGGCCACTTGGATATTGAAACAGCCTCCCTTGCCTTAAATGATCTCTACAAGAACCAAAAGGTTCAACCCATTACTCCAGACTCTATTAAAAAGGTGATTTGCAAAAATTATAATCTGAGCCTGGAAGATTTAGACAGTAAAAACCGGTCCAGGGCCATTTCCTATCCCAGGCAAATTGCCATGTACATGTGCCGGAAGTATACAGACCTGTCCCTACTTAAAATTGGGGAATCTTTTGGAGGAAGAGACCACTCTACAGTCATCCATGCCTATGAAAAAATTTCCGAAGATCTAGAAAAAAATCCCAGCCTCCAAGGAAGGGTCCACCAAATGCTTCGGGAAGTCAAAGGAGAATTGTGAATAAGTCTGGATAAGTCCAGAATTTATCCACAGTCCGTCCACGGAAGAAAATTTTAAGATTTTCATCTTTTAGGAACTTATCCACAGTTTACCAGGCCCTACTACTAATACTAAATCTTATCTATTATCTATACGAAACTGTAAAGGAGATACCATGAAATTTCAAATTCATAAAGAAGACTTGCTCGGTCCCATCACCACCGTCCAAAAAGCAATTTCTGGCCGGACACCTCTTCCCATCCTGGAAGGAATTTACATCCAGGTTAAGGACAATTTTCTTACCTTAATGGGGACAGATGGAGAAATCTCCATAAAATCAAAATTACCTGTTCAAGTGGAAGAAGAAGGAGACCTTGTTGTCAATTCCAGACTCTTTGGAGAAATAATCCGAAAACTCCCATCTTCCATGATTTACTTTAACCTGGAAGAAAAAAACTTAAATATCCGCTGCCAACAATCAGAATTTAACATCCTGGGCCAGTCTAGCCAGGAATTTCCTCCTATGCCAGAAGTGGACAAGGGAGTGAAAATTTCTCTTCCTAGAGAATCCCTGGTCAACTCCCTAAGAGCCACCAGCTTTGCCGTAAGTTTAGACGACCTTCGTATGGCCTTAACTGGCGTCCTCTTTGATATCGAAGAAGGAGCCATAACTTTTGTTGCCCTAGACGGCTACCGGATGGCCTTAAACAAACTGGAAATTCCCAACCAAGAAAAGATCCAAGCCATCGTCCCTGCCAGGGCCTGTACAGAAATTGTCCGCCTCCTAGACGAGTCTTTGGACACCATTACCCTGGAATTGACAGAAAATTATATCAAAATAGACCTGGACAAGACCACCTTTGTCAGCAAGCTCATTAATGGAGACTTTTTCCAATACAAGGGCCTTGTCCGCCAAGACCACAAGCTCAATGTGGAATTAAACCGGAAGGACTTTGTCCAAGGCCTTGAAAGAGCCAATCTTCTGGCCAAAGAAGAACGGGCTAATCTAGTCAAGCTCCACATTGAAAAAGACCAATTAAACATTGAATCAAATTCAGATATTGGAGATGTCCACGAAGTCCTCCCATGTAAGGGGGAAGATGGAAACTTAGACATTGCCTTTAACAGTAAATATTTAATGGAAGGAGTTAAGGCCATTACAGAAGAGGAGATTGTCTGCCACTTTATTGACTCAGTCAATCCCTGTATCTTAAAGGGCAAGGGAAATGAGGACTATATTTATCTTGTCCTTCCTGTCCGCCTAGCTGGCCAATAAAAAATGAAGTTAAAAATAGAAGGAGACTATATCCGTTTGGAGCAAGCCTTAAAACTTGCAGACCTTGTCCAAACAGGAGGTCACGGAAAAATTTTAATCCAAGAAGGCCAAGTTAAGGTCAATGGTCAGGTGGAAAGGCGAAGAGGGAAAAAGCTGGTTCCCGGTGACCAGGTCCAAGTGGAAGAAGACTGTATTGAAATTCAATAAAAAGTAGGTGGAAGGATGTTTGTAAAAGATATTCAGCTCCTATCTTTTCGCAATTACGAGAATATTTACTTTAAACCTCACAGAAAAATGAATATCTTTTATGGGCAAAATGCTCAAGGAAAGACCAATTTACTGGAAGCTATTTACATCCTTTTACGGGCCAAGAGCTTTCGTCAGGCCAATGACCGCCAGGCCATTGCCTTTGATAAAGACTTTTCCTTTATAAGGGGCCGGGTGGAGTCCTTTGGTTTTGACTATATCCATGAAGTCAAGCTTTCCAGGAAGGAGGCCAAGAAACTCCGGGTCAATGAAGAAAGCATTGATTCTCTTTTAAACTACAACAGGAACAATCCTGTGGTTCTCTTTCAGCCGGAGGATATTTTAATGGTCAAGGAGGGGCCGGACCTTAGGCGGGCCTACTTAAACAACCTCCTGGACCAGGTGGATGGGTCCTATGCTTCCTTGTTAAAAAGCTACAGGCAAATCCTCTACCAGAAAAATCTGGCCTTAAAAAAAGAGGAAGATCCTCTTCTTTTTGATGTCTATGACCGCCAGCTCAGCCAATTAGGCAGTCAAATAATCCTAAAACGCTTTGCCCTGGTAAGGCTTCTAGGCCCCCGGGTCCAAGAAAATTATGAGAAAATTTCCAGGGGAGGAAGGGAAGAAAGGGTGACTATTTCCTACCAATCTTCTTTTTCTGAAGACACAAGCCTGGAGGACATGAAAAAAATTTACTGGGAGAGGTTAAAAAAAGACCGGTCCAAGGATTTACACTTAAAAACCACAAGTTTTGGTCCCCACAGGGAGGACTTGGACATTAAAATTTCTGGCAGAGAGGCAAAAAATTATGCCAGCCAAGGCCAGCAAAGGAGTATTGTCCTGGCCTTTAAGTTAGGGGAACTTGAAGTCATAAAAAAATTAACAAGTCAAATGCCCGTCTTACTTTTAGATGACGTCTTTTCTGAATTAGATGACCAGAGGCAGGCCTTGTTTTTCTCCTCCATAAGAGACTGCCAGTCCTTTATTACCACTACGGACTCCTTAAAAGAGTCTCCAGGAGAAGATAGAAATCTTAAGCAATATAAAATAGAAAATAACCAAGTAAAGGAAAGATAAGAGATGATAGGAGGCATGCATGTCAGAAAAGAATAGAAAATATTCTGCAAGTGATATCCAGGTTTTAACAGGACTTGAACCTGTACGAAAACGTCCTGGAATGTATATTGGGTCCACAGGACCTAGGGGACTCCACCACCTAGTTTATGAAGTAGTGGACAACTCCATTGATGAGGCCCTGGCAGGAATTTGTGATACCATCCTTGTGGAAATAGAAAAAAATGGTTGGGTAACCATTACAGATAACGGGTCAGGAATTCCTGTGGAAACCCACCCCCAAACAGGCAAGTCCACAGTAGAAACGGTCTTGACCATCCTCCATGCCGGAGGAAAATTTAACAACGGAGCCTACAAGGTCAGTGGGGGACTCCATGGGGTCGGGGTCAGTGTTGTCAACGCCCTTTCAGACCACTTAATAGCCACCATAAAAAGAGATGGAAAAACCTACCAGCAAGAATTTTCCAGGGGGCTGACAAAGACAGAATTAAAGGTCCTGGGAGAGGCTGGCAAGGAAGAACACGGAACCAAGATTTCTTTTCGACCGGACCAGGAGATTTTTACAGAGACAACAGAATTTTCCTATGAAGTTCTAGCCAAGAGGTTCCGGGAAATGGCCTTTTTAAACAAGGGAGTTAAAATTGTCTTTAAAGACCACCGGGAGGGTCAGGAAAAAGAAGAAGTCTTCCACTACGAAGGTGGAATTAAAAGCTTTGTCGAATACTTAAATAAAAAGAAGACCCCCATCCATAAAAAAGTCATTTACATGGAACAAATGAAGGAAAGTATCTTGGTGGAAGTCGCCCTCCAATATACCGACTCCTTTTCAGAAAATATTCTAACCTTTGCTAATAACATCCATACAGAAGAAGGAGGGACCCACCTTTCCGGTTTTCGATCTGCCTTAACCCGGTCCATTAATGAATACGGGCGGAAATATAATATCCTAAAGGAAAAGGAAGAAAACCTCTCAGGAGAAGATGTCCGGGAGGGGATTACAGGAATTATTAGTGTGAAGCTTCCTCAACCTCAATTTGAAGGACAAACCAAGGCCAAGTTAGGGAATAGTGACGCCAGAAGTGTCGTAGATGCTGTTGTGACAGAAAATCTGGAAGCCTATTTAGAAGAAAATCCAAAGGTCTCCAAGGCCATCCTCCAAAAGGCCCTGTCAGCCAGAAGGGCCCGGGAAGCTGCAAGAAAGGCTCGGGACCTGACAAGAAAGCGATCTATTTTAGATTCTACTGTCCTACCAGGTAAGCTCCAAGACTGCCAGTTAGATGATAATGAAGTGACAGAAATATTCCTAGTGGAAGGGGACTCTGCCGGAGGCTCTGCCAAGGGAGGAAGAGACCACATGACCCAGGCCATCCTCCCCTTAAGAGGGAAGATTATGAATGTGGAAAAGGCCAGACTTGACCGGATGCTTAATTCTGATGAAATCAAGGCTATGATTACGGCCTTTGGGACAGGAATTGGATCTGAATTTGACTTAAGCAAACTCCGCTATGGAAAAATTATTATTATGACCGATGCCGACGTAGACGGTGCCCATATCCAAACCCTACTTTTAACCTTTTTCTTCCGTTACCTGAGACCCCTTATTGAACATGGCCATGTCTATGTGGCTCAACCACCCCTTTATGGGATTAAAAAAGGGTCCAAGGTAGTCCGCTACTGTTATAGCGACAGTGAATTAAAACGGGCCATGGATGAACTGGGCCGGGACCAAAAATATAAGATTGGCCGCTACAAGGGGCTGGGGGAAATGAACGCCGACCAACTTTGGGAAACCACCATGAATCCAGAACACCGGATTTTACTCCGGGTGGGAATTGAAGATGCCCAAAAAGCCGATGAAGTTTTTTCTGTTTTAATGGGGTCGGATGTCCAACCAAGACGGGAATTTATCCAAGAAAATGCCGTCTATGCAGAAAATATTGATGCCTAAAAGGAGGGATGTAAATGGACGAATTTGAGCACAAGGAAGAAACAGTCAGTGATGTCATCCTAGAAAAACAAATGCAAAAGGCCTATCTTGACTATTCCATGAGTGTCATTGTCAGTCGGGCCCTTCCAGATGTGCGAGACGGGTTAAAACCTGTCCATCGTAGGATCCTCTATGGAATGCAATTAGAGGGCATGACACCAGATAAGCCCACAGTAAAATCAGCCAACTTAGTTGGATTTGTCATGGGGAAATTTCATCCCCATGGGGACACAGCTATTTATGATGCCGTAGTCCGCCTGGCCCAACCCTTTAACACCCGGTATATGCTGGTAGAAGGCCAAGGAAACTTTGGGTCCATTGATGGGGACGGGGCCGCAGCCATGCGGTATACAGAAGTCCGGATGACCTCCCTGGCCCAGGAAATGCTAAGGGACATTAACAAGGACACAGTAGACTATGGCTTAAACTATGATGAAACCCGGGAAGAACCGGAAGTCCTTCCCTCACGTTTTCCCAACTTACTTGTCAATGGATCCACAGGAATTGCTGTAGGGATGGCCACAAATATGGCTCCCCACAACCTAAACGAAGTCATTGATGGGGTTGTAGCCTACTTGGATGATCCAGATATTTCCATTGATGACTTAATGAAGTATATTAAGGGACCAGACTTTCCCACAGGAGGCCAAATCATGGGGAAAGCCGGCATCAAAGAAGCCTACCATACAGGACGTGGACGGGTTGTTATGCGGGCTGTGGCAGAAATTGAAAAGATAAAAAACAAGCAAGCCATTGTCATTACAGAACTTCCCTACCAGGTCAACAAGGCTTCTCTGGTAAAGAAAATTGCCGACTTAACTAAGGACAAGCAAATTGATGGAATTTCCTATATAGCCGACCAGTCTGGCCGGAATGGAATTAAAATTTTAATTGAATGTAAGAGGGACACCAACCCCCACGTTCTTTTAAATAACCTCTACAAGCAAACCCAACTCCAATCCACCTTTGGGATTATTAACCTGGCCCTGGTCAATGGAGTTCCAAAAGTTTTAAACTTAAAGGAATTAATCAGCCACTATGTGGACCACCAAAAAGACGTTATTACCCGGAGGACCCGGTTTGACCTGGATAAGGCAGAAAAAAGAGCCCATATTATTGAAGGGCTGCGAATTGCCATTGACAATATTGACCGGATTATCCAAATTGTCAGAGGATCTCAAACAGACCAGGAAGCCAAGGATAAGATGGCCCAGGAATTTAAGCTTTCAGATGAACAATCCCAGGCTATTTTAGATATGCGAATCCGCCGGTTAACAGGTCTGTCTAGGGATAAATTGGAAGAAGAATACAAGGAATTAAAAGACAATATCGAATGGTACAAGAAAATCCTATCGGACGAGCAAATTTTAATTTCGATAGTAAAAGAAGAAATTCTAGAAATTAAGGCCAAGTTCGGAGATGAACGGCGGACAGTGATTGAGCCCAATCCAGGGGAATTTGACGACGAAGACTTAATTGAAGAAGAAGATGTGGTCCTGACAATGACCAACTTCGGCTATATTAAGCGGATGCCAGAAGGAACCTACAAGCCTCAAAAACGAGGAGGCCAGGGAATTTCTGCCCTGTCCAGACGGGATGAAGACTTTGTCTCCAACCTCTACATCACATCCACCCATGATACCATCTTATTTTTCACAGACAAGGGTCGGGTCTATAGCTTAAAAGCCTACCAAGTCCCCCAAGGAGGACGGACGGCCAAGGGAACAGCTATTGTCAACCTCTTAAATTTACAAAAAGATGAAAAAATCCAGGGAATTATGCCAGTAAAAGATTTAAATGAGGAAAATTCTCTTGTTTTTGTTACAAAATATGGCTTGGTAAAGAAAACCCTCCTGAGTGAATATGAAAATATTCGGAAAAATGGCCTAAATGCCATTAACCTAAATGAAGGAGACGAGCTTGTGATGGTCCGCCAATCCTGTCCTGGGGACCAGTTTGTCCTGGTGACAAAAGAAGGCTATGCCATCCGCTTTAAGGAAGAAGATGTGCGGAACATGGGAAGGACCACCATGGGGGTCAAGGCCATTGACCTATCTAAGGATGATGAAGTGGTGGCCTTTGACCTGGCTAAGGAAGACCACTACCTCCTAGTTATTTCTGAAAACGGCTATGGAAAAATGACCTCCCTAGACCAGTACAAGGAACAAAACCGGGGAGGCAAGGGCCTCATTACCTACAAGGTCAACAAGAAGACAGGACCTTTAGTTTCAGGTAAGGTTGTAAATAAAGAAGACGAAATCATGATGATTACAGAAACAGGAACCATTATCCGATTAGAGACCAAGGGAATTTCTGTCCTGGGACGGAATACCTCTGGAGTGAAGCTGATGAATATTAAGGATTCTAAGGTGGTTTCTGTAGCCAAATACCTAGGAGAATAATTTACAAATCCCCTGAAGTAGGATACAATGGGGTTAAAATAAGGAGGGTGCCATGTCTTTTCAAATTGCAAGACATTTTGACGAAGAAAAAGAACAATTAATTTTAAAACCAAAGGGAGAACTAGACATCGCAAGTACGCCTGAGTTTAAGAAAATCGCTGAAAAAGAATTCTCCCGCTACCAGTCGGATGTCTATATTGATGCAGAAGACTTAATATATATGGATTCTACTGGACTTGGAGCCTTTATTTACCTTTTAAAGCTATGCCAAGACCAGGAGAAAAAAGTCACTGTAGGGAAGATGAAAAAGTCCATCCGGAAACTTTTTACCATTACCCAACTAGACGACCTATTTTTATTTGAGGACTGATTCCATGAAAGATGAATTGAAACTGGAATTTCCCAGAGCCAAGGACTATATTTCTGTAGCCAGACTGGCCACAGCCTTTGTGGCCTCCCTAAAAGATTTGGATATGGATACCATTGAAGACTTACGGCTGATGATTACAGAAGCCTGTAACTTGTGTTATTTTCTTGAATGTGAAGACAAGATTCAGTTAAAAATAAAAATTGAAGACCAAGGATTTTATTTTGGGATTTCAAGTCTAGACCAGGAGAAAATAAAAGAGGAAGACCACCTGCAAATGAGCGAGGCCATTATTCAAAGTCTAGCAGATGGTGTCAAGTATGAAAAAGACCAAATGGTCATTTATAAAGACATTTCAGGATAAGGCCATGAACAAAGAAACCTACTACCAGATGGACCGTCCTCTTTCAAAAGAAGAAAGAAAAAAACTTTTTGAAGAATATGCCCAGACAAGAGACCAAGACCTGCGAGATATCCTCATTGAAGAACATCTTTACATTGCAGAAATTCTATCCAAAAAGTACGCCAACCGGGGGATTGACTACGATGATATTTATCAAGTGGCCTCGATTGGTTTGATTTATGGAGTGGAACGCTATGACCCTTCCAAGGGCTACGAATTTTCAAGCTTTGCCACACCTACAATTATTGGAGAAATAAAAAAATACTTTCGGGACAAGGGCTGGACCATCCGGGTTCCTAGGAGGGTCCAAGAGCTATCGAAAAAAATTAACAATGCAAAGGTGACCCTGTCCCAAAACTACCAAAGAACACCAAGTATCCGGGATATTGCCGACTACCTAGGTGTCAGCCAGGAAGAAGTTTTAGAAACCATGGAGGCGTCCAAGGTCTATGCACCGGCCTCCCTGGACTTAAGATTTGAAGGGTCAGGAGATGATAAGGAAATTAACCTAGCCGACTTAGTTGGGGAAGATGAAAAATATTTTAACCAAATTGAAGTCAATGACTTTATCGAAAAATCCATGGAAAAGTTAACAGACGTAGAAAAAACGATTTTAATTGATCGTTACTACAAAAAGAAGACCCAGGTTTCCATAGCGGAAAAATTGGGGATTTCTCAAATGACAGTTTCTCGTATTGAAAAGAAATTATTAGAAAAAATACGAAAAGAGGCCTATAAGACGGCCGGCCTATAGGAGGAATCTATGAACAAAAAAGAGAACCTCATGCTCATTAGTAAGTTTATCTACATCCTAGAAGTTTTTTTGACAGCAACCATTCTAATTGGGATTGTCCTTTCTATACCCGACCTATTTAAGTACATTGTTAAAATTGTGGGAAGTGATGCTAACACCTCCTACATCATCTTTCAAGAATTTTTAAAGCATGTTCTGATGCTGGTTATCGGCATGGAGTTTATCCTCATGCTCATTGCCTATTCGGATAACAACATCATCTACTTAATTACCTTTGTGATTGCCAGAAAACTCCTTGTAAAGTCCGACACCATGATTGACCTTTTAATTGGGTCTATATCCATCGCTGTTCTTTTCTTTGTGAAAAACTTTATTATGAAGAGAGACTTGGATATTGATGTCAACGCAGGAATTTTTTCTGCAGCCACAAAAATTGAAGAGATAAATAATAAATTTAATTACGATATAGAGGATCTTGGTTTTCAGTCCATTGGGGGCCTGGTCTACTATTTATTAAAACAATCAGGCTCAAGTATACGGGCCGGAGAACTTATTGGAGACAAGCACTATATTTATCAAGTTGAAAAAGTGTCTAACGGCATTATTGAACTTGTGACCATTCAACCAAAGTAGTTTCCTAGGGGGAACTACTTTTTTATTTTTAAAAGGAGGAAAAAATGAAGAGAAAAATTGCCATAATCGGTGTAGGAAATATGGGAGGGTCCATAGCTAAAGCCCTGGCAGAAAAGGGCTACTCTTTAATTTTAGCCAACCGGTCCATAGAAAAATTGGAAAAATTTAAAAAATATGACCAAGTGGAAATTACAGATGACAATATCAAGGCAGCCAAGGAAGGGGACCTTGTCTTTATTGGGGTTAAACCTCAACAAATGGAAGGCCTCATGGAAAAAATAAGAGACCACTTAAAAAAACCTGTGATATCCATGGTCAACGGAGAAAGTCTGGGAGACTTAAGAAGTCTTTTAGGTCACAAGGAAGTGGCCAGGATTATGCCCAATACGCCAGCCGCTGTAGGAGAATCCATGACGGCCGTGGCCTTTGGCGACGATATCAAGGAAGAGGACCGGAAGGACATAGAAGAACTTTTATCTGCCTTTGGCCACTACAAGGAAGTTGATGAAGAAAACTTTCCTGCCTTCTGTGCCCTTTGTGGCTGTATGCCAGCCTTCTTGGATATTTTTATTGAAGGGGCCTCTGATGGAGGAGTCTTATGCGGTTTAAAAAGACAGGAAACCTATGAATTTTTAGCCCAAACCCTAAAGGGAGTGGCTGTCCTCTTAGAAGAAAGCAAGAAACATCCTGGAGTTTTAAAGGATGAAGTTTGTTCTCCAGGAGGGTCTACCATTCGTGGAGTGGAAAAATTAGAAGAAGGCGCCCTCCGGTCTATTATTGCCAAGGCAGTCATTGAAGCGGCTAAATTCTCTTAAGCTGGATAAAATCCTCAATTTTTGGGTATGAGTAAGAGGAAGTAAGAAATAAAAAGGAGGATGGATATGAAAGACTTAGCTGTGATTTTAGCCAATGACTTTGAAGATATTGAAGCCCTAACGATGGTGGATTTTTGCCGCCGGGCAGGGGTGGACCTAGATATGATTAGTATAGAAGAAGGCTTAGAAGTCCGGTCAGCCCACCAGGTCCGGGTCCTTGCAGACAAGCTCTTAAAAGATACAAATTTTGATGACTATGGGGCCATTTTTATTCCTGGAGGCCTTCCTGGGGCAGAGACCATTCGTGACCGAGACGAAATTATCTATGCCCTAGACGACTTTAAAAAAGAAGGAAAGCTCATTGCCTCTATTTGTGCAGGACCAGCAGCCCTAGACCGGGCCCGGGTTTTGACAGAAGGCAAGTTTACCTGTTTCCCAGGCTATGAAGGAAAGTTAAAAACCCAGGGCCGCCTAGATGAAGTGGTGGTGGAAGATGGAAATGTCATTACAGCCCTAGGACCAGCAGCCGCCCTAGAACTGGCCTTTACTGTTATTGAACGCCTGAGAGGGGAAAAAGTCCGCAAGGACATTGAAGATGAAACCCAGTACACCCGGCTTTTAAAGGACTATAAAAAATGATGGAAGAAAATATTGTCCTGGTTATGACGGCAGAAAATGACCTGGAAAGAGGCATTGCCACAACGAGCTTGGAAGATGCAGGCATTGGCTATGCCTTAAAGGATTTTGGGGCAGGCAACCTCATGCGGCTAGTGGCCGGGGGCTCCATTTATGGCTGTCAAATATATGTAAATGAAGAAGACTTAGACCAGGCCCGAGATGTGATCATCAGCGTCCTGGGAGAGGGCGTTTTAAATAGAAACTAGGAAATAGGCAGTTTCGGCTGTCTATTTTTCTTAAGGAGAAAAAATGAGACTAGGAATCATAGGAAAGGCCGGGTCCGGCAAGGACCTTTTGGGGAAGATTTTAAAAGAAGACTATGGATTTTACGCCCTGTCCATGACCGGACCCCTGGAAAAAATTTGCCGGGAAAAATATGGGATGAAGGAAAAGGACCGGGCCCTCTTAAACCGGGTGGGGAATGAAGAATTTCAAAAGGACCCCTACTATCTTTTAAGGGGGATTGAAGAAGAAATAAAGTCCCATGGAGACCAAAATATCGTCCTGTCAGGTGTCCGTAGACCCTTGGAATATGCTGTTTTAAAGGACCTGGGCTTTAGTTTTCTCCGTGTCACCAGTCCCCCGTCTTTAAGAAAGGACCGCCTAGAAAAAAGAGACGGAAAAAAGATCAGCCTCGAAGCATTTGCCCTTTTAGAATCCTCCTCCTTTGAAAGGGACCAGGACCAATTTCTTGCCTATAACCTGGAAAACAAGGGGAGTATTGACGATTTAAAGAAGGGGTTAGAGGATTTTTTTAAGACCCAGGAAGACCTGAAAAAGGCCCCTATTGAAAACTTTAAGGGACTGTGTCAAAATAAGTAAAGAAAAAGACTTAAAATCAGTGAAGTAAAAATAGAAGAAATAACCCTTAAAAGCCAAGCTTTAGAAGAAGGGAAGAGACCAATAAAGGGGAGACTATGAAGACCATTGGCTTACTTGGTGGCATGGGCCCTCTGGCCACGGTGGACTTGTTTGAAAAAATTGTTTTAAACACCAAGGCCCAGGAGGACCAGGACCATCTACCAATTTTAATCTACAACAATACCCAAGTTCCAGATAGAACAGAGGCCATCTTAAACAAGGGAAAAAGTCCCTATCCGGCCCTCCTGGAATCCTGCCGGAAACTCCAGGAAATGGGGGCGGACTTTTTAACCATTGCCTGCAATACCAGCCACTACTACTATGACCAGCTCCTGGAGGAGGTGGATATTCCCATCCTCCATATGCAAAGAATTGCCGCCAAGGCCATAGAGGGGTCCAAGTTTCAAAAGCCGGTGATTATGGCAACTAAGGGGGCCCTAGCTGTAGGCCTCTACCAAAGGGCCCTGGAGGAAAGGGGCCTGGACTATCTTTTGCCCAATGAAGAAGAGGAAGAGGCCATCCAGGAAGTCATCTACCGAGGGGTCAAGGAGGGAAACTTTTCCCTGGACCAGGCAAAAATCAAAAAGGCCTTTGACCACTTTAGGGACCAGGGAGGGGATGCCTTTATCTTAGGCTGTACAGAACTTCCCCTGGCTCAAAAAATCTACGGCTGGGAGGGAAATTTTATTGATCCCAGCCTGGAACTGGCCAGGGAGGCCATTTTATTTGCAGGAGGAGAAGTCAAGGATGGACCTTTGGAAACTCTATGACAAGGACAACAAGCCTTTGGGAAAAATTGTCCCCCGGGGAACACCCTTAAAGCCGGGAGAATACTACCATGTAGGCTGTGTTATTATCATTAACCAAGAAGGGAAAATTTTAATTACCCGAAGGAGTCAGGAAAAAGTCAACTACCCTCTTTTTCTAGAGTGTACTTGTGGAACCCTAAATCCCGAGGAAGACCCCCTGGAGGGGAGCCTGCGGGAAGTCCATGAAGAAACTGGCCTTCCAGCCAAAAAAGAAGACCTGGAATTTTTGGGAATTCTCCGCCAGGAGGATAAATTTTCCTATATTTACCTACTTAAAATAGATGCCAAGACAGAAGATTTAAGGCTACAAAAAGAAGAAGTGGCCCAGGGGGGATTTTTTACCAAGGAAGAATTTTTTTCCTACCTGGAAAATGGAGACTATGCCCCGCCTATGGAAGAACGCCTGCGCTGGGCCTATCCCTACTACAAGGACCTCTTACGTTAGGAGTTATTTTGCAAGATCAAGACTATATGAAAAAGGCTCTGGACTTGGCCAGACAGGCAGGATCCAAGGGGGAAGTCCCCATAGGAGCCATCTTAGTTTATAAGGGAAAAATCATTGGTCAAGGGGCCAACCAAAAAGAAGAAAAACAAAATGCCCTCTACCATGCAGAGCTTTTGGCTTTAAACCAGGGAGCCCAGGCCCTGGGAACCTGGTGGCTGGAAGGCTGTACCCTCTATGTCACCCTGGAGCCCTGTAGCATGTGTGCCGGAGCTTTAATTAATACAAGGGTTTCAAGATTGGTCTATGGAGCGAAAAATCCCCGGTTTGGGGCCTGTGGGTCTGCCATAGACCTCTTAAAAAGCCCTGCTTCCAACCACAAGATAGAAGTGGTTTCAGGATGCATGGAAAAAGAAACAGGAGACCTCCTCTCCAGTTTCTTTAAAAATTTAAGGGAAAACAAAAAAGATTGAAAAAAGAACCTCCTTGGAAAACTTTTCCTATGAAAGACTGGGAAAAAGTGATATAATAGTCAAATATTACTTAAATAGGAGGTTTGTTATGAAACGCAACAGAGAAATTATTATTTCTGGATTTGCTCTTTTTTCCATGTTCTTTGGTGCTGGAAACCTAATTTTCCCACCAAGTGTAGGACTGGAAGCTGGTAGTCATTGGGTCACAGCCACTCTAGGCTTTATAGCAACAGCTGTAGGTTTTGTTATGCTAGGTGTCCTAGCTGCCATTAAAAGAGACGGGAGCCTGATAAACATGGGCCTTAAGGTCAGTCGACCCTTTGCCCAAATTTTTAGTTTTTTAATTGTCCTATGTATTGGTCCAGGCTTGGCCATTCCAAGGACAGGAGCCACAACCCATGAGCTCATTGAAGCCAGCCTACTCCCCAACATACCTGCCTATGTTATTTGCGGCATCTTTTTTGCCCTAGTTCTCTATTTTTCCCTGTCTAAGGGGAAGGTCATTGATATTTTAGGAGCCTACTTAACACCTGCTCTTTTAGTCACCTTGGCCGTCATTATTATCGCCACCATTGTGGCCCCTCCAGGAAAACCCGTTCCCTATACAGGAAGTGGGGTTTTTGGGTCCAGTTTTGAAAAAGGCTACCAAACCATGGACTGCCTGGCCTCTCTTATGTTTGCCTCTGTTATTATGGCCAACTTTGAAAACCAAGGCCATAGGGGAGAAGACTTGACCCAAGTGGCAAAGAAGGCAGCTATTGTTGCAGGCCTTGGCCTGACCCTCATCTATGGAGGTCTGGTCTACCTGGGAGCCACTGTGTCCGGTGCAGGCTATGAAAATTTAAGCCTAGTGGAATTATTAATAAAAACGACGAATTCTACCCTAGGCTACTGGGGAATGGTCGTTTTAAGTGCTGCCATGTCTCTTGCCTGCTTAACAACAGCCATTGGCCTGATTGTTACCTGTGCCAACTACTTTAGAGACATGACTAAGGGAAAAATTTCCTACACAATTTGGGTTCTTATTTTAGTCTTCGTTTCCTTCTTCCTTTCCCTAGGTGGAGTAGACTATATTGTTAAAGTATCCGGTCCAATTTTAGCAGGCATCTACCCTGTAGCCATTACCTTGATTCTGGCCACACTTTTAGACCCTATAGTGAAAAAAAGATCCACCTATATTGGCTTGGTCCTGGGCGCCCTCGTTCCAGCCATTTCCCAAATCCTGTCCTTTGTCATTAAAACAGACTATTATGGACAATTCCAAGAACTTTTCTCAGAAAATGTAGGGACCTTTGCCTGGGTGATTTTTGCCCTGGCCCTAGGCATACTCTTTAGCTTTCTTCCCATTAAAGAAAATGCAGAGGCATAAAAGGAAAATAGGTTTAGAAAATATAGAAAAAAGGAAATAGGCCAACGGTCGTGAAGAAAATTTTGTGTTTGAGCGTAAGCGAGTTCAAAATTTTTAGGCCTTTGGCTTATTTCTTACATTCAGTGCGTTAGGGTGTAATGAAAGGGGGATATCAAGGGGGAAAGCATGAGGGCGAATAGTCGTCGATTTCACCCAATCAACTTTCGTTACACTCGGTTTCTTGGGAAATCTTGACATGAGACCTGCCACAAAATCAGAGATTTTGGACTAGGGCTTCAATGACGCCTTTCGCTTTCCCCCTTGTTTCAAAAGAAAGACTTTATTTTAGAAAGAAATATAAATAAAAGGAAACATTATTAATTTAGTTAAAACCTAAGCCAGCTCTATTTCATAATAAGTCATCAATAAAAAATGGGACCCCTGGAGGTCCCTTTTTTTTGTTGGATTTTTATTGTTTTAATTTTCCAATATTTCTCAAGTAGGCAGAAATCCGTTCATAGGCAGATAAGATTTTTTCGTAAATTAAGCCACTTTCTGGATCACAAATCCCGTCCTTCATCCGGTCTAGATGTTGGTTCCGGAAGTTTTCAATCTTTTCTTCAATGGCCAAGTCCGTCTTTCGAGATTGGTTCCGGCGAATGTCTCGATTTTTTTCATTCATAACTAGGTCATAAAAATGAATCAAATCGTCATTTAAAATTTCTAATTCTTCGTAGCACTTGTCTGAATAGGAAAGGTCACGGCGGCTGGACACTTCAGAGTATTCAGCAATGCTCTTGACGTGGTCGCCCACCCGTTCAATATCCCGGACAATCCGCATATAGGCTGTAAAGTAAGAAGCAAGAGTGTCGTCCATGGATTCACTTAAAAGGTCAATAATGTACTTGGTAATATGTGAATTTAAGAAGTTAATCACTTCTTCATTGTGGAGGATTTCCTCATGCTTTTTTTCGTCATAATAGTAAAAACACTCCATGGCCAGGTAGTAGTTTTTCTTGGAAAGCTCCAACATCCGGTTTACTTCTGCCCGGACGTCTGTCAAAACCAAAGTGGCATCATTGACATTTTTCGGCTTAATATAGCGCAGGCTCAT
Source organism: Clostridiales bacterium SIT11 (assembly GCA_001299455.1). Taxonomy (GTDB): domain Bacteria; phylum Bacillota; class Clostridia; order Tissierellales; family Peptoniphilaceae; genus Urinicoccus. The sequence continues at coordinate 1,039,017 of CYUK01000003.1, read as the reverse complement.
TTGGTCCATGGGAGAGTCCTTCATGGGAAGAATCTTCGTGGCAAGACCAGCCAGGTGCTTAGAAAAAGGAAAGAGGATGACTGTGGAAGCCACGTTAAATAGGGTATGGAGATTGGCCAATTGGGCCGCCGGTAAGTCTTTGGATATGGACCGGATAAAGGCTTCGATAGGCAAAAACTGGGCCAGGCAAATAAAAATAATCGTCCCAATGGAATTAAAGAGGACGTGGACCATGGCCGTTCTTTTGGCATTGACAGAGGACCCCATGGAAGAGAGGATGGATGTAATACAGGTCCCAATGTTAAAGCCACAAATAATGTACATCGATGAAGATAGGCTCACCAAGTTTTTATTGGATAGGGCTTGGAGAATCCCCATGGAAGCGGAAGAAGATTGGATCAAGGCGGTAACCAAGGCTCCAATTAAGACCCCAAGAAGGGGGTTGGAAAATTTCATCATAAGGTCAGCAAATAAAGGACTTTCTTGGAGGGGGCTCATAGAGGAGGACATAATGTCCATACCCATAAAAAGAAGCCCCAAGCCCATAATAACAGACCCTAGACTCGATATGGTTTTTTTCGTAATAAACTTATAGATGACAAATCCGCCAAAGGCTAAAAGTGGAGCCGATTTTGTAATATTTAAGGCCACCAATTGTCCAGTGACAGTGGTCCCAATATTGGCCCCCATAATAATCCCGACAGACTGGCGAAGACTCATAAGTCCTGCATTTACAAAACCTACAGTCATAACTGTGGTAGCGGAAGAAGACTGGATTAAGGCCGTGACAAAAATCCCGACCAAAAGCCCCTTTCCTGTAGATGATGTAAGCTTCTCAATCAGAGTATGAAGCTTATTGCCAGCTGTGGTTTCAAGGCCATCACTCATGAGATCCATTCCATAGAGAAATAGAGCAAGACCACCTAGCATGGCAAAGACGGTATATATGGTCATAAATTCCCCCTTTGTATCTACATTTATAATACATGATACGGGCCATATTTTCAAAGGATTCTTAAAGAAAATCCTAATCTTTTGAAAAGAATTCTAGGAGGGAATTTCCAGGAAAAATAAGGCCAAACATGGTATAATAGTGGAAATACCAGGAAGAAAAGAGGGATTTTTTGACAAATTTAGATCGAATAAATGAACTGGCAAGACTTTCGAAGACCAGAGACTTGACAGAAGAAGAAAAAGCAGAACAAAAAAAATTACGGGAAGATTATATCAAGGACTTCAGGGAAAGCTTTCGGAAGACCCTAGTTCACACCAAGGTGGTGGATGAAGAGGGAAGAGACGTCACTCCGGAAAAAATTCGTGCAGAAAGAGAGAAAGAAGACCAATGATCCAGTGGGTGTTAAATAAGGGAAATTTTAATCGGGAGGGGGAAAATCGGACGAAAATTGCCCTCTGGGCCGGCATTGTAGGCCTGATTTCCAACGGAATTTTAACTATTGTAAAACTCATCCTAGGCTGGATGTCTGGGTCTGTTTCTGTGATGGCCGACGCCATTAACAATCTTATGGACTCCACCTCCTCCATCATTACCATTGCCGGCACCCACTTTGCCGGAAAACCCGCCGATGAGGACCATCCCCAGGGCCATGGACGGATTGAATATGTGACGGGAATGATTATCTCCGCCTTTGTTATGGTGGTGGGCCTGCAATTTGCAAGGACCAGCATTGACCGGATTCTCTATCCTATAAAAACCCACTTTACACCTATAGGCCTGGTGGTCCTGGTCCTGTCTATTGGGGTCAAATTTTGGCAGGCAAACTTTAATAAAAAAATAGGGGAAAGTATCGACTCCTCCCCCCTAAAGGCCACGGCCATGGATTCTTTAGGGGACTGCCTGGTGACGGGAGTGGTCTTAGTTTCTATTTTCCTAGACCCTCTGGTGGCTTTTCCAGTGGACGGAAGTGTGGGCCTGGTCGTCTCTATTTTAATTATGAAGTCCGGCTGGGATTTAATTTCCCAAACCTTAAGTGAACTCATTGGCGAGGCCCCTAGCCTGGAAGTCCAAAATGAACTCTACACCCGGATGATGTCCTATGACCATGTCCTAGGAGTCCATGACATGATTTTTAACTCCTTTGGCCCGGAAAAAACAGTGGTGGTCCTGGATGCAGAGTTTCCGGCAGACCTGTCCCTGGTGGAAGTCCATGAAATTATTGACCAGGCGGAGCGGGAAATTTCCAAAGAAATGGACGTCCATTTAATTGTTCATGTGGACCCTATTGGCGGTGAATCTCCCTTTGAACGGAAGATTATGAAGGCCCTGGACCAGTATATTCGGACCCACAGAGACCTTTTAGGCTACCATGACCTAAGCTATGTGGAAGAGGAAAAGAAAATTTATGTAGATATTACCGTCCTGGGTCATGCCTACCGGAAAGAATCCTCTCGGGACCTGGTCCGGCAAGAAGTGACAGACTATTTAGAAGAAAACTTCCAGGGAATCCAGGCTGTTGTGGATATTGACCTGGAATATTAAAAAAGGAAGCTGGTGAAAACTCGCTTCCTTTTTGCAATCTACTTGTAAAAATGATTAGTGGGGACCTCGTTCATTAAAGGGGTCCGGAATATAAGTGGGATGAAAGAGGATTTTTCCTCCTTCTTCTAGGAAAATAGGGAAGAACTTGCCCCAAAGGAAGGGGCCCCCAAAAGTATAGTCTAAGACAGAAAACCACTGGTCTTGGCCCCAGGTCCAGATAGGCTCTCCCAGCATGGCGTTAAAAAAGTATAGAAGATGAGGGAGGAGGGCCCATAGAAAAATCCGGTCCTTCTTTCTTCTTTTCACTAGATAGTAGACAGATCCTACAAGGTCTAGGTAGATGGACAGGGTCCCAAAGACCATGCCGATTAAACCTAGAAGGATGAGGCCGGCCCGTAGGGGCCAGAGCCAGACAGCAAAAACAATCTGACTTAGGCCCAAGGGGAAGATGAAAAAAGCCTTTAAGAAGGCCAGAGGCAGGACCCATCTTCTTGTTTTATCTAGGATTTTTTCTATAAATCGAGTCATGAATACCACTTCTTTTTGTCATTTTAAGAAAGATAAACCTTCTTAAAAAGGATTCATTGACAGACTTTATTCTTGAATTTCTTCTGGCAGGTCTATTTTTTCTAAGGCATTGACCTTTTCATAGGTCCCTTCCTGGTTGATGGTGGTGGCCTTCTTGTCTGGACTTAAAAAGTCCGCTTCCCAGGAAAAGGACAGGGGATAGTAGGTCTCTTTTTCAAAGGAAAATTTTGCCTTAAAGGAAGTTAAGTCTCCAAAAACCGGGTCCTTTCCATCCTTGCCAAAGAGGATGTCTTGGATTTCTCCAAGGGTTTCGGGACTGGATTCTAGGCTGGCTAGATAGGTCCCGTCCTCCTCTTGGACAGTATAATAGTCTTTTAGGTTTTTTAAAAGCTTATCTGGACTTAAGATTGTTTGGCCAACAAAAGAGGTTTTTTCCTTCCCTTGGGCCCCGTCTTCCAGGGAAGATTTTTGCCAGGACTTTCCATTTTCTCGGGAATAAAGGACCTTGTCCACCTGATAGGATTCAACGGTGACTTTTTTCCCTTCTTCAAGGCCTTCCCAGATACTGTGGGAGACGTCTGGGTCCTTGGTCCTTTCCAGAAGACCTGTATAGTCTTCCTTGAGAGAGCCGAGAAAGCTAGCTTGGCTTTTGGACTTTAAGACATAAGACGTCAAGTCCTCTTGGCTTAAGAAGTGGGAAAAAACTGGATCTTCCTTGGTTTTTTCCTGGTTTCCACAGCCTCCTAAAAGGAGGGCAAGGAGACATAAAATAAGTAGATATTTTTTCATAAGAATCCTCCTAAAATAAAAAAGAAATATAAGCTTCTTATTTACTAGATACCCCGGAACAGGGGGGGGGTAAACAGGATTGGAGGATTTATAGAAGAAATATGGAAGTATTTCAGGAATAGACCAGGTATTGTCCAAGGAATTCTTTCTAGCCAGGGGAAAAACTTGTATAAATTTCTTCAATGGATTAGAATTTGATTAAGACCAAGGAAGAGGGGGAAAGTATGAAGTTTTGTGTAGTAGGGGACAATTTAATTGCCCTAGACCTGGTTGAATTTTTATTGACCCAGAAAAATGACGTTTATTGGCTGACCCAGGGGGATTTTGTGGATGGACCGGCAAATAAAAGGCTCCACATCCTCCCTTTTAGCTATGAAGAATTAGGGGCCCTGGGGCCCATGGATTATTTTCTACTGGTGGGGGACCGGGATGAGGAAAATATTTTAAGGGCTTCTCTTTGTAAAAAAAATGGAGAGGGGACGGTGATGGTTTTAATTCAAGACCATGACCTGGCCCAGTCTCAGGTCAGGGACCTGTTTCCCTATATTGATGACTACTTTTATCCGGGAAGAAACCTGGCGGATGAAATTGTCAATTTTGCTGTGGAAGAAGGAGGCCTTCCTCAAAGGCGCTACCTCCATCCCAAGCTGGATATCTGGACCTATACCCTGGAAAGGGACCACCCCATCCTAGGCAAGCCCTTAAAGGACCTAAGCTTGGACAGGACCCTGGTGGTGACCATCTACCGGGATGGAGATTTTTTTGTTCCCCGGGGGAATACTCTTTTAAAGGAAGGGGACCGGCTCTATCTCCTAGGGTCCGGATCCATGGAGGTCTTCCGCCGGAAGGATTCTATTTTTGCTCCCAAGGGCCAAAGGAAAAAATTTTGGATCTTAGGGGCCTCTCTGGATGCAAAAAACCTGGCCCTGTCTTTAATGGACCGGGACTTTGACGTGGACATCTCCCTTCCTAGGGGAGAAGACCTGAGAGCCTGGCGGCTGGCCCTTCCCAAGGCCTATATCAAGGAGGAGGACCTGACCAGCCTAGAGACTTTTTCCAATGTAAATCCCCAGGACTACCAGGGGGTTATTTGCGCCAGCAGGGAGGATAACGACAATGTCCTCATGGCAATCCTGGCTGGCCAGGTGGGTTTTTTGAAAACTTTCTGCCTGATTAACCACAAGGACTATGCCAAGGCCACAGAAAAAGTGGTGGTTGGCCTTCAATTAAATCCCCGGGCCATGATGGCCTCCTCCATTTTTACCATGATCCACCAGCCGGGCAAGATTCACATTACCCCCCTTCCTGGGGCCACAACAGAGGTCTTGGAACTGGAACTCTTGAAAGATTCCCCCCTTGTAGGCAAAAGTTTAAAGGAGATTTCCTTAAAGGAAGGGGTTATTGTGGGGGCTGTCTTGCGCCACCGCCAGTTAATTATCCCCTCGGGGGAACTCATCTTCCAGGGCGAAGACAGTTTAATTATCTTTGCCAAGTCCTCTCTCAGGGACCAACTCTTAAAGAGAATCTACAAAAGTGAACAAGTTTCCCTCTTAAAGAAATGGATTGGAGGGCAGGAATGAAAGAAATTTTTAAAAATGACTGGCAGGACCTCTTGGCTGGGGAAATGGAAAAACCCTACTACCAGGCTCTTCGGAAACTCCTGGTAGAGGAATATAAAAATTACACCATCTACCCTCCCATGGGGGATATCTTCAATGCCCTCCATGCCTCTTCCTATGAAGGGACCAAGGTGGTCATCCTGGGCCAGGACCCATACCATGGACCGGGCCAGGCCCATGGTATGGCTTTTTCTGTCAAGCCTGGAGTGGCCCTCCCCCCCAGTTTAAAAAATATTTACCAGGAATTAGAGGAGGACCTGGGAATTCCTCCAGCCAAGTCAGGCTACCTAATGGACTGGGCTCGCCAGGGAGTTCTTTTACTGAACACTACTTTAACGGTCAGGGCCCACAGCCCCATGAGCCACAGTAAAATTGGCTGGGAAATGTTCACAGACCACATTATTTCCCTCCTGGCCCAAAAGGAAAGTCCAGTAGTTTTTATCCTTTGGGGAGGCCATGCCCGGTCCAAGAAGCACTTAATCCAAGGGGAAAACAATTTGATTTTGGAGTCCGTCCATCCTTCTCCCTTATCTGCCTACAGGGGATTTTTCGGGTCCCGGCCCTTTTCCAAAACCAATGACTTTTTACAGGAAGCTGGCCTAGATCCTATTGACTGGAGATTAAAGGAGGAAGACCATGTTTAATTTGCTTGTGGAAGAAGGAAATTTTAAGGGCCTTCCCTACATTCATATCAGCCCCAGGGGAGGAGGCCATTCCACCATGGTCTACTATCATGGCTGGAATTCTTCCGCCGAATCTTCTATTTTCCGGGGAAAAATCCTGGCAAGTTTCGGCTTTGACACCTACCTGCCAGATGCCCTCTACCATGGCAGGAGGAGATCTCCGGACCATTCCACAGAAGGAGAAGTGGATTGGAATGAGCTTTTTAAGGTGATTGAAAGAAACCGCCAGGAATTTCAAGTCTTCTACGACCAGTTGAAGGGAGAAAAAATTTACTTAGCCGGCCATTCCATGGGAGCCATGACCACAGGGGCCATCCTGGCCACCTACCCTGTCCAGGGGGCCTTGAGCCTTAACGGGGCCTTTGATTTTTCTGGTTTTGCCCGTTTTTATGGGGCTCAAGTGGATTTTCAGGAGGTCTTAAATCCCATGGATCGGCTGGACCAATTTAAGGACAAGACTCTTTTTCTGGGAAATGGCCGGGAGGACATCACTGTTCTGGCCCCCTACCAGGAAAGTTTTTACCATGCCTTGGAGGAAACAGGCCAAGGTCCCTGGACCTTCCAGGTTTTTGAAGGGACAGGCCATGTTGTCACGACAAATATGCTAGAGGGGGGCCTGGACTTTTTATTCCAGGAAGACCCTCATTTAAGTAGGATAAAAAAGAATTGGACAAAGGAGGCCAGCAAATGACCATAGAAGACCTGAAAGAAAGATTAGAAAAAATGAACAAGGCAGACTTGGGCTATTTTCCAACTCCCCTGGTCCGCCTGGACCGGATGTCCCAAGACCTGGGAGTCGACCTTTATATCAAGAGAGATGATTTTACAGGTCGCTGCCTCTTTGGGGGAAACAAGACCCGGAAGCTCCAATACTTGCTGGGTAAGGCCTTAAAAGACGGAGCCGATACCCTAGTCACCTATGGGGCCAGCCAGTCCAACCATGCCATGCAAACGGCCTGGGCCGCCAAGGTCCATGACTTGAAGGCCGTCCTCTTCCTGGCAGCCTTGGTTGAACCAGACCCGGAAGACTACCGGGCCAACCTTCTTTTGAACCGGATTTTTGATACAGACCTCCACCTAGTGACTCCAGAACCTGGGGAAGACTTTGCCAGTGTTGAAAGACGGTCTGTAGACTTGGGAAGGAACTATATTCAGGACCTGGAAGCCCAGGGAAGGAAGGTCCAAGAAATCCCCATGGGCGGGGCAGACCCTGTGGGAAGCCTGGGTTATGTAGAAGGTTTCCTGGAAGTCTATAGCCAGGCCAAGGAAAGGGGACTTGATTTCAAGGCCCTCTACCATGCCTGTGGGTCTGGAGGAACCATGGCCGGCCTTATGGCAGGAAAAAAGGCCTTGGACGCTTCCACAGCTATTGAATCTGTCCTGGTCCTAGATAGTGGAGATTCTTACGGCAGGGTCAAGGCCCAGCTGGCCAATGAAAGCCTCCGTCTTTTAGGCTTAGGGGACCTGGTAAAAGAAGAAGACTTTCATTTAAGAAAGGACTTTTACGCCCCTGGCTATGAAAGGCCCAATGCCCAGGCGACAGAAGCCATCCAATATTTGGCCAGGACAGAGGGCATCCTCCTGGACCCTGTCTATACAGGCAAGGCCTTTTCCTGCCTTCTCCATGATATAAGAGAAGGCCGGTATAAAAAGGGAGATTCTGTAGTCTTCCTCCACACAGGAGGGGCCACGGCCCTATTTTCAGAAAAAGAAATTATTGGAGACTTATAAAGATAAACTGCGAAAAAAGCCCTGGTCCAGGGCTTTTTTCATAGGACTTATTTATTTTTAGGCTCAAAATAACCTAGGGACCGGTAGGGAGAGGGAAGGGACAAGTAGTCTTCCAGCTGATAAATCCGCCGCTCTCCCCAGTTGGAGGCGATAAAGTAGGTTTTTCCTTCTCTTTCAAAAAGGCCTGTTAAGGTGACCCAGTGGTTGTGGAAGTGGGGATTTTTGTGGCCATAGGTCAAGAGGAGGAGGGGGTGACCCTTTTTTAGGCCCTCCTTAATAAAGGTGGCCACTCTTTTTGTATCCCCAAAAGGCCCCCTATAGGAAACCAGCCGGTAGGGCTTTTTGGTAAAAGTTTTAAAGAGGCCTTGGAGGACCAGGAAGTTGGGAATCCCCCAGGGCCTTGGAAGCCAGGGTTTAACCATTTGGTCCAGGTAGTAGGCCGCTTTTTTCCGACTTTGGATAGGAAGGATTTTTTCATAAATCAAGACATTTAAAAGAGCCGCCAGGCCACAGGACCGGTTCCGGATATAGGGAGTCTTTCCCATCCAGGCCTGGTTGACCCCATAATGGCCTTCAATTCTAGGAAAGTCCAGTTCGATTTTTTCCATTCTAGCCTCTCTTTCTTTTTTCTAGGGGATAAGTGTGGTACAATAGGGAATATTATTTTTAAAAATTTGTAAAGGAGTTTGTCATGTCCTGGGAATGGTCTGTTCTTTATTTCTTTCAAAAACTACATAGTCCTTGCTTGGACCTTTTGATGACAGGGATTACCCACCTGGCTTCCAAGGGAGCCTTTTGGATATGCCTGGGGTTCATTTTCCTCTATTTTAAAAAGACCAGGACCCTAGGGATGACCATGCTTTTGAGTATGCTCTTTTCCTTTCTCATAGGCAATCTTTTTTTGAAAAATATGGTCCAAAGGCCAAGGCCCTATTGGCTGGACCCGTCTATTTCCATTTTAGTTCCCCACCTCCAGGATTTTTCCTTCCCCAGTGGGCACACCATGGTGAGTTTTTCTGGAGCTCTTTCGATTTTTCACTACAAGAAAAGTTGGGGAATTTGGGCTCTAATTTTAGCAAGCCTCATTGCCCTGTCTAGGATTTACCACTTTGTCCATTTTCCCACAGATGTTCTTGGAGGGATTCTTGTCAGTTGTATTTCCGTGGTCCTGGCAACCAAGCTTATTCATAGTTTTCAAAAAAAGGGCTTCTAGTGATTACTAGGGGCTTTTTCTACACTTAGTATAGCACAAGACGGAGGCTATTATGATTTCAAGAAAAGTATTGAAAAGTTTTTTACGAAGTCCTGTCATTGACCAGGACTTGGAAGAAAAAATTTCCTATTGCGAAAACCTCATTGAGGAAAAAATCCAGCCTGCCTATGTGAAAAGGCGGGTCCAGAAGGTGGATTTTTTTGGGTCTTCCAAGACTCTTACAGACCTAATGGACCAGGCCTCCCAACTGATTTTTATAGGGATTACCCTGGGCCAGGAGGCAGAAAGGCTTATCCAAAGGCTGTCGGTTAAGGACAAGTACCTGGCTTATGTCATGGACGGAGCTCTGTCAGCCTACCTGGAAGATAGCCTGGACCGGATCCAGGAAGAAGACCAAAGAAAGACAGAAAATTACATTACAGACCGCTTTAGTCCTGGCTATGGAGATATTGACCACGCCCTCCAAAGGGACTTTGCCAGGGTCTTAGATATCTATAAAAACTTGGGCCTGAGCCTGAGTAAGGAAAACCTCTTAATTCCACGAAAGTCCGTCTTGGCTGTTTATGGCGAGACAAAGACCAGGCCCAGCTACCGCAATGGTTGTGGCTTTTGTAACCGGGAAGTTTGTCAAGAAGAGGGAAAGGCAAGGTGCAGTGTTTATGACAGATAAAATTTTACTACTCGATGGGGCCATGGGGACCCAGTTGCAAAAAAAGGGCTTTGACGGGCCTCCAGTGGACCTAAATTTAACCTATCCGGACCTGGTGGCTGAAATCCACCAAAGTTACCTGGATGCAGGTTCAGACATCCTCTATACCAACACGTTTTCGGCCAATGGCCGGAACTATCCAGACAGGAAAGTTTTAAAAAATATAATTCAAGGAGCCATCAGGACCTGTAAAGGGGTGGCCCAGGGAAAAGCCAAGGTGGCCTTTGATATGGGACCCCTGGGAGCTCTTATGGAACCCATGGGGACCATGATCTATGAAGAGGCCTTTGAACTCTTTGAAGAAAATATTCTCCTGGCCCTGGAAGAAGGGGTGGACTTGGTGGTTCTTGAAACCATGTCCTCTCTTTTGGAACTTAGGGCGGCCATCCTGGCAGTGAAAAAACACTTTAAGGGGCCTCTTTTAACGACCATGACCTTTGAAAAGGACGGTCGGACTTTTTCCGGAGTCTCGCCCCAGTCCTTTGCTGTCATGGCAAATAGTCTTGGAGTGGAGGCCCTGGGAGTTAACTGCTCCCTGGGCCCTCTTGAAATGAAGGGAATTTTGGAAGAAATCCGTCAAGTGACAGACAAGCCCCTGGTGGTCAAGGCCAATGCTGGCCTTCCTGATGAAGAGGGCCGCTACAAAATGAAGGACCAAGATTTTATCCAAGGCATGGAAGACCTGGTCCAACTAGGGGTAGCCTACCTAGGAGGCTGCTGCGGAACCACACCGGAGACCATTAAGGGCTTAGCCGGCCACTTTAAGGGGAGGAATCTTCCAAAAAGAAGGCTTGAAGATAAGGTTTACCTAGCTTCTTCCACCAAGGTTCTAAACTTAGACCAAGAAGTCCTCCTTGTAGGAGAGGCCATTAATCCCACAGGCCGTCCCCGACTTCGAGACTCCATCCTCAAGAAGGATATGGAGGAAGTCCTCCGCCTGGGAGTGGACCAGGAAGAAGCTGGAGCCCATATTTTAGATGTCAATGTCTCCATACCGGGGACCAATGAAGGAGAAAACTTGGCCAAGGCCAGCCTCCTCCTCCAGGGAGTGGTGGACTGCCCCCTCCAGCTGGATTCTTCCAATCCTCAGGCCCTGGAAGAGGCTCTAAAAAGGACGCCAGGCCGGCCTGTGATTAACTCCGTCAACGGAACCAAGGAGTCCATGGATCAAGTCCTGCCCCTAGCCAAGACCTATGGGGCCCAGGTTATTGCCTTGACTCTAGACGAAGGAGGAATTCCTAAAACGGCCAAAGACCGTTTAAAAGTAGCAGAAAAAATCCTTCATGAGGCGGAAAAATATGGCTTAAAGCAAAGGGACCTGGTCATTGACCCCTTGATTTTAACCATTGCCTCCCATCCCCAGGCAGGACAAGTCGCCCTAGAAACTTTAAGTTTGTTAAAAGAAGCTGGTTTCTACACCACTATGGGGACCTCCAACATTAGCTTTGGCCTTCCTCATCGGAGCCTGATTACCGGGTCCTTCCTCCTCCTGGCCCTAGACCGGGGCTGTAATATGCCCATTGTTAACCCCATGGAAGGGAGAATCCAAGAGGCCCTTAAGACCTACCGGGTCCTGATGGGATTAGATGACAAGGCCAGCGACTATATCCAGTACATGGACCAGGAAAATGCAGAAGAAGCCCCAGACTTGGAAGAAAAAGAAAAGGGAAATTTTTCTGTCTACCGGGGCATGCGTCGGTCTCAGAAAAAGGAGCTTTTGGTTTATGTCCAAGAGGCTTTAAAGACCAAGACTCCCATGGAAATCATCCAAGAAGACCTGATTCCTGCCCTGGACCAGGTGGGCCAGGACTATGAAAACAAGGTCATCTACCTGCCCCAGCTCATTGGGGCGGCCTCGGCTGCTCAGGAGGCCTTTGCCTACCTGAGAGACCAATTAAAAGAAGGAAAAAACCAGGAACCGGGAGAAAAAATCCTCCTGGCCACAGTCAAGGGAGACATTCACGATATTGGAAAAAATATAGCCAAGGTCCTCCTGGAAAATTATGGCTACCAGGTCTATGATTTAGGAAAAAATGTGGACAAGGAAGAGATTTTGGACCTAGTCATCAAGGAAGATATCCGCCTCGTGGGCCTATCTGCCCTTATGACCACTACCGTCACCAGTATGGAAGAGACCATTACCCTCTTAAAGGAAAAGTGCCCCCATGTCCAGGTCATGGTGGGAGGTGCCGTCCTAACCCAGGCCTATGCCCGGGAGATTGGCGCCCATTACTACTGCAAGGATGCCAAGGAAGATGTAGAAATTGCCAAAGAAATCTTTCTTTAATGGAAAGAAAGGAGCTATTTTGTCTAGACAACAGAGATTTACAGGAAAAATTGAAGCCCCTCTGATATTTGATGGTGCCACAGGAACCTACCTCCAGGACAAGGCCAGTCAAGAGGACTGGGGAATTGAAGAATTAAACCTCAAGGCCCCGGACTTAGTCCTAGCTGCCCACAAGGCCTATATTCAAGCTGGAGCCGGAGCCATTAAGACCAATACTTTTGGCGCCAACCCCCTCCGCTATGACAAGGACCTTGCTCTAGACTACTTAAGAGAAGGAGCCCGCCTGGCCCTTAGCTTTAAAGAGGAAGTCCAAGTCTACGGGAGCATCGGTCCCATGGAGGCGGACAAGAAGGAAGACTATCTTTTTGTGGCAGAGGCCCTCTATGAAGCAGGCATCCGGAACTTTCTCTGGGAGACCTTTCCTGAGGCCAGCCTCCTTTTAGACCTTTTAAAGGACTTTAAGGACCGGCACCCGGATACTGTCCATATTACAAGCTTCGCCGTCTTTCCTTCGGGGGAAACCCGACTAGGGCTTTTGGCTAGCCAGGTCCTGGACCAGGCAGACCAAAGTCCAGAAGTAGATGCCATGGGCTTAAATTGTATTTCCGGCCCCTACCACCTGGTGAAAATCCTGGAAGATTTAAAAACCTATGAGACCCCTCTGGGCCTCATGCCTAATTCCGGCTATCCCACCATGGTGGAGGACCGTCTGGTCTACAAGGAAAATCCCGTCTACTTTGCCGAAACCCTGTCCCAAGCCAAGGGCTTATCCTACCTGGGAGGCTGTTGTGGAACAGACCCTTCCTATATTAAGGAGCTCATAAAAAGGGTCAAGGGAGGACCTGCTACCAGGGAGAAGGCTCCGGAAAAAGACCAGGTCAAGGTCAGGACTAAGAGCCATTTAAAGGCCCAGCTGGAAGCCGGAAAAAAAGTTATGGTGGTGGAATATGATCCGCCCCAAGAGGCTACCAGGGACTACTTTGACCAGGTGGGAATTTTACAAAAGCTAAGGGTAGATGCCGTCACCTTGGCAGACTGTCCCATTGGCCGGCCTCGGATGGATGCTTCCTTAACAGCCATGATCCTAAAGCGGGACTACCAGCTCAATCCCTTAGTTCATATGACCTGTAGGGACCGGAATATTAATGCCATTAAGGCCCTCCTCCTAGGTCTGTCCTTGGAAGAAATCCAAGACATTCTTTTAATTACAGGAGACCCCGTTCCCCAGGCCGACCGGGAAGAAGTCAAGGCTGTTTTCCAATTTAACTCCGCCCGGTTGGCTGCCTTTGTCAACAACTTAAACCAAAGCCTAGAAAATCCCTTTACCATCTCTGCTGCCCTGAATATTAATGCCCGAAACTTTGACAAGGAATTGGAAAAGGCAAAAAGAAAAATAGAATCTGGCGTAGAAGTGTTTCTAACCCAGCCTATTATGGGTAAAGATGCTATAGAAAACATCAAGGAAGCCAAGAAGTCTTTGCATGTTCCCATTTTGGGAGGGATTATGCCCCTGGTAAGCTATAGAAATGCCTACTACCTCCACAGCCAGGTTTCCGGTATGCAGGTAGACCAGGAAGTTCTGGATAGCTTTGACCCAGACATGACCCGGGAAGAAGGAGAATCCAGGGGTCTGAACTGGGCCTTAAAGTTCATGGAAGAGATCGAGGACTGGGTTGACGGTTTTTATCTCATTACTCCCTTTCAAAGACTCTATGTAATAGAAAGGTTGCTGGAAAAATATGGACAAGGAGAAGAAAAACAATATATTTAAAACGGCTCTCGTCTTAGAGGGTGGAGGGATGCGGTGCTCTTTTACAGCCGGCGTCCTCAACCAGTTTATTGAAGAAGGTATTTTTTTCAACTATATTATCGCCGTTTCCGCCGGGTCTTCCTGCCTGGTGACTTATATGGCCCGGGACCAGGAAGTCATGAAAAGGTCCTTTACAGACTTTGTCACAGACCCCAATACCATGTCCTGGAGGTCCTTTTTTAAGGGCGGAGGCTATATGCAAAGTGACTATATTTATAAGGAGGCAGTCCAAGAGGGAGGCCCCCTCCATATTGACTTTGAGGAATTTTTTGCCAATCCTGCCCACTACCGGATTATGGCCTACGACATTGACCAGGGACCTGTGGCTTTTACAGAAAAAGACATCAAAAGTCCGGAAGACTTAATGGCCCGGGTCCAGGCCTCGTCCAGCCTTCCCCTCTTTATGCCGGAGACAGAAATTAATGGCCACTTTTTTGTAGATGGAGGCATTTACAACGGCCTTCCCATCCACCAGGCCTTTGATGATGGCTATGACCGGATTTTAATCATCCGGACCAAGACCCGGGACTATGTCCGGCCACCCCTGACTCCCTTGAGAGAGAGTATTTTAAAAAGACGGTATCCTGGCAAGGACCAATTTTTAGACGCCCTCTTCCACCGCTATGAAGAATATAATAAGACCGTGGAAGTCCTAAAGCTCATGGAGGCAGAGGACAAGGCCCTGATGATTAGCCCGCCTTTTATGAAGGTGAGCAACCACCACCGGGACCTGGAAGACCTGGAGGAAAACTACCAACAAGGCTTAAGCTATGCCAGGGACCACATGGAAGAAATTAAGGCATGGATTGAAAAAGGAGAAAAAGATGGATAAAGAATTATTAGACTTTATAGACCAAAGCCCCAGCCCCTACCAGGCTGTAGATCTTATTGAAGAAGAGCTGAAAGCCAAGGGCTACAGGGAACAGAAATTAGAAGATGCCTTTGATTTAGAAAAAGAAGGTTCTTACTATGTAAAAAGAGAGGGCGCCTTGGTGGCCTTTGACCTGGGGAAAAAAGCCCCCTGGGAGGGAGGTTTCCGCTTGGTCACTTCCCACTTGGACTCCCCCTGCTTTCGGATTAAGCCCAGCCCCCACAAGGAGGACGGGGCCTATATTGCCATCAATACAGAAGTCTATGGAGGCCCCCTCTACTACACCTGGTTTGACCGGCCCCTTAAGCTGGCTGGCCAAGTTTTTTATGAGGAGGGAGGAAAGGTAGCCTGTAAAAAAGTGGATATAGACAGGCCCTTGACCATAATCCCCTCCCTGGCCATCCATATGAACCGGGAGGCCAATAAAAATTTTGCCCCCAACCCCCAAGGGGATTTGCTACCTATTTTTGCCAAGATCAATGAAGACCTAAAAGACCCCCTCTACCAGGCTTTAAAAGAAGATTATAATCTAAACCAGGAAAAAATCCTGGACTTTGACCTCTTTTTAATCCCCTATGAAAAGGGAGAAAAAATCGGTTTAAACGAAGAATTAATTTCCGTAGCCCGGCTGGACAATCTAGCTTCAGCCCATGCCAGCTTGCTTGGACTTTTAGCAGGAGATAAGGCAGACGGGACCAAGGTCTCCTGCTTTTTAAACCATGAAGAAATTGGGTCCCGGTCGGAAGAAGGAGCCCAAGGAAGGCTGGTCTATGAAATTCTCCACAGGATGGTCTTGGCCCTAGGAGGAAATGAAGATAGGTTTTACCAGGCCCTCCACAAGAGTTTTTTACTCAGTGCTGACCTGGCCCATGCTGTCCATCCCCACCACAAGGAAGTGGCCGACCCCACGAACCAACCTAAGCTAGGAAAGGGCCCAGTCATAAAAATAGCCGCCAACAAGTCCTACTTGTCTAGCGGCTCTACAGGGGCCTATATTGAAGAATTGTGCCGGAAAAATCACATTCCCCACCAAAAATTTGTCAACGCTTCAGATAGGCGGGGCGGGTCCACCCTAGGACCCCTCCTCCAAGAATCCCTAGGAGTTCCAGGAGCTGACATCGGGACCCCCATCCTCTCCATGCATTCGGCTAGAGAATTAGGAGCTACTCGGGACCAAGAAGCTTATATTGCCCTCTTTAAGGCCTTTTTTGCAGGTTAAGGGCCTGGTCAATCAGGTCCTTGTAAAAGGGAAGCATATGGGCTTCCTGGACCAGAAAATCTAAATCTTTTATCGAAAGAAAGTCGACCCCTTCATTTTCGTCCTCCTTAGGACGGACAGGAGGGGTTTTTTCTAATTGGTAGAAAAAGGCAAAGTTCAAGTGGCGGTGGCTTTTTACAAAGTCTCCCCGGCGGTAGTGGTCCTTGACATCTAGGTAGCGGACATCTAAAAGTTGCCCTCTTTCTTCTATAGATAGGCCGGTTTCCTCAAAAATTTCCCGCCGGCAGGAGACCTCCAGGTCCCGGTCTCCATCTAGGTGGCCTCCCGGCAGAGACCAGGCCTGAAAAATCTTATGAAAAACCATGAGAACCCTTGAAGACCCAGGAGCGAGGACCAAGGCCGATGTCGTCAAATGGGGGTCCATATCCCGGCTGTAAATCCTGGGATCCTCCTTATGATCTAGGTAAAAATTATAGGCGTCCTTCATTTTTTTCCTCCCTTTCCATCCAAAAATCCACCAAGGGGCTAAAGGCAGAAGGAACGGCTACCTCCTCCTGAATTTCCCTGGAAGAAAAATACCTTTCTTCTCCAGCACTATCCCGGACCAAGGGAAGGTCCTTGAGGTCCACAAGATAGGACTGGATTCGCCACTCCACATGGGAAAAAATATGCTTGTAGGAAGGTCCCTCTTGGATTTCTTCATAAAAAATGTCCCTTTCCAAGAGAATTCTCTTGGCGTCCTCTAAAGTCAGGGCCTGGTCCAGACCGGGGATTTCCCATTGGCCTGCCAAGAGCCCCTTCTTGGGTCTTTTCCGAAAGGCCAGCCTTCCCCTCTTCGTGAGAAGGAAAAGACTACGGTGGACCACTTTTCGGGGTTTTTTCTTGGCCTTGACAGGAAAGTCTTCCACTTGGTCCTTTTTATAGGCCTGGCAAAAGTCCTTCAGAGGACAATCTCCACAGAGGGCCTGACCCTTGGGCCTACAAATAGCCGAAGCCAGGTCCATAAGTCCCTGGTTAAAGGAAGAAGGGTCCTGGCCAATGATAGAGAGGCCAAAATCCTCCAGGTCCCTTTTGCTTTGAGCCGTCCCCACATCCCCTTCATAGGCCAAAAGCCTGGTAAAGACCCGGATGAGGTTTCCATCCAAGGCCACATAGGGCTTGTGGTAGACCATGGAGAGAATGGCCGCAGCCGTATAGGGGCCAATACCTGGAAGAGCCATTAAGTCTTCATAAGTAGAGGGAAGAGGACCTGGAGAATTGACTAAAACCTGGGCCGCCTTCTTTAAATTCCGGGCCCGATTGTAGTAGCCAAGCCCCTCCCAGAGCTTTAAAAGCCGTCCCTCCTCCACCTGGGCCAGGTCTTCAATCTCCGGCAAGGCCTCCTTAAAACGGAGGTAGTAGTCCACAACCACCTCCATCCGGGTCTGCTGGGACATAATCTCACTGAGCCAAACAGAATAAAAGTCTCCCTGGTCCCGCCAAGGAAGAGACCGGCCATTTTCTTCATAATATAAGAGAATTTTTTCATTTATTTCTTTAAGTTCTTTTTCTGTAAATAAAATCATAAACCTAGTATAGCATAGATAAGAAGAAAGAAGGAAAAGGCAAGTTGAATATCTCGTAAAGAGGGATTTTACAAAAGAAAGGAGGGAAATATCAAACTTTTTAAAAAAAGTTAAGAAAACTTGAAATTTATCCTTGACGAGGATTTTAAATCCTGCTATACTATAGAAGTTGTCGCTTAAGACAGCCAAGAAAAACAGAGAAAAGTTTAAAAGTCCTTAAAAGATTTTTTACGAAATGTTAAAAAAGTCCTTGACAGACTTAAATAAACTTGATATACTGTTTAAGCTATCTCAAAAAGAGATGGGATGCACCAAAGAAAATAAATAGTGTAAGAGAAAACACACATGAAGCAAATAAGCGGAGAACTTCAGTGAAGAATCCGAGTCAGTCAACAGACTTTAAAATGGAAAAACTTTTTAATCGAGAGTTTGATCCTGGCTCAGGACGAACGCTGGCGGCGCGCCTAACACATGCAAGTCGAGCGATGAAATTTCAACAGAACTCTTCGGAGTGACGATGAAATGGATTAGCGGCGGACGGGTGAGTAACACGTGAGAAACCTGCCTTTCACAAGGGGATAGCCTCGGGAAACCGGGATTAATACCCTATGACACACTTCCTTCGCATGGAGGAGATGTTAAAACTCCGGTGGTGAAAGATGGTCTCGCGTCTGATTAGCTAGTTGGTGAGGTAACGGCCCACCAAGGCCATGATCAGTAACCGGCCTGAGAGGGTGAACGGTCACATTGGAACTGAGACACGGTCCAAACTCCTACGGGAGGCAGCAGTGGGGAATATTGCACAATGGGGGAAACCCTGATGCAGCGACGCCGCGTGAGCGATGAAGGCTTTCGAGTCGTAAAGCTCTGTCCTATGGGAAGATAATGACGGTACCATAGGAGGAAGCCCCGGCTAACTACGTGCCAGCAGCCGCGGTAATACGTAGGGGGCGAGCGTTGTCCGGAATCACTGGGCGTAAAGGGTTCGCAGGCGGTTTATCAAGTCCGATGTGAAAGGCATGGGCTCAACCCATGTAAGCATTGGAAACTGGTAGACTTGAGTTAAGGAGAGGTAAGTGGAATTCCTAGTGTAGCGGTGAAATGCGTAGATATTAGGAAGAATACCGGTGGCGAAGGCGACTTACTGGACTTAAACTGACGCTGAGGAACGAAAGCGTGGGGAGCAAACAGGATTAGATACCCTGGTAGTCCACGCTGTAAACGATGAGTGCTAGGTGTCGGGGTTACTCGGTGCCGCAGTTAACACATTAAGCACTCCGCCTGGGGAGTACGTGCGCAAGCATGAAACTCAAAGGAATTGACGGGGACCCGCACAAGCAGCGGAGCATGTGGTTTAATTCGAAGCAACGCGAAGAACCTTACCAAGGCTAGACATTTTACTGCCCGGTCTAGAGATAGACCCTTTCTTCGGAACAGTAAAACAGGTGGTGCATGGTTGTCGTCAGCTCGTGTCGTGAGATGTTGGGTTAAGTCCCGCAACGAGCGCAACCCTTACCTTTAGTTGCCAGCATTACGGATGGGAACTCTAAAGGGACTGCCGATGATAAATCGGAGGAAGGTGGGGATGACGTCAAATCATCATGCCCTTTATGCCTTGGGCTACACACGTGCTACAATGGTCGGTACAGAGAGCAGCAAGCGAGCGATCTCAAGCGAATCTCAAAAAGCCGATCTCAGTTCGGATTGTAGGCTGCAACTCGCCTACATGAAGTCGGAGTTGCTAGTAATCGCGAATCAGAATGTCGCGGTGAATGCGTTCCCGGGTCTTGTACACACCGCCCGTCACACCATGGGAGTTGGTAATACCCGAAGCCGCCGAGCTAACCATTTGGAGGCAGGCGTCGAAGGTAGGATCAATGACTGGGGTGAAGTCGTAACAAGGTAGCCGTATCGGAAGGTGCGGCTGGATCACCTCCTTTCTAAGGAGCTCATGAAAGAACTAGACCTTGAGCAATCAAGCTACTTCTTTTTCTCTTACACTCTTCATCTTTGGTGGATATCGACTAGTATAGTTACCCTTCTTTTTTTAAAGAAGGCATGGTGCAATTCCATGTATGTCGCAAAGATGCACAATGACAACTATATACTCCAATTTTAACAGTAAGAATGAGAATTTCTAAAGACAATCGAAAACGAGAGTAAAGAAAGGACATTTTTACCGGATAGAAACAAACAGTTTAAGGAAACTGAAACAAAGGTCAAGTTAGAAAGAGCATCAGGTGGATGCCTTGGCACCAAGAGCCGATGAAGGACGTGATAAGCTGCGAAAAGCAACGGGGAGTCGCACATAGACAGTGATCCGTTGATGTCCGAATGGGGAAACCCGTATGAGCAAACCTCATAGATCCTTAAATGAATCCATAGTTTAAGGAAGGAAGACCAGGGGAACTGAAACATCTAAGTACCCTGAGGAAAAGAAAGAAACCTCGATTTCCCAAGTAGCGGCGAGCGAACGGGAAAGAGCCCAGGAGCGTAACGACTGTGTTTGTATAGTAGAAGGATCTGGGAAGATTCGCCAGAGAGGGTAAGAGTCCCGTATACGAAATGCAAACAGAGCGAACTCCAAAGAGTACCACGAGACACGTGAAACCTTGTGGGAATACAGGGGGACCACCCCCTAAGGCTAAATACTCCTTGGTGACCGATAGCGCATAGTACCGTGAGGGAACGGTGAAAAGAACCCCGGGAGGGGAGTGAAATAGAATCTGAAACCTGATGTTTACAAGCAGATAAAGTGGCATACGCCACGATATCGTACTTTTTGTAGAACGGGCCAGCGAGTTACGATTTCAAGCAAGGTTAAGAAGACAAACTTCGGAGCCGTAGGGAAACCGAGTCTGAAGAGGGCGAAGAGTTTGAGGTTGTAGACCCGAAACCGTGTGATCTATCCATGGGCAGAGTGAAGTGTTGGTAAAACGACATGGAGGCTCGAACCGGGTAGCGTTTAAAAGCTATCGGATGACCTGTGGATAGGGGTGAAAAGCCAATCGAACACGGAGATAGCTGGTTCTCCTCGAAATAGCTTTAGGGCTAGCCTGTAGGAAGAAATGTTTGGGGGGTAGAGCACTGAATCGCCAAGGGACATTTGATGTTACCGCGGCCTATCAAACTCCGAATACCCAAACAGCACCTACGGAGTCAGACAGTGAGGGATGAGCTTCATTGTCGAAAGGGAAAGAGCCCAGACCACCGATTAAGGTCCCCAAATTCTATTTAAGTGGGAAAGGATGTGGAGTTACTCAGACAACTAGGATGTTGGCTTAGAAGCAGCCATCCATTGAAAGAGTGCGTAATAGCTCACTAGTCAAGTGACTCTGCGCCGAAGATAACCGGGGCTAAAATAGATACCGAAATCGTGGAACGTGTAAACGTTGGTAGAGGAGCATTGTATGGACAGAGAAGCATAAGGCGTAAGCCAATGTGGAGCCCATACAAGAGAGAATGCTGGCATGAGTAGCGAGAGGTGAGTGCGAATCTCACCCGTCGAAAACCCAAGGATTCCTGAGGAAGGCTCGTCCACTCAGGGTAAGTCGGGACCTAAGGCGAGGCTGAAAAGCGTAGTCGATGGACAACAGGTGGAAATTCCTGTACCGATGAGGTCGATGATGAAGGAGTGACGCAGGAGGGAAAAGAGAGTGCCCAGTTGGTGCGGCGTGCAAGCACAAAGACTAGAAGATAGGCAAATCCGTCTTCTGAAGAAGTTGAAGTGTGATGCGGATTGAAAACAAGTAGAGAAGTCTCCCGCCCCAAACTGCCAAGAAAAGCTTCTAAGAGGCCCCATCGCCCGTACCGTAAACCGACACAGGTAGGTGAGGAGAGAATCCTAAGACGAGCGGAAGAACCTTTGTTAAGGAACTCGGCAAAATGACCCCGTAACTTCGGGAGAAGGGGAGCCCCCTAAGGGGGGCCGCAGTGAAAAGGCCCAAGCGACTGTTTACCAAAAACACAAGTATCTGCGAAGTCGAAAGACGAAGTATAGGTGCTGACACCTGCCCGGTGCTGGAAGGTTAAGGGGACGAGTTAGCATAAGCGAAGCTCCGAGCTGAAGCCCCAGTAAACGGCGGCCGTAACTATAACGGTCCTAAGGTAGCGAAATTCCTTGTCGGGTAAGTTCCGACCCGCACGAAAGGTGTAACGATTTGGGCACTGTCTCAACAAAGGATCCGGTGAAATTGTAGTAGCGGTAAAGATGCCGCTTACCCACGACAGGACGGAAAGACCCCGTGGAGCTTTACTGTAGGTTGACATTGGATTTTGAGATAAACTGTACAGGATAGGTGGGAGGCAGAGAACCATGTACGCCAGTATATGAGGAGCCACCGGTGGGATACCACTCTTTTTATCTTAGAATTCTAACCGACTTCCATGAACCTGGAAGCGGGACACTGTCAGTCGGGCAGTTTGACTGGGGCGGTCGCCTCCGAAAGAGTAACGGAGGCGCTCAAAGGTTCCCTCAGCACGGACGGAAATCGTGCGCAGAGTGCAAAGGCAGAAGGGAGCTTGACTGCGAGAGCGACAACTCGAGCAGATGCGAAAGCAGGACTTAGTGATCCGGTGGTACCGCGTGGAAGGGCCATCGCTCAACGGATAAAAGCTACCCCGGGGATAACAGGCTTATCTCCCCCAAGAGTCCACATCGACGGGGAGGTTTGGCACCTCGATGTCGGCTCGTCTCATCCTGGGGCTGAAGTAGGTCCCAAGGGTTGGGCTGTTCGCCCATTAAAGAGGCACGCGAGCTGGGTTCAGAACGTCGCGAGACAGTTCGGTCCCTATCCGTCGTGGGCGCAGGAAATTTGAGAGGAGCTATCCTTAGTACGAGAGGACCGGGATGGACAAACCAATGGTGCATCAGTTGTACTGCCAAGTGCACAGCTGAGTAGCTACGTTTGGACTGGATAAGAGCTGAAGGCATCTAAGCACGAAGCCAGCCTCGAGATGAGATTTCCCATCGAAAGAATAAGGCCCCTTGAAGAAAATGAGGTAGATAGGCTTCAGGTGGAAGCACAGCAATGTGTGGAGCTAAGAAGTACTAATCGGCCGAAGACTTGACCAAGAGAAAATTGGAGTCATATAGTATCCGGTGACCATAGCTAGAGGGTACCACCCGTTCCCATCCCGAACACGGAAGTTAAGCCTCCATGCGCCGATGTTACTTGGTTGGCAACGACCTGGGAAAGTAGGATATTGCCGGACAAAAAAACCAGCTTTGATGATTTTTCACGAAGCTGGTTTTTGTTTACTTAAAATTCAAATAACATAAGAAGATCCTGGGCCTGAACATTGGCTCGGGATTTTTTATCCCCAGGTCCACATAGATATCCACAAAATTGGGAGAAAAGTCTTCTTTTTAAGCTTGAAATCAAGGAATTCACTTCAAGTTATCAACATATCCACAAGTTATCCACAGGGTTTTATCAACAAACCAGGAAGGGAACCGTCAAGCTAAAGTCAAATTTTCTACTTTTTAAAAACTCGGATATCGTGTATACTATAGACAAGGAGTGCTATGAAAAGATATGAAGCTACTTGTCTATTATGAAAGTAAAGATGCATATATCAAGGAATTTTTAAAAGCTGTTTTAAGTAAGCTACGGATGTCAGGCTTGTCTGTAGGAGTTTTAGGTTTAATTTTTTCCTATTTAACCTACAGGGACCATAGTTTACTAGTGGCCGGCCTTCTTTTGGCTGCAGGTTTTATTTCCATTTTCGTAGGGATTTTCGTCCTGCCTATGACTTTTAAGGAGTTTAAGGGCCAGGAGGAAAAGAGCACTGGAGGAGAAAGCCAGGTTATGATCCGGTTTTTAGAGGACCGGGCGGAAATCCACCAAGGGAAGAGCCATCTGGAAATTGCCTATGACTATATTGAACGGGTCTATCCAACGGAGTCCTTGTATATTTTCCAACTGGGAAAAAATACAGGCTTTTATGTTCCCAAGGAGGCCCTCAATGAAAGGAATCGAGAGGACTTTCGATTTTTATTAGAAGAAGGTCCCTTAGCCAAGTTGCCTAAAAAACCAAGAGGGTTTTTTAGTAATAAATAGTTACCAATATGTAAGGAGGAAAAAATGAAGCACAAAAAGATATGGTCTCTTTTTCTTGCATTTGCTATGATTTTTGGCCTTTTAGGCCTGAGTCCAGTATTTGCTGAAGAAGATACTAGCCTCAAAACTGCTGATATTCTTCATACCAACGACAGCCATGGTCGGGGAGAAGAAAATCAAGACAAGAAGGAACTGGGCTATGCCAAGCTCAAAACTTATAAGTCTACCTTTGACAATGCCATCTTGGTCGATGCAGGAGATACCCTTCATGGGACGACTTTTGCCACAATTTCCAAGGGCCAATCTATTGTAGATTTAATGAATGAAACAGGAACAGATATTTTTGTTCCAGGAAACCATGATTTCAACTATGGAAGTGACCGGTTGGTCGAACTTACCAAGGCAGGAAACTTCAAGACTCTAGGGGCTAACGTATTTAAGGGAAACCAAGCCTTATTTGCAGGCCACTATGTAAAAGAAATCAATGGTCTAAAAATTGGGTTCTTCGGTCTGGCAACTCCAGAAACCAAGACAAAATCCAATCCTTTAAACACCCAAGGTGTGGAATTTTTAGACTATATTGCTGTAGCAAAACAAGAAGTTAAGGCCCTTAAGGATGAAGGAGTCAATGCCATTGTTTGCGTGGCTCACCTAGGCCTAGACAAATCTTCCAGCCAAAGATCTGATCTTTTGGCTAAGTCTGTAGAAGGAATTGATGTTATCATTGACGGCCATTCCCATACAGAATTAAAGGAAGGCAAGCTTGTTGGCAACACCCTGATTGCCCAAACTGGGTCTCATTTTAACAATGTAGGGGATGTAAAATTAAGCTTTAAAAATGGAATGCTCCTGGACAAAAAAGCTTCTTTAGCTTCCTATGATAGCCTAAAGACCCTAAGTCCAGATAGTAAAATTTTAGATGCCATTAAAAAAGTCAATGAAGAAAACAAGCCAATTTTAGACAAGGTTGTTGGGAAATCCAAGGTTGACCTGGAAGGAACAAGAGAAAAAGTCCGGACTGGAGAAACCAACCTAGGCAACCTCTTAACAGATGCCATGTTAGATGTTTCTGGTGCAGATGTAGCCATGACTAATGGTGGTGGTATCCGGTCTTCCATCCCAGCTGGGGATGTGACCATGGGACAAATTATTACTTCCTTCCCCTTCACCAACTATCCTGTAAAGCTTGAAGTTACAGGGGACACCATTTTAAAGGCCCTGGAATACGGGGTAGACAAGGCACCGGAAGTTGTAGGGAAATTCCCCCATGTGGCTGGAATGACCTTTAAATATGATTCTAAAAAAGACCCCGGCAGCCGGGTTTATGATGTAAAAATTAAGGGCCAAGACCTAGACAAGGCCAAGACCTATAGCCTAGTGACCAATGACTTTATGGCCATTGGTGGAGACGGCTATGAAATGTTTAAGGGATCCAAGGAAGTGGCTGCTTATGAACTTCTATCTGAAGTTTTAGCAAAATATATTGCAAAGCACTCTCCTGTAGATCCTAAGGTGGAAGGACGGGTTTTAGACCAAGTCAATGACCAAGAAAAACCCAAGGAAAATGTGAAATTTACAGATATTGAAGGCCACTGGGCCAAGGACAAGATTCTCTATGCTGTAGAAAAGGGCCTCTTCAAGGGAACCAGCGAAAGCACTTTTGAACCAAACACCAAGGTAACCAGAGCTATGTTTGTCACAGCCATTGGCCGTTTTGATGAGCAACTTGGTAGCTTCAAAGAAGTGAAGGAAAACAAGTTTACTGACGTGAAAAACGACAGCTGGTATACAAAATATGTCAACTGGGCCCAAGAAAATGGCGTAGCTAAGGGATTTGTAGACGGAACCTTTAAGCCAGACAAGGAAATTTCCAGACAAGAAATGGCTGTTATGATTTCCCGCTACACCTTTAACCTGAAAAAACAAGGCCTCGTTTATTCAGAACCAGCGAAATTCAAAGACCACAAGGATATTGGAGAATGGGCACAAGCAGATATTTATGCAGCTGTTGCTGGAAAATTAATCCAAGGAACTCCAGATGGAAACTTCCTTCCAAAAGATGGAGCCACTCGGGCAGAACTTGTCACCATCCTCTATAACCTCAATGAAAACTTTAAATGGGATGCCAAAAAACCTAGTGAAAGCGACAAGAAAGTAGACGAAAAGAAAGACGCAAACAAAGCTGACGACAAAAAAGATCAAAAGGATCAAAAAAAAGCTGAAGAAAAAAGCCAAGAAAAGAAGGCAGCTTAGTTTTTATTAGGAGAAGGCAAGGGGCTTAGGCCCCTTGTTTTCTTATGTACTTAAAGAGGAGAAAGGAAAATCGATGGTAAAAAAAATTGCTATGGGCCTGGGCTTTATTATTCCTGTGTTGGGCATGGTCTTTTCTCAAAGAGGACTTCCCCAAGAAAAAGAGTGGATGATTCTAGCCCTTTGGATTCTCTTAAACCTAGTCCTTTTACAGACTGCCCTGCCCATGACAGAAAAAATGTTGAAAATTTTAAAATTAAGGAACCTGGATTTTCCAAAGACCAACCTATTTGTCTATATGGTGACCAACTACCTCTTTATCCTCCTCTTGCAAATTTATTTTATGCAAGTGTATGTGAAAGACCTGGGAAGCCTGGTCCAAGTCTTAGATGTCCGTCTCCTGGTGATGGTTCTTTTCATTTATGCTGTCAACCTCCAGTATGGCCGTCTAGGGGATGTGACTAGCCGGGGGAAGGTGAAAAATATTTCCTTTCCAGATAAGAAGTCCTTTATTTCTGGAGCTGACCGCTATGGCGCCTATGTAGGGACCTATGAAGAGGGCCTGGTTTTCGGCCTGGTTGCCCTAAGCTATGAAAGTATCCAGAGGATTTATAGGGGGAAGGGTTCCAGTATCCAAATTCAAGGCAAGGCAGAAGAGGACTATGTTGTGACCTTGGAAGCTCCAAAAGTCCAGGAAAAGTTTTTAGAGGTCCTAAAAGAAGAAAAGCCCCAAGAAATTTTAAGGGACAGGATACGGATCTAAAGGAGGACAAGGATGGACAAAACCCTAAAAGCAGATTTATCACTTTTATTTGTAGCCCTAAGCTGGGGTCTGAGCTATTATTTTGTAGACCTGGTCATGGATGACCTAGGGGTCTACGGGCAAAATACCTACCGGTTTATTATTGCCTTTGCCATGGCCCTTATCCTAGGCCGGGGCCGTCTCCAGCCCCTAAAGGGAGAAACCCTAAAGTCCTCGATGATTTTAGGCTTCCTTCTCTTTATGGTCTATTTTGGAGCCACCATGGGGGTCAAGTATACCACCATGTCCAACACAGCCTTTCTATGTAGCTTGATGGTAATTTTTACCCCAATCCTGGCCTTTTTCTACTATGGAATCCGCCCCTCCAATAGGACCCTCTTTTGCGTCCTCCTATCCTTTGTGGGGATTGCCTTTTTAACCCTGGGCAAGGACTTTAAAATCCAAACCAAGACCCTTAAGGGGGACCTAGTTTCCATTGTTGGAGCCCTTTCCTATGCCCACCACCTCCTCTATACAGAGAGAGCCATAAAAAAGAAGGGAGCCCATCCCTTTTCCCTGTCCGTCTACCAATTCCTCTTTTGTGGAATTTTAAACGGGATTATGATGGTTCTTTTTGAAGAGCCAAGCCTCCCTCAATCAGGTATGTCTTGGTTTGCCATCCTCTTCCTGTCTGTTTTTTGCACAGGATTTGCCTTTATCCTCCAGGCCCAAGGCCAGCAACATACAACAGCCACCCATGTGGGGGTTATCTTTTCCCTGGAACCGGTCTTTGCCTCGATTTTTGCCTTTATCTTTGCCGGGGAAGTCCTCCTGGCTCGGGCCTACTTTGGCGGCTTTTTAATGCTCCTGTCGGTCCTCTTAATGGAGCTACCCGGTCGAAAGAAAAAAGCAAGTTCTTAGAAAAGATAAAATCCCTAGAAAGACTTGGAAAGTCTCCGGTCTTTCTGGGGATTTTTCTATGGGAAGAAAAACTGGACAGGAAAGAGGAAAAAGAGCTTTCTTTTTTCCCAAAAAAAGAGTATCATAGAGAGTAATCATCTTTACCAAGAGAGAAGTTTAGACTGGAAATTTAATACACTAAAGCAGAAACTAAGAGAAGTGGTTGCAACAAAGGAGGAAACAATGATTGATCCAAAACGAATGTATGAAAATATGAAAAAACTGGTGGAAGTCCCCTCTGTATCAGGGACTAAGGAGGAAAGACAGGGGGCCTATGCCTTGGAAGCTCTCCTCTATGACCTGGACTATTTTAAGGCCCATAGGGACCAGGTAAAACTTCTTCCCCTCTATGATGACCTCCTGGACCGGTCCATTGTCACCGCCTTTTTAAATATCCACCCGGACAACCCTAAGACAGTTATATTGTCTGGCCATTATGATGTGGTGGATGTGGAAGAATATGGCCACCTCCAAGACATTGCCTATGATGTGGAGGAAATTACCAAGAGAATCAATGAAATGCCCTTAGACGAGGACTCCTTAAGGGACTATGAATCAGGAGAATGGATTTTCGGCCGGGGGACGGCAGACATGAAGTATGGCCATGCCCTCTGTCTGGAACTTTTGGACTACTATTCCAAGAATCCAGAAGAAATTGATGGTAACCTCCTCTATGTGGCCGTTTGCGGAGAAGAAACCAACTCAGAAGGTATGCTCCGGGCCCTTCCCTTCTTTAATGACTTTGCCAAGGAAAAGAACCTGGACTACCAAGCTTTTCTCTTAACAGAGTGCTATATGATGGAAGACCAGGCCAAGGACAAGAACCATTACATCCACTACGGGTCCTCTGGAAAAGTCATGCCCATGTTTTTCTTTGTTGGGGAATCCACCCACTTTGGGGAGCCCTTCTTAGGTCTTGACCCAAATCTCATGTCGGCGAAAGTCTACAACAAGCTTCAATTAAATACAGATTTTTGCCAAAGTTCCCATGGGATGACCACTCCACCTCCATCTTGCCTGAAGATGATGGACCTAAAGACCAATTATTCCGCTTCCATCCCTCTCTATGCAGCGGCCTACTATGCCATGGTCACGGTAGACCTTGATCCCGAAGAAACCCTGGATAAATTAAAGGCCCTGGCCCAGGAAGCCATGGAAGAATCTATTGTCTACCTGGAAGACCAAGCCAAGGCCTATGAAAAAATCACAGGGGAAGAGACCATCCGTTACAAGTATGAGCCTGTGGTCTATACCTTTGAAGAACTTGTAAAAGAAATTAAAAAGGACTATGAAGGGGACTTTGACCAAGACCTTAAAGATTTTGCCCTGGAAAAAATGAAGGAAGGCAAGGAAATCCAAAGTGTGGCTGTGGATCTGGTGAAAAGGGCCTATGAAGTCTACAAAAACAAGCGGCCTATGATTATCCTCTCCTTTATTCCTCCCTTCTACCCCGACTCCTACCTGCCCAAGGACCAAGAAAAAGTGGCCCGGCTCATGGAAGTTTGCGAGAAAATTATAGACTACGCAGACAAGGAATTCCAAGAACCCCTCAAGATGAAGGACTGGTATATGGGGATTTCAGACATGTGCTATACAGGCCTCCAAGAGGGACGGGACTTTGATGAGCTCTTCCAAAACCTAGTGGGGACAGGGAGTCTCTACCAATTCCCGGGAGAAGATATGAAGGAATTTAAGGTGCCAGGCATTGTTATGGGAGGCTATGGCAAGGACTTCCACAAGCATACGGAGCGCCTCCATAAGCACTATAACTTCCAAGTCCTTCCCCAGCTCTATATTCAAATGATTAATGAACTACTAAAGAAATAGGAGGTTTGTCATGATTGATCGCAATAAGTTTCCCTCAATAAAACGTGTCATGGACACCAGTCAGGGTTTAAAAAGAGAAATGAAAACAAGAGATGCCATTATGGTGGCCGTAGGAGGGACCCTGGGGACAGGGATTTTCCTCTCTTCAGGAGATGTCCTGGCCAAGGCCGGCCCAGGCGGTGCCATTATCGCCTACCTCCTGGGAGGCTTCATTATTTGGCTAATGACCGCTTGCTTAGGTGAATTGGCCTCTGCCATGCCAGTCGCCGGGTCCATGCAAGCCTATTGTACAGAATTTATTAACCCCGCCATGGGGATTACCATTGGCTGGGTCAACTGGATTGGCGGGGCCATTACCATCACCACCCAGATTGTGGCCGCGGCTATTATTATGAAAAATATCTTTCCCAATGTCTCCACCTATGTTTGGATTTTGGCCTTTTCAGCCCTCCTCTTTGCTGTGAACTTCTTTAGGGTGTCGGCCTTTGGGGATATTTCCTTTTACTTTTCTTCTATTAAAATTGTGGCCCTGGGCGTCTTTGTCCTTATCGGCCTAGGAATGATCTTCTTTGGCCTGGGCCACGGAGGACAAGCCATCGGCTTTAAAAATTATACAGCCCATGGAGGCTTTTTCCCTCTAGGAATTGGGGCTGTAGGCTCCGTCATCCTCTCCTCCTTTTATGCCTTTGGGGGGACGGAAATGGTGGCCGTATCCGGTGGAGAATTAAAAAAAGAAGAGGACATGCCCAAGGTCATTAACTGGACCTTAATCCTCCTGGTAGGGGCCTATATTGTCCTGGTTTTAATCCTGTCTGCCCTTCTTCCCTGGAACCAAGCAGACCTTCAAGGCTCTCCCTTTGCCTATGTTTTCCGGAATGTAGGGATGCCTTCTGCAGAACTTATTGTTAACATTATCGTCTTAACCTCCGCCTTGACCTCCGGGAACTACTTTGTCTATGCCTGTACCCGCTACCTCTGGTCCCTGGCAAAATTTGACCAAGCCCCTAAAGTCCTTTCCAAGGTCAACAAAAAGGGGATTCCCGTCCTGGCCCTTTGCGTGTCTATGGCCTTTGCCTTAATCGGCATTGTGTCAGAATTTGTAGCTGAAGATACCGTCTACCGGTTCTTAATCTACTTTATTGGCGGAGTCAACATTTTTGTCTATACTTTAATTTGTATCTGCCAATGGAACTTCCGGAAGAGG
This sequence comes from Clostridiales bacterium SIT11, assembly GCA_001299455.1. Lineage (GTDB taxonomy): Bacteria > Bacillota > Clostridia > Tissierellales > Peptoniphilaceae > Urinicoccus. Next base: position 1,008,451 of record CYUK01000003.1, on the reverse strand, counting down.
TTCCGGAAGGAAGGAGGCAAGGACCAAGACCTAAACTACAAGGTCCCCTATCCCATTACACCAATCCTTGGGATTCTTGCCTTCTTAGCCATGCTGGTTGTTTCCTTAATGGATCCGGAAGAGCGGGTGAGCTTCCTGGTTTGCGTTCCCCTCTATATCGTCATCTATATCGGGTCCTATATTTACACCAAAAAACACAAGGATGCCCGGTCCTTAAATATTGACCTATAAAATCCCTGATAAGGTCCCCAAGATTTGGAGAAAAGCCAAGTCTTGGGGCCTTTCTTTGCCTAGGTCTTGCAATCTTTGCTCTAGAAGGTAAAATAAAAGGAGAAAGGGATAAGGAAAAAGGAAAAAGGAGGACCCATGAAAATTCGATTATTGACAGAAAAAGATTTAGACCAATACCAAAAAATTTCCTACCAGGCCTATCCGGGCCTAAGGGATTTTTCTGAAGAAGGGCAAAGGAACTACCGGGCCCAGGTGGGCAAGAGCCTAGGAGAGAAAAATGAAGAAGACTTTTATGGGGCAGAAGAGGATGGAAGGCTCCTAGGAGTTTTCCGTCATATCCATTTTCAAATGAACCTCTTTGGCAAGCTTGTCCCCGTGGCGGGGTTTGGCTATCTAGCCGTAGACCCCCTCTATAAAAAGCAGGGAATCGCCAGTAAGCTTTTAAACTTTTTTGAAGAAAAAGCCCTGGAAGCTGGGGAAAATCTAGGCCTCCTCCTGCCCTTTAGGCCAGATTTTTACCATATCCATGGCTATGGTTACCTGGGGAAGATGAATCTCTACAGGCTTGACCCCTTGAGCCTACCCAAGGCAGAGGCTGACTATACTTATAAGGAAATCAGTCCAAAAGAAGCCCTAGACTTTCGGATCCAGGCAACCGACAAGGTTCATGGCCTGACCCTGCCCTTGGAAGTGGAAAAGAAGGCCTATGTAAAAGACCTGGCTACCGTCTACCTAGGCTGCTACCAGGAAGACCGGCTCATTGCCATAGCCATCTATCATTGGGAAAGTTTAAATGCAAGTAATTATACAAAAAATGCCCTGGTTCTTGACGATCTCTTGGCCCTGGATGGCCAAGGTTACCTGGGAATTTTTGCCTACCTAAGGACCCAGGCAGACCAGGCCCAATATATCCAATTCTTTAGCCAAGAAAAAAACTTAGCCCATTATTTCGAAAATCCCACAGACACTAGCGATTTTTACTTTGCCAATGGCTATTTACAAACCAATATCCAGGCCATTGGACTCATGGCCAAGGTCCTAGATCCAGTGGGCTTTTACAAGACCCTCTACCCCCAAGGTCCTGATATAAGCATCAACTTAGGGAACAAAGAATTAAAAACAGGGCCCAATCCCAGCCTAAGCTTTAGGACAAGTGACCAGGTTTTGGCCAGCCTTTTTTGTAAGGAAATTTCCTTTCAAGACCTCCACTTTCTAGGCCTTGCCAAGTGCCCTGAAAAAGACCTGGACCAGCTGGCTAATCTCTTCCCAGGAGGCTACACCATCCACAACAATGCAGACTTTTAAGGGAGAAAGTACAAACTTGTCATGGGAAAAATGAAATTATAAACTTTTCTTTATAAAGACGAAAAAATCCTAGGGAAAATAGAATCCCTAGGATTTTTTTATAGGCTTTGAATAGATACAAGGTCCAGGTCCTTGGATAGGTAGTCTTCCCGGACCGGTTCTTCTCTTAAGAGGTCTGTAGAAAGATATTTTTTGGAATCATCGGCAAAGACAGTGACCACCTTGGCTTCCGGTCCCATCTCCAGGGCCACTTTCAAGGCACCTAGGAAGTTTCCTCCAGAGGAAATCCCTACACCTAGGCCGGCCTGGGAGAGTTTTTGGGCCATTAAAATAGCATCTCCGTCATGGACAGCCACTACCTTATCCAACTGGTCCAGATGGCAGATGGCCGGAATAAATTCATCACTAATGCCGGCAATCCGGTGGCTTCCCACCTGGTTTCCTGTAGACAAGGTGGGAGATTCCGCTGGTTCCAAGGGATGGACTCGGACCTGGGGATTGGCTCGTTTAAGGGCCCGGCCGACCCCCATGACCGTCCCTCCAGTCCCAACACCGGCCACAAAGGCCTGGGGGAGGTCCTTCATTTGCCTTAAAATTTCCTCTCCTAGACTTTCCTGGGCCTTGGAATTGTCTTCATTGGTAAATTGTTCTGGTAAAAAGACTTTTGGGTCTTCCTTGGCCCGCTTTCGGCAGAGGTCAATGCTTCCTAAAAAGCCCCCTTCTTCATGGGAGACCAGGTGGATCTTGGCCCCAAAAGAAGAAATCAGCTGTTTTCTTTCCTCGCTCATCCAGTCGGGCATGTAAATTTCCACAGGATGGCCCAGGTAGGCCCCCAAGGCACAAAAGGAAATTCCCGTGTTTCCGCTGGTGGCTTCGATAATAGGAGCCCCCTCCTTTAAATCTCCCCGGCCTATGGCCTCCTTAAGAATCCCATAGGCCATCCGGTCTTTAATGGACCCGGAAAAATTCATGGCCTCTAGCTTGGCGTAAATCTTCCCAGGCTGGCCCTTGTAGAGGTAGTGAATTTCCACCAGAGGGGTGTTTCCAATGAGACCCTGTATATCTTCAAGTTTCCGCATAAAGTCATCTCCTTTTCGCACTTTAGAGTATTATACCATAGAATTAAAAGCAGGTCTTTACAAAAATATATAGACTTTTAAGGTCTTTTAAAGAAAAGTCAAAGTTTGTCAAAAATAGGATATTTTTTCTAAAAAATAGGGTACAATGACAATAGATCACCGACTTAGAGGATGTAAGGAGGAAAAAAACCATGATTACAATGGAAAAAATTGACTATGTCATTGCAATGACAGGAGAAGGCTACAGCGTTGTTCGTAAGGCCCTTTTAGACACCAATGGAGATGTGGATAAGGCTATAGACCTGTTAAAAACATCTCGCCAAGACTACCTTTCCGAGGATGACCACCTGGAAGAAGGCTCCTATGAAGATTACTATGAAAAGAAATCTGAAGAAGGCTTTAAGGATGCCAAGGAAGATGTAGAAAACTTTGTGGACCAAGTGGTCGATGCCATTAAGGAAATTTGGCACAAGGGGAATGCCTCCCGCTTGGCCATTGAAAATGAAGAAGGAAAAACCGTCTTAAGCGTCAGCTTAAATGTATCCGCCCTGGCCATTGCCATTAAGCCAGTCATTGCCTTAATCGGCCTGGGAGCCACAGTGATTTCCAAGTATTCCATCAAGGTTTATATGGATGATGGAGAAGTCATTGATATTAAAAAATATATTGGCCTATAAAAGTTTGTAAAAAGGCGCCTTTCCTTAGGGAGGGCGTCTTTTTTATGAAAAGCCCCTAAGTCCACAGGGACCTAGGGGTTCTATACATCGTTTAGTCTTCAATCCGGGCAAAGGGGTTGACAATACTTGCGTCTTTTCCCACAATGCTTAGGGGTGTGCAAAAAATGGATTGAATTTTTTTGCTTACAATAGGAGCGATGTTTAAATCTTCATAAATTAAAATTAAAGAATTCTTTCCGCCAGGATCTAAAAAGGCCTTGTGGACACTAAAACCATCTTCACTTCCATTGGGAATATTTTCAATACTCAAGGTGTCTGTTCCCACAGCCTTGACCTTGGGAAGGTTTTGGCGGATAAACTGAGCAGCCTCCGGACTTACAGTGGCAAAACCTGTGGCAAAGTCCATAAAGTCCTTGTCCCGTTTTTTATAGGCGCCTGTATTAAAAATTAAAAAGTCCGCTTCATAGAGGGCATCGCCAGCCGCCTTTAAGTCTTCTACTGTAATGAGCTGGTCTTTTTCAGTGACGTCAATATCAATGACCAAAGGATGGTCATAGACAAAATGGTCTGCTGGGATGCCATCAATTCCTAAGGGAGAGTCGTTAAAATGGTGGAAGGGCGCATCCACGTGGGTTCCAGCGTGTAAATAAATGGAGAGGACAGACCCATTCCAGGGGTCTCCCTTTTTCTTATCCTCTTTCAAGGTCACTTTCACTTCTGGTAGGCCGGGATAGACAGGCATTCCTTCATAAATAGGATAGCCTAATTTAACAATTTTTTCAGACATAGGTTCCTCCTTGTGTCTTCTCTTTCTTGGGTCCCTAGCTAGGGACTGGAATAAGCTACTTTGCATGAGAAAATCAAGGAGCCCTCGAAGGGAAAACAGGCTAGAAACCACCTAGGCGGCCACTGAAAAGGCCTCTTGGAGCTGGAATCCATGGCAAAAATTTGCTCATGGTGGCACACCAAGCCTTGAATTAAGGACCGGGGTCATAGCAAACTGATTTCTTTCGATATTTGGGGATTTCTACTCTATTTTCCTCCACCAAAACTTGGCTGGGAAGAGCCGGATCAAGTTCATGTTCTTGTCCTTCACGTCCACAGAAGGAGGAAAAATTTTGTCCTTACCCCACAGGTACAAGGCCGACGCTCTTGTCCTCATGCTTGTTTCTTTTTTGGGGCCCAGTTTTATGGAACCGGGCCATACCCATTCATTATACCCCATAAAAACCTAAACGTCCTTCATTGTTTCCAAAAGAAGAGGCTGCTTTTCTTCCCAAGCCTATGATAAAATAAAAGAAGAAAGGAGGGCCTATGCGCATCGGACTACTATCAGACACCCACGGGTCCTACACTCAAACAAAAAAGGCTCTGGAGGCCCTAGGGACCTGTGATATAATCATCCATTTAGGAGACGTCCTCTACCATGGACCTCGAAATCCTGTCCATGAAACCTATGAACCGGCCCGGCTGGCAGACTATTTAAAGGACAAAGAAATGACCTACATCCGAGGAAACTGTGATGCAGACGTGGATGCCATGGTTATTGGCAAGGACCTGGGCAAGGAAGAAGGCCTCTTTAAGCTGGGGCCCCTGGCCCTCTACTGTGTCCATGGCTACAAGGACAGCTTGGAAGACCGAATCCAAAAGGCAAAAAATCTAGGCGCCAATACCCTGTGTTTTGGCCATAGTCATGTGAAAATGTTGGAAGAAAGAGATGGTCTAACCATTGTTAATCCAGGGTCTACCACCCTGCCCAAGGACAAAACCCCTTCCTGTGCCCTCTACGACCAGGGCCAGTGGACATTAATTGAACTTTAGGAGGCTTTTTTGGCAAAAAAGAAATTAAAAGAAGTAAAAATTTTAAGGACCGACTACCCCAACATTTCCTATGGAGACCTAGACGGCCAGACCTTTCAGTTTAAAACAGGTCTGCCAGGGCAAACCATGGAAATTATCCCTATAAAAAAACGGCCCCAATATGTAAAATCTAAGGTCCGGCGGCGGATACGCCTGGCCGACTATGAAGTCCAGGAAGGCTGTCCGGCCTATGGAGCCTGCGGCGGCTGCGACTACCAAAAAACCAGCCTGAAAAAGGAACATGCCCTCAAGGAAGACCAGCTGAAAAGACTCTTTGAAGACTACTGGACCCAGGATTCCCATCTCTATGAAGCCCTGGACCCGGACCAGTACCGGAATAAAATGGAATACACCTTTGGAGACGAAGTCAAGGACGGCCCCTTGGTTTTAGGCCTCCACCGGAGGTATTCCTCCCACGACATTGTAGATACAAGAGGCTGTACCATCGCCCCCAAGGACTTTGAAAAAATTCGGACCTATACCCAGGACTTTTACCGGGAAAGACAAGTCCCAGCCTACCAAAGACGGCGGGTCCAAGGCACTCTCCGCCACCTAGTCCTTCGGAAGTCCTTTCGAAAAAACACCCTGATGGTCAACCTAGTCACCCGGTCCCAGGGAGAAATCTACTTGGAAGACTATCTAAAAGGTCTTTTAAATTTAGACTTAGATGGGAAAATTACCTCCGTCTACCACACCCTAAACGACCAGCGGGGAGACGCCGTCCTCTGTGATGAAGCCCGGCTTCTCTATGGAGAAGAAGGCATTTATGAAGAATTAATGGGGCTCACCTTTAAAATTACCCCCTTTTCCTTCTTCCAGCCCAACCCCCTGGGCATAGAAAAAATCTACGAAAAAGCCCTGGACTGGGCAGGAGACCTTAAGGGGAAAGAAGCCTTTGACCTCTATTCCGGGACAGGAACCCTGGCCCAGATCATGGCCCAAGAAGGCGCTAAAGTTACCGCCATAGAAATTGTAGAAGACGCCCTGGAAAGCGCCAGAGAAATGGCCAAAGAAAACGGCCTGGGCAATATTGACTTCTACTGCGGCGACGTGGGAAAAGTCCTGGAAAGCCTGGATAAAAAAGCAGACTTCGTCCTGGTGGACCCCCCAAGAATGGGCCTGTCTCCCCAAGCCATGAAGAATATCCTAAAGACCCAGGCCCAAAAAATCGTCTACATCTCCTGCAACCCCCGGACCATGAAGGCCAACCTGGACCAATTTGTAGAAGAAGGATATAAATTGGAAAAACTCGTGGCCTTTAACCAATTCCCAAGAACTGTCCATGTGGAGAGTGTGGCATTGATGTCAAGAAATTAAGATAAGATGTTGTAAGACTGTTGAAATCAATGGCTTTTAGAATCTTTAAGAAAATCTTAAAAGCCATTTTTCTATTTGAAAAATACCTTGTGGGAACATTTCAAGTGTAGATTATTGCAGGGTGTGTAGACACTATGTATATTTTAGGGGGAGTGAACAGGATAGATAATATCAGGCTACTTATCATATAACAAAAATGATATAACAGTAATTAGGTTGAATTAAGGAGGCAATTATAATGAGTCCTTTAGTTGTATATTATTCATATTCAGGAATAACAAGAAGATTAGCAGAAGATATTGCGTTGATTACTGATGGAGATTTGAGAGAGCTGAAGCCACAAAAGCCTTATTCATTCTCATATAATACAGCTGTAAAAGAAGTGAGAGAAGAAATTGAAAAAGGATATTGCCCACCTCTTATTCAAGGGGCAGAAACTATTGAAAATGCGGAGGTGGTTTTTATTGGTTCTCCTAATTGGCTTAAAACTTTTGCCCCACCCGTGCTATCGTTTTTAAGAACGGTTGATTTAAGTGGAAAGACAATTATTTCGTTTTGCACGCATGGCGGAGGTGGTTTTGGGAGAATGATTGAAGATTACAAAAAGGAATGTAAGAATTCAATTATTAAAGATGGAATAGCGTTAAAAGGAGATTACAGTTTTGATGAACTAAAAACATGGTTAGATAGTAATTTATGAATCCCAGTTTATTAAACTCAAATAACCAAATAAAAGATACAAGATAGCAATTCACGAAGCAGTAAATCAAATCGGTTTACTGTTTTTTTATTGCTCAAAATCAAGAAGAAAGGACAAAGAAAATGAAAGACATAGAAGAAAAATTTTAATGGCAAAAGAAGAAATCAAGCAGTTACAAAATAAAAGAAAGAAGCTCATCAGTCAGCAGAAAGAGGAAGCACGAAAAAAGAGAGATAGACGGCTTTATGAAAAAGGAGGAGTATTTGAAAGTATTTTTACCGAAAGCAAAGAATTAACCAAAGACGAATTTTATCAACTAATCTAATTCACAAATATCAAAGAGGTAATAAATCAAAAAATCTTAGAAATTATTGAGAATAGAAAAGAAAGGAAAAATGAAAATACAGAAACACAAGAGGAAGAAACGGACATAGAGGAATAGTCTCTTGTTTACAAGGACGCACTTATACACCCTAAGGGAGAAGTCCTCTTTACCATTATGGCATCTCTTGCACAACAGGAAAGTCAATCCTTATCGCAAAATGTGAAGTTAGGCTTTCAATACAGATTTCAACAAGGGCAAGTCCAAGTAAACCATAATAGGTTCTTAGGCTACACAAAAGACGAAGAGGGAAAACTTGTCATCGTTACTGAAGAAGCAAAAATTATAAAAAGGATCTACAGAGAATACTTGGAAGGAGCAAGCCTACGAGATATAAAAGAAGGACTTGAAAAAGATAAGATAGTAAATGGAGCAGGAAATAAGAAGTGGCATGTATCAAACATCAATCAAATATTAACTAATGAGAAATATATGGGAGACGCCCTATTACAAAAGACTTATACAGTGGATTTTCTAAATAAGAAAAGAGTAAAGAATGATGGAATAGCACCTCAATATTATGTAGAAAATAGCCACGAAGCCATCATACCAAAAGAAATATTCATGCGAGTCCAAGAAGAAATGGATAGACGAGCCAATATGGTGAGCGGCAAAGGAAAGAGAAGAATTTATTCAAGCAAATACGCCCTTTCAAGTATTGTCTACTGCTCTAAATGCGGGGATATTTACAGGATAATAGCATGGAATAACAGAGGGAAAAAGTACACTGTTTGGAGATGTTGTACAAGAGTAACCCATGGACCAGAAGCATGTGAAGCAAGAACTATAAGAGAAGAAGACCTACAAGAGGCAGTCGTAGAAGCCATTAATCAACTTATATCTGAAAGCAGTGAATTAAAAGAAATAATAAAAGAGAATATAGAAAAAGCCATCACAGGTGATGGAAGTAGCAAAATCAAAGAAATAGACAAAGAAATGCTGGAGGTTCAAGAAGAGCTTTTAAAAGTTGCTAATGCCAAGAAAGACTACACAGACCTTGCAGGCAGAGTGGAAGAATTAAGGAATGAAAAAGAAAAGATACTTCTAGATTTAGCGGAAGAGAAGAATGAACAAAGCAGGCTAATGGAATTAGAAGAGTTTTTAGACAGTCAACAATTAGAAATAGAAAGATACGATGAAGATTTAGTAAGGAAACTTATAGAGAAGATAGTAATTTATGATGAGAAATTAAAAGTAATATTCAAGTCTGGAATTGAAATTGATATCAACAAGTAGCAAATCCGTAAGGGGGCTGTTTTTAATATAAGTGGTAATGGTATACTATAAATGTGATTATTAATTTATAGTCTCAAATTTTTTATAGACGAATGCTATAAAACAAAATAATTTAATAGATTTCAAATAATTAAATTAAACTCCCTATCAGATGTTTTGCTAAAGCTATCTAGTCTTGATGGGAATCTAGCTTAAGGAGTGTTGTATTTTAAATGAAAAATAAAAACAGGAAACATTTAATAATAGTGACTTTAATGATAGGATTGATATTTATAACTGCTTGTTCTAGAGAAAAAAATGTTAAAAGTGAAGAGTTTCATTTGTTTAAAGAAGAGATGTCATCAAATAAAAAAATAGGTGAGATTCAAATAAAATTTTTAAGACCATCCTTATATATTAATTTTGTTACATCTGAAAATTTTAAAATTAATGATGTAAAAAAAGTAATAGATAAATTAAAGCCATTCATAAATACCAATCACATGGATGAAATTGCAAGCAAATATTGGGCAAAAGATACAAAAGTATCTACTGTATATATCTCTTTTTATAATGGGAAAATAGATAAGAATGACACAAGAAAGAATCTCGTGTACAGCATATATACAAATTACTATAAAACTCATGTTGTTGATGATAATCCTTTAAATATAGATGCGTATAGCACATGGTTTATAGAAGTTGATGGGAACGAATATCAATTTGAGGATTACTTAGACGGAAATCATTAAATAATACCTCCTCTTTGTCTAGCTATTAATTTTTGAGGTAGTAGAAATAGACAACTAATTATATATAATTAGTTTGGAAAATTTATATAAGAAATAGAAGATTTGAAAATAGATTTAAATGTGTATTATAATACTTAACAGTACCCGACACGTCTTTTAGTATAATGCGAACCAAGTCGGGTCTTTTGGTTATAAGAAGAAATAATGTGAAGAAATCTCACTAATCTCCCATAAATGTAAGCAAGCAAGTAAAAATTTTATTGTTTTATAGAATAGAATAATAGATGAATTCATAAATTAAAATAGATTTGATGGTTTACCTAAGATGCTTAAAAGCATGGGGTGGTATGGATGGAGAATAGATGATTTTCAGTTAGATATATAAAAAGAAAGAATATGCAGTTAAATAGTAGTCTTTTGGGGTTTGATTTTAAATCCTAAAAGACTATTTTTGTGCTCATAATGATTTATGAGAATAAACATATGAAAATTCATATTATTAATTCATTTTATTAGGTCTTAGATTAATTGAACTATAAAGAGGATGATTTTAATTGTCTTACATTCGGAAATGTGGTACAATTTTATCAAAATGATAGAAATACACCACAAAGGAATGAACTATGAATAAATACAAAGTAATATATGGATCCTTAGGACTGTTATCAGCATTAGGAATTTTAGGAATCTATACAGAGAATAAGCTATTTCTGTGCTTCTTTGCATTTTTAATACATTTTAAATATCTATTTGTTGATATTGATGAGATGTTAGAAAACTATACTAATAAATCTGCTACATTTTCTTTTTTTGCTGGAAATTTAGTTTTTGCAATAATTAGTGTATATAGATTCTTTGTTCTAAATTATGGATTATATGAATCTTTTATATTTGCTTTAATACTAGCTTGGATTATGTCAATTTTCGTATATACGATATTAATTATAATTTATGAGTTTAGAGAAAAGCTAGGTATGAGAAATGATTGAAAATAGAATAAAAGAATATAGGGCAAAGTATAATTTTACACAAGCTGATTTGGCGAAATTAGTAGGTGTTAGAAGAGAAACGATAGGAAATTTAGAGAATGGCCGTTATAATCCATCTTTGGAATTGGCTTGGAATATTGCCAAGATATTTAATGTGAGTATTGAAGATATTTTTAACGTTATAGATGAATAAGGGGTATTTATGAGGATTTTTATTAAATTAGCATCATATCTTAAATGGGTAGGATTATTTGGTTTCTTAGGATTTGTTTTTGATAATCAGTTATGGAACATTTTATGGGGATTTTGGATATTTGGTTTTTTTGAGTTATTATTTACTTTGCCAATTTTCATTCAATCCTTAGGACAACTTTTGGCAATGTTTGCTATTCCATTAAAAAATAATCCTGTTCCTAGTGTTTCAAATTATAAAAGCGATATTAAGTACTCCTTACCCTTCAAAGGTAAATGGACAGTAGTTAATGGAGGTGTGGATAAGGAATTATCACACTCTTGGAGTATTAACGCTCAAAGATATGCTTATGACTTCATAAAGTTAGATGATAAACTAAAAAGTTATAGTGGCGACAGAAAAAAACTAGAAAATTATTATTGTTACGGAAGTGATATAATAGCTCCAGCAGACGGTATAGTAATTGAAGTATCTAATAAATGCAAAGATAGTAAGATTATGTGGAATAATTTTACTGATCCTTTAATAAAAGATATCAGAGGAAATTACATTGTAATCAAACATACGGAGAATGAGTATTCTTTAATTTGCCATATTAAGCCAAATAGCTTTTTAGTTAAAAAAGGCGATGTAGTAAAAAGATATCAAAAATTAGCTGAGTGTGGGAATTCAGGCAATACAACGGAACCTCATATACATTTTCATGTACAAAATAGAAAAGGCTTTGTATTATCAGCTGGACTTCCGATTGAATTTAAAGACATAAAAGTTGATAAAATAGAAGATTATAATAGGTATGATTCAAGACCGATTAAGTCAGATTTTGACTACTCTATGTATAGAGGCAAATATATTCATAAAGGGCAAAGTGTAAGCAATTATATTGTATAAAATTATCATAGGTAAGTATTTATCACAAGAATAAATTTAAGGGAAGGTAATAAAATGAGTAGAAGTATTAATTTAGAGTCTTTATATCAAATTATAAGCAATCCTGTTATCTATAATGACGAAAATATAATGAAAAACTTTTTAGCAACTCTAGATGACGAAATCCAAAATATTTCAAATGTTCAGATAAAGTATAGAGAACTGGAAACTTTTAAATCTTTATATGAAAAAATAAGCAGTAAATTGAATTCTGAACAAAAAGAAGCTTTTTATTATGGTTATAAAAACAGTAAAGCTATTAATCAGGAATTTGATTTATTAAGATTTACCAAAGATACAACTTTAAATATTGAATTAAAGTCTGAATATCCAAATGGTGGTAAGGAGAAATTGGAAGATACTTTAAGAAGACAAAATCATATTTTATTAAATTGCACAGAAAATGTAATTAATTATACATATGTTTTAAGTGATGAAAAATTGTATAGGTTAGTTCCAACTGATGGTTGTTCAAATAAAGATTATAAGTTGGTAGAAGTAGGATTTTCCAGCTTGATTCTAGATATATCAAGTGACTACATTGAATGTAATAAGCTTGAAATGATAAAACCAGAAGATTTAATAATATCTCCTTATAGTGAGCCTGAAAAATTCGTAAAGAACTCTTACTACTTAAATCAGGAACAAAGAGAAGTAGTCGATAAAATATTAAAATCTAGATCGGTATATCATAGTGTGTCGGGCAGGGCAGGCACTGGAAAATCACTTGTACTATTTGATTTAGCCGCAGAATTTATAAAACAAGGTAAAAAAGTAATTTTAGTTTTTTGTGGTAAATTAGAGAACTTCAGAGAATTAAGTAGAATTCATAACTTTGATATTTTTGATATTAAGTCAATAAGTTCTGATTTTTCACAGCTTAGAAAGTATGATGTTGTTTTATTTGATGAATTTCAAAGAGTTAGAGAAGAGCAGCATAATATTTTAATAAATTTAGACGTAGAACTAGTTGTTTATAGTGTCGACAAAAAACAAACACTACATCCTACTGAGAAAACATTAAATATAGAAGATAAACTTAATCAAGATATAAAAATTACTAATTATTTTCTAGGTGATAAGATTAGACAAAATAATGAGATGTCGTGGTTTATTAGAAAAATATTACAACCTACGGATAGAGAGAGTCAACCAGCTGATTATAAAAAAGTAACTGTTAAATACTTTAATCATAGAGAAGGGGCATCAGATTATATAGAGCATAGGTATCGTCATGACCAATTTATACCTATTGAATTAACGGAATATAGTACAAAAACCACAGGAAGAAGGCAAAGGAAAAATTTTGTATTTAATTCAAAAAACATCCATGATGTTATAGGAAAAGAATATAACAATGTCATTGTGATATTTGATGAGTATATTTTTTACGATAAAGAAACGGCTAAATTGGCGTCTAACTATAAAGAAAGTGATGATTATAGAAATTATCCATACGATGAATTCAGCTGTTACTTTGAAGCGTTAACAAGAGTTAGAGATAAACTAGAAGTGGTTATTATTAATAATCCCAATCTGTATAAAGTGGTATTAGATATACTGAATTGGCGGAAAAATTCAAATAATGTTATTAATGAAGCACTAAGAAAAGAAAATGAGCAATTAAAAGAAGAAGTCAGAAAGTTGAGATCAGAGTAATTTTGAATGAAAAAAGTAAAGGGCGAAAATTTTAACAGTAATAATTAGGTAGTTGATTTTAAGAATAGAGATTTGGTTTTTACAACTAGATTTCTTAGCCTATTTTCACATGTTAACCAGTTTAATTGCACAAATATCTGCTTTAACTAGACTTACATCTTATGATTCCAATTGGAAGCTTATATATATTATATTAATATTGCATCAGGAAAATATTTAATTAGCACTTAGAAGAGAAAAGCATCATAAGCATTGTCAAAGAACTTGAAAAAGAAAATTATTAGCTTGCAAAAGACAACTGTGAAGCAATTATTGAGAGGAAGAAGGTATTAAAAAAATTCAAGAACAAAAATCAGCTAGGAGAAATCTTTATGATGAGAATCTTAGAAAGAGTGAGAATATAGTTCAAAGAATAAAATTAGGGATAATGCACAGCGATAAGGCAAGTTTATAGATATAAATGAGTTGAGATGGTGAAAAGGAAACAATAAAAATTATTTTAAGAAATAAAGGAAAAACACATTGACAACCTTCTATATGATTTGTATAATCTTATATGAAAAGAGGAAGGAGGTTTACATGAAGAATAAATATATAGAGATATCAAAAAAATTAAAAGTTTTGAGTGATCCAAAACGATTAGAAATTATAGATATGTTATCTTGCAATGAGTTTTGTGCTTGTGAGATATTAGAGCAATTCGATATAACACAACCAACACTATCGAATGATATGAAAAGATTAGAGGATGCTAATCTAGTGATCAGTCGTAGAGAAGGAAAAAACATATATTACATTGCCAATAAGAAGATTCTGAAGGAGATGCAATCCGACTTAAAGGAAATATTTAATAGCGGAGAGGAATGTATTTGTCACACTTGGACGAAGTAAATTTTTCTGCACTACACATAGAAACATTTAAATGTATCTATACTAACGAGGAGGAAGAACTATGAAAAAAAATAAGAATGAAGGAATTAATGTATTTCAAAAATACCTAACTTTATGGGTATTATTTTGCATGATTGTGGGGGTACTTATAGGAAAATATATACCTATAATCCCATCTGCCTTAGGTAAAATGCAAATTGCAGGTATATCTGTGCCGATAGCAATATTAATTTGGATTATGATTTATCCAATGATGATGAAAGTAGATTTTCAAAGTATAAAAAGAGTTAGAGAAAATCCAAAAGGCCTATTTGTAACATGGGCTGTTAACTGGCTAATAAAACCATTTACTATGTTTGGAATAGCTTATTTGTTTTTCTTTATTATATTTAAAAATATCATTCCTAATGATTTGGCCAATGATTATTTAGCGGGGGCTGTTTTGCTTGGAGCTGCGCCATGTACTGCGATGGTTTTTGTGTGGTCGACTCTGACAAAGGGTGACCCTGCTTACACTGTGGTTCAAGTAGCCACAAATGATTTAATTATTTTACTTGCTTTTGTACCTATCGTGAAGTTTTTATTAGGCGTATCTAATGTTGTAGTACCCTATAGCACATTATTTATTAGTGTGTTTTTATTTGTTGCTATTCCATTATTAGGAGGTGCCATCACAAGGAAAATAGTAATTGATAAAAGAGGAAAGGATTATTTTGAAAAAGAATTTTTAAGTAAATTTGACGGAATGACAACAGTTGGACTACTATTGACCCTAATCATTATATTTTCTTCACAAGCAAATGTAATTTTAGAAAACCCATTTCATATTTTATTGATAGCTATTCCCCTTACCCTTCAAACATTCCTAATTTTTACTATAGCCTATGGGTTAAGCAAAAAAGTAGGCCTACCCTTTGAAATAGCAGCACCAGCAGGCATGATTGGAGCTTCAAATTTTTTTGAATTATCTGTAGCTGTTGCAATAGCAATATTTGGGATAGATTCACCAGTTGCATTAGCCTGCACTGTAGGTGTTCTTACTGAAGTACCAGTTATGTTATTCTTAGTAAATATTGCGAATAATACAAAACACTGGTTTTTAGAAAATCAAGAATCTTAAATTTAAAGAGGTTAGAGATGTGGAACTTTATTCAAGATCAAATTCTAGGAATGAAATGGCTCAATGAATTGATAGGAGGAGTATTAACAAATCTTGGCCTTGATATGACTTCAAAACTTGGAGGAAGCGTACAATTTTTCATCTATGATGTTATAAAAATTACAATATTACTTTGCGTGTTGATTTTTATCATTTCTTATATACAAAGCTATTTCCCACCTGAAAGAAGTAAAAAAATTCTGGGGCGTTTTGATGGATTAGGGGCAAATATCATATCTGCCTTACTAGGCACCGTAACACCTTTTTGTTCATGCTCTTCAATCCCCATATTCATGGGCTTTACAAGTGCTGGCTTGCCTATTGGAGTGAGTTTTTCATTTTTAATATCTTCTCCAATGGTTGATTTGGGTAGCCTTATTTTACTTATGAGTATCTTTGGAGGCAAAATAGCTCTAGCATATGTCGTCTTCGGGCTAATTATTGCTGTAATTGGTGGGAGCCTCATCGAAAAAATGCATATGGAAAGGTATGTAGAAGATTTTATAAAAAATGCCAGTCAAGTTGATATTAGCTCTCCAAGCTTAACATTAAAAGACAGGGTTGATTTTTCTAAAACGCAAGTTAGTGACACGTTCAAAAAAGTTTTCCCTTATATTTTAGTAGGTGTGGGCATAGGGTCATTGATCCACAATTGGATTCCTCAAACTTGGGTGGAAAATATCTTAGGCAGCAAGAATCCACTTGGAGTAGTTTTGGCAACTTTTATCGGAGTACCAATGTATGCTGATATTTTTGGAAGTATACCAATAGCAGAAGCTCTATTGGCAAAAGGCGCTCAACTAGGAACTGTCCTATCTTTTATGATGGCAGTAACAACACTCAGCCTACCATCATTGATTATGTTAAAAAAAGCGGTTAAACCAAAGCTTTTATTTCTATTCATAGGAATTTGTATTTTTGGTATCATTGTTGTAGGATATTTATTTAACATTTTTAGCCCTATTTTAATTTAATGGGCAAGTAAAATGAAACTATGAAGTAGAAAGTAAAAAATATATGCTGTTGTGAAAACAATAGGTGTGGATTAAGGAGGAAAAAATGAGATTATTTGGTAAGAAAGAAAAAAGAGAGAAGGATTGTACTTGTGGAGGCAATTGTGAACCTGTTAATAATAAGGAAGTTAAAGAAACAAGTTGTTGTGATGTAAATTACTCGTCAGAGAATATAGAAAAAGCAGAAGAAAAGAAAAAAGAGCAGGGGATAAAAATACTAGGTTCTGGTTGCTCAAAATGCCTTGCTTTAGAAAAATCAGCCAGGGAAGCTCTCGCTGAACTTAATGTTGAAGAAAAAATAGACCACATTACAGACTTTTCTCAAATCGCAAGTTATGGAGTTATGTCTACTCCGGCATTAGTTGTAAACGAAAAAGTTGTATCCTATGGCAAAGTTTTAAACAAAGATGAAGTGAAAGAATTATTAGAACAGAATGGTATAAATTAAAATGAGAAAAGCAAAAGTTGCATTTATATGTGTGCATAATAGCTGTAGGAGCCAAATTGCAGAAGCTCTAGGGAAAAAATATGCTTCAGATGTCTTTGACTCCTATTCAGCTGGAACCCAAATAAAAAACCAAATAAATCAAGATGCTGTCCGATTAATGAAAGATATATACAATATCGATATGGAGAAAACTCAATATTCAAAGCTGATTTCTGACCTGCCAGATGTTGATATATCCATTACTATGGGATGTGATGTAGTTTGTCCGATTGTAGATAATCAATATACAGAGGACTGGAATTTAGAAGATCCAACAGGTCAAGATGATGCGGTTTTTAGGGAAATTATATCTAAAATAGAAAAAAATATTAAGGATTTAAGCCTTAGAATTAAGAAAAATGAAATTAGTTTGAATGAAAAATAGAAGTTGATTTTTGAATAAACCAATAATTATTTTCAATAGCTATAATTCCTATCTGCTAGAGACTTATAAATCGAATGCCGATAGGAAGATATAGCTTTTTTACATATATTCAATTGTCAAATGAATCTAGGCAGAATGGGCTAAACTTATAAACTCTTCCAAGGATGTTTTATTGTTCAATAATATCTTCTTTACGCACAATTCTAAAGTCAGTTTGCTTTGCTAAGCCATCTTTTCTTAAGACCCATTTGAATTTTCCTTAAAATGAAAAGCATAGGATGTTTTTAGAAGTTTCTCAAAAGGGAGTGGAGAAGAAAAACAACTTCTTTTAATGCACGATCCATTTCATAAAGGCATAAATTTCTTCAAAACGACACCCAGCTTTATATACATCTTCTTCCTCATTAGAATTAGAAAATGTATTATCTAAAAATAGAGTTTTATAGGCATTGGGTGAGGTTAAATAATTAACTTGTGATAAAATAATCTTCACATCTTCTGGATGATTGATGTCCAAACCTCTAGTTGATCGTATTCCAATTTCTTCTTCATATGTTATAACAGAACGATCTATTCATTGAAGGTTCTGCAGAAATAAAATTTGTAGGCATGGAAACGACAAAGATATTTAGAGTGGTTTATAATAAAGTAATGAATGGACGTATTCCCACATACGAGGCTTTTAAAAAATATCAAAATGTATCCATACTGACCACCCAAGCCACGTGGAGAGTGTCGTATTGATGTCAAAAGGAAGAGTCTAGATTTATTTTATATTTAATGATTTACTATAGATAGCTTTTGGGTATAATTTGCATAAGAAAGAATTTAGGATTTAAAGAAAATGGTAGGAGGTCAAAATGGCAGGTAAAAAAGATAAGAACAGGCACGATTTTATTAAAGCACCTTTAACACCAAATGGATCTGAGAAGGTTGATCCTGTTAAGGATAATGACAAGATTAAAGATCTAGAGAAAAACAAGGTTGATAACAAGGGTAAAGCTTTTACTACGAACAAGGGTCTTAAGATGGCTGAAGATGAGTTTACACTTAAGGCTGGTAGTAGAGGACCTAGTCTTCTTGAAGATTTTCATTTTAGGGAAAAAATTATGCACTTTGATCATGAGAGGATTCCAGAAAGAATTGTCCATGCTCGAGGTGTGGGGGTCCATGGTATTTTTAAATCTACTAAGGATATGAGTGAGTATACAAAAGCATGTCTATTTTCAGGTCACAATAAACAAACTCCTCTATTTTCAAGGATATCTACTGTAGCAGGATTTAGAGGTTCTACAGATACTCCTCGTGACGTACGTGGTTTTGCTATTAAATTTTATACAGAAGATGGAAACTACGATATAGCTGGTAATAATGTGCCAGTATTTATTATCCAAGACGCTATAAAGTTTCCTGACTTTGTCCATGCAGTAAAGCCAGAACCAGATACAGAAGTTCCCCAAGCTCAATCTGCTCACGATACTTTTTGGGATTTTGTGACTCGTAATCAAGAATCAGCTCATATGGTTATGTGGCAAATGAGTGATAGGGCAATTCCTTTAAGCCTCCGTATGATTGATGGCTTTGCTGTTCATACCTTTCGATGGATAAATAAGGATGGCAAGGCAACCTTTGTTAGATACCAATGGAATCCACAATTAGGTGTTCACTCAAGAGTATGGGATGAGACCTTAAAGGTATCAGGTAATGACCCAGATAGCCAAAGAAAAGATTTGTATGATGCGATTGATGAAGGCTCGTATCCAGTATGGGATTTTTGCGTTCAGCTACTTCCAGAAGAAAAGGAACATGACTTCCCATTTGATATCCTAGACCCTACTAAAGTTTGGCCAGAAGAGGACATTCCTAAGATAAAAATCGGTGAAATGATTTTTAATAGAAATGTAGATAATTATTTTGCTGAGACTGAGCAAGTTGCCTTTAACCCAGGTAATGTTATTCCTGGAATTGATTTTACAAATGATCCACTATTACAAGGCAGACTTTTTTCCTACACTGATACCCAACTTCTAAGACTCGGCGGACCAAATTTTGCACAAATTCCTATAAATAGACCTATAGCTGAAGTTCATAACAACCAAAGAGATGGCTGGCACCAACACATGATAAATAAAGGGCCTGTAGCCTACCATAAATCAAGTATTGATGACCAATCTCCATATTATGAAAACCCTGAAGACGGTGGCTATGACCACTACCAAGAAAAGATTGATGGCAAGGCTATAAAGGCTAGAGATGATAGCTTTAGAGACCACTTTAGTCAAGCCACAGCCTTTTATAAGTCTGTAAGTGAAGTTGAACAAAAGCATATTATAAATGCTTTCTCTTTTGAATTATCTAAGGTTCAAAGAGAAGAAATAAGGCAAAATGTAGTAGATATGTTTGCCAATGTAGATCAAAAGATGGCAGAAGAAATAGCTAAAAATGTTGGCGCTGATAAACCAGATGCTGACCGTGGATTCGACCCTGTTGGAGTTAAACCAAGTAAGGAAGCTAAAAAGGTAAAAATGCCAGAATTTGCTCAAGCTAACACAATCTTTAAGCCAGATACTTTAAAGGTTGGAATTTATTCTGATAATGACGACGACTTTGACTTTAAATCCTTGGTTGAAAAGATTAAAGATTCTAAGGCCAAGGCTGAAATTATCCAAGGAAACCTTCAAGACACTAAGGACGGACAAATGGTTGCCCATAGGTATGAAACAGTCCATCCAGTTTTAGAAGATGCTCTAATTGTGGTTGTACCAGAAAAACCATCCAAAGACTTCAATAAAAACATTGGTGAATTTGCAGATGAAACATTCAAACACTACAAACCTATTTGGATTATAGGGGATTCTGAAGGAATCTTAGATAAGGATCAAGAAGAAGCTCCAGGTGTCATTGTAAGTAAGGACATGAAAAAAATAGATGAATTTATTGAAAACTTGGCTCAACATAGATTCTGGGATAGAGATGGTTCAATATAGATATAAAATAAAGAGCTTGGTTTTGAAAAATCCCCTTCTTACTGGACAAACCAGTAAGGAGGGGATTTCTATCTTATCTTCTTTTTTTCATGGAACCCAGGAGGCCTCTTGCGATTTCACGACCAATGGTTCTCGTAAGGGTGCCGAGCATGGAGTCGATGCCTTTATCAATATAAGTCTTTTGGCTGCGGCTGGACTTTTGTGCTCTTTCGAATTCTTTTCTTTGAGCTTCAAGTTCTTTCTGTCTTTCGGCTTCTGATTTTTCTTTTTCAGCTTCCAACTTTTCTCTTTCGATTCTTTCTAAAAGAATTTCGTAGGCGGATTCTCTGTCAATTGCTTTCTTGTACTTTGTATAAAGTGGCGAAGAATCAACCAAGGCTCTATACTCCTCATCGGTGAGTGTCGCAAAGGATGAGTGGGGCGGAAGGATCAGTGCCTTGTCTGCTACAGTTGGTGCACCACCTTCATCGGCAAATGAAACCAAGGCTTCTCCGGTCCTAAGATTTATGATTTCTTCCTTTATATCCATGGATTCATCCTGTCTAAAGGTGTCTGCAACAGCGTTTATCGCCTTTAGTTCCTTTGGAGAATAAGCCCTTAGTTGATGGACGATTCTGTTGGAAAGTTGTGACGAAATGGATTCCGGCACGTCGAGAGGATTTTGCGTGATGAAGAAGACGCCTACCCCTTTACTGCGCACGAGACGAACCACTTGGATAATCTTGTCCTGTAAAATTTTTGGCGTGTTGTTAAATAGTAAATACGCTTCGTCAAAGAAGAAGGCAAGCTTAGGTTGGTCCAAATCTCCAACCTCGGGGAAGTTTTCGTAGATTTCTGAAAGCAAGTATAGAAGAAGCATGGAGTAGAGAAGTGGATTTGAGATCAATTTCCTAGCATTTAAAATATTGACCACACCTTTGCCACTTGGGTCTGTTCTAATAAGGTCGCCGATATCTATCGCAGGCTCTCCGAAGAATAAATTTCCACCGGCATCTTCAATCAACAAAAGTTTTCTAGAAATGGCAGAGAGACTTTGACTCGCCACATTGCCGTAGGTCCTACTAATCTCGTCCCTATTTTCACCGACGAAATTTATCATCTGTTTAAGATCCTTTAAATCGATTAAGAGAAGACCCTCGCTGTCAGCAACTTTGAAAATAATATTTAAAACCCCAGTCTGCGTATCGTTTAGGTCTAAAATATTTGCCAGCATAAGAGGCCCCATCTCTGAAACAGTAACTCGAAGTGGAATTCCTTTTTCGCCGTAGATATCCCACATATTTACGGGATAATTTTTAAAATCAAAATTAGAAATACCAAGTTCTTCAAGCCTTGAATTTAATTTGTCATTCATCTCGCCAGGCTTTGAAATATTTGCAAGATCGCCCTTCACATCCGCAAGAATGGTTGGAACCCCAGCGTCAGAGAGACCTTCCGTAAGCACCTTTAGAGTGACGGTTTTGCCAGTTCCAGTAGCGCCGCTGATTAGTCCGTGCCGATTCATTTTATTTAAAAGAATATAATTTTCCCTATTCCCTTTGCCAATCAAAATTTTGTCCATGACAACCTCCTTTCATATCTCATTTCATTATAACAAATTAATATATAGAGGAAGACTTGGATCATAAAAATATCCTGAAAAAGATGGAAAAGAGTTGTTATTTGTACAATGAACAAGTAAAGACTTTCAAAATATAGGAAATGAAGATGAAAGATTACCTAGTTTAAGAAGATGTGAAAGAATATATAATTTCATCCTGAGCACGGAGTATTATAATTATTTTTCAGGTTATAATCATTGCTTTGTGACAAAATAATCTTAGCCTCATCCGGATTCTCAATGCCAAAGCCTCCGGATACGAGTATTTCAATTTGCACGTCATAGGATTTCAATGGTTTGCTCATAGTCCAGTCTATAAAAAGCTTCGTCACCCACGACAAGGGTGTATTTTTTATTTAGGTTATAACAGAAAGATCTATCAATTTAAAGTCTTGCAGAAATAAAATTTGTAGGCATGGATTCTCTATAAATATTTGAACAGTTTAAAACGCAAAAAGCCCTGCCGGGACGGGCTGGAGAATCTTTCTTCTAAGGCTATCTCCTTAAGAAATAAGAAGGCTATGGAACGGACTTTAATTTTATGAAAGAACCCATAGGAAGATGAGAGAATATCTTGAAAAAATGTATAAAATTCATTACAATAAGGCTAGAGAAATAGACCTAAAAATGGAAGTATCTTTAAAAAAGATAAGGAGAAGAAAAGCAAGTATACACGATTTGTGTAGAGTAACAAAATCAAAAGAAAGCAAAAGAAAGATAGGTGGGAAAGACTTGAAAAAATTTGTAAAACAAAGTGTTTGTGGATTATTGGCAATGATTATGCTTATTACTGCACTTCCTTTCCAGAGTTTGGCGCAAGTAAACTATGATCAAACATCAATTAAATCACAACAAGACTTAAACAAAACGCCTTTGACAGTAGCACAGACCAAGGGAAAGGCGGCAGAGGATGTTGTAAAAAATCCTGAAATGCCAAAGCTCTATACCATGCGTGCAGATTATAAGGTTCCTAGAAATGATGAGGAAATTATTGGCTACCAACCCTATATAGCTACTGTCGGTGATGAAGACTACACATACACTGACCTAGATGGCAATGCAGGACAAAAAGTTCTTACAGATGCAGAAAAATCTAAGATAAACAAAAAAATAGATTTGCCAGGAATAGATGGCTATACTGCACCTACAAAAAGCTTTACTGTAAATTATGACTACATTAAAGAAAATGCGCAAAAAGGAAACTTAGATGGAGATGAATATAAGGGTCAACATCCCTATCTTTATAAGGCAAAACAAGGGACAATAAAGATAAAACACACTTTCCAAAAACTTGAAAATCGTAATGAATATGGATATAGAGATGGGGATACTGATTTTATTTACACATACCAAACTGGTGTTACAGGAACATCTGTAACTATAGATGCCTTAAAAGGCGAACAGATTAAAGGTTACGTTCCTGAAGTCAATGTCCTCACAACTCAAGTCCCACAAAATTCAGCTAATTTTGAAATAGAAATGCGTTATAACCGTGCTATTTATGACGTGAAATTTGATTCCAAGGGTGGAACTGAACTGCCTGGAATGACTCTTATCTATGGCCAAACAATACCAAAATTAAACTTTGATATTGAAAAGCCGGGTTCAAATTTACAAGGTTGGAAGGCAAATAAGGATATAACTTATACTGACCAAGCTGGAGAAAAACAAACTCTTACTAAAGACACTCTTATTACCAAAGAAGACTTTGAACCAGGTGGAAAATTTGAAGCTGGTATAAAATATGCCATGCCTGCAGAAACTCTTAGCTTTACTGCAGAGTGGACTGACAAGCCTAAAGCAGACTATGTAATTCAATTTTGGACTGAAAAAACAGATTACAATGACCAAGACGACACCCTTCCTTTGCGTGATCGTTACGACTTTATCGGCGCAAGAAGAATAGATAATGTCGATACAGGTTCTACTCCAGACCTTACTAATTTGGATATACATGGAATTAACTTCCCAGACTTAAATGATGGACGTTTGGAAAAGGCTCAAGATGATAAAGAGGAATTTGAAAGATATTACTTCTTCAATGAAGATTTGACTAAGAAGCAAAATGCTTCAAAAGAGGATCCTAATGTTCAAAAATCCGTATCCTCAACAGGGGAGACTGTCTACAATGTCTATTACGACAGAAGAGTCTACACCCTTTACTTTACAGCTGCTAATGAAGAGGGATGGGATCCAGCGTCTAGCTACTGGCCTACTATAACAAGAAATGGAAAAGTCATAGGGACAAAAGGATCTCCTTATAAAGTAAGGGCTCGCTTCAACCAAAGTTTAGATAAAATATGGCCAAGGGATGCGGAAATTTCAGGCCTTCCGCCTGCAAGTAGTGTACCAGGTGTAGACATGGGTCCAATAGGATGGACAATTAATGTTAATGAACCAGGAATACTAATTTTCCGTGACACGCCACCCTATCGTTTAAGTGCGGAAGATTTTATTGACAGTGAAGACGTTATGGGTGATGGTTCCAACTATCAAGGGAATGGTCATGGAAATCAAATACCTATAGGAGAAAATGAAACTAAAGATAGGGGCAAATATGAGATTTCTATGGCAGCGACATCCTACGATGAATCCATTATCCATCACATTGATATTATCAAGGATGATTTCGAAGGAAATGAGCAAATCGATTATGACCTTTCCTATTGGAAGAGTGATACTAATGCAATAGTTGGTTATGCTTTCATTTTGCCTAATCTTCAAGGCTTTACCCTTAAAGAACCTACTAGGTTTGCAGAATGGATAGGAAATAAAAAAGGTGGGGACGTAAAGAAAACTTTTGATGAATTGAATGCAGAGAGAAATGCAAAGACACCTTTCAGAAGTGATGCTGATAAGATAGAATACATCGACAAATTTCCTTGGGGCAGAAAATCCTTTGGAGGTAAAAATGCCTACAATTACGCAAACTACTCTCGTAACAAGTACAAATTAAAATTAAACAACGACCCTAAGACGGTAAAAAATGACAGTGAATATGGCGCAGGTAATATTTTAGATGTGCCTTATGAATTGCCACTAAAGGATTTGAAATTAGATACAGGCCATGTGCCTACTAGACCAGCTTGGGTGCCAGAGGATTGGAGCTTCCTAGGATGGGCACTAGATCCTGCCGGTGAAAACTTGGTAAAAGTCGGCAATGAAACAAAACTTCATTACGACCAAGTTCTCTATGCCAAGTGGGGCGAACCAGAGACAATTTGGAAGGTAAAATTTGATCCAAATGGCGGAAGTTTAAGAGATTTAAGCACAAAAAATATTTCTGATGAATCTAAAAAACTTGAAATAGATGGTGTAAGTCACACTTATCCAGAAAAAGTAAATGGAGAACCTAACACCTTTAATTTTGTTCACAAGATGATTCTTAAAGAGCCTAAAGATGCAGTTAAGAATACTATTGAACCAACAAGACCTGGCTACAACTTTGCTGGTTGGGAATTTGTAAGATATACAAAGGATGAAAATGGCAATGACACCACAACAGAGGATACAAGTTACAAGAACTTGTATAAAGTTCCTGAAATGTATCACTTTGGCAATAAAGTTGTAGGCAATGTCCACCTTAGAGCAATTTGGAACAAAAAAGACCTAATAACAGTTAAGGCTATCCACCACTTCTTAGATGCAGGTTATAATGAAACATCTAAGGAAGTACAAAATCTCTATAACAAAAGAGTTGGGTCCTATACAACAGGCCTTGGCAGTCGGCAAGGGGACAAGTACCTCTTAGTTCCACAAGCTGAGTGGGAAGCTCTTTACAATGCAAATACTGATTATAAAACTTATAAGGATGAAACTAATAGGGATAACTCCTACAACCAAATTTTAAGAGTTGAGCCAGAAAAAATCCCAGATCCTGAAACAGGAGATTTAGTAGATAATCCTAAAGCAAAGAACAATCGCTTTGAATTTTTCTACAGACCGTTTAAAGAAAGAGTCTATGATGTAAATTATCTTGATGATAGGGGCAAAGCAGCAGTTGAAACCTTTATGGAAAATGCTAAGGCTGCTTATCAAACCATCAAAAATAACACTTCTATGACTCCAGAAGAAAAGAGTGAGGCTTATAAAAAACTTCTTGCAGACAATAAGACTGCCTTTAAAGAAATCAAGGAAAAATACGCCATTATTCCTAATGAGACAGTGGTAAACGGCAAGCGTCATTACGATGCCAGAAACTACAGAAAAATTCCTGGTTGGGTTCTAAATGACAAACCACAACAACAAGTTTTCTTTGACATTTATGAAGACACAGATACCTTTGCTGGTATCAATGAAAGTGGACTTGATGAAATTAATTTCTTCTACAAGGACGTAAGAGTAATTGAAGTAAAAGATCCTGATGATCCCGTGCCAGATGGCTATGTAAGAGTAAAATTTGTCGCAGATGATGGCGGAAACTTCACAGATGATAAAGACAATCCAGTTAAGGAACTTTATTATGATGTAATCGTTGGACTAAAATCAGATAATCTTCCAGTTCCAGAAGAAGTGAAGAAAGGCGAAACAAAAGCTGAAGGCAAGTATTATATCACTCCAGATGCAGGAAAGAAATTTACTAAGTGGGACGAGGAAAAACTTCTAAATAGTAATACAATCATAGATAGAGATTATACTTTTACAGCTTATTTCAATTGGTCAGGAGTAAAGGTAAATGAACTTGTGAGAACAGAATCCTATAAAGATCCTGATAGAAATTGGACCAATGACTTTGCACCAAGTCTTGATGAATTAAAGGCACAAGTTAAGTGGGTTAATAAAGATGGTACTGAAAGTGATTTGCCAAAAGATGCCACAGTTACTATCGTTGATGAAAACGGAAAAGAGCTTACTCAAAATGATATCTATGAAAAAGTAAAAGAATTAGGAAAGTTTGACTCAGATGAACTTGTAAGAACTGTAAAATTCAAGGCAAAAGTAAAATTTGCAGATAATTCGGTACAAGAAATCGAAATTCCAGTAAAAATTTACAAAAATGTCTACGAAGCTCTTACAACGGGAGCAATGCCAAAAGTTTTAAAAGATGCAACTGCAGTTGGTGGCGACTTAGCAGATATAACTGGAAACTATGTAAAAGTTACAGTAAATCCTACAGGAAAACCTGGAGAAAAAGACTCTAAGATTTACTATGTAAATCCAAAGGCTTGGGTGGAAATTCCTGAAATTCAATTGACAGATGAAGAAAAAGCCGATTTAGGTTTTACACATTGGTCAGCAGATAAGGACGCACAAAATGAAAATGGAGTTTATGATTTTGCTAAGCGTCATAAATTTACAGAAGACACAGTTATTTCTCCAGGATTTACAAAAGATGTAGTAGAACAAACGGAGCCAGATAAGAAACCACCTGTGCCAAATAATTTTGTACAAGTTATCGTAAAGACAACAGACAAGGCAACAACTGAATTTACAAAAACATTCTGGGTAAACCCAAGTAAAGAAGTTACTATTCCAGTAGATAACCCAGTTGGTAAGACTGTAGATAAAACAGCTACAGAAGAAGCTAAGGCTTATACTTTTAAGGATTGGAAATCAGATGAAAATCCTGAAAGAACTTGGACAAATACAATTAAGGCTAAGTTTACAGAAGCAACAACAATTACAGCACAGTATGATAATGTAAAGAACATCATTCCTTACAATCCTGATGAACCGATCACAAGACCTGATGGATATGTAAGAGTTAAGTTTGAAGCTGATGATGGGCTTACTCTATCAAAGGTACAATATTACTATGTAAAGAAAGATGCAGGAATCACTTTAGGAAAACTTGCTAAACCGACTGTAACAGAAAAGACAGGTTATAAGTTTAATAAGTGGGATAAAGAAGACACACTTGAAATAACGAATGCTGATATTGTTGTAAAAGCTTTATCAACAAAACTTGATAATGTTATTCCAGAAAAGAAAGAGGATGGAACACCAAATACTAAGCCAGAAGGCTACAAGGAAGTAGTATTTGTAGCTGATGCTAACGGTAAGCTTGAAGGCGTCACAAAATTCTATGTAAATCCAGATGAATATGTGACAATCAATCCACCAAAAGCAGTTGGTAACACTGGTTATGAATTTGGAGCATGGGATAAGGACGCAACAATCCCAACAGTTTATAAGGCAGATGGAACAAAAATTACTGCAAGCTTTAATGAACTTAAAGCTGTCATTCCGAAGACGAAAGATGACGATACAGAAAAACCGGAAGGCTATAAGACAGTTACCTTTGTCATTGAAGGCGAAGGCGGAAAGATTGTTGATGGAGAAACTATCACCTACTTTGTGGATCCGAATCGCCAAGTAACAATCAATCCACCAACAACTAATGCAGAAACTGGTTATAAATTTAATGCTTGGGATAAAAACACAAGAGTTGAAACTAAATATGAAGTGGATACAACAGTTAAGGGAACTTTCACAAAACTTGATGACATTATTCCTGCAACGGATGACCAAGGAAATGAAAATCCTAAACCAGATGGCTATGTAACAGTGACATTCGAGAAGGGTGAACATGGAACAAAGATAGAAGGACAAACAGCTTACTATGTAAATCCTAAGGCAAATATAACCCTTGGACATACAAAAATAGTCAAACCAACAGTAAGTCCAGAAACTGGATGGAAGGCTACTGGTTGGGACAAAGAAGATACTCAATCTATAACTGAAGATTTAACAGTAACTGCAAAATATGCTCCAATTGATGATGTAATTCCAAAGACAAAAGATGATGAATCAGAAAAACCAGAAGGCTATATTACTGTAACATTTTCAACAGAAGCAAAAGGTAAGATAAAAGATTCAACGGATACAACAAAAGTTGTATATGTAAATCCTAATAAGGCAGTTGTATTAAAAGGTTTTGACCCAGAAGTTACACCAAATACTGGATATAACTTTGCAGATTGGGATACTTCGATAAACAAAGCTATCCAATACAAAGATAAGGATATAATCAAAGCTCTTTACAACGAAAAGGGCGATGTAATTCCTCAAGAAAAAACTGACGGTTCAGACAAGCCAGTAGGCTATTTCACAGTAACTTTTGATAAGGGCGCCAATGGCGAATTAAGCGGAAAAACTGTTTATTATGTAAAACCAAATACAAAAGTGACAGTACCTGCACCAACAGTTAAGCCAAATGTTGGATATAAATTTGATAAATGGGATGCAGAGTTAACTCAAACATTTGCTAAAGATACAAAAATCACAGCACAATATACGGAACTGGATAATGTAATTCCAGGAGACCAAACAAAGCCTGAAGGTTATATAACAGTAACATTTGTGGCTGATAAAAATGGAACATTATCTGGAACAACAAGTTACCATGTAAATCCGAATATGGAAGTTAATTTAACAGATAGAGCTGATGCAATTACTAAGAATCCAAATGTAGGTTATACTGCAAAAGGTGGAACTTGGACAAACGACGATAACAAAAATCTAGATGATATCTTCACTAAAGATACAAAATTTGTATTCAACTTTGTAAAACTTAAAGATGTTGTTCCAGGTGGAGATAATGTTGACCAACCTAAAGGCTATGTAAAGGTTGAATTCACAGCCGATGAAAATGGAAGTTTAGAAGGTGGAAATAAGACTTACTATGTAAACCCTGAAAAGAATATTAAAGTAGGTTCAACAGAACTTCCAATTCCTAAACCAAATCCAAATGATAATTACAAATTTGATAAATGGTTAGAAAAGATTGACGAAAACGAAGAAATTAAAACAGATAAGAGATATGTAGCAACTTTCAAGATTAACAAAGTTACTATGACTTATAAGGCTGATGATGCTACAACTGGAACAGTTCCAGAAGCTTTATCCTACGACATTGGTACAGAAATAACTATTGCCGGTGGAAATGATCTAAAGAAAGATAATGCCGTATTAACAGGTTGGAAGATAGGCGATAAAACTTATAAGCCAGGCGAAAAATTCACAATTAATGCAGACACAACAGCAACAGCTGTTTGGGAAGCAGGTGTTCACACTGTAAACTTTGATACTCAAGGTGGCGGACACATTCCATCTCAACAAGTAAAACACAATGCATTAATAACACCAGTTGAAAATCCTGAAAAAGACGGATATTTCTTTGCAGGATGGAAAATCAAAGGTACAGATACAGTCTTTGACCCAACTAAGGACAAAGTTACGGAAGATATTACTCTTGTAGCCCAATATTCAAAAGATATTATTCCGCAAACAGGAACAGAAAAGCCTGAAGGAGTACCTGATAGTTTCGTTTTAGTAGAATTTAAAGAAGGAACCAACGGTACACTTACAGGAACCACAAAATACTGGGTTAATCTAGCAGCAGGAAAGAAACTTTCGGATATTGCTCATCCAAGTGTAACAGCAGAAAAGGGCTGGAAGCATACAGGTTGGGATAAGACTGAAGATACAGAAATCAACGCTCAATTAGAAGTCACAGCTCAATATCTAGAAAAAGTTTTGACAACCAATCCGAATGATACGAAAAATTATGTAAAAGTAGCCTTTGAATCAGGTGCTCATGGAACGATAGCCGATACAGAGACAAAAACCTACTGGGTACTAAAGGATGAAACTGTATCACTGAAAGCTCCAACGGTAACAGCAAATGAAGGCTATGCCCAAAAGACTGGAGACGATGCTTGGTCACCACAAATAGCAAAATCATATAGTACAGACACAGAGCACATTGCACAATATGTTTACAATGGAGAAAATGTCATTCCACAACCAGGCAATGACAAGCCAGAAAATGTGCCGGTTGATTTTGTCCTAGTGGAATTTAATCAAGGTGCACACGGAACTATTGCGGCCACAGAAACAGTGAAGTATTGGGTCAATCCTACAGTTCAAGTCACATTACCTGCACCAAGTGTAAAGGCTAATCCAGGCTATGAACAACAAAAAGGCTTTAATGCATGGGATCACTATCTCAGAGATATATTTAGTCAAAACACAGTGATTACAGCTCAATACCAAAAGATTCAAGAAACACCACCAACTCCCCCAACTCCACCGACACCACCCACTCCGGGACCAGGGGGCACCCTCCAACCCTTAAGACCTTCTGGAACGGTGACGGTTATCGAAAAGGAAATTGTGGAAGTGCCTGTAAAAGACCGGAACTTCCGGAAGGAAGTTTGGTATATGCAAGGTTTTGCCGACTACTTTAGACCCACAGAAGGCTTAACTCGGGCCGAAGCAGCGCAAATCCTGGCCAATGCCCTAGTGGAAGATGGCTACAAGTTTAATCCAAACTATGCCCTGTCCTATAAGGATATTACAGGCAATGAATGGTATGCCAAGGCCATCCGGATTACCACCCAAGCCGATGTTTTCAGAGGCTATGACACAGGATATTTTGATCCTCACAAGAAGATTACCCGGGGCGAATGGATTGCCACCCTGCGGCGGTTCCAAGAATTGGATATCGTAGACGGCAACCACATGGGCGTTCGGGCAGACCATTGGGGCATAGGAGAAATCGAAGCGGCCTACAAGGCTGGCTGGTTGACCCTCTATGACCAAGGTTTGGCGAAGTTTAAGGTGGATGAGTTTATTCCAAGACAAGAAGTGGCCGCAGTGAGCAACAAGGCCTTTAACCGCGTCCTGGATAAGACTTATATCCAAAGAAACAGTAAAAACTTAATCAGCTATAAGGATATCAATCCATCCATGTGGAGCTATGAGGATATTTTATGCGCAAGCAACACCTTCCTCCACAGGGATAAGCTCTATCGAGGACACGCTATGGACCGGACCAAGACAACTTACAACATTGACCTGGCCGGTTATACAGTGACTCAAGACAAGTTCCAAAGAATTGAAAGACGGTAAGAGGACTTCTTTCTTTGGCAAGGCCCCAGGCCGACTCATAGGAGTTGACTTGGGGCTTTTATTTTGGCTCTTTGTAAAATGTTGGGATGAGACACATTCTCGCCTCGCCTTCAGTAAGAGAAAATCTTTTATTTCATAGTCCTTAAAAAGCTTTTTGTGATCTGTTTTGGATTTATGGGCCACAAGTCTTCATCATATTTTGGAGAAGTAGTCTTGGCTGGCTAATTCTAGGGAGCTAGGCTTTACAAGGATATGGAAATGTATTACAATGTATTCAGAGGTGAGGAAAATGAAAACTGTGTCTGTACGTCTGAATGAGGAAGAAGAAAAGGCCTTTTCTGCCTATGCAGACATTATGGGTCAACCCTTGTCCACCTTGTTTAAAAAGCTCATGGAAGAACGTCTTGAAGATGAATTTGATTTAAAACTTGCAGAAGATTTTGTAGAAAGAGAAGTAAGGGGAGAAGTAGAAACAAGGCCTATCGAAGAATTATTTGCAGAGCTTGACCTATGACCTATAAGTTGAGGACAGATAAGAAATTTGATAGGGCCTTTAAAAAGCTGGACCGGTCGGTGCAAATGATGCTTAAAGACTGGATTCAAAAGAATTTGATGGATTGTGAAGATCCAAGAAGGTCTGGAAAGGCTTTAACTGGGAATTTAAAGAATATTTGGAGATACCGGATTGGAAATTATCGGCTTTTGTGCAAAATAGATGATGGGAAGCTCATTATTTTTGCATTAAATGTAGGACATCGGAAAGAAATATATAAGTAAGAAAGCCTAGGAATCATTATTGACGACTAGGTTTTTTTAAGCCTATCCTACCTAATTAAATTTTTATTATAAACTGGTGGGTTCTTTATACAAATTTAACCAAAAATAACCAAACATATAGAAAATCAAAAAATAAAAATGGCTAAATTGCAAGTTTATCGCAATCTAGCCATTTACAAATTGGTGGACAGTACTGGACTTGAACCAGCGACCCCTACGATGTCAACGTAGTGCTCTACCAGCTGAGCTAACTCTCCATATCTTAACTTCTATTTTACAAGAAGTTGAAGAAAAAGGCAAGGGGTCTTTTCTTTTCATTTAAGGACGAGTCTAGTATAATAAGAAGAAAGGAAAAAAAGGAGGACGTATCGTGGAAGGAAGCCGGCAAGTCGGGGAGGCCCTGGAGTTTATTTTACTAGTGGTCATGGTTTTTCGGTCTTTGATTTATGGACAACTGGATAGTTTATTTTTCCTACTTTTAGGCCTCTACCTGGTCCTGGAAGCAGGAGGACGGTTTAGAGACTACTACCTCCACAAGGAGATTTTGTCCTTACTTTTAGGGATTTGCCAGGCACTAGCTGGGATTTTATTCTTTTTTGTAAAATAAAAATACGCCGATATCCGGCGTATTTTCTAGTTATTTATTGATTAAGACTTTATTTCCTGAAGGAACCCAGGAGACGGAATAACCAAGCTGCTCAGAAATAAACCGCACAGGGACAAAGGCACGGTTTCCTCGGATTTGAACAGGTGCATCTAGGTAGATTTGTTTACTCCCAAACCGGGCATGGCTTTTACCAACAAATAACTTTAAAGTTGGAAAATTTTTTCTCTGGATGATAATCGCTTGTTGCTCTTCAATCCAATCCACATTGAATCCTAGTTTTTCCGTAATGTAGCGTAAGGGCACATAGGTGCGGCCATCTTCCACATAGGCTCTGGGCACGGCGGGAGAGTGTTGGCCGTTAATATATATATTGATGTTGCTACTTGCAAAAACTGTGTTGGACCACAGGGAGAGAATGAGAAGAACAAAAAGGAACTTCTTTTTCATCGCTGTTCACCTCATTTTCTATACCTTCATTATACCGTATATTTTCTTAAGAAAAAGGGAAAAATCGGGGAAATAGAAAAATGTAATACACTTGTAATAGATGAAAGATAAGAGGGATAAAAATGAAAGAAATTGTATTTGCTGGCGGATGTTTTTGGGGTGTAGAAGCCTATTTTAAAAGGATCCCAGGGGTCTTAAAGACGGCTGTAGGCTATGCCAATGGCCGGGGAGAAAATCCCAGCTACCAAGATGTCTGTGCCGGAGACCGGGGTTTTGCAGAGGCTGTAAAGTTGACTTACGATGAAAAGGTGGTTTCCCTAAAAAGTCTTTTGGCCCATCTTTTTCGGATTATTGATCCCACATCCTTGAATAAACAGGGAAACGACCGGGGAATCCAATATAGGACCGGGGTTTATTTTACAAGACAAGAGGACCGGGACCTGGTCAAGGAGGCCCTGGACCGGCTCCAAGACAAGCATGAAAGGCCCCTTCAGGTGGAAAATAAGCCTCTGGAAAATTTCTACTTGGCTGAGGAAGTCCACCAAGATTATTTAGGGAAAAATCCCCTGGGCTATTGCCATGTAGACCTGTCCTTGGCGGATAAACCCCTGGAAGAAGATTTGGACTTGGACCCTCTTTCTTATTACGTGATGAAAGAACAAGGAACAGAAAGGCCCTTTTCCAGCCCCTACTACAAGGTCCAAAAACCGGGAATTTTTGTGGATAAAATTTCAGGCAAGCCTCTTTTTGTCACCAGCAACCAGTATGAACCAGGCTGTGGCTGGCCCTCCTTTACCCGGCCCATTGACGAAGAGGACTTAGACTATGTCAAAGACTTAAGCCATGGAATGGTCCGAAAGGAAGTCCGGTCCAAGTCGTCTGACTCCCACCTGGGCCATGTTTTTACTGATGGTCCTAAAGACCAAGGCGGCCTAAGATATTGCATGAATGGAGCGGCCCTCACCTATATTCCCAAGGAAGAAATGGAAGAAAAAGGCTATGGGGACTACCTCTACTTGCTGGAAGATGGGGAGGAGGACGCTTGAAAAAATCCGTTAAAGAAATTGAACGAAGCCTCATTAAAACCTATCGAAAGGACATCTGGGTCCGCTTTATTCGGGCCGTCCAAACCTACAAATTAGTGGAAGAGGGAGATAAAATTGCTGTGGCCATTTCCGGCGGCAAGGACTCCTTGACCCTGGCCAAGCTCTTCCAAGAGCTCAAGCGCCATGGGAAACAAAATTTTGACCTGGAATTTATCTGCATGGACCCGGGATACCGGCCGGAAATTCGAGACCAAGTGGAGGAAACCTGCCAGGGCCTGGGAATTCCCGTGAAAATCCACGACAGTGATGTCTTTGAAGTGGCGGATAAAATGAGCAAGGAAGGCAATCCCTGCTATATGTGCGCCCGGATGCGGCGGGGAAATCTTTATAATAGAGCTCAAGAATTAGGCTGTAACAAGCTGGCCCTGGGCCACCATTTTAATGATGTCATTGAGACCATTTTAATGAATGTCCTCTATTCTGCCAACTACAAGACTATGATGCCCAAGCTCCACTCCAAAAACTTTGAAGGTTTGGAACTCATCCGCCCCATGTACTTGGTGGAGGAAGAGGCCATTATCCGCTTTCTAAAGTCCACAGGCTATGAAGCCATTGACTGTGCCTGCCAGGTGACCCAGAAGAAAGAGTCTTCTACCCGGTTTAAAATGAAAAAACTGATTGAAGACCTGAAAGAAGACAATCCCAATGTGGATATTTCCATTTTTCGGTCGGCAGAAAATGTCAATATGGACGCCATTATTTCCTGGACAGAATCTGGAGAAAAGAAAAGTTTTCTGGACCATTATGAAGAAGTCTAGAGTCCTCTAGGCCAGGTCTAGCAAGGAAACTTTCCTTGAAGAAAGGCAAAACTTAGGTTACAATGAACATAAGAAACTAAGATAAAAAAATACTGAAAGGATGGTATGCTCCATGAATCCCTTAACTGTCAAAATTAATGACCACCTCACCTATATTGGTGTCAATGACCGCTATACCCACTTATTTGAAAATATGTGGCCCCTACCAGACGGCGTTTCCTACAACTCCTATATCTTAGATGGAGGCGAAGAAACCTGTCTTTTAGACTGCGTTAAAATCCCCTCTGTAGGAGAATTCTTAGACAATATTTCCAGCGTCTTAAATGGAAGAAAATTAGATTATGTGATTGTGAACCATATGGAACCTGACCATACCTCTTCTCTTCCGACTTTACTGGAAATCTATCCAGACATTAAAATTATTGGAAATAAAAAGACCACCCGGTTTTTAAAGAACTTCTATCATATTACAGATAATATTATCGAAGTCAAAGAAGGAGAAGAAGTGCAAATTGGATCTACATCTTTAACCTTCTACATGACGCCAATGGTCCACTGGCCAGAATCCATGGTTGCCTATGAAAAATCCACAGGAATCCTCTTCTCCCAAGACGCCTTTGGTGGCTTCGGAACCCTAGACGGGTCTATTTTCGATGATGAAATTAACTTTGAATTTTACAAGGATGAAACCATCCGTTACTATACAAACATTGTTGGAAAATACTCTGTTCAAGTCATTCGTGCCCTAGACAAGCTAGCTGGCCTGGACATTCAAATGATTTGCCCAGACCATGGCCCCATTTGGCGGAAAAATCCAGAAGTCATTATTGACCTATATGCCAAGCTGTCCAAGCAAGAAACAGAAAATGGCGTATTAATCGTCTACGGGTCCATGTATGGCAACACAGAAAAAATGGCCGAAATGATTGGCAAGAGCCTGGCCAATGAAGGCATTAAAAATATCCGGATTCGGAATATTGCAGAATATCCCCTATCCAATTTAATTGCTGAATCCTGGCGCTACCGGGGAATTATCCTGGGTTGCCCAACCTACAATGTAGGTCTTTTCCCACCTATGGATCACTTTGTCCGGACCCTAACTAAGCAAAACATGAAAAACCACACCCTAGGCTACTTTACCAACTACTCCTGGGGCGGAGGAGCTGAAAAAGAATTTGCAGCCTTTGCTGAAAAATGTGGCTGGGACCTTTTAGAAGCCCAACCCAATGTTATGGGAGACCCCAAGGAAGCAGATATTGAAACCTTAAATCAACTGGGTAAGGAAATGGCCCAAGCCTTGAAGGAAGCCTTTAAAGACGAATATTAATTAAGAAAATATAAGATAGAAACAGACCCTGGTTTTTCCAGGGTCTGTTTTCCTTTTAGAAAGGAAGGTTTTTGGCATCGATAAAAACAAAAAATGTAGTGGTCCTTAGAAAATATCTCTAAAAGCCACTACATTTTTATTTTCAAATAAATTTTTAATCCATGCCCAGGACAAAGGTGTCCATGCCGGGGACTTGAATTTCTTCCACTTTTCCAGCGTCTACTTTTTGAGAAAAGTTGGGGTCAATGGGGAGGCGGAGGGTTTTTTCCAGGCCATATTTTTTAGCCAGGGAAGCGGCCTTGGAGGGGCCGTAGAGGTCGGTTTGTTCTCCGCAATGGGGGCAGGTAAAGTAGGACATATTTTCCACCAGACCTAGGATGGGCAGGTTCATTTGCCGGGCCATGTTGTAGGACTTGTCTACAATGAGTTCTACCAGGTCTTGAGGGGTGGTCACTAGGACAATGCCTGAAATGTTTAAGGATTGGAAGACAGTCAGGGCCACGTCCCCTGTTCCTGGAGGCATATCCACCAGGAGGAAGTCTAAATCGCCCCAATTGACATTTTCATAAAATTGGTGGATGGCATTGGAAACAATAGGCGCCCGCCAGAGAACGGCGGCGGAAGGGTCTTCCAGGATGAGGTTAATGGACATGACCTTAATGCCGGTTTCTGTTTCTAGGGGAATCATATTTTTCCCGTCAGACAGGGCGACTTCTGTCAGGCCAAAGGCCTTGGGGATGGAGGGGCCGGTAATATCGGCATCTAAAATACCTACCCGGTAGCCTTGGCGTCTTAGGGCCACGGCCAGGGAAGAGGTGACAAAACTTTTGCCGACGCCGCCCTTACCGCTAAGGATGGCCAGGGTGTGGCGGGCAGAGGAGGATGAATTTAAAGATAATTTTTGAACGGGCATAGGGGCCTTCTTTCTATAATACAGGGGGACAGGCGGACATTAGATGAGGACAAAGTCTCCATCTAGGAGTTGGTAGAGGCAGCCTTGTTTTTCAAACTGGACTTGACCTTCTTTATCCCGGATTTGGAGGGATTCATAAAAATCGTAGTTATCGTCTCCGTTTTCTTCCTCATGCCAGCGGTGGCCGTAAAAATACTGGCCATCAAAGTAGGAGATAGAGGCATCCTCTTCCAGGAAAAAATGTCCTTCAAAGGGATAGTAAATGTGAACCTGTTCTTTCTGGTTTCTGGAATAGAGGCAGAGGTCAGGGCCCATTAAGGCAAAGTCAGCGGCTAATTCAGGGGTAAAGGAAGCTTTAAAGCAGGAGGCTTCTTCTAGGGAATCTGGATTGAAGACCTTGATTTCCAAGGTTTGCTTAGAAAAGTCCAGGGAGGCAAAGTAGATTTTTTCTTCAATACAGATGGGGTTTAAATAAAAAATATTTTCCCTATTTTCCGTGTAGAGAATCCAGGACTTCCTGGTTTGGTCAAAGATTTCCAAAGAATTGCCTGGAAAGGACGCCCTATTTACAAAGGCGGCCAGGGCATCTAGGTAATCTACAAAGGCCGGGTTGGTGGTGAAGAGATAGCGGGGATTTCCTGGAACCTCGTCTAAATAGTGTCCCCGGGGCTTGTCAATTTCTGTAAAGTCTAATTTTTTCATAAAATACTTTCTCCCTTAAAGTTTCCGTCTTTATAAGAAAAGATTTCTTTAAAGCCTGCCTTTTTAATTTCTTCTAGGGCCTGGTCAAAGTTGGACCCCAGGTCCTTGACTAGGTGGGCATCAGACCCCAGGGTGAGGATGCGGCCCCCTAGGGCATAATATTTTTCCAAAATCCAAGCCTTGGGATGGCCATGGCCAAGGCTTTTCCGGTAGCCGCCGGTATTGTATTCAATTCCCCGGTCGGTCCGGATAATTTCTTTTAAAATGGCGGTGATTAAGTCTTTAAACCGGGTGTCGTCTAGGGGTTTGGTATCTTTTGAAATATAGGAAACATACCGGTCCATGTAGTCAATGTGACCTAAAACATGGAAAAAATCATAGAGGCGGACACAGTCCAGCATGGCTTCATAGTAGAGGCGGTAGGCTTCTTCCAGGCTCCTACCAGGGAAAAATTCCCCGCTGCCAATGTCTTG
Source organism: Clostridiales bacterium SIT11 (assembly GCA_001299455.1). Lineage (GTDB taxonomy): Bacteria > Bacillota > Clostridia > Tissierellales > Peptoniphilaceae > Urinicoccus. The sequence goes on along the minus strand of CYUK01000003.1, from coordinate 969,675 downwards.
ATAGTCTACAGAATGGACAGATCCAATAATAAATTCAAAGGGGTACCTGGCCATTTCTTTCCGATTTTCTTCCACTAAAGAAGGAATCATCCCCAGCTCTGCACCGATACGGAGGTCAAAGTTGGGATGACGGCTCTGGATTTCCTCTAGTTCTTTAAAATAGTCTTCCTTGTTAAAGAGGAAGAGGTCCCGGGTTTTATCTGGAAAGGGGTCTAAGTGGTCTGTAATGGCAATGGACTGGATGCCCAATTCTTGGGCCCTTTCAATATAGGCTTCAATATCTTCCACTGAATCTCCAGAAAAATGAGAATGTAGGTGATAATCAATCATGGCTACCTCCTTTATAGGTCAGAGTCTACTTTTATTATACTCTACTTTCCTCTCTTTTTCAGGGCAATAGGCCAGGAAGAGGGAAAGTTTTTATGAAATTTAGGAAAAATTTGATTAAATACCTGGGAGAAGGGTAAGAATAAATCAAGAAGAATTTCATCTCATCAAAGAAAAAGACGGAGGAAAGACTATGAGCTTATTTGATTATTTTGAAGACAAAAGACGTGAACATGAAAGAAAAAGAAGATTAGATGCCGCTGGGAAAATTGCCCTAGGGTCTATTTTAGGAGCTGCAGCAGGTGTTTTATTTGCTCCCCAAAGTGGTGAAGAAACTAGAGCGGAAATTTCAGACAAGTCCAGAGAAATGGCCCGGAAGGGATCTGAAATGGCTCGTGACACTGCAGAAACAGTACAATTTAGAGCCTATGAAGCTGGCGAAGCTGTAAAGGGAACCTACGAAGATTTAAAACTACGGGCTGCCTTGAAAAAAGAAGACTTTAAGGATGACGTAGAAATTGCCAAGGCTAAGGCCAATGCTATTGGAGAAATTGTAAGGGATTCCGGAGAAGAAATTAAGGGAGAACTTTCCAATGTTTCTGAAGAAGTCAAAGAAGGCGCTAAGGACGTAGCAAAGACAGCCAAAGATTCTGCAAAAGATGTCAAGGAAGAAGCTGAAAAATCCGCTAAAAAAATAGGGGATGAAGTAGAAAAATCTTCCAAAAAAATTGAAAAGGAAACAAAGTAAAAAACTGAAGGGGGATTCCATTGACTGCAACCATTAGCGTAAGTGACCTACTTCATATTTTACTTTATATTGCCGGGGCAGCGGCCTTAATCTACCTGGCCCTGGTTCTAAAAAATGTCTTCCAAATCACAGGAAAAATCAAAAATGTCTTGGAAGAAAATGAAGTAGCCATTAATGATACCATAAAAAGGGTTCCATCCATTACCAACAACGTAGATAAAATTTCTGCAGACACAGCGGTTATTACAGGAGAAGCCAACCAATTGGTGACCACAGTAAAACCTGAAGTGGAGCGGCTATCCAAGACCTTGTCCAGGGTATCCGATACGGTGGACGATGTAAGTAACCGGGTGGACACCACATCTTTAAAGGTGCAAACAACTCTAGCGGATGTTTCTGATAGTATTTCAGATACAGCCAAGACCATTTCCATTAATGCAAATAATGTGATTGACTACTTTTATATTTTAAGAGAAGTCATTGATGCCTTAAGGGATGTATTTTTTAAATAAGAAAAAATAAGAGTGGGACGGCCTACTCTTATTTTTATGCCTGAAAAAGGGCTCCTGGATGGTCAGGGGCTTTTTTAAAGGAAAAGTAAAATCTTCCATAAGGGAAAACAATACAAATTCTTTGTATAATATGAAGGAAAATGAAAAATTTCTATAAGATAAAGAGAAAAGCTTGAAAAATAGAAGAATTTTCAGGGGAAAAGAAAGGGAAAGCCTAAAAAGATCATGAGGAAAACGGGAAAAAACATGAATTGGAAAGCCTTTACCTACTAGACAAACGGGAATTCAGCGAGTATAATAAGAAGACAGGAGGAGTGGTCAAGTGAAAAAAGTCAAAATCATTGCCAACCCATCCTCAGGAAGAGAACAAGCCTTAAGTAAAGTAGGACAACTCATTAACTACATGAGTCAGGATCCTTGGGATATTCAAATTTTATTTACCCGGGCCAGCCAAGACGCCACCCGGTTTGCCAAGGAAGACCATGGAGAGGACATCATGGTTTGTATTGGAGGAGATGGAACCTTAAACGAGGTTGTCAACGGCATTTACCAAGGGAAGAGGGAAACCCCTCTGGCCATATTACCCACAGGAACCGTAAACGATTTTGGATCTTTCCTAAAACTTCCTCAGGATGTTTCTGGTTTTTATGAACTGATTAAAAGAAACAAAGTAAAAAAAGTGGACATGGGATTAGCTAATGACCGGGCCTTTATTAATGTTGCTGCCGGCGGTTTATTAACCGAAATCGCCTACACAGTTCCAGATGAACAAAAGGCTAAGTTAGGTCGCATGGCCTACTATATTGAAGGAGCAAGGGAACTTGTTGGAGGAATGGGTCGAAAAAATCGAACCACCTTTAAATTAGATGTGAAGAACAAACATTTTCATAAAACAATAGATGCCAAGCTCTTTATTATAGCCAACTCCACTTCCGTAGGAGGCTTTAAAAATTTAGCCCCCACAGCTGAAATTCAAGATGGACTTTTAGACGTCTTGATCTTAGAGAATGTAGATTTCAACGAAATTGTAGAAATCCTAACTAGATTTACCACTGGACGGCATATCCACCATGACCGGGTCACTTATTTGCAAACGGATGAGATTACCTTGTCCAGCGACCGTCGGTTGATTGTGGATGTGGATGGGGAAAAACACGGTCCCCTACCCATGACTTTTTCGGCTGTCCACCAGGGGTTAAATCTGCTGGTTTAGTGAAGGAGGAAATGATGGCATCAACAATTAAAGATGTGGCAAAAATGGCCGATGTATCTATTTCAACGGTATCTCGGGTTATTAATGATTCAAAACCTGTAAGCCCGGAAGCAAGAAGGCGGGTACTCCACGCCATTGAAGTCTTAGACTATAAACCCAATGAAGTGGCCCGGTCCCTAGTGACCAAAAAATCCAATATTATTGGGGTCATTGTCAACGATATTGGCAATGGCTATGTATCCCAAGTTTTAAGAGGGGTTGAAGAGATTGGCCGGATGTTTAACTACGACATCCTCTTGTCCTCATCCTATGGGGACCTAGAAGTGGAAATGAAATTTGCCAACCTTTTTAGCCAAAAACAAGTGGAAGGAATTATTTTAATTTCCGACATTTTAAATGAACGGCTCATGTATAAATTGGATCAAATTAAGATTCCCTATGTGGTCATTAATCGTTTCTACACCATTGACCAAGCAGCCACTGTGTCCATTAACAATAAAAATGCAACCTATAAGATGACCCAATACTTAATTGATGAAGGCCATGAAAAAATTGGCTATGTGGCCCTGCGTAAGGACATGGATAGGACCAATGAAACTTATAAAATCAAAGGTTACAGGGAAGCCATGCAACAAAACGACTTAAAGGCAAAAATTATTTATGCAGAAGGCCTGGACCAAGAAGCCGCGGAAGATGTTATTGAAGATATTATTGAAGACATTGAAGATAAGCGGTACACGGCCCTTTTCTGCACCCAAGATATTTTAGCCATCCATCTTATGAATGAATTAAGCGACCGGGGCATTCGAGTTCCAGATGACATCAGCATTTGTGGCTTTGGTGGGACAGAACTTTCTGAAATTATTCGCCCCAGTTTAACTACGGTAAAGGAACCTTTTTACGATATCGGAGCTGTTGCTGTTAGAAAATTATTAAAGAGTGTCGAAGCAAAGCAAGAGTTAAAGAGGGATACGGTCTTTTTACCTGTAGAAATTATTAAGCGCAACAGTGTCAAAACAATTTAAGGAAGCCCTGATTATTGCTGAGACCTACCTGCCTGCCCTAGGCCTATGCCTGGAACTCACTAAGCGGGGGATTCATAGCTCAGTACAAGGGACCAAGCCAGTCAGAGAAGAAGAGACACTCTATGTAATGGAAAAAGAGGGTTATTTTGTTTTTTCTTGGCAAGTGACCAAGAAGAAGCTTTCTTTGTATGCAGAAAAAGAAGAAGTGGTGGCCTTTATTGATGAAATCTTAAAGGAAATCCCCCTAGACTTTCAGGACTTGACCCCTCGAGAAGAAAAGTTAGTTCAAGGAATTTTAGAAGGCTTAACAAATAGAGAAATTGCAAGTAGAATGTATTTAAGCGAAAAAACCATTCGCAACAACCTCACAGGTCTCTATAAAAAATTAAATATTAAGAAAAGGGAAGACCTGATGCGGAGGTTTAATGGATAAAAGAAAGGTTGTGTGATGGCATGGAAGGAAAAGTACAGGTATATACAGGCAATGGAAAGGGAAAGACAACAGCGGCCCTAGGTCTAGCTGTCCGGAGTCTATGCGCCGGCAACAAAGTGGTCATTGGCCAATTTATTAAGGGCATGGACTACAGCGAACTAAAGCTTCCCCAATATTTTGATAAATTAAGCCTCTACCAATTTGGCCGGGACTGTTTTATTCGGAGAAATCCTACAGAAGAAGATATAAATCTAGCCCAAGAAGGTTTAGAAAAAATGAAGGCATTTTTACAGGACCCCTCTATTGATTTGTTAATTTTTGATGAAATCAATGTGGCCTGTGAATACAAGTTAATCGATCCAAAAGTGATTGTGGACATGGTAAAGGAAAGACCCAAGACCATGGAAGTGGTCTTAACGGGACGCTATGCCCCCCAAGAGTTTTTAGACCTAGCCGACCTAGTGACAGAAATGAAAGAAATTAAGCACTACTACAAGGCAGGTCTAAAGGCCAGAAAGGGAATTGAATTTTAGGAGGAAAGAAATATGAAAAAAAAATTTCTGTTCCTGGTCCTTGCCCTGGTCCTCATTCCAGGAGCAATTTTTGCAGAAGACCTATCGGCGACCTTAATCCAACCTGGATTTTATAACGGAAAAAAAGGCCAGACCCTGACCTATAATTTTGACTTAGACTTGAAGTCTGGCTATGAAAAAAGACTCAAGAGCTTTAACGTCTCCCTGATGATGGACCCCAACCTCAAGGTCCAAGACGTTCAAGTGGAAGGCTTAAAGAAGGATAAAAATTGGCGACTGACCACCTCCACATTAGACGGAAAAAATATTGTCAATTTTACCGTAGACCAGGTGGACATCCTAGAGGGACGGGAAAAACTTCGCCTGAATATTACCACCAGCCTGAAAAAAGACATGGATGGAAAGGGCGATTTAAAAAACACCTACGTCCTCTATTATATGGACAAGACCGGCAAGGAAAAGTCTGACCAAAAAGACCTTGTGACCACACCGTCCAAGGAAAAACAGGATTTAAGGATTGACCCCTTAAAAGAAAATGCAACCATCCTCCAGGGCCAAGGACCGGCCAAGGCCAAGATACGGATTTTCAAGGGCAAGACCCTCCTAGCTGAAGGTTATGCCTCCCAGGAAGGGACCTTTGAAATTGTTATGAATCCTCAAGCTAAGGGAACCCAGCTTCGGGTGGAAGCCCTAGTTCAGGGGCAAGAAAAGCTAACCAAGGACCTGGTGGTCCAAGAAAAAGTTTCAGAAGAAAAACCCCAAAAACCCTCAAAGGACTTGGAAGAAAACTTGGAAAAATTAAGAGATCTCTTAACCTATGCCAAGGCCATGCCCATAGAAAATAGACCCTTGGAAGAAGCCAGTCGCCTAAAGGCTATGATTGCCCTGGGAGACTACTTAGAAGTCAAAACAAACTTGGAAAACAAGGAATTAGAAGACTTACTTCCTCGACTTTTAGAAAGTATGGAGGCCATCCAACCTCCCTTTATGAAGGGGACCAGCAAAACCAGCTTTGCCCCCAACAAGGCCATGACCCGGGCAGAAGTTGCCTCCGTCCTCTATCAAATTAAGGGAAATAAGGGCCTTCCCTATATGTCCTCCTTTAAAGATGTGGACCAGGGGAAATGGTACGGAGAAGCCATTGGCTTTGTCGAAGACCAAGGTTATATGCAAGGCATTGGAGGAGGCAGATTTGAACCCAATCGGGAAATTACTAAGAGCGAATTTGCCGCTGTAGCAGCCAAACTCTTTAGACCCACTGTAGAAAAAAACTCCTGGGTCAAAAGACCGGAAATGACCCCAGCCTTCCCCGATGTGAAAAGAGACTACTGGGCCTATGAAGCCATTTCCAGTTTAAAGGACCAAGGCATTGTTACAGGAGACCAAAAAGGACTCTACCATCCTGAAAAAACCATGACCCGGAGTGAATGTACCATTGTCCTCCTACGGGGCATGTACGGGGAGTCCCCCCTAGTGAAAAAATATGGGATCAACCCCTTTAAGGATGTTAAAGAAAGCCACTGGGCCTATGGAGCTATTTTACAGGCCACGGGAAATGATTTACAACAATTGAAAAAATAAGGACAAGATGGACTGGCTTCGGCCAGTCTATTGTTTTTGAGACAATCTTGATGAGGGACTTAAATTAAAAAACAAGTAGATGAAAGAAATGACTAGATAAGAATCCTCCCAAGTTCTATAAAATATTGACATTTTTCTATAAAATATCTTGTAGTGGAAAGGATTTGTAAAAAAATTAGAGGAAATTGGGTATAATAAACAAACAAGAAGGCGGAAACCATCTTAAAATCCAGGGAAATTTTATAGAGAGAAAAGGATGAGGAAAAAAGACAAGCGAGGGAATCCTATGATGGAATTAAACAGTTTATCAGATATTGTAGACCTACAAGTCTTACAAGACATGCAAGATGCCTTTTCAGATATTACACGGCTTGCGATTATTATTGTGGATTATCAAGGAAAACCAATTACAAATTATTCAAATTTCACACCTCATTGTCAATACATGCGGAACTCTGAAAGATGTCGAGAGCTTTGTTTTGAATCAGATGCAGTAGCTGGCACCAAGGCTTCAAGAAAGTCGGCTCCCTATATCTTTACCTGCTATTCTGGCTTAGTGGATATGGCTATCCCCATTGTCTTTCAAGACCGGATGTTAGGTTCCATCCTGGCAGGTCAGGTCCGGGTAAAAAACCATATCTATAAGGAAAACGTATTGGAGAGCAAGGACGAGGTAAGAGATATTTTAGACCTGGTGGAAAGAAAACGTCTCTTTCGAGAAACACCCATCCTCACCAAGGAAGAAGTGGAAAAGGCCTCTAAGATGATTCATGTTTTCTGCAACTATATTGTAGAAATTGCTGTGTCTAAATCGGCCCAAAGGCAATTAACAGAGAAAAACCAGGAACTCAAAAAAGAGATGGATGAAAAGTTAGAGATGGAAAAGATCCTCCGGGAGGCAGAGGTAAAGATTTTAAAGGCCCAAGTAAATCCTCATTTCTTTTTTAACATCCTAAATAACATAAAAAACCTGTCTATGATTGAAAATGCGCCAAGGACGACAGAAATGGTCTTTACCTTTACAGACATGCTCCGCTACACCATGGGGGTGTCTAAAAAGTTCGTGACCATTGGAGATGAAATTGACTATGCCAGATCCTACTTACAGATCCAAAAGATGCGGTTTGGGGAAAATTTAACCTATGACCTAGAGGTAGATGAAAGTCTCCTGGGGATCCCCTGCCCCTATTTAATCATCCAACCCTTGGTGGCGAACTCCATAGACCATGGAATTTTCCATGAAAGATCAGCAGGGCATATTCGGGTACGGCTCTATAAAGAGGACGACCTGGCTGTTATTGAAGTGGAAGATGACGGTGTGGGGATGGACCAGGAAATGATTGATCATGTCTTTTCCTCCCAGCTGGGGAAGTTGGATTCAGAAAATGGCATGGGGATTGGCCTTATGAATATCCACAGGCGGCTTCAATATGCCTATGGTGAGTCCTTTGGCTTGAAGTTTGCCAGTGAAAAAGACGCCTTTACAAGAGTGAGGATTGAAATCCCTGAGAATAGGAGTTTAAATGACTACGATTTTATTAGTTGAAGATGAATATTTGGAGAGGATGGCTATTCGGAAACTCCTTGAAATCCACCGGCCCCAGTACCAGGTCGTGGGAGAGGCAGAGAATGGACGTGATGCCATTCGTTTAGCAGAAGAATTACAGCCAAGTATTATTTTAATGGATATAAAAATGCCCATTCTTTCAGGGATTGATGTGGCAAAAGAGCTTCAAGGAAAGGTGGATGCAAAGATTATCTTTTTGACAGCCCATAATGAGTTTGAATACGCCAGGGAGGGCATCCGCCTCCAGGTTTCAGACTATTTACTCAAGCCCATCCGGCAGAAGAAACTACTCCAGGTCCTAGATTCCCTGGCCCAGGATGGGGGAAGGGAAAGACAGAAAGTAAAAGGAAGGTCCATTATTGGGGACATTAAAAAGGCGGATATCGTTGGCATCCATAATATGCTCTCTTCCAAGTTGGATGAATTGGAAGAAGGGGACTATCCTAGATTTCGCCAAGAGGTGGAAGAAGAAATTTTACAGATGAGTGAAGAGGTCCCCAAGGACTTAGGGGATCGTTGGAAGCTGTCTGTGGGAGAAATGCGGAAAATGACCGGCCTAGAGCTTTGGATCTACTCCCTCTTATGGCTTTTGGATCAAATGGAATATTATTTTTATGAGGAAAGAAAAAAGACAGAGGGTGGTAGCCTCTACTTATCCCTCCAGTATATTGAGCTCCACTTAAGAGATAAGTTAAACTTGACAACCCTTGCCAAGGAGGTGGGGTTTTCCACATCCTACTACTCCCGGATTTTTAAGGAAGATCAAAATCGGACCTTGACAGACTATATCCAAATGCGGAGGATTTTTTATAGTGAAATTTTACTCAAGCATACAGAGCTGACTGTTAATGAGATTGCTGAAGACTGTGGTTTCAATGAAGCCAACTACTTCTCCCGGGTTTTTAAAGAGCGGCGAGGGATTTCTCCCACAGACTTCCGAGAGGAAAATTTATAGAATAAAAACAAAATATTAGCCTAAGGAAAAGAGCAAAAGGGGAAAGATTGTCCTCTTAGGCTCTTTTTTTATAGGGGGAAAAAGGATTTCCTCCCCTATAATGATAGGTAGATAGTGCAGAACTACATTAAAGTACCTTTAAAGGAGGAGAATTATGATTAAAGAAGCACTCGGAATGGTGGAAACCAAAGGTTTAGTTGGAGCCATTGAAGCTGCCGATGCTATGTGTAAGGCAGCAAATGTCGAACTTGTAGGTTACGAAAAGATTGGATCAGGACTTGTGACCGTCATGGTAAGAGGAGATGTAGGTGCTGTAAAAGCAGCTACAGATGCAGGTGTTTCTGCAGCTGACCGTGTAGGAGAAGTGGTATCTGTCCACGTTATCCCGAGACCTCATACAGATGTTGAAGGAATTCTTCCATCAAAGGAAGTTAAAAACCAAGAAGAAAAGTAAGGGGAATGGTAAATCATGAATGATCAATTAATGGAACAAGTAATGAACGAAGTCATGAAGAAACTAGGTAATGACCAAGCTGATGGCAAGAGTCCAGCAGCAAATGTCGGTGAAAATGGAAGAAGCTTACATTCCATTACAGAATTTGTAGGAACAGCAGAAGGGGACACTATCGGTCTTGTCATTGCCAATGTAGATTCTATGCTATTGGAAGCCATGAACTTAGAAAAAAGCTACCGGTCTATTGGAATTATCGGCGGTCGTACTGGAGCCGGCCCCCACATTATGGCAGCAGATGAAGCTGTAAAAGCAACCAACACAGAAATTATTGCCATTGAACTTCCAAGAGATACCAAGGGCGGCGCTGGTCACGGGAACTTAATTATCTTCGGTGCCGACGATGTATCTGATGCACGTCGTGCTGTAGAAGTGGCCTTAAAAGAACTTGACCGGACTTTCGGTGATGTCTATGGAAATGACGCAGGCCATATTGAACTCCAATACACAGCCCGTGCTTCCAAAGCCCTAGAATTTGCCTTTGGAGCCAAGGAAGGCCAAGCCTTTGGAATTATTGTAGGGGCACCAGCTGCTATAGGTGTTGTTATTGCAGATACCGCCTTAAAGGCAGCCAATGTCGAAGCTGTTTCCTACTCTTCTCCAAAGACAACAAGCTTTACAAACGAAGCCATCTTATGTGTGACAGGGGACTCGGGTGCTGTTCGCCAAGCTGTACTTGCAGCTAAAGAAGTGGGTGTAACCCTACTTGAAAACCTAGGTGGACCAGCTCCTTCCACAACCCATCCATATATTTAAAGTTTGTTAGGGGGATTAAATATGCGCTCAAAACGATTTGAAGTACTAGAAAAGAGACCAGTCAACCAAGATGGTTTCGTAAAGGAATGGCCAGAAGAAGGTCTTGTGGCCATGTACAGTCCCTACGATCCCAAGCCTTCCATTAAAATTGAAAATGGAAGAGTTGTGGAATTGGATGGGAAGAAAAGAGAAGAATTTGACTTTTTAGACACTTTTATTGCGGACAACGCCATTGAACTTGATCGGGTAGAAGAAGTTCTGGCCATGGATGACTTAGAAATTGCAAGAAAATTCGTAGATATTAACGTATCTAGGGACCAAGTTCTAGACATTACCCTTTCCATGACACCAGCAAAAATGTGTAGTGTTTTAAATAAACTCAATGTTCTAGAAATGATGATGGCATTGACAAAAATGCGGGCCCGGAAAATGCCAGCCAACCAATGCCACGTAACCAACACAGCAGACAACCCTGCACAAATTGCAGCTGATGCAGCAGAGGCTGCCTACCGGGGATTTGCTGAAATGGAATCCACGACAGCCGTTGCTCGTTACGCACCCTTAAACGCCATGGCCATTATGGTTGGTGGACAAGTGGGCCGTCCCGGTGTTCTAACCCAATGTTCTGCAGAAGAAGCGACAGAACTTAAGCTAGGTATGAAGTCCATCACTGCCTATGCGGAAACTATTTCCGTATACGGAACAGAACAAGTCTTTATTGACGGGGACGACACTCCCTGGTCCAAGGCATTTTTAGCTTCTTCCTATGCATCTCGGGGAATTAAAATGCGGTATACCTCTGGATCTGGTTCAGAAGTTTTAATGGGCTATGCGGAATCCAAGTCCATGCTTTACCTAGAATCCCGCTGTCTATTTATGACCAAGGGTGCCGGAGTGCAAGGAATCCAAAATGGATCTATTTCCTGTATTGGCGTACCAGGAGCTGTGCCTGGAGGTATTCGTGAAGTATTAGCTGAAAACCTCTTAGCCGCCCTACTAGATTTAGAAAATGCCTCAGGAAATGACCAAACTTTCTCCCATTCTGAAACTCGTCGGACAGCCCGGACTCTTCTACAAATGATTCCAGGAACAGACTATATCTTCTCCGGATATTCCGCTACACCAAACTATGACAACATGTTTGCTGGATCTAACTTTGATGCAGAAGACTTTGATGACTACAACATTCTTCAAAGAGATATGCGGATTGATGGTGGACTTCGTCCAGTTTCTGAAGAAGGTGTTATTGCCGTTCGTAATAAGGCCGCCAAGGCGATGCAAGCTGTATTTAAAGGATTAAACTTCCCAGCCATTACAGATAAGGAAGTTGAAGCAGCTACCTATGCCCACGGTTCTCACGATATGCCAAAACGGAATATTCCAGAAGACTTAAAGGCAGCGGACGAATTTATGAAAGGTAAACAAGATGGGGTAGAAATTATCAAGGCCCTCTACCAAGGTGGATTTAAAGATGTTGCAGACTCCATGTTCCAAATGATGAAACTTCGTGTATCTGGAGACCAACTGCAAACAGCAGCCATCCTAGATGAAAACTTTAAAGTACAATCTGCAGTCAACTATCCAAATGACTACCATGGTCCTGGAACAGGTTACCACATGAGTGAAGAACGTTGGAATGAAGTAAAAGACATTCCAAACGCTGTAGATGCTACAGACTTCGAATAAGAGAGGTGAGAATTGTGGAAGTAAATGAAAAAGTCCTTCGAAAAGTAATAGAAGACGTCCTTAAAGATTATGTAGGAGGAGACAAGCCCCAGGCAAAAGCTCCAACAGTTCCCCAAGGTTCTTCAAATATGGAACTGGAAGATTTAGGGAAGGCAAAACAAGGTATTGATAAAAAAGAAGTGGTCATTGGTCTAGCACCTGCTTTTGGCCAATACCAAAACAAGACCATTGTAAAAGAAGACCATGCCAAGGTCCTACGGGAAATCATGGCAGGGATTGAAGAAGAAGGAATGATTCCAAGAGTTGTTCGTGTTTATAACACATCCGATGTGGCCTTTGTTGGTTTAGCTGCCGCAAAACTTGCAGGCTCCGGCATTGGTATCGGAATCCAATCCAAGGGAACTGTCATTATCCATCAAAAAGACCTGGCTCCTCTTTCCAACCTGGAACTCTTCCCTCAAGCTCCCTTATTAACCTTGGAAACCTACCGGGATGTAGGACGAAATGCATCTAAATATGCCAAGGGAGAAAGTCCAAGTCCTGTACCCACATTAAACGATCAAATGGCCCGGCCTAAGTATCAAGCCATTGCCGCCTTGCTTCATATTAAAGAAACAAAGCACGTGGATCGGCATAAGGATACAGTGGATGTAAAAGTAACCTTTAAGGGAGGTCTATAATGGACAACAATAAATTAGAAGAAATGATTCGTGAAGTCATGGCCTCCATGGAAACTGGTGGGGCCGCTTCTGTAAAAACTGAAGCCAATCATAGAACAAGTGGCAGTGGAAATCCAGGAAAATTAAGTGTAGACAGTTATCCTCTAGGAGAAAAAAACCCAGACTTAATTCAAAGTCCTACAGGGAAAAAACTAGATGACCTAACCCTAGAAAAACTTGTCAACGGAGAAATTAATTCCAAGGACTTAAAAATCCGTCCTGAAACCCTATTTATGCAAGCAGATATTGCTGAGGCAGCCAATAGAAAGCCTTTTGCAAGAAACTTGCGCCGGGCAGCTGAACTCATTAGCGTTGAAGACGAAAAGATTCTAGACATCTACAATGCCCTTCGTCCAAACCGGTCTTCCAAGCAAGAACTTTTAGACATTGCCAAAGACCTGGAAGAAAACTATAATGCAAGCATTAATGCAGCCTTAATCCGGAATGCAGCTGAGGTTTACGAAAAAAGAGATATTTTAAGAAGAGACTAACTGAGGAGCCAAAGAATGAAAATCATTGCAGGAATTGATATTGGAAATGCCACCACGGAAACAGCAATTGGAAAAATTTCAGACCAAGGGCAGGTGGAATTTTTATCTTCTGCACTGGCCCCCACTTCAGGCATGAAGGGAACAAGTGAAAATATTGCAGGAATCCATAAGTCCTTGCAATATGCCCTAGATAGGGCCGGGATTGACCTTTCAGACCTGGCACAAATCCGAATTAATGAGGCGGCACCCGTTATTGGGGATGTGGCCATGGAAACTATTACAGAGACCATCATTACAGAATCTACAATGATTGGCCATAACCCTGCCACACCTGGTGGGGTCGGTATTGGAACAGGCCTTTCCATAGACCTGGACGACTTGGAAGACCAAAATACTTCTAAGGACTATATTGTCTTGGTAGGGGAGTCCTGGGACTTTGCCCTAGCCAGCCGGGAAATCAACCGTCTTCGGGACCAAGGCTTCCATATTAATGGAGCCATCCTCCAAAAAGATGACGGAGTTCTCATTAATAACCGCCTGGATTTTGTCATCCCTATCTTAGATGAGGTCACCTACTTTGAAAAAATTCCCCGGGGAGTTTTAACCGCCATTGAAGTGGCTCCTGTGGGGAAGGTAGTTGAAGTTTTATCCAACCCCTATGGGATTGCCACCCTCTTTAACTTAGACTCTGAGGAAACAAAGACCATTGTCCCCATTAGCCGGGCCCTCATTGGCAACCGGTCGGCTGTTGTTTTAAAAACTCCAGCTGGAGATGTCCAAGCCCATTCCATTCCTGCAGGAACCATCCATTTTATTGGAGAACAAGGACAAGAATCTGTGGATGTGGAAGCAGGTGCTGGTGAAATTATGAAAAAAGAAGCCAGTGTTGGAAAAATCTTGGATATTAAAGGGGAAGCAGGAACCAATGCAGGTGCCATGCTAGAACGGGTTCGTAGTACCATGGCCTCGTTGACAGGGAAACGGTATGAAGATATTTCCATCCAAGACCTGTTGGCTGTGGATACCCTAAGTCCTAAAACCATTCAAGGGGGCTTGGCAGGAGAGTCCTCCATGGAATCAGCTGTAGGAGTAGCTGCCATGGTTCGGTCAGACCGCCTTCAAATGAGTGTCATTGCCAAAGAATTGGAAGACCAACTCAAAATTCCTGTAATTATTGGAGGAGTGGAAGCGGACATGGCCATTCGAGGAGCCCTGACCACGCCGGGAACGGATATCCCCCTGGCCATCTTAGACCTAGGTGCCGGTTCTTCCGATGCATCCATTATGAATGACCGGAAGGAAATTACCAGAGTCCACCTAGCTGGGGCAGGAAACATGGTTAGCCTCTTGATTCAAACCGAGCTGGGTCTTGCTTCCTTTGAAGAAGCAGAAGAAATTAAAATTTACCCCATGGCCAAGGTAGAGTCTATGTTCCACCTCCGCCATGAAGATGGAGCCGTAGAATTTTTCGATGAGATGCTGGATCCTCACCTTTTTGCCCGGGTGGTCTTAGTGACACCGGAAGGGTTAAAGCCTGTAAATTCCAAGTATTCTATTGAGAGAATTAAGCACATCCGTCAAGAAGCCAAGGCCAAGGTTTTTGTAACCAACGCTCTTCGGGCCCTGGAAAGTATTGCACCTCTAGGAAATGTCCGAAGCCTGGAACATGTTGTCCTAGTTGGGGGGTCTTCCTTAGACTTTGAAGTTCCCCAACTGATTACAGACAGCCTGGCTGAATTTGGTGTTGTGGCTGGACGGGGGAATATTCGAGGAACCGAAGGGCCTAGAAATGCCGTTGCCACAGGACTTCTTCTAGGAGGACAGGAATGAAAGCAAAAGAAAATATAGCCATTTTCATTGCAGCAGAAGAAGGGGTCGATCCCAAGTACGTGGATTGGGTCCAATATGGACTGGAAGAAGAATCCATCCCCTATCTTCGCCTGGACGTCCAGGAAGAAGATCCCAAAATCTTGGCCAATATCGCCAAGAAGTCTTCAAAGCTAGGCATTGGGATTGGTTTAAACAAGGAAGGCTTCTCCTGCTTAACATCAGATCATTTTAAGGAAGGGGACGTCCTCTTTCTTGGTCAAAGAAAAGAAGAAAAAGAATTTCGTGATTTGGGAGTGAATGGAGCACGTCTTCTAAAGGGATCTCCCTTTAAACTGGAAGGAGGATTCAATTGAGACAAGCTGCAGGTTTTATAGAAATGCGAGGCCTAACAGCCGCCATTACAGCGGCGGATATTGCTTTAAAGGCAGCCAATGTGGAATTGATTGGCCTGGAATTGACCCGGGGTATGGGCTATGCCGTAGTAAAAATCCAAGGAGATGTCGGTGCAGTAAAGGCGGCAGTCGATGCAGCAACATCGGCGCCGGAAACCGTCAACTATTTTGTTGCCAAGGATGTCATTGCCCGGCCCAGTAAGGACCTGGACAAGCTCATGTATACGGAAGAAACCCAAGGCCTGAAAAAAGAAGAGGCCAAACCAAAAGAAACAGAAGAAAGTAAAGAGCAAGAAGAAGTTAAAGCCCAAGAGGCAGATGCAAGTAAAGAAGAAGCTTCCGAAGAAGCAGAAGACTCTGAAGAAAAGGAAGAAGCTGCTCCGTCGAAAGATCAGTCTTTAGATGAGAAGGAAGAAGGCGAAATCACTTGCAACCTGTGCTTGGACCCAGAATGTCCCCGGCATAAGGGAGAGCCTAGGGTAGAATGTATTCATTTTGCTGAAATTGTAGAAAATAAATAGGAGGAAAAAAATGGGAGATGCATTAGGTTTAATTGAAACAAAGGGACTCGTTGGAGCGATTGAAGCCGCCGATGCAATGTGCAAGGCAGCCAATGTTTCCTTAGAAGGATACCAAAAAATTGGTTCTGGACTTGTAACTGTTATGGTTCGTGGAGATGTAGGAGCTGTCAAGGCCGCTGTCGATGCCGGAACATCCGCAGCAGAACGGGTTGGCGAAGTAGTTTCTACCCATGTAATTCCACGTCCCCATAAAGACGTTGAAGTTATCCTATAAGTAAAGAAGGTAGCACTTCATGTTAAAGGAGCATACAAGAGAAGAAATTAAAGAGGTCATCTATCAGGTTCTAAGCGAAAATCTCTTTGTTCCTGTTGGGGTATCAAACCGCCATGTCCATGTAGATGAAGCCACTTGTGACATCCTCTTTGGCAAGGGCCATGGCTTAACAGTGAAAGCACCTGTCAAGCAGCATGGACAATTTGCAGCCAATGAGACAGTGGATTTAATCAGTGAAAATGGAAAGATTGAAAGAGTACGGATTTTAGGGCCCATAAGAAGTAAAAACCAGGTGGAAGTGAGTCTAGCAGATGCCCGGCAGCTTCGCTTAGATGTGCCTATTCGAGACTCTGGAGACCATGTTCAAACACCGGGGATTACCCTAGTAGGAGCTGAAGGATCTGTTCATATGGAAGATGGGGTCATTGTAGCGGCCCGCCATATTCATGTTCCTTCGGATCTTGCAAAAAAATACCACATTGTCGATGGACAAATGGCTAAAGTTGACATTGGAGGCCAAAGAGGCCTCCTCTATGACCATGTTTTACTCCGGGTGCGGGAAGATTATGTCTTAGAAATGCATATAGATGTTGAAGAAGCCAACGCAGCTGGAATAAAAAATGGAGACTATGTTCGGGTTATTTTATAGAAAGGAAAAAGCATGGACTTAACAAAGGTAGATCAAGAGGCGAAAGCCTTCCATAAACTGGTTGAGACCAAGAAAGTGAAGAAGGGGAAGGGGACCCTATATACCGGTGTAGACTTGGGAACCTCATCCATTGTCTTGTCTGTTGTAGATGAAGAAGGAAAGTTTATAGCAGCTGCCTTTGAAAAAGCTCATGCAGTCCGTGATGGGATTGTCGTTGACTATGTCGGCGCAGTGGAAGTGACCAGAAGGCTTAAGCAGGACTTGGAAGACCGCCTAGGTCAGACCCTAGACCTAGCCGGGGCAGCCGTGGTTCCTGGAGCAGATAAGTCCACAAAAGAAGTGGTTCAAAATGTTTTAGAGGGAGCGGGCTTCACTGTTGGAAAAATCTTTGAAGAGCCGGAAGCGGCCGCCGTCATCCTGGGAATCCAAGATGGGGCTGTGGTAGATATTGGAGGAGGGACAACAGGTATTTCCCTTTTAAAGGGTGGAAGGGTCCTTGCCTCCTTTGATGAAGCCACAGGTGGCCACCATATGAATCTAGTCCTGGCAGGGGCCTATCATTTAGACTACGAAGAGGCAGAAAGTAAGAAAATTTCTGATAAAAAAGAAATTTTCCCTGTCATTAAACCAGTTGCAGAAAAAATGGCCACCATTGTCAAGGACTTTCTAGGAGATAAGGAAGTGGACACCCTCTACTTAGTTGGTGGAGCCACAGACTTTCCAGAAATGGAAGCCCTCTTTGAAAGAGTGACAGGCCTTGAGACCCAAAAACCGGACTATCCCATCTATATCACACCCATGGGCATTGCATTGGCCCTATTGGAGGCAGAAGATGGACGAACAGACAATTAAGAAACTGATCTTAGAGATTTTACAAGAAAAAATGGCTCCAGACCTTCTCCTTCTTTCCAAGGGTAATGAAGAAAGTAGTCAGGAGACAAAAGTTTTTTTAGAAACCTCTAGGGAACTTGGTTTAAGCCTAGGTCGAGCCAGGTTTGGAGAAGGCTTTCTAGAGCCTAAAAGAGCCCTCTATCTTGAAGGCTTTGGCCTGGAAGAGGGATTAAAACTCCTGGCATCAGAAGAGGACCCCTATCCCTATTTGCGGGAAATGGGAAAAAAGATTCCAATCTTCTTGGAAGTACAGGACCCTCTTCCTGGACTGGAAGGAGAAAAAAAGGCCAGCTTTTTAAAGAGCTTGACTGACCTCTTACAAGACCGGGGAATTCGTCTCTTGGTTTCTGGGGGAAATAGAAAAAAGCCCCTTAAAGACAGAGACCAGGAGCCAAAGTCTGTAGGAGATTTACGGGGGAAGAAAATTCTAACCCTAAGAGACCTGGACCGGGAAAATATAGAAGAAATTATTGTAGATGAAAATGCACGATTGACCATGGCTCTTTCAGATTGGTTGAGAGACCATAGAATCTTAGTAAGGAGGATGAAATGCAATTAGCAAAAGTCGTTGGAAATGTTGTTGCCACACAAAAAGATGAGGGATTAAATGGGCATAAACTCCTCCTTATTGCTCCCCTTGAGCCAAAAGACGGGTCTTTTAGTCAAACGAAGGTAGCCGTAGACAAGGTAGGGGCTGGAAATGGAGAAACAGTCCTCATAGTATCCGGGTCTTCTGCAAGAAACCAGTTTGCAGGAAATTCCCCGATTGACTTGGCCATTGTGGGCATCGTCGATGAAATAGAAATGAGTTATTAAAATGGGAAAAGTATATACCAAAACTGGAGATAATGGAAGCACCAGCCTCTATGGAGGTACCCGGATTGGGAAGGACTCCCTCAAGGTGGATACTTATGGAAGGATAGATACAGCCAATGCGTCGATAGGTCTAGCCAAGGCCCATTTAAGAAATCCCCTCTATCGGGACCTTTTGGAAGTTTGCCAGTTAAAGCTTTTTGAAATTGCTGCAGAAACGGCTTCAGATACCCAGGGCAAGAAGAACCTCCGGGGGCAAATCAAGGAAGAAGATATTTCTTTTCTGGAAACAGCCATTGATGAATTGTCCCAAGGTCTGGAAGATCGGAACTTTTTCTCTATTCCCGGCCATTCCAAGAAAAGCGCCTTTCTCCATATGGCTAGGACAGATGTCCGCCTAGGGGAAAGAGGTCTAGTGGAGCTTGCAAAAACGGAGGAAGTTTCCAGTTATAGCTTGAAATATTTAAACCGCTTAAGTGACCTCCTCTTTATTTTAAGTCGGGTTGTGGATGAAAAAGAAGAAGTTCCAGGAGAAAAGTCAGAAAGTGGAGTCACCTCTGTCATCCTAGAATGGGCCAGAGAAATTGAAAAAGCTTGCTTTCAAAAGGCAAGGGAAATTTCTGTTCCCATGGCAGTGGCTGTGACAGATGCCAAGGGGACCTTGGTTTCCTTTGGTGTTATGGACAATACCCTAGGGATTTCCTATGACCTGGCAAAAGACAAGGCCTATACAGCGGCCCTTTTAAGGACAGATACAGATAAGCTTAGGGACCTAACCAACCCCCAAGCCAGCCTTTATGGTTTACAATCTAGAGACCGCATCGTCGTCTTTGGCGGTGGTCTTCCTCTCTTTCATAAAGGACAACTTATAGGAGCTGTTGGAGTCAGCGGAGGGACGGTAGAAGAGGACATGCTTGTGGTAAAGGCAGGAGAAGAAGCATTTATGAAGGGAGATAGAGGATGAGTATAGACGAAAAACTAATTGATAGTATCGTCAAGGACGTGATAAATTCCCTGGAAGGGAAAAAAGAAGAAACAGAAGAAGTTGGGGTCTTTACAGATGTGAATGCGGCAGTAGCGGCAGCAAAAAAGGCCCAACAACAACTTTTTCGCATGACCTTGGCGGATCGGAAGAGAATTACAGATTGCATCCGTAATGAAGTAGGCGGCCATGTGGAAGAACTTTCCAAAATGACCGTAGAAGAAACAAAAATGGGTCGGGTGGAAGATAAGATTGAAAAAAATAAGGCAGCCCTCTACAACACACCAGGGATTGAAGACCTTCCCAGTTCCGTATTTTCCGGAGACCGAGGACTCACTCTTTTAGAATTAAGCCCCTTTGGTGTCATTGGGTCCATTACACCCTCCACTAACCCAACAGAAACTGTTATTTGTAACTGCATTGGGATGATTTGTGCAGGGAACTCTGTTGTCTTCAGTCCCCATCCTGGTGCCTACAAGGTAACCAACTATACTGTAAAAATTATTAACCAAGCCATTGCCAAGGCCGGCGGACCGGAAAACCTAGTGGTCACCTTAAGTGAGCCCTCCTTAGAAAAATCAAATGAATTAATGCGCCATCCAGATATTCGGATGTTGGTTGCTACAGGAGGCCCCGCCATTGTAAAAACAGTTCTTTCTTCAGGAAAGAAAGCCATTGGAGCCGGTGCTGGAAATCCACCAGCCATTGTGGACCAAACAGCCAATATTGAAAAGGCAGTGAAAAACATTGTTGATGGCTGTGCCTTTGACAATAACCTTCCCTGTACATCAGAAAAAGAAGCTATTGTAGTGGACGAAGTTTTTGAATACTTTGTCTTCAACATGAAGAACCATCCAAAAACTTACTTTTTAGAAGATGCAGGACAAATTGAAGCCTTAAAGAATCTTGTAGTCAAAGATGGGAAACCCAACAAGGACTTTACAGGAAGAAATGCCAGCTACATTTTAAAACAAATTGGAATTGAAGCCGATGATCGAATCAAGCTCATTTCTTGTGTGACAGACTTTGGACATGAATTTGTTCAATTGGAGCTCCTCATGCCGATTTTGCCTATTGTTCGAGCAAAGGACAGGGACCAAGCTTTAGAACTTGCCCTTGAAGCAGAACATGGCAACCGACATACAGCCATTTGTCATTCCAAGGACATTGAATTCTTATCTGTAGCTGCCAAAGAAATGCAAACAACTATTTTTGTAAAAAATGCTCCTTCTTATGCAGGAATCGGCATTGGTGGAGAAGGTTATTCCACCTTTACCATTGCAGGACCTACAGGAGAAGGCCTGACGTCAACAAAAACTTACTGTCGCCATAGAAGATGTACCTTGGTTGATGGTTTTAATATTCGATAAAAGGAGAAAACTATGAACCTATCCATGATTTTAGCTTCCTTTGGTGGAGGCGTTTTAGGGGCCTATATGGGCGGGCTTCCAGCCTTTATTTTATGCGGTTTTGTAGGCCTTGTCGGCTTTGCTGTTCAAGGAGATATGGACATATTATCGACGGTTGCTTTTGGTGCTTTTCTTGGGCCCCATATTGCTTTTGGGGGTGGTGGTGTTGCCGGAGCGGCCTTTGCAAAATCCATTGGCTGTGCTGAAGAAGGAACAGATATTTTAACACCCCTGGCCAAGTACAATAAGCCCTCTATCTACCTTGTAGGTGGACTTGCCGGTGTTTTAGCGGCCTTTGTCCACTACCTCTATGCCCAAATTTTAAATTTACCCGTAGACCAAGTGGCCTTAACGGTCTTAACCCTAGGGGTCCTTGTTCGTTTAACCATTGGGAAAACAGGGATTACCGGATCTTGCCCTATTGATGGCAAGGCAACCCGGCCTTTCTTTCCCTTAAAGGAATCCATCCCTAGTCTAGCCTTAGCAGGTCTAGGTCTAGGTCTTGTCAGTAGCTACTATGCCGTTGAATACAATGCTGTAACCTTAGGTTTCTGTATTTCAGCTGCATCCTTGGCCTTTGCACAAATGGGTTATCCCCTACCTGCAACCCATCATATTACCATTTGTAGCGCCTATGCAGCAGCTGCCACAGGAAATATTATTGTTGGTGGAATTTTTGGAATCTTGGCAGCCCTTATAGGAGACTTCTGTGAAAAGACCTTTAACTCCTATTGTGACTCCCATATTGACCCTCCAGCAACAACGATTTCTATTCTTTCTTTAATTAGCTTTACCCTACTCTCTTAAATCCTAGAATGGAGGAGAAAAAATGATCCAAGAAATATTTGAAGCCGGTGTTGTAGGCGCAGGAGGCGCAGGCTTTCCCAGTCATATTAAATTTAAAACCAAGGCAGACCATCTCTTGATCAATGCAGCAGAATGTGAGCCCTTACTCTACACAGACCAAATGGAAATGGAAGAGCACAGTGAAGAAATTGTCGCCGGTGTAGAATTAGGCATGGAAATTTTAGGGGCCAAGGACGGAAAAATTGCCATTAAAAAACACCATGAGGCCTCGATTCGGGCCTTGGAAAAGGCCCTGGAAGGCCATCCTAAGATTGAACTGGTCTTAATGGATTCCTATTATCCTGCTGGAGATGAGCACGCCATTGTCTTTGAATGTCTCCACCAGCCTCTGGAACCAGGAGCCCTTCCCAGTTCTCTAGGAGCTGTGGTTTCAAATGTGACCTCCATTCGGAATATTTACCTGGCCTCTAAGGGAATTCCAGTGACCCATAAAAAGGTCACTGTGACTGGGGAAGTAAACAGCCCAGTAGTCCTTTCCGTTCCCATTGGAACAAGGATTACAGAATTGATCCAGAGGGCTGGAGCTAGTAAGCTAGAAAACTATGCCGTACTTTTAGGTGGTCCCATGATGGGGAAGATGCTTCTAGGCAAGGAAATAGAAGAAGCCGTTGTCACCAAGACAACAGGAGGGATTCTTGTCCTTCCCCTAGATCATCCTCTCATTGTCCGTCGACGGCAGACACCGGAGCAAATTCGAAAGCAAACAGCTTCTGCCTGTATTCAATGTAGTTTTTGTACAGAGCTTTGCCCCAGGTATTTAAAGGGACATCCCCTCCATCCCCACCAAGTCATGAAGGCCTTTGGTTTTAATTTGCCAGATCATCCCAACCTGCCCCAGGCCAGTCTTTGTTGTGAGTGCGGAATATGTGAACTCTTTTCTTGCCCCATGGGACTCAGTCCCAGAATTGTCAACCAACTTGTCAAAAAGCAATTGCGGGAAGAGGGGGCACCAAAGCCTGAATTTCAAGGACAAGGCTTGAACCCCTTGGAGTTCATCCGTAGGCTACCTACAGAAACTCTTATGCGGAAAATTCAAGTGGACAAGTACGATGCCTATGGAAAGCCTCCCTATGAAACAATGGAAACATCTTATGTAAAAATCCCCCTGAGCCAGCACATTGGAAAGCCAGCTCGGCCTCTTGTGAAAGAGGGAGATTGGGTGGAAGTAGGTCAAAAAATTGCCGGTCTAGAAGAAGGAGAAATGGGGGCAAATATTCATGGGTCTATTTCAGGACAGGTCATTTCTGTAAGTGACCAGTGGATTGAAATCAAAGGAGGAAACCAATGATTCGAGCAATTGGCGTTCTTGAAAGCAATGGCATTGCCAAGGGAATTGAAGCCTGTGACAGCATGCTAAAGACAGGAGCTGTAGAGGTTCTTGTCTCAAATTCCACTTGCCCTGGAAAATATATGACCATTGTGACAGGAAATATATCCGATGTAGAAGCATCCATGGCGACAGGTCGAGAAATTCTAGGCCACACCTATGTAGACCACCTGGTCCTAGCCAATGTGGAAGAGGGTGTTGTCCGAGGAATTATGGGGATTCCTTCTCCAAGAAAGATTGAAGCCATTGGAATTTTAGAATATTTTTCCATTACAGGGGCCGTCTATGGGGCAGATGCAGCCCTCAAGGCAGCAGATGTGGATATTGTACAAATGAAGATGGGCTTTGCCCTAGGAGGAAAATCTTATGTGGTGGTGACGGGAAGAGTGGGAGCCATTCGATCGGCTATTCAAGCAGGTCTGGAGGTGTCCAAAGACCATGGACTGACCTTTGATTCCACGATTATTCCATCTCCCCATGAAGATTTAATCAGTCGGTTAGGTTAGGTGATTTAATGTATTTTCATTTACCCACAAAAATCTATTGTGGAAAGGATTCAGCCGATCGCTTAGGACGGTTGAAAGAATCAAAAATTATGATCTGTGCGGATCCCTTTTTAAAGGAAAATTCCGCCCTACAAGCAAGTGTACACAAATTAGAGGCAGCAGGGAAGGAAGTCATCCTTTACATGGACATTGTACCCGATGCCCCCATGTCCAAGATTCAAGAAATCATGGAAGTCATCCAGGGAAAAAAGGTGGAAGTCCTGGTGGCTATTGGCGGAGGGTCTGCCCTAGATGCTACAAAGTCCGCTCGGTTTTTCTACGAAAAGATTTTTGGTATCCGTCTTCCCTTAATTGCCATTCCCACAACATCTGGGACAGGATCTGAAGTGACCAGCTATGTGGTGATTAAAGACGGCAAAACAGGGAAAAAGACCCCTGTTGTGGATGAAAAGATTTTGCCTGATATTGCCATCTTAGACCCTACTTGTGTAGGGACCATGCCAGCTTCCGTGGCTAGAGATACAGGTTTGGATGTCTTGACCCATGCCCTGGAGTCCCTAGTTTCCAAGCCCAGCAATGTTTTTACAGCAACTTATGCGAAAAAAGCGATTGAAACCGTCTTTGAAGACCTGAAAAAGGCGATTTTAGAAGATGATGCTGGGGCCAAGGAAAGGATGCACTATGCATCCACCATGGCTGGCGTTGCCTTTGGACAATCTGGTCTGGGAATCAACCACTCTTTAGCCCACGCTGTCGGAGGGAAATTTTCTATCCCCCACGGACGGATTAACGGCGTCCTCCTTCCCTATGTCATTCAATTTCATGGAAGTCACCAAGAGGACCTCTATGATGATATGATGGAAGGACTGGGAATCGAAGGCTTTTCTCCAGAGCGGAGGCTCAATAACTTCCTGAAGGACCTGAAGAAGTTACGAAAAGACCTTGACCTTCCCAATACCATCCGAGACTTGGGGATTGAAGAAAAAGACTTTAACCAAGCCTTAGATGGACTGGTGGACTTGGCCATTAAAGACCCTTGTACAGAGTCCAACCCCATAGAGGTGACCAGGGAAGACCTAAAGGGCATTTTGGAAGCAGCCTATTATGGTCATTCCAAAAAACGGGTCTATGCAGCCACCGTGATTGGTCGTCCATCCTTTTAAATGAAAATAGACGCCTGCTTAAAAGCAAGCGTCTATAAAAATAAATCCATACTCCATGAGCGCACTCTAAAGGGTGCGTTTTTTTATTGGTCGCCTAAAATCCGGCTGGAGACCCAACCTTCATACATAGTTCCTTCTGGTGTTTGGATTTGGACCTTGCACCAGATTCGGTCCGTTTTTTCAATGGAGGTTTCATAGATGTAGACGGAACTATTTTTAGGTAGGTGGTGGAGGATTTTTGCATCTAGGCTGGGGCTTTCCCGGAGGTTGGCCTGATCTTCCACTACGGTTTGGTAGGAGTGGAGGAGGTCTTCCGCTTTTTTGGTCAAATGGCCTCGTTTTTCTTCCTCTGGAGTTTTGGGCTTGTATTTTTCTTCTTGGATTTTTTCCAGGTCCTTAATTTCATTGAGGCGGTCTCTTTGGTCAGGACTGATATTTTCCTCGTTAAGGATGTTGTCTAGGAGGTTTAAGCCCTCGGCAGACTTGGGCAAAATATCCAAGAGTCGGTGGAGGAGGTCCACAGCTTCATCCACTTGGCCCTCTTGTAAAAGGTCTTTTGATTGCTTTAAAATTTGGTGTTCCAGGTTGCCAATATATTGGTGGGCCTTGTTATACCGGACCAGGTCTTCTGGCAAGACCTTGTTAAAATAGGTCAAGGCCGAAAAGGGGTCTTCCTGGTCCATGGCCTTGAGGCCCATTTCATAGTGGAACTGGGAGTGGATGAGGCTATCTAATTTTTCCTGGCGGGAGGACAGGTCTTCAGGAGGGTTGTTGGCCAGAGACCGGTAGACTTCCTTGGCTTTTTCAAATTGTCCTTCTTCAATGAGGCGGTCGGCCTTGGCCACTTGCCGGTGCTGGTAGAGACCGGACCCCTTGTAGAGGTGGAAGGCAAAAAAGAGGCTCACTAAGACCAAGACCAGGGTCAAAAATAAGACCAGGTAGTCTTTCAGGGAACGAGGTGTAAAGGACTTTTTGTCTGGAGTCCGAATTTTTTGGATGATTTGGGTGGTTTGGGGGATGTGGTCCTTGACTTCCTGGGTCTGGATGGATTCTTCCAGGGGGGCGTTGGGGTCCAGGGCGGCGGCAATTTTTTGGTTGATTAAGGCTTCTGTCAGCTGGTTAAGGACATAAAATTTATTCCGGTGGCAGTTGGCACATTCAAATTCCGCCCGGAGGTTGGTGGTTCCACAGACACACCGCCAGGCTGTCCGCAAGTTCTCTCCATAAGTGATGCAGTCTGGGGCAATGAATTCCTTCATCGCAGTTTGCTTGGCTGGGTCAATGAGGGGAAGTTCAAAGACAGATTGTTCCGAGGGGTCATAGACGGTTTCTGCCTTATCTCCAAAAAAAACAGACTTAATCCGAATTTCCACCTGCCGGGCTGTGTGGAAGCGTTCATCTAGGACAAAGGGGTCGAAGTAATGAAGAGAATGAGGAGCCACCTTGGTTTCAGGAGAAGAAAATTCAAAGATGGTTTCATCAAAAAGATATTTTCCAAAGGCATCATAAAACTTGACGGCAAAGACAAAGTTTGTCGCCTCAAAGTTGGATGTATTAATGACATCGATAATCAGGGAAAAATCATCATCAAGTTGGCTTAAGTTGGCGCCTACAATTTGGACTCGGTCCATGGGACTTAAGTAGACCTTGGTAGGCAGGGTGGTAATTAGCTGTTTCATTTATATCTCCTCATCCATGGCTTTCTTTTATTATAATCTCTTTCCTCCTGGCTTTCAATTTAAAAGGGTTAGGAAAAGGGGAAGTCGGGTAGAAATAAAAAAGGAGGCAAGTATGAAGGCAGAAATTAAAGAAGATCAAGTAACATTAGAAAATAGAGAGTGGATCAACTACCGCTACCTAGGCCAGGGTCAGCCCTTGCTCTTGATTCATGGAAATATGTCCTCATCTGTTTTTTGGGACCACACCCTGGAGGCAATGGCTGACTCCTACACCGGCATCGCCCCGGACTTAAGGGGCTTTGGTCAGTCGTCCTACCAAGGAAAGATTGAGTCCATTGAGGACTTTGCAGAGGATATGATCCTTTTTATAGAAAAACTTTCCTTGAAAAACATCCACCTGGCAGGCTGGTCCCTAGGTGGGGCTGTGGCCTTGACCTTAGTTTTAAAAAGGCCAGACCTCTTTAAGAGCCTGGGACTTTTTGCCTGTGCCGGCCTAGGGAGGGAGAAAAAAGGCACCTTTTGGCAGCTGCCAGCCATCAGAGATGTGATGGGGGCTGACTGGCCCAGGTTGCCGGAGGAAAAATCCCCCCTCTTAGGCTACGGTGTGGAAATGCTCTGGGAAACAACCATGTACCACATCCAGAGACCCAATCCAGAGGACTATGAAAAATATCTGGCCGGGTCCCTGGCTCAGAGGAACCGAAAGGAAGTCATCCTGGCCCTCCGGGATTTTTCTGTCAAAGAAGAGGACTGGGAAAAAATCACCCTTCCTGTCCTACGAATCCAAGGGCGGGAGGACCGGGTCCTGGGCCTTCCCAGACACATTCACAGGACGGCTCATTGCAGGCTATATATTTTTGAGGACTGTGGCCATTTTATTATGAACGACCAATTTGACCAATTTATCCAAACCTATAAAGAATTTTTACGAAAGGGGATAAAAGATGACCAAAATTTTAATCACCAAGGAAATTAATGACAAGTACAGGGAAAAAATAAAAGCCTTAGGCTACGACTTGGAGATCCTGGACCGGGAAGGAACCTATGACAAGGAAAAAATTGAACTGGCCCTAGGAGCCCAGGCCCTCCGCCATGTGGATTTTAAGGCTCTTCCCAATCTTGTTGGAGTTTTTACCAAGTCCATGGGCGTGGACTACCTTCCCCTAGACTATTTTGCAGAAAAGGGGGTCAAGGTTTGTAACAATAAGGGGGCCTATGCCGACCCCATTGGGGAATTTATGGTCCATGGGCTCTTGGAAATGGAAAAAGAAAGCCATTTTTTTATGAAAAACCAGGAAGAAAAAATTTGGAAGAGGCCGGAATCTTTAGGAACCTTGATGGGGAAGACTGTCCTCTTTTACGGAACCGGGTCCCTGGCCCAAGCAGGTGCCAAGCGACTCCTTCCCTTTGGCCTGCGACTTTTGGGTTTCCGGCGGCAGGATAAGCCCCAGGACCCCTTTCATGAAATCATCACCCAGGAGGGACTAAAAGAGGCCCTGGGCCAGGCAGACTATATTATCTACGCCCTTCCCCATACTGAGGATACCGTCCATCTCTTGAATAAAGAGACCTTGTCCCTTCTGAAAAAGGGTGTGAAAATAGTAAATGTATCCAGGGGAGATATTATAGAAGAGGAAGCTTTAATCCAGGGACTCAAGGAAGGCATTATTGGGGGCGCCGTCTTAGATGTCTTTGAAAAAGAACCCTTAAATCAGGATTCTCCCCTTTGGGACCTGGACCAAGTTTATATTACTCCCCATTTTTCCTATTCCAGCGAAAGGGATGAGGAAATTTCCTATGGGTCCATTATGGAAAACCTAAGGCGGTATAAAGAAAAAGCCCCCTTGGTCCATGAAGTGGATACAAAAAGGGGCTATTAGTTAATCTAAAAGATCTTCCAAGCCATCAAGGAGGAGGTCATTTTCTTCCTTGCTTAGGATGCAAAAGCGGAAGAAGAAGGGACTTAAATTAGGGAAGCTTGCACAGTCACGGATGACCAGTTTCCGAGGAAGGAGCTGGTCTCTTAGAGTCTTGGCATCCATGTCCTCTAAAAGTTCCACCAAAATAAAGTTTCCAAAACTGGGGTAGACCTTAATGGATTTTAACTTGGACAAGCGGTCCGTCATCCGCCGTCTTTCCCCTTCGGTGTGAGCATAGACCTGGTCTTGGTAGGCCTTGTTTTGGAACATGTGGGTTCCCATAAGGTCAGCGTAAATGTTGACCCCCCAAAGGGTCAGTTCATTAGTGAGCTTGGCCAGGTATTCTTTTTCGGAAAGAATCCCATAGCCCAGGCGGATACCGGGAGAGGCAAAAAATTTACTGGTGGACCGGACTACAAAAAGGCGGTCTTTTTGACTGGCCAAGTAGGTAGAAGTATATTTTTCCTTGTCTGTAAATTCAATATAGGTTTCATCAATTAAAAGATGAGCCTCTGTTTGGTCGAGAATTTTTTCCACATCCTCTACTTTTAGGACAGATCCTGTGGGATTGTTGGGATTGGTGAGGACATAGAGGTCAATGGAGTTTTTTTGAATCAAGTCAATAATTTCCGCCACATCAAAGACAAAGTCCCTGGTCTTGTCCAGATTATAATGAAAAACTTGGGCCCCAATTTTATCCAGCTCCCGCTCATATTCGCTGTAGCAGGGGCTGTTTAAAAGAGCCTTTTCTGGGTGGACTAGGCCAATATAGGAAGCCAAAAGGTCTGTGGTTCCGGCCCCCAGGACAATATGGTCCGGGGCACAGCCTGTATAGGCGGAGATGGCTTGCCGCAGGTCCACATAGGCCGGGTCCGGGTAAACCTTGGCCATGTCAATATGGTCCACCAGGACCTGGAGACTTTCTGGGTCTGGCCCAAAGGGGTTGATATTGGATGAAAAGTCCATAATTTCTTCCAGCTTAAATCCGTATTTTTTTTGTAGGTCAAAAAGATTGGCCCCGTGTTGTACTTTTTTTGCCATGAAAAATCCTCCTTTACTTATCTTCATGATATCATAAAAGGGAGAATATGCAATGCATTTGAAAGGAGTTGCTATGCTAGACTTTCGTAACGACTATGCCCAGGTGGGCCATCCCAAGGTCATCCAAGCCCTGGTAGACCACGGGAAAAAGATTTATCCAGGCTATGGGACAGACCAGGCCTGCCAGGAAGCCAAGGAAAAAATTTGGAAGGCTTTAGGACTAGAAAGGCCCATTTATTTTTTACCAGGAGGAACCATCGCCAATGCCCTGGCCATGACCTTCCAATTAAGGCCCTATGAAGGGGTGGTCACTCCAAAGACAGGCCACATTGTAGACCATGAAGCCGGGTCCATGGAAGCCCTGGGTTGTAAGCTTTTATACCTAGAAGAAGAGGACGGAAAAATTTCTCCAGAAGCCTTGGAAGTCTTTCTCTCTAAAAAACGAGGAGTGGCCCAGGTCCTCCCAAGAGTGGTCTATATTTCCAATACGACAGAATTAGGGACCGTCTATAGCAAGGAAGACTTGGAAAAAATTTATAGGATTTGTAAAAACCACGGTGTCTATCTTTTCTTAGACGGAGCCAGGCTGGGGTCTGCCCTGGCGGCGGAAAAAAGCCAGCTAAGTTTCAAGGACCTTCCAGACCTCTGTGACTTTTTTACCATTGGAGGGACAAAAAATGGAGCCCTTTTCGGAGAAGCCCTGGTCTTTAACCGGGAAGACCTGGCCCATAATTTTGACCGCTATATGAAGCAACGAGGGGTCTTAACGGCCAAGAGTTTTCTTTTGGGCCTGCAATTTTCGGCCCTCTTTACAGGAGACCTCTACATGGAAAATGCCCGTTGGGCCAATGCCCGGGCCCGGGACTTGAGCCAGGGCCTAGTGGACTTGAGGCTTTCCCTGGCCTATCCTCCAGAGAGCAATCAAATTTTTGTCCTCTATCCAAAAGAAAAAATTGCCGACCTGGAAAAACTGGCCAGTTTTGAAGAAGATGGAGAAAGGGATGGCCAAGCTATTTTACGCTTTGTTACAGCCTACCACACCAGAGAGGAAGATGTAGAGGACCTTCTTAAGGCAATAAAAGATCTAGGTTGTTAAGAAAGGAAGCTTGAAGTAAATTTATTTAAATTGAGAAACCCCCTAGGGTCCAAAAGATTGGGCACTAGGGGGTTCTTCTTTAGAGAAGGTCTTATTCCTTGAAGATGAGTTTCCCCCGGCAGAAGGTATAAAAGACCTTGCCAGGAAGGAGGTTTCCTAGGAAGGGGGAGTTTTGGCTCTTGGACAGGGAGTGGTCATAGGACCAGGTGGCTTCCGGGTCAAAAAGGACCAGGTCAGCAGGACTGCCCACCTTTAGGGTCCCTCCTTCTAGACGGAAGTAGCGGGCCGGCTTGGTGGACATGAGGTCAATTAGGCGAGAATAATCTATAAGGCCAGGCTTGACCAGGTTTTTAATGGCCAGGGAAAGGGCGGTTTCCAGGCCCAGGATGCCACTGGGAGCTTCTAGGATGGGCTTATTTTTTTCTTCCATAGTATGGGGGGCGTGGTCTGTGGCAATAAAGTCAATAGTTCCCCTGGCAATATGGTCCAGGAGGAGGTCTTTTTCTACCTGGGACCGAAGGGGCGGATTCATCTTGGCCAGGCTTCCATGGTCTTTAAGGGCCTCCCGGGTCAGGCTAAAGTGGTGGGGAGTGACTTCACAGACTATAGGAGCGCTCATTTCTTTGTAACGGGCAATAATTTTAGCAGCTTGTCCAGAGGACAGGTGCTGGATATCAATGGCTCCGCCTGTTTCTAAGGCTAACTGGCAGTCTCGCTCCACCATCCGGACTTCACTTTCCACAGGAGCTCCTTGGATGCCCAGGTCCCGGGCAAAGGGGCCGGAATCAAAGCCGGGCCGGTCAATAAGGTCCGGGTCCTCTTCGTGGAGGGAGATGGGAAGGCCCAGTTTTTTTGTCCGGAGGAGGGCTTCTCTAAAGAGGCCTTTATCTTTTAAGGGAAAGCCGTCATCGGAAAAAGCAGGAATACCGGTCTGGGCCAGGGCTTCCAGGTCATTGAGTTCTCTTCCCTTTAAGTCCTTGGTCAGGGCAGCTACTGTGTAAAGGCGAATGGGGGATTCTTGGGCCCGGGCCTGGAAGGCTTTTACATCTTCCACAGTATTGATGACAGGCTGGGTGTTGGCCATGCAGATAACGGCGGTGTAGCCTCCACGGGCGGCGGCTCTGGCTCCAGTTTCCAGGTCTTCTTTTTGGGTAAAACCTGGATCCCTAAAATGGACATGGACGTCTACAAGGCCAGGGGCTAAAATAAGGCCTTGGGCTTCAAGAATGTCACTTCCTTGGGGGTCTAAATTTTCTCCCAAGGCGGCAATTTTTCCATCTTCTATTTTTAGGTCCAGGACTTGGTCGAGACCCTGGCTGGGGTCAATAATTCGGGCAGATTGGATTACAAGGGACATGTATTTTCCTCCATAAAGTCTTGAATTTCTTGGATTAAGCTGTCAATGTAGGCTCTTTCTCCAGGGTAGCCGTAGATGACTTTTCCGTGTTCTTCCACCTTGCCAATAATCATGAGGTTCCGGTAGAGGCGGTTGGCTCCCGTTCCCTGGGCCCGCATGTCAGTAATAAGGCCCAAAATCAATCGAGGAAAGTGGATGCCCTGGTCTGCTTCCATTTCTGCCATGACTCCGTGGGCCATGACTTCTGCGGCAACTCCGTCGTCAATGGTGAGGCCGTCTAGGCAGGCAATGAGGATATTGGCTGCCTTCAGTTGGGCCGTATCGGCTTTGGAAATGGCGGCGGCTGTAATGGTGGCGTCGTTGTTTTTCTTGTCATTAATGGCGGCATTTCTTTGGGGAACATAGAGGTCCAGGCCAGTTTTTTCTTCAATTTCCGAGGCCAGGTTTTCTGTCCACTGGAAGACGGCGTCATTAAAAAAATGGGAGGCAAAATATCCTTTCATAGCATTCCTTTCTATTTTAATAGGGTAAAGGCTAGGGCGGCGAGGTCCCGGTCCTTGGGGTCGGCAAAGGCCTGGGCCAGGTGGTGGGTGAGGTCCTGGTCCTTTTTATGGACAAAGGCCAGGGCCAGGGGACGGAAGTCCGGGTCCTGGTCTAAAAGGTCTTCAACTTGCTTTTTGGCCCGGTCAGATAGGGGAATGGGCCGGGTGAGGCTGATCAGATAGTAAATTTTCAGGTCCCGGCTGGTCATAGAGAGGGAGAGGTCGTGGAGGCGGTTTAAGAGGTGGTCCACCATAAAAAAGTCTCGGCTCTTGTAGTAAATTCGTAAAAGTTTAAAGAGACTGGGAAAGGACAAGTTTTTTCTTTGGACCAGGAGGGTAAAGTCTGGCCTTCTTTTAAAGAGGTCCAGGAGGAGGTCTTCATCTAAAAGGTCCAGTAAAATAGTCAAGTCCTTGGGAGAGTCCTTGGGAAAGTGGTCTTCCAAAAGGTCCAAGAGGTCTTCTGGACTGGGATCTTCCTTCATATAAGAGATAAGCTGGAGGGGCCAGGTAGTTTGGTCCAGGTCCTCAAAGCTTTCAAGGACCAGGTCCCGGGGAGTTTTTTCCTTGGGGACCTCAATGACATCTAGGTCTTCTCCTTCCTTGCCAGGAAAGAACCGGGATAAAAAGCCCTTGTCCTTGGATTTTTGC
Source organism: Clostridiales bacterium SIT11 (assembly GCA_001299455.1). GTDB lineage: Bacteria > Bacillota > Clostridia > Tissierellales > Peptoniphilaceae > Urinicoccus. The sequence goes on along the minus strand of CYUK01000003.1, from coordinate 936,712 downwards.
TCTTCCTTAACAGAAAGCATTTGGCAGACCCGGTCGTATTCTTTTTGTAAAATGAGATTTTCTTCCTTTAAAGCTTGGATTTCCTGGTCCTTTTCATCAAAGGCTTCCTGGATGAGGGCCAGGGCCTCTCTTAGGGAATCATTATTTGGAGTCATGGGGTCACATCCTTTCATTAAAGGCTTCTTGGGAAAGTTTATTCACCTTCCAGAGGGAGAAGAGGGTCAGAAGGAGGGTGAGGATTTCAGAAGTAGTGGCAGCCAGCCAAATTTTGCTGGGAGCCAGGGACTTAAAGAGGGCCAGGGAGAGGAGGATAAAGAGAAAGCCCCGGGAAAAGGAAATGAGGATGCCAAACCGAGGTTTGTTTAAGGCGGCCATCATACCTCCCACAAAGATATTGTAGCCTAGGAAGAGGTAGGCTGTGGAATAGAGTCTTAGAGCATAGTGGGTCAGGGCAAAAGCCTCTGTATTTTTAGGTGAAATAAAGAGGGAAATCAGCCGGTCAGGAATCAGCTGGGCTGGGATAAAGAAGAGGAGACTGGCCACCAGGACACTTAAAAGGGCCAGACGGAAAATTTTACGGATGGACCGGGGGTCTTCCTTTCCATAAAAGACAGAAAAGAGGGGCTGGCAACCCTGAGTAATGCCGGACATAGTCATGGTTAAGAGGAGGGAGAGGTAGTTAATGACGGTGTAGGAAATAAGGCCCACTTCCCCGTAGATGGAGAGAAGGCTACGGTTGAAGAAAAAGAGGATGGCCCCATAGGAGAGCTCTGTTAAAAAGTCCCCAAAGCCAATACGGGCGGCGGAAGTCAGGGAGGCAAGCTTTGGTTTGATCCGCAGAATTTTGAGGCGGCCCTTTTTCTTTAGAAAGTGGGAGAGGAAGATAAGGAAGGACAAGAGTTGGGCCAGACCTGTAGCAAAGGCCGCTCCTTGGATGCCCCAGCCAAAGTGGCGGATAAAGAGATAGTCCAGGAAGATATTTGTAATGGCTGAAGAAAGGACCCCAATCGTGGAAAGAATTGGGACTCCGTCTACCTTAACCAGGACTTCAAAAATATAGGAGAGGATAAAGAAAAAGGTAAAGGGCAGGACCCAGGAAAGGTAGTGGACCACCATTTGGTGCATGGGACCACGGGCTCCTAGGAAGTTTGCTAGGGGATGAATAAAAATCAGGAGGAGGAGGGAAGTTAAAAGGGCCAAGATACCGGAGATAAAGATGGCAGAAGAAAAAATTTCATTGGCCTTGCCAATTTTTCCCTGGCCAAGGCAGATTCCAATCCGGGTGGAGGTCCCTACAGAAATGAGGATACCAAAGGAAAAAAGGGTGTTATTTACCGGCATAGACAAGTTCACAGCGGCAAAGGCTTCTGGGCCCACAAAGTGGGAGACGAAAAGACCGTCTACCAGGGTGTAAATAGAAAAGACCCACATGGCCAGGATGGTGGGGATAACATATTTAAAAAATATTTTTACTTTCATAGATTACCTAGTTTCATATAAAAAGGGGGAGGACAAAGGGGAAAAGAAAGCTAGTCATAAGACCGGCAAGACCGATGGCAAGGCTTCCCATGGCCCCTTCTGTAGGACCGGATTCCATGGCCCTGTTGGTGCCGATGGCATGGGAGGAAGAGCCTAGACCCAGGCCATAGGCGGTCTTATGCTTGATTCCTAAAATCTTTAAGAGGGAGGGACCAAACATAAAGCCCATATTTCCAGCAATAATGACATAGATAGTGGTCAGGGCAGGGTCGCCGCCGAAGTTTTCCGATAGGCCTACAGCAATGGCCATTGTAGTGGACTTAGGTAAAAGGCTTACCATCAAAGTGGGAGTAAAGTGAAAGAGCTTGCCTAAAAGATAGATGGAGGCAAAGCCGGCCAAAATTCCTAAAAAGACTCCGACTAAAATGGGCACCATATGTAGCTTTAAAAGGTCTAATTCCCGGTAGAGGGGGAGGGCCAGGGCTACAGTGACAGGGCCTAGGAGGAAGGAAATATAGTCAGCCCCCTGGCTATAGTAGTCTAGGGGAATATTTCCCAGGGCCAGGATGGCAATGATTGTTAGCATGGAAAAAATCAAGGGGTTGAGGAGGGGATTTTTCTTCCCGTGAAAGAGGTAGGAATAAAAAACAAAGACGGCTAGGGTTAAGAGGATACCAAAGCTAGGGTCATTCAGCCAAGTCTTCATCTTGTAACCTCCTTAATTGCCCGGAAATCAACCGGTCTGTCGTAAAAGATGTGACCATTAAAACACAAATGGAGGAAATGATACAGACTAGGACGGAGCTGAGGACATGTCCTGCAATCTTATCATAACCCTCTAGGATTTTCACACCACCGGGAATAAACATAATCATCATTTGGGCGATGAGTCCTTCAGCGGCCTCCTGGATCCATTCTTCCTTCACGAGACCAAGGCAAAGGGCCAGGAAAAGTAAAACCATGCCCAGGATAGGAGCAGGCATAGGAAGGGGAAGGATGAGGGATAAGACATGGCCTAAAAATAAAAAAGCAAAAATCAGAGCAAAACCACGTAGTAACTTCATAAAATCTCCTTTCCTAGTTATTATAGCATAATAAAGTTATAAATCCTATAAGCCTGTAGATAAGTCATTTATAAGAAATTGCCTTGTCTTTTGCCTTGGGCCAGGAGGTTTTTTAAGAGGAATGACCTTGAAGGACGAGGACCCTTGCAAGGGGGATGATTTTTCAAGGAGAAGGAGGTTTAAAAAAGTAGGAATAAAAAATACTTGGAAAAAATAAAAAAACCCCTTTACAAAATAAAAAGAATCCAGTATACTAGGATTAATTCATCAATTTATTACGATAAAGCATTAAACAAAGGAGGATTTATGATGAAATCTTTAAAGAAAGTATGTATTGCCTTGCTTGTTCTCTTATCCATGGCCAGCCTAGTGGCCTGTGGAAGTCAAAACAAGGAAGCTGGAAACAATGGAGCGAATGGAGAACAAACAGAAGCTCAAGGGGAAAAGACGGATGGAAAGGTCTATAAAGTAGGCCTAGATGACACCTTTGTTCCCATGGGCTACCGGAATGAAAAAGGAGAATTGGAAGGTTTTGATGTGGACCTGGCCAAGGAAGCAGCTAAGCTCATGGGAATTGAACTGGAATTTACCCCTGTAGACTGGAACTACAAGGAGGCAGAACTCAAGGCTGGCAACATTGACTTTATCTGGAATGGCTATTCCATCACTCCAGAAAGAGAAAAACAAGTTCTCTTCTCCAAACCCTATATGGACAACCGGCAAATTATCATTGTTCCAGAAGACTCTTCCATTGAACAGAAGGCCGACTTTAAGGGAAAACTTGTTACCCTCCAAGCCGATTCTTCTGCCCTGGAAGCAGTACAAAAGGACCAAGAATTTGTAAACAGCCTGGCTGGCCCCCTTGTGGAATATCCAACCAACATTGAAGCCTTTAAGGATGTGGAAGCTGGGCGCAGTGACGGGATTGTTGTAGATGAAGTTTTAGCTCGAGACTACCTCAAGAAAAACCCAGATGTTAAGATGAAAATCCTAGAAGACAACTTTGGCGATGAAAAATTTGCTGTTGGTATGCGAAAAGATGACAAGGAATTGGCAGAAAAACTGGACAAGGCCTTGGATACCCTAAAGGAAAATGGAAAGTTTAAAGAAATTCAAGAAAGGTACTTTAACTAATGGAAATTTTGGCCATGTTCCTGCCCTTGATGGCCGAGGGAATGAAAATGACCTTGGGGGTCTTTGTGATCACCTTGGTCTTTTCCCTTCCCCTGTCCATCCTCTTGGCCCTTCTAAGGCTCTCACCGATTAAGCTCTTAGATTGGCTAACCAGGGCCTATATTTATTTAATGCGAGGGACACCTCTGTTACTACAAATGCTCTTTGTCTTTTTTGGACTCCCTCTTTTAGGGATTACCCTGTCCAGGAATATGTCCATTTACCTGGCCTTTATTTTAAATTATGCGGCCTATTTTGCAGAAATCTTTCGGGGAGGGATCCAGTCCATCCCTAAGGAACAATGGGAGGCAGGAAAGGTCCTGGGTCTGTCTAAGATGTACACCTTTCAAAAGGTCATCCTTCCCCAGGCCTATGCCATTGTCCTTCCTTCCATAGGAAATGAAGTCATTACTTTGATTAAGGACACGTCCCTAGTCTACACCCTAGGGGTCATGGATATTTTAAAGGCAGCTAAAACCACCAGTATGAATTTTTCCAGCCTTCTTCCCTATGTCTATGTGGGCATTTGCTATTTAATTTTAGTCTTTATCGTGAGCCAGGGATTAGAGGCCTTAGAAAAGCGTAGAAAAGGAGCTTAAGACCTATGTTACAAGTAAAACACTTAAAAAAATCCTTTGGAGAGGACCTTCTTTGGAATGATTTAACTGCGGACTTTGCCCCCTCTACTATTAGTGCCATCCAAGGCAAGAGTGGGGAAGGAAAGACCACCTTTTTGCGCTGCCTTGTGGGCCTGGAAGACTATGACGGAGGATCTATTTCCCTAGACGGGCAGGGCTTAAAAAGTGAAGATATTGGCCTGGTCTTTCAAGACTACCAACTTTTTCCTCACATGACTGTCCTGGAAAATCTTCTTCTCTCCTCAAAATATAAAAAAAAGGACATGGACCTTATGGAAAAAAAGGCCATGTCCAGGTTGGAAGAGATGGATTTATTAGATAAAAAAGATGCTTACCCCAAAGCCCTGTCTGGCGGCCAAAAACAAAGGGTGGCCATTGCCCGGGCTTGTATGGAAAACCCAAAAGTCCTCTGCCTAGACGAACCGACCTCGGCTTTGGATGACGGGTCCAAGGAGTCCATTAAAATCCTCCTAAGGAGTCTGGCAGATGAGGGGATGTGCATTTTAATTGTGACCCATGATGGGCCCTTTGCTAAAGACCTGTCCCAAAAAATCTTCCACATTGAAGAGGGACAATTTACTGTGACAAGGCCTTGAAAATAGCCAGGTAAACCTGGCCCTTTTGGGCATCCTCCAAGAAGGGGAGATTTAAGCCAAGTCTAGAATAAAGGGCCTCTTCTTCCTCAGGGTCCATGGGTTCATAAATATTAATACTGGTTGTGGGATTGTAGTCAAGGACTAGAATCCCTTTTTTAATGAGCTCCAAAGTGGCCTTGGCCTCTGATGAGGACAGGTCGGGCCCTAGGACGGTAAAGGAAGGAGGAAAGTCCTTGGTAAGGCACTTCCGCCGGCGGATGTCTTCCTTCAAAAGGTCTTGGATCCGCCCCTTCTTAGGACCGAACCGGTCTTCGTCAATGGTGGAGTAGAGAAAGGGGACGTCGGCTTTTTCCAGGAGCCCTCCAGGAGAGGTAAGGGCCTTCATCCGGTAGGAATTGACGCCAATTTTTAAGGTATCCTCATCTTGGATTTTTCGACCATCCCGGTAGGAAAGTTGGACAATCCGGTTGCCTTTAGGCATGTGGAGGTCCATGGTGTAGGAAATGCCGTAGAAAAAGTCAAAGGTGGAATACTTCCGTCGGGCTCTTTTTTCATCAATGGATACAGTCACGTCTCCCGGTTCAATTCGGTTAAAGTAGCTGGCTGACCATTCCATGTATTTTTTTAACTGCCAGCCCTTGATTTCATAGACGGACATTTCTCCACCAGCATAGTGGTAGTTTCGGTAAATATCTTTTTTCCTAAAGGGGCCGATTTCCAGGTGGGGATAGGGGTTGTCCAGGTGGAAGGCCACTAGGTCTGCCTGGGAGGCTTCCAAAAGGACGGTCCCCATCCAGGAAGTTAAGGGAGAGGGATAAGATCCAATGGGATAGAGGTGCTCGCCCTCCCTGGACTTGTCCATAGGCTCCAGGACCTTGCCAAGGATTTCTTCTGACTTTTCCCGGGCCTTTTGGTGGTAGGGTTTTAAAAGATGAATAATTTCTGGGTTTGGTGCAATGACCTCCTGGTCCAGGTAGACGGGAATTAAGCTGGACCTTCGGTCCACCAACTGATAACGGCCTTGAGATTTTTCAAAGGCCAGGTCCAGACGTAAAAGATGACTTGCAAACATGCCAGCCTCCGCCACCAGGGTCTTGTCCACTAAAATCCCCGGCTCCAGCTGGTGCATATGGGCTGCGGCAATGGCATCAAAGGCTCCCTTGGCATCGGAAATCACATCTCGGACTCCTGTATTTTCATGGTTGTTTTCATTGCGGATGCCCATGTGAAAAATGCCCACTAGGCTGTCCACAGGCGGCAGGTCCTGTAAAATTCTTTCCAGGGCCAGCTTGGGGTCTTCAATGGAAAAGTCGCGCTTTAAGGAAGTCTTTTCCTTAAATTCTCCAACCAAGGGAGTGGTTAAGCCTACAACCCCTAGCTTAAAGTCTCCAATTTCATAAATTTGATAGGGCTTAAAGAAGGAGGGGTCCTGCTTACTTTGGATATTTCCTAGAAGGACATCCCCTTGAAAGCCCTGGACGGACCGATAGATAAAGTCGGACCCATAGTCAAATTCATGGTTGCCCAGGACCCAGCCGTCATAGCCAATGGCATTTAAACAGGCCACAGCTGGGTGGATGGGGTCCTTGGCAAAGAGGGCCGAAGCATTGCCCTGGACTAGGTCTCCTGCATCAAAGACCAGGACATGGTCTTCTTTTTTTCGAATGTCTTGAATTAAAGTAGAAATTTGGGCCAAGGATCCATGGATATCTTCTGCATCTTTTGTATAGTCGAAGGGCAGTAAAAACCCATGGACGTCTGTAGTAACTAAGATTATTAAAGATAGGTCCTCCATAAAACTCCTTACTTTTTCTTTTCTACAATTGTATGGCGGCCATGTTGTTTTAAGAGACGGTCTCGAACAGTCCAGAGGTCCTTGGAAAGGTCCACATGGTAGTCTTGGGGATTGTCAAACCGCTTGGTTTCATTCCAGAAGGTATCCAGTTCTTCTTGGGCATAGGTCCGGATTTCTTCCAGGCTAGGCAGCTTATAGACCAGTTTTCCCTTGTCATAAATCCGTTCTAAAAGAGGACGTACCCGGTAATTTTTCAAAGTTTGGCTCTTCCAAGTGTAGAGGGGGTGGAAGATTTCAAAATCTTCTCCTTGGGGAAGGTCTTCCTCGTGGAGGGTGACAAGGTCAGCCAAGGCCTTGCCGGAGGCTTGGTCATAAAAGCGGCAGAGGCCCTTAAAGCCTGGAGTGGTAATTTTTGTAATATTTTCTGAAATCTTAATCGTAGGCTCCAGTTGTCCATCCCTTTCTACAGAGGTGAGCTTGTAGACGCCCCCAAAGACAGGGTCACTCTTGGAAGTAATGAGCCGCTCCCCGACGCCGAAGGAGTCTATTTGGGCCCCTTGGATTAAGAGGGCTTCAATGACATATTCGTCCAGGGAGTTAGAGGCCATAATCACAGCATCTTCATAACCGGCGGCATCCAACATTTTCCGGGCTTCCTTGGAGAGGTAGGCAATGTCCCCAGAGTCAATCCGGATGCCCATATTTTTAATTCCCTTGGGTTTCAGGTATTCATCAAAGGTCTTAATGGCATTGGGAACCCCTTGTTTTAAGACATCATAGGTATCCACCAAGAGAATACAGTTGTTGGGATAGGTCTTGGCAAAGGCATCAAAGGCTTCTTTTTCTGTTTCAAACATTTGGACCCAAGAATGGGCCATAGTCCCGACAGCTGGGACGCCGTAAATTTTTTCTGCCAGGGTATTGGCTGTACCGGCACAACCACCGATATAGGCAGCCCGGGCGCCTAGGTTGGCTCCGGAGTAGCCTTGGGCCCGGCGAGATCCAAATTCTACCACAGGACGACCCTTGGCCGAATAGCAAATTCGGTTGGCCTTGGTGGCAATCATGGATTGGTGGTTAATGGTTAAGAGAACCATGGTTTCCAAGAGTTGGGCTTGGATAACAGGTCCCCGGACAATAACTAGGGGTTCTTGGGGGAAGGCCACAGTTCCCTCAGGAATGGCCCACATGTCACAGGTGAATTCAAAGTTTTTCAAGTAGTCTAAAAAGCCTTCAGAAAAACTCCCCTTGGACCGTAAGAAATCAATGTCCTCTTCTGTAAAGTGGAGTTGTTCTAAATATTCAACAACTTGTTCCAGGCCGGCAATAATGGCATAGGCCCCCTTGTCTGGAACAGAGCGGAAAAACATATCAAAGGTGACAATGGTATCCTTCATGTCGTTTTCAAAGTATCCATTGCCCATGGCCAACTCATAAAAGTCGGCTAAAAGTGTGTAATTGTTTTTATCCATAAATTCCATGGATTCCATAATGACCTCCTTTGTCATTTGAAAGATTTGATTACTTCTATTATAGACTATTCCAGGAGGAATAAACAAATAATCCAAAAATTAAGGGGAATTTCCGAAAAAAATCTATTTTTTCCAAAAAAAAGTAAAAATTTTTTAAAATTTGTGTTTAAAGATGATTTTACTGGGTATTATAAGAATACCAAAGGAAAACCTTTGGTTGCACCTTGAAAATTCCATCCAACGCAAAATCGATACAAGCAATAAACGAAGTAAAGATGAAGCTGATAAAGGAAAAGAGTTCATTGATATAAGCGTTTAAAAGAAAGACATGTAGATTTTAAGAGTTGTTCTTAGAGAGAACAAGGGAAGGTCTTCAGGTAAATGAAAAGTTGCTATGGAAAGATAGGGACTTGGAGAGATGGAAGACTTGAAAAGAAAACTTCTCTTGCTGTCTTTTAAATATATCATTGGATGTAAGGAAAAGGCTCTTTTTTGTAAAGGAACAGCGAGACGAAAAGAGACTGGTCTCGATATATGACGGTCGTTTGGATTTTCTTATTGCCTGGTCTTGACAGAAAAGAGGAAAGAAAGAACTATTAATCCTAGGTAGGAGAATCTGATTGCAAGGATTCAAAAAGATGTAAAAATAAGTGATGAAAGAGAGTTGTTAATGGAACCTAAAATACAGGCGTTGGATGGAAGTCAAGGTTGAGATTTACTGTGGCCCTTAGGGTCCTTTTTTTATGCCTATTTTTAGGGCTTAAAGGGTCTTTTCTTTAAATTTTTAGGCTGCTTTTAAAGTGAAATCTTCCACCATGGATTTGATAAAGACTGGAAAAAAATGAAACTCATAAAAGCCCCCTGGTCCACTGGGGCTTGGGAAGCTATAAGGGATTAGGAGGTTTTTTGGCTTAAGTTATAGGAAATTCCCGTCTAAGGGGATTTTTCTCCATAAAAAAAGTGCCTGACCAAGGCCAGGCACGAAAAATCTTTATTTCTTTTTACGAATAGCTCCTAGAATAAGGAGTAGGATCACAGACCCTGCAATAGCAATAAGGAAAGAGGATAGGTTAAATCCAGATACCTTTCCATAGTGGAGGACATTAGTCCCAATAAATCCACCAATAAAAGATCCTATAATCCCAACAAGAATATTTGCTCCGGCACCCATGCTTGGGTCGTCGCCAGTAATTTTACTGGCAATCCATCCGGCAATCGCTCCAAAAATAATCCAACTAATAATACCCATAAATTCCTCCTTGTGTTTCATTAATTATACAGTATTAGTACATTCATTTTATTACCCCAAAAAGCTAGAGTCAAACATAAAAGTGTTCATTTTTCTATAAATTTTTGTCCTTGATAAGTTGGTTAAACTTTTCTTCCATGGCCTTAACATCAGCCAAGTCTAGGTCTTCACTGGCCTTGGGCAAGTCCTTAATTTCCTGGATGAGGTTCTGTAAATCTTTATCCTCTATATGAAGATAGGGCTTTAGTTTTTGTCCCAGCTGGTTGTAGGCCTGGACCATTTGGTGTTCCTGGGCAATGTGGCCCAGGAGGTAGGAAAAGGGCCAGTTTTTTGTCGTCTCTGTTAACACGGCCTTATGGGGAAAGTTTAAACCTGCCTTGGCAGCCTCCTTTAAAAAGCCATATAAGCTGTCCCTGGAAGTCTGGCAAAAGAGTAAAAACTCCATATCCTCTGGATAGTCTTCCTTGTGGAATTTCCGGTGGTCAGCATCTTTAAGGTCCGCCAGGTGGCCTGCTGTATAGAGGGCTTCTTCAGGGCCGATGGCCTTGATTTCTTCTTCATAGTTTTTTGCCAGGTCTTCTAATTGCTGAAAAACCTGGGGGGAGAGTCCATACGTTAAAATCATTTAATCACCTATAAAAATTGTCTTTGTTTCTAAATATTCTTCCAAGCCGATCCGGCCACCTTCCCGGCCTAGACCGGATTCTTTAAAGCCACCAAAGGGGGCATTTTGGCTAAATTTGCCCTTGTTAATTTGAAGTTGGCCAGTCTTAATTTTCTTAGCCAGTCTTAGGGCCTCTTCTCGGGGGCCAAAAATCATGCCGGAAAGCCCGTAGAGGCTATTGTTGGCAATTTCTATCGCCTCTTCTTCACTTTCATAGTAGATGACACTTAAGACGGGGCCGAAAATTTCATCCTGGGCCAGGGGACTGTCTGGGTCCACTTCTGTAAAAATGACAGGGCCTTGGTAGTAGCCGTAGTCCAGGTCAAGGGAGTCTTCGTAGAGGACTTTGGCCTCTTTTTTCCCTAGGGCAATATATTTTTGAACCTTGGCCAGCTGGGCCGCACTTTGGAGGGGGCCTACATCCACTGGTCCCTTCCGGTCATCACCAAAGCGGTAGGTCTTGGCTTCCCGGACCAGGGCCACTTCTAGGGGCGCCTTTAAAAATCGTGGGGCCAGGAGACGGGTCTTGGCAGAGCAGGTTTGACCGGCATTTAAAAAGACGGTGTCTAAAACATTCTTGACACAGAGGTCAATGTCCCCTTCCGGCAAAAGAAGGGCCGGAGACTTTCCGCCCAGTTCCAGGGTCAATCTCTTTACAGTATCTAGAGCCAGCTTGGCCACTTCCTTACCTCCCTGGGTCGACCCTGTAAAGGAAATCATATTAATGTCTGGGTGGCGAGCCAGGAGGTTGCCGACCTCTCCTCCCCGGCCTGGAAGGAGTTGAAAAACACCAGCAGGGAGCTGGGATTCCTTGGCAGCTTCAGCAAAATAGTAGGCTGTTAAGGGGGTGGATTTAGAGGGTTTTAAGAGGACACAAGAACCGGTTAAGAGGGCCGGAATAACTTTTTTTACAATTTGCCCAAAAGGATAATTCCAGGGAGTCAAGGCGGCCACCAGGCCTACAGGTTCATGGTGGATTTCATAGCCTTCTTTTCTTTCCACAAAGGGATAGGCCTTGGCGATAGAAATATAATCCTTCATATTGTCGATATATCCCATAAATTGCCGGTTTCTGGCAAAGTCTAAGGGGCAGCCCAACTCCAGGCTAATCGTTTTGGCAATCTCTTCCCGGTGGTCCTCCAGGTAGGCAACCATTTTTTCTACAAAGGCAATCCTTTGGTCTAATCCCAGGTCCTGCCAAGGGCCTTGGGCTCCTCTAGCTCCTTGGACAGCCCGGTTGACATCCACTTCACTGGCGGCAGGGACTCGGCCGATAATGGACTTGTCCCGGGGGTTTTCCACTTGAATCCAGTCCTGGTCTGTGGAATCTATAAATTCTCCATTGATAAACAATTTTTTCTCTTCCATAGGGGCTCCTTTCTATTTTATATCTCCTTTATTTTCATCCATATTCTTTATACTTGTACCCAATAATCTGCCTCCTATAACAAGGGGCTTTCTTGAAGGCAGGAAAAAAACATGGTAGACTAGGCTAGAGAGAAAAAAGGAGGGAGTCCCTTGAAAAGAGACTTTTTAGCAGTGATAGGCCAGGCTCTGAACCAAAAGGAAGTAGAGGAGTCGGCAGAAAAAATTCAAGAAATGACCAAGGCCAGTTTCTGGACAAGTATTGACTGGTCCAAGCTTTTAAGGCCCCTGGCAACGGCCTTAATCATCTTTGTAATTGGCTACTATTTGATTAAGGTCTTGATTAAATTTTTAGGCAAGCTTTTAAGGATGCAAAAGGTCAATGAGGGCTTGGTTCACTTTTTACTGGTGGCCCTTCAAGGAATTCTGTATTTTATCCTGGCCACAGTGGTTGCGGGAAACCTAGGCCTTAAGACCACCTCCCTGGTGGCTTTAATAGGAACCTTTGGGATTGCCATTGGCCTGGCCCTTCAAGGGTCCCTGTCAGACCTGGCTTCTGGTGTCCTCCTGGTCATCCTCCAGCCCATCCGGGTCAAGGATTTTGTCTATATTGAATCCGTGGATGGCCTTTTACAAGTTCATGCCATCCGCCTTTTTCAAACGGTCTTTACAAATTATCGGGGCTTTCACATTTACCTGCCCAACAAGCAAGTTTTAAGCTCCGCCATCCAAAACCTGTCCCAGGAAGGCCTTGTAGGAGCCCAGGTCCGGGTGGTTGTTGACGGGGAAGAAGACATGGACCGGGTTCTGGGCGTGGCTCGGGAGGCCTTAAAGGGTGTTGATATTTTAAACCACCAGCGGCCCTATTCTATTTTTGTAGATGAAATTTTAGACTATGGAATTGCCTATATTATCCGGGGCTACACCAGGGATGTAGACTATGGGACAGCCTCCTCTGAAATTGCCATGGCTGTGAAAAAGGCCTTTCAAAGGGAAAATATCCGCCTGGCCCATCCCACTTTCCGCCTAGAAAATCCCTCTGTTTGAAAAGATGGATTTCGGGTATAAAAATCATGTAAAGAAAAAGAAAAGTATTTTTAAGGAGGATGTATGAAGAAAATCCAAAAAGGAAGTTTAATCCTGGCCCTAGGTCTTGTTTTGACCTTAACAGCCTGTGGAGAACAAAACAAGGGCAACCAAAACGAGATGAATAACAATACTGTAGAAAATGCAGAAGTGAATAATAAAGACAATCCCCAAGAAACAGCACCAGACACCAATCCTGAAGGGGTTGTGGCCAAGGAAGCCTATGTAGATGAAGCTGGCTATCCTGTGACCGTAAACCAAGCTGTGGATGCCTTTAAGAAACAATGGCCTGAAGGAAAGTTAAAAGAAGTTTCTTTTGAAAAAGAAGGGGACCGGTATGTCTATGAATTGGACGGCGAAAGCGACTCCAAGGAATATAGCTTAAAGCTTGATGCCACCAGTGGAGAAATTTTGGGGCAAAAAGAAGAAAATGACCAAGACATGGTGGGAGAAGAATTAACCTTAGCCGGCCTTAAGACGGAAAAAGAAGCCTTTGAAGCCGGTAAAAAGGCCATTAATGAAGAAGTAAAGGGAATAGAATCCTGGTCTCTTGAAATCGAAAATGGAAAAGCAATCTACCAAGTAGAATTTGACCTGGGAGGTCAAGACAGGGAAGTGACCCTAGATGCCAAGACCCTGGAAGTCTTAAAAATAGACGATTAAAAGAAAAGAACCAAGGAAAAAGCGAGGTCGGGAAAAACCCGACCTCTCTTGTGTTTTCTGGTCTTTAAAGGTCTTGTAAAGTTTGACGAAAACTTCTATCAAGTGTATAATAGGCACATTAAAAATGCGTATCTGGCCTAGGAAAAGACAGATACAGTGGACTTGGAGGGCCTATGAAAAAATTCTTACCTATTTTACAATTTATCCTAGGGGTTTTTGTAACAGGTCTGGTGATTTGCCTGCTCAGTCTCTACTTAGTGGGGACAAGGTTTCAAGAGGGACTTTTTGCCTCCTTTTTTCAACCGCAAACCATCTTTTATTACAATTTACTCCCCATTCTCCTGGGCCTAGTCTTCCTGGCCTTTTTAACAGGATCTTTAAAGGCATCTATTTTAACCAATAGTATTTTCTGGCTGGTCTTAAGCTACGTCCATGTCCTAAAGATCCACTACCGCCAGGAGCCCCTTTATGCATCGGATGTCCGCTTCCTTAGAGAAGCAGGGATTATGGCTCGGAAGTATTCCCTGGAGCTAGATTCGAAAATTCTCCTCTTGGTCCTAGGAATCTTTCTCATCCTCTACGCCTGGTCCAGCTTTTTTGACCGAGACAGCCTCCCCTTAAACTTTCCCCTCCGGATTTTCGGGAGTCTGGCGGCCCTGGTCTGCATGGTCCAAATGACCGGGACCCTTCTTTTTGATGATGGAGTCTACCGAAGCCTAGGTCAGGCCTCTGGCCTAAACACCTGGCAGGAGCTCAACAACTACGCGTCCAAGGGCTTTTCCTACCCCTTAATTTACTCCCTAAAAACGGCCAAGGGCTATGTCTACCCAGACTACGATGAAGCTCGGGCCAAGGACCTGGCCAGCAAGGGCCATGATGAAAATATTCCCCAGGGGCAAAAGGTCAACTTTATCTGTATTATGCTGGAGTCCTACAAGGACTTTTACAAGTACCAAAATCCCAAGATGGTCTTTACAGAAAATCCCTATGCCTACTGGTATGACCTTCAAAAGGAGAGCATCCATGGCAACCTCTATGTCAACACGTTTGGAGGGGGGACGATTTTATCGGAAATGTGTTTTTGGTCCGGCTACAGGAACAGTCCCATTTACAATGTACCCAGGTACACCTATGTCTCCTATTTTAAGGACCAAGGCTACAAGACCCAGGCCTTCCATCCCAGTGACGGCCTCTTTAACAACCGCCACAATATTTATCCTAAGATTGGCTTTGATGACTTTTTCTACTCCCAAAACTACTTTGACGAGGCAGTTCATCCTGGGGTTTTATCCGATGAAGAATTTTTTCCAGAACTTTTAAAAGTCTTTAAAGACCAGGCCAAAAATGACCAGCCCTATTTTTCCTGGTCCATTAGCTACCAGGGCCATGGCCCCTATCCGGACAGTGTCGTTGGTAAGGGCCGGGTTTTTGTGAAAAAACAAGAGGGCTACGATGAAAGTCAGTGGTTTGCCTTTAATAACTACCTTCAAAGTGTCAAGGAAACCAGCGACCAGTTAAGGGACCTGGTGGACGGCTTGAGAGAGGAAGAACCTACAGTCCTCATCCTCTTTGGAGACCACTCCCCCTCCATGGGAGACCAGGCCATTGGCATGAAAATGATGGGGATTCCCAGCGACCTGTCCACAGTAGAGGGGATGCAGGCCAGCTATGAAACCCCCTATATGATTTGGGCCAATCCCAAGGCCAAGGAAGTCTTTAAGGGAAGGACCTTGGTGGGCAAGGGGCCTAACTTAGAACCCAACTTTCTCATGGCCTATGCTATGAAGAGCTTGGGCCTTAAGGGAACGGCCTTCTGCCAGTTCAGCCAAGACCTTCTGGACAAGCAAACCGTCATGAAGCCATCTCTCGCCTGTGAAGGTGGAGTTTGGAAGGACCAGCTGTCGCCCCAAGGGCAAAGCCTTTATAGAGACTATTTAAATTATGAATACTACCGGTCCCGGATGATCCGGGAGGAAAAATAAGAAAAGTAAAAGCCCTTCTTGGCGAAAAACGTCGAGAGGGGCTTTTTGGTGAAGGGAAAGGGCGGCTAGGTTTGACAAATCCTTCTTCTTTTTATATATTTAAAACCAAGAAGGAGGAAATCATGCGATTAATTTTAGAAAATATAAAAAAATCCTTCAAGGAGAAGGAGGTCCTAAAGGGGGCCAGCTACAGCTTTTCCTCAGGCCACATTACAGGTCTTTTAGGAAGAAACGGGGCTGGAAAAACCACCCTTTTTCAAATCTTAAATGAAGACCTGGCCAGGGATGGAGGCCAAGTTTTCCTTGAGGAAGATGGGGTCAAGCGGCCTGTCAAGGATGAAGACATTGGCATGGTCTATTCAGAAAATACCCTGCCGGACTTTTTAACAGGCTATGAATTTATTAAATTTTACCTGGACATCCACCGGCCAGGGCAGACCATTGATCCAGACCCCTTTTTGGACCAGATGGAATTTTCTGAAGAGGACCGCCACCGGCTTATTAAGACCTATTCCCACGGGATGAAGACCAAACTTTCCATGCTCATCCTCTTTATTGCCGGGCCCCCGGTTATGCTTTTAGACGAGCCCTTAACCAGCCTGGATGTGGTGGTCAGCGAGATGATGAAAAATATTATGCGGTCCATGGAAAAGGAGCATGTGATTATTTTATCCACCCACATGATGGACCTGGCCAAGAACCTCTGTGATGAAATTGTCCTCCTCCACCAGGGGACCCTACAAGGCGTAGAAAACCTGGGCAAGGGAGAGGAATTTGACCGCTTTGTTCTTGAGGCCTTGAGAAAGGAAGACAATGCAGATGATCCTTCCCTTACTTAAATTAAAGACGGTCCTGGGCTACAATAAGGTCATCTACAACTTCCAGAGGATTCCCCTCCTGGGTCACCTAATCCCAGACAAGCTCTACAAGGGGACGAAAATTCAAGGCCTGATGTTTGCCCTGGGCCTGATCCAGCAAGTCTTCCGGCAAATTTTTGGCAAGGCCGCCTATTTTTTCTGGCTTTATTTCATGGCCACGATCTTAAAGACCCCGGCCGAAAAACTCTTAGGCCTGCCTGTGGCAGAGGTATTTTTAATTTTTCTCCTGGCCTTTTCCCTGGGCTATGGGGCCATAATTAAAAACCTGGGACAAATAAGTCCTGACCAGGAGGACGCCCTTTGGGTGAAAATTTACGGCATGGACCCCAGGGTTTACTATAAGACCCTTTTTCTCTATGACCATATCCTAGGCGGAATTTTTTATGTTCTGGGCCTAGGTATCAGCCTCCATCTTTTGGGAAAGGACCCCCTAGGGGCCCTCTATTTTAGTCTTTTAGTTTTGGGAGTCCGGCTAGGGGTCCGCTACTTTGTAACCCTTTATGCAGTGAAAAAAGAGGCCTTAGACTTAAATGACCTAAGCGGAAACTTAATTTTTAAAGGCCTCCTGGTCCCCTTGGTTTTGGTTGTAGGTCTGGTCCTGGGCTACTGGCAAACGGGATATAATTTGAGCCGGCTGGCCTTTAGCCTAGGAGGCGGTATTTTAGGCTTGGGTCTCCTGGCCTTTTTCTACTGGAAAGTCTTCCACACTTCCCTTTTACATGTCCTGAGCCAAAGGGTTTTACGGGCCAGGATGGCAAAAAATGAAGGAGAAGTGGACCTGGCCCAGGTGGCCATGAGCCTGGAAGACAAGGACCTGGTCCTGGACCTAGACGAGAGAATCCAAAACTTAAGGGGAATTGCCTTTATTAATGAGGTCTTCTACCATCGCCTCTCCAAGCAGTTTTATAAGATGGTCCGGATCCGGGTGATTATTCTCTCCCTGGCCTCCCTGGCCATTTTAGGGGGTCTTTTCTTCTTTAAGGACAAGCTGGGAGTAGACCCCAGTAAAGTCGGGGCCATAAATAGGGACATTCAAAATTACCTGCCGGGGATTTTAATTTACTTTTCTGCCTTAATGTATGTATCCAATCAATTGGCCCAGCTGTCTTTTTACCACCTGGACCGGACCCTAATGGGGGACCCCCTCTACCGGAGTCCGAAAATGGTCCTTTATTCTCTCCGAGTTCGCTTTAAAAAGGCCCTGAAGATGAACCTCCCCCTTCTGGGGATTTCCATGGCCTTAGTTCTAGGAGTGAAAGTCCTCCTTCCCTGGATCCAATGGAAGCTAGTCTTTTTTATCTACTTTTGGCAGGTCCTCTTAATGTTTTTCTTTTCCCTTTACTATCTCTACCTCTATTATATAATCCAACCCTATGATGTGGAGATGAAGGTAAAAAGCCCCCTCTACCAGGTCATTAATTTTTTCGTTTTTATATTTTCCTACCAATCCATGCAAATTTTTGGGAACTTAGACAATCCCCAGCCGGCCTATATGGGCCTGGCGGGCCTGCTTTTGGTCTTTTTAATTGCAGGCTACTTTGCCGTCCAAGTTCTGGCCCCGAAAAACTTTAAGCTCCGCCACTAGGAGCCCCTTTCCTGGCCCTGAACCGGCGTTTTAGGCCCTGGTAGAGGAGGTCCAAGGTTTGGGAAGAGTTGCTAATGCCCACACCGGGGTCCTGCCAGGACCAAAGGGGGCCAAAGGACCGGAGGGGAATGTAGGTAAAGAGGGGAAGGTCTAAAATTTTTCCTTTTTTTATGTGCTGGTAGAGGGAAAGATAGGAGGCCTGGCCCATTCGGCCCCACTGGCCCTCTAACATTTTTTCCCTGGATTTTAAGTCCCCAATCAGGGCCTGGCCAAGGGGAAGGCCAGCCCGTTGAAAGAGGAAGCTAAAGGGACCTGGCAGGGTCTTCATGGCGAGGACGTATTGTTTTTTTGTATAGGGGTCTTCCTTGGTGGTGATGGACAAATAGCCCTTCCATTGGAGGTCTCGAGCTAGAGACAAAAGACCTGCATCTAAAAGGTCTGGCTTTGTTTGAAAGATTGTGGGGGCATCGGCTTCCAGAGGATAGGACCCGTAGCCCCGGGCAGACCCATAAAAGAGGAGGTCCCCCGTTGGGTCAAAATAGGCTAGGAAGAGGCGGATTTTTCCCGGAGCCCTTTGGATGTAGGCTTGGAAGGGACCAGAATCTTCCAAGGGAACGTCCTTTCTGGCCTGGTAAACAGTCAGGGTTTTTAAACTCTTAATCGGATAGGTCAGGCCCTCCTGGTCCAGGGAAGAAAAAGTCTTGATCTGGTCCAGGCCGTACTTATTAAATAGAAAACTTTGGACACTTTCAGGAGGCAGGGGAGGGTCCATGGCCAGGGGAAGGTCCAGGTAGAGGGCGAGTTTTTCCCTTTTTGAAAGAAAGTATCCTGCACGAGGATGGTCTGTGAAAACCAGCTTGGGCCGGGAGGCCCTCCTTCTGGCCAAGATTAAAACTTGCTCCAGGGCCTCCTCATTCTTAGGGGATAGGCGGAGCCTGGATTCATAACAGGCCGAGGAATGGGGAAGCTGGTCTAGGCCCAGTCCCACAATAGCGTGTCCTTTTTGGGCCAATTCTCTGGCCAGGGCCAGGCCAGCAAAACTATCAGCCCCTAAAATAAATACATCCATGAAAACCACTCCTTTATACCTAATATTGTAGCAAAGTTTAAAAAATTTGTGTAAAAATTCCAAGAAAGAAGAAAAAAAGGAAGAGAAATGATGAAAATTAAGTGCTTGTGTGTAGGCAAGGTCAAGGAAAAATATTTTAAGGCGGCCCTGGCAGAATACCAAAAAAGACTCCAGGCCTATAGTAAACTAGAAATTATTGAATGTCCTGAAGAAAAGGCCCCGGAAGGCCTATCTGACCTGGAAAAAGAACAAATTTTGGAAAAAGAAGGCCAGGGGATTTTGCAGCATATTAAGGACAGGGACCAGGTTGTGGTCCTGGCCATCCAGGGAGAGATGGTGGATTCTCTGAAGCTGGCCAAAAAAATAGGCCAATGGGAAATGGAGGGCAGAGACCTGGTCTTTGTCATAGGAGGCAGCTTTGGCCTGAGCCAATCTGTAGAGGAAAGAGCCCAGTGGGCCTGGTCCTTTTCCCCCTTGACCTTTCCCCATCAGCTCATGCGGGTCCTCCTCCTGGAACAAGTTTACCGGGCCTTTCGAATAAAAAATGGCCACCCGTACCATAAATAGAAAATTTATGGTATAATATAAGCAAACCATTATAGAGATTGTTTAAGGAGGAAGTACATGACTGACAAGAAAATGAGTGATGCTAAAAACATCAGTGAAAGCAAAGCAAAAGAAATGAAAGCTCGCTTAGACCAAGAAAACAGCAAGGACCATCAAGAAACACCAGCTAGCGATGTTTACAGCAAAACTGAATCCAAGGATGCTGAAACAGGCGTTGAAAGACCAACAGAAAAGGCTGTTGAAGAAGCCATGGAATGGAACAACGAAAATCAACGGTAAAATGAGCTCCCTAGAGGAGCTTATTTTGTTTAAGGAAAAGAAAAACCTTTTCAGAGGAGGAATCCATGAACACTTTATTTGAAACAAAAAGGCTTGCTGCCTATCCTGCAAAAGTAGAAGAAATTGAAAAAATCCAGGCCCTGGAAAAAAATCCGGACTACCATGCCTTTATCCACTATGAGTCAAAAGAGACCCATGAAGAGCAAATCCAGGATCCTAAGGTGGACCTCCTTTCCTATAAGGACCGGGAGGGAAAATTTATGGGCTTTAGCCTGACAGTTTATCAGGGAACCAATGCCGAGCTCAGACGGTTTGCCGTCAGTCCCCGAGGTCAGGGCTATGGAGAAGAGGCCCTAATCGCCACCATTGACTATTTTTTCCAAAAGGAAGGCGTCCACCGGATGTGGCTAGATGTCTATGGGGAAAACCAAAGGGGCATCCAGCTTTACCGAAAGCTTGGCCTCCGCCAAGAGGGATTTTTTAGGGAATTTGAACTGGGAGAGGATGGACAATTCCGGGACCAGTATATTTTTGCCATTACTAGGCCAGAGTGGATGGACCGGAGAAAAAGCTAGGAATAAAAGTTGACAAAGAATTTACACTGTGCTATTCTTAATTTATCGAAGAGACATATATGAAAACTCCTTAGCTGGTTTATTTCTTTCTTTCTTACTTACTCTTCGGGAAAACAACCGAAGCTCTTCGATGGAAACCACCCTTGAGGTGGTTTTTTCTTTTGGGAAAAGAAAAAGTCTTCTTCACATCTGGAAGAAGACTTTTTGAGTTTCAGGATAGAATAAATAAGTTTAAAGGATCTGAAGTTTTAAATTTCAATATCCTCCAGATCATCGGAAGATAAGTCCACTCTTCCGTCAAGGTCCTTGAAGCGATCCTTGTCAAAGAGTCCTTCTTGGTGGGAGACAATGGTGGTCACAACAGCATCTCCAGTACAGTTCACGGCTGTTCTAGCCATATCTAGGACTCGGTCAATCCCCATAATCAGACCAATACCTTCTACAGGAAGGTTGACAGAATTAAAAACCATGGCCAGGGTAATGAGGCCGACACCGGGAACAGCTGCTGTTCCAATGGAGGCCATGGTAGCCGTTCCAATAACAGTTAAAAAGTCTGACATGGTGAGGTGAATACCAAAGGCCTGGGCCACGAAGACCACGGCGACACCCTGCATAATGGCTGTTCCGTCCATATTAATGGTGGCGCCCAGAGGGATGGTAAAAGAAGAAATTTTCTTGGAAACCCCCATGTCATCTAAGGCCTGGATGGAAACAGGAATAGTGGCTCCAGAAGAGGCAGTGGAAAAGGCAAAGCCCATAACTGGAGAAAACCGCTTCATAAAATGGAGGGGATTGGTCTTGGTAAAGAGAAAGAGAAGGCCTCCATAGACGATAAATAATTGGATGACCAGCCCTCCAGAGACCGTCAGCATATACTTAATCATAGGAAGGAAACCGTCGAAGCCAATGTCCGTAAAGGTCTTGGCAATGAGGGCAAAGACTCCAACAGGGGCTGCCTTCATTACAGCAAAGGTCATGGTCATCATGACGTCATTGGCCTCATTCATAAAGCGAGTAATAATGGGGACGTGGTTGCCTAGGGAGGCCAGGATGATTCCTAGAAAGAGGGCAAAGAAAATAATTTGCAGCATATTTCCTGTAGCTAAAGATTCTGCAGGATTTTTTGGAATAATATCCAGGACCATGTCCAGGCCTGTGGCTCCTGCTTCTTTCACCTGGGTTTCGGCCTTTTGAACTTGGGTCAGGTCTAGGCCTAGGCCGGGCCTGGTGATTTGAGCAAGGCTTAAGGCAATGGAAATGGCTAAGGCGGTGGTGGTAATATAAAAGGCCAGGGTTTTAATCCCTACTTTTCCTAGTTTTTTCGTGTCCCCAATAGACATGGCTCCAGTGACAATGGAGAAAAAGACCAGGGGGACCACCAGCATTTGCATGAGCCGCATAAAGCCTGTCCCAAAAAGATTAAAGACTCCTCCGACTAAGATGTCGTCTTTTAGGGGGCCAGCAGGAACCAGGTAGTGAAGGCTGATTCCCAAAACAGCTCCTAAAAAGAGACCTAGGAAAATTTGACTGGTTAAGGAGAGTTTATTTTTTTTCATGGACAGACACCTCTATTTTTTGATAGTAGTTTTCAATGTAGGATTTTAATTCGTCCTGCCAAAGGGGAGGTTGAGGCTCCTTCTTCATCCGGAGCATAAAATTGTCCATGAGGGCATAGTGGGGATGGAGGGAGGGGTGGTTGACAATATTACAACGATTATAGTCTTCCTCCAAGCCCAGGAGCTTGGCAATTTCTTCAATAAAGCCCTTCCGGCTCGTGGACCCTGTAGTGGTGTAGTGGTAGATGCCAAAGTCCGAAGAATCTACAAGACGGACAATAAACTTGGTGAGAAGCTCATTGGAAGTGGGGCTGGCCACTTGGTTCCTGTTAATGACCAGGGAGTGGTTTTTAAGGCCCTGCTTAATTTTTTCAATGGTCTTGTAGTCATAGACCCAGGAAGACCGGACAATAAAGTATTGCTTGCAAAATTCCTGGATAAATTTTTCCCCGTAGTGCTTGGTCTTTCCATAGACGGTAGTGGGGTCAGGTTCATGGAGTTCTGTGGCTGGAGTTTCGTCCTGGCCATTGAAAATGTCATCTGTAGAAATATGGATGAGCTTGGCCCCGTAGTAGTTACAGGCAATGGCCAGGTTTTTGGCTCCCAGGGCATTGACTCGGAAGGCCTCTTCCGGATTTTCCTCACAGTCCCGGGCCCGGCTCATGCCGGCAGCGTTAATGACAACAGCAGGGAGGTTTCTTTCCATAAAAATCAAAATATCTTCTAAATTAGTAATATCCAGGGCCTTGTGGTCTGTAGTGACAAGGCGTTTATTTTCTTGGTGGAGTCTTTGGGTAATGCTCCGGCCAATTCGTCCGCGAGCCCCAAGAATCCAAATGGTATCTTGACGGGTACTGGGGGAATAGGAATCCATCTTAAGCTCCTTTCATTTCATCCACCATGGACTTGATGATGGATATGGTTTTTTCCAGGGGTTTTGTGGAGGTAATATCAATGCCTACACGACCGGCCAGGTCTTGGGGAGACTGACTTCCGCCCATGGCCAGGACTTCCAGCCACTTTTGGCAGGTTTCCGGGTCTTCTGTGAGCCGGCTCCCTAAAAGAGTTCCTAGGCTTAAGCCGGCAGAGTAGGTGTAGGAATAAAAGCCGGATTCTTCATAGTAGTGGGGTTGCCGCATCCAGGTGAGGCCAGCAGATTCCGGAATGACAATGTCTTTGCCAAAGAATTTTTCTAGGGTTTCTAAAAAGATTCGGCTCAGGTCCTTGGCTTGGAGGGCTTCTCCTCCTTCAATGGCCCGGTAGACTTCTCTTTGGAAGTAGGCTTCCAGGAAGTGGGTGACAAAATTGTGGTAATAGGTGTTGGCAATGGATTCTCCTAAAATTATTTGTCTTTCTTCTGGAGTCTTGGCTTCCTTTAAAAGATATTCCTTGAGAACCAGCTCATTGGTAGTGGAGGGAGATTCTACAAAGTAGAGGGAGGGCTCCAGGCAGAGGATAGACTGGTGGTCACTGGCCCTGTGGAAGTGGCCGGCATGGCCTAGTTCGTGGACCAGGGTAAAGACGTCAGACAAGAGGCCCCGGTAGGTCATTAAAATATAGGAATGGACCTGGTAGGGGGAGGCGCAGAAACCGCCTGTGGACTTGCCTTCATTGTCAGCGTAGTCAATCCAACGTTCCGGGAAGGCCCTGGAAACATAGTTGACATAGTCTTCTCCATAGGGGGCCAGGGCTTTTAAAATCAGGTCCTTGGCTTCTTCCATGGAGTAGGTCTTTTCCACTTGGGGGTTGGGGGAGAGTTTTAGGTCGGCATAGGTCATCTCATCCAAATTATAGCGGGCTTTTAAAATTTGGGCATAGTCCCGAATAATGGGGGCCAGCTTTTCCATAATCGTGTCCAAGTGGTCGTCATAGATCTTTCTTGAAATTTGATGGGTCCGTAACATATAATCAAAGACAGAAGGATAGCCCCGGAGCTTGGAAAGAGCTAAATCTCTTTTGACCATGGCCAGGAAAGCCTGGCCCATACTTTCCTCATACTTGGCCAGTTGGTTGGAAAAATTCACATAGGCCCCTCGCCGAAGGTCCTTGTCTGGATGATAGGCATAGGAATCCTCATAGAGGCTAAAGGAAAGGGGATAAATCTTTTGTCCCAGCTGAAAGTCTGGGAAGGTCAGGTCCTTAAACTTGGCCGCTTCATAAATTTGGACAGGAAGGTCCAAAACAGGAGCCAGGGCCTTTAACATTTCTTCCTTGTCCCGGCCCAGGTAGTGGGCCTTTTCTCTTTGGATTCTTTGGAAGAAGGCCCCATAGCGGGGGTCTTGCCCATACTTTTCCAAAACATCTTCTTCCAAGGCAAAGAAAACAGCCTCGACTTCCTGGAGCTGTTCCTGGAAGTCATCTAGCCTTTGCCGGACCTGGTTTGCAAACTTGGCCCGGTCCAGGTCTGTATAATCTGTAGAAACATAGAGTTCTTCAAAGTTCATTAAATGGTTTAAGAGGACTTGAATTTCCTCATAAATTTTCGTATAGTGGAGGAGGTTTTCTTCGCCCTGGACGGAGACCTCTTTAGCTTTTTGGATTAGGCTTTGGACTTGGTCCAAGTCTTTTTTTACAGTTTCTTTATTGGGATATAAATGGGAAAGGTCCCAAGTTTCTTGACGGTTTACTTCATTTCTCTGCATAATAACCACCTTTCGCTAAATCATTGATGAAAGACCGGTGTCTTTTTTTACTATTTATTATACCATATTCCCCAGTCCAGGTTTTTGAAAGGACGTGTTGTACTTGAAAAATAAAAAATCTTCCGGCTGTGGCTGCCTCTTGTCCCTGGCCTTTGCTTTCCTCCTTCTTTTTTTCCTCTTTTTCCTCCCCAGCTTTAAGGGGACCCAAAAGAATATCCAAAGTAAGGAAGAATTCCTCATCACCTATGCCCCTTTGGCCCAAAAAGTAGCCAAGACCTACGGCCTTTATCCCAGCATGGTCCTGGGTCAGGCGGCCCTAGAAAGTAATTTTGGCAAGTCCCAGCTCAGCCGGGAGGGGAACAATTATTTTGGGATTAAGGCAAAAAAGGGCGAGGGTCTTGTTTTAAAAACCCGGGAAGTCGAGGGAGGTCAGGACGTCTATAAGGAAGAAAGTTTTGCCAGCTACTGGTCCCCAGCCGCCTCTTTTAAGGCCTATGGAAAATTACTGGGAGAGGCTCCCCGCTATGAAAGAGTCCACCAGGCCAAGTCCCTGGATGAAGCCCTGAGCCTCCTCCATCCAACAGGCTATTCCACAGACCCCCGCTATGGGCAGATGGTGAAAAGAATTATTGACCAGTACGACCTGACAAAATACGACGAGTAAGACCTTTCATGAAAAGTAAATTTTAAGGGGGACATCTTTGGGACTTTCCAAGAAATCTTTCCTATGGTATCCTATATATTGTAATTAAAAATACAAATACCACAAGATGTGGTATTTTATGAGGATAGAAAAAGCGAAGACCAGAGGAGGAATCATGGGAAAAGTAGTCAAGAGAAATGGTCGGGTTGTGGACTACGACCAAAGTAAAATTGAAATTGCCATCCAAAAGGCCATGGCAGAAACAGACCAGGCTGTAGATGAAGCCTGTGCCAAAAGTGTAGCAGACCAGGTGACCAAGGAATTTGTAGAAAAAGGTCAAGACCAAATCGGCATTGAACAAATTCAAGATGCGGTGGAATTAAAGCTTATGCAGGTCCGGCCCGATGTAGCCAAAAAATACATCCTTTACCGGGAAGAACGGACCCGGTTAAGGGAACAAGGCTGGGCTATGAATGACCTCCAAAGGGACATTTATGAAAAAAAATACCGCTATAAGGGAGAATCCTTTGAAGACTTCCTCCACCGGGTGTCCGGAAACAATGAAGCCATTGAAAAGGCCATCCGGGATAAAAAGTTTATGCCTGCCGGACGGATTTTAGCTGGCCGGGGCCTCCACAAGGACGGAAAAAAAATTACCCTGTCCAATTGCTATGTCATGCCCCAGGTGGAAGACAATATTGAATCCATCTTTGATACGGCCAAGTGGATGGCCAGGACCTACTCCTATGGCGGCGGCGTGGGCCTGACCCTTTCAAGACTTCGTCCCAAGGGAGCCAAGGTCAATAATGCAGCTTCCTCGACAACAGGAGCCGTCTCCTTTATGGATCTTTACAGCTTGACCACAGGCCTTATTGGCATGCGGGGCCGGCGGGGAGCTCTAATGCTCAACCTAGACTGCTTCCATCCAGATATCCTGGATTTTATTGATGTAAAAAATGACCTGGAAAAAGTGACGTCTGCCAATATTTCTGTCAATGTTTACGACGATTTTATGGAGGCTGTGGAAAAGGGAGAAGACTACACCCTCCGCTTTGATGTGGAAGCCACAGGAGAAAAAATCCGTCGGGATATAGATTCTAAAGATATGTTCCGGACCCTGGCCAAAAACAACTGGGCCATGGCAGAACCGGGCATCCTCTACCAGGACCGGATTAATTCCTGGCACTTGATGAGCGAAGACGAGTCCTTTGCCTATGCAGGAGTCAATCCCTGTGCAGAAGAACCCCTTCCTGCCTTTGGATCTTGTAACCTGTCCAGTATTAACCTGGGAGAATTTGTGGCTAAGCCCTTTACCAAGTATGCCCACTTTGAATTTGAATCCTTTGCCCGCCTAGTCCATGAAGGCGTCATCTACCTCAACCAAGTTTTAGATGAAAACATGGACCTCCATCCCTTAAAGGCTCAAAGAGACCTGTCCAGAGACCTCCGGCAAATCGGCCTAGGAATCATGGGTGTGGCCGATATGTTTATTAAAATGGGAATTTCCTACGGGTCCAGCGAATCTTTGAACTTAATCAACCAAATTGGCCGGGTCCTAGTCAATGAAGCCCTTCGACAATCCGCCCTTTTGGCCAAGGAAGACGGCCCCTTCCCCCGGTATCGGAAGGAAAAAGTTTTGGCCAGCCCCTTCCTCAAGAGCAATGCCGACAAGGATGTCTATGCCTTGGTGGAAGAATACGGCTTGAGAAACTCTCAACTTTTAACCATTGCTCCTACAGGGACCATCTCCACCCTTCTAGGCTGCAGTAATGGAGTTGAACCTATCTTCCAAATTTCCTATACGAGAAAGTCTGAATCCCTCCATACGGAGGACACCTATTATACCGTCTATACGCAAATTATTAAGGACCTCATGGAAGTCCAAGGGATTACCAAGGAAGAAGACCTTCCAGACTATGTAATTACTACGAGTAACTTAAACTACAAGGAACGAATTAATGTCCAATCCACCTGGCAGCAATTTATTGATGCCTCTATTTCCTCCACCGTCAATGTTCCCAACGAATTTACTGTGGAAGAAGTGGAAGACCTCTACAAGTATGCCTGGGAAATGGGCCTTAAGGGCGTGACCATCTACCGAGACGGCTGTGAACGGTCTGGAATTTTAATTTCTGATGAAGCCAAGAAAAATAGGATTCAAAAGCTCCAAGACGACCTGAACCGGGAAATTGCCAAGCAATTGGTAGAAGATCCGGATACCTGTCCCATGTGTGGGGGAGAATTTGTCCACACTTCTGGTTGTGCCGAATGTAAGGACTGCGGTTATAGCCCCTGTGCCATTTAAGGGCATTGAAAACTAAAAAGAGAAGGAAAAATGCCGGGATAGAAGGAGAAACTTTTATCCTGGCATTTTTCTTTTAAGTTTCTAGCCCCTAAAATTTTCCAGAAAGGACAAATTTTTGGGAAGATAGGCTGACGGGGCTTGAAATTTTTGCTAAGATATGTAAAATAAATAGGCATAAGCTTTTTTTAAAAAGCCAAAAGAAGATAGGGGAGCCTGCAAGAGAAAGGAGGAAGAAAATGAAAAAATCAGCTAGTCTGACAGAGGGATCTATAAGCCAGGGCTTAATTGTCTTTGCCATCCCTTTAATTCTCACATCAATCTTACAACAACTTTATAATACGGCAGACCTTTTGATTGTAGGGCGGTTTGCTGGCAAGGAAGCCATGGCCGCTGTAGGGGCAACAGGCCCCATCACCCAGCTTCTCATTGGACTCTTCCTTGGGATAGCAACTGGTGTAGGGGTTGTGGTGGCCCAAAGTTTTGGGTCGCGAAACTATCAGAAGCTGTCCTCGGCAGTCGAAACATCCATGGCCATTGCCATTGGAGGAGGCCTTGTTGTGACGGTATTTTCCTACCTCCTCACCCCCTCCCTCCTGGCTCTCATGAAGACACCTGGGGATATTTTTGACCAAGCCGTGGTTTATATGCGGCTCTTTTTTATTGGAACAGTCCCCCTCATGGTTTATAATATGGGGTCGGGAATTTTACGGTCCATGGGGGATTCCAAAAGGCCCTTCTATTATTTAATTGTTGGGGCCCTGGTCAACATCCTCCTGGACCTGGTTTTTATCGCCTACCTAGGCTGGGGAGTGGCTGGGGCAGGCCTGGCCACAATTTTAGGGCAAGTAGCTTCTGCCTTTTTAACTTTTTACAACTTAAACCGGGGAAATGAATTTGTTCTTTTAAAAGTAAAAAATATCCGGATTCGCCAAGATGTTTTAAAGGAAATTTTGGCCATTGGCGTCCCTTCAGGCCTTCAAGCAGTGGTTATTAACCTCTCCAATGTCATTATCCAGGCTGTCATTAATGGGTTTGGGTCCAATGCTGTAGCTGGAAATGCGGCGGCATCCCGGATAGATGGTTTTGTCTTCTTAACCATCTCTTCTCTGGGAATGGCCGTGATGACCTTTGCCGGCCAAAATATTGGAGCAGGACAGATGGGCCGCTTAAAAAAGGGAACCCGGGTAGGAATAAAAGTGACGACCCTTATTATAGGCGGCTTATCCCTACTCTTAGTCGTTTTTTGTAGCCAGCTCATTGGCCTTTTTAATAACAATCCTGAAGTCATCGAATATGGACGCTTGGCCATTCTTTACCTGGCTCCAGGCTATATTATTTTTGGGATTATGGAAATCCTAGGCGGGGTTTTAAGGGCGGCAGGTCATGCCACGGTTCCCATGGTCATGTCCATTGTCTTTATGTGCATCTTTCGGATTTTCTGGATGTACCTGCTCCTGCCCCACTACTATTCAATTAAAACAGTTTTCCTGTCCTATCCGGTGACCTGGATTCTAAACTTTTTAGGCATCCTGGGCTACTATCTTTTTGTCCCTTGGCAACCGGACGGCCAGCAAGTATAAGGAGGTATTATGAACGATTACAGTTTATTTCAAGTCATGGGTCCTATTATGGTGGGCCCCTCTTCAAGCCATACTGCCGGGGCCTGTCGGATTGCCAATGCTGCCAGGAACCTCTGTCCCTTTCCTTTTAAGAAGGCCACTTTTTACCTCCATGGATCTTTTTTAATGACCTACAAGGGCCATGGAACAGACCGAGCCCTCCTAGCCGGTATTCTAGGGATTAAACCTGATGACGATCGGATTATCCAGTCCTTTGCCTATGCCAAGGAGGCTGGCTTAGATTATAAATTTATTAAGCAAGATCTGGGAGAAGTCCACCCTAACTCGGTGAAAATTATTTTAGAGGGAGAGGGGGACCAGGAA
The DNA here is from genome assembly GCA_001299455.1 of Clostridiales bacterium SIT11. Classification (GTDB taxonomy): domain Bacteria; phylum Bacillota; class Clostridia; order Tissierellales; family Peptoniphilaceae; genus Urinicoccus. Next base: position 907,444 of record CYUK01000003.1, on the reverse strand, counting down.
TTTGAGCTCATGGGATCTTCCATTGGAGGAGGAAATATTGAACTCATTGAACTGGACGGCTATGAAATTTCCTTTAAAAACCAATTTCCCACCTTTATCCTCCAGTATCCGGAACAAAAGGGAGTCATTGCCCATGTGTCTCGCTTTATTTCCGATGCAGGCTATAATATTGAAAGCATCGATACCAAGAAGAAGGGAAAAAAGGTGACCCTGTCCATTGAGCTCACTCATCCAGCTGATGAAGATCTTAAGGAAAAAGTCCTGTCCTCCCCACTTTTTGACTTTGCCCGTTACTTAGATACTGTAGACTAGGAGGCGTATATGTTAACAACTAGCCAAGAAATTATTCAATATTGCCGAGAAAATAAGATTTCCTTTCCGGAAATGATCCTCCAAGAAGAGGTCGAAAAATTTGAAGTGTCTCCGGAAAGTGTCTTGGAAAAATTAAATGCCATGATTGATGTTATGGAAGCTTCCTCCAAGGCCTATTTGGACCAGCCCTCTAAGCTGGGCCTGGGAATGATTAACGGCTTTGCCCACAAGATGATGGTTTATAAAAAAGAAGATAGCCTAGTGGGGGACGACCTCCTAGAGGCCATGGCCATGGCCTTTTCTACCTTTGAATGCAACTCTTCCATGGGGCGGATTGTGGCCTCTCCTACAGCTGGATCTTCAGGAATTTTGCCGGCGGCTCTCATGTTTTTAAAGAAAAAGGAAAATCTGTCTCGGGAGGACCTCCTAGATGGTCTCCTGGTCAGTGTGGGCATAGGGCAAATGATAGGCCAGTACGCCACCTTTGCCGGAGCTGAAGGAGGTTGCCAGGCAGAGTGTGGAGCGGCGGCTTCCATGGCAGCCGGGGCCCTGGTCTACCTAAAGAGGCGGCCCCTGGAAGAAGTTTTTGAGGCAGCAAGTATTGCCCTCATCAATGTCCTAGGCCTGGTCTGCGACCCTATTGCAGGCTTGGTAGAGTACCCCTGCACCTTTCGAAATGCCAGTGGTGTCATGAATGCCATTATTTCTGCAGATATGGCCATGGCAGGAACCACCTCCATTGTCCCCTTTGAGGAAGTGGCCCAGGCCATGAAGGAAGTAGGGGATGCCATGGTGGAATCCTTGCGAGAAACAGGAACCGGTGGCCTGGCTGGAACCAAAACAGGGGCCAAGCTCCGGAAGGAATTTTTTAAAGAAGACTAAAAAAGTAGCTGGACTTAAAATCCAGCTACTTTTTCCTTTAAAGGGAAGGGCCTTATGAATTTGAAAATAACTTGGTTCCTAAAAGACCATCCACCAGGCCGACGATAAAAGCTCCAATCAGGGCACCTAAAATACCGACATGGAAGCCAGACACTAATTTTCCAGCCAGGAAAATCACCAAAGCTGCCAGGAGAAATCCCTTGGCTCCTTGGCCTGTGGGGGCCGCCTTTTTCCCTAAAACTTGGCCTAGGATAAAGTCCAAAAGGCCAATGGCAAGGGCCACAAGAATGGCTGTTTTAAAGCTGTCCACCCGCATTCCTGGAGTGAGCCAGGATGAGATGAGAATGGACAGGCCAGCTACAAGAATTTTTACAATTAAATCAAGCATAAAGTCCTCCTTACTCGTTTAAAAAATAAAAAAATAATACCATACTCTTATATATATCCAAGTTTTCCTTCTTTAAACAAGACATGGCCAGGAAAGATTGCAGTTTAGAGGGAATTTCGATATAATAGGTAGGTAAAGAAACGAGGTGATTCGGATGAAGGTAAAAGTGGAAGTTTACATCCCAAAAGACTATGTGACCAGTCTGGCCAATGAATTAAATAGCCATGATTTTTTACAAGAAGGTTGCTATGATTATGCCTTTTCAACCACCCTGGTCAAGGGGCACTGGCGGCCCTTGGAAGGAGCCAGACCTTTTGATGGAGAAGTGGGCAAGGTCAGTGAAGAAGATGAAATTAAAATGGAATTTGTCGTCCAAAAAGAGGTCCTTGGGGACGTCCTCCATGTGATCCGAAGAATTCATCCCTATGAAGTGCCTGCTATTAATTGTATGGACTTGTTGGAGATAGACCTATAAGAAAGGGGACCTATGTTTCAAGATTTAATAAAAAAAAGACGGAGCATCCGCAGCTATACAGGGGAAAAAGTATCCAAGGAGGACTTGGAATGTCTCTTGGAAGCTGGGCTTTCTGCTCCATCTGCTAAAAATAGAAAACCTGTTGAATATATTGTCATTGAAGATGAAAAGATGTTGGACCACTTGGGAAAATTTAAAAAGGGAACAGCTGCCTTTATTGGCAAGGCCCCTCTGGCCATTGCTATTTTAGTGGACAAGGAAGCGGCCCAGGTAACCTATGTCCAAGATGCCTCCATTGCAGCTACCTTTATCCAGCTTCAAGCTACGGACCTGGGTTTGGGATCTTGCTGGGCCAATGTCCTAGGGTCCACAGATCCGGAAGGCCGTTCTGGGGAAGTCTATATCAGGGAAGCCCTGGGAGTTCCGGAGAAGTATTCCATCCAAGCCATTATCGCCATTGGACATATTGATCAATTTCCAAAGGACCTCCCGCCCTTTGACCGGAAGGCAAAAATTCATTATGAAAAATATTAAAGACGGGTCAGCCCGTCTTTTCTCATGGGACAAGACTTGTAAGAGCCCAGAAGAGACGGCGGCCTTTGCCAAGGACTTAGCCAGCCGTTTAAAAAAAGGAGACTGTATTTGCCTAGAGGGGCCCATGGGGGCAGGAAAAACTACCTTTACCCAGGCCCTGGCCCAGGGCTTGGAAATCCAAGATTATGTAACAAGCCCCACCTTTACCCTGGTCCGGGAATACCAGGGAAGGCTGCCCCTCTACCACTTTGACCTCTTTCGCCTGGAAGACATGGATGAATTGGACTTCCTAGGCTTTGATGACTATTTTTATGGAGAAGGGGTTTCAGTTATTGAGTGGCCCAAGGATTTTTACCCGGTCCTTCCCCCCAATCCCTTGCGGATTGAGATTGAAGTGGTAGACGAAAAATCCAGGATTTTTCACCTGATCCAGGAGGGGGAAGACCTGGTTATGGAAAGGGAAGAAGATGAAAATATTAGGAATTGATACATCAACCATGACAACGGCCCTGGCCCTAATGGAGGATCAAGCCCTTCTAGGGGAAGTGGAAGTTTATGGAAAAATCAGCCATTCAGAACGGCTCATGGACCTTTTAAAGACCTTGCTCAAGGCCCAAGACCTGACAGTTGGAGATATGGACCTCCTGGTGACGGGGATAGGTCCCGGATCGTTTACAGGCATCCGGATTGCCGTCACCACCATCCGGACCCTGGCCCAGGCCCTGGGCAAGGAGGCAGTAGGTGTGTCTTCCCTTAAGGCTCTGGCCAGCCAGGGAAAGGGTCTTGTTGTCCCCATTTTTGATGCCCGGAGGGGCCGGGTCTATACCGGGCTCTACCAGGTAGAGGGAGACCAAGTGACCTGCATTAAAGAAGACGGCCTAGTTCCCTTGGAAGACCTCCTAAGAGACCTTCCCAAGGAGGCCAGGTTTATTGGAGACGGCTTAAGGGTCTACAAGGACCAGGTAGAGGAAGCGGGATTTGAAATTTTTCCCCAAAGAGATTGGACCCTCAGGGGATCTTCTCTCTGTATGATTGGTAGCCAAGACAGGGACCAATCCTCTGGAAACTACCTAGATATCCTCCCCAATTATGTCCGTCCCTCCCAGGCGGAAAGAGAGCGGAAAAAATGAGGACCCGGAAGGGAGGGTCTGAGGACCTGGAAGCCCTTTATGCCATTGAAGTCGCCTCTTTTTCTACGCCATGGTCCAAGAAGGCCCTGGCCTTGGACTTGGAAAATCCCCTTTCCCACTACATCCTCCTGGAAGATGACCAAGGGAAGGTCCTGGGTTATGGAGGGATGATGAAGTTGGTGGACGAAGGCCATATTTTAAATATCGCCCTGGCTCCAGAGGCCCGGGGCAAGGGCTACAGCCACAGGCTCATGGAGGCCATGGTAGACCTGGCCCAGGACCTAGGAATCCGGGCCATGACTCTGGAAGTCAGGCCTTCCAATGAACCGGCCCTGGCCCTCTATGAAGGCTTTGGTTTTAAGGTCGGAGGCCGAAGGAAAAATTACTATATAGATAACCAGGAGGATGCCCTAATCCTTTGGAAGGAGGACCTATGATTACTCTTGGAATTGAATCATCCTGTGATGAAACGTCTGTTGCCCTGGTGGAAGACGGACGAAAAATTTTAAGCAATGTGATTTCCAGCCAAATTGATACCCACAAACTCTACGGAGGTGTGGTACCGGAAATTGCTTCAAGACAACATGTGGAAGCCATTAACCTGGTCTTGGACCAGGCCTTAAAGGAGGCCGGCATGACCCTTGAGGACGTGGACGTCCTGGGAGTGACCCGGGGTCCCGGCCTTATAGGGGCCCTTTTGGTGGGCCTATCTGCCGCCAAAGCCCTGGCCCTGGCCCTGGACAAGCCCCTAGTAGGAGTCAACCACATGCATGGGCATATTTGTGCCAACTACCTGGCCCATCGGGACCTGGAACCTCCCTTTATCAGCCTGGTGGTTTCAGGGGGCCACACCTACCTCTTGGAAGTGGAAGACTATCTGACTTTTAAGGTCCATGGGCAAACCAGGGACGATGCAGCTGGAGAAGCCTTCGACAAGGTAGCCAGGGCCCTGGGCATTGGCTATCCTGGAGGGCCTATTGTGGACAAGCTGGCCAAGGAAGGCCAGGACATCTACGACTTTCCCCGGGTTTTTTTGGAAAAAGACTCCTATGATTTTTCCTTTTCCGGCCTAAAAACAGCTGTGATGAACTTTTTAAACCAGGAAAGGCAAAAGGGCCATGAACCCAGAGTCCAAGATGTCTGTGCCTCCTTTCAAGGGGCCGTAATGGATGTCTTAGTGGAAAAGTCCATGAAGCTTTTGAAGGACCGAGGCCACAAGACCCTGGTCCTGTCCGGTGGTGTGGCGGCCAACTCCTACCTCAAGGAAAGGCTGGAAAAGGCCTGTCAGGCAGAGGGTTTTAAGCTCTACTACCCTCCAAATATTTTATGTACAGACAATGGGGCCATGATTGCCTCAGCCACCTACTATACCTATCAAAAAAATGCCGGGGACTGTCTCTTGGCCGACCCCAATTTAGGGATCCTGTCCACAGAAACAAGGGTTCAATAATTGTGGATAATGTGGACAAATTTGGGGAAAACAGGGAAAAAGCCCAAGAGACCTGTGGATAGGTTTGTGGACAATGTGGATAAAACTTGGGATAAGGAGGAAATATACCAGGACTTATCCACAATCTTTAGCTAAAATTTACAAAGCTGGAAAAAAAGCCCTAAAAATCAAAGGAACCTTTGTTTTAGGGCAAGACTTTCTAGGCTTGGCTAAAAATGACCATAAGAAAATTTTAAAGAGGGGAAAAGAAAAAAGGACGCCTAGCCTGGGGGTCTTGTGCCTTTTCCAATGGTCCTCTTTAAGATACAATAGGAGGATAAGGGGGTCGACACCATGAAAAAACTCACCCAGGTATTTTTTGTCTTTTTAAAAATCGGAGCCTTTACCATTGGTGGAGGCTATGCCATGCTGCCTATTATCCAGGAAGAGGTGGTGGGTACCCACCATTGGATGACGAATGATGATTTTTTAAATTCTATCGCCCTGACCAATTCCATTCCTGGTCCCCTGGCCACGAACACAGCCACTTTTGTAGGCTACCATATTTTAGGCCTTCCAGGGGCCCTTGTGGCCATGTTGGGAGCCATTATTCCCTCCATCCTGATTATTTTACTGATTGCCCTGGCCTTCCAAAAATTTGCCGACGCCCCCCTGGCCCGCCATCTTTTTGAAGGGATCCGGCCGGCTGTGGTGGCCCTGATCTTATATTCTGTGGTCAACCTCAGTAAGTCTGTCCACTTAAGAGAAAAGTGGAATTGGCTGGTAATGGTTATTGCTTTTCTGGCCATTGTTTTTTTACAAGTTCACCCGATTTTTGTCCTGATTACAGCTGCCCTCTTCGGCATCTTTTTACGAGAAAAATTACACTAGGAGGCTGCCATGGAAGACATTATTCAATTAATCTTAACTTTTATAAAAATCGGTGCCTTTTCCTTTGGGGGAGGTTATGCAGTTTTAGCCCTCATCCAAAAGGAGGTGGTGGACCTCCATCAATGGATTCCCCCAGAGGAATTTGTCAATATTGTGGCCATAGCAGAAATGACTCCAGGGCCCATAGCCGTTAATTCTTCCACTTATGTAGGCTACAAGCTCTATGGGGGCCTCATGGGGGTTATTTTAACTTTATCTGTAATTTTGATTCCCTTTCTCCTGGCCCTCCTGGTTTCTATCTACTTTCAAAAGTTCAAGGACAGCCAAAATTTAAACCTAGCCCTGGCAGGCATCCGGCCGGCTGTTGTAGGGATTATTGGGGCGGCCTGCTTTACTGTGGGGAAAATTTCCATCCAAAACATCCCCCACCTGGTCTTTTTTCTCCTGGCCTTTTTAGGCGTGGCAAAATTTAAGCTAAATCCCATCCTAGTCCTCATTCTTTCAGGCCTGGGAGGGGTTGTCTACTATGGCTACCTGGGTCCTTATTTAGGCTGGGCATAAAAAAAGAGGACCACAGTCCTCTCTTCTCCAAGTTAATCGATAATGGTGACCCTTCTGGCCACATCTTCTCTGTCCTTGTCTGCAGGATGCTTGGCAATGCCGCCAAAGGGCATTTCAGCTACGAGCCGGTAGGAAGGGGGCAGGTCAAAAAGTTCATGAACCTTGCTGTCAATAACAGGGTTATAGTGTTGGATATTGGCCCCAATTCCTTCTTCAGCCAGGCCGGTCCAAATGGAGATTTGGAGCATGCCAGAAGCCTGGTCTGCCCAGGTGTCAAAGAAATTTTTATAGATGGCAAACTGCTCCTTGTAGGAATCTACAGTAACTTCATCTACGAAAAAGAGGATGGTTCCAGCAGCGGCCTTGTAGCCGGCAATTTTTTCCGGGTCAATTTTAAAGTCATAGGCCTTGTCCACCAGGTCCCACAGGGCTTCGTGCTTGTCATTAAAGCAGAGGACCACACGGCTGGACTTCATATCAAAGGCATCGGGAACAAGTTCCACAATGTCCTCCACTAGGTAACCGATCTGTTCCTTGGATAGGGGCAGGTCCTTATTTAAGGCATATACGCTTCCTCTTTGTCTAAGTGATTCTGGTATCATAGTATCCTCCTCAGCATTTTTATATGAGGCTTAATCTTCTTCAGCAAGGAAAGACCGGACAAAAGCCTCTAGGTCTCGGTCCTCTTTGGGGACCGCTTCCACAAAAGCTGGATCGAGGGCGGCAAAATACCATTGGCCAAAGGGACCATTTTCCAAAACAATGGCCTCTCCATCTTCTGAACCTTGTAGGGACCGGGTGGCATGGTAACCCATTTTTTCTAAGCTGGTCTTCACCCGGCTATAGGCGGTCTCTCTTTCTTCAATATAGGATTTCACTTCTTCATTGGGGATGGCATAATTTTCGATGACCGTAGTCCCCTCTAAGTATCCTTCTCCTTTTTGGGAAAGATTGTTTAAGTATAAGATATCTAGGTAGATGGGATCTAGGCTAGCAAAGGCAAAGCGACTTAGGGGAAGGATGTGGCCCCGGAAGGAAAACTCTTGGTAGTCCTTTAACTGGGCGGGATCCAGGTATAAGGAATCTTCTTCTCCATTAAAAGGAAGAGAATTCTTCATGGCTTCCAGGAAGGCTTCTAGGTCTTCCCGGCTTTCTAGAACGCCTAAGACTTGCCTTTTTTCATTTTGATTTAAAGAAATCTCGTACATAGCATCACCTCTTTCCTTATAGATACCATGTTTTAAAGGATTTTAACCATGATTTTTGGCTAAATTTTCAAATTTACAGCTTTTATCTGAATAATTTTCACTTGACGGAGGAAAATATGGTCTTTTCCAGCTCTACATTTTTATTTTATTTCCTGCCCCTGGTTTTCCTGGCCTATTTTTTGGTCCCGGGCCTAGAGAGAAAAAATAGGGTCCTTCTTGTTTTTTCCCTCTTCTTTTACTTTACTGGAGAGGGGGTCATGACCTGGGTCATGGTCTATAGCATCCTCTTAAATTACTTGTTTGCCAAGGTCTTTTCCCGGATTAAAGACGGGCCATGGAAAAAGTTGGGCCTTCTTTTTTGCCTCCTTTTAAACCTCCTTCCCCTCTTTTATTTTAAATACTTTAACTTTACCCTGAGAAATCTCTCTGTCCTCCTGGGCCGGGACTACCAGGCAAGGAAAATTATCATGCCCATAGGGATTTCCTTTTTTACCTTCCAGGCCCTGTCCTATGTTTTAGATGTCTACAAAAAAAGGACCCGGGCCCAGGATAACCCCCTTAAAGTGGGACTCTACATCAGCCTTTTTCCCCAGCTCATTGCAGGGCCCATTGTTCGCTATGAGACGGTGGCTGGAGAAATAGAAAAGAGGACCCATAGCCTGGAAGATATTAGTGAAGGTCTCCTTAGGTTTTCCCTGGGCTTTGCCAAAAAAATCCTGATTGCCAACCAAATGGCCCTGGTGGCCAACTACTACTATGACGACCTTTTGGGCAAGACCAGCGTCCTGGGATTTTTCCTGGCCATGGTCAGTTTTTCCCTGCAAATTTACTATGACTTTTCCGGTTATTCTGACATGGCCATCGGGCTAGGACGGATTTTCGGCTTCCACTTCCTAGAAAACTTCAACTTTCCCTACATGGCCCGGTCTATTACAGACTTTTGGCGGCGCTGGCACATGTCCTTGAGTAGCTGGTTTAAAGATTATGTCTACATTCCCCTGGGAGGGAACCGGAAGGGGAAGGCCCGGCAGGTCCTCAACCTCTTTATCGTGTGGTTTTTGACAGGCCTCTGGCATGGAGCCTACTGGAACTATATTTTTTGGGGGCTCTTTTACTTCCTCCTTTTAATTGGAGAAAAGTTTTTATTAAAGGAGAAGGACCTGGGAATTTTCGGCCATATTTTGACCCTGGTTCTGGTCTTTTTTGCCTGGATGATCTTCCGCTGTGAAGACCTTTCTGTCCTGGGAAACCTTCTTAAATCTTTAACGGGAGCCTATGGAGGCCTGACTGGGGGAGGCAAGGACTTCTATCCCCTGGTCGTCTACGGTCTTCCCTTTTTCCTGGCCCTAGTTTTTTCTACGCCTCTGGAAAAAATTTGGTTTAAGAAAAGACGGGAATCTCTGGGGATAAACCTTTTAGGTTCTTTGGTTTTAATGGCTGCCTTTGGCCTGGCTGTAGTCTATATGCTGACAGGGGATTTTAATCCCTTTATCTATTTTCGTTTTTAAGGAGGAGGACATGAAATTTTTACGAGTTATTTACATCAGTTTATTTTTTGCCCTTCTCCTCTGTATGGGTCTGGGTCCTGTTCTTTTCCCCTACCAAGGTCTGCTTTTTTCTGAAAATCGTGAAACCAAGAGCCTAAAGGAAGTGACAGCCAAGGACCTGGTTCAAGGAGATTTTTTTACCAAATTAAATGACATCCTCCAAGACACCCACCCCCTCCGGCAAGACTTGATTTCTTGGAAGGCGGGCTTTCAAGGAAAAGTCCTAGGCCGGCCTGTGGTCAACAATGTCTACTGGAAGGGAGATACCCTCCTGGCCTATGTCAATGGAATTCAAACGGACACTATTGCCCCAGATGAAAGCTTGGAAGACATGGGGAACTTTTACGGGAAGCTGGCGAAATTTTGTGAAGAAGAGGGAAGTCACTTTGTCTTTATCGGCCTTCCCAACCACACCCAGGCCTTTGCCAAGGACTACCCCTTTTATATGGAATCCACAAGCTTTTTAGGAGTTTTGGAAAAGGACTTTCAAGGAGAATTAGAAAAGAAAAGTGTGGACAGTCTTTTTTTGAGTCCCCTTCTTTTGAAAAATCCCTCTGCCTATTACTTAAGGACAGACCACCACTTACAGGCCCAGGGAGCCCTTCTTGCCAGCCAGAAGATTTTAGAAAAACTAGATCCAAAGAGAGACTATAACTTAGAAAAAGATTATAAAATTTGCAAGGACCTCCGGCCCTTTGTAGGGTCCAGGTCCCGGAAGATTCCAGGCCTGGGACCGGAAGAAAAACTGTATTACCCCCGCTACCAAAAGCCCTTTTCCTATAGCTATCAAGTTGCCGGTGGGGAGGGAAAAATCTTAGACCTACAAGATCAAAAATCTACTGTGGACTATGGGGTCTATATGGAAGGGGATGTAGGTTATGGCCAGCTTAAAACCGACAATGAGAAGGGCTTAAAACTTTTAATTTACGGAGACTCCTACACCAATGCCCTGGAAACCGTCCTTGCTCCTTATTGCGGGAAGTTAACCAGTTTTGACTTCCGCTATGGAAACCCGGAAGATTTTATGGAGGAAGTGAAGTCCGGAGATTATGACTATGTCCTATGCATTAGAGATTCTTCCATGTACTTGAAAAAATCCCCCAATGGCCGGTTCTTTTAAGAAAAAAGTGGACAAGAAACAAAAAACTCTGAAAGCCAGGAGACATTCTGGTTTTCAGAGTTTTTTATGGAAAATACCCAAGGCTAGGCATCCTTGGACCCTGAAGGGACAAGGTCCTCATAGAGGAAGTGGGTATTGTAGTAGTATTGGACCTTCTGGAATTCTTCTTTTTTCTCCAGGGCTTTTTGGCTAGGCTTGTCTGTCAGCTGGCCCTCTTCATAATTATAGGTCGTGGCTTCAATAGGCAGGCTTTGGATCCGGTCCATTAAATACTGAATATAGGGGCTCTTAAAGCCCAACTCGTGGAGGCCATAGGCAAAGAGGTAGAAGTTACTCATATAGGGCCCTTGGCCCTCCAGGGGCTTGTTTAAAACTTCCTTGGCCTTGGAATTTCCCCAAATAAGATAGGGCGTGGTGTAATTATTTAACCAGCCCTGGGGATGGTCTAGGCCGGTGTCAATTCCCATCATGGGGTAAATTTCTCCTTGGGCTCCCAGCCTGGCCAGGTGGTCTCCAAAAAAGATTACCACCACAGGGGAAGACCTTGCTTCCAATTCCTGGGTAAATTTTAAAAGCTGGTCTCCGGTGTCCTTGATACCGGAAAGATAGTTATTGGCACTGTTGTAGCTTGCTTCATCCCCCTGAAAACTGGCCCTGTCTAGGTAGTCTTCCCTTCCCTTGTCTTCAGAGCTATAGGGAGTGTGGTTTTGCATGGTGGCAATAAAATTAAAATAAGGCCTGTCCTTTTTCCTCTGGTCGTAGTGGTTTAGGACCAAGGGAAAGAGGAGCTTGTCCGGGAAATAGTTCCCTTCTTGGTTGACAAAGTAGTCATTAAAATAATTTTCAGCATAGAGAAAGTTTTCTAGGCCTAGGTATTTGTTGGTATTTAACCGGTTGTAGAAGGTTCCTGTAAAGGGATGCATGGAAGTGACTTCGTAGCCTTGAGATTTTAACATCCAGGGGAAGGTGTTTTGGTTTTTCACATAGGGAGGGTGGTTAAAAAGGCCGGCCAGGACATTCCGTTCTGTTTCAATGGTCCCACCACCAAAGCTATAGTTTTGCATGTTTCCATGGATACTTTGCCCTTGGAGGGCCCGGAAGGACTGGTAGACTTCTGGACGGACCTTGGCCCCCTTGGATTCCAAGTCGGCAAAAGATTCTCCCAGGATTAAAATGATATCCACCTTTTCTTGGCTACTAGGCATGGACTCTGGATAGGAGGCAAAAATTTCTTCCACTTCCTTGGCCTGGTAGTGGTCAGGAGCCCTATAAAAAAAGTCCCGGTAGGCATAAAAAAAGCTATAGACTAGGCCCCGGTCCTTGGCCCGGTCCACCTCAATATAGGGATGGTAACGGCCCATGGAATGGTTCCAGTAGGTGTCCCTATGGGTTAACACTGTATTTAAAGAGATAAAAGTTAGAAGCAGAGAAAGGCCCAGACCTAGGATTCGCTGGGGAGTCCTTAAATGAGAGGGGAAGGCCTTCCTCCATAGGAAGGAAAGGGCAAGCAGGCCCAAAAGACAAGGAAGATAAACCCTGTGGAAGTGAATGGAATTGCCTGTTGCCACCATTCCCCAGGCTTCCTTGAGAAGAGCCAGGTCTGTCAGGCGGATATAGTCCTGGCGGTAGAAAAGTTTATTTTGCTGGCCCAGCCCCAGGCCAAGGAGGAGACTTCCCAGGACAAGGAAACTCAGAGAGAGCCGGCCTGTGGCAAAATAGAGAATAAGAAAGAGAAGGCATACAGGAAGGTAGTTCATAAGAAAAATCAGAGGGGACTTGACGAAGCTGGGAAGAAGGCTAGGGTCTGGGACCTCATCAATAAAGGGGACAGTCATAAGAGTCAGGAGAAGGGACAAAAAGAGGATGAGGACCAGGTCCCGGCCCAGACTTGTTTTTTCTGAACTTTGCTTTCTTTGATACATGGGACAGCTCCTTTACAATAGGACAAAAGCTCGGCTTAAAATGGAAGAGAAGTCTCTAGGGACAAGTTCTTTCCTTAAATATAAGGATAGCACGAAGGAAAGAAAATGTAAAAAATAATCAAAGGTCGGGTAAGCTATAAAAAAGCCAAGACCTATAGAAAATCTACAGGCCTTGGCTTTTTCTTAAAAATGATTTTAAAAAACTTGAGAACTGGATACAGTCAGAAGACAGATAAATGCAGGGACGGCAATATCATAGTCCTTTGTCTTTTTAAGGATAAGTACTTCTCGGATACTCACAAGAAGAAATAGAGTTTGGAGGAGTAAAAACAGGTTGTTAACTCCAGTGGAGGATAAGAGGCCAGCGTGCCCAAGCATCCTCAGAATCGATGAAAGAATAATATAAATCGCTGTGAATAGGCGGTATTGCTTTCTCAAAAGATCCTCCTTTTTTATAAAATAACAGATTGTTCCGGCAAAATAAAGAAATAGGGAAACAATGAAAAATTTTACAAGTTCATAATAAAACTTTCTTTTTTTGCTGTCAAGTTTCAAAAAGAGATGGCTGTTTAGCCTTTATTCTTAGGTAAAAGTTTATTTATAAATTTATAAGTTAGGGGAAAAAGCTCTAAAAAAATTTTTTAGCCCCAAGAAAAATGTTTGCCTAGACCCTCCAGTCCATTGACAAGTCTGGATTTTTTCAGTATTATAAAAGAAAACACATCATAAGTTTTTTTATATTGGTTCTTTATAGGAAGGAACCAATTTTTTGTGTTTCCTGAGGGAGGTATTATGAGAGAAAATTCCTTACATGACTTTGCAAAAATGACTTTTAATAAGCAAAAAATGAAAGAAAGGCTGCCCTATCCCATTTACTTAAAATGGAAAAGTGCTATCCGTAATCAAGAGGACTTGGACCGGGAAACGGCAGATGCCATTGCCCATGCCATGAAGACCTGGGCCATTGAAAATGGCGCCACCCACTACGCCCACTGGTTTATCCCTTTAAATGGAGTGACGGCCAAGAAGCACGAATCCTTTATGGACCGGACAGATGAATTGGAGCCCATGATTCGGTTTTCTGGCAAGGAACTCATTAAGGGAGAACCGGATGCCTCCAGCTTTCCCAGCGGGGGAATGCGGTCGACCTTTGAAGCCCGAGGCTACACTTACTGGGATTGTACAGCCAATTCCTTTATCCTGGACAATATTCTCTACATTCCTTCAATTTTTGTCTCCTACCGGGGAGAAAAACTGGACAAGAGGGGACCTCTCCTGGAATCTATGAACCTAGTGGGCGTTGAAGGAGCAAGGATTGCCAACCTCTTTGCCAAGGAAGAGCACACCTATCGGATCCGTCCCAAGGTGGGCTTGGAACAGGAATTTTTCTTGGTGGATGAAAAACTGGCCAAGACCAGACCGGACCTTATGAACTGTGACTGCACCTTAGTCGGAGCGGAACAACCCAAGGGCCAGGAGCTGGATGACCACTATTTTGGGTCCATCCCCCAAAGGGTCATGGATTTTTACCAAGACTTAAACAAGGAACTCTATAAATTAGGAGTCTATGCAAAGACGGAACACAATGAAGCGGCTCCCTGCCAATTTGAAGTGGCGGTCCTTTTTGAAAACAGCAATGTGAGTATTGATAACAACCACCTCTGCATGTCTCTTTTACAGGATATTGCCCATCAGCATGGCTTAAAATGCCTCCTCCACGAAAAGCCCTTTAAGGGGGTCAATGGGTCCGGGAAACACAATAATTATTCTCTAGCCACAAACTACGGCTTAAACTGCTTTGACCCTGGAGAGACTCCTCAAAACAACCTTCTCTTTTTAATTTTTATGACGGCCATGGTGGTGACGGCAGACAAGTATGCCACTCTTCTGAGGGTTGCCTCATCTTCTCCCAGCAATGACAAGCGGCTGGGGGGCCAAGAAGCGCCGCCAGCCATTATTTCCATGTTCCTGGGAGAGGACTTGGAAGAAGTTTTGCGGTCCATCTTAGAAGGGGACCTTTCTCCGAAAATGGATGTGGAAGCCATCCGGATTAACAGCTTGGCCTATGTGCCTAGAGACTTGGCTGACCGGAACCGGACCAGTCCCTTTGCCTTTACAGGAAATAAGTTTGAATTCCGGATGCTAGGGTCTTCCCTTGGGGCCAGCGACGTTAACATTGTCTTAAATACGGCCATGGCGGATATTTTATCTGGCTATGGAGACTCCCTGGAAGGCCTAGAAGGAGAGGACTTAGAAAGAGAAGCCTATGCCCTGATTCGGAAGGAATTACAGGCCCACAAGCGGGTCCTCTACAGCGGAGACAACTACGCCGAGGAATGGAGAAAAGAAGCGGAAAAACGGGGACTTCCCTGCTTTAACACCTACTATGAAGCCTTGAGCTCCCTCCGCCATGATGCCTCCATTGAACTTTTTATTCGGAATGGAATTTTTACAAGCAAGGAACTCTTGGCCCTCTATGAAGTGGGTCTGGAACAAGTCGTAAATGTCCATGGACTGGAGGGAAGAACCCTCTTATCTATGCTGGAGAAAGATATTATTCCTTCTGTTATCCAAGAAATTCGTTTTATCAAGGATGCGGTGGAAGTTTCAAGTTCCAAGGGCCTGAAGGCTTATTTAGACAGCCTAAGTCAAGGCCTGGATAAACTTTATGAGGAAAAAGAAGTCTTAGAAGAGATTTTAAAGAAGAGCCGAGACCTGACAAGTTTGGAAGAAAGAGCCCAGCTCCTCCAAAAGGACCTAGTGGCCCAATTAGAAGAAATCCGGCAAACATCGGACGGGCTGGAAAAAGCTATGAGCCGCCGGTCCTGGTCTCTAGCAAGCTATGAAGAACTTTTTGATTCAGTACAGTAAGGAGGGCATATGTCCAAGTACATTTTTGTAACAGGAGGCGTTGTATCCGGCATTGGCAAGGGGATTTCTGCGGCTAGTATTGGCCGGCTCTTGAAGAACTTAGGGTTTTCAGTCTTTATGCAAAAATTTGACCCCTATTTAAATGTGGACCCAGGGACCATGAGCCCCTACCAACACGGGGAAGTTTTTGTCACCAAGGACGGGGCAGAAACAGACTTAGACCTAGGCCATTATGAACGCTTTATTGATGAAGAACTGACCAAAAGAGCCAGCGTCACTACAGGGAAGATTTACTCCCGGGTAATCCGAAAGGAACGCCGGGGAGACTATGACGGCCAAACGGTCCAAGTCATCCCCCATGTTACCGATGAAATTAAACATGATATTACCAAGGCTGCCAAGGAATCTGGAGCCGATATTATCATTACAGAAATTGGGGGGACAGTGGGAGATATTGAATCCCTTCCCTTTATTGAAGCCATCCGGCAAATTCACTCAGAACATAAAAAGGGGGATGTGGTCTTTATCCATACTGTCCTGGTTCCTCGGATTCCAGGGTCCGATGAATTAAAAACCAAGCCCACCCAACACTCCTTTAAGCAATTAATGAGTCAGGGAATCAAGCCGGATATCCTAGTGACCCGGTCTGAAGGAGATGTCAACGAAAGTCTCCGTAAGAAGATTTCCCTCTTCTGTGATGTACCTCCAGAAGCGGTCATCCAGTCGAAACATGTGGACTTAATTTATGAAGTGCCCCTGGTCTTCCATGAACAGGCCATGGACAAGTATCTTTTAGATCTTTTAAACCTAAAACCCAAGGTCAGCAGCCACCACGAGTGGCGGGACATGGTAGAACGATTTAAAAAGGCAGACAAGCCCCTGGAGATTGGCCTAGTGGGCAAGTATGTCCAACTCCACGATGCCTATCTTTCTGTAGCCCAAGCCTTGATGGATGCTGGCTATGAAAATGGCGCCAAGCTCAAGATTCACTGGATTGATTCAGAAGATATTGAAAAAGATGGTCCGGACCACCACTTAAAAGGCCTGGATGGAATTATCCTGCCAGGAGGTTTTGGCAACCGAGGGATTGAAGGCATGATTATGACGTCCAAGTATGCCAGGGAAAATAAAATTCCTTATTTTGGGATTTGCCTGGGCATGCAAATTGCCGTCATTGACATTGCCAGGAATCTCTGTAATTTAAAGGAAGCATCTTCTACAGAGCAAGACCCGGCCACTCCTTATCCTGTCATTGATTTAATGGAATCCCAAGTTGGCGTGGAAAATGTCGGAGGGACCCTCCGCCTAGGAAACTACACCTGCCACCTGGAAGAAGGGAGCCTGGCCAAAAAACTCTATGGTGTGGAAAGTGTGGAAGAACGCCACCGCCACCGTTATGAACTCAACAATGACTTCCGGGGACAATTAAGGCAAGGGGGCTTAATTTTTTCCGGCATTCATGAGGACCTAGACCTAGTGGAAGTTGTGGAATTAAAGGACCATCCCTTCTTCCTGGCCTGCCAGTTCCATCCGGAATTTAAGTCCAGACCCAACCACATCCATCCCCTCTTTAACGGATTTATCCAAGCCTCCCTGGAAAAGAGAGGAGACAGGAAACAAGAATCCTAAGGGAAGTAGATGAAACTATGAAAAAGAATGAACAAGTAATTTACATTAGTGGACATAAAAATCCGGACACCGACTCCATTGTCAGTGCCATTGCCTATGCAAATTTAAAAAACCAGGTGAGTAAGGAAAACTTTGTTCCCCTCCGCCTGGGAAATTTAAACCGGGAAACCACTTATGTCCTGGAAAGGTTCGGTTTTGAGGAACCTGTCCTCATGGAGTCCATTAAGCCCAGGGTCAAGGACCTGGCCATGGACGAGCCCCTCTGTGTTCGGGAAAATTTATCCCTCTTTGAAGCTGTGGACCTTCTCCAAGAAGAAAAAAGGCACACGCTTTTTGTCACAGAAGAAGGCAAGCTTTTTGGCCTGGTGAGCCTCCAAGACCTTTGGCGGTCCTATAGCGATGTTTGGGCCGATGAAATTCTTTATGATGCCAAGACGCCCATAGAAAATATCCTCAAGGTCCTCCGGGGAGAAGTGGTGGCCGGCAAGGAAGTCCGGGTCCACAAGCGAGGAGCCATGCGGGTTTTTGCCAATGCTCCGAAAAAAACCACCAATGCCATCCAAAAAAATGATGTGGTCATTGTAGGCAACCGCCGGGAAGACCAGCTGGAATGTATTGACCGGGAAGTGTCCATGCTAATTTTAACCCGGAATGCCCAAATGGATCCGGACGTGGTTAAAAAAGCAGAAGAAAAAAATATTATGGTTCTAAGGACCTCTCTTTCCACCTTTATGACGGCCCGCCTCCTTCCTCAGGCCGTTCCCATTGCCTACCGGATGACTCGGTCGGACCTCCGAGTTTTCCACCTGGACCAAGACTTGGATGAGCTGCGGAAGGAATTTATGGAAACCCGCTTTAGGTCCTATCCTGTTCTAGATGGGGATGACAAGGTGGTCGGATCCATTTCCAGATACCACCTCCTCCAGGCCCAAAAACCTGGCCTGATTATGGTGGACCACAATGAAGCCAACCAGTCCATTGATGACATTGACTATGCGGATATTTTAGAAGTCATCGACCACCACCGGGTGGCTGCTCCAATTTTTAACGAGCCCATTTTCTTTCGCAATGAGCCCTTAGGAGCCACGGCGACCATTGTGGCCAAGATGTTTTTTGAAGAGGAAATTGAGCCTTCCAAGGAAATGGCCGGTCTCCTCTTAAGTGCCATTCTCTCTGACACCCTGGAATTTCGGTCCCCCACTTCTACAGAGGAAGACCGGCGGATGGTAAAAAGGCTAGGGAAAATTGCCGGACTAGACCCCCATACCTATGCCATGGAAATGTTTCGGGAGGGGACCAAGTTTCACAAGGAAGATATTAAGAGCCTAGTCCAGGGAGATGTCAAGACCTATGAAATAAAGGACAAGCGGTGCCGGATAGGCCAAGTCTTTACCATGGATTTATCCACAGCCAAGGACCTGGAAAGGAATTTTCAAAAGGCCATGGAGGACCTCTTGAAAATCAGCCAAGAAGACCTCTTTATCCTCATGGTGACAGATATTTTACAGGAAGAATCCCTCCTCCTCTGTGTGGGAAAACTCAAGGAGGACATGCAAAGGCATATAGACGAAACCTGGAAGGATGGATTTTTCCTCATGCCAAAACTTCTCTCCCGAAAAAAACAACTTCTGCCAAAAGTTCTATCTCTCTTTGATTAAGTTTGAGACCTCCGAAAAGTGGGTAAATAAAAACTAGAGTAAGAAAAAGTTATGACCTACAAGGAGGAAACTATGGATTTTAAATACGGAAAAAATAGCATCTATTGTGGAGAATCAGAATCCAACCACCAAGCCATTATTCAATATACAGAAGTCGCCCCTGGAGTAAAAAATGTTACCCATACTGGGGTAGACAAGTCCCTAGAAGGCCAAGGAATTGCCGGCCAGCTTGTAGACAAGCTAGTCCAAAGGGCCAGGGAAGAAGGCTTTAAATTACAGGCCACTTGCTCCTATGCCAAGAGCAAGTTGGAAAAGACAGAAGACTATAAGGATGTTTATAAGGCTTAAGAAAAAGATGAAAAGAAGGGCAAGTTCTTGAAGCTTGCTCTTTTTTTGTCTATAATTGATTCTAGGATGTTATACTCTAAAATAGGAATGGACGTCATAGACGTGAAAGGTTGTGTCGGATGAAACTATATAATACATTAACAAGAACAAAGGAAGAATTTGAACCCATGGAAAAAAACCATGTTCGGATGTACAATTGTGGGCCCACAGTTTACAACTACATCCACGTGGGCAATGCCCGGCCCATGGTGGTTTTTGATACCCTTCGCCGCTACTTTATCTACAAGGGCTATGATGTAGACTTTGTCGTAAACTTTACTGATGTAGACGACAAGATGATTAAGAGGGCCAATGAAGAAGGGGTCACTGTGGCGGATATTGCAGACCGCTTTATTGGAGAGTTTAAAAAAGATGCCCAGGGCCTGAAACTCTATGACTACAAAACCATCAACCCCCGGGCCACAGAATACATGGATGAAATTATCAGCTTTGTCAAGGACCTGGTGGACAAGGACTATGCCTATGAATTAAATGGGGATGTTTATTTTGATATTACCAAGGCCAAGGACTATGGAAAATTATCTGGGAAAAAACTGGATGAACTCCAAAGTGGAGCCCGGATTGGGGTCAATGACCAAAAGAAAAATCCAGGAGACTTTGCCCTATGGAAAAAGAAAAAGGAAGGGGAACCTGCTTGGCCCTCTCCCTGGTCTGAAGGCCGGCCAGGCTGGCATATTGAATGCTCTGTCATGGCCAAGACCATTCTCGGCAAGACCATTGATATCCACACTGGAGGAGAAGACCTGGAATTTCCCCACCATGAAAATGAAATTGCCCAGTCAGAAGCCCACAATGGCCAAGACTTTGCCCGCTTTTGGCTCCACAATGGAATGATTACTGTGGACCACGAAAAAATGAGTAAGTCCAAGGGAAATTTCTTTACTGTCCGGGACATTTCCAAGGAATACGACCTGGAAGTCCTCCGTCTCTTCCTGCTTTCCAGCCACTACAGAAGTCCCATTAACTTTTCCAAGGAAGTCATGGACCAAAACAAGCATGCCCTGGAAAGACTCTACAATACCAAGACTCGTCTCCAAGAGGCCCTGGAAAAGGCAGAGCCTGGAAGAGACCAAGTCTTTGATGACCAAGTGGAAGGTTTAAAGGCGGCCTTTATAGAAAACATGGAAGACGACATGAATACAGCCGGAAGTCTGGGTCAAGTTTTTGATCTTTCGAAACTGATTAACCAAGGGATTAATGATGGAGTTAAAAAAGACAGCCTGGAAAAGGCCAGCAAGGTCTATGAAGACTTGTCCCAAGTTTTAGGCCTCCTCCACAAGAGAGAAGAAGGAGAGGATTCCTTGGATGAAGAAATCCTAGGCCTCATTAAGGAAAGGGAAGAAGCTAGGAAAAACAAGGACTTTGCCCGGGCCGATGAACTTCGGGACCTCTTAAAGGAAAAGGGAATTGCCATTAAGGATTCCAGGGAAGGAACCCAATGGAAGAGAATTTAAAGTCACTTTTGGATCTTACGAATCCCCAATTGGGAGAGGCGGAAAGAGTTCCTGTCCTGACCTTGGCCTTTATCGGGGATGCTGTCTATGAGCTCCTGGTCCGGACCTATATTTTAGATAAGGAAACGAAGATTGGTAAACTCCATCGAAAGTCCTCTTCTATGGTCAAGGCCCAGGCCCAGGCAAAAAAAGCCAAGGAAATCAAGGACTTTTTACGGCCGGAGGAAGAAGATATTCTCCGCCGGGGCCGGAATGCCCACCCAAAAACCCGGGCCAAGAATGCAGATGTCCAAGACTACCGCCTGGCGACAGGCTTTGAAGCCCTTATGGGCTACCTCTATTTAAAGGGAGAAAAGGAAAGACTCCTGGACTTATTTCAAAGGATGTGGATGGAATGAAGGTTGAATTATTAAATTATACAAAAGATGGGGACAAGCTCATTGCCCAGGCAGCCAAGCTCTGCTATTCAGAAGCCGGCCTCAAGGAAATCAACGAAAATTTGAGTCCGGAAGAAGTGGACCGGTTTGTCCACATGCTCACCTCCCTGGGACATATGTCTCCCATGGAACATATTTCCTTTAGTTTTTATGTAGAAGGAATTTCCAGGGCCTGCTCCCACCAGCTGGTCCGCCACCGTCTGGCTTCCTATTCCCAGCAATCCCAGCGCTATGTCCGCCTAGATGATTTTGACTATGTCATTCCGCCGGCCATAGAAAAAAATCCCCGGGCCAGGGAAGTTTTTATTGAAGCCATTAAAAGAGACCAGGAAGCCTATGAAGACCTGGTCCAGGCCCTAATGGAAGAAGGCATGAAGGACAAGAACTTGACGGACAAGGAAAAAAATGCCCTGGAAAAAAGGGCCATTGAAGATGCCCGCTATGTCTTTCCCAATGCCTGCGCCACCAAGGTCATGGTCACTATGAACCTCCGGTCCCTCCTCCACTTTTTTGAAATGAGGACCTGCCTCAGGGCCCAGTGGGAAATCCGGAACCTGGCCATAGAAATGTTAAAAGAAGTGAAAAAAGTCTATCCCCTTCTCTTTCAAGAGGCAGGACCAGGCTGCCTCAGGGGGCCCTGTCCAGAAGGGAAGATGACCTGTGGAAAAATCAAGGAAGTCCGGGCCTATTTCCAAGGAGGACAAGATGACTGAAGACTTTATTTTTGGCCGTAAACCTGTGGAAGAAGCCTTAAAAGAAGGAGTTGTCGACAGGCTCTACCTCCAAAAAAATAACAAGGGAAATGTAGCCCGCTTTCAAGACCTGGTCAAGGGAAAGAAGATTCCCGTCAAGCTGGTGGACAAAAACTTCTTAGATGAAAAAACAGAGAGGAAGAACCACCAGGGAGTCCTGGCCTATATTAAGCCCTTCCAGTATGCTTCCTATGATGAAATCCTCCATTATGCAAAATCTTCCTCCAAAGATCCCTTCCTCCTGGTCCTAGATGGGGTGGAAGACCCTCAAAACCTAGGGGCCATTTTACGGACGGCTTATCTCGCCGGTGTCCATGGAGTTTTTATTCCCAAGCACCGGTCGGCCAAGGTGACGGCCACGGTCTTTAAGGCCTCTGCCGGAGCTTGTGCCCATATTAAGGTGGCTCAGGTGACCAATATTAACCGGACTTTAGAAGACTTGAAAAAGGACAACATTTGGGTCTATGGGGCCGACATGGGAGGAGAGCCCTACTACAAGCAAGATTTGACAGGACCCCTGGCCCTGGTTATGGGGTCTGAAGGCAAGGGACTGACAGAGCCCAGCAAAAAACACCTGGACCAGGTCCTTTCCATTCCCATGGAAGGAGACTTGGATTCCTTAAATGTGTCTGTTGCCACAGGCATCCTCTGCTTTGACATCCTCCGGCAAAGACATGGGAAGAGTTAAATCCTACTACCGGAAGGACCAGGCCTATCTCTTTGTAGATGGATACAATATTATCAATTCCTGGTCCTGCTTTAAGGATATGTTGACGGAAGACTTTGAAGGAGCCCGGTTAAGACTGATGGATTTACTGGCAGACTATGCCCATTATTCCGGCCAGTTTGTGGTCCTGGTCTATGATGGCTACCGGGTCAAGAAAAATCCTGGGGAAGAATTTTTCTACAAGGGAATTCGAGTGGTCTTTACCAAGGCCTTCCAAACGGCGGACCACTATATTGAGCAGGAATTAAACGCCATTGGCCGCCACAGGACCGTCCGGGTGGCTACTAGTGATTCCATGGAACAACAGATGATCCTGTCCCGGGGCGGGACCCGGATTTCTGCTAGAGAACTAGAACTGGAAGTTTTAAATGCGAAAAAGGGCCTGGTTCGGAGGTCCAAGGACTTAAAGGACCAGGCCAGGCTGGACCACTTGGAAGAAGAAACCCTGGAAAGTTTAATGGACCTAAGAAAGCGCCTGGACCCGAAATGACCGGACTTCCTAAAAGCTTAGGCAAAAAAATCCAAGAGAGGACTCCATAAAAAGGCCCCCAAACCTGGACTTAGGGCTCCGGTTTGGGGGCATATACTTTATAAGGCTTAATCTTTATTTACCATTGGCTGGATAGGAATATTTTTCTGCCAACTCTTTTCTCAGGTGTTTAATGAGGTCATCTGTTTCAAATTCTTTGTCATTGGCAAATTCTTCAATAGTGGACATATTTCCCATAAAATCTTTCTTGGTAAAGGACTTGTCTGGGGAAAGGTCATCTAAAATAGTGACCACTTCAGGAAATGTGTGGACAAGTTGTTGAAGAGTTGTTTCATACTTAATGTTAAAAACATCCTTTTTCTTGTTTTCAGTCATTTAAATCACTCCTCCTTGATTAACCAAGCCTTCTCGACAGAAGAAGGTTTCTTTTTCTATATTGTCTATATTCCCAAATTTAGGAAGTTTAAACAAATTTCAAAGAAAATTTTTAAAAATTTTTTGGCTGGTATTTAGGATTAGATTTCTAAGAAAAGTCCGAAATGCCATGGAATAGTAAGACTTTCTATTTTTAGCGGCGAGCCTGAGGCAAAAAGAGGAGGATTTGAACAAAAAAATAGGATGTAGTATACTATAAGTAGGAAGGAAATCGTTTATAAATTAAGGAGGCGCAAGATGATGGAAAAGAATAAAAAGAAGAGTCAAATGAGTATTTTTTTCCTAGGATTTGGGGTCTATTGGGCCTATATTATATTGCGGGCAATTTTTTTCTACTTTGTAAAATAAGTTAAGCTTTCCTCTATAAAAAGGGTCTCTTCAAGGAAGGGCTCTTTTTATGGGGCCATAAGGGCAAGAAATTTTTCCTTGACAAAAGGAAAAGTTTCCTCTACAATGTGATTTATACTGAAACAAGGAAAAAAGAAGAGTACCGGATTTGGACTTTTATAGAGAGCTTCGTTTGGTGAAAGAAGCAAAGAAAGAATTTGGGAACATGGTCTTTTTATTGGAAGCATCGAAAGTAAGTAGATGGTTACGGGAGCTCCCGTTACAGGGCTAGGCTATGCTAGTAGCTGAAGAGGTTTAAGTTGTGAAACTTAAATGAATTAAGGTGGTAACACGAAGTTTATGCTTTCGTCCTTTGAGGACGGGAGCTTTTTTATTATCTAAAAGAAAAGAGGAAATATGATGTCAAAGAAAGAAAATATTGAAACCCTATGTGTCCAAGCAGGTTATGAACCGAAAAATGGGGAAGCTAGGATCCCGGCCATTAGCCAATCCATTACCTTTAAGTATGACAAGACCAAGGATGTCCAAGACCTATTTGACCTAAAGACGGCAGGCCACTTTTACTCCCGCTTGTCCAACCCAACAGTGGAAGTTTTAGAGAAAAAATTAGCCGCCCTGGAAGGGGGAATTGGGGCTGTAGCCACATCTTCCGGCCAAGCAGCCGTAACCATTGCCATCTTAACCCTGGCCCAGGGAGGGGACCATATTGTGGCAGCCAACAATATTTATGGGGGAGTCCATAGTCTCCTAGGGACCACCTTAAAGAGGTTGGGAATTGAGTCCACCTTTGTGGCCTACAATGATTTAGAGGCCTTTGAAGGAGCCATCCAAGAAAATACCAAGGCCATTTTTGCAGAAACGGTCTCCAATCCTTCTGTGGAAGTTTTGGATATTGAAAGCTTGGCAGAAATTGCCCACCGCCACAAGCTTCCCTTAATTGTGGACAACACCTTTGCCACGCCAGTTCTCTGCCGGCCCTTTGACCACGGAGCTGATGTCATTATCCACTCCACCTCCAAGTACATTGATGGCCACGCAACCAGTATTGGGGGAGCCCTTATTGATTCAGGCAACTATGACTGGGCCCAAGGCAAGACCCCTCTTTTAACAGACAAGGATCCGGCCTACCACGGCCTGTCCTATACGGAAACTTTTGGCAAGGCCGCCTATCTGACCCGGGCAAGGGCTGTTTATGTCCGGGATTTTGGAAACAGTCAAACCCCCTTTAACGCCTTTTTAACCAACCTAGGGGCAGAAACTTTGGCCCTCCGGATGGAAAAACACTCAGAAAATGCCTTAAAGGTGGCCAAGTTCTTGGAAGGCCATGACAAGGTGGAATGGGTCCGCTACCCCTTCTTGGAAAGCTCGCCCTCCTATGAAAATGCAAAAAAATACTTGAAGGCCGGGTCCGGTGTGATTTCCTTCGGCGTCAAGGGAGGCCGGGACGAAGCCGCCAAGGTCATTGACGCCTTTAAATTTATTACTTTAGTAGTCCATGTGGCCGATGTCCGGACCCATGCTCTCCATCCGGCGTCTTCCACCCACCGGCAACTCAGCGACCAAGAACTCTTGGAAGCTGGTATTGAAAAGAACCTTATCCGCTTGTCCGTAGGTATTGAAAATCCAGAAGATATTATTGAAGATTTAGACCAAGCCCTAAGAGCCTAAGGTCTCAGAGGAAAGGAGCCCCCAGTCATGCCCTTAATTTTACCTGACCAGTTAATTGACCAGGAAGTATTAAACCAGGAACGAATTTTTACCATGACCCTGGATGAAGCCAGGCACCAAGACATTCGTCCCATTAAGATTGCCATTGTAAACCTCATGCCCAAAAAAGAGGAAACGGAACTCCAGCTCCTCCGGATGCTGTCCAACTCCGCCCTTCAAATGGACATTGACCTGGTCCGGATGGGGTCCCACAAGGCCAGTCATTCCAGCCAGGAACGGCTAGAAAAATTTTATAAGACCTATGAGGAAATCAAAAACCAAAAATACGATGCCATGATTATTACCGGGGCTCCTGTAGAAAAATTGGACTACCAGGACATTGTCTACTGGAAGGAGCTTCAAAAAATCTTTGCCTTTGCCCGGGAGCAAGTCTACTCCACCATGTTTATTTGCTGGGCAGCCCAAGCGGCTCTAAACTACTACTACCACGTCCCCAACCGGATGGTGGATGAAAAGATTTTTGGGATTTTTTCCTATGAAAAAAGAGGGGAAGACCCTATCTTAAAGGGCTTTGACGATGAATTTTCCGTTCCCCAGTCCCGCTATACCTATGTAGCAGAAGAAGATGTTAAGGATATTCCCCAAATCCAAGTTCTGGCAGCCCGGAAAGATACCGGCATTAGTCTGGCCACCAGCCGGGACCACCGCTTTGTCTTTTCCTTTGGCCACTGGGAATATGACAAGGAAACCCTCCATGAGGAATACCTCCGGGACCTGGAGCGGGGCTTAAAAACTAGACCGGCGAAAAATTACTACAAGGACAATGACCCCAAAAAGAAAATTCATATGAACTGGCGGTCCAGCGGAAGTTTATTCTTCTCCAACTGGCTCAACTACTATGTCTACCAGGCCACTCCCTATCAAATTGAAAGCATTAAGGGAATCCACGTTTCCAAGTTTGGCGGGTCCAGCCTGGCCTCTGGCCAACAATTTTCCAAGGTGAAAAAAATTGTCAAGGCCCAGGAAGACCGGCAGGTAGTTGTGGTTTCCGCTCCAGGAAAACGGGACGACCAGGACCAAAAGGTCACCGACCTCCTAGACCGCTTCCATGAGGAGAAAAAACGGAGCCAGGAATTGGAAGATTTAATCTCTACCTTCCGTCGGGAAAAGGAAGGCAAGGATTCTGCCAAGAAAAAAACTTTAGGAGAAATCCGAGACCGCTTTGAAGAAATTATTGAAGACTTAAGTCTAAAAGGCCTGGATGAGGACTTAGACGCCACCATAAGGGACCTGGAAAAATCCAAGTCCCGGGACTTTGACCTCTCTCGAGGAGAATATTTAAATGCCAAAATCCTGGCCCGTTACCTGGGCTATGACTTTGTAGATGCCAAGGACCTAATCCAGCTCAAAGACAAGGACACCATCGACTATAAGAAGACCTACAAGGCCATTGAAAGCAACATTCACAAGGGGAAAAAAGTCGTAGTCCCTGGCTTTTACGGAGCAGGCCCCAAGGGAGAAATCCTCACCTTTAAACGGGGAGGATCCGACTACACAGGGTCTATTATTGCCAGCGCCCTCCAAAGTGAAGTCTATGAAAACTGGACCGATGTGCCTGGAGTCATGACCAAGGACCCCAGAAAATTTAAGGAAGCAGAAAAAATTCCCTCCATGAACTACCAGGAATTAACCGATCTAGTAGACCAGGGAGCCCAGGTCTACCAAAGAGAGGCCATTGACCTGGTCAAGGGGAAAAATATTCCCTTGAAAATTTTAAATACCAATAACCCGGAAGATGAGGGAACCCTAATCCAGGATGAAAAAGAAGAAGACGAAAAAGAGAAAAGGCTATGAGTTTGAATGCTCACAGCCTTTTTCTTATATACTCTTGAAAGTATTATCTGAGTTTTCGTTTATTGTTTTAAAACCACTTTTTATTGCAAGTAAGACTCCTGCAATCATAAATACAAATACTATTAATATAGGAGTATAATTCATATTTATTAGCAGTTCTTTTATTCCAAAGCCTAATTTATAGTTACTCCTATAGGCTCTTAATACAATACCTATAGAGAACATAAAGATATAGGCTAAGAAAATATTTTTAAACAATATTTTCCCCTCTCCGAAGACCATCTTTTCCATTTGTTTTTCTGTCATACCTGTAGTGGATAGGAGTTTAAAATCATTGGCTCTCGCTCTAAGGTTGCCTTTAAAACTATTGTAGGCATTGGAAAGAGCAATTGTTATTAGAATGATTTGAATAGCTAGGTTTAAAAGTCTTTCATTCCTTGTTTGCTCTTTACTTGTTGCTTCTCTTAAAATTTCTGTAGCTGTTCCATGGTCAGACTTTGGTACATAATTTGAAATTACTTTTTCGGCATCTTCAAATACTTTTTCCTTGTTTTTTTCAGCCTTTATTTTTACAAAATAATAGTAAACAGGATCTGATTTATCTATTCCATACTCATCAATAAATTTCTTCATATTACTTGTGCTTGTGTAGATGGGTATTTCATTATTATCATAAGCTTCTAAGTCATAAGGCATTTCATCAATACTTGCGTCAATTTTTATATTTATTGGTTTGCCCTGTGCATTATATTTTAAAGTAACTTTTCCTGTATCCTTATCAGAAATTTTTATATACTCGCTAAAAGCGTAAGGCGTTCTATTGTCTTTTCTTATCTTATTAAGCAATAAGTAAGATGCATTAGGTATGTTATTTTCTTTTAAAATTTTTTCAAAATCTTCATCTGTTAAAGCATATAAACTTGCATATAGTCTATCATTTTCTATTTTGCCACTAGCTAAAGAATCTTTTAAATCTTTAGAAATTAAATCTTTATTATCGTCAAGGTAAAGCTTAGTGTCATTTCTTTGATATAGGTGAAGCTCTTTTATTCCGTCAACTTTTTCTAAATCAGCTAATAAGTTTTTATCTAAATTCTTATCAGTGTAAATACTTGAATTAAAATTGTAAGGACTTTTATAAGAGTTATATTTTTCGTTCAAAGTTCTATATGATTGGCTAACTAAAACTGTAGTCAGTACAAAGGCAGAAAGAGCCATTGAGATTACAATAATTCGATAGGTTGATCGATATGACCTATAATAATCTTTTGCTAAAGTCTTTTCTATAGGTCCATTTATTTTTGATTTTCCTAATTTTATATTTTTTTCTGTAATCCCATTTAAACCTTCTATTATTTTTAATTTTGCACTTTTCCTAGCAGGGATTGTCGCAGATAAATATACTGTCAAAAGCGATAATAAAATAATTATTAAAATAGAAGTAGGATCTAAATAAACTAGGTGAAAATCTGGTGCCTTAAAACTTTCTCCAATTATCTCAGACATATTCTTATAGGATACTGAGTTATTAAGCCACATTAAATACATTAATAAGTTTGCGAAAACCCAGGATAGAAGTGTACCTAAGGCTACTGGCAATGCAGATAGTTTAAAGGCTTTCTTTTTTATCATTTTTTTAACTTGTTTTGCAGTCATACCTGTGCTTTTTAATAGGGCAATTTCTTTTAAATCTCTATTATTCCATACGTTAAAAGCACCATAGATAATAAAAGCAAATAGAAGAACTAGAAAGAAATACGCACTATACTCTTCTATAGCAGATTTTATCACTGACTTAGGCGGAAATATTCCTTGAGGATAAATCAACTTATACTCTAAAATATCTGTGTTATAAGATAGTCTTCCTATGTCTATTGAAGACTTCTCGTCTATATTCATAGTAGATAAAATTTCTCTAGTCTTTGTATAAGTATCTCTTGGATGCTTATACCATATTAAGGCTTCTAAACCTCTATTGTTTTTTAATAAGTCTATCTTTTTATCACTATCAGCCATAGTAAGAAACATAGACTTTTCAAAAGAATATCCATAATCATCATAGACTCCAACTATGGTATAAGTTTTATCACTTGCAGTAATTTTAGAGCCTATATCATAATTTTTATTCTTTGTTAAAAATCTTTCTGGCACTAATAGTTCATTTGAACTATTAGGTTTTCTTCCTTTTTTAATTTCATAGCCAGTTAATAGGTTGCTATATTTTCCATTTTCATAAATATTTGCATTTAAATCTGTCTCTATGATTTTATTAAAAGAAATTTTTTCTATATCCGTATCATTTATTAATTTATCATATAGTTTTTCATCAACTTCAGTAATTGCTACATGGTAGTCTCCAATAGTTTTTCTTACGTAGTTATACTTGTCATATTTTAAGGATCCTACAATAAATACAACTGTACCTAGCAATATAACTGCTAAAAGTATGGAAATTTTAATAGCAAAACTGTCTTTCTTATTATTTTTTACAGCTCCATCAGCTAGGTCATTAATAATTTTCATAAGTTTCATCTCCTAAGAAATTTAACCTACCATCTACCATTCTATAGACCTTATCACAAGAATTTGCTACTTTTTCATCATGAGTTATTATCATAATTGTAGAATTTAATCTCTTATTTACAAGTCTGAAAAGTCCTGTAATTTCCTCTGAATTTTTCCTATCGAGATTTCCTGTAGGTTCATCTGCTAGAATGATGGCAGGTCTTGTAATCAAACTTCTGGCAATGGCAACTCTTTGTTGCTCGCCACCTGATAATTGTTTTGGATACCGATCAAGTTTTCCTTCTATTCCTAGTATCGATAAAATTTCCTTTAAATATTCTTCATCTGCCTTTTTATTGTCTAACAAAAGAGGAAGTAAAATATTTTTTCGAACGTTGATGTTTGGAATCAAATTAAAAAATTGATAGACAACGCCTATATTCCTTCTGCGAAAGATTGTCATCTCATCTTTGTTAAACTTGGTAATATTTTTATCTTGAATAAAAATATCTCCACTTGTTGGTTTATCAACTCCTGCTAATAGATGAAGCAAGGTAGACTTTCCTGACCCGCTATCTCCAATAATGGCGACAAGATCTCCTTTTTCTAGTTCAAAATTCACATTTGATAGAGCGTGTACTTCTACTCCACTATTGTAAGTTTTTGTTAAATCTACTGTTTTTACAATATTCATATTTAGTCCTCCTTATCTTTCTTAGATGATATTAGACTTAAGTGACTGGAAAGTGACTAGAAAAAAAGACTGTGCTTTATTTACACAGCCATAATTAAATCAGTTATAAAATCTCAGTTCAAAGGCATTTGATTTTTTCCCCTTATGATATAAAAGCTCTCCATTTTGCCTTTCCATAACAGACTTTGCCATAGGAAGCCCAATCCCATAACCTTTTGAATTTGGATCCAACTTATAAAAACGTTTAAAAACTTTTTCTAACATTTCACAATCCAAACCTTTAGAAAAATCTTCCACAAAAATACTTTTATATAGATTTGTTTCTTTAAGATGAATTTCTATATTTCTATCTTCTGTTGCTTCTAGACCATTTTTCATAACATTAAATGCTGCTTCATAGGTCCATTTCTTATCGCATATAAGATAAAAATCATCTCCATCAAGGGGAATTTCAATATTATCATTGATAAAATAATCTTTTAGGTTTCGTATGATATCTTTAATTAATTCTCGAGCCGATATCCTATCTTTTGCCATTTCTATTGTGCCAGAATCAAGGGCGGCAAGTTTTAATAAAATATCAGATAGATTGTAAAGTCTAAGAAGATTGTCCCTAAGTCTAGATATATATTCTTTTACCGATTCATCTTCTTCGTCTTCTAATAAGTCAAGTAATAATAGAGATCCAGTTAGAGGAGTTTTTATTTGATGGGCAATGTCCTCTGTATATTCCCTTAAAGTTTCCTTGTTTTTCTCAGCATTCTCAGCAATCCTCTTGTTTTCTAAAATAATTTTAATAATCTCATCTCTGAGTTTGCCAAATTCATCGTCTATAATTTCGTAATTATCAGAGTCTATATCCAATGAATGGAGGAGGTTAAATATATTATTAATCTTAGCTTCAAGATCCTTTTCTTTTTTCTTTTCAATTTTTGAAATAACTATAAACAGAATTATATTTATAACTAGAAATCCAATAAGTGTTAGAATATCAAATCTTGGATTGAGATAAATTACAAACAAAGACATTAATAAATTTAGGAATATAGTAAGTAAAATTCTTTTATTTTTTCTCATTATCCCACCTATAGCCTATTCCCCTAACTGTTTTTATATGCTCTCCATAGTCTCCAAGTTTATTTCGAAGTCTTTTTATAGTTACTGTTAAAGTATTGTCATTTACTTCATAAAAATCATAACCCCACACATAATCTAAAATTTTCTCTCTTAATAGATTTACATCTTGATTTTCTAAAAGCATTTCCAATATAGCAAACTCTTTTAAGTTAAGGTCTAGATCTATTCCATCTATTGAAGCTTGTTTTGAAATGAGATCTAAAGATAAATTTTCAAAAGTTAGTTCATCAACCTTTTTTATTTTTCTGCTAAATACATTGTCTATTCTCGCCATTAGGACAGGAAGAGAAAAAGGTTTTGTAATATAATCATCTGCTCCTTGAGAAAGGCCTTTGATAACATACTCGTCTTCGTCTTTTACAGTAAGCATTATTACAGGAAGGTCAGAAAATTCCCTCAGCCACTTTAAAAAATTAAAGCCTGAACCATCTGGGAGATTAGCATCAAGTAGAATTAAATCAAAATCATTAAAATTAAGATTTTCTGTCTGAGAAAGATTGTTATAAATAATTGTTTCAATATTATGTTTGTTTAAGTAAGTTTTAACAGCAAAGGCAATTGTGCTGTCATCTTCAAGCATTAGTATTTTCAATTGTACACTCCCATATTTCCATAATAGGCACATGCCTATTTTCTCTACTAGTATACCACAGCTTTAAGTTTTTTATGAAAGCCTCAATGAAGTGGACCTAAGGGGGTGGTTATTTTCTATCATTTCCTGGAAAAAAATATGGTATAATAAGAGTATATAACTTTAGAAAGGATTTTCTATGAAGCATTCAATTGCCTATATTATCGATGTTGCAGGCGATATCGATTCAGATTTTAAGGCGAATCATCAAATATATACCCTACCCTGTGCCATTAATTTTAAGGACGGCCAATACATAGCCGAAGTCACCATAGACCGGGAGACCCTCATTAAAAAAATGGAGGAGGAAGTTCCTACAACGTCTACTTGCTCCCTGGACTACCTGGAAGAGATTTTACAGGATATCCGGAAGCGGGGGATTGAAAATGTCTTGCTCGTAACCATGGGGAATAAGTTTTCCTCCCTCCATGGCCTTGTCCAGCTATACAGCCAGGGGGTAGAGGACTTAAATATCTACTGCTTGAATAGCCAGGCGATTTCTTTCGCAGAGGGAGCCTATTTAATCCGGGCCATAGACTTGGAAAGTCAAGGCTATTCCTTTGAGGAAATTTGCCAGGAATTAGAGAAGATGAAAGAAGAGAACCCGGTTCTCCTGGAAGCTTATGCCCAGTCCTTGGACTACCTTCTTCGGGGAGGGCGGATTAAGAAGACCAGCGCTGCCATTGGCAATGTCTTAAATATCCGTCCAATCTTAACCCTTGAGGACGGCATTCTTGTTGTTCAAGATAAGGTTCGAGGAGAAAAAAAGAGTCTAAATTATGTGAAAAAAAAGATCCAGGACTATATTCGTGGGGATAAAAAATATTATCTTGCTGTTTTATATGGCCAGGAAAAGGACAAGGACCGGCTAGAAGAACTTTTTAAGGAAGACTTAGAAAAGGCGGACTATAGCCAGATAGGGGCATTTTCTCCTATTGTCCTAGTTCATTCAGGACCGGAGATTGTGGGAATCTTTGCCCATGTTATAGATGAAGAAAAGGGCTTAAATTTTTAAGGAAAGTAGAAGGATCGTGCCTTAAGGCGGCGGGAAAATTAAATTTAAGGGAAAAGAGAAACCTCTTTAGAACAAAATTTTGTCCTAGAGAGGTTTGTTTATTTCCTTTAAGATGGATTCCAAGATGATTTTCCCTACAGGAAGGTCTGTGGCCTTGGAAAAACCTAGGTAGGAGAGGTTGGAATTGACCTCGCAGACCAGGGGACCTTCCTTGCTGTAAAGGAGGTCCACGCCGGAAAAGAAGAGGCCCAGCCGGCGGTGGCAGGCCTTGGCCAGGGCGATTTCTTCCGGACTTAGAGAAACGGCTCTTCCCTGGCCGCCTAGGGCAATATTGGCCCGAAAATCTCCTTGGTTGGACCTTTCCATACCGCCTAGGACCTGGTCTCCCACTAGGACCACCCGGAGGTCCCGGCCCATACTTTCTTCAATGTATTCCTGGATTAAATAGGACCGGCAGGACAAGTCCTTTAAAAGAGAAACAAGCTGGTCCAGGCCTTGGGCCAAATGGACTTGCTGGCCAAAAGACCCGGTGCTCTCTTTGACAATGACTTTTGGGCCCAAAATATCTAAGACTCTTTGGGCAAAATCTGGATTTTCATAGGGGTGGTAGCGCTTGGGGCCGTAAATAGTCCTTGGAAGGGGAAGGCCTTCCAGGGCCTGGTAGGATTTGATTTTATCGTCACAGAGGGCAATGGCTTCTAGAGGGTTAAAAAGCCGATAACCTGAATTTTTCAGGGCCCTAGCCAAAACCAGGTCCTTGTCGTAAAAGAGGATAAAGGCCGGGTCAAAGTCCAAGCCTAAAACCTGGACCCCTTCCTGGTCCTGGTAGGTTGTGAAGTCTTCGTTGGACTTGGGAATTAAGTCTATGCTTAAGAATTTTCCCTGGTCTATAAAATCTTGGACTACCTGGTAGAGGACATAGTCCTTGCCCAGGCCCTGGTTATAAATAATACAAGCTTTCAAGCCCTTCCCTCCTTTAAAACAGGTCAAGAGATGTTGAATTTTCTCCTTCTAGTATACCACAAAAGGGAGGGAGGCCTTGGTAAAAGGAGGGAGGAAAAGTTTTCAGAAAGGGAAGAGGAGGTAGGAAAAAGATGAAGAGGAAAGGAAAAAATAAGGAAATGGGAATATTTTTTATTTTCATAAACTTCCTAAAAAGTTTTAGTTTTTTTAGGAGAAAGGAGTAAAATCTAAAAAAATAAGGAGAAATAGGAAAACTATAATCAGCTAAATATAGGGATTTAAACAGGAATAGGAAAATAAAAAGAAAAAATATAAAAATTTAGGAAAATTTTATGAAAACCCCCTTGACTAGGAAAATAAAAAGAGTATACTAAGATAGTCAACAGGAAATAAAGGAGGTTTTGATAATGAAAAAATATGAAAACAAAAAAGCAAGCTTTAATGCAAATTATGATAAGACAGTGAACCAATTGGTGCGGAGATTTCCAGAAGTAGTAAATGTAGTCAGTGATTTAAGCGGTCATTCTATTCAAGGAAAAATGACAAGTATGATGGGAAATCTTGCGACAATTGATGCCTATGCCAATAAGCATGCTTTTGCCACAGTAGATTCATTTCATCATGTTAAAAATGGGTTTGCTCAAAACCTTCGTTTAGCATGGGGTCTTAACTAAAGATAAAGACTTGGCCTGCCCTGTTTCCCCTAGTTCGTGGCGGGTCAATGAATCAGACTTAAAATAAGGTCCGGGACTTTACTAGAAAAAGTTCCGGACCTTATTTTTTAGGAAGTCCTTTAGCTTTCATGAACTTAACTTAAAAACACTAAGATTTCCCATAAAAAGGCCCTAGATAAAAATCTAGGGCATCTCAAGCTTTATTTCATAAGGTATTTGACAGCAGCCAGGGCCGCGGCATGGCCGTCTTTTAAGGAAGAGTCAATATTGTAGGCCTCTTTTTCCCGAATATCTCCAGCAGCAAAGACGCCGGGAATGTTGGTTTCAACTTGGTCGGTTGTTTCAATATAGCCATTGTTTAGGTCCATGCGAATATAGATGGAAGAATTGGGCTTTTGTTCGTCATAGGCCACTAGGACATAGGGGCTGTCCAAGGTGACTTCCTCTTCTTTCCCGTCCTGCCGGTAGGTGACCTTGGCTTGGTCTTCTCCTTCTTCCAGGCGGACAAATTCTCCAGGACCTAAATTTTTGACCTTGGGATGGTCTAGGGAGAAGGAACTCAAAATGGTAATGGACTTGGCCCGGTCTAGGAGGCTATCCACTTCCTTGCCCATCCAGATATTTTCCCCATGGAGAAAGACGTTGGCATCGTTAAAGTCTTCTGGATCCAAGAAGTCTCGGCCAATTTGGAAGATGCCGTCTCTCTTCTTGGCCACTTCCGGAGACCGGCCGGAGGCAATAATAATAGACCGACATTCTAATTTTTCTCCAGCGGCCGTTTTGACATTTTTCACAGGGCCTACCATGGAGGCGGAGACCACCTCTCCTTGTAAAATTTCAACTCCATGGAGCTTCATTTGTTGGGCCAAATCTTCTAAAAGTTTCGCTTGTTTTTTTTGGCTCAAGTGGATGGAGTGGTCCAGTTTTCCTCGAACATCATTTTTGTCGATAATTAAAACATCCAGGCCCTTGGCCTTGGCTAGGATACCTGCTTGGATGCCGGCAGGTCCGCCACCAATAATAATCACGTCTTTCATATAATCCCTTCTTTCTATTTATACATAGTCCTTTTGGTTGCTAGCAGATGTTGCTCTTTATTTATAGCCATTTTTCTAGAGATTTAAACAAAATTCTGAAAAAAGAGAAGTTCTTAAGAACTTTCTAAGATAGCAAAGAAGGAGATAAGTTTTCCCTCCAGGGCTTATAAGCTTGTAGAAATGGACATTTCTATCAAAAAAATTATGCTATACTGAAGTTGTTCACCAGTGGAAAACCATAAGGGAGGAAGCAAAATGAAAGTGCAAATATTTACCTGTCGTTTTGGCTCTGGACATATGAAGGGGGCCAAACACTTAAAGGATTGCTGGGAAAATCAGGACGTTGAAATTATAGACATTATTGAAGAATTATTTCCAGAGAAGGCAAATTTTATTTATAAGACCTATGCTTCCTGGGCTCGTCAGGCTCGCTATCTCAATAAGATGGTGACAGGATCTGGAAACCACAACCTGGCCTACCATTTTTTAGACCCTATACGAGACCGGTTCTGCCAATTTATGGAAGGAAGGGACAAGGCGGATATTTATGTGGCCACCTATTCTGCAGCGGCCCATCTCTTAAACTATTATAAGGAAAAAACGAAAGACTCGACGCCTTTGATTACCATGATTACAGACTTTACCCCCCATGAGGGTTGGATTCAAAGGACCACCAAGGCCTACTTAGTGGCGTCAGATTATACGAAAAAAATCATGGTCCAAAGGGGAATATCAGATTCCGCCATCTACCTCTATGGCTGGCCCAGGGAAGAAATTACCCATCCCAAACGGCTGGGGAAATTGCATATTTTAGTGGCCGGTGGCGGATTAGGGCTTTTACCGGAAGACGAAAAGTTTTATACTGGTTTAAGGGATCAAAACCAGGCGGAACTTCGGGTCCTCTGTGGGGAAAATAAAAAGTTGTATGAAAAGCTAAAGAGGAAAAACTTAAAGGATATTGAAGCTTATCCCTACTTGCCCAGTTTAAAGGACCATTTTCTGTGGGCAGACCTTTGTGTGACAAAGCCTGGAGGCATGTCTATTTTAGATGCCTTAAATTGGGAAACCCCCATTTGCTATATCAAGCCCTACCTATCCCAGGAAGTCCGAAATGCCAAGTACTTAGAAGCCATTGGCGGAGGTTTTTTATTAACCAAGTCCATGGCTCCCATTCGGCGAAAGGACCTAGTCCCCTACCGGCTCAACTTGCGGAAAAATAGGATTAGCCAAATGCCCAGCCTAAGTAACCTCTTGTATGAGCCCCGGCCTTCTTTTTGGCCGCCTAAGAGAAGGGGAGAATTTTCCCCTTACTTGACCCAAGCCAATAGCAACTACTAAGGAGATTTTTATGGACAAAGTATATATTCTAGGTCTTTTAATCCTGGTCCTGGCCCTTCTTATTTATGGGATTCCCCTCCTCTATGGCCGGCGGAAGGTCCACTTAAAGGGAGACAGGACCTATATTAGCTTTGACGACGGCCCCAGTGAAGTCACCCCTCAGGTTCTTGAAGTCCTGGACCAGGTCGGCGTCAAAGCCACCTTTTTTCTCTTAGGAGAAGAAATAGTGAAAAGACCCCAGCTGG
Organism: Clostridiales bacterium SIT11; assembly: GCA_001299455.1. GTDB lineage: Bacteria > Bacillota > Clostridia > Tissierellales > Peptoniphilaceae > Urinicoccus. The sequence goes on along the minus strand of CYUK01000003.1, from coordinate 870,075 downwards.
TGAAAAAAATGGCAGCAGAAGGCCATCAGTTAGGTCTCCACGGTTATAGTCATCGCCATCCTTTAAAGATGACTTTTCCAAGTCAATATGAAGACTTAAAAAGGGGCTATAAGGCGTTTGAAGATCTAGGCCTGAAGCCAGCCTACTACCGGGCTCCCCACGGTGCCTATACCTGGGCCAGCTTGTATTTTTGTTCTAAATACCATTTAAAAATCCTCCATTGGACAGGCCTGGTGGGAGATTGGAATTTAGAGGAAGAAGATGTTTTATTAGGTCGATTAGAGGCCTTAAGTGGGCCGGGCCACCTTTTGGTCCTCCATGATGGGACCAAGGGGACGGCCAATCCCTTGGCAAAAACCCTGGTTCCCCAACTCCTAGAAGATTTAAATGACGCCTTAAAAGGCCATCCAGCTCCTCTAGGAACTTGGAGGAGGCCATGAAGAAAAAGAATCTCTACCAAGGCCTTATAGCCATTCTCATTTCAATTACCAGCATGGTTCTCCTGTCTCCCAAGGGAGTCAACCTGGGCAATATCCTGGACCAGGTTAAGAACCCTTCCTTTTTATTTTTGGCTGCCTTATCTTTTTTATGTTTTATTTTAATGGAAGCCTGGTCCTTTAAGTATATTTTAAAACTCCAAGGCCTGTCCTTGAAATTAGGACGGTCCTATGGCTATAGTCTAGTGGATTACTTTTTTTCCTCCCTTTCTCCTGGAGGGTCTGCTGGCCAGCCGGCCCAGCTTTACTATATGTCTCAAGATAAGATTGGGATAGGCCAGGCCCTCATGTCCTTAATTGTCTTTAATACAATTTACCACCTGGCCATGGTGGTCTTTGCCCTAGTCAGTCAAATCTCCCTCTACCATGTCTTTTTAACTTTTCCCCTCCGAATCCGCCTGGTCATGGCCTATGGGGTTTTGATGCAATTGGGTCTAACCATTTTCCAAGGGTCCTTGATGATTAGCCAAAAAAGGGTGCCAGCCTTGGTCCAGGCCTTTATGAAGAAAATGCGGGACTGGAAAATTCCTATTTTAAAAAATATTTCCGAAGAAAAAGTAAGTCAAAACATGGACCAGTACAAGGCCAATGGAGCCTATTTTAAGAAGAGACCGGGAAAGCTCCTTCCAATATTTATGGGGCAAATTTTCTTGCTGATTTTTTCCTATTCCATTGCCTATTTTATCTACCGGAGCTTGGGCTATGATCATTTAAGCTACATGAAGACAGTAGAAATGCAGTCTCAGCTGATTATAGCGACAGAAAGCCTGCCCCTGCCAGGCGGAGTCGGGGCCAGTGAAGATTTTTTCTACCAGGTCTACCAGGCCTATGTTCCCCAAAATGCGGCCTTTACTTGGATGATTTTAACCCGGGCCTTTACCTATTATTTTGGCTTGTTTTTAGGTTTTATTTCCCTCATGATTTTGTCTCTTAAACCCTATCAAGTAAAAAAATCCACAGAAGAATTCCATGAAGAGGAGGTTCCGGACTAGGACCTCCTTTTTCTTCATGTAAGGGGCCGGCTTTTCATGGTATAATATATAATAGAAGGCTAGGCTTTGCATAAGCTTGGCCCTAGATGGTGGAAAGTTGAAGGAAACCACGAGGACAAGGAGGGAGATTTTTTGAACTTTGAAGACAAGCTGAGAGAGGCCTTGGATAAGGAAAAAATTTCCTTCCACTTTCCAGGCCATAAGGGGAAGTGTGGGGACCTGTACCCAGACCTCTACGGCCTAGATACGACAGAGACCTTTGGGACAGACAATCTGGCTAAGCCGGAGGGGATTTTAAAGGAAAGCATGGAAGACCTAGCAAAAATTTACGGGACCCGGGCCTCCTATCTGGGAGTGGGAGGGTCCACCATGGCCCTCTATGCCGGCCTCTATAGCCTAACCAGAGAGGGCCAGACCATTGGTCTTCCTAGAAATAGCCACCGGAGCCTCTTTCAGGCGGCGGAACTCCTCCACCTAAATATTTCTCTCATAGACTTAGAAGAATCCCAGGAGGGTCTAGGGACCTGGATTAGCCTGAAGACGGTAAAAAAAGCCCCGAACTTTGACGTCCTGGTGGTGGCTTCTCCTAGCTATTATGGCCACCTGGCGCCCTTAAAAGACCTGGTGACCTATGCCCATGAAAGGAAGATTCCTGTCCTGGTGGACGAGGCCCATGGCAGCCATCTTCCCTTTTTTTCCAGGGAAGATTCTGGCCTGGGTCAGGGAGCTGATATCACTGTTCATTCCGTCCATAAGATGCTCCCAGGACTGACTTCCACAGCTCTCCTCCATGTTCAAGGAGAGGTGGACCTAGACCGAGTCCAGCAGGGAATTAAGTTTTTTACAACAACATCTCCTTCCTATCTTATGATGGCCTCTATTTCAAGGGCTGTGGACTGGATGGACCAGGTGGGCCGGGGGAAAGTTTTAGACCTTATCCAGGCCATGGACCCCTTTTACCAGGACCTGGACCAGGCAGGGATTGAACTTTTAAGAGGACCCCGGCAAGACCCTCTCAAGTGGCTTATCCAAGTGCCCGGCTATACAGGAAGGGAAGTTTATGAAAGGCTCTTTAAAGATTATGGTCTGGCCCTGGAAATGTATGACCAGAACCGAGCCCTGGCCGTCCTAAGTCCAGTGGATGGGAAGAAAGAGCTGGCGGCTCTAACGGAAGCTTTGCTTTCTTTTCCCAAAAGAGAGCCTAGGCCTCGAAAGCCTCTGAAGATGCCCGAGCTGGTGGATTTTTTAGAGACTAAGGACCGGAGGAATTTTAAGATGAAAAAAATAGACTTTAGGAAGGCTGTGGGCCTTTATGCTGGAGACTTTGTCACTCCCTATCCGCCAGGGATTCCCCTCCTCTATCCCCAGGGGAAAATTAACCAAGACCAAGTGGACTATTTGCAGGACCTTTTAGAAGCTGGAATTTCTCTAGAAGGCTTAGATGAAAAATTAAGGATGAATGTGATCCAATGAAGGGAAAATTTATTGTACTGGAAGGAAGCGATGGGTCTGGGAAATCGACTCTGGCCCAGGGCTTAAAGGAATATTTTGAAGGCAGAGGGCAAAAAGTCCTCTGGACTCGGGAACCGGGAGGTACAGACCTGGGAGAAATTCTCCGGGACTTGATTTTAAAGGAAGCCAAGGACCCCATGTCCTCTCGGACGGAAGCCCTCCTCTATGCGGCCTCCCGGGCAGAACATGTGGAAAAAAAGATTCGCCCGGCCCTTGAAAGGGGCGAAGTTGTTCTCTGTGAACGCTTTGTCTATTCAAGTATTGCCTACCAGGGCTATGGCCGCCAGTTGGACCCCAAGGAAATTGAAGATATTAATCTCTTTGCTACAGGAGGCCTAAGGCCAGATGCTACTTTTTACTTAAAGGTGGACTGGCGGAAGACTCTGGGACGGAAGACAGACCTGGGAGGGGACCGGCTGGAGCAGGCTGGAGATGCCTTTTTTAACCGAGTTCAAGAGGGCTACAGGGCCCTGGAAAAGAGGCCGGACATCCAGGTCATCCAGGCCGATGAAAGTCCGGAAAAAGTATTAGCTGCTTGTATTAAAGTATTGGAGGAAAAAAATGGATAAACTTGTTGTGGCCATTGTGCAAGACCAAGACGCCAATGTATTAATTGAAGAAGTCACCAAGGCGGACTACCGGGTGACAAAACTGTCTACTTCCGGTGGATTCCTAAAGTCTGGCAACACCACCCTTTTAATGGGGGTTAAAAAAAACCGGCTGGAAGACCTTTTAAAAATTATTGAAAACAACTGTAAGACCAGGGAAGTGGCCACCAGTCTACTGACAGTGACCATGCCTGGTGAATCCTATGCCCCCTATCCTGTCAATGTCACTGTTGGAGGCGCCACAGTCTTTATCCTGGACATTGATGAATACATTCGCTACTAGGAGGTTCCATGAAGATGATTCTAGCCATTGTCCCTGATAAGGCAATGGATGACTTAATAGACGCATGTTTACAAAGGCAGATTCGTTTTACTCGAGTGGCTTCTTCAGGAGGCTTTTTAAAGGCCGGCAACTCTACTGTGATTTTAGGGATTAAGGAAGAGAGGATTCCTGAAATTAAGGAAATTTTCCAAAAACTTGGCCAAGACCTCAAGGAAGAAGAGAGAATCCATGTCATGATTATGGCAGGAGACGCAGGACGGCACTATTAATGGTGGGGGTCTATGGAAATGAAAAAATCCTGGAGGAATTTTCCCTCCGGAGCCAGGAGGGAAGATTGCCCCATAGTCTTTTGATTCTAGGAGACCGGGGAGGGGGCAAGAAAACCCTGGCCAAGAGTCTGGCCCAGCTTTATTTAAGTGGAGACGACCCAGAAAAGACCAGGCACTTGCTGGAAACAGGCAACCACCCGGACTTTCACTTGATTCAAGACAAGGACAAGGGCCTGAAAAAACAAGATATGATGGACTTTATAGAAGAAAGTCAAAAGACGGCCTACCTGTCTGAAAGCCAGGTTTTTTTAATTGACCATGTAGATGACTTGACCCCTCAAGGGCAAAATGCCCTTTTAAAGAGCCTGGAAGAGCCCAAACCAGGGGTTGCCGTATTTTTAACCGGGACTAATAAGGGGAAGATTCTGCCGACAATTTTATCTCGCTGTCGGATCGTCCAGGTCCCTCCCCTGAGCCAGGAAGAAGTCCGGACGCTGTTAAAAGAAAGGGGCTACGGAAAAAGGGAGGGCCTTGAAGAAGCTGTCCACTTTAGTCGGGGGAGCCTGGGCCGGGCCTTGGACCTTTTAGACCAGGAGGAAAAAATAAAAATCTACCAGGATCTCTTCCGTGGCGTCCAAGGCTTTTCCAGAAAGTCCAGGGACTACCCCTTTGTCTTTTCTGAATTTTTCCTAGACCACAAGGACATTTTAGAAGACCTGGTCTTCCAGCTTTTGGTCTACTATCGAGACCTCCTCCTTTTACGGGAGGACAAGGAGTCCAAGCTGATTTACTTGCCAGACCGCTTTCAGGCCCAGGGAGGGCAAGGCTTGAAAACTTCTTCACTTTATACTATTATAAAAACAATTCAAAAGAGTATGGAATATTTTAGTCATAATGGAAATAAACGATTAGGAATTGAAGCTTTACTAATAAAGATACAGGAGGAATATTTATGATCGATGTTGTAGGTGTGCAGTTTAAACCTACGGGAAAGATCTACCACTTTGCCAGCCAAGGAAAGCACTTTGAAGCTAAGGACCAGGTGATTGTCCAAATGAGCTGGGGGCTTAAGGCGGCCAAGGTGGCCGTGGGCAACCAGGAAATAGAGGAGAAGGACATTGTGGGAGACCTAAAACCGGTCCTTCGGAAGATGACAGAGGAAGACCAGGCCATTCTTCGGGAAAATGAACGAGATGCCAAGGAAGCCCTGCCGGTCTGCCAGGAATATATTGAAAAAAATAATTTAGACATGAAGTTAATCCGGAGCGAATACACCTTTGACCGGTCCAAGCTCTTATTTTACTTTACAGCCGACGGTCGGGTGGACTTTCGGGGACTTGTCCGAGACTTGGCTCGAATTTATCGGACCCGGATTGAGCTCAGACAAGTAGGTGTCCGGGACAAGGCCAAGCTTGTGGGAGGCCTAGGATCCTGTGGTCGGCCCTGTTGCTGTGCCAGCTTTCTAGAAAACTTTGAACCGGTAACCATTAAAATGGCCAAGGACCAAGACTTATCCTTAAATTCCAGTAAAATTTCCGGGTCCTGTGGGCGCTTAATGTGCTGCCTCCGCTATGAACAGGAGGGATATGAATGTCTTCACAAGTGTATGCCCTTTGCAGGAGAACTGGTTCATACAGAAAAGGGACGGGCCACGGTAAAAAATGTCCATTTAATTGAAGAAAAAGTGGACCTGGTCTACCATGACGAAGACAAGACCAAGGAAAAAATCAGTGCCAAGGATGTGAAGAGGACCTTCCAAAAGGACAAGTTTCCAGCCTGGCTTGAAGAAGAGACTCAGGCGGATGAAGCATAAAAAGCTTCCTATTGACCCCCAAGAAGGGCTTTTCGGAGGAAAAAGATGCAAGGGAAAAAATGGAAAAAATTTTTGGGCCTAGATTTATGGCCCCTAGAAATATATTTTTATTTTCTATCCGTCCTTTTAATCTACGGGTCCTGGACAGGCTTTGTCCTAGATGATCAAAGGTCAAACCTGGTTACTAGCCTCCTGGCTGTAGTCCTGGGAACTTTGGTTTGTTCCCTGGCCCACTGGATTTTAAAAAAACTTTTAGCAAGGACCCCCTACGGAGGTCTTCTGGTCTTGGTGCCCCCTTTAGCCCTAATCTACTGCCTCTATGAACTTTTTGACGGCTTAGCTAAAGATGGGAACCTAGGAGACTTGGAAGTCGCCCTTTGGACAGGGGGCTTTTTTCTCATCCAGTGGATTTTTATCCGGTCCCTTTTGGCCTTGGTCCATAGGGAAAAAAGAGGAGGTCCAGCCTTTGTTTTTGGCCTGGTCCTCCAAAGTCTCCTGGTGGTTTTTTTAGCCTTCCCAGGCATCCAAAGCCCTCAAAGGCAGAGGGTGGACCTTGAAGAAGCTAGGATCCAGGGACGGGCCAGCCAGGAATTTTACTACGGCCGCCCTCCTTTTAAGACGGTCAATCTTTCCCCCTATGTCTCCTACAATGGTTTGAATAAAAAGCTTCGAGATTATTACTGGGGCTTTTCTTTAAGCGAAGCTCCCCTCCGGGGAAAGGTCTACCTACCCAAGAAAAAAAGGGCCCCTGTCCTCTTTTTCATCCATGGCAACCACAATATGACCACAAAAAGTGAACTGGGCTATGACTACCTAGGCCGCTACCTGGCCCAAAAAGGAATTGCCACAGTTAGCGTAGATGAAAGCTTTTTAAACGGCTACCTGGGCAAGGGAGTGGGCAATGAAAATGATGCCCGAGCCATTCTTCTCCTGGAAAATATCCAGGAACTTTTCCAGAAGAACAAGGACCCAAAGTCCCCCTTTTACCAAGCCTTTGATGAAGAAAAACTCTTTTTAGCAGGCCACTCCCGGGGAGGGGAGGCTGTCCATTTGGCGGCAGACTTTACAGAAAGAGACCACTATCCCGATGAAGCCAGCCGAAGCCTGAATTATCCCTTGAAAATCAAGGGAGTCATGACCCTGTCGCCGACATCCGGCCAGTACACGCCGGCAGGTCATAGTTCCAGCCTAAAAAATATTTTCTACTTAACCCTCCAGGGGAGCCACGATGCCGACGTCAATTCCTTTATGGGGGACGACGGCTATAAACATGTTTCCAATACAGATCCCAAGCTCTATAAAATGGCCATCTATGCAGGCTTTATGGACCATTCTGGCAGTAATGACCTTTGGAAAAGTGACAAAACTCTTCCTAAGGCCCTTTTCTACAACCGCAAGGACCTCCTGTCCCGGTCCAGCCAAAAGGCCCTGGTGGCCAAGACCCTGGAAGCCTTTATGGAGGATATTCTGGAAGGAAAAGAAGATTTTTATAGGAATCCAGAAAAATATTTGCCCAGAAACCTCTACTGGATAAAAAAAGAAAGAGGAGGAGAGGAAGTCCTGGCAGACTTTGAAGAAGACTCCCTCATTGCCACCAACAGCTGGGGAGGCAGGAGTCAGGTTCTGGGAGCCAACTCCTACAGGGAAGAAGCCCTAGGACACATGAATAGCGGTGGACCGGACACCTTCCACGGTCTCAACATGTCCTTTACAAGGACGGCCCAGTATCAAATGGACCTGCCCGATTTTCATCTGGGAGATGGAGACTACCTCCGTCTAGATTTGAGTAACCAGGGCGGAGAAGAGGTAGATGTTCAAGTCCTCCTCCAGGACCAGGAGGGAAAACAGGCTTATCTAAACCCCAAGATTCAAGGATTAGAACCAAGCTTGGATTTTGCTCTGACGAAATTTTATCTTTTCAATAAGAAGGAAACAAACAAGACGGCCTTCCAAAGCCTGGACTTTTCCCTGGACCAGGAAGAAGTCCAAAAAACCGGTCTAGATCCCTCTAGGCTGGCTTCTATAAAAATTATGTTTAAAACAGAAAATAATGGGAATATAATACTTGACGAGGTAGGTGTCGGAAGAGAACGAGAAAGTAGGTAGAAGATTGGTTCAACTCATTCGTCAAGTAAATACCGAGGCAGATAGGGAGGAATATGTCACCATCTTTTTTCAAATCGGACAGATGGGGCAAGTTCGAAATGACCTGATGGAAGTTTTAAACCACAGGGACGGTCCCTACTATGGCCGAGCCCTCTACACCTATAATGGGGTCAACCTTTATTTGCAAGTCCGGGAAATTCCCCAGGTCTTGGCCCTTCTTGTTAGGAGCGGCTTTCAAGTTTATAGTGTCTATGAGGTTTATGAACCCTAGTAAGAGGCGGATTTTGAGTCTTTTGGACTCTCCGGCCTCTTATTTTTTTGCTAGGAAGGAAAGAAGACTTGACTGGGTTGGGAATATAGGAATAAATCTTGTTTCCCATCGAATATATCCTTATAATTTAAACTTTTCCAAGTTTGCTATTAAACTTCATTAAATAGTTATTAGGATTTTCATGTGTATATAAAAAGGTTCCTTGTTAACTATGGGAAGGTATCCCGAGTTTAACAAGGGGCTTTTTTATTCGACAAAGTGTCCATTATCCATCAAAAAGGGTGGGGCGGCGTCTGGATCGGTATAGTCTTTAAATTTTTCCTTTAAATACTTGTAGCAGGCTTCTTTTGTGGGGAATTGAATGGCCTGGTAGGGTTCTTCAAAGGAGATTTTTTCCAGGAAGAGGTAGCGGCCTTGGATTTTGGTCAAGAGGCCGATATGGCCTATAAAGAGGTAGTTTCCGTCCAGTTTATCATGGAGGATTAGGGCCAGGAGGTGGGAATTTTCAGGGAAGGTCCAGTCCTCATAGTAGGTTTCCATGATTTTCCCATGGGTCTTGGGATCCTTGGAATCTACTGTGGGGATCCTTGAGAAAAACTGTTTAAACTTTTCAAAGTCCTGGTGGGTAAACAACTTTCCCTCTTGGATTTTTTCTTCATCCATAAAGAGGAGGTCATCATCCATTGGAGCTTCTTGCGGGGCCTTTAGGCCATCCTTAGCCAGGAGGAAGGCGGTGATCCGGCAATTGGTGTCGGGGTACTTGCCGGGATTTTTTTGCCTGGCTTCAATAAGTTTGCCGGTGTCATAGTCTGGCTGTAAATTGTTCTCAAAGTCGCCTAGGAGCTTTTCTTTGCCTACAGATTCGTTATAGTCCTGGACCAGGGCCAGGAAGGTATCCAGGCCTTTCTGGGATGTGGTTCTCTCTTTTACGAGGCCTTCTTCAAGGGCCTGGCTTACAAATTGTAAACTTTTTTCATTGGCCATATTGGACAGGGAGGGCTGAGTGATTTTTCCTCCAGCCTGGTCTTTTTGGCAGCCTCCAACCAGGGCCAATAGAAAAATCAAGGATAAAATGGTTTTTTTCATAGTCACCTCTTAAAAATATAGGATAGGTCTTGATTGCTTTCATTATACTATAAGGAAATGGAGGAGAAAAAGATTAGAAAGGAAAAATAGTTCTAAAAAATACGGATTTTGTTGCGGATTTGTAGGAAATAGGGGTTATTGAAGTGCGGATTTGTAGAAAATGGACCTATTTTAAAGTGCGGATTTATGGTATAAAAGAATATATAGAAAAGTTGAGGTGGAAAAAATGGACCTTGTAAAATTTAATGAGGACTATAAAAAGGGCCGGGTCTTCCTGTTTTTCCAAGGGGAAGACTGTGGCCTTTGCCAGGGAATGAAGAGGAAGAGCCTGGAAGAGCTAAGGGATTTTCCGGGGAAGTTCATGGTGGTGGACTTAAGTGACTGTCCGGACCTACGAGGGAAATTTCAGGTTTTTTCCTTCCCCACCCTCCTTTACTTAAGGGATGGCAAGGAATTGGGCCGGATGGCCGGGTTTTTTGACTTTGAAAGCTTTAAGAGGACTCTTAAATCCTAGAACGGGAAGGAGGTTTTCATGGTCCGCTATGATGTTCAGATGATTGATGCCGGCGTGGATGATACCTGGTGGAATGCCCTCATCTGCCACTTTGTCTCTCCAGGAGATACCTTTGAAATCCGCTGTTGGCGGGAAGAGCTGGAAGAAATTAAAAAGGCCAGTCCGTATGGAAACCCGTCTTTGGCAGGCTTTCGAAACCGGGAAGTATCCATTAAAGGCAAGGTCAGTCACGACCTCCTCCGCCAGCTCTTGGAAGACAAGCCCCGGGACAAGGATATTTACAATAAGATGACCAGCTACTTTACCATAAATATTGAAAACCACCGGTGCAAGTTATCCAGCGCCCACTATGGGACGGAAGTTTACCTGGATATTTTCCATGAGGAGGACCAGGCCTTTTTTGGAAGCTTAATGGCAAACTACGGGGACGACTTTGTCCTGGCTAAGGTCTAAAGGCAGGCTTAGAGACTTTTAAAAGTTAGAAAGTTCAAGAATCTTAAAGAGGTGAATAAATGAAGTGTTTAAACTGTGGCCGGGACATGGTTCCAGGCAGCGTAGAAGGGGTCAACCAAGGAGGAGGGGCCTTCTATGAATTTACAGCAGAGGAAGAAAAGAAAAAGAAGGGAATCAAGGGCTTTTTCAGTCGGGAAAGGATTCCTGTATCTACAACGATTATGGATCAGCCGGCCTGGTATTGTCCCAATTGCAAGCGAATTTTAATGTGGATGGAAGCGAAAGAATAAGGTCTTAGGACAGGATAAAATGTAAAGGAAATTCATACCGGCAATAAAAAGGGCACTTGCTTTGGCAGGTGCCCTAAATTGTTTATGGATGATTAAAGTATGGCCAAGGCCAGGAGGGAGGAGAGGATTCCCAAAAGAACGCCTGTCACCAGGTCTAAAATTACGTGCTGTTTTGTAAAAACAGTGGACAGGAGGATGCCCAGGGGCAGGAGGGTGTAGATGAGCTTCAAAGGAAGGGACAGGTCAGGAGCCAAGAAGGTAAAGAAGAGGACCATGGCACACATGGAGCAGTGCATACTGGGCATACAGTTGAGGCCCTTGTAGCTAAAATGGTAGACGATTTTTAAAAGCCAGCCGCCGGGGTAGTCCTTGATATTCCTAGGCCGGGTAAAGCTAGTGGGATAGGCCATATAAATGATCGTGCTGATGGCAAGTTCAATCATCCAGGTGACCATATAGGCCTTGTAAAGAGGGGGAGAGGCCTGGTAGAGGTGGATGGGAAAGAGGGCGATGACAGGAAACCAAAGGATATAGATATAGGTAAAGAGAGGAATGACAGGAATTTTCTGGTCAAAATCTGTGGAAATGTCATGGGGATTTTTTTGGAAAATCTCAGATCCAAAGTAGAGGAGGCCCTGGGTCAGGAGCATCAGGGCCTGGTATTTAATGAGTGTTGAAAGATTCATAAGCCACCTCCATGAAAAATAGATACTAAAAGGATAGCAAGAATAAAGGCAAATAGCAAGGGGCAGGCTAGGCGGATAGGAAAAGAAATGGGCCGTAGAGCTTTCTTTTTCAGAAGGATTTTTTAAATTTTGTGTAAATCCTCTAAAAAGGGGCATAAATAAGGTAAAGGAGGCAGAAATGATTACATTTGAAAAAGTATGTCCTAAAAATTTTGACCAAGTCATTCACCTTGAAATGGCAGAAGACCAAGTAGGTTTTATGGAAAATAACCTCTACTCCCTGGCCGAAGCCAAGGTTTTTGACTACCTGGAAGCCCGGGCTATTTACAGAGAGGGGGACCTGATTGGCTTTATCCTCTATTATTTTCAACCCTATGGAGTGAAAAGGGAAATGGGCCCTGGTGAGGGGGACCATGAAATCCATGCAGATGGCCAAGACTATGTTTATTTAAAGCGGATTATGCTGGATAAAAGTTTTCAAGGTCGGGGCTGGGGCAGGGAGGCCCTCAAGGAATCTCTAGACTTTTTTAAGGAGGCCTATCCCAGCATTGCCTTTGTAGAACTCATGCACTACAAGGACAATGACACCGGGGCCAGCCTTTATGAGTCCCTAGGCTTTGAATCTACAGGAGAGGAAAGAAAGACCCTGCGACCGGGGACCCTGGACCAGTATGATGTGGAAGAAGTCCGGAGAATGTATTATTCCTCCTAAACCCAAGAAGGGGAGAGATTTTATTTGCACTTTTCCCTGGAATCCCTTAAAATAAGCCTATAGTTTATTATCATTAAAAAAGGGGGTGTGCCATGAAGTGCCCAGTTTGTGGCAAGGAAAACCAAGAGGAAGCCAGGTTTTGTTTTTATTGTGGCCATCAATTAAATAGAGGGCAGGAGGAAGACTCCCGGAAGTCCAAAGAAAAAGATGGGGGAGAAGACCTCGTTGACACTCTTTCCATGAAGCCCTTAAGGGGGCAGGCCCTTGGGGACCATGAAGAGGACGAAGATTACGAAGATTATGAAGAGTATGAAAATTATGAAGACTATCCTTCCTTTAAGGACCAAAAGAGGGGCCCTGTTTGGCCTAAGATTTTAGGCCTAATCATCCTCTGTGGTCTCCTAGGCCTAGGGGGTTATTTCGGCTACCAATACTACCAAAGAAGTCAGCTGGAAAGACAGGCCCAAGCCAATGTGGACCAGGAAAATTTCCAAGAAGCCTTGAAAATTTACCAAGGACTCTATGAAGAAACCCAGGACAGCAAGTACAAAAATGAAATGGCCCAGGTTCAAAACTTGGAAAAGACGGCTAAAAACCTGAAGCAGGCGGAAGAAATTGTGGAAAACAAAGAGGAAGACCACTATGCCCAAGCCTTCCAGGCCCTCTTAAAGATAAAAAAAGAAGGGACCAAGTACAGCGACCAGGCCAGCCAAGATATAGACAAGCTCATTAAGCAAGTGGAAGAGAGGACTAAAGACTTGGTGGACCAAGGCTACTATAGTCAGGCCCTAAATATCATCAATCCCCTCTTAGACCAGGATCCCCAAAACCAAGTTTTACGTCTTTTACAAGAAAAAACTCAAGGGGCCAAGGATGCCTATTTAGAAAGAGTCCGCCAGGAAGAAGAAGCAAAACGCCGGCGGGAAGAAGAGCTGGAAAAGAAGAAGCAGGAAGCAGAAGAAGCGGCGAAAAAGGCCATTGAAGACGCCTTTGGAAGATTTTCCTCTTCTGATGATGAAGACGATTAAAGAGTAAAAGAATAAATCGTGGAAAGAGAGGACCCAATGGATCCAATACAAGACCTAGAAGCAAGAAACTATGAAGAAAATCCAAGAAGAGACTATCCCCAAAGACCGGGGAAGTTTAATTGGGGGGCTTTTTTCTACTGTATCCCCTGGGGGATTGCCAACCACTGCTATATTCCCCTTTTAGCCCTGATTCCCGGCCTAAACCTTGTGATTATCATCCTTTCTGGCTTTAAGGGAAACAAGTGGGCCATGGAAAAGAACACCTACCGGGATATGGAAGAATTTTCCAGGATTCAAGAAACCTGGAACCGGGCCGGGAAGTTTATGTTCTTCATTAGCCTAATTATCTTTATTGTAGTCTTTGCCCTGGGCATGCTAGGAATCTTCACCATTCCGGAACTTATGGAGTCCCAAAATATGGTCATTGAATAAGTAGGTGTTTTTCCTAGATTTTAAAAGGAGAGAATGGTATGGAAGACGGGATTTTAATTTTATTTTTACTCTTGGCCCTAGGGTCTTTTGTGGTGAGCCTTCTCCAATTTTTACAAATTGGGCCACCCTTAAACAATGCCTATATCTACACACCTAAGGCCGACCGGGACAAGCTAAACCTAAAGCCCATTTATATTCAAACAGGGACTGTATTTACCCTACTGGCCTTTGAATTTTTATTCCTAGCTGGAACGGTCTACTATCCAGGCAAGATTTCTAGAAACGTCAGCTTGGTTTTTACCACAGTGATCGCCGTCTATGCCATTGGTTCTGATATTTACATGGGAAGGAAAAAGCAATAGAAAATGAAGAGGGGACTGACAGGTCCTCTCTTTTCATAGAAAAACCCGGGCCCAGTCCAAAAAAATAGACAGGGTCCGGGTTTTCTATTGAAAAAATTACTTTCGACTGATGATGGCATAGGGGAAGGCTACGAAGAAGATGCCCCCAATCATATTGCCCAGGGTTACCACCAAGAGGTTGTAGGCCACAGGACCTAGGCCGATGGTAAAGGAGGACTTGGCCAAAAGACCAATGGATAGGAGGGTCATATTGGCCACACTATGCTCATAGCCTGAAATAAAGAAGGTGGCCAGGCAGAGGCCAATAATGAGAATTTTCCCAGCTCCATCGGATACACGGCCGGACCCCCAAACAGCCAGGCAGACCAAGATATTACATAAAATGCCCCTGAGGAGGAGGGGGAAGAAGGGAATTTGGGTCTTCGCCAGGGTTGCCTTGGCAAAGACATCGGCAGCAGGGCCATTTAAAAAGCCAGCTCCTACAAAGAGAAGGGCACAGAGGATAGATCCTAAGAGGTTTCCAAGCCAGCAAACAAGCCATAATTTAAAGACATCCTTCCATTGGACGGTTTTTTCTAGGCCTCCTAAAGTCATTACAAGGTTATTTCCAGTGAAGAGCTCGGCTCCAGCAATAACCACCAAGGACAGGGCAATGGTGAAGCAAAAGCCCATGATTACCTTGGTTCCGGCAAAGTCTGGCAGCAAACTTTGGATGGTAAAGACCAGGCAAATCCCAAAGCCTACAAAGAGACCGGCCAGCATAGAGGCCAAAAGATAGCCCAGGGGGTTGGATTTTAAAAGTGCAAGTTTAGTTTTGGCTCCTTGGCCTAGTTTTTCACAATCTTCCTTATACATAGATCCTCCTTAAATATGGGTTTTATGGGTGGTGTCGTAGTGGATGCCGCCCCAGTAAATGGGGTCATAGACCAAGGCTTCTTCAGGAAGTTGGACATCTTTCATGACCCATTCCTTAAAGACACCAAAGCCTGTTCGATCGACAATATAGCCGATGTGTTCCTTGCCACCGGGAGCATTGGGGTCGATGAATTCCCGGACATAGTCATAGGTATTTTTAATAATTTTGACAATGGAATCTTCGTCGGCCCATTTAATAAAGTCTTGACCCAAGCGTGGATTTTTCTTTCCTGTCCGGCCTAAGAGGGTTAATTTATAATATTTCTTCTTGGACCGGGTCCAGGCTCGCATAGGACAGTAAACCACACAAACTCCACAGCCAATACACTTTTCCTTGTTCCGATGAGGCTTTCCATTGACCATTTCAATGGCTTGGACACTCTTGGTTCGACAGTATTTTTCACAGGCTCCACAGTTGACGCACCGGTCCTTGTCCAGCTGGGGTTCTGTCATGCCAATAATACCAAAGTCGTGCATCCGGACCTTTTGACAGTCGTTGGGACAGCCTGTAAGAGCGATTTTAAAGTGGAGGTCATCAGGGAAGATTTCCTCCTCAATCCTTTGGGCAAATCCAGTGGTTTCGTAGCAGCCATAGGGACAAACTCGGTTTCCAATACAGGCGGCAACATTCCTGGTTCCGGAAGAAGTGTAGCCTTCGTTTCTCTTGTCTTGGTTAATATCTAATTCGTCAATGAGAGGTTGAACAGCCTTGTTGACCTCATCCATTTTTTCAAAAGGAATGCCTAAAATTTCAAAGCCCTGGCGGGAGGTAATGTGGACTTCCCCATTGCCGTAGGTGTCGGCAATTTCCTGAACTTGGCCTAAAAGCTTTCCGGTAATGTGGCCGCCGGGAACCCGGATTCGCACAGCTGTAATCCCCCGGTTTTTCGTTATCCGAAAGGCATTCTTTCGCATCTTATTTGCATTATAATCCATACTCATTTTCTCGTCCACCCCTTAATCAATCATATACCGGCCCTGGGTATAATTATAAACGGGACCGTCTAAGCATACATAGCTTTCATTAATCTTGCAATGACCACATTTTCCTAGACCACAGCACATTTTTCTTTCCTGGCTAATCCAGATATTTTCTTCCTTAAAACCTAGGTCCAGGAGCTGGAGGCAAGTAAAGTGCATCATCATAGGCGGCCCCACAACAATGGCCACAGCTGTGGAGTAGTCTTGAATTTTCAACTTGGGAAGGTGCTCTGTCACAAGACCAATTTCACAGACCATGTCTCCTGGGTCGCAGTCCAAGGCATCTACTGTGAGGATAATATCAATTGTTTCCCTCCACCGGGCTTGGTCAGCAAAAAAGAGAATATCAGCAGGAGACTTAAAGCCGGCCACCAAGCTGAGTCCCTTGCAGTCTTCAGGGTTTCTGGCAAAGTGGTCAATGACTCCACGGACAGGGCTTAAACCTGTTCCGCCGGCCACCACTAAAAGTTCCTTGTTCCGGTAGTTGTCCAGGTCAAAGCCATTGCCATAGGGTCCCCGTAAAAAGAGTTTGTCCCCATGGAGGAGGTTAAAAATTTCATCGGTTACCCGGCCGACCTTCCGGATAGTCAGGTCAATAATGCCTTCTTCAATACCGGAAACGGAAATAGGGGCCTCCCCTAGCTTGGGAATGGACACTTCAAAAAATTGGCCAGGCTTTACATCGCCCTGGTATTCCATCCGGAAGGTGTGCTCCTTGTCTGTGTGTTCAATAATATCTAAAATCTTTGATGGGAAGGGTAAATATTCGTTGTGCATTTTAGTCCTCCTTGCCTTCGGAAATATCCGCTACCTTGGTGACCATGGTGGAAAAAGAAATGTACTCTGGACAAATATCGTCACACCGGCCGCAGCCTGTGCACATGTGGTAGCCAAAGCGTTTTTTAAAGTCGTAAATTTTATGGAGGGTCTTAAACCGCATCCGTTGGCCATTTTTTGGTCGGTATTGGCCACCGCCGGCTACGTTGGTAAACCCATCCACCATACAGGAAGCGTGGACCCTCCGCCGTTCTCCAGCCTGGCCATTGTCTTGGTAGAAAATGTCTTGCATACTAAAGCAGGTACAGGTGGGGCAGGCAAAGTTACAGCGACCGCAGGCAATGCAGCGTTTGTCGTATTGGTCCCAAAAGTCATGGGAGGCAATTTTTACAGGGTCAATCTTATCACTTAGCCGGACCCGGGTCTTGGTCTCCGTCACATATTGAGGGGTCACTTCTAGGACTTCATCGGCATTTTTCTCAAAAATTTCTTGTAAGGCTTCTTCTTTTAAATCCATGAGGTAGTG
Organism: Clostridiales bacterium SIT11; assembly: GCA_001299455.1. Taxonomy (GTDB): domain Bacteria; phylum Bacillota; class Clostridia; order Tissierellales; family Peptoniphilaceae; genus Urinicoccus. The sequence continues at coordinate 852,962 of CYUK01000003.1, read as the reverse complement.
GCCGTCAATGCAATCAATGGAAGCAGAATAATTGCTGGAGATATTGGTTTCCATATCCACACAAAAACAATTGGAAAAAGATTCTGGACAGCCAATGAGGACAAAGTGAATCTTGTCCCGGAGGCGGTTGTAGTAGTGGTCTTCAAAACCATTTTCCAGATAGATGGCGTCAAGACGCTTGACACTATGTAGGTCACAAGATCTTAAGAAAACCAGGGCTTCTTTTTGGAAGGGAGCCTTGGACTCCTTGACCTCATCTTCTGTAAAGTAAAAGAGGGTTTCGCTAATGGGGAGGAAGACTTCCTTCATAGAATAATGGCTTTTTTCTTTCAGTTCCAGGTCTTCAATGGCCTGGATTTCTCCGTAACGGATGGAATCTGTATCGGAGAAGGGGCCCTCTCCTTCAAATCGAGTGGGTCCATAAATCAGGTAGTCTTTGGACAGGTCCTGGAAGAGTTGGTTTATGGACTGGCTGGTAAATTTGTATCCCATAGGATCTCCTTTCTAGTAGTTCGTGAAAAAACAAACAAAGCAGGGAAAATAAAAAATACTTTCTCCCATTTACCTTAAGTATAGGGGAAAGTATTTATTCTGTCTGTGACTTTTGTCACAAAATAAAGATTTTATAAAAATTTTACTGGAATTTTCCATAAAATTAAGGAGAGGAAGGTCTGAAAAAGGAAAGGCTAACGACTGGGGAAGGGTTTGGTAGGATGTTTCAGGGTCTTGGCCTTTGGACTCACTAGACTTTTGGCCAGGGTCTGGCTAAAGAGGTCAATCCCCAGGTCCTTGGGATGGGTGTGGTCCTTAATAAAGAGGTCCTGGTGGGTCTTGCTAATGGAATACCAGTCAATGATATGGACATGGGGGGACTGGTGGGCCACGTCCTGAAACTTCTTGTTAATACTGGCTTCCCAGGGGTCGGGGATAGAGGCATTGACAAGGTAAACTTCCCGGCCCTGGCAGAGGGCCACCAGGTCTTCTAGGACTTTAGGATTAAAATCGCCATTGGTCCCCAGTTGGAGGATAATAGGAGCATCATTAGAAAGGGCAGTCAGGTCATGGGCCTGGAGGACTTTCTTTCCCTGGAACAATTGCCGGTTCTTTTCTCCATCAATGGTAAACTTGGGCAGGAGATTTTGGATGGAATAGGCCGTCATGGCAGTAATACTGTCTCCGATAAGGAGGCCATCCCGGTCCTTTAATTTTTTCAAGTCTTCCTGGGTCAGGGCCAGTTGGGGCCAGTTTTTATTAATCGTTAAAACAGCTTCTGGAAGGGGACTTTCTGCTTCTTTACGGGTTTCTTTTCGGTAGCCCGCTTGGATTTTTCCTCGTTCCCTTTGGAGGGCCAGGTATTCTTTTTCAGGAGTCATTTTTGGGTTCTCCAAGAACTTTTCCCCCTTGGCCAGGGGAGAGGTCCCCATTAGGCCAATAAGGACCAGGGAAAGTCCAGCGGCCCAGGTGACCTTGGTCCGGGCCTGGATATGAAAGAGCCGGTAGCTTAGTTCGCTTAAACCTAGGAGGAGGGGAATTTGCAAGAGGACAAGAAGGGGATAGGGGAGGGTGGACCCGGAAAAAAGGTTTTGGAAGACCAGCATCAAGGGATACTGCCAAAGGTAGATGTCATAGCTACGAAGGCCAAAGTATTGGAGGAAGGGGTGGGTCAAGACCTGGGCTGTGGCGTTATCTTCCTTGCCAATAAAGGCCAGGAGGAAGCAAATGACCAGGCTCATGACCACCATGCCGCCGTAGTAGAGGAGGGGGCCTTCCTTAAAAAAGATAAAGGAAAAAATTAAGACCAAGAGAAGAAGGGCCCCATGGAGGGACTTATCTTCCTGGGGCCCCTTCAAGGCCCCCTGCTTAGAGGCCATGGCAAAAAGAGACCCCAGGGCAAAGGAGAAAAACCGGGTGTCTGTTCCATAATAAATCCGGGTGGTGTCCTGGGAAAAAGGGGTTAAGATGGCCATGAACAAGAGGGAAACTAGGCCGGTAACCAGGAGGGAATAGGTAAATTTCTGCTTATTTTTTCCAAAGAAGACCTGTAAAAGAGCCCAGATAAGATAAAATTGGACTTGGGCAGACAGGGCCCAAAAGTGGGTAAAGGGGAGAAATTTTCCATGGAGGTCAAAATAGGAAAATCCCCGTAAAATTTGCTGCCAATTGTTGAGGCTGAAAATGGCGGCCAGGCCTGAAAAAAGGGTGTCCTTAAAGTCCTCCTTAAAAAAGACCAGGGCCAGAAGGCAGGTCAAGGCTACAACCAGGAGGAGGGGCGGAGTTAAGCGCCTGTAGCGTTTTAGAAATTGCTGGAAGGGTTCTGCTTCCTCCCTTTCTAAAGAGTGGACCATAAGTAAGTAACCGGACAGGCAAAAAAAGACAACAACTCCCAGATAGCCTCCCTTAAAAATATGAGGGAAAAAATGGTAGAGGATGACGCCCCAGAGGGCCAGGGATCGTAGGCCCGTAAAGGATTGAATTTTAGAATCTTTCATAGGGAAAACTCCAATAAAATACTTGAGAACATTTCTAAGGCAAAATTTTTTACTTAGAATACTTAAAGTAGGCCTCCAGGGCCGGACGGTTGGGAATGACCCAAGTGGACTTGTCCTGGAGAAGAAGTCCCTGGGAAATCAAGGTCTTACAATTTCTAGAGACACTTTCTCGGCTGGTCCCTAAGAACTGGGCCAAAAGAGTCATATTTAGGTTCATATCAATAGCTGTTCCCAGGGGATGGGCCTTGGGATAGTCCCTGGAAAGTTTCCAAAGCTTGGCAGCAATCCGCTTGTCCAGACGGACATAGAGGGAAGAATTTTTTAACTGGCGGTAGAGCCGTCTGAGGCGGAGGTTGTATAGGTCCAGGGTCCTGAGAGCCAAGAGGGGGGCTTTTTTCATAGCCTCTGTCAAGGCGTCTTGGGACAGGGTCAGGACCTCTCCAGCCTTTAAAACTTGGCAGGAAATGGACATGGGCCGGGGATGAAACTCCGGATAATTTAAAACATCTCCGGGGCCTAGGGTAAAGATAATCCGCTTTTCTCCGGAATTATTGAGCTTATAGAGGGCATATTGTCCAGACTTGGCAAAGTAGACTTGAGAGGCCAGTTGACCTTCTAAAAAAAGATGGTCCTTGGGCCGGGTCTTTTGGATTTGAGCCTGCTCTTTTAAGTCTTCTAAAACTTTAGGGTCCAGGCCCTGAAAAATATTTTGTCGGTCTTGTAAAAAATCCATATTTAGGCTTCCTGACTGGCCTTAATGGCATCTAGGTCCATAAGAGTCAGGTCCCCTTCCTTGATCCAGCTTCTTTTTTTCATGAAAACACAAATAAGGGTGGAGAGGATGGCTGGCAGGAGGATTTGTAAAAAGAGGATGGCCAGGAGGACTTGGGAGATTGGCTCACTTGCCATGGTTTGCAAGGTGGTAATTTGTCCCACCAGACCACAGGTTCCCATGCCAGACCCCAGGGGATTGTTCATCATGGGATAGACGGTGGTGGCGATGGGACCAAGGATCGCCGCTGCCAGGCTAGGAGGAAGAAGAATCCGCCAGTTTTTCATAATATTGGGCATTTGGAGCATGGAGGTTCCCAGACCCTGGGCCAAAAGGCCCGAAAAGCCATTTTCCGGATAGGACATGACAGCAAAACCCACCATTTGACAGCAGCAGCCAATAGTGGCGGCTCCACCGGCCAGGCCGGAAAGAGACAGCATCATGCAAAGGGCGGCACTGGAAATAGGAAGGGTGAGGACAATCCCCACGACGACAGAAACCAAAACCCCCATAATCAAGGGAGATTGGTTGGTCATGGTCATGACAAGTTTCCCCAGATAGAGCATAAAGTTTTGGATGTAGGGCCCTACAGCCTGGGCCACCAAGACGCCGGAGACAACCGTAACAAAGGGGGTGAGGATAAGGTCAATGACCGTTTCCTTGGAAATAAGTTTCCCAATTTCCACCCCCACCAGGGCAGCGACATAGACTCCCACAGGGCCGCCCAGTTCATAGCCCGCCAGGCCAATGACAGTGGAGGCAAATAAAACCAGGTCCGGGGCATTTAAAATATAGGCAATGGAAACAGCAATAGCCGGCCCTGTAGCCTTCTGGGCCAGGGGCCAGAGGGTGTCGGTTAAAAAGGCCCAGCCTAAGATTTGCCCCAGGGTATTAATCAAGGTTCCCACTAAAAGAGTGGCAAAGAGGCCATAGGCCATGGCACCTAGGGCATCGATAAAATAGACCTTGGGAGACAGGGTCACGTGTTTTTTCTTTAAAAAATCCTTCATAAGTTAAAACCTCCTCGCGTCTTCAGGACATTGTTCTTATTATACCATGACTTTCCTGGAAAAAAAGCCAAGAAAGAGAAAGAGGGGAAACTTTTATAATCAAAAAAGGAGTCTTGGTTAAAGTCTCTATAAGTGGGTAAAAATACAAAAAGCATAGGCGGAAATTGAAAAAGGAGGGTAAAATGAAAAAAATTTTGACCCTAGGCCTCAGTGGAGGATTTTTTCTCCTTATAGTGGTGCTAGTTATTCTTTTCCTGGCAGCTTGTGGACGTGGAGAAGAAGAAAATGAAGTGATTGGGCCCTTTTTAAGAACCCGGGCAGACCTCTACCAGGAAAAGGACAAATATGTGAAAGCAATGCAGGAGGTGGCTTCCAGTCAAATGCCCTTGGAAGGGGAAAAAGAGGAGGAAGGGGCCTTAGACAAATTAAAGGCCTACTTTGCAGAAGGAGCCTTTGACCCGATGATAGCCAATGGAAAATTACTAGACGAAGATTTTTTCCAAGAAGACCTGGACAAGGTCCAAGTGGAAAATATCCAATACAAGCCCTTAAAGGAAGAAGGGGACCGGAAGGAAATGGACGTGACCTATGAGAAAGTCAAGACCCAAGATGGCAAAGAAACAAAGGAAAAGAGAGAAGAAATCTTTAGCCTGAAAAAAGAAAAGGGGTCTTGGAAGATTTTGGATATCAGGGACAAGTAAAGTAACTGGAAAGGAGTAGCTAGGGAAACTTGGCTACTTTTTCTTGTCAAGGGAGAGGGTCTTGGATACAATAAGTTTAAAATAAGAATGAAGGAGGGCCTATGTATAAGATATTTATTGTAGAAGATGATGCCAGCATTTTTTCCAGTATCAAAACCTACTTGGAAGGTTTTGCCATGGAAGTAGAAGGCGTCCGAGATTTTAACCAGGTCTTGGAGGATTTTAAGGCCTTTGACCCTCATTTAGTGGTTATGGATATTGGTCTACCCTATAAAAATGGTCTCTATTGGACAGAGAAGATTCGGAAAATTTCCCAGGTGCCCCTGGTCTTCTTATCCAGCATGGGAGAGGAGACAGACCAGGTCCTGGCTATGAACCTAGGAGCTGATGACTATATGGTTAAGCCCATTTCCCTAGCCCTTCTCCTGGCCAAGATTAAGGCCCAAATCCGCCGGACCTATGAAGTCCAGGCCAAGGATTCGGAAGTGCAGGACGGAGACTTGAGCCTCAACCTGGATACCATGGACCTGACCTATCAGGGGAGGAAGAAAAAGCTGACCAAAAATGAATTTTTAATTTTAAAGGCCTGTATCCAAGGTCGAGGCAAGGTTATTTCCCGGGAGGATCTAATGAATGACCTTTGGCAGTCGGATATTTACATTGACGACAACACCTTGACAGTGAATGTTGGTCGGCTACGGAAGACTTTGAAGGACCTAGGAGTGAAAAATTACATCCAAACGAAAAAAGGAGTGGGCTACTATGGACACTTTGAAAAATAAGGGAGATCTCCTGGCCCTAGCCCTTGGGACAGGCATCTTTTTGTGTCTTTATGTCTTTGTCCAGTCAGGCCGGTGGAGGGATGCCCTTTACGGATTGGGCATCTATGGGCTCTTATGGGGGCTTTACTTTTTTCAAAGGGCCTATAGGGAGGAAAAAAGGGCAGAAAAAATGACTAGGGGAGACATGGAGGATTTTTCTCCAGAGACTCCTGTGGAAGGAGTTCTGGTCCAAAAAGTTTTAGAGGCTAGGAAGGCCCAAAGGGACCAGGAGACCCAAAATTTTACGGAAAAACAGGCCCTAGGCCACTATCTCCTTCGCTGGTCCCACCAAATGAAGACTCCCATGGCTGCCCTTCTAGCCTGGTTGGATGCCCAGGAAATTGAAGATAAAAATCCCCGGCTCCAGGTCTTTAAAATGGAAGAGTATTTGGAGAGTATCCTCTCCTATGAACGGCTCCAGGGGCGGGACACAGACTATGTCTTCCAGTGGCTTGACCTAAAGAGCCTCCTGCAAAAATCCATCCGGGCCTATGCACCTGCTTTTATTGACAAGGGACTCAGTGTCCACCTGGACATAGAAGGAGTAGAAGTTTTAACAGATGGCAAGTGGCTGTCCTTTCTAGTCAAGCAATGGTTCAGCAATGTGGTGAAATATACCAAGAAAGGTGGACTGACAATTTCTTTTAGGGAGGGGGTACTGGTCCTTGAGGACACAGGCATTGGCATTGCCAGGGAAGACCTTCCCCGAGTCATGGACATGGGTTATACCGGTTACATTGGTAGGGACTATGAAAAATCCACAGGAATTGGTCTCTACCTGATAAAGGAAATTGCCCAGAATTTAAATTTAGACCTAGACCTAGAGTCTAAACTGGGCCAGGGGACCAGTCTTTCCATTATTTTTCCTGGGGAAAGTTACAGAATGTCACATTAGGGAGAAAAATGTAAGGCAAATCGAGGGATTTTCTTTTCAGGCTCTTCTATACTTGGGATAGAAAGGGTGATGATATGCTATTAAAAGTTGACCATCTAGAAAAAATTTATAACAAAAATAAAGAAAATCCTGTTCTGGCCTTAAAGGATATTTCCTTTTCTGTAATCCAGGGAGAGTTTGTGGCCATTATGGGAGAGTCTGGCTCAGGAAAGACCACCCTCTTAAATATTTTGGCTATGTTGGATGAGGCCAGCCGGGGAAATATTTATTTAGAGGAGAAAAATATTTCTCAATTAAAAGACCAAGAAAAGGCGGCCTTTCGTCGACGGGAGCTGGGCTATGTTTTTCAACAGTTTAACCTTCTGGACCAGCTCACTGTTCAGGATAATATCCTCCTGCCCCTGGTTTTAATGGGGGTTAAGGCAAGGGATTTTGACCAACCCCTAGAAAGGGTGGTGGGGAAATTAGGTATTGGAGACCTCCTAAAAAAGTATCCTTATCAAATTTCAGGAGGCCAAGGGCAAAGGGTGGCCATAGCTCGGGCCCTCATTACAAACCCAAAACTTATTTTGGCTGACGAGCCTACAGGGGCCTTGGATTCTAAAACGTCTGAAGACCTTCTCCATTATTTTTCCATTATTAATAACCAGGGACAAACCATCCTCATGGTGACTCATTCGGCCAAGGCAGCTTCTGTTGCCAGCCGAGTCCTCTTTATTAAGGATGGAAAAATCTTCCACCAAATCTACAAGGGCGACGAGACCCGGTCGGCTTTTATTAACAGGATTAACAATGCCATGGCTGTCACCTTGGGAGGTGGTTCCTTTGACTAAGCTCTACCGGTCTCTGGCGAAAAGATCCTTTAAAAATAATGGGCGGATTTACCTTCCCTTTATTTTTGTAGCCCTTATGATGCTGAGTTTTTCCATTATTTTACATGATATGGCCTTTAATTCTGCCTATAAAAGTGTGGCTTATATGGAGACCCTACAGATGATTTTACAAATGGGCTACTATATCCTTCAAATTTTTAACTTCCTTTTTCTCTACTACACCTATTCTTATTTACTAAGGATGCGGTCTAAGGAGCTGGCCCTCTACCAAGTGTTAGGCCTCAGTAAGAAAAACCTCCTGGCGGTCATTACTTGGGAAAATATCTATCTTTTCTTTTTCATCTGCGGTCTAGGGGCCCTTTTAGGAAGCTTGGGAAACTATTTAATCCAAGGACTTTTTGTTCGTTTTACAGGAATCCAAGAAGAAATTTCTTGGTCCATTCAAAAAGAGAGCTATGGAATCAATGGAATTTCCTATTTGATTTTATTCCTCCTCTTGGAAGTCCGGGCCATGGTCCGAATTTATAAGCAAAATCCCTTATCTTATTTAAAAGAATCTAAACGCCGGCAATCTTCCAAGGGCCTAAAGGGAATTTACACCCTAGTAGGGGTGGTTTGCTTAAGTATTGGCTATTTTATTGCTTTACAAATTAAAAATCCAGTAGATTCGCTTGTGTACTTTTTTATTGCCGCCCTCTTTGTGGTCTTGGGAACCTATTGTTTCTTTTTAGGGATTTTGGATATCTTTCTTAAATTTTTACAAGGAAGAAAGTCTTTTTACTATGAAAAAAACCGAATGACGGCGATTTCTGGCCTCCTCTTTCGCTTGGGAGACCAGGCCATGAGTCTAGGGTCCATTACCGTCTTAATTACAGCGGTTTTAGTTCTTTTATCCTGTGCCTTGTCCTTAAACCAGTCTGTGGAAGCCTTGGTGGATACCACGGTTCCCCTAGACCTGGTTTATAAAACAAGGTTTGCGGATCAGAACCAGGCAAAAAAGAATTTTGATGACTTACTTGCCCCCAGCCGGTCTGTCCTAAAAAGAAATAAGGGCAAAGTCAAGAAAGTCATCCAATTACGGGGAATTGACGGAGAAATTGATTTGAATCATCCAGAAAAGGGCTTTAGCTCAGTGGATTGGAATGACAAAAACTCCATGTATGTACGGATTCTTCCCCAGAGAGAGGTCAACCAGCTTCTTCATACTTCTTATGACTTAAAAGACGGAGAAGGCCTTGTCTTGGGAAGAGAGTCTTCTTTAGAAGAAAATCTGGACCTGTCCTTCTTAGGTATCCACCGGCAAGAAAAGAAAGTGAATGAAAACCTGGGCAGGTATTATGATTTAAAACAGGTGGACTTAATCCAGAAATTAGTTTTTGTCGTGGTGAATGATTCCTCCTTCAACCGCCTGGAAGGCCAAGTGGAGGAAGCTTCATTAACGACAATCAGCCACTTTGCTTTAAAAGATAAAAAAGATGAGAAGGCCTTGAAAGGAGAACTTTTAAAGGAAGGAGAGGGTCTTCAAAAGAATATGATTAGCTCTGCAACTGGTCGCCAGGAGATTGAAGAAGATGGCCGAGGTCTCTATGGCGGTCTTACCTTTACAGGTCTTTCCTTAGGGATTATCTTCCTCGTCGCTCTAGGGGCCACCATTTATTATAAGCAGTTGACGGAAGGCTACGAAGACAGGCGGTCCTTTGTCATCTACAGGCAGGTGGGGATGGATGAAAAAACTGTCAAGAAGTCCATTAAGACCCAAGTATCCTTGGTTTTCTTTTTACCTGTAGCTTTGAGCTTTATCCATATGGCCTTTGCCTACCAGCTTTTAAGTCATATGATGAGCCTTTTAAATGTGGGGAATACCATAATTTATTTAAAATCTACTTTAGTAGTTGTAGCTTTAGTTTTGATTCTCTATTTTATTTGGTATAAAATTACAGGATCTGTCTACTACAATTTAGTAGGCAAAAAAAATAAGGGTTTGCTCTCTTGAGCAGCCCTTATTTTCTGATATATTCATCAACATAGTCATCATAGGACATGGACCGGTCACGGTAGGTCCCGTCATCAAAAAATTCCACAATCCGGTTGGCAATGGTGTCTACAAATTGGTGGTCCTTGGAAGCAAAGAGGAGGGACCCCTTGTAGGCCATAAGGCCGTTGTTGACGGCGGTAATGGATTCTAGGTCCAGGTGGTTGGTGGGTTGGTCAAAAATCAGGACATTGGAGGGAGATAGCATCATTTTAGAAAACATCATCCGAACCTTTTCACCCCCGGAAAGGACGGAGGAAGACTTGTAGACTTCGTCACCGGAAAAGAGCATCTTTCCAAGGAAGCCCCGGATATGGGTTTCTGTTTGGTCCTTGGAATACTGTCTTAACCAGTCCACCAGGTTTAGGTCCGGCTTTTGGAAAAAATCCGTGTTGTCCTTGGGGAAGTAGTCGGCGGTAATAGTCTGCCCCCACTTAAAGTCCCCTTCAAAGTCTGTATCCTGGTCCATTAAAATTTCAAAGAGGGCGGTAATGGCCCGTTCGTTTCCAATAAAGGCCACCTTGTCGTCATGGTTTAGGCGGAAGGAAAAGTCCTGGATAAGGAAGCCGTCCCCATCTTTTTTACTGAGGCCTTCAATGGTTAAAAGCTCATTTCCCGGTTCCCGAGACAGTTCAAAGCCCACAAAGGGGTAGCGACGAGAGGAGGGTTTAATATCATTTAAGGAAATCTTGTCTAAAAGTTTCTTCCGGCTGGTGGCTTGACGGGACTTACTCTTATTGGCGGAAAAACGGGCAATAAAGTTCTTTAATTCCTTGATTTGTTCTTCCTTTTTCTTGTTTTCTTCTTTTAACATTTTTTGGGCCAACTGGGAAGATTCGTACCAGAAGTCGTAGTTGCCGACAAAAAGTTGGATTTTACCAAAGTCAATGTCCACCATATGGGTACAAACTTCATTTAAAAAATACCGGTCGTGGCTGACGACAATGACCACGCCCTTAAAATCCATTAAAAAGTCTTGGAGCCAGAGGACGGCAGCCACGTCCAGACCGTTGGTGGGCTCGTCCAGGAGGAGGACATCAGGCTCTCCAAAAAGGGCCTGGGCCAGCATGACCTTGACTTTATCGGCTTCAACTAATTCATCTAAAATTTTATCGTGGAGAGAAGTGGCAATTCCCAAACCTTCCAGAAGAGTGGCGGCATCAGCTTCTGCCTGCCAGCCTCCCAGCTCAGCAAAGCGTTCCTCCAAGTGGGCGGCCTTTAAACCATCTTCCTCATTAAAGTCTTCCTTCATATAGATGGCGTCTTTTTCCTTTTGGATTTGAATGAGTTCAGGGTTTCCCATAACCACAACGTCCAGGACCTTTTCCTGGTCATATTGGTAGTGGTCTTGTTTTAGGATGGACAGGCGCTCATTTTTCCCCAGGGAAACAGACCCGGTAGAGGGCTCTCTTTCTCCTGAAAGGACAGAAAGGAAGGTGGACTTGCCGGCCCCGTTGGCTCCGATGATTCCGTAGCAGTTGCCTGGAGAAAAGGCCAGGTCCACTTCATCAAATAGGGTTTTATCTGGAAATTGGATACTTACATTTTGAACTTGTAGCATAAGACCTCCTATAATTCAGTAGTTAAGCAAGCTGTATTATATCATGGAAGGCCAGGGAAGGGAAGGAAGGAGGACAAGTTTCCAGAAAAAAGCTGGCCTCCTGGAAGCCAGCTTAAAAATGTTTAAAATTTTCCGGACTTTTTTAACCAATTAAAGCCGGTGACAATGAGGTAGATTGCAAGGAGGATAAAAATAATCTGGTTCGTTCCAGTCTTGCTAATCCATAAACCTGGAAATTCTATCAGGATATGAGGGGCGACAAATTGGGCATCAAAGTCTCCCTTGCTGGCCTTGTGACCTAGGTAGACATAGATAAGAATACCTATAAAGAAAAGAAAGCGGGGAATGGATTTTTTCTCCTTGTAACTTTTATTGAGGACAAAGTTGAGGAGTTGTTGAAAGAGCACTAAAGCGACAAAGGTATAAATAGGAATATACATAAAAATTCACCCCAGAGAGTATTTAAAGTGGTTTACTGCTTCTATAGGCAGTCTATAATAAGAACAAGTCCGATATAAAATAAAAGAAAACATTTACAAGTAGAATTATATCAAAAGAATCCTAAAAAACAATTTTTTTAAAAATATTTTGTTTTTTTATAGTAAAACAAGTAGGGAAATGTCAAGGGGATTTACAGGGGAGATAAAGAAATTTAAAAATAAGTCGAGGAAAAATGTTTTCAAGGTCCTTTATGTTGTATAATATAAAGAAAGAATATGAGAAAAAGAGGAGGGCGAATAACTTATGATGCATCAACTTTTACTTATGGCCTTTGTGATTACAATGGTTTTCCTACCTTTTATCTTTTGCCAGCATGAAATGGACAAGAAAAAATAATTTTTTTAACCGGCCCTGCCGGTTTTTTTATCTTTAAGCCAGGAAAAACAAGGAGGCAGGCATGATTCACCTAGCGCCTATGGAGCCGGAAGATGTCCTTTGGTTAAAAAACTGGGGTCAATTTGAAGATGACCTTTTTAAAGAATATAATTTTGGCGACCAGGAAAATTTCAACCACCTTGCCTGGTATCGCTGGAAGACGGGGCACTTCCTCTCTGACTACTTAACAATTTTTTTAGATGACCGGCCCATTGGCTATGTGGGCTTTAAAACCAAGCTAAGGGTCTTAGGCTTTGGGGTTTTAGGGGTCGTCCTGGGGCCTGATTACCTGGACCGGGGCTATGGGACAGTGGCCCTGGAATTATTTTTGAAATATGCTTTTTTAAAAGAGTCCCTCCGTGTGCTATACTTAATAGTAGCCCCCTATAATTTACGGGGACAACATGTCTATGAAAAATTGGGTTTTCAAAGGGCCGGAATTCACTACTACCGCTATCCCTTTAAGGACCTCCCCACCCACCACCGGGAATTTGCCGGTATTTGGGAAGGGGGCATCCAATTTTTAGGCGCCTGGTACCTGCCGGGAATTCGAATGAAGCTGAAAAGGGAAGATTATTTAGAGAGGAGGGGTCTATGAACTTTGTCAAGGAAGAGGGGTCCATGGACCTGGGAGATACAGTCCTGGACAACATCTTTTTAAGAGAATATATGCCCCAGGCCGACGGGAACTTTGTCAAAGTCTACCTCCTGGCCTATGGCTATGCCATGCATAAGGAAGAAAATAAAAATCATGGATCCATTGCCAAGACCCTGGGAATTTTAGAAAGTGACGTCCACAGGGCTTGGGATTATTGGGAGGACCAGGGAATTATTCGGAAGGTCTGGCCTGGAGAAGACCAGGAGGGCCCGGACTACAGGGTGGAGTTTATTAATTTAAAGGAACTCTATATAAAAAATGTCTACCAAACCTCCACCAGCAATACCAAGTTTGCCTCCCTGACTAGCTCCCTGTCTGATCCCCTTATTGCAGACCTTTTGGCCAAGGGGGATTATTTTTTCCGCCGGCCCCTATCCTACCAGGAAAAGCGGGACCTGGCTTCCTGGGTTGTGGACTATAATATGCCGCCTCAGATGATTGAAGAGGCCATAAGGTATACAACAGAGGTCCAAAACAAGTATTCCATCCGTTATCTGGAAAGGGTGGTCCAAAACTGGGCCAGCGATGGAATCCGGAGCCCGGAAGCTCTGGAGGAAAATCAAGGAAAATACAACAAGGATTACTATCGCTATCGAAAGGTCATGGCGGCCATGGGTTTAAAAAACAAACCCCTATCGGACCAGGACTTAAAGGAAGTGAATTCCTGGTTTAAGGATTTAGGTTTTTCCATGGAAATGGTTCTGGAGGCCTGTAGCCGGTCCATTAACACCAACAACCCCAGCGTGGCCTATATTCGAGGGGTTTTAAGGTCCTGGTACAACAAGGGAATTTTTACACTGGAGGACATTGAAAAGAAGGACTTGAAACCCAGGGAAAAAGTGGTTTCTTCCCAAAGGCCCAAGACTGGCAACAAGTTCCACAATTTTTCCCAGTCTTCCTCAGATTTTAGTCCGGAAGACCTGGAAAAGATGGCCAAAAAACGGAGTCAAAACTACGGTAAATTAAAGGATGAACCTTAATGGATAAAAATTTATTTTCAAAAATTGACCGCCACTATGACCGGGTCCGGACGGAAAACCAAAAGCGGCTGGAAGAAAGACGGGCCCAAGTTTACCGGGACCTGCCCATGATTAAGGAATTAGAAGATGGCATTCGGGACAAGGGCTTTCAAGGGGTCTTCCAAGGCATCCAAGGGGCCAGTACCCAAGGGGCCATTGGAGATATTGAAGCCATGGGGGCCATGAAGAGGGAAATCCTAAGCCAGGCTGGCTTGGGACCGGACTACCTGGACCCTATTTATACCTGTCCATTTTGCAAGGACACAGGCTATTTGGAAGACGGAAGCCGGTGTGACTGCCTAAAACAGCTCTTGGCCAAGGATCTCTATGAAATGAGTAACCTGGACCGGGTCCTGGCCAGGGAAAATTTTGACCACTTTAACCTGGATGTTTTTTCTAAGACGATTTCTCCAGATGAAGGGATCTCGCCCTATGAAAATATGACGTCTATTTTAAGGAAGGTCCAAGTTTTTCTGAAAAATTTCCCCAAGGACAATGGAGAAAACCTCCTTTTTTACGGGGGAACGGGCCTGGGCAAGACTTTTTTATCCAATTGTATCGCCAAGGACCTCCTGGACCAGAACTATACAGTCATCTACCAAACGGCCTTTAGCCTGGTGGATATTTTAGAGCGAAAGAAGTTTCAAAAAGATAGTTCCAAGGATTTAAACCTGGCCTACAAGCTGCTTTTCACCAGCGACCTACTGATTATTGACGACCTGGGGACTGAAGTGACAAACCAGTTTACCAATGCAGAACTTTTTAATATAATAAATACAAGAATGCTTGGGGGAAAAAAGCTTTTAATTTCCACCAACCTGGCCCTACATGAGATTCAAAATGTCTATTCGGACCGGATTTTTTCAAGGATGATGCAAAGTTTTATCCCCATCCACTTTTTCGGTGAGGACTTACGCTTTAGGACTTAAGTAAGGAGGACCTATGATTTCTAAACGCATTGAAGCAATGCCTTTTTCATCAATTCGTAAATTAACTCCCCTGGCCAAGGAAGCCAAGGCCCAAGGGAAAAAAATCTACCACTTAAATATTGGAGCACCAGATGTGAAGACACCTGAGGCCTACTTTGAAGCCATTAAAAAGGAAAATGTGGAAGTGCTGGGCTATTCTCCCTCCCAAGGGACTCAAGAATTATTGGAAGAAAATGCCAACTACTACCAAAAAATCGGCCTCAACTTCACAGAAGATGACCTGGTCATTACAAATGGAGGCTCAGAAGCCCTCCTCTTTACCCTCCTGGCCACAACGGATGTAGGGGATGAAGTTTTAACATCAGAACCCTTTTACACAAATTACAAGACTTATTTCCACGAAACAGGAGTCAAGGTCAGGACCTTTCCGACAGATGTCCGCCAAGGCTTTAAGTTGCCGGCAAAAGAAGAAATTGAAGGAGCCATTACAGACAAGACCAAGGTTCTTCTGATTTCCAACCCGGGAAACCCAACAGGAGCCGTCTATTCCAAGGAAGAACTTCGGCTTTTAGGGGACCTGGCCAAGGCCCATGACCTTTGGATTTTGTCTGATGAAGTTTACCGGGAATTTATCTATGATGGCTTAGAATTTACAAGTTTTGGAAGTTTTAAGGACCTGGAAGACCGGGTTGTGATTTTAGACTCGATTTCCAAGCGGTTTTCCGCCTGTGGAGCCCGGATTGGGTGTACGGCTACGAAAAATCCGGACCTCCAAAAGGCCCTGGTAAAATTAGCCACTGGCCGCCTGGCCTGTCCCTACCTGGAACAAGTAGGAGCTACAGCCCTTTATAGGCTTCCAGACAACTATTTTGACGAAGTCCGGGAAGAATATACCCGCCGGAGAAATTGTATTGAAGAAGAACTTGGAAAGATTGACGGCGTTTTTTGTTCTCATTCCACAGGAGCCTTTTATGTTATTGCAGACCTTCCTGTAGAGGATGCAGAGGACTTCTGCCGCTTTATGCTGACAAAGTTTGAAGACCAAGGGGAAACAGTGATGATGGCCCCGGCAGCTGGTTTTTATGAACACCAGGAAAAGGGAAAGAGCCAAGTCCGCCTGGCCTATATTTTGGAAGTGGAAAAACTAAAGAGAGCCTGCCAGCTCATTGATTTAGGCTTAAAGGCCTATAAAAAGAACTAGGAGATGTTAAGGAGGAAGTCAATGTTTGCCAAGCTTAAGAAAAATTGGAAGACCCTCTTGTTGGCCCTGGCAGTTTTTGCCTGCCTTGGGGGAAAGGCGGCCTATGCCTATGACTTTGAGATTCCCCTGGTGATTGACGGAGTGGACTATGAAACGGCCTATAAGGGTGATCCTAAATATTATGGCTTTGCCTCTAATAACCGGACCTATGTTCCCCTGCGGTTTATCAGTGAAACCTTAGGCTTTGATGTAGGCTACACCCAGGCGACCAAGGATATTTCCATCTCAGGAAATGGCCAGCAAGTAAAACTCAATGTCAACAGCAAGAACTTTACCGTCAATGGCGTGAAGGGAACCATGGATGTAGCCCCCATCGTCTATAAGAACCGGACCTACATCCCCATCCGCTATGTTGGAGAAGCTCTGAAAAAACGAGTCACCTGGAACCCTAATGACGGGGCAGTCTACATTGGCCATGCCGTGAATTTTAGGGACAGGGCCTATTCTAACTATAAAAAACTGGACTTTTCAGACTATGGATTTGACCTCTACATCAGCCCCAACTTCCAAAAGCATATTCTCATTGAAAAGTCCCCTAAGGACCAGGCGGTCCACTTTTATGACAAGTCGCTTTATAAAAAGGGGACTATGAACGGCCTGGTGGGGTCCATCGGCGTGGAAAATGAAAAGGCCTTTTTCCCAGCCCTGAACACCTACCATGAAAATGGGAAGGTCCTGGCCCGATATGAGTTTTCTGATGGAAGCCTAAAGAAACTTGACCCTAAACTGAAGGGGAGCGACAAGGTCCTGAGGGTCTTCCAAGAGGCCGTGGAGATTCCTAGAAAAAATGCCTTTCCAAACTTTGACCTGAAGACCCTGGATAACCCTAAAATCACAGAAGCAAAGCCCCAAAGGGAAGAAAATCCTGGAAAGAAACCAGGAAGTGGGGATTATACTGTCTTTAGCTTTGGAAACCCCAAGGTCACCCTTCAAATTCCCAATGATTTAATGAAGGACCTTGTGGTGGAAAAAAGCACTTGGCGGCCAGGTTATCAAATTTATGATAAGAAAATCTCCCAGAACAAAAATTCAATTGTTGGGGGAATGATTAAATATTATGAGCAGTTTAAGTATAAAAAGGGCGACTATGTAGAATATGACGGCCTCTATAAACTTCTCAATTCCAAGGGAGCCATCAGGACCGCTGAAGGGATACCCCGGGACGCCCAAGTGGACTACCGGAACAAGGCAGAAGCCAAGCGGTTTGAAGCCCTTTGCCAGAGAGTAGACCGAGAAGTCCTTGTAACTATTGATAAGTAAAATGAAGGCTCTAGAGATCTAGGGCCTTTTTTGTTTGATGAGAGTTATGGCTTGAGAGAAAAAAGACTTAGAAATTTAGGGAAAAATGGAAATAGAAAAATCTAGGGCGAGAAATTTTTCTATTGATTTTATAAGAGAAAAATGCTCTTAAAAACAAAAAAGAGGAAGGGGGTTAAGAATTATCCCCTTCCTCTTTACTTAGGATGATTATGGTTTACATTAGTTATTTAAAAATGGAGGTCCAAATTTTTCTTGGCTTCTTCATATTCCTTGGCCAGGTCGTCTATAATTTCTGCCACAGGTTGGATCTTCGTTAAATAGTTTAAGCCTTGACCGGCCATAATAGATCCCCAGTGGGCGTCGCCTTCTCGGGCTGCCCGGGGACCGGATCCCTTGGCATATTTTTCAAATTCTTCCGGGCTGGCATTGGCGGCTTCTAATTCTAGAAGCTTGTCGGTCAATTTATTTTTGACCACCCGGACAGGATGACCGGAGGCTTGGCCTGTAACGACAGAGTCAGAGTCAATGGCTTGGATTAAATATTTTTTATAGGCTTCATGGACTGGCGTTTCTTCAGCGACTAAAAACCGGCTTCCTATTTGGACACCTGCAGCCCCTAAGACTTGGGCAGCCAGGATTTGCCGGCCGGTGTAGATGCCTCCGGCAGAAATCACGGGAATCGTGACACTATCTGCAATAGAGGGAAGTTCAGCCATGGTATTTAGGGCGCCAATATGGCCGCCGGCTTCGGCTCCTTCAAAGATACAGGCAATGGCTCCCAGGTCTTCTACCTTTCTGGCCATTTTCACATTGCCTACCACACAGATGACCTTGATGCCGGCTGCGTCCAATTTTGAAAAGTGGGGGGCAGGGTTGCCGCCGCCTAGGATGACATAGGCCACTTTTTTATCCACAACAGCCTGTAAAAGAGAGTCCAGGTCTGGATGGTGTAAGACGACGTTGACGGCAAAGGGCTTGTCTGTATGGGCCCGGATGTAGTCAATGCCGTTTTTAACTTCTTCCACAGAATAGCCACCGGAAGCAAGGACCCCTAGACCGCCAGCTTCACTGACAGCTGTAGCCAGTTCTGGACCGGAGACATTGGCCATGCCTCCTTGGATTAATGGGTGTTTTATATTTAAAAGTTCAGTTAGTTTCATAGGGCACTCCTTTAAAAGTTTATCAATTGATATTCTTTCTCACTATATTACTTTTACCACTTTAAGAGGACTTTTAAACATAAAATAGGGAAATTTGAAGAAGAGTCCCAGAAAGACTAGACCAGGCCAATGTAAAGAAAATTTTTATTAGCAGAAAATATTCCTGGCCAGGAAAAGTCGTTGTCAGGAAAAAGCAAATAGGATACAATAGATGTGAGAAAATCAATCGAAGGAGGTTGGATATGTATTGTAATCATTGTGGCCACGATTTAATGGAAGGGGAAAACTTTTGCCCCTCTTGTGGAGAAAAAGTAGAGGGACCAGGACCTGTTGGAGAAGAAATCCCCACTAGACCTGGGAAGCCTGGATCTCATCAAAGTTTTCAGCAGACATCTTTTCCAGGGCCCCAATTTAATCAAGAAGCCTATGGTCAAGGGGCGCCAAGTTTTCTAGACTACCATAGGCAGGTGACGGGCCGGTTTAATTGGGGAGCTTTTTCCATGCCCTTGATTTGGGGGATTGGAAACAACTGTTACATTACCCTCCTGGCCTTGATTCCCCTAGCCAATATTATTATGTCTTTTCTCGCTGGTTTTAAGGGCAACCAATGGGCCCTAGAAAACAATACATATCGGGATATGGAAGAATTTTCAAAGATTCAGGGGACTTGGAATAAGGCAGGCTTTATCTTTTTTATTGTCCAAGTTGTGGTCTTAATCTTAGGGTCTTTTTTCTGGCTGTCTATGGTTGTGGGCCTGCTAAATTTAATGGATACAAGTTATTGAGGTGAATTATGAAGTGTGGTTATTGTGGATGGGAAAATAGAGACGGGGCAAAGTTTTGCAGTTCTTGTGGGCAAAAACTTTTGGGACCCAGCCAGGTCCAACCCCTTGAAGACGATTATTTGGAAGATACCAGGACCTACCAGCAAAGAGACTTTATTCCGGTCTATGAGCCGGAAATAGATCCGGAAGAGGCCAAGAAAAAGAAGATGTTGAAAATTGTCGGCCTAGTTGTGGGCCTTGTAGTCCTGGTCCTTGTGGGGAGTTTTGCCTACAAGGGAATTCGGAAGTCCAACCTGGAAAAGAAGGCGGAAAAATTCCTGGAAACGGAAGACTACCAGGAAGCAACCAAGGAATATACCAAGCTCTATAAGATGACTGGGGACGAAGACTACAAGGAAGAGATGATGAAGGCCCAAACCCTGGCTAGGGACAGTGAAAGCTTAAAGGATGCCCAAAGTTTTCTGGCCCAAGAGGCCTATAAGGGAGCCCTGGAAAAATACCTGGAAGTGAAAAATCATAACAATGACCTGGCAGAAGAGGCCAGGGAAGGAATGATTGACCTCCAGGAAAAAGTGGGTGCCAAGGTGGATTCCTATAATATGGCTTCCAGGTATGGAGCCTCTCTTAAACTCTTGGAAGGCCTCCTGGCAGTGGACCCGGACAATGAAAAATTCCAAGCCTTGAAAGAAGAGGCCCTCCTTGGACAAAATGCAGAAAATGCAGAAAAGGCCAAGGTAGAACAGGAAAAACAGGAAGAAGCCGCCCGGCAAAAAAAGGCAGCCCAGGAAGCAGAAAATGCAGTGAAAAGACAACAAGCCGCTCGGGCAGCCTATAATATTGTCAACACCTACCAATATGTGACCGCCAACCAGGCCAATGTCCGCCAAGGTCCCGGGAAAAATTATGGCGTGGCCTATGTTTTAACCCAAGGGACGGAAGTCTATGTTCAAGATACCAGCTTTGACGGGACAAGGATCTGGTGTAATATTGGAGATGGCTGGATTTCCTACCGGACCCTAAACGGAACCTATTAAGGAATAATAAAATTAGGAAAATTTTAAGAAAGCCCCAGGTTAGAAAAATCTGGGGCCTTTTCATGAAGATTTTAGAAGGAAAAGAGACCTAAAATCAGGATTCAGGCCTGTTTTTTAAGGAAGGAAAGAGAAAAAATTTTCCTAAGATAAACCTGTAAAAATTCCCAAGAAGACTTGATTTTTTGGGAAAATCTGTGTATACTATAGCTAAGGTCAAAGAAGGTCAATAAACTTATTGACGCAGAAAGGATGATTGCTTTGGAATATAAAGATTACTATAAAATATTAGGCGTCGATAAGAATGCCAATGAAAAAGAAATAAAGAGTAAGTATAGAAAATTAGCGAAAAAATACCATCCGGACCTGAACCCGGATGACAAGGCGGCCCAGGAAAAGTTTAAAGAAATTAGCGAGGCCTATGAGGTCTTGTCAGACCCTGAAAAAAGGCAAAAGTATGACCAATTTGGGTCAGCCTATAACTTCCAAGGTGGGGCCAATTTTGATCCTAGTCAATATGGCTATACCTACACTTCTGGAGGAAATGCCTCAGACTTTTCAGACTTTTTTGATTTAATCTTTGGAGGGTCTAGGGACAGAGGGGCAAACCGGTCAGGAGGCTTTGGATTTTCTGACATTTTCTCCGATCTAGGAGGAAAAATGGGGGCCAGGGGGAAGAAAAAACCCAAGGATATTTATGAAACCGACTTAAATATTTCCATTTCCGATGCCTATGAAGGCTGTAGCCGGCGGGTTTCCTTAAACTACCAAGGGCAAGTCATAGATATTGAAGTCAAGGTGCCGGCAGGCATGACCAGTGGAAAAAAAATCCGGGTCAATGGGAAAAAATATGGCCTGCCTGGGTCCATTCTCTTTAAGATCCACGTCCTAGACGGGATGCACTTAAAGCTGGAAGGCAAGGATTTAATTAAAACAGTAGAAATTACACCGGCCCAGGCAGCCCTAGGGGACCAGGTGACTATTTCTTCTATGGAAGGAAAAATCCGCTTGAAGGTGCCCAAGGGAGCCCGGTCAGGACAAAAACTCCGGATTCCCAAAAAGGGCTTTAAAGATATGAAGGGGAACAAGGGAGATTTTTATGTAGAGTTTAACCTAGTCCTCCCTAAATCTTTAACAGAAGAAGAAGAAAAACTCTATGAAAAATTACGGGAATTAGAAAAAAACAAGAGGTGATAGTATGAATTATGAACGCTTTACTCAAAAAAGTCTTCAAGGAATTCAAGGGGCCCAAACAGCGGCTCAAAATTACGGGAACTCTGAAATTAAACCCATCCACCTCCACAAGGTTTTGTTGGAAGACCAAGATGGGTTAATTCCAAAAGTTTTAACCTATATGAATATTTCCAGCGACGGAGTTTTAACGGATGTCATTTCCGCCATGGAACGGCTTCCCAAGCAACAAGGAGGGTCTGTCTATCCATCGAGGGAATTTCAAGAAATTTTAACCAAGGCCCAAGACCTGGCCAAGGAATTTTCTGACGACTATGTCAGTGTGGAACACCTATACCTGGCCTTGATCCAAGGGAAAGACCCCTTAAATAAGCCGATTTTAACCAAGTATGGCATTAATAAGGCCGGATTTTTACAAGCCCTCAAAAAGATTCGAGGCAACCAACATGTGACCACAGACAATCCGGAAGCCACCTATGAAGCCCTGGAAAAGTATGGCCGGGACGTGACAGAAGATGCCCGTCAAGGCCGGATGGACCCGGTTATTGGCCGGGATGATGAAATTCGAAATGTCATCCGGATCCTGTCCAGGCGGACCAAGAACAACCCTGTCCTTATTGGGGAACCTGGCGTTGGAAAGACCGCCATTGTCGAAGGCCTGGCCCAAAGGATTATTAATCAAGATGTGCCGGAAGGTTTAAAGGATAAAACGGTCTACTCCCTGGACATGGGGGCCCTCATTGCAGGGGCCAAGTACCGGGGGGAATTTGAAGAACGTTTAAAGGCGGTTTTAAATGAAGTTAAAAAGTCTGATGGACAAATCCTTCTATTTATAGATGAAATTCACAATATTGTGGGAGCTGGAAAAAGTGAAGGGGCCATGGATGCCGGTAACCTCCTAAAACCCCTCCTGGCCCGGGGAGAGCTCCATACTATTGGAGCCACAACCTTGGACGAATACCGGAAGTATATTGAATCTGACGCCGCCCTGGAACGGCGGTTCCAAAAAGTCCTGGTCCAAGAGCCCAGCGTGGAAGACACGATTTCCATCCTCAGGGGCCTCAAGGAAAAGTATGAAATCTACCATGGAATCCGGATTTCTGACGGCGCTGTTATTTCTGCAGCCTCCCTGTCTGACCGGTATATTACAGACCGTTACCTGCCGGACAAGGCCATTGACCTCATGGATGAAGCCTGTGCCATGCTCCGGACAGAAATTGAATCCATGCCTACAGAAGTGGACGATGTCCGTCGGAAGATTTTGCAACTGGAAATTGAAGCCCAGGCCCTGAAAAAGGAAACCGATGAGGCTTCCAAGGACCGGTTGAAAAACCTGGAAAACGAACTGGCAGAGGAAAAGGCAGAATACGACCGACTGAAGGCCCAATGGGAAAATGAAAAAAAGGCCCTGGAAGGGCAAAAATCTATTAAGGAACAAATCGACCAAGTCAAGTACAAGATTGAAGACGCCCAAAGGCGGTATGACCTGGAAGAATTGTCTCAATTAAAGTATGGCGAACTGCCAAAACTAGAAGAAGAACTGAAAAAGGCCACAGCCGCCGGCAAGAGAGAAGAATCCATGGTCAAGGAAGAAGTGACCGAGGAAGAAATTGCAGAAGTGGTGTCCAAGTGGACAGGAATTCCCGTCACCAAGCTTGCCCAAACAGAAAGAGACAAGCTCCTAAATATGGAAAACCTCTTGGAACAACGGGTCTTTGGCCAAAACGAAGCCATTGAATCCGTAAGTAATGCCGTTTTAAGGGCCAGGGCAGGCCTTAAGGCAAAGAACCGGCCCATTGGGTCCTTTATTTTCTTGGGACCTACAGGGGTTGGGAAGACAGAAACTGCCAAGGCCTTAACGGAACTCTTATTTGACGATGAACGAAATATGATCCGGATTGATATGAGTGAGTATATGGAAAAACACTCCGTGTCCCGTCTTGTCGGATCTCCCCCAGGCTATGTAGGCTATGATGAAGGAGGGCAACTGACAGAAGCTGTCCGCCGGGCCCCCTATTCCGTCATCTTGTTTGATGAAATTGAAAAAGCCCATCCCGATGTCTTTAATATTCTTTTACAAGTCTTAGACGATGGCCGGTTGACAGACAACCAAGGCCGGACAGTGGACTTTAAAAACACAGTGATTATTATGACCTCCAACATTGGGTCCATGGACCTCCTGGATAGTATTGAAGAGACAGGAAAAGTTACAGATGAGGCAAGAGAGGCCGTCTCCAGACAATTAAAGAGCCACTTCCGTCCGGAATTTTTAAACCGGGTGGATGAAATTGTCCTCTTCAAACCCCTGGGCAAGGCAGAAGTCAAGGAAATCATCCGGGCCCAAGTCAAGGAAATCAGCCAAATGATGGAAGACAAGGACATTGATCTTTCCATTGGAGAAGACGCTGTCGACCTGATTTTGGACAAGTCCTTTGACCTCCAATATGGGGCAAGACCTGTTAAACGCTATATCCAAAGAAGCCTAGAAACCCTCTTGAGCCGGGGGATTATTGAAGGAAGCATTCAGGACCACGACCGCCTAGCTGTTGTTGTAAAAAATGATGACCTGGACTTGGTTCAAGCTGAAGAAAAAGAATAAAATTGAAGAAACCTCCTTCCTGGATGACCAGTAGGGAGGTTTTTTATGGAAAAGTTTGAGTAAATTCCTAAAATATTTAGTAGGTAAGTAAAAAACCAGAGAGCTTATCCAAGGAGGAAATAAAATGCACAAAAATGATAACGTTTTAAATAAGTTAAAGAAAATATATAGGAAAATACTAAAAGTCCAGGTAAAAGCCTAAAATAACTAAAAAATAAAATAAGCAATAAAACGTTTGCCAAACTTGAAAAAAAAAATAAATGTTAAAATATATTATATAAACATTGATTATAGATAGGCAAAAGTAAAGGAAGTACATATTGCATAGAAAGGGGGCTTAGTTGAAAAGCGAGTGGGAGACATAGCAAGAATTCACTTAAAAAGAAGTAAAGAAGCATACCAATTAATATGTCTTAAAGGGGGTTAGTCATGATAGAAAAAATATATGCAATCAATGATGTAGTTAATGGAATTGTTTGGGGACCATATATGATCGCCCTTTTAGTTGGAACAGGAATTTATTTAACCATCCGGTTAAATTTTATCCAAGTAAGAAATTTTTCTTATATTATAAAAAATACACTTGGTAAAGCTTTTGTTAAGGAGAATCTGGAAGAAGGCGAGATTTCTTCTGGGCAGGCAGGTTTTTCTGCGATAGCTGCTGTGGTTGGAACAGGAAATATTGCTGGAGTTGCAACTGCCATTGCCTTAGGTGGGCCAGGAGCTGTTTTTTGGATGTGGGTAGCTGCCTTTTTTGGAATGGCAACAAAAATGTCTGAGATTACTCTAGGAATACAATACCGAGAAAAGAGGCCAACTGGATATGTTGGTGGGCCAATGTATTACTTAGAAAAAGGAGTCAAACAAAAATGGATGGCTAAATTCTTTGCTTTTATGGTTATTGTTGTTTACTTTATTATTGGGGCGGTTGTAGATACAAATACAATTTGCTTGTCTATTCAAGAACAATGGGGAATTACACCAGTCATCTCTGGAGTGGTTTTAGCTGGAGCAACAGGAATTGTTATTTTTGGGGGAATTCAAAAAATAGGTGAAGTTTGTGAAAAACTAACTCCTTTTATGGGAGGACTTTATATTTTTGCTGGACTAACTGTTCTTGTTTTGAATGCTTCAAAAGTACCGGAAGCATTCAGTTTAATCTTTAAAAGTGCCTTTGCTCCTACTCCAGCAGCTGGAGGTTTTGCAGGAGCCACCATTGCTCAAGCAATGACAATGGGTACGGCAAGAGGACTTTTTTCCAATGAAGCAGGT
Organism: Clostridiales bacterium SIT11; assembly: GCA_001299455.1. GTDB lineage: Bacteria > Bacillota > Clostridia > Tissierellales > Peptoniphilaceae > Urinicoccus. Next base: position 827,807 of record CYUK01000003.1, on the reverse strand, counting down.
ATGGGAAGTTCTCCCATTTTACACACCAGTGCCAGGGTCAAACATCCAGTTGAAGAAGGAATCTGGGGAGTTACAGAAGTCTTCTTTGATACGGTAGTTATTTGTACAATTACAGCACTAACTATTATTTTATCAGGACAATGGAATACTGGTGCCTCAGGGGTAGCTTTAACTATGAGGTCTTTTTCTACAGCGTTAGGATCTGGCGTTGGTGCGGTCATCGTGCTTGTGTCAGCAATATTATTTGGCTACTCTTGCTTGATAACAGTCAATTATTATTGTGAAATTTCAGGACGATACCTATTTGGGGATAAATCAGTTATGCCGATACGCTTTTTGTGGGTTATTTTTATTGTCATTGGATCTTTAGGTGGCTTGGAGTTTGTTTGGGATTTAGCAGATACAGCCAATGGACTTATGGCAATTCCTAACTTAATTGCCTTGCTTGTTTTAAGTTCTCAAGTTGTGAAGCTTAAGAAAGGCTACTTTATCAAAGAACACTTAAATCATGAGTAGATATTTTATTTCAATAGTTTTATGGGAAGACGAATCGTCTTTGAATTTAACAAGAAATAAAAACAAAAGTGAAGCTATGTCGGACATTACCCTCCCTGCTGATGGCCAGTAGGGAGGTTTTTTTATGGAAAAGTGAAAGAAAAAAGGGGTAAAAGAAAAAATATTTACAAAAAAATTGTAAAATTTTTCACAGGCAAATACTTTTCCTGACCTTGACCAAGATTTAACAAAATCCCTAAATTTCAAGACTTTGAATTTACAAGGTCTTAAAAAGGGGCTGGAAATCTTTAAAATAACAACATTTTTTTCATTATTGTTAACTATTTGACATGTTGACAGTGGCTATTTCTTTCAGTATAATGAGGATAGAACATTGCAAACGGTTTAGAGGAAGCAATGGGTATTCGTACGTCTGTTAAAAAATTATTTATGTAAAGGAGTTGCTATATGAAAAAAGTTGTAATTGCCAGTGCAGCAAGAACCCCTGTAGGATCTTTCGGAGGAGTATTTAAAACAGTACCAGCTGTAGACCTAGGTGTTACTGCAGCTAAAGCAGCTATTGAAAGAGCTGGAATTAAGCCAGAAGACATTGATGAAGCCATCATTGGGAATGTACTTCAATCTGGTCTTGGACAAAACGTTGCTCGCCAAGTTGTTTTAGGTGCTGGATGTCCTATTACAGTTCCTGCAATGACGATTAACAAGGTTTGTGGATCTGGACTTCGTGCCGTTTCTTTAGCCGCTCAATTAATCAAGGCTGGGGACGCAGATGTTGTTTTAGCTGGTGGAACTGAATCCATGTCTCAAGCACCCTTCATCTTAAAAGATGCTCGTTGGGGCGCTCGGATGGGTGACAAAAAATTAGTCGACGAAATGATCGTAGACGGACTTTGGGATGCCTACAATGACTACCACATGGGTGTTACAGCTGAAAATGTTGCAAAAGAATATGGCATTACACGGGAAATGCAAGATGAACTTGCCGCAACAAGCCAAAACCGTGCAGAAAAAGCTCGGAACGAAGGACGTTTTAAAGAAGAAATTGTTCCTGTAGAAGTAAAGGGACGTAAAGAAACAAAAGTTATTGATACAGACGAACACATCCGTGACGGTGTGACTGCAGAAGGTATCTCCAAGATGAAAGCTGCCTTCATTAAAGACGGTACAGTAACTGCTGCTAACGCTTCTGGAATTAACGACGGAGCTGCTATGCTTGTTGTTATGAGTGAAGAAAAAGCGAAAGAACTAGGGGTTGAACCTCTTGCAGTTATTTGCAACTATGCATCTGCTGGAGTGGATCCAAAGATTATGGGTACAGGACCTATTCCTTCCTCTAGAAAAGCTATGGAAAAATCCGGCTGGTCTTTTGATGAATTAGACTTAATCGAAGCAAACGAAGCTTTTGCTGCCCAAGCTGGCGCTGTAGCTAAAGAATTAAAGCTAGACATGGATAAGGTGAATGTAAACGGTGGAGCTATTGCCCTTGGTCACCCAATTGGAGCCAGTGGAGCCCGTATCTTAACTACTCTTCTCTATGAAATGAAACGCAGAGACGCTAAGAAGGGTCTAGCTACCCTATGTATCGGCGGCGGTATGGGTACAGCCCTTACAGTCGAAAGATAAGTAAGGAAACTTTAGGTTAAGGAAACCTATAGGGAAAGGAGTTCGCCAATGGATTACAAATTTTTAATTAAAGAATGCCAAGACGAAATCGCTATTGTAAAAATCAATAAGCCAAAGAGCTTAAACGCCTTAGATAGTGGCGTCATTGCAGAATTAAACGACTGCTTTACAAAACTAGACCAAGATGACAGCGTAAAAGTTGTAATCTTAACTGGAGAAGGCAAGAGTTTCGTAGCTGGAGCCGATATTTCTGAAATGAGCGGCTTAAATGCAACTGAAGGAAATGCCTTTGCTAAGGCCGGTATGGATACCTTCCTACTCATTGAAAAATTATCTAAACCTGTTATTGCTGCAATCAACGGATTTGCCCTAGGTGGAGGATGTGAAATTTCTCTAGCTTGTGACATTCGGATTGCTTCCACAAAAGCTCTTCTGGGACAACCTGAAGTTGGTCTAGGAATTACACCAGGTTTTGGTGGAACCCAAAGACTTGCCCGGACCATTGGGCCAGGAAAAGCCAAAGAATTAATTTTCAGAGCCAACAACATTAAGGCTGAAGAAGCTCTAGCTATCGGTCTTGTAAACAAGGTTGTTGAACCAGATGCTTTAATGGACGAAGCTATGAAGATGGCCAAGGAAATTGCCTCCAAGTCCACTCTTGCTGTAAAATATGCAAAACAAGCGATTAACAATGGTCTACAAACAGACATTGACACTGGTATGGACATTGAAAGAGCCAACTTCGCCCTTTGCTTCGCTACAGAAGATCAAAAAGAAGGCATGAAGGCTTTCTTAGAAAAGAGAAAACCTGAATTTAAAGGATGTTAATCGAATAAAGGAAAATTTAAGTTCTAAAGGAGGACGATAGAAATGAAAATTGGAGTTATTGGATCAGGTACTATGGGATCTGGGATTGCCCAAGCCCTAGCAACAAAACATGATGTTATTATCCGGGATATTGCCCCAGAACAACTTGAAAAAGCTGTTCAAACTATTGACAAGAACCTAAGCCGGAATGTCAAAAAAGAACGGATGACTGAAGATGAAAAGAAAGCCATCTTAGACCGGATTACAACAACAGAAAAACTTGAAGATGTAAAAGACTGTGACCTAGTTATTGAAGCAGCTACAGAAAACGCAAAGATTAAAAAACAAATTTTTGCTGACCTTTGTGCCGTTTGTGACGAAAAAACAATCTTAGCTTCCAACACTTCTTCCCTATCTATTACAGATATTGGGGCTGCAACAAAACGCCCAGAAAAAGTTATTGGAATGCACTTCTTTAACCCAGTTCCAATGATGAAATTAGTTGAAGTTATCCGTGGAATGGTTACTTCTGATGAAACCAACCAATTCATTATTGATCTTGCAAAAGAAATTGGCAAGACTCCAGTACAAGTTGAAGAAGCTCCTGGATTTGTTGTAAACCGTATTTTAATTCCTCTAGTAAACGAAGGAATTGGAATCTATGCTGATGGCGTAGCTTCTGCAGAAGACATTGATACAGCTATGAAACTTGGTGCCAACCATCCAATGGGACCCTTGGAATTAGGGGACTTAATTGGTCTTGATGTTTGCCTAGCTATTATGGACGTTCTTTACACTGAATACGGTGATTCTAAATACCGGGCTCATCCACTTCTAAAGAAGATGGTTCGTGCTGGACTTTTAGGCCGTAAAACTGGTAAGGGCTTCTACGACTACAGCAAGTAAAAAGTATCCACTGTGGCACACAAGGGCGTTCCTTGTCTGCCACAGTTTTTTTATCAAGTCCTTACTTGAACCCTGTATTTTATGAAAAAATCGATTTATCGAAAGAAATATTTAACTTTTTAAATCAGGTTGCACTTTAATAAAATAACAGGTAAAATAAAGGTATTGGTAAGGATAGGAGTGAGCAAAATGGATCGCAAAACCTTAAATGCATTGGGACAAATCACACAACTTGGTTTGAACATCGTTGTGCCCATTTTGCTTTGCACCTTGGTTGGAAACTATATTGACAAAAAAATACAAGGGAGAGGGATTGTCTTAATCCTCTTTATTGTAATAGGAGTCGGCGCAGGCTTTTCTCAGGTATTTCGCCTTGGGAGAAAAGACCAATGAAAATGCTGAGACCATATATTTTGGTGGCCTTGGCATTTAATTTCATCTGCGCTGGGCTCCTATTTCTTTTTGTCAAAAATCCCAAGCCCTATGTCTTGGGCCTATGCTTTGGAGGGAGTATTAATATTTTGCTCTTTATAGCCAATTATTTAAATATCAACCGGCTATTGGACCAAAGCCCTGAAAAAGGAAAGACCCGGGCCTTTATGGGCTATGTGGTCAGGTATCTCATCTACGGGATGACCTTGACAGTTGCCGCCTTGGCAGACTATTTAAGTTTCGCGACAACGGCCCTTGCCCTCCTATCAATAAAACTTGCCATCTATTTTATCCATTTGTGGCCAAAAAGACAGAAGGGAGGTCAAGAATGGAGCAAAAACGAGGACTCTTCATCCATTTAAGTCAAAAGGATATTTGGATTCATGAAAGTGTTTTAAATACCTACCTGATTGTAGTGGTTTTAGGGATTCTCAGTCTCTATATTTATTCCAAAATCAAAAAGGCAGACCCCTTTGAGAAACCCAAGGGACTTCTTCACTGGGTCGAAATTGCTGTCGAAGGAATAAATTCTCTAACAATCCAGTCCATGGGCAAGCACAACCTAGGCTTTGCTCCCTATATGATGACCATAGGTGTTTACTTACTTGTGGCAAACTTATGGGGGCTTACTGGTTTAACGGCGCCTACATCGGACTACAATGTGACCCTAGCCCTGGCCCTCATTACTTTCGTTTTAATTCACTTTTTCAGTCTTAAAACAAAGGGTGTCCTAGGCTATTTCAAACAGTACACGGAACCGATTGCAATCCTTACACCAATTAATATTATTGGGGAAATTGCAAATCCAATCTCTTTGAGTTTCCGGCTTTTCGGAAACATTCTCAGCGGGGCCTTAATTATGAGCCTCGTCTACCAAGGAATGAACCATTTAAGTCGATATCTAGCACCTGTGGTTGCTGCGCCCCTTCATGGGTATTTCGACGTTTTTTCAGGGGTACTACAAAGTTTAATCTTTGTTATGTTGTCAATGAGTTATATTAATGGAAATATGGCTGAAGTAAATGAAAAGGAATAGCCATTTAATTTGGGAGGTATAAAAATGCAAGGTATTTCAAACGAAGCGTTTATTTTAGGATGTTCCGCTATTGGTGCAGGACTTGCTGTTATTGCTGGGATTGGGCCTGGGATTGGGCAAGGTTTTGCTGCCGGTAAGGCTTGTGAAGCTGTAGGTCGCCAACCAGAAGCCAAGGGCGATATTACCCAAACCTTGTTACTCGGGGATGCTGTTGCAGAAACAACAGGGATTTATGGTCTTGTAGTTGCCATTATTTTAATGTTTGTACGTCCACTACTTGGCGCACTATAAAGAACTTACTGGGAGGTAAAACATGGTTGATGTTTTTGTCGTTCCCGATCTTGGCAATTTAATTGCACAATGGGTTGCTACCCTAATTTTATTTTTAATCATCCGTCATTTTGTCTACAAACCCATGATGGAGTTTTTAGAAAAAAGAAAAAATTATGTCCACGGACAAATTGAGGAAGCCGAAAAAGAACGGGAGCAAGCAGAGTCCTTGCGCCAAGAATACCAAGAAAAGCTTTCTTCTTCAAAAAAGGAAGCAGAAGAAATTTTAGAAAATGCCAGAAATCGCGGGCGTGAAATAGAAAAAACCTACAAGGAAGATGGCCAAAAGAAGGCCGACCACCTGGTAGAAAAAGCAAAGGAACAAATCCTTCAAGAAAAAGAAATTGCTATGAAGGATTTAAAAGAAGAGGCAGGAAACCTTGCTGTCTCTATAGCTGAACGCATTATTGAAGAAAAAATGAACGAAGAAAAAAACCAACAGATTATGAATCAAGTCATTGATGATTTGGAGCAAGGCCATGTATAATCTAGTCGCGGAAAAATATGGAGTTGCGCTCTTTGATGTGGCTAGGGAAAGAGAAATGCAGGAGGAAATCTTGCAGGAACTCCGCCTGGTCACGAAAACCCTTCAAAAGGTACCGGAATTAAAACTTTTCTTGGACCATCCAGAAGTGGATAGTAAGGATAAAAAGGAAGTTATTATACAACTCTTTGGCGATGAGATCAGTCAAGAAATGAAAAATTTCTTATTCGTCATCTTTGATAAGCGAAGAGAAGCTTATTTTCAAGATATTGTAGAAAACTATGAAAAGTTATTGGACGCCTATACAAGGGTGCAAAAGGTAACAGTAACCACCACCATTCCTTTAAACGATACACAAAGAAGGAAAATCACAAAATTTTTAGCTAAAAGACTAAGAACCAATATTCGCCTAGAAGAGCGTATTGACCCGTCCATTATGGGAGGGCTTGTTCTAGATATGGAGGGACGGCGGCTTGACCGGTCCATTGCCAAAAAGCTAGAAAGTCTGCGCTATGAATTGACGCGGTAGATGAAAACGAGGTGAGGAAATGGAGCTACGTTCTGAAGAAATCAGTGCTGTAATTAAAGAGCAAATAAAAAATTATGACATGGACCTGGAGATGGAGGAAGTCGGTATCGTCTTAGAAGTAGGCGATGGGATTGCTCGTACTTTTGGTCTTAGAAACGCCAAGGCTGGAGAGCTTATTGAATTCCAAGATGGCGTATACGGAATGGCACAAAACTTAGAAGAAGATAATATAGGGGTTGTTCTCCTAAGTTCTGCCGATATTAAAGAGGGAGATACCGTCAAACGGACAGGAAGAGTTATGCAAGTTCCTGTAGGAGACGGATTAATTGGCCGGGTGGTCAATGCCCTTGGTCAACCCATTGATGGGCGGGGAGACATTAAGTATGAAAAAACCATGCCCATTGAAAAAATTGCCCCTGGTGTCATCACCCGGCAAAGTGTAAATGAACCCCTTCAAACAGGGATTAAATCCATTGATGCCCTCTTCCCCATAGGACGGGGACAAAGGGAGTTAATTATTGGAGACCGGCAAACTGGAAAAACCGCTATTGCCGTGGACGCCATTATTAACCAAAAAGATACAGGGGTCATTTGTATTTATGTGGCCATAGGCCAAAAACAATCCAGTGTGGCCCAAATTGTAGACACCCTGGAACGGTTTGATGCCATGGACCACACCATTGTCGTAGCAGCGACAGCCAGTGAATTGGCCCCAGTCCAATATATTGCGCCCTATGCCGGAGTCACCATGGCAGAAGAATTCATGGCCCAAGGAAAGGATGTTTTGATTGTCTACGATGACCTTTCTAAGCATGCTGTAGCCTACCGGACCATGTCCCTATTATTAAGGAGACCACCGGGACGGGAAGCCTATCCTGGAGATGTTTTCTACCTCCACTCCAGGCTCCTGGAACGGGCAGCGAAAATGAGTGAGGAATACGGAGGCGGGTCCATTACAGCCCTGCCCATTATTGAAACCCAAGCAGGAGATATTTCTGCCTATATTCCAACCAATGTAATTTCCATTACAGATGGACAAATTTTCCTTGAAACAGAATTGTTCTTTGCTGGACAAAGACCAGCTATTAATACAGGTTTGTCTGTTTCTCGGGTTGGTGGGGAAGCCCAAACCAAGGCCATTAAAAAACTTGGCAGCCAATTAAAGTTGGAACTTGCCACCTACCGGGACTTGGAAGGATTTGCCCAATTTGGGTCAGAGCTTGATCCGGAAACCAAACGGTCCCTAGACCAAGGGGAACGGATGATGCGGGTTTTACGTCAATCCCAATACAAGCCCCTGTCCTTGGCAGAAGAAGTTGCCATTCTTTATGCCGGAGAAAAAGGCTACCTATTAGACCTGCCTGTCAGCAAGGTAGACCGCTTTGAAGAGGAACTTTTAAACTACCTCCACAACAACCATGAAGACCTGCTAAAGGCCATTCATGACCAAGAGGAATTAACAGAAGAAATAGAGTCCACTTTAAAAGGGGCTATTGAAGAATTCAAAAAGGCCTTTTAGGTGATTTTATGGCACAAATGCGAGAAATAAAGCGCAGGATCCGAGGCATTCAAAGTATTCGTCAGATTACCAATGCCATGGAACTTGTGGCGACAGCAAAACTACAAAAGGCGCGGACCTCTTTAAAACAATCCAGACCCTACTATACGACGGTCTTGGAAAATATTAATGACATCCTCCAGTATACAGGGGGAGGGCATCCTCTTTTGGAAGAAAGACCCATTAAAAAGTCCTTGTATATTGTGGTCACTTCAGACCGGGGCTTGGCTGGAGGCTATAATGCCAATGTCATCCAACTTGCCCACCAAGCCATGAAGGAAAGAGACTCAGAACCCCTCCTTATGGTGGTGGGAACCAAGGCCAAGGACCATTTTTCCAAGAGAGGCTTTACCATTCACCAGGATTTTGTTGGCTTAAGTGAAAGACCCAGCTTCGATGACGCCCAAAGTTTGGGAGATGAAGCCATAAATCTCTACCGGAAGAAGGAAATTGATGAAATTATTTTAATTTATACAGAGTTTGAAAGTACCCTTTCTTCCATGCCGGAAAAGATTCGTCTTTTGCCAACAGAAAAACTTCAAGCTCCCTCTGAAGGGAAAGAGGACGGTGAAAAGCAAGAAGGTTATCGAGATCTGATTGAATTTGAACCGTCTACAACAGGGGTTTTGGATTATTTAATTCCCATGTATTTAAATTCGGCTATTTTTGGGGCCTTAATTGAAGCCTCTGCCAGTGAGCAAGCTTCCCGGCGGATTGCCATGGAAAATGCCACAGACAATGCCAATGATATGATTGATGACTTACAAACGAATTACAACCGGGCAAGACAAGCAGAAATTACCAATGAAATTACAGAAATTGTCTCCGGTGCCGACGCCTTGAGCTAGAAAGGAGTAGAGGATGGATAAAACAACGGGATATATTGTCCAAGTAATTGGTCCGGTAGTCGACGTTAAATTCCAAAGAGACAATCTTCCAGCCATTCAAAATGCCATTACCATCCAAGTAGAAGACCAAGAAGATCCCTTGGTCTTGGAAGTGGCCCAACACCTGGGAGATGATATTGTCCGCTGTATCGCCCTAGGGGCGACAGAGGGCTTAAAGAGAGGAACAGATGCCCGGGATACAGGCGGACCCATTGAGGTCCCTGTAGGAGAAAAAACTCTGGGCCGGATGTTTAATGTTTTGGGCCGGCCTATTGATAACAAGGAATCCTTAAAAGATGAGCAAACCATGCCCATCCACAGACGGCCCCCAAGCTTTGAAGAACAAGATACTTCCAATGAGATTTATGAAACAGGGATTAAGGTCGTTGACCTCATGTGCCCCTATTCCAAGGGAGGGAAGGTCGGTCTTTTCGGTGGAGCCGGTGTAGGAAAAACAGTTTTAATCCAAGAATTAATCCACAATATTGCCAGAGAACACGGGGGGATTTCTGTCTTTACCGGTGTAGGGGAACGGACTCGGGAAGGGAACGACCTCTACTATGAAATGGCCGATTCTGGAGTTATTGACAAGACAGCCCTGGTCTTTGGGCAAATGAATGAACCGCCAGGAGCCCGGATGCGGGTGGGCCTAACAGGCCTTACCATGGCAGAATACTTCCGGGATGTAGCCGGACAAGATGTCCTCTTATTTATTGACAACATCTTCCGCTTTACCCAAGCAGGGTCTGAAGTATCGGCCCTTTTAGGCCGGATGCCTTCAGCCGTTGGTTACCAACCAACCCTGGCCACAGAAATGGGGGAACTCCAAGAACGGATTACCTCCACGAAAAAGGGGTCCATTACCTCTGTTCAAGCCGTCTACGTTCCAGCGGATGACTTGACAGACCCGGCTCCAGCCACAACTTTTGCCCACTTGGACGCCACCACAACCCTGTCCCGGTCCATTGCAGAAATGGGAATTTACCCAGCCGTTGACCCTCTGGACTCCACATCTAGAATCTTAAACCCAGATGTCGTCGGGGAAGAACACTATGAAGTGGCCAGAAGAGTCCAAGAAGTTTTACAAGAATATAAGAACCTTCAAGATATTATTTCCGTACTAGGCTTAGATGAGTTGACAGACGAGCAAAGGACAGTAGTTTCCAGGGCCCGTAAAATTCAACGTTTCCTATCCCAACCCTTCCATGTAGCTGAACAATTTACCGGCATGCCCGGTGCCTATGTTCCTGTGGAAGAAACAGTCCGGGGCTTTAAGGAAATCCTAGACGGAGCCCACGATGACCTTCCAGAAGGAGCCTTCTATATGGTGGGAACCATTGAAGAAGCCGTGGAAAAGGCCAAGAAAATGCGGGAAGAAACCAAAGGAAAAGAAGGCGGAAAGGCCAAGGAAACCTCAGACCAAGCTGAAGAAGGTCAAGAGACAGAAAATAAGGATAAGGACCTAGATAAGGAGGCATAAGATGGTCAAACTAGAGATCGTCACTCCTGAAGGGAATACCTATGAAAATGAAGTGAAGAAAGTCATTGTCCGGGGCATTGAAGGAGACCTGGCTTTTATGGAAGGGACGGCTCCCCTGGTAACCCCCCTAGGCATCGGTGTTTTACGGGTGCAAACGGAAAAGGGAGAATGGAAGCATTCCACCATTAATGAAGGCTATCTCACCAACCTAAAGAACAAGGTGACCATTGTGACCAGTGCCTTTGAATGGAGCCATGAAATTGACAAGACCAGGGCCAAAAAGGCCAAAGAACGGGCAGAAACCCGGATTGAGCGGTCAGACAGTGACATGGAAATCGCCAAGGCTCGAGCAGCCCTAAGAAGAGCCCTCAACCGCTTGAGAGTATCAGGACATTAAGAAAGAGGAAGTGACAAAAGTCACTTCTTTTTCTTTTCCCAAAATAGAGCCTTTCCTGGAATAGTCTTCCCTTGCCTTTCCTCCATATGCTATAATAGAGAAAAACAATACGTTCACATGAAGTGATCATAAAAGGGGAGATAGAGTGGAAAAAATTCAAGTGATGCCCAGCGGGCCTTTAAAAGGACGGGTTCGTGTAAGCGGAGCAAAAAATGCAGCCCTACCTATACTGGCTGCCTCTCTATTGGGAACAGAAGATATTTACCTTGAAGAAGTTCCTGAGCTAAAAGATGTAGAAATTATTTGCCAAGTTTTGGAAAGTCTAGGGGCCCAGGTAGAAAAACTGGGACCTGGCCAATTAAAAATTAATGCAGCCAAGTTAAATAACTATAAAACCAAGTACGAGTTAATGAGTAAAATGCGGGCCTCCTTCCTGGTCATGGGCCCCCTTCTAGGCCGGATGGGCCGGACAGAAAATTCCCTGCCAGGAGGGTGTAACATTGGATCACGGCCCATTGACCTCCACTTAAAGGGCTTTCGAGCTCTAGGGGTGACCGTGGAGGAAGATATTGGAAATATTGAAGCCTATACAGACAAGCTTCGAGGGGGAAAAATCTACCTGGACTTTCCCTCTGTAGGGGCCACAGAAAATATTATGATGGCCGCTGTCTTGGCAGAAGGAGAAACCATTATTGACAATGCCGCCATGGAGCCGGAAATTGTAGACTTGGCTAGCTTTCTTAGCAAGCTAGGAGCCAGAGTTTCTGGGGCCGGAACCTCCACCATCCGGATTCGGGGAGTGGAAAAACTGGGAGGCACCCGCCACACCATTATTCCAGACCGGATTGAAGCAGGCACCTTGATGGTGGCCGGAGCCATTACTGGAGGAGACGTTTTAGTAGAAAATATTATTTCCTCCCATATGAAACCTGTAATCGCCAAGCTAGGAGAAGCAGGCTGTATTATTGATGAAATGGACGATGCCGTCCGGGTACGGGGAGTCAAGAGCCTAAAGCCCATTGACATTAAGACCCTGCCCTATCCTGGTTTTCCCACAGATATGCAGGCCCAATTTATTGCCCTTATGACCCAGTGCCAAGGGACTTCAACGGCCTTAGAAACAGTTTTTGAAAACCGCTTTATGCATGTAGATGAGCTGAAAAAAATGAAGGCGGATATTTCCGTAGATAAACGCCTGGCTATGATTATTGGAGGCAAGAAACTTAAAGGAGCCAAGGTCAAGGCCACAGACTTACGGGCTGGAGCCGCTTTAATCCTGGCAGGCCTTGTAGCTGATGGCGTGACGGAAGTGGGAGATATCTATCATATTGATCGGGGCTATGAGCACATTGAAGACAAGTTCCGGAGCCTAGGGGCCAAGATTCGCCGGATTGAAGTGGAAGAATAAATAAAGAGATGGAAAATAGAGATGGAGCCATCTCTATTTTGCTATAAATAGAAAGTTTTGGAATCTTGAAAAAGAGAAAATCCAAAGAAAAATCAACTTTTCTTACTAAATCTTGAGAAAATGGGTATAAATAAAAAGAAAAGCCCCAGGTGTTTTTTTAGCTTCTCTTTTCAAGAGAAAAAGAAAGAAATTTTAGAATAAATTTGAAAACTCCTTAAAAATGGAAGCTTTCCTAAAAAGCAAGCTATAGGGGAAATGGGGCTCATGATTGATGTGATGTTTGTTTTAGCAAAGGAGGAAGGAATGAAGAAAATAAAACTTACAGGGCTCTTCCTAGCCCTTGTGATGGTTTTAACTGCTTGTGGTGGAAGTAATAACAAGCAAGGAGGAGACCAAGAAGGAGGACAGGCGGCGGCTGGAGATTCGTCCACGTTAAAGGTGGCCGTTGCAGCAGATGCCATTACCCTGGATCCGGAAAATTATAATGACGTCTATTCAGAAAGTATTATGGCGCAAATTTACAGCAAGCTCATGGATTTTGATTCAGAAGGAAAGCTGGTAGAAGACCTGGCTGAATCCATTGAACAACCTGATGCCCAAAGCTTTATTGTCCACTTAAAGGACGGGGTCAAGTTCCACAACGGAGACCCCTTAAAAGCCAGTGACGTGGTCTTTTCCTTAAAGAGGGCCCGGAAGTCTACAAAATATGCCTATATCTACGAAAAAATAGATGAAAATTCTTTTGAAACACCGGACGACAAGACGGTAAAGTTTAAGCTAACAGAACCCGACGGGTCCTTCTTAGCAGCTCTTGCCCATCCAGCTGTGGCCATCTTAAATGAAAAGGCTGTAACAGAAGGCGGAGACAACTATGGGAAGAACCCTGTAGGAACAGGCCCCTATAAGTTTGATTCTTGGACTAAGCTCCAAAGCATCAGCTTGACTCGGTTTGATGACTATTATGGAGACAAGGCAAAGTCAGAAAAAGTAGAATTTCGGATTATTCCAGAAGCCAACAACCGTCTCATCGAGCTGGAAAGCGGCGGTGTGGACATTGCCTATGAAATTGCTCCGAATGATGTGAAAAAAATTGAAGAAAATAAGGACCTAGAACTTTTACGGAAAATGGACCAATCTGTCCACTTCCTAGGTCTGACAGTCGATGAAAATGGCATCTTTGCCAATCCCAAGGCCAGAGAAGCCATGACCCATGCTTTAAATATGGATGAAATTGTAAAAACCGTCTACCAAGGTGTGGGAAAGGTGGCCACAGGACCTGTCAACCCACAAATTATCTACAGTGCTTCAGACCAAATGAAGCCAGCTAAATATGACCCTGAACTGGCCAAGAAACTTTTTGCAGAAGCTGGTTTAAAAGAGGGAAGTCACCTAAAACTTTATGTCAATGACAACCAACAACGGCAAGACATTGCCCAAATCGTCCAAGCACAGCTTCAAGAATTAGGCATTCAAGTGGACATCACAACCTTAGAATGGGGAGCCTATATGGAAGCTCTTAAAAACAACCAACACGACATGTTTATTATGTCTTGGAATCCATCTATTGCAGACCCCCACTATGCCATGTATTCTCCCTTCCATTCCAAAAACATGGGAGAAGGACCGAACTTTATGTTCTACCAAAATCCAGAAGTGGATAAAGTCTTAGACCAAGCTATCCAACTGATGAATGGCAAGGAAAGGGAAGACCTCTATAAGAAGGCCCAAGAATTGGTAGATAAGGACCATCCATGGATTTATATTGCCAATGGAGAACAAGTTGTCGGGACAAGAAAAAATGTCAAGGGCTTAAAGCTTCGTGCTTCTACGACTCAAAAATTGGCTCCTGTAAGCAAGGACTAAAAATTCAAGGAAAAGTACAGTAAAAGCAGATAAGTTCCCTAAATAGAGGGAACTTATCTTTTCATAAAGGAAAACAATTATGTTGAAATACATTTTAAAACGAATCCTTGCCCTGATTCCAACCTTAATTGGGGTGAGTTTTATCGTCTTTACACTTTTATATTTTACCCCAGGAGATGCAGTAACAGCCACTATGGGGGCCAATGCGCCCAAGGAAGCCCTGGAAGCCACAAGAGAGGCCTTGGGCCTTAAGGACCCCTTCCTAGTCCAGTACGGCCGATTTTTAAAAAATGCCGTCTTCCACCTGGACCTGGGCAAGTCCTATATTACGGGAAATTCTGTGACCAAGACCCTGGCAGAAGTTTTTCCAAACACCTTAAAATTAAGTCTTTTTTCCCTGTCTATCGCCGTTTTTTTCGGCCTAGGCCTAGGGATTGTCAGTGCCGTCAAGCGGTATTCCATTTGGGACCAGCTGTCCATGGTTTTTGGCCTTATTGGCCTGGCCATGCCTATTTTCTGGAGTGGTCTCCTCCTCATCCTCCTCTTTTCTGTAAAGTGGGGTCTCTTACCTTCTTCAGGCTTTGCCTCCTTTAAGTACATGATTTTACCAGGTTTTGCCCTGGGTCTCCAGTCCACGGCAGTCATTTTGCGCCAGACCAGGTCCTCCATGTTGGACGTCCTGGACCAGGATTATATCCGGACAGCCCGGGCCAAGGGCCTTAAGGAATCCAAGGTGGTTATTATTCATGCCCTGAGAAATGCCTTAATTCCTGTGATTACCACGATTGGCCTCCAAATGGGGACTCTACTGGGAGGATCTGTTTTAACAGAAACCATTTTTTCCATTCCCGGCATTGGCCGGATTATGGTGGAATCCATAAAAACCAGGGACTATCCCCTGATTTTAGGGGGCGTTCTCTTTATTGCCCTGACCTATTGTTTAATTTCTCTTCTTGTGGATATCTTTTATTCCCTGGCAGATCCTAAGATTCGGCTGGAAAGGTAGGTGGATGATGGATCAAAGATTTCAAGATTTTTGCCGGCAATATAAAAAGAATAAGCTGGCCGTTTTTGGCCTTATCCTCCTCCTGGTAATGATTTTGGCCTGTATTTTTGCCCCCCTTCTGACCCCCTACCACTATGGGGCCCAGTCTCTTCCAGACCGCTTTCAAGGTCCCTCTTCCAGCCATCTTTTTGGGACAGATGAGTTTGGCCGGGATATTTTTACTAGAATCCTCTACGGTGGCCGGATTTCCTTTTTTGTAGGTCTCGGGTCGACTCTAGTTTCCCTGGTCCTCGGCAGTATTTTGGGGGCCCTGGCTGGCTTTTTTGAAGGTTGGTTGGATGCCTTTATTATGCGGATTATGGACATTTTCCTTTCCATACCCCAGCTGGTCTTGGCTATTGCCATTGCAGCAGCCCTAGGAGGGGGAATTGGAAATGTGGTCCTGGCTGTCTCTCTTTCCTCCTTGCCCAGGTATGCGCGGATTATGCGGGGAAGTGTTTTAAGTGTCAAGGCCCAGGAATATATTGAAGCAGCCCGGACTACAGGGGCCAGCCAGGGGCGGATTTTATTTGCCCACATCCTCCCCAATTGTCTGGGCCCTATTATTGTTCAGGCCACCATTGGGGTCGGAGTTGCTATTTTAAGCGCCGCTTCCTTGAGTTTTGTAGGCGTGGGAATTGCTCCGCCGACACCAGAGTGGGGCGGTATGCTGTCTACAGGAAGGACCTATATTCGGGATTATCCCCATTTAACCCTTTTTCCTGGCCTGGCCATAGCCCTGTCCATTTTTGCCTTAAATGTCGTGGGGGATGGAATCCGAGACGCCTTTGACCCCAAGCAAAGGAGGGCCTAATGTTACTAGATATTAAAAATTTACACACCTATTTTCATACAGATACAGGCCTTGTGAAAAGTGTCCGGGGCGTCAGTTTTTCTGTGCCGGAGAACTCCACAACCTGCCTGGTGGGAGAATCTGGATCCGGAAAAAGTGTTACGGCCCTATCGGTCATGGGCCTTTTACCCAAGCCCCAGGGACGGCTGGAAAAGGGCCACATCTACTTTAACGGAAGGGACTTGACTAAACTTTCTTCCCAGGAAATGCGAAAAATCCGGGGCCGAGACATCTCCATGATTTTCCAAGAACCCATGACTTCCCTAAATCCAGCCCTGACTATTGGATACCAAATTAAGGAAGCCCTAAAAGTGGCCTCTCCCAAGGCCCAAGACTTGGATGAAAAAATCTTGGACCTCTTAAGATTAGTGGACCTGCCTAGGCCGGAAAAAATGGTCAAGGCCTATCCCCATGAACTCTCTGGAGGCCAAAGACAACGGGTTATGATTGCTATGGGCTTGGCCAATGAGCCTAAGCTCTTAATTGCCGACGAACCCACCACAGCCCTGGATGTCACCATCCAGGCCCAGGTCCTCTGCCTTTTAGACCAATTAAAGGGCAAGGTAGGGACCAGTATTCTACTCATTACCCATGACCTGGGGGTAGTAGCAGAAATGGCCGACTATGTTGTGGTCATGTTCCAGGGTCGGGTTGTGGAAAAAGGGACGGTTTTTGATATTTTTGACCACCCGGCCCATCCCTATACCCAGGCTCTTTTAGCAGCGAGACCCAGCATTCAATTTTCCAAGGACCACTTTGAAAGTAGCCTCCAAAGTGTCAAGGTGGAGGTTTCCCAGGAAGAAATTAATCGGGAAGAAGACTTTGAAATCTTAAGTCTATCCTCCACCCACACCGTATCCACCTTTGCCAATCCAGAAGGGAGGAAAATCCATGGCCCAGGAACTCTTAAAAGTTGAAAATCTCAGTAAAATCTTTCTTTTATCTAAAAATCTCCTTGGCAAAAAGGAAATTCTGAAAGCTGTAGACCAGGTTTCCTTTAGCCTGGACCAGGGAGAAACCCTAGGGATTGTGGGGGAATCCGGCTCAGGCAAGTCCACCCTGGCCCGGTGCATTATGGGCCTCTATCCCGATGTAGAGGGCCATATTTACTTTGATGGCCAGGACATCAATGCCCTGTCTCCAAAAAATCTCCATAGTCTGAGACCTCGGATGCAAATGGTCTTCCAGGACCCCTATTCTTCCTTAAATCCTCGCTTTACAGCAGGGGCGATTATTTTAGAATCCTTGAGAAACTTAAAAAAAGGAAAAAAGGAAGACCAGGTGGAAAAGGTCAAGGAAACCATGGAGCTTTGTGGTCTCTCCCCAGACTTTTACCAACGCTATCCCTATGAATTTTCCGGCGGCCAAAGGCAGAGAATTTCCATTGCCCGGGCCCTGGTAACGGAGCCGGACCTGGTCATCCTAGATGAACCCACCTCTGCCCTGGATGTAAGTATTCAAGCCCAAATTATAGATCTTTTGAAAAAACTCCAAAAAGACTTGGGCCTAACCTATATTTTTATTTCCCACGACCTGGCTGTAGTAGCCAACCTCTGCCACCAGGTGGCTGTCATGGAAAAGGGTCAGCTAGTCGAGACAGGAGACCTAGAAAACCTCTTCCAAAACCCCAAGAAAGACTATACCAAGAGACTCCTTGGGGCCATTCCCATTGACCATCCATCGAAACGAAAAAATTCTTCAATTTGCACAAAGGCATCTCAAATTTGAGGTGCTTTTTTGCTACAGTAAATGTTGATGTTTAGAGAAACTCCAGCATTTATGATAGAACCGATTCATTTCAGCTACTAGTAACTCTCGAGATTAGGTTTTTATTAGCCAAAAAAGAAAATATAGGGTATAATGATAGTAAGAATCAATTAATAAAAGTGATTAAAGGATGAAGTTTATGAGCAAGCAACAAGAAGGCTATATGCGGGTCATTTATGAACTGATTGTCAAATATGGCTTTGCAACAAACAAAAGAATCGCCCAAGAACTAAATGTGGCCCCTGCCTCTGTAACAGAAATGATCCGGAAGCTGCGGAAGAAAAATTGGGTCCAGGTCAACAACCATAAAATTACCTTTACAGACAAGGGGGAGACCTATGTCAAGGACGTCCTAAGCCGCCACCGTCTTTGGGAGACCTTTTTACTGACCAAGCTGGACTATCCTCCAGAAGATGTCCACCAGCTGGCTGTAAGCCTGGAGCATGTTTCCGATGAAGATTTAATCCAACGTTTAAACCGCTACCTGGCCTATCCCAAGACCTGCCCCCATGGAGGGACGATCTTTTTAAATACCAAGGAAAACTTGCACAGCGAAAACTTGTGGACCTATGACCAAGGGACTTATTGGATAGACCGAATTTTAGATGAAGAAAATTATGACCACTACCACCACCGGGGCCTGGTTCCTGGAACGGACATCCAGGTTGATAAGAAGTTTTCTGCCAATATGCAGGTCCACTTAAATGGCAAGGCTGCCACCTTGTCCAGGACAGAAGCGGAGAATATTTTAGTCTTAAAAAAGTAGTTTCTTAGGCAGGGTTTATGGTACAATAAGGGGCATAGGAGGTCCTATGAAAAAAATGATGATCCTTCTTTCCCTGGCCTTGGTCACGGCCTGTGGCAGGCTCCCCAGTTCCTTGGTCCAAGAGGGAAAAGAAGCAAGTAAAAAAGTGACAACCAAAATAGAAGATGTAAGCAAAAAAAATAAGACCCCCCTAGGGGAAGACCGGCTAGGGACCCTCAATGGAGGAGACATCTATCTTGAAGGGGCAAACCACAAGGAAGACCCCTCAAAAGCCCTTCCAGGAATCAATATGTTTGTTGGGGAAAAGGAAATTTCCCAGCTGACAGAAGTGGGGGACTACTTGGTGGACTATGAAATGGGCGCAACCATGGTCCGGGAACTTTTACTTAAGGAAGACCCCTTCCGCTATGAAAAGCCGGCTAAATTTATTGAGGTGGACAGTGAGCGCGCAGACATGGCCAGGAGGTACTTTGTCTATATTACAGAGATGAACGACCTCTTAAGTGACAACCACGCCTTTGACACAGAAGAAACCAACTTCACCTTAGTTTGGGCCAAAAAATACAAGGGGACCCAAAAAATTGCCTTTTACTTCCGGGAGTATTTTGATAAAAGTCTTGAAACTACAGGCAACCAAGGAATTGTTGTCTTGGATGAATCGGACCGCCTCATCCACTACCTTTCTTTTGGAAAGAGAAATCCCAATGCCCTAAACCACAGGCCCACTTGGAGTGATGAAGAGGTGGACAAGGCCCTGTGGACAGCCCTAGATAAGGAATTAGGAGGCTATATTGAGGGCTATACCCTAAAAGACTTTTATTATCTCGTGCCGGCCTTTGAAGATCGAAAGGACCTAGACAAGGGCTATAAACCCCAGTATGTGGGAGAATTTTGGTCCAAGGAAAATATCCATACTATTTATGTCCGCCACGATGGAAGCTCTGGGGAAGAAAGTCAGTAAAAATATGGGAAAACCCCTGTTTTTTCATGAATCCTATATTAGAAAACCCTTCAAAAAAGCCTAGTAGTCAATGAAGATTACTAGGCTTTTTGCATATTAAAATATAAACTAAAACAATCCCACACTTTATCCTGCACGAGGCAATCATTGAATTTAATGCTAAGGGCTATAACAGTTAGAATTGCTAATTTTTCTATGGAGCTACCGGGGAGAATCGAACTCCCGACCTACAGGTTACGAATCTGTTGCTCTACCGACTGAGCCACGGTAGCTTATTTTCTTTATTTTACAACCCAGCCTTCCCTCCTGTCAAGAGGTGGCAAGGAAGAGAAAAAAAGAGCCGGGCCAGGCCCAACTCTTTGTCTCATACTTATTCAACACGAAAGCCCAAGGATTCTAAAACATCCTTGACCTTCTTTAAATCAGCAGTTTCATCATAGTCAAAGCTTGCTGTATTTCCTTCAACATGAACGTTAGAAATACCTTCAAAGCTTTCAATAAGCGTCTTTGCATGGGCCCTGTCCTTGTGGCAGGTCATGCCTGAAACAGTCATAGATTTGTTCATAATTTCCCCCTTTTCTAAAGAATAGATACCCAAGATAAACAATTTTAATCAAAGATTTAGGACCAAGTTAAATTTGTAAAACCTTCCTTGCGAAAGGAAGAATTAATTAAAAATTTATGGTCTGCAAGGTTTAACATGGGCTCGTCTGCAGAATAGGAATCACTGTAGGCCACAGAGTCTTTTTTATGAAAGACAATCCCTTCTTCTTCAAAAAACTTCTTAAGACGGCGAACCTTTTCCTCCTGCCGGTGGTTGGCGCCTACAATACTTTTACCTTCAACCTGGGTCCCAAAGACATGGTCAAAGCCCAGGGCCTCTCCTAGGGGAATTAAATAGGGCTCCATGGAGGCGGAAACCAGGTAGAGGGTGTAGCCTTTGGCCTTTAAAGAGGTAATTTCTTTGAGAGCGTCCTGGTAGTATTTCCTAGGCATGAGGTCATGGAGGAAGAAGTCTTTTTCTTCCGGACTCAGAAGGTAATAGCACTGGAGGACGGAATTTTTGCTAAAGCGGTAGTCCTTGGTTAAAAGGGACAGGAGAAGGCCAAAAAAGGCCTTCATTCCGTAAAAAAGAGCCTGGATAGGATGGGTTTTAAAGACATATTTTATCAAACTTAGAATGGAATGTTCACAAGTAATTGTTTTATCAAAATCAAAGAATGCAAATTTTTTCATTACTTTCCTCCCCCTTCATCATACCATATTTCCCTGGAAAAGGGGCGGATTTTTCAAGGAAGGGACCCGGGCCGGGGCTGGGAAGTATTCATTATATTAAATTTCATAAAGATATAATTTGCTGAATCATGGCCTTTAATAAAAAATAAATATTTTACTTTTCACTATTTGAATATTTACAAAAGTGTAGTATACTATAGATAGAGAATTTGGCAAGTGGCCAAATTTAAAATTAACGGAGGTGCAAACAATGAGAGAAGAAAACGTTAAGGTAATTATTTGGGGCTTTGGCTCCATGGGAAAAGGCATGGGAAACATGCTTCTTCAAAAAGAAGGAATCGAAATTGTAGGCGTTATTGACGGTTGGGATAAACAAGCTGGCAAGGGTATCTTTGAAATTCTTGGAAAAGAATACCCAGGCAAGGAAGATGTTAAAATCACTTTTGTAGATGACAAGGCTGAAATTATCAAACCAGGCGCTGCTGATGTTGTATTACTAGCTACTGACTCTTTCACAGCTAAAGCTTACGACAAGATTGAATTCATCCTTAAAAACAAAATTAACTGTATCACAACTGCAGAACAAATGGCTTATCCACAAGCTCAAGAACCTGAACTTGCTGAAAAAATGGACAAAATTGCCAAAGAAAATGGCGTATCTGTTTTAGGTACAGGAATCAACCCAGGTCTAATCATGGACTACCTAGTACTTGTTCTTTCTGGTGCTTGTGAATCTGTAGACCACGTAACAGCTCGTCGTGTAAACTCCCTATCTCCATTCGGACCTGCCGTAATGGAAGAACAAGGTGTTGGATTTACTGTTGACCGTTTCAACGAATTAAACGAAAAAGGCGAACTTGCTGGCCACGTTGGATTTGATGAATCCATTAGCATGATTGCTGAAGCTTTTGGTTGGAACCTTGAAAAAATTGAAACTTCTCAAGACGCTATTGTTTCTTCTGTATATCGTAAAGCACCCTATGCTGAAGTACAAGCAGGCGACGTTGCTGGTGTAAACATGCTAGGTCATGGTATCTGCGATGGCGAAAAGAAAATCGAAATGATCCATCCACAACAAGTTGAACCACAACTAGAAGGCGTTGACACAGGAGACTATATCACCTTAAAGGGAGAACCAAACATTTCTATGGCTATTACTCCAGAAGTTCCAGGTGGTGTAGGAACTTACGCTATGATCGTTAACTCCATTCCAAACATCATTAATGCAACTCCAGGTTTAAAAACAATGGTTGACTTACCAGCTCCCCACGCTATGATGGGTGATGTTCGTAAATTAATCAAATAAGCTAAAAACCTTTAGTGTTTGAGAGAAACTCCTTTCTGTCCTAGACAGGGAGGAGTTTCCTTTATATTAGGGAAAGGTGGCCTATGAAAATTCTCCATGTAGACCTGGATGCCTTCTATGCTTCTGTGGAAGAGTTAGACCATCCGGAATATAAAAACCGTCCCCTGGCTGTGGGAGGGCAGCGGGAGGATGGAATTTTAACTACAGCCAATTATCCAGCCAGAAAATTTGGCGTTCATTCCGCCATGCCCGTTTTTATGGCCAAGTCTCTTTGTCCAGACCTGATTATTCTTCCCATGCACCGGAAAAAATACCTGGAAAAATCCCAGGAGGTCTTTGACCTTTTACAAGACTTCAGTCCACGGATTGAAAAAGTTTCTATAGATGAAGCCTACCTGGATGTGAGCCATTGGCAGGAAGGGGAAATAGAAAAAAGTCTTGCCCTAAAGAAAAAAATTAAAGAAGAGACGGGATTGAATATCTCCGTTGGTTTAAGTTATAATAAATTCCTAGCCAAGTTAGCTAGTGACTGGAAAAAGCCTGATGGATTTTTCTGGATTAAAGAAGAAGATATCCCGGACCTTTTATTTCCCCTGCCCATCTCCAAGGTTCATGGCATTGGCAGTCGGTCAGAAGACCGCCTCCACAGGATGGGAATCCGGACTGTGGAAGACCTCTACCAGCTAGACCAGGACTTTTTACAAGACCACTTTCATAAGGCAGGCCTCCAATGGTATCGGCGGATTCGAGGGATTGACCCAAGGCCTGTTGAAGTGAACAGTCGACGAAAGAGCTTGGGAACGGAAGAAACCTTTCATGAGCCTATAACTAAGAGGGAGGATATCCTGGCTATTTTAAAAACCCAGTGCCAGGAATTAGAAGAAGAGTCCCTAAAAAAGGGCATCCAGGGAGCCACAGTGAGTATTAAGCTCAAGACCAAGGACTTTAAAGTCTATACCCGGTCTAAGACCCTAAGAGAGCCTGTCTACCGCTGGCAAGACACTTTTGCCGTCTGTAGGGATTTAATAGATAAGTTGGCTTTAAAAGCCCCCCTACGCCTGGTAGGCTGTAGCTTAAATAATTTAATGGACAGGGGAATTGAACAAATGACATTTTTATAAGGAGGATTTATGTCCCTACTTGTAGTAGATAAGGAAGAATTTATAGCCCACTTTCGGACGCGCCAGGTGGGCTATAATGGAAATTTTAATTTTGAATTTGAGGACCTAAGTGATGAGGGCCTGGTGATTTCCGTAAATTGTGACGAAAAGACCCTAAATCCCATTGGCAGTGTCCATGGAGGCCTTCTCTACTCCATTGGAGATCACGCGGCAGGAAGCTTTGCCTATGCCATTGGCAGCAATGGAGTGACCCTAAAGGGGTCCATGGATTATTTTTATCCTGTTGAAAAGGGAAGGATCTATGCTAAGGCCAGGCTGAAAAATAGAACGAAACGGACCGTCCTCCTAGAAGTGGATATTATCCAGGAAGACCGAGTCGTAGCCTATGGAATTTATAATTTTTATGTTCGGAGCCCTAAAAAAGACGGGATTGACCCTGCTTAAAGGAAGGAAACTGATTGTATGAAGAAAAAACTACCAGGGCTTTGCACTTTTCTAAGCCTGGTTTTAGTTCTTGGATTTATTGGGAAGACCATCCTTGACTACACCCGCTACCAAGACCCAGCAAACTCTGCGCCTTTTTCCCTGTGGATTGAGGTCAATGCCTTGATGATGTTGGTTCCTGCAGCCCTGGTCTTTCTTCTGGGCCTTTTCATAAAGAAGTCAGGAAAATAAGCCCTAAAGGGCAGGTGACAGCTTAGCTTGGAACTGGGCCCTTGTTGTGGCGGAGGTTTTTGACAAGTCGCCTAGAGACCCTCTATGAGGACCTGAAGATGGGTTAAAGGGCAAGGGCCAGATACTGAAAATATGAAAAAAAGGAAGCCTTCTCGATTCAGGCTTCCTTTTTCATCCATAAAGGCAAGGAAAGTTGAGCTTTGGCAAAAAAATCCCCATGGAAGGGACCTTTGAAAGACCCCTAGCTTTCTTTAGAAGAAACTTCTCACAAGACCAGGAAGGCCTGTAGGCCTTTCTTTAAAAGACCAAAAGAAAACCACCGGCCAAACCGGTGGTTTTCCTATCCTATAAGGATTAAGCTTCCTTTTAATCAAAGCTTACAATTGTTTCTGGATCATCTTTTGCATAGAAGACAATGGGTCCGAGAGCAGTTAAGATGAGAGTTACGATTGGCATTAAAAGGTTAAAGAATAGGTAGGGAACATATTGGACAGTAGGCACTTTTAAGACCTTAGACATATAAACCCCACAAGTATTCCAGGGAATCATCCCTGAAGTTACAGTACCACTGGCTTCTAGAGTGGAAGATAACATCTTGGGATGGTAGCCACGTTCTCTATAGATATCAGCAAACATCCGGCCAGGAATTACAATAGAGATGTATTGTTCTGGCATAGTAATATTACTTAATAGACAAGTAAGAAGAGTAGCAGCTACTAGAGAAGTTGCACTCTTTAGTTTGTGAATAAAGGTGTTGATAATGGTTTCAAGAATACCACAGCGTTCTGCAATCCCACCGAACATCATGGCGATGATGGTTAAGGAAATGGAGTCCATCATGGATTCTAGACCACCGGCTGTTAATAGAGAGTCTAGGGCTTCCACGCCAGTTTCAGAAACGTATCCACCTTTTCCAGCGTCCATAATAGTTCCTAGAGTAAAGCCATCTTGGAAGATAGGTCCAAGAACACATCCAGCTAGGATTCCAAGAACGATTCCTGGAATAGCAGGAACTTTAAGGGCAATGGCTACAATTACAACAACAGGTGGTAAAAGTAATACAGGGCTGATATTAAAGGCATCTGCTAAGCCGCCTTGTAGGCTTGTAATAGCAGAAGTATCGGCACCGGCTTTTCCGTATTTTGCAGAAAAGACTCCAAAAATAACCAATGTAAGGATATAGGATATAATGGTTGGTTTGGCCATAGCTTTAATATGTGTAAATACGTCAGTACCGGCCATAGCAGGAGCTAGGTTTGTGGTGTCTGATAATGGAGACATCTTATCTCCAAAATAAGCACCAGATAAAATAGCACCGGCAGCCATAGGAGCAGGAATTCCCATCCCATGAGCAATCCCCATTAGAGCAATCCCCATAGTCCCGGCAGTTCCCCAGGATGACCCAGTGGCCAAGGATGTAATAGAACAAATAAGCACTGTAGCGATTAAGAAGATAGATGGGCTTAAAATGGAAAGACCATAGTAAATCATACTCGGTACAACACCACTTGAAATCCAAACACCAACAAGGATCCCAATAATAGCTAAGATAATAATAGATTGCAGAGCTTGGGTAATCCCTTTGACCATGGATTGTTCAATGTCATCCCACTTATAACCAATTTTTAAGGCCATTAAAGCGGCGATAATAACCCCGGCAAACATGGGAACGTGAGGGTCTACTTCAAAGACTAAGATACTGACGGACATAATTCCGATCAACAGAATAAATACGAAAAGAGCCTCTAAAAGGTTCGCTTTTCTTGGATTGTAGTCAACCTGTTGATTGGTGTCTTGACTTTTTTCCATAATTTCGTTTTCCTCCTAAGTTCAAAAATGGATAGGCGTACATGCATCTAAAAACTAGATACCTTGTCTATACATACAGTTTATATGATATTGAAATAAAAGTAAACAGTTTTTTTGATTTTAAGAAAACGATGTATCATTTTTTGACAAATTTCAAGGGGGATTTGCTAGAAAAATGTCTTCTTGCAAGGGAGGGCTAAAAGCTCAGACATATTGTTATTAGCTGGATTGAGAAGATGAAAAAAATAAAACTTAAACATTTCTGTTTGACAAAGAAAAGACAAGAAAAACTAGAAAAAATTTTTTCTGTGGCAACATTTTCATTATATTAAATTTTTCAGGAAGTCCAGGAAAATCCTCTAAATTCCAGGCCTGAGGGCTTTTGTCTTTGAAAGGCCAGTGGAGGGGTTCTTTTTATTTTTTTAGGAAAAATTTAAAGAGGAAGGTCCTTTTCCCAGTCTTAAAATAAAAAAGGAAGAAGAAAGCCATAGGTCATGGGTAAAGAAACCTGTAAAGAGGTTATAGAAAAAGGCTATAGTTTATGGATAAAGCTGTTGATAATGGTTTCAAGGAAACCACAGCCTTCTGCAATCCACCGAAGATTATGGCGATGATGGTTAAGGAAATGGAGTCCATCTTGGATTCTAGCATCCAAAAGAAAAGAGGAAGGACAAAGTCTTTTGTTTAAGTTTGGTTAGGGCCTAGGAATAGACTTAGTGTTTAGGAAAGAAAAATTCTAAAAGAATCCTTAGCTGGAATTAGAGGGAGATAGTGAGGAGAAAGCTTCTGGCTTGGAAGATAATCTGGCTTAAATAATTTTTAAGCTTGTGGTTGAGGAAAGACGATTATTTTACCAATAAAGATTGGCTGCATTAGATTTACTCAGGACCCTAAAAATTGAATAAGACTTTCGGGGGCCTGGCTTTAAAAAAATTCCCTAAAAAAATAGGCCAAGGCCCTTGAGCTTAACTGGAAAAATCAGCCTAGAGAGGATTCTTTTAAATAGGGTGAGGCAAATTTTGAACAGAAAAAAAGCACCCCACTAGGGAGTGCTTTTTGGCCTTTAAGGTTTTAATGATTAAAAAGGTTATTCAAAATTGATAATGGTATCTGGGTCGTCTTTTGCATAGAAGGTATTTTGACCAATAGCAGTTAAGACGAGAGTGGAGACAACCATTAAGATATTAAAGAATAGGTAGGGAACATATTGGACTGTAGGTACTTTTAAGATCTTAGTCATATAAACCCCACAAGTGTTCCATGGAACCATGGATGAAGTTACAGTACCACTGGCTTCTAGAGTGGAAGATAACATCTTGGGATGGTAGCCACGTTCTTTGTAGATATCAGCAAACATCCGGCCAGGAATTACAATGGAGATGTATTGTTCTGGCATAGTGACGTTACTTAAGAAGCAAGTTAAAAGGGTGGTAGCAACTAGACCAGTTGCACTTTTAACCTTATGGATAAAGGTGTTGATGATGGTTTCAAGAATACCACAGCGTTCTGCAATCCCACCGAACATCATGGCGATGATGGTTAAGGCAATGGAGTCCATCATGGATTCTAGACCACCGGCAGTGAGTAGGGAGTCTAGAGATTCGATTCCAGTTTCGGAAACGTAACCAGCTTTCCCAGCGTCCATAATGGTTCCTAGAGTAAAGCCATCTTGGAAGATTGGTCCAAGGACACAACCAGCTAGAATCCCTAGTACAATCCCTGGGATAGCAGGAATCTTAAGGGCAATGGCTACAATTACGACTACAGGTGGTAAAAGGAGTACGGGGTTGATATTAAAAGTGTTTGCTAAACCTTCTTGAAGGTTTGTAACGGCAGAAGTATCGGCACCAGCTTTTCCGTATTTTGCAGAGAAGTAACCAAAGATGATAAGTGTAAGAATGTAAGATGTGACTGTAGGCTTAACCATGGCTTTAACGTGGGTAAATACGTCAGTACCGGCCATAGCAGGTGCTAGGTTTGTGGTATCAGATAATGGAGACATCTTATCTCCGAAGTAGGCACCGGATAAAATAGCACCAGCAGTCATAGGAGCTGGAATTCCCATCCCATGAGCAATCCCCATAAGGGCAATCCCCATAGTTCCGGCAGTTCCCCAGGATGACCCGGTGGCCAAGGATGTAATAGAGCAAATAAGCACTGTAGCGATTAAGAAGATTGACGGACTTAAAATGGAAAGACCATAGTAAATCATACTCGGTACAACACCACTTGAAATCCAAACACCAACAAGGATCCCAATAATAGCTAAGATAATAATAGATTGCAGAGCTTGGGTAATCCCTTTGACCATGGATTGTTCAATGTCATCCCACTTATAACCAATTTTTAAGGCCATTAGGGCGGCAATAATAACGCCACAGAACATGGGAACGTGAGGGTCTACTTCAAACACTAAGATACTGACGGACATGATACCAATTAATAGAAAGAATACAATAAGGGCTTCTCCTAAATTGGCCTTCCTAGGATTATAATCCACGTCTTTTTTCTTTACGTCTTGATTGTTTTCCATAATTCGTTTTCCTCCTAAATAGAGTTTGCAGACCAAGCTGCAAACAGCAACCTTAAAGAACTATCTTTAGTGTACTACCATTTCCCTTAAAAGTAAACTACTTTTTCGAGAGAAAAGAAAACGATTTTCCATAAAATCCCCGTAAAGCTCTTTAAATGGCGATTGTGAAAAAATAGACTAATTTTTTATTTAAAAACAGGTTGAAATACAAGGAAATCAGGGGTATATATAAAAAAATAAAAAAATTGAACCTAAAAAAGGATTTAAAAATAGGTAAAGATTTGTAAGAAAAGGAAAAACATTTTCATTAAGACCTCCAGGCCTTTAAAAACAGGAAAATTAGACCTTGATTAGGGTGGATTTTCATAGACTTTTTAAGACCTGGAAGATTCTCCTTGGCCTTTGACTTTTACTTATGGTACAATCAAGACAAGATGAAAAGGAGGTAGGAGATGAAGAAACGAATCTATGGAAATGGTTTACTTTTTATAACAGCTTTAATATGGGGAACATCTTTTGTTGCCCAGTATGTTGGCGTTACGGATCAAATTGGTCCCCACACCTTTAATTTTTCCAGGAATTTTGTAGCAGCCTTGTTTTTGTTGGCTTTTGTCATTCCTTTTTTAAGCCACTACCGGAAGAAAAAGGGAGAAGTAGAAGAGGTCAAGGGAGATTCTAAGGCCCTAATCCTAGGGGGGATTTGCTGTGGTCTGGCCCTGTTCTTGGCCATGACTTTCCAACAAATAGGAATTGTTCAATCCACAGCAGGAAAGGCAGGTTTTATTACGGCCTTATATATTATTATTGTTCCCTTGTTTGGCCTTTTCCTAGGAAAGAAGGTATCTCCAAAAATTTGGCTCTGTGTCTTCTTGGCAGCTCTAGGGATGTATCTCTTAAGCTTTAAGGGAGGCTTTAAAATTGGCAAGGGAGACCAACTTCTCCTAGTCTGTGCAGCCTTTTTTGCCATCCACATTTTAGTCATTGACCACTTTTCGCCTAAGGTAGATGGGGTCCGGATGTCCTGTATCCAATTCCTAGTGGCCGGGATTTGCTCCCTTCTTATGGCACTTTTTACAGAGACCATTTCTCTTCCAGGCCTTCTTGAAGGAGCCTTCCCCATCCTCTATGTAGGAATTATGTCTTCAGGCATAGGCTACACCCTACAAATTGTGGCTCAAAGAAATACCGATCCTACAGTGGCTTCTCTGATTTTAAGTCTAGAAAGTGTCTTTGCGGTCATTTCAGGAGTGATTTTCCTAGGCCAAATGATGACGGCCAGAGAACTTATGGGCTGTGCCATTATGATGGTGGCCATTGTCCTTGCCCAAATGCCAGATAAAAAGGAAAGGGAAAAAGCTTAGTTCATAAAATGTAAACACGTAAAAAGATGCCCTAGGCGGACACTTGTCAAAAGTTCGAAGGGCATCTTTTTTATCTTAGTTATTTTTAATATAGGATGTTTGGTAGTTGGGGTAGACATAGTTTTCCTTGTAAAAAAGATCGTCTTCATAGGCTTCCTTTATTACAAGGGTGTCGCAAATCAGGTCTCCCAGGTGTTGCTTTTCCTCTGTAAAGAGGACCAGGAGATAGAGAAGGGGAATTTTCTTTAAAATATACCGGCAGGCGCCTTCCCGGACCAGGATATCCGTCCAAGTCAGGCTCTCTCCATTGGTCTTAATGACTTTAAGGCCCAGAATCATCTTTCCCAGACTTTGGCCATGGCCCAGTCCTGTGGAGAGGACAAAGTAGGCCAGAAAAACTAGGCTGGATAAAATGGTTTTTAAGGGACCGTCAGAGCCTAGGAAGGTGGTAAAAACTCCGGCTAGACTATTGGCCAGGACTAGGTCAATAAGATAGGCAACCAAGCGGAGGAAAAATCCTGCCAGGACCCGTTGGTCCATTTTTACTTTTTGGTAAATTTGGGGACTGGGTTCTTCTGGACTGGGAATCCCTTGGTCTACTAGAGGACCGGTATCCTTGGGGGCTTGGTTTGGTCCAGGCCCATGGTTGATAAGGGGCATTAGCGTTCACCTCCGTAGATATAGTAGGCCTTGGGGGCCGAGAGGCGGTTTTGGATTTCTTCCGTAACGGGGTCTTTTTGCCTGGATTTACTGGTAGCTCCAAAGGGAAAGCCCAACTTGTTAAAGGAGAAGGGGGCATCTAGGGTATAGACTTCCATATCCTTGTGGCCTAGGTCTTTTTCAAAGGCAGCCAGGGCTTGGTCCAGGTAGGCAATTTCATCAATTAAACCAACATTTTTCGCTTGGACGCCGTCAAAAATCCGGCCATCAGCTAGGGGACGGATTTCCTCTTTGGTCTTCTTCCGGCCCTTGGCCACTACATCCAGGAAGCGGTTGTAGGCAGAGTTAATATAGTTTTGCAAGATTTCCCGTTCTTCATCGGTCATGGGCCGGGTTTGGGACCCAATATCCTTGTGGGCAGCGGACTTAATGGTGGTATCTTGGATGCCATATTTTTCCAGGAGACCGGAAAGGTTTAAGCTGGACATAATGACCCCAATGGACCCTGTAATGGTTTCATTGGCCGCATAAATCTTGTCGGCAGCACAGGCAATGTAGTAACCTCCACTGGCGGCCATGGAGTCCATGACGGCAATGACAGGAAGTTTTGTTTCCTTTTTAACTTCCATGACCTTGTCGTAGACTTGGGCTGCTTGGAAAACAGCTCCTCCAGGGCTGTCGATTTCCAGGACAATCCCCCGTAAATTTTTATCCTCCTTGGCCTGGTCCAGGGTGGCTAGGATTTTTTCTTGGTTGTAGTCAGCTGAAGCTAGAAAAGCATTGCCATTGCTGGGGCCAATAACTCCCTTAATGGGGACTAGGAGGAGACGGTTGGATGCATCCGTTCCTTGGAGGACACTTTCTGTGTAGCTTTGTTCACTGGCAACTAGCTTATTCATAAACTTCTTGGCCTGGTCATCCCTGTCTTTTTTTAATTTACTCCCAATACCTGATCCAATAGCGGACAGGACCAGGAGTAAAAGGGCGAGGCCTACGGCCACCCAACGTTTGGTATTCATATGCTTGTAACGGTCTTCTCTTGAGAGACTTTTTTTATTTTCTTCCATATAGAACCTCCTTTTTGTTCACAGTTCGTTTTTATACTATCACATTAAAACTCGTTCGCCTAGATGATTTTTAGGTCTTTCTTTAGTATAATAATTTTAAAGGATGTGTTTTTATGCTCTGCCCTGATTTAAAGCCGGAATTATCTGTGCCCCTTTACCAGCAGCTCTATGCCTATATTAAGGAGGAAATCCACCTGGGCCACCTGACTCCTGGGTCCAAGCTGCCTTCCAAGCGGTCTCTGGCCAATTTTTTAAATATTTCCTTAAATACTGTGACCGATGCCTACAACCAATTGGTGGATGAGGGCTACTTAAAGAGCCTGGAGCGGAAGGGGTATTTTGTAGAAAATTTCGACCTCCTCTACAAGCCCAAGAACCGGCCTAAAAAGTGGGACCAGGAGGAAAAGAGAAAAAAAGTGACCTATGATTTTTCCTTTAACACCATTGACGAGGGCCTCTTTCCCTATAGCCTGTGGCGGAAGGCCTACCGGGAGGCTGTGGAAAAGGGGACAGACTTTTTAAATGACCCGGACCCCCAAGGAGGTTGGAGTCTCCGCCAGGAAATTGCTCACTACCTTTATTCCAGCCGGGGCGTCAATGTTCACCCTTCCCAAATTGTGATTTCTGCCGGGACGGAGTTTTTATTCTTCCTCATTAACCAAATGGTCAGTCCTCAATCTATCTTTGCCGTGGAAAATCCGGGCTATGAGCGCTTAAGCCATATTTTTAAGGCCGGGGACCAAAAGTTTACCCCTATCGGCCTGGACCGGTGGGGGATGCGGACAGATTTATTAGAAGAAAGTGGAGCAAGTATTGCCTGTGTCACCCCCTCCCACCAGTTCCCTACAGGGTGTATCATGCCCTTGTCTCGCCGCCAGGACCTCCTGGCCTGGGCCGGGAAGGCGCCGGGACGGTATATTGTGGAGGATGACTACGATTCAGAATTTCGCTACAGTGGCCGGCCTATTCCTTCCTTAAAAAGTATGGACGTGGGGGACCGAGTGATTTATATGGGGTCTTTTTCCAAGTCCATTTCTCCTTCTCTTCGAATTTCCTATATGGTTCTTCCTCAAAACTTAAAGGAGGAATACCTGGAAAGACTGACGGTCTTTAAGTGTCCTGTGTCGGCGGCTAGCCAGAGGGCCCTGGAGATCTTTATCCAAAAGGGGAACTTTGAAAAGCACTTAAACCGGATGCGGAACCACTATCGCCGGAAGCGGGAAACCCTGGTACAGGCTTTGAAAGAGGCCTTTCCCCAGGCAAAGATTGGGGGAGAGGAAGCGGGCCTCCACCTTCTCTTGTACTTAGATAAAAAGCTCCCGGAAAAGGACCTGGTGGACTATTTACAGGAAAGGAGTTTTGCCCTCCGGGGCCTCTATGAATTTCGCCTGGATAAGCTGACCAGCCCAAAGCCCTGCCTGGTCTTAGGTTTTGGCCGGCTTTTAGAAGAAGATATTGAGAAAAGTGTCTTGGCTTTAAAGGAAGCCATTCTAAACTTTAAGGAGGACCTTTGAAAAAGAAAAGAAGGAAAAGGCTACTTGTTCTTGTCCTGGCCCTAGGCCTGGGCTTAAGCCTATATTTTTTTAAGCCAGGGACAAGTAAAAAAATAGCAAAATTACAATTTCATAAGGAAGTAAAAGAGGACATTGTCAATGCCGGCCCCCTGGGACAAAATGTGGTCCTTTGGGATGGAGATTTTTTAAGCATTTATGACCAGGAGGGCCAGCGGAAGGCCAGGGTGGACCGGAGCCGGGAAAATTTAAAGCTTTTTATCGGCCAGGACCAGGTTTACTTTTACCGGCCTGGGGACCAGAACCTGGAAATCTTGGATAAAAATGGGCGGAATGAAGTGGACTTGACCCTGGAGGAGGGCATTTTTCAAGTCCAGGAAGAAGAGGGCCAAACCTTGGTCCACTGCAAGGGAGAAAACTATGAAACCCTCTACCTGGTCCAGGGAAAAGACCTGGTCCAGATTTTTAAAACCGACAACTTCATCCTCCACTTCCATGTTTTAGGACCGGAAGACTTTGCTGTCAGCGAACTGTCCACTTCTGCAGCTGGCTACAAGACCAGGCTCTATATAAAAAATCAAAAAATGGAAAGTATGGACTTTCCAAACCAGGTCTCCATCGGTCTCTTTAAGGACAAGGACCGGGTTTACCTGGCTACAGAGCAAAAACTGATTGCCGTCAAGGATGGGGAAAGCCAGGAAGTAGACATTCCCCTGGCCTCTGGCCTAGTCTACAAAAAGGGGAAAATCTACCTTCTCCATTCAGGAATCATCTCCAGCTACAATAAAAAGTTGGAGGAAGAAAAGCAGGATATTTTATCCATGAACGCCGAAGACTTCTTTGATAATGAGGGGGCTTTATATGCAACAGCTGGGGGAGAAGTGGCTGGAAACCTAACCACCAAGGGAGCTTTTTACCAGGCCCTGGGGAAGGAAATGGACAAGACCAAGGTCCAGGGGGACCTAGTGGTTTCCTACCAAAATCGGCAAATTTGGGTCCATAAATTAGTCAAGGAATAAGGGAGGATTTATGTACTACTATGAACTAGGAGATATTGTCAGCTTAAAAAAGGGCCATCCTTGTGGAGAAAACCAATGGGAAATTTTACGGAAGGGGACCGATATGAAGTTAAAGTGCCTGGGCTGTGGCCGGCAAATTTGGGTGTCTCGGATGGACTTTGAAAAAAGAGTCCGTAAAATTAAGGAGGGGGACAAGTTTGTCTCCATTATCCACCACGAGCCGGAAGACCAATAAAAATTGAGCTTTCTCTGGCTTAGGAGCCAGTAGATTTTCATGCATCAAAGGAAGACATTAGATATTTACTAGAAATTTAGGGGGATTTTATGAAGTGGCAAGGAAGAAGAAAGAGTTCAAATGTCCAAAGAGGAGGAGGCGGAGGAAGTCCTCTAGTCTTTGGAGGAGGAATTGGCGGTGTTGTCATCCTGCTCCTCTATTTTTTACTGGGAGGAAATCCATCGAGCCTACCCCAGCAAGGGACAGCTGTTCAGCAAAACCAAAGCCAGACCTCAGGAGACCAAGCAGTCTTAGAAGATTTTTTATCCGTCGTTCTAGCAGACACGGAAGATGTTTGGCATGAAAAATTTCATGAATATGGGCTTACCTATACTGAACCTAAGATGACCTTATTTAACCAGGCAACCCAATCTGGATGTGGCCTTGCCCAAGCCAAGATGGGGCCCTTTTACTGCCCAATAGACAAAATAGTTTATATGGATGTTTCTTTTTACAATGATTTAAAAAATACCTTTGGGGCTGAAGGGGACTTTGCCTTTGCCTATGTGTTGGCCCATGAAATTGGTCACCATGTGCAAAACCAATTAAATATCTTGGGGCAAATTCAACCTTTAAGGAAACAACTACCAGAGGCAGACTATAATAAGTATTCTGTAGCCATGGAACTCCAGGCCGATTACTTTGCTGGACTTTTTGCCCATTCTGTCCAAGAAAAGGGCTACCTAGACCAAGGGGATATTGAGGAGGCCATGAAGGCCGCGGCCTCTATTGGGGATGACCGGATTCAAAAAATGAGCGGCCAAGAGGTCAATGCAGATAGCTTTACCCATGGGACATCTAAACAACGGAAAAATGCCTTTGACCAAGGCTTTAAATACCACGACCTGGAACATGCCCTGGTATTTTTTGAAGGTCTTCGCTATCAACCGGAATTTCAATATAAAAGATAGGCCTTAAAGCCATGAAAAAACGCCCCTTGCCGGGGCGCTTTTTTAAAATTTGCCTTCATGTATTTTTTCGTCAATGGGGAATTCTTTTCTCTTCCGGACCCGTTCGTCTTTCTTTCCAAGGGCCACCATGGCAAGGACGCCATAGTTGTCAGGAATGTCAAAGTGTTTACGAACATAGTCTTCGGCATCTTCCTTGTCGTCGGTCTTGTTTTCATTAAAGGGAATGTAGCCTGTATTCCAGCCAGCATCTTCAGCCAAAAGTTGGAAGAAGGCGGCGGTCATAGAAGCTTCTTGGACCCAATACTTACAAAGGCTCTTATTGGCAATAAAAAGAACTAGTTGGGGAACATTGGCAATGTGCTTTGCTCCAAACTTATCAATTTTACTTAAATAGTCCAGGTCCTCTTTATCGGAAACCACAATAAATTCTACAGGGTGGGCGTTTCCATTGGAGGGAGCCATAGAAGCGTACATAAGAAGGTCATTTAATTCTTCCTTGGAGATTTGTTCATCAGTGAACCGGCGCACAGTCCGGCGAGCAAGTACAGTATCTTTAATCATTATTACACATCCTTTCATCCTTATGGATACCCAAATTTACCAATTTGTATCAAAGAAATTCCTTTTTCCAAATTTTCCTTAAAAGACAGGTGGATTTCACAAAAACTACATATTTGATGGGTAGACTAGGCTTAAGAGAAAAGAAAGGATGGTTAGCATGAATCAAGAACCATTTAAGGATCAAAATTACTATGAAAACCAAGCCAGATTGTATAGAGAAGAAAAAAAGGGAAGGAAAAGGAAGAATAAATCCACCATTGTTTTAGCCTTGGTCTGCTCCTTAATCGGAGGAGGCATTGGGTCCAGCCTGACCTACCGGGCCATGGCACCGGAAGTAAGGCAGGAAGTGCCCCAAACCGGCAAGGGACAAAGGCTGGAAATTAATACCCAGGATACAGCCTCTGTAGGCCAGGCAGTGGCCGCCAAGTCCATGGATTCTGTCGTGGGGATTACCACAGAAAGTGTCCAAAACACCTTTTTCGGTCCCATGGCCGTCCAAGGGTCCGGGTCCGGTTTTATTGTGGACGCCAAGGGCTATATTGTCACCAACGCCCATGTGGTGGCCAATAGGAGCAAGGAAACGGTGACTACCCTTTTTAATGATGGAAGTCAAAAGCAAGGCAAAGTCCTTTGGGAAGATGCAAACCTGGACCTAGCCGTCATTAAGGTAGACACGGACAAGGCCCTGACGCCAGTGGACCTGGGAAATTCCGATAAAATCCAAATTGGGGAGCCAGCTGTGGCCATTGGAAACCCCCTGGGTCTGGACCTTCAAAGATCTGTGACCATGGGAATTATTTCTGGCTTAAACCGGACCGTAGGATCGGACCAAGGGTCCTATATTGACGGCCTCATCCAAACAGATGCCTCCATTAATGCAGGCAACAGTGGAGGCCCCCTCTTTAATAGCAAGGGAGAAGTGATTGGAATTAATACGGCCAAGATTTCTTCTGCAGAAGGCCTGGGCTTTTCCATTCCCATCAACACCCTAAAGCCCATTGTGGACCAAATTATTAAGACAGGGACCTATGAAACGGTCTCTCTAGGTGTGGTTGTGGCCAATCCTAGTGACGTCCAAGACCGCTACCGGGTCCGGGTCAAGGTGGACAAGGGAGCTGTGGTCATGGACCTCTATCCCAATGGAACGGCTGCCAAGGCCGGCCTCCAACAGGGAGATGTTATTACAAAAATAGGGGACAAGGAGATTAAGGATACCTCCAGTCTCAAGAAAAGTCTCTATGCCTATAAGTTGGGAGACCAAGCCAAGGTCACCTATATTCGAGATGGCAAGGAAAAGGAAGGAACTTTAAACTTCCAAGAACTGGCCTCTTCTGCCAAGGGGGCCCAAGAAAACTTTAAAGAAAAATTTTCCAATCCCAGAAGGCAATTTTTGCCAGATGATGAAGAATCTATTTTTGGAGAATAAGCTGTAAGAAAAACCACCGGTGTCGTGGAAGCCTCTCTTTATTGGACTTGCAAAAAAGAGAGGGTCCCAGGCCGGTGGTTTTTGTATGGAAAAACATCCAGGAAAAAGGCTTGCGGAGGAAGGAATTTCTATGCAAAAAATAAAAAATAAGATATACTAGGCTTAGAAAGATGAAATGACAAGGAGGGAAAAATGCTAAAAATAGAAAAATTGGTCAAGGCCTATGATGGCCGTCCAGTCCTCCATGGCCTGGACCTAAATATTGAAGCAGGAGATATCTATGGTTTTATAGGGAAAAATGGAGCCGGAAAAACCACCACCATTAAGTGCATTATGGGCCTTTTGGACTATGAAGAAGGCAATATTTACATTGACGGCAAGGATATCCGCGAAGACCCACTGGCCTGTAAGCAAGTGTCCGCCTATATTCCAGACAACCCCAGACTCTATGAATTCCTAACAGGCATAGATTATATTAATTTTGTTGCCGATGTCTACGGAGTCAGCGAAAAAGACCGGGAAGAGAGGACTCTGGAATTGGCCCAGGTTTTTGACTTGACCCAGGACCTAGGATCTAAAATTTCTTCCTATTCCCATGGGATGCAGCAAAAGCTGGCCATTATTGCCGCCTTGGTCCATAGGCCCAAACTTTTAATCCTAGACGAGCCCTTTGTGGGCCTAGATCCGACAGCCACCCATTATTTAAAGGAAGTCTTCCATAAAATGGTGGATGAGGGAGCGGCTATTTTCTTTTCCACCCACGTCCTGGAAGTGGCCCAAAAACTCTGCAACAAGGTGGCTATTTTAAGAGACGGTAAAATTGTCAAGGAAGGGACAACCAGCCAGGTTACCCAGGATGCCTCCCTGGAAGAAATTTTTATGGAGCTGATGAACCATGCGTCCTAGGTATTTAAAACTCTTATTAAAGCTGGAATGGAAGAGGCTCTTTAAGAAGACCAAGGCCAGTGGACGGAAATTATCCAACCTGGTCCTCATGATTATTGTAGGCTTTTCTATCCTAGTCTACTCCTCCCTCTTTACCTTTATTTTAATCGATGCCAAGCAAGAGGGGGAAATTCCCCTGATTTTCGGCCTAGTGGTCACCCTTATTGTCTTTTTTACGGGCATATCCAACGGGTCCAACAACCTTTTTGGCCAAGAAGAATTTGAAATCCTCTTTCCCATGCCCTTTAAGGAAAGTGAAATTCTTTGGTCCAAATTTATTGGCATCTACCTGGATGCCCTCTTTTACTCCTTTTTAATCTTCATTATCCCAAGTATCTTTTTGGGAGTTAAGGGAGGCCCCTTGGTCTTTCTCATGAATATCTTAACCATCTTCCTCCTTCCGATTATCCCCAATTTACTAGGAGTCCTCCTTTCTACCCAGGCCATTAAGAGCTTTCGCTTCCACAATATGAAGACCCTGGCCCGGGTGGTCATGATGGTTGTCTTCTTTTTTGGCTATTTTTATTTTCTTTCCAATATGAAGGAATTTACAAAGGTCCTCCTCCCCTATTGGAAGGAAATCCGGTCAGCCCTTTTGGCCTACTATCCTCCCTTAATCTGCCTAGTGAAGATTTACAAGGGCCAGTCCTTCCTGGCCTTCTTAGGCCTTGTCTTCATGGATACCCTTGTGGGAGGTCTGATTTTTTACTTCATCTCCAAAAATTATTTTAAGTATTTTTACCAAAGAAAGGAAAAAGATAAAAAACAGGGAAAAATCACTTTTCAAAAAAGACCCCTTTGGAAAAGTCTTTACCGGAAGGAGCTCAAGCACTATCTTTGGAGGAGTAACTATGTTACAAACACGATTCCCAATCCCTTGATCCTCCTTTTGATTGGCCTATCCACCTTCTTTGTAGACTACAAGAGCCTGGTGGGCCAAGCCTCTCCAGGCCTGGACTGGGGAAATGGCCTCCTTGTGGTCTATGGAATTTGCTTTTTTGCCGTTTCCAGCCAAACCACCTACTGCTCTTTTTCCTTGGAAGGGAAAAATTTTGAAAACCTGGCCGCCTTTCCCTTGAGCTTTTGGGATATGGCCCTGGGAAAACTCCTCCTGGGCATGACCTTTCCCCTGGTTCCCTTAATTGTCACTTCAATCCTCCTAGGCCATGCCTTTGACTTTTCCCTAGGGGCTATTCTTTGTCTAGCCCTGGCCAGCCTTTCCTCCAACCTCTTTGGAAATTTGGTGGGCCTTTATTATGACTTAAAAACCCTGGACCTAGACTGGAAAACAGATATGGAAGTTATTAAAAGTAGATTTTCCATGGTTTTTATGTCCCTGGCCTCTGTCCTACCCCTGGGGATTGCCTTTATTTTATCAAGGCTTATAGGAATCCTAGTCAAAGTGAATGAGGCCGTGCCTATTGCCCTGGCCATGATCTTATCCAGTCTTATTATGTACCTGCTCTTGGATAAGGAAAAAGAATCCTGGCAGTGGAGGTAAAAATTGTGGTTTTTATAGAAATACAAGGGGAGAAAAGTTCAGCATAGGATTTTCTGGTTCATGATTTAACCTACAGCGGGCGACACGAGGTCGCCCCTACGAGATCTCTACGGAAAATATCCAATGTAGGGGTCTGCTGGTTCATGACCTAACCCGACGAGAGCTTTGCTCGAGTCGTAGGTAGGTCAGATGCAGTCTTTCACAGCGAAAGGAGCATTAGCGAACTTGAGCTGATGAAAAGTTGTAGCAGCCCGAAGGACCGATAATAAAAATGTACCGGAAGGCAAAATAAGCGAATAGAAGAAAAATCTTCCCAAAATCCAAAAATAAGCCTAAAAATCAAAAGCCCCCCAAAGCTTGGCCTAAAAATCCAAGTTTTGGGGGGCTGTGCATTCTGCAATTTTTTATTCTCTTATTCTAAAATCATCCGGTCATCATTTAAGACAAAGGCGGTTGTAGGGAGGCCTTCTTTCTTTTTCTTGCCTGTAATAAAGAAGGCGGCAATGACACCACAAGTTAAGAGGGCGCCTAGACTGTAGGAGAAGGTGGTTAAGCCCATATTAAAGCCAATGTGTTCGGACAGAATATACATAAAGACAGCATAGAGCATGAGGCTGCCGGGAACAAGGGTCATGAAGTAATTTTTCCCCTTTAAATAGAGGTAGCGGCTGGCGACAAAGAGGGCAATCATGGCTGTGGTTTGGTTGGCCCAGTTGAAATACCGCCACAGAATATTAAAGTTCACAAAGGTCAGGCCAAAGGAGATGGCGTAGAGGGGAAGGGTCACCATTAAAATTTTCCCCAAGGTATCTTGTTTGACCTTAAAGTATTCGGCTAAAATCAACCGGCAGGACCGGAAGGCGGAAAGGCCGGAAGAAATAGGAAGGACAATAACCCCTGTAATGGCGATGGTCCCCAGGGTAGATCCTAGAAGCATATAGGAAACCTTGTTGACCACGAGGGAGGGAGTTCCTTGGTCAATGAGCTGCATTAGGGTTTGTCCATCAAAGAGGGACATGGAAGCGGCAGCCCAAATCATGGCAATGACACCTTCGGCAATCATCATGCCATAAAATACAGACCGGCCTTCAGATTCATTTTCTAGGGTTCTGGAAACCATGGGGGCCTGAGTGGCATGGAAGCCGGACAGGGCT
Organism: Clostridiales bacterium SIT11; assembly: GCA_001299455.1. GTDB lineage: Bacteria > Bacillota > Clostridia > Tissierellales > Peptoniphilaceae > Urinicoccus. The sequence goes on along the minus strand of CYUK01000003.1, from coordinate 787,089 downwards.
CCACAGGAAATGGTAAAGAACATTCCCGGGAAAATGGGCATTCCAGCTGGGTGCATATTTTTCAGGCTGGCAGCTGTCAGATTAGGCAGGTTATGGCCTGAAAATAAAAGACAAATGCCAATGGCTCCTGTGGAGAGGATTAAAATGGCTCCAAACCAGGGGTAAATTTTCCCTAGGGTCTTATCAATTGGTAAGACAGTGGAAATTAGGTAGAAGACAAAGATTAAAATGGTAATAACAATTAAGGAAATGGAGAAGGGCAACATGGATTGGATTAAAGTTGCCGGTGAAATAACAAAGACGGTGCCCACAAGTAAAAGTAAGAGGATGGAAAAAATATTTACAATATGGCGGGTTCCCTTACCTAAGAGGCGGCTGGCTAGTTCTGGAAGTTGCATGCCGTTAAAACGGAGGGAAATCATCCCTGTCATATAGTCATGGACAGCTCCAGCAAAGATGCAACCAAAAACAATCCAAATATAGGCTACAGGACCATAGAGGGCCCCCATAATTGGCCCGAAAATCGGTCCGGTGCCGGCAATATTTAAGAGTTCAATAATCAGGTTTTTCCAGCGGGGCATGGGGACATAGTCCAGGTTGTCTCGATGGCTGAAGGCTGGAGTTTGCCTGTCAGGAACAATACCAAAATTTTTTTCTACGATTTTTCCATAGGTGAAAAAACCGATGATTAGGAGGAGAATCCCTCCAATAAAAGTATACATAAATAGATCTCCTTTCAAAAAACATATCATAAAGCCTAAGGCGAAAGAGCAATTGACACCAACATATATACACGAATTTCCGAGCCTGTAAACGGGAAATGGGAAAATTTTCCTAAAATCAGTTATTTTTTACCCAGATGTTACTAAATCTTTAAGAAAAACTTAGAACTTTCCTAGAACATTTTTAGGGCACAAAGGCTATAATAGACCTAAGGAGGAAGATATGTCAACAAGAACAAAGGGAAAAATTGCTTTTTTCTTAGGCCTTTTTTTAATTTTTGGCCTAGGCTATCATTTTTTTGGCCGGCAGAAAAAGTTGGACACCCATGGAGAGGCCTATTATGCCCTAGACTTGGAGGATGGAAGGGTCAGACTCAAGGGAAATGAAAGGGAAAAGAGGTCTCCAGGCTCTCTAGTCAAGGGGATGACCGCCCTGGTGGCCATAGAAAAAATAGAGGACTGGGAGGAAAAAGTTCCTATTGATGTGGCCTCCTATAAGAGGATGGTCCAGGAAAATGCCTCCATGGCAGGCTTTTACGGCCGAGAACGGGTGACCTACCGGGATCTTCTCTACGGCATGCTTTTATCCAGCGGAGGAGAGTGCGCAGAGACTTTGGCTATCAGCCTGGGAAAAAATGAAGGAGACTTTGTGGCCGAGATGAACCAGAAGGCCCAGGACCTGGGAATGAAAAACACCCAATTTAAAAATCCCACAGGCATGGACCAGGAGGGCCAGTATACTACGGCAGAAGATATGGGCCTCCTCTACCAGGCTGTCTTTAAAAATAAAAATCTTCGGAAGATTTTAACAACGACCAGCTACCGGTCCTCCAAGACCCTGGATCATCCGGAAGGTCTTAATATTTTATCCACTGTCCTGTCCAGTCTGGAAGAAGGGGACAGGGAAAAGATTCTTGGCGGAAAGTCAGGAACCACAGAAAAAGGGGGCAAGTCCTGGACCTGCCTGGTCAGGAAAAAAGGCAAGGACTATGTGACGGTAGTTATGGGAACGGATCTTAAGAGTCCAGGCTATGACCAGGTCCGGGAGGACACCTTGAAGCTTCTTGAAAATATGTAAAAAGGACTGGAGTTTTCCAGTCCTTTTTCACTTCCCTGGGTCGCCAGGATTTTTTTGTAAAATTTAAGCTTCAGCAATCCAAGTGAAGTAGGCAATGCCGTCTTCGATGATTTCATCAGGGAATTCATAGTTGGTTTGGTGGACGGCGGCATGGTCTACACCGGACCCCACTAGGAAGAAGAGTCCAGGCACCTTTTTTTGGTACCAGCCAAAGTCTTCTGAAGACCGGATAGGTTCTTCCATGGTGTAGAGGTCTCTTCCATGGGCCTTGAAGATTTCTTGGACCCGGTCAAATTCTTCTTGACTATTGGTGGTGTCTGGGAATTCGTCTGATGTGGAGTGGCTCACTGTTAGACCATATTTTTTGGCAATTTCTTCTGCCTTGTTAAGGAGGGCCTGGGTTAAATGGTCCAGGTCATCTAATTTTGCTGCCCGAATGGTCATTTGCACTTGCCCCTTGGAAGGAGACACTCCATAGGCTCCAGGTTCCCCAACTTTTGTAGAAACCAGGGTTCCCAGGATTAAGTCGCTGTAGGCGTGGCCCAGGTAGTCCCGGCCGTGGTAGCCGTCAAATTGGGAGAGGGGGGCAAATTCTTGAATAAATTCAGAAATGGCAAAGGAGGGGTTAATGCCCTTTTCTGGCTCAGAGGCATGGGATTGGCGGCCGGAAAATTGAATTTCCAAGCCCTTGGAGGCAAAGTAAATAGTTCCTACCAGGGAGTAGGCCTTGCCCAATTCATAGCCTGGCCAGTTGTGCATACCATAGACCCGGTCAATGGCCAGGTCATCAAAGGCCTTGACCACTTCCGCAGCACCGGCTCCGTTTTCTTCCGCATGTTGGAAGAGGAAGACAATATTTTTTCCCACTCTTTTTTCATCCAAGTTCCAGGCTAGGCCGGCTAAGATGGTGGAGTGGCCGTCATGACCACAGCCATGGAAGGCTTGGCCATTTTCTGAAACAATGGCGTCATGGTCAGCCCGGAAGGCAATGGTTTCTGTAGCGCCTTCTTCTTCATGGAGGGCATAAAACCAGGACCCCATGTCGACAATCTTTGTATTTTTCGTATGGTCCTTAAGAAAATCCTTTAAGATTTCCCGGGTTTTCACTTCCTTTAAAGAAGCTTCTGGATTTGCGTGGAGGGTCTTTCTAAGCTCCACCAAAGTGTCAATGGATACATCTACTGGCATAACAATCTCCTTTCCTTTCTTAAAAAATAATTTACATACAAAAAGGGGACCTAAGTTTCCCTAAGCCCCCAAATTTGGTCGAGATGACAGGATTTGAACCTGCGACCCCATGTCCCCCAGACATGTACGCTACCAAACTGCGCTACATCTCGTCGCTAAAAAACATTATAGCATAGTTTGGAGTGTTTATGCAAGGACAAGGATTCGTAAAGCTTAAGAAAAATTAATTGGGGTCATGAGTTTGGATGAGGGTCTATTTTGAATATAGGTTAAGAAATTTTCATCTATTTTTCCTTCTTGCGAGGGAGCTTTCTTGTCCAGAAGGTTGGCTCCAATCATGCCGGTATAGAGGGCCACATCCCGGACAGTGGAAAAGGGAGGAGCATAGGCGGTGTCCAGGTATTCTAAATCATGGATATTTCCGTGGAAGCTAATGAAGCTGGCGTAAATATCCAGGCGGTTTTTCACCCCGGTAAAGCCAATGACTTCCGTTCCTAAAAGCTCTTCCTTGTCCCGGTCCACAACAGCCTTGACCAGGATGGGTTCCCCACCATGGGAGGCATAGTGACTCCGGTGGATATGGTAGTAGACTAAAGTCTTGTAGCCCTTTTCCTTGGCCTGGGCTTCTGAAAGTCCTGTGGACCCGACTTCCAAATCAAAGAGCTTAAAAATATTGGTCCCGACAATGCCTGGAAATGCCACCTTATTTCCAGCCATATTGTCCGCCACCACCCGACCCATTTTATTGGCTGTAGATCCCAGGGGGAGGTAGATGGGAGACCCGTCAATTAAGGACTGGGTTTGGACCACATCTCCGGCGGCATAGATATCTGGAATAGAAGTTTCCATTTGCTTGTTGGTTTCAATGGCTCCAAAGGACCCGATTTTCAGGCCAATGTCTTCAGCCAGTTCAATATTGGGCTTAATTCCTGTGGCCAGGAGGACAAAGTCTCCGTCAATGACCCGGCCGTCCTTTAAGTGGACTTTTTTCCCTTGAATTTTCACAGCCCGGGCGTCCTTAATAATTTCCACCCCATAGCGGATGAGTTCGGCTTCAAGATAGGGGGACAATTCCTTGGAAAGCTTGGAAACTTGGTCAGAAACTAAGAGCTTCACAGGATAGCCTAGGCGGACAAAATTTTCCACCATTTCCAGGCCGATAAAGCCGGCTCCAATAACTACCACAGAAGACCCTTCAGGCATACAACAGGTCATCCGATTGTGGATGGAAACCATGTCTTCAAATTTTCGCAGGCTAAAGACATTGGCCTGGTCCACGCCTTCAATAGGGGGAATACTGGCTCGGGCGCCAGTGGCAATTAAGAGCTTGTCGTAGTGGTCTTCAAAGGTCCTATCTTCCTTGAGGTTGTGGACCTGAATAGTCTTGTCTCCGGGATTGATTTTTTCCACCCGGTGGTGTAAATAGACTTCTGTATTGTAGTGGTCTTTAAAGTAGGCAGGGTCCCTAGGGGCGATTTGTTCCGGATCATCCACCAGGTCCCCAATAAAATAGGGCATGTTACAAGAAGAATAGGAAATGTCCTCTGTTTCTTCGTAAATGACAAGGTCCCAATCTGGTTTTAGGCGGGATAACTTAGCTGCAGCAGAAGATCCGGCAGCTACGCCGCCAATAATAAGAATACGCATAAAGTCTCTCTTTCTTTTTCTTGGTTGCTAGACTTTCTTCTTTAATATTAAGATTTTGTGTCATTTCATATTTACCCTTTTCCCTATCTTTCAATCAAGCTTTAAACTTGATACAATAAATAGGACTTAGAAAAGAGGTGCCTATGCGAAAATTTCTCGTTCTACTTGCTGCCCTCCTCCTCTTAGGCCAGGGGCAGGTTTTGTATGCAGTAAGAGAAGTGGACCATCCCATAAAAACCCAAGCTGCTCAAGGGACAGAGCCGCCTAAGGACCCCCTAGAAGAAAAGCCCATTCCGGAAGATGAAATCCGAAACCAAGACTTCCTAGTGCCCTCAGGCCAGGGTGTCCTCAAGGGGAACTTAAAGGAAAAGAAGGAAATTGAAAATTTAAAGTCCCAGCCCAGGACCAGCCTCTGCACCAGCTACCTGGTGGGGGACCTGGAATCAGAAGAAATTTTAACCAGCTATCAAACGGACCAGGTTATTGGCCTGGCATCCACATCAAAGCTGGTGAGTCTTTATGTCATCTATGATGCCCTGGCTGCAGGGGAAATGAAGTTAACAGACCCTGTGGTCATGGATGAAGAAGTGACAAAAATTCCCGGGTCCAGCCTAAAGTCCAAGCCGGGAGAGAGCTTTTCTGTCAGTGACCTCATTGATGCGACTCTTATCATTTCCGGCAACGATGCCGTAACAGCCCTGGGGAAAAAATTGGCCGGGACGACAGACCGGTTTGTGGAAAGGATGAACCAAAAGTGCCAGGACTTAGGCCTAAGCCATGCTCACATGGTCAACCCTCATGGCCTGACGGACTACGCCTTAAATGACTACAACCAAATGACCAGCAAGGAGCTTTTCCACCTGGTTTGCCAACTTTTAAAGGACCATCCGGAAATTTTAGACCGGACCACCAAGGCAAAGATTGACCAAGTGGACCGCCATTTTCTGGCCTATAATACCAACCCCCTCCTGGGGATTGTGCCTGGTGTGGATGGCCTAAAGACAGGCTATACCAATGCCGCCGGCCGCTGCCTAGTGGCCACAGCCAAGATTAAGGAAATCCCCGGGATTACTAAGCCGGCAAGGCTTATTAGCCTTACCATGGGCTGCCCTTCCAACATGGCCCGCTTTGTCCTGTCCAAGGATTTAATGGAGGAAAGTCTGGGCCGGTATTCCAAGCGGATTGTGGCCTTGGAAGACAAGTCCATAGGCGAGGCCAAGGTTTTGGAAGGCCGGGAAAAGAAGGTTCAAGTTTATCCCACAGAAACCAAGACCATCCTCTGGGATGGACAAAAAAATATTAAGACCAAGGTCTATGTAGAAGACCTTAAACCCCCTGTCAAGGCAGGGACCATTGTAGGTCGGGCAGAGGTCTATGAAGGGAAAGATTTGGCGGCCAAGTTCCCTGTCAAGGTCAAGGAAAATGTGGAGCCCCAAAATGTCCTAGTCCGCCTCCAAGTCCACCTCTACAGGGCCCTGGAACAAGTGGCGGCAGCCTAAGCTTCAGGAAGAGTGGAAGCTTGAAAAGAAATTGTAAAAATCCCCCTAGGAAAATTTTAGGTCCTTATGTTATAATAGGCACATGGACCTGTAGCTCAGGTGGATAGAGCAGTGCCCTCCTAAGGCACGTGCCGGGGGTTCGAATCCTCTCAGGTCCACCAAAAAATAAAAACGTGGCAAGTATTGAAAGCTGATACTTACCACGTTTTTTTATTGGAAGAATTTAGGAATCTCTCCTAAGTTTTTTAATTTACTTGGTTTTGAGGCTTTTCTCCTCTGGCAAATTGGAGGAGGTTATCCTTGGCATTTTCAGCCATTTCCAGGCGAGCTGCAAAGGTGGCATTTCCCAGGTGGGGAGATAAAATGACTTGGTCTAATTCCAGGAGGCCTTCTTCTACAGCAGGTTCTCTTTCATAGACATCTAGGCCGGCTCCGGCAATTTGTCCTTCCTTTAAGGCATCTACCAAGGCGGCTTCGTCTACGACAGGCCCCCTGGAGGCGTTAATTAAAAGAGCTGAATCTTTCATAAGGGCAAATTCCTTCTTGGAAATCATATGGTGGAGGTCCGGAACATAGGCTGTGTGAAGGGTTAAAATATCCGCTTCCTTAAGAACACTTTCAAAGTCCTTGTAGACCAGGCCTTCTTTTTCCATGTCTTCCTTCCGCGTTCTGGAATAGTAAATGACTTCCATACCAAAGGCCAGGGCCCGATTGGCCACATTTTTCCCAATATTTCCTAAACCGATAATTCCCAGGGTCTTGCCTTGAAGTTGACTGCCCAGGTAGAAGGTGGGCCGCCAGCCGTGGAATTCTCCCCGGCGGAGCATCTTGTCTCCGGCCACTAACTTTCTGGCGGAAGCTAAGATCAGGGCAAAGGTCAATTCTGCTGTGGATACGGCAGAAGAGGGGGCTGGGGCGTTGGTAACCACAATGTTTCTTTCCTTGGCGGCTTCTAAATCGATGTTGTCAAAGCCGGCGCCGTAGTTGGCAATCATTTTTAGGTTTTTTCCGGCTTCCATCAGGTCTCCGTCAATTTTGTCAGACAGGGGACAGAGAAGGGCGTCGGCATCTTTTATTTTTTCCTTTAATTCGTCCTTGGTCAAGGGGACCTGGGAATTATGGTAGTCTAGGGAATAGACCCCCTTTAGGGGAGCCAAAATTTCTTCAGGGACTTGACTGGATATCACGAGTTTCATAAGTTTACCTCCTATTTCATAAGCTAAGTATAGTTTACCATATTTTTTTGGAAAAGATTGTAAGGACTTGAGAACTTGTGCTATGATAGGTCTACAAGTTTTTAGAAGGAGGAGTTTCATGATTGAAGGATGGAAGTTGGTCTGGATTTTAATTCTAGGACTTTTGTGCTTAGGTGTCCCCATGGGCCTGATGATTTACTACAATGCAAAATGCCATGCGCCCATTAAGTATGCCTTTATGGGTGGGTTGGTGTTTTTATTTTTTGCCTTATTTTTAGAACAAAGTGTCCATGCCCTGGTCTTTTCCATCAAAGATTTACGGGCCCTGCCCTGGATTTATGTCCTCTATGGGTCCTTTATGGCGGCTCTCTTTGAAGAAATCCCCCGCTACCTTGTCCTAAAATGGATGGACAAGGACCACAAGTTAGGGATTCCTGATGTCAAACAATATGGAATCGGCCATGGAGGGGTGGAAATGGCCTTTATTGTGGGCCTAATTAATATTAGCAACTACTTTTTTGCCAAGAGAATCAACAAGGAAGGCCTAGATGCCTTAGTGAAGTCTATGCCGGCAAACAGTCAGGAAGCTGTAAAAAAGGCAGGAGAAAGCCTAATAAATTTAGACACCTGGTCCTTGACAGCTCCTCTGATAGAGCGAGGCCTGGTCCTGGTCTTTCACGTCTGCCTGGCCCTTATGGCCTTTCTCATTGTCCGGGGAGCCATGAAAAAATCAGGGATTTTTCTCTTGCTGGCCTTCCACTTTATTTTTGACCTCCCGGCGGCCATGTTCCAAGTGGGCCTCTTAAAGTATACTGGCCCCCTCTATATTTTCTATGGCCTAGTAGACCTCATCCTCGTCTTCTCCCTGAGAAAAAAGATAAAAAAATATAAGAAAGATTTAGAACGTAGACCACAAGTGTCCCGGATGACCCACTGGCCCAAGGTGGTTAAAGATCCCTTCGGCAGATCAGGGAGTCCGGACCGGCAATAAGAGGTGAATTCATGAAAATACAAGAATTTGAAGAATTTTTACGGGGACACGGGATTCCCGACAGTCTTTTAAAGGATGTCCAACACTTCCGCCAAGACTATGACTTGGATGTGGAAGAGCGGATTCCTGTCCTCCAATTTAAATACTATGGAAAGCAAGTTTGGATTAAGGCCATTACAGGGATTTTAGAAGGATCCCACCTTCTACTGTCTGGTCCCAAGGCCACAGGGAAAAACGTCCTCTGTGAAAACTTATCCTTTTTATTTGGCCGACCCCAGTGGAATGTGTCCTTAAATGTCACATCCGATGCTGCAGGCCTGATTGGATCCGATACCTTTAAAAATGGAGAAGTGACCTTAAAACCTGGCCCAGTCTATGAAGCCGCCTCCCACGGAGGTTTTGCCGTCCTGGATGAAATTAACATGGCCAAAAATGAATCTCTGTCTGTGATTCACTCGGCCCTGGACTACCGGCGGATTTTGGATGTGCCAGGCTATCATTTAATGCGCCTCCATCCGGCCACCCGGTTTTTAGGAACCATGAACTACGGTTACATGGGGACCCGGGAATTAAATGAAGCTTTGGTGAGCCGGTTCCTAGTCCTGGACATGCCTCCCGTATCGGAAGAAGACCTAAAAACCATTCTTTTAGAACAGTCTTCTTTAAAGGAAGAAGCTTCCCATATTTTTGTCCAACTCTTTTTAGACCTTCAAAAGAAGAGTCTTCACTCGGAAATTTCTTCCAAGCCCATTGACCTCCGGGGCCTTCTCTATGCCATTGCCCTCATGGAAAGGGGCCTCCCCATTTACGATGCCCTGGATATGGGAATTGTGGACAAGTGCTTTGACAGCTATGAAAAAGAACTGGTCAAGGACACCATTGCCACCCTCCTGCCGGCAGATGTAACCCATAAGGAGCTTTTTGGTGACTAAGGACCTAGACCGAAACCGGGAAGAAAATGTCCTCTGGACAGTGTCGGGAAAGTACGAAGAACTGGCCAATGACCGCCTAGTGACGGCGGAGGACCGGATTTATGGACCTTCCCTGGAGGGGATTGTCCGGAAAAACCTGGACAGCCAGGCTATTTTTCGTTTTTACCACAGCCAGGTGGATCGGCTCTCTAACAGGAAGGACCTGCGGAAGGTAGGGGAACTCTACCTGGACCACCTCTTTAAGGACGACCTGGACCAGGAGAGGAAGGGATCTTCCTCCCGGCGAAAGGCCTATATCAAAGACCAGCTGGCCCGGTACAAGAGAAAGGGAAAAAAGACCTTTATTGACGAAATTTCCCATGCCTACTACAGCCAGGAAATGAGGGGCATGGCCATGACCACCCCCATCTACCAGGGCCTCCTAAAGGAAATTTTAGGAGGAAAGAAGGGGACCACTACAGAGGTCATCCAGGACCTCAACCGGATTTTTACCCTCTACTTCCACAGTGAGGAAAGTTTTTTGCAGGAGGAAGATAAAAAAACGCCTCCTTCTAAGACCTCTCGGTCAGAAAGGCCCTCTCGGACCAAGTCCCTGACCATTTTCAAAGAGACGGACACAGATGACCTGGAAAAGTATGCCATTGAATCCGCTGAATTTACCACCAAGCTCTTAATGGAGGGCCTGGAAGACAAGGAAAGGGCTCCCCACCTGGAAAAGGAAGCCCTGGGCCCCGATCCCAAGATGGAAAAAAAGGTCATCCAACATTATGGCCGGTCCAGCCTGTCTCTGTCCCGGCAAAAGACCTTGGAAAAGAAAATTTGTACAGGCATCCACAAGGGAATCCACCTCCACTATACCAAGGCCAAGTATGAAGAAGACCAGCTGAGCCAGTACTACCGGCAAATGGCAGACTTTCAAAAGGAGGAAAATCTCAAGGAATTTGAAGAAAAACGGCCTATCTACCGGCGGAACATTGCCCAGATGAAGGCCATGTTAAAAAAGACCCTCCTAGATGACCAGGAAGATGACATCCGCCTGTCCTCTGCAGGAAACCTAAAGCCGGCCCTCCTTTGGAAGCAGGAAGTTCTGGGCCAGGACAAGATTTTTGAACGAGTCAACCGGTCTGATGTGGGCCTCCTCCAGGTGGACCTCCTCCTGGACTCCTCTGGGTCCCAGGAAGACCAGCAGGAAAAAGTGGGCATCCAGGCCTATATCCTGGCCCAGGCCCTGACAGAACTCCATGTTCCCACCCGGGTCCTAGGCTACCACAATATTTTTAACTACCTGGTCATAGAAGAATACCGGGACTATCGGGATGAAGAAAGTAAGAATAAAAATATCTTCCGCTACCATGCCACCGGGTCCAACCGAGATGGCCTGGCCCTGGCCTACACCTATGAAACCATGAATAAAACCAGTGAAGGAGACCACATCCTCATTGTCTTAAGTGATGGCAAGCCCAATGACAAGATTAACCTGGGACTCAGCATCGATGCCGGCCTAAGTGGGGAAAACTATGAAGACGAAGAGGCCATTGAAGACACAGCCAAAAAAGTCCTGAACCTCCGCCTCCAAGACATCCACGTCCTGGGCGTCTATACAGGTAAGGAAGAAGACTTAGACAATGAAGTCCGGATTTACGGCAAGGACTTTGCCTACATCCAAGACTTGACCCGGTTTTCCGTAGTTGTTGGAAAATTTTTAAAGTCAATTATCCATAAAATGCGATAAAGGAAGGCTTTCTTGGGTATAGATAATAAAAGAAAGCATATGTTATGATTGAGACTTAAGGAGGCTATTATCCAATGGCATTAATTGAAAAAGGCGCAAAAGCACCAGAATTTGACCTAGTAGACCAAAATGGAGACCATGTAAAAACGAGAGATTTTGAAGGAAAAAATATTTTACTTTCCTGGCATCCCCTGGCCTTTACTCCTGTATGTACAGACCAAATGCGGGACTTAGAAAGAAACTATGACTACTTTGTAGACCACAATGTCTACCCTCTAGGCATTAGTATTGATCCACAACCTGCCAAGAGTGCTTGGGGAAAAGTTATTTGCATTGACAACCTCCCCTTATTGTCAGACTTTAAGCCCCTTGGAAAAATGTCCAAGGACTTTGGAAACTTTAATGAAGAATCCTCGGCTTCTGGCCGGGCAGTCGTCTTGATTGGAAAAGACGGCAAGGTTCTTTGGTCCAAGCAATATGAACCATCAGAACTACCTGATATTGAAGAAATTAAAGAAGTCGTTGGAAAATGCTAAAATAAAGGAAGGCCCTGGAAGAGTTCCAGGGTCTTTTTTATGGGAGAAGTCTTTCTTTAAAGAGTCAATTCTTCTCCATCCTCCACTAAAAGGACCTTGCGGTTGGGGCAAATTTCTGCTAGCCTTTGGGGAGCCTCTGTATGCATGGGAATGACCAGGTCCGGGTCTACCCTTTCAATAACATGGGCTAGGTCTTCTGGGGAAGCGTGGCCACTTGTGTGGAGGTCTGTCCAGCTTCCAGCCAGGGACAGAAATTCTGGAAGTTTACTGCCTGGTCTTGTGCGGTAGCCCTTCCACATGGAATAGAGGAGGATACTTTCTTTCCTATTGAATTGACGGAGAATGTCTGCAAATTTTTTGTTGGCCCGGATGAACATTAAACCTCCCAGCCTTTGAAAGTTGGGAAGGAGGTTGTCCCCGTAAGTGGTGATTTTGGGCATTTGGTAGAAGGAGGAAAGACCGCTCCAATGTCTAGAAACGGCATCCATCAAGGATTTTTGATAGCTGTCACAAATACAGTATTTTCCATAGGGAACTGCCCGGGCCAGGGCAAAAATCCGGTCCAGGTTGGTGGTTGAGCAGAGGACAAATACATACTTATATTCTTTTAAATACTTCCTTACCTGGTCCTGTAAGTCCCATTCTGTGCGGCTTGCCTGGTCGGGCCGGGAAAGTGTCGTCCCTTCTATAATGAGGGTATGGACCTTGCCAACCCTTGTATCCAGAATTTTATCCATGGCCTTGCCACGAATGCCGTGAAGTCTGAAATCACCGGTATAGAGGAGGCGGCGACCATCGGCTTCTATTAAGAACATATAGCTATCGCAGGCGGAGTGGTCAATGGAAAAGGGAGTAATTTCTATGTCCCCTATGGTAAAGGGCCTGCCTGGAAAAAAGCTTTGAATACTTGCTATCCGCTTGGAAAGAGCCGGATTCCTTTTCCAGCTATGGCCTGCAGTCAAGGCCATAATGTCCTTGGCCAGGGGACCGGCATAAAGGGGGAGGCCTGGACGGATGGCCAGGATTTGCCCCGTGTGGTCCCCGTGATAATGGGTAAAGAGGACGCCGTGACATGGGATCTTGTCATCCGTTACACCGGAAATATCCAGGCTTGAGGAGACAAAATCAGGGTCAAGAGAAAGTTGGTCTCCCATGTCAATGACAAGCCGTGTTTTGGTTGTGGAAATTTCAGTAGCCATGCCGCCGATTTCCTGACTGCCTCGGTGGATGCAGACTTTCATTTTTCTCCCTCCTTTCTAAAATCTCCATGAAGCTTGAAAATCACAAACAAGCTCCTAGGCCTAAAATCTGGTGGGGAACTTATTGTAAATTTCTGTAAATTGCCTTCAGAGTGGAGTCCGTGCTTGCATGGACTGTGTTTCCGAGGCTATAGACCTTAAAATGATTTTTTTCTATCATCTTTTGAACGCCTCTTTTGGCCTCTTGGTCTCTATCATTTCCCTTAAAGTCGACGAGTAAAAGGCCCAGCAAGGGTTTGGAATCTAAGGAGATGGGAGGTATATTTCCTCCAGCCAGGATATTATAGTAGTCAATGACCTGGTTGTACTGGCGATTGATATTTTGAAACTCAGCTTCTAGGCGATTTTTATAGCCAGTGAGCTGGTCAATAACTTTTGGGACCTTATCCTTGGTTTTCCTATATAAGCGGGGGTCTACCAGCCGTTTCATTTCCAGAAACAGTAAGTGGCCATGGACTTTGTGGTAAAAAACCAGGTCAATCCGGTCGGTTTTTTGGCCGGACTCTGAAAATGCTGCTTCAATATCCAATAGGATGATTTCATGAGATTCTCTGGAGTTTAGGGGAGAAAAGTGGTAAAAATTAGAAGCCTGAAAACCTTCAGGAGAGCTTTCCTTTTCAAGATGATCCAGGATTTCAGGGAGGACTTCTTCAAAGGAAAGATGTGCCTGGCCCGTACTGGCTCTCCAATCTTCAAGGGAGAAGAGCTCTTTTCTTTGAGCTCCTGTAAGAGTGCGAGACCGGGTTAGAGGAAGGTAATGGTTGTAAATTCTTGGAATATAGGCCTTGTCAGCTCTTAAATGGCACAGTTGATTTCCCTTGTAGTAAATAGTGGCTTTGTCCTGACGAAAGGCCAGGAAGGCCTTTCCCCTTAGGATAAGGTCTCTAGTCACCTGGTTGAGAAAAGGATTTTTTGCAAGGACATCTCTTAAGAGGTCAAAATCTGTAATTTTTCGGCTGAAGTTGGACATTGTATTTCCTCCTTTAAACTTCCTTCCACTCCATGAATTACCAGGGAATCGGCCAGGGGTAAAAAGATCCGGTCCCTTTGTGATTGAGTATACCACACAGGCAGGGGAAGAGGGAGAGGATAAAAATAAAAGACGGAAAAAAGAAAAGGGCCCGGTTTAGGAAAATCTTGGCCAGGGTCCTTTTCTTTGCAAGCTTGGCTGCTAAATAGTGGTTTTTCAGGTTCAAGAGAGGCTTTTTACTGGGACAAGTCCATCCAGGCCTCCATCTTTTGGTTTAAATCTTCTTCCACCTGGGCCCGGTCCTTGGAAAGGGCAAAGGCTCGGTCTACATCTTCGTAGATTCCAGGGTCAGCCAGGGCCTGGTCAATTTCTTCCAACTGATTTTCCAGGGCGTCAATTTCTTCTTCCAGCTTTTGGACCCGGACCCGGTCTTTTTTCTTCTGGGCCTGGAGTCGTCTTTCTTCCTTTTGCTGGTTTTTCCGGGCGGTCTTACTTTGGTCATCTTCAAAGGTCAAGTTCTCCGGCTCCTTGGTCTTTTCCAGGTAGTAGTCGTAATTGCCTAGGTATTCTTGGATTTCTCCATCTTCCAGGGCCCAAATTTTATCAGTGACGGCATTTAAAAAATACCGGTCATGGCTAATGGTTAAGATGGTTCCTTCATATAGTTTTAAAGCATCTTCCAAGACTTCCTTGGAATCCATGTCCAGGTGGTTGGTGGGTTCGTCTAGAATGAGGAAGTTGGCCTTGGAAAGCATGAGCTTTAAAAGGGACAGGCGACCTCTTTCCCCTCCAGACAGGTCTCCCACGATTTGGAAGATGTCATCTCCTACAAAGAGGAACTTGGCCAGGTAGGACCGGATTTCAAAATGGGTCATCTTGGGATAGGCGTCCCAAAGTTCATCCAAAACAGTCTTGTCCAGGTCCAGGTCCTTGAGTTCTTGGTCAAAATAGCCAATTTCCACATTGGACCCTAGGTGGATTTCTCCGGAAGTTAGGGGCTCCTTGCCTAGGATGGCCTTGGCAAGAGTGGTTTTCCCGGTGCCGTTACCGCCAATAAAGCCCACAGATTCTCCCTTGTAGAGGTTTAAGTTGACCTTGTGAAAGAGGGGATGGGCAAAGGACTTGGCGCCTTCTTCAATTCGGAGGACATCCTTGCCACTTTGGACCCGGGGTTCAAAGCGGAGCTGGGCTTTTTTGACCTCCAGGGGGGCGTCCATTTCCTTCATTTTATCTAAAAGTTTTTGCCGGGACTGACCCTGTTTAATGAGCCGGGCCTTGCCCATATTGGTAAAGCGTTCAATAATGGCTTCTTGCCGCTTAATTTCCTTTTGCTGGTCTTCGTATTGTTTTTGGTAGAGGGCCAGGTCTTTTTTATGCTGCTTTTGAAAGGCGGTGTAATTGCCGGAATAGGATGTTAATTTGTGGTGGTCCAGGTGGAAAATCCGCTGGCTCACCCGGTCTAGAAAGTAGCGGTCATGGCTGATTACCAGGACTGTTCCCTTGAGGTCTCGGATGGTTTGCTCTAAAAACCGGATGGTATCCACGTCCAGGTGGTTGGTGGGCTCGTCCAATAAGTAGACATCATAGGGGGTCAGTAAAATTTGGGCCAGGCCCAGCCGGGCTCTTTGCCCTCCAGACAGGTCCTCGGTGTCCATGGTATACTGGTCCTGGGAAAAACCCAGGCCAGTTAAGATTCCCCGAATCTTGGACTGGTAGCTATAGCCCTCTTTTTTTACAAATTCTTCCTGGAGCCGGGCATAGTCTTCCATAAGCTGGTCCAGGGCCGGACCCTTTTCCTGGGCCATGGCTGCTTCCATTTGGTGGAGGCGGTCCTGGATGGAAAAGAGGGAGGAGAAAATGTCCAGGCAGGAGTCGTAGACAGTCCCCTGGAAGTCCATGTGCTGGGACAAAAGGCCAATCCGCAAGTTTTTCATGGTGGTCACGGTCCCTGATTGGGGGCTTAGGTTCCCCTTTAAAATTTGAAATAAAGTTGTCTTGCCGGAACCATTGTTTCCCACCAGGCCTATTTTTTCTCCTGGCTCCACAACAAAGGAAATATCCTCTAGGACAGGGTCTGTAACATAGGCATAGGAAACGTCCCTTAATGAAATCTGTGCCATTTTGTCTCCTTTCTATCTTAACTATTGTACCAAAGAAATGGCCAAGGATGGATATTGTTAAAAAAATACTTTTCAAATCTCTAAATATTCGGTATACTAGTAGTGGTTCGTAAAACAATTAACAATAAATTTGATAGATAGAAATATACATAGGTGTAGACAGAAGGAGGAATGAATTTGGCAAAACAGGGGAATACAAAAGTTTCAGATATCGTCATCCGCAGGCTACCAAAATATCACCGGTACTTGACAGACTTGTTGGATAAGGGAGTAGACCGGATTTCTTCCCAAGAACTCAGTGGCCTAACGGGCTTTACAGCCTCCCAAATTCGCCAGGACCTAAATAATTTTGGTGGTTTTGGCCAGCAAGGATATGGCTACAATGTAAAGGCCCTGCGGATGGAAATTTCAAAAATTCTTGGCATTGACCAAGTGTACACGGCAGTGGTTGTCGGGGCTGGTCGCCTGGGGTCTGTTATTTCAACCTACGAAGGCTTCAAGGAATCTGGCTTTAAAATTATGGCCATGTTTGATAAAAATGAAGAAAAAATTGGCAAGGTAAAGGATAACTTGGAAATTTACGACATTGATGACTTGGAAGACTATGTCAGAGATCACCAAATTGATGTAGGGATTATTACGGTTCCCAAGGAAGGGTCCCAAAAAATAGCTGACACCTTTGTCAAGGCCGGCATTAAGGGGATTTGGAATTTTGCTCCTACAGACTTAGTTGTGCCGGACCATGTCGTCTTAGAAAGTGTCCGCCTAAATGATAGTCTCTTGACCCTATCCTACTACCTGTCCATGGACAAGGACGACTGACTATAAGCCCCCTGGGGGCTTTTTTTCATGATGAAATTTACCACAGACTTAAACTTAGAAAAAACCCTCTTTTGTGGACAGTTCTTCCGGGTCAAGACAAGGGAAGAGGCCTATGAAATTTACTTTAAGGACCAGCGAATCCTGGCCCGGCAGGGGAAGGGATTTATTGAAGTACAGGGGACTTGTCCAAAAGAGGAGCTAGAGAAGTTTTTTGACCTGAACCGGGACTATGGGAAAATCAGGTCTTCCCTGGAAAAAGACCCCCTCTTAAAAAAGCCCTTAGAAGAAGCTCGGGGCATCCATATCCTTGGCCAGGACCCCTGGGAAGTTCTTATTAGCTTTATCCTGTCCCAAAATTCCAATATTTCTAGGATCAGGACCAACCTCTTTGCTCTTTGCCAGGAATACGGACCTCGAAAGGAAGATGCCTATGGAACCTACTACGGCTTTCCCAGTCCCCAGGACCTAGCCCAGGTCACTCGGGAAGACTACCGGGAGAAAATCCGGGTAGGCTATAGGGACAAATACTTAGAAGAAGCCACCAGCCAGGTTTTAAGGGAAGCTCCTTCCCTTGAAGCCATTGGAAAACTTAAGGATAGCCAGGACCGGCTAAGGGAACTCACTCGGTTTTTCGGTGTGGGAGAAAAGGTGGCCCACTGTATCCTCCTCTTTGGGTACCAGGATTTTTTCGCCTTCCCCATTGACGTTTGGATGAAACGGATTTTAATGGACCACTACGGCCTGGAAGCCAAAAAGGACTACTACAGCCTGGGGCAAAAACTCTTCAGCCCCTATCCCGGCTACGCCCAACAGGCCCTTTTCTATTACAGTAAAAACCATAAATTGGGAGGTTAAGATGCTAGCAAACTGGATTAATATGGGAGCCATCCTCCTGGGCTGCGGCCTAGGTAGGCTTTTAGGCAATTTTATTGATAAAAAACTCCAAGATTTTCTCATGACGGCCATGGGCCTTTCCATTATCTACCTGGGAATTGACATGGCCCTGGAGACCAAGGAAACTATTTTGGTGATTCTTTCCCTGGTCCTAGGTGGCCTTTTGGGAACCAAGATATCCCTGGAAGACAGTCTCTACCGCTATGGCTGGTCCCTCCAGGAAAGGGTCTCGAAAAAGGGAGAGGTCAACCTGGCTTCAGGTTTTATTGGGGCCAGTCTGATTTATTGTATAGGGTCCATGGCTGTGGTGGGGTCCTTCCAAGCAGGTCTGAATGGAGACTATGCCACCCTCTTTGCCAAGTCCATCCTAGACGGGACTATTTCTCTGGTCCTGGTCAATACCCTGGGGCCTGGAGTTTACCTGTCTGCCCTTTCTGTGGGCCTCTACCAGGGGGCCTTAATACTCTTTGCCAAGAGTCTAGCTCCCTATATTCAAGGAGATGTCCTGGGGGACCTAACAGGCCTAGGAGGCCTCATGATTTTGGCCATTGGCCTGAATATGATGGAAATAAGAAAGATTAAAGTAGGGGATATGCTGCCGGCCATCCCCCTGCTCCTAATTCTCCGGCAAGTCTTTTTTTAAAAAAATTTTATAAGGGCTTGCAAGATGAAAAAAGATATTGTATACTAGGTTTAGATGATTTAGCACTAGTCGTTAAAGAGTGCTAACAATAATAAAAGGAGGAAGGATATGTTAAAACCACTAGGAGACCGCCTTGTTCTCAAAAAAGTTGAGGAAGAAGAAAATGTGACCAAGAGCGGTTTGGTCTTGCCATCAAGTGCAAAAGAAGAATCAAACATTGCTGAAATTGTGGCCATTGGATCGGCCATTGAAAATGATGATAAATTAAAGGGACAGGTCAAAGTTGGAGACAAGGTTGTCTATTCCAAGTACGCTGGCTCTGAATTTGAATTAGACGGTGACAAAGTCATTGTCATTAAATACGAAGATCTTCTGGCTGTCGTAGAATAAGGAGGAATTTTGTATGGCAAAAGAAATTAAATTTAAAGAAGACGCAAGAAATGGCCTGGTACGAGGCATTAACCAATTAGCAGATACCGTGAAGGTCACTCTGGGACCCAAGGGCCGCAATGTTGTCCTAGACAAGGAATTTGGGGCTCCCTTAATTACCAATGATGGGGTCACCATTGCCCGGGAAATTGAATGTGAAGATAAGTTTGAAAACATGGGGGCCCAACTTTTAAAAGAAGTGGCCATTAAAACCAACGATGTGGCCGGAGACGGAACCACAACAGCCACCATTCTAGCCCAATCCATTATCCGGGAAGGCTTAAAGAACCTGGCTGCCGGTGCCAACCCCATGATTCTTCAAAAGGGAATCCAAAAAGCTGTAGACAAGACAGTGGAAGAATTAAAGAAATTCTCCACAGAAGTGGATACCAAGGAATCCATTGCCAATGTAGCGGCCATTTCTTCTGCCAGTGAAGAAACCGGCAAGCTCATTGCTGAAGCCATGGAAACTGTAGGCAAAGACGGGGTCATTACCGTAGAAGAATCCAAGTCTACAGGAACCACCCTGGATGTCGTGGAAGGGATGCAATTTGACCGGGGCTATGTGTCTCCTTATATGGTCACCGACTCTGAAAAAATGGTAGCAGAATTGGAAAACCCCTATATCCTCATTACGGATAAAAAAATCAGCAACATCCAAGAAATCCTTCCTGTCTTAGAAGAAGTTGTTCAAAGTGCTAGACCCTTTGTCATTATTGCAGAAGACATTGAAGGGGAAGCCATGGCAACTTTGGTTCTAAACAAGTTAAGAGGATCTTTAAATGTAGTTGCTGTCAAGGCTCCAGGCTTTGGTGACCGTCGGAAGGAAATGCTTCAAGATATTGCCATCCTTACCGGAGGCCAAGTGATTTCTTCTGACCTAGGCCAAGAATTAAAGGACGCCACCATTGATATGCTGGGAAATGCAGCCAAGGTCCGGGTAGAAAAAGACCTGACAGTCATTGTCAACGGAGCTGGAGAAAAGGCTGCTCTAGATGACCGGATTAAGCAAATTCGGGCAGCGATTGACGCTTCCGACTCTGAATTTGACAAGGAAAAACTCCAAGAACGTCTAGCCAAATTGTCTGGCGGTGTGGCTGTTATCCAAGTAGGGGCTGCCACAGAAGTGGAATTAAAGGAACGCAAGCTCCGGATTGAAGACGCCCTGGCTGCCACAAGAGCCGCTGTAGAAGAAGGAATTGTTCCTGGTGGCGGAGTTGTCCTCCTAGACTGTATCAAGGAAGTGGCCAAACTTTTAGATGAAGTGGAAGATGATGAAAAAACAGGCATCAACATTATCCTAAGAGCCCTGGAAGAACCCATGCGGTTGATTGCTGAAAATGCCGGTGTGGACGGATCTGTTATTGTAGAAAAAGTTCGCAGCCTAGACGACGGTTGTGGCTACAATGCCTACAATGGAGAATTTGTCAACATGGTGGAAGCAGGAATTGTAGACCCAACCAAGGTGACAAGATCTGCCCTTCAAAATGCAGCTAGTGTTGCATCCATGATTTTAACGACAGAAGCCGCTGTAGGAAATATTAAGGAAGAAGCAGACATGCCTGCTATGCCAGCTGGTGGCATGGGCGGCATGGGCATGATGTAATGGCCTAAAATAAAATAAGAACCATGAAAGAGTGTTTCCGGAAGTTCCCGGAGGCGCTCTTTTTTCATGTCAAAGTCAGAAAGTCCAGTAAAATTATAGTATTTAAAAAAATGTTATTATATTGACGGTTTTTCCTCTTGGTGGTATCCTTAACTAAAGGAATAAAGTTTATGGGCTGGAAAACCTATGCCCATTCTGAGTCCTAAATTTATGAAAAAGGAGGAAGATTTATGTTTAGCAGTTATTTCAAATCAACCCTAGGTAGAGAGAGCCTAGTATCTCCAGAGGATACCTGGTCCCTGCTCTTTATTCTAGTTGTTTCAGTCAGTCTGGCTATTTACCTGGAACAAAAGTACCACTGGGCCTCTAAGATATCAGGTGCCATTATTGCCTTGATTTTTGCCCTGGTCTTGTCCAACCTAGCTATTATACCTACCAATAGTGTTCTCTATGACGACATTATCTGGGGCTATGCCGTCCCCATTGGAATCCCCCTCTTGCTTCTCCAATGTAATATGAAGAAAATTTGGAGGGAAACAGGCCGGATGCTGGTGGTCTTTTTAATCGGTGCTGTCGGAACGATTATCGGAGCCCTGGTGGCCTATAGCTTATTAAAGGATGTGGTTCCCGATGCTGCTGGTGTAGCCGCCATGATGACCGGGTCCTACATCGGCGGTGGAGTCAACTTTGCGGCCCTGGCTGGGCAATTTGATGTTCCTGCCCAAACCATTGGCGCCACGACAGTAGCCGACAACCTCCTGATGGCCATCTACTTCTTTGTCCTCATTAGCTTTGCCGGCATGAAGTTTTTCCGGAAGAATTTTTCCCATCCCCATATTGACAAGGTGGAAGCCCAAGGTCTGGGAGAATCCCAAACCCAAGCCTCAGCCTACTGGTCTCGGAAGGATATTTCCCTTAAAGACATTGCAGTAAATATTGCCTATGCTGTGACTGTGGTTTTTTTGGCCAAGCTCATTGCTGCTGGCCTTGGAAAGGTCATTCCTTCAGATTCTGCAGGCATGGGAATGCTCAACACCTTCCTGTCCTCTGAATATGTATGGATTACCACAATTTCTATGTTGGTGGCCACCTACGCCGAAGACAAGATAAACCAATTAAATGGGTCTCAAGAAATTGGAACCTACTTTATCTATCTTTTCCTCTTTGTCATTGGGGTTCCGGCATCCATTATGCAAATCATCACCCAAGCGCCGGCCCTCTTCCTCTTCACCACCCTCATGGTTTTGATCAACATGGTTTTCTGCTTCCTTGGCGGCAAACTCTTGAAATTTGACCTGGAAGACAGTATCCTGGCTTCCAATGCCAATATTGGTGGCCCCACTACAGCTGCCGGTATGGCCATTTCCCAAGGCTGGTCGGACCTTGTAGGGCCCACCATGCTCGTTGGATCTCTGGGTTATGTGATTGGAACTTACGCTGGCGTCCTTATTGGAAGCTTTTTAGGCGCCTAGGAAGGGAGGAGAAAAAATGGATCAATGGATGGATAAAAAAATCCCTACAATTGCGGACCCGCCAGTTTACAAGGAAAGAGACTTTATGGACTCTCCCCTAGTTCAGGTGGAAGAAGGCCCCAAGCTTAAAATTGCCATGCAGTATCCCAAGTTGGGCTTTAAAAATGGAGAGGCCCGGTGCTTTTTACGGAAGGAAGTGGCGGAAAAATTACAGGAAGCGGCGACCCTCTTGCCGGAAGGCTATGCCCTCTGTATTTGGGATGCCTGGCGGCCCTTTGCCCTCCAGGAAGAACTTTACTATGCCTACAGAGAGCAAATTATAGAAGAATTCCACCTGGAAGATTTGCCGGAAGAAGAAAGAGAAAAGGCCATTGGAGCCTATGTGGCCAATCCCGTCCCGGACCGGGATATTCCCCCCTACCATACCACAGGAGGGGCCATTGACTTGACCATCCTGGACCCCCAAGGCCAAGTCTTGGAAATGGGAACAGGCTTTGATGACTTTACCGACAAGACCCGGACCGTCTACTTTGAAGACGTGGATGGAGAAGAAGAGGAAAAGATTCGGAAAAACCGCCGCCTCCTCTACCACACCATGACCTCTGTAGGCTTTTGCAACCTTCCCTCTGAATGGTGGCATTATTCCTATGGAGACCGGTCCTGGGGCTATCAAAACAAGCAACCATCCCACTATCGGGGAATTTTCTCCCTAGAGGAAGTATAAATTTTATAGGAAAGGCAGGCGAGCCCTGTCTTTTCTTGTCTCCTAAAAATTTTAAAGGGAAAATATAAAAACTTAAAAAAATTGATCCCATCAAAAGACTTGAAATAAGGAAAGTTTTCTAAAATACAAGGGATTTCCTAGTAAATATGGTAAGCTAGAAGAAAGAATACAGGAGGTGTCCTATGACAAAGATGAAAAAAATCCTTGTTTTTCTGGTGATTCTTTTTGCCCTGACGACAGGGTCTGCCTTTGGACGGACCATGGATGTCCGGGTCATTGTAGACGGAAAAATCATGGAATCTCAGGAAACAGAGGGAAACAAGAAAGCCACAGGATTTATTGACAGCAACAGAACCTACGTCCCCCTCCGCCTGGTTGGGGAAGCCTTAAAGTGTAAGGTAGACTATAGGCCAGAAACTAAGAACATTGACATCACAAAAGATGGAAGAGTCCTTCAGTTTAATGTAAATAGCAAGGACTTTACCGTCAATGGAGAGAAAAAATCCATGGACGTCAAACCCCTTATCTACAAAAACAGGACCTACCTTCCCATCCGCTTTATTGGGGAAGCCTTTGACAAGGAAGTCCGCTGGGAGGGAAAAAGCTACTCCTGCATTGTAGGGGATTTGGGGAATATCCAGCTGGACAATTTGAAGAAATTGGAAGAAAATTACAAGGTGTACACCTTTGGAAACCCCAAGGTTACTGTAAAAGTTCCTAAGGACCTCATGAAAGACTTGGTAGTGGAAGAGGACTATGTCAATAATATCATCCGCTTCCATGAAGCCCAAGGATACGGGGTGGAGGACCGGGTCAATGGCATGCTTTTGGAAGTACACCAAATGGACAAGGAGACCTATGAAGCCCCTGCAGCCACAGATGCCAGGGACAAGCTCTTATCTGTAGACCAAGGGCGGTATTTGACCTTAAACAATGTTATCTTTCAAGACATGGAAGAAGTCTACCGGCCTAAGCTGGAAACCCCGCACTACAAGGCCCTTTTAAAGAAACTAGAAGTAGGACTTGTCATCAGTCAAGAAAAGCAAAAATCCAATTGGAATACAGACAAGTACAAGACCTACACCTTTGGAAATCCCAAGGTGACGGTGGAAATCCCCACAAGGCTGATGAAGTATCTACTGGTCATTGAAAATGAATTTCCCAATGGAGAAAGTGTCCGGATCTATGACGGGGAAAAATTCTATGACACAACAGACGAGACCAGGTTCTTTTATGCCGTAGAACAATTTAAGGACCCGGAATTTGATGCAGAAAGAACCAGGAGCGAAGTCCTGGACAAAAGGGGAAGCCAGTATACGGTAAAATATCCCTCAAAGTACATCTATGAAGCCCATCCCGTTTATGACCAACTTTTAGAGACCATACGGGTCAAAGTGGAAAAGTAGAAAACTTCAAGAAACTTGAAAATTAGGTATCCTAAGAGGTGCCTAATTTTTGTATTTCTAGAAAGACGAAGAGCTTTAAAAGTGAAGGAGTTAGATATTTTTCTAAATTGAAGGTAAAAAGCTTTTAAAAATGAAGGGCTAGATATTTTCTAAATTAAAGGCAAAAAACTTTTAGGAAATGGATGGAAAGAAAATTTCAGTGAATTTCTTAAAAAAATCATTTTTCACTAAACTTTAGCCATCAAAATATTAAAAGAAAATCTTTTTTAAAGAAAACTTCTCTTAAAAAAGAAATAGATAGTAATTCTTAAAATCGAACACTTGAATTATTTATAAAATACGTGGTGGATAAAATTAAAAAAATTTCCCATAAAAATTTCTTGAAAAATAAAAGAGAAAAAACCTCTTAAAACCAGGAAAAATAGCGACTTTTCATTGACAAAGACTGGTCTTCGTGTTATCCTTGATAAGGTTAAGTATACACGATAGGTACAGTTAAAATTCACTATTTTAATAAATCTTTTGCATAGATGGAGGAGAAGATCATGAAGAAAAATATGTTAACGGTAAAAAATTTGACAGCCGGCATTCCCGGGCAAGAAATCATTAAAAACATGAATCTTGAAATTGGCTACGGAGAAATCCACGTCATTATGGGGCCCAATGGGTCTGGAAAGTCCACCTTGGCCAATGTTCTCATGAACAACCCGGCCTACCAAGTGACCCAGGGAGACATTCTCCTAGACGGGGAGTCTATTTTGGAAGACACGACAGACAAGCGGGCCAAGAAGGGGCTTTTCATGTCCTTCCAAAATCCGGTGGAAGTGCCGGGCTTGACAGTGGAAAACTTCCTTCGGGCCTCCTACCAGGAAGTGAAGGATTCAAATATCGGCTATTTAGACTTCCATGACAAGCTCTTAGACTATGCAGATATCCTGGAAATGGATGAAAAATACCTGGACCGGTATTTAAACGAAGGATTTTCCGGTGGGGAAAAGAAAAAGAATGAAATCCTACAACTTTTAACCCTGGACCCCAAGTTTGCCATTTTAGATGAAACAGACTCCGGTCTAGATGTGGACGCTGTTCGGGTGGTTTCCAAGGGAATTGAAGAATTCCTCACAGAAGAAAAATCTGTCTTAATTATCACCCACCACAATGAAATTTTATCAAATATTCCCATTGACCAAGTCCATGTGGTCATGAATGGACAAATTGTGAAAAATGGAGATGGAAGTTTAATCCACGACATTGAAAAACGAGGATTTGCTTGGATAAAGGATGAGGTAGAAAACCAATGACCCAACAAAAGAAAACTGAAATTGAAGAATTTGATCGTGGCATCTACGATTTAAAAAATGAAGTAAAGTACCGGGACAAGCTGGAAAACGGCATTAGCGAGGACATTATCCGGAAGATTTCCGCCAAGAAAAAGGAGCCCCAATGGATGCTGGACTACCGGCTCAAGGCCCTGAAACTCTTTAATGAACTGGAAAACCCAACTTGGGGACCGGATATTTCTGAAGTGGATTTGAATAAAATTACTACCTATATCAGCCCAGACGCTGACCTGTCTGTGGACTGGGAGGACGTACCGGAAGACATCCGGTCCACCTTTGACTCTTTAGGAATTCCTGAAGCGGAAAAGGAACAATTCCTCTCTGGTGTCGGGGCCCAGTACGACTCGGAAGTGGTCTACCACTCCATGCAACAATATTTAAAGGACCAAGGGGTTATTTATACAGACTTTGACACGGCCATCCGTGAACACGAAGACCTGGTCAAAGAATATTTTGGCAAGGCCATTTCTCCTAGCCTTCACAAGTATGCCGCCCTCCACTATGCCGTTTGGTCCGGAGGAAGCTTTGTCTATGTCCCCAAGGGGGTCAATGTGGATGTTCCCCTCCAATCCTATTATCGGTTAAATGCACCAGGCGCCGGCCAATTTGAGCACACCATGATTGTGGTGGAAGATGACGCCTACTGCCACTTTATTGAAGGCTGTTCCGCCCCCAAGTACAATGTTTTAAACATCCATGCCGGGTCGGTGGAAATTTTTGTAGGCAAGCGGTCCACCTGCCGGTTTTCTACCATTGAAAACTGGTCCCGGAACATGTACAACTTAAACACCAAGAGGTCAGTCATTCAAGAAGATGGAAAGATTGAATGGGTTTCTGGGTCCTTCGGGTCTCGAGTTTCCTTCCTCTATCCGGCAAGTATCCTAGCCGGCCCCCGGGCAGCGGCGGAAATGACCCAAATTTCCTTTGCCGGCCCAGGCCAAAACCTGGACACCGGAGCCATTATGATCCACGCAGCTCCTGATACCAAGTCCTATGTCAATTCCAAGTCCATTTCCAAGGGCGGCGGTATTTGCTGCTACCGGTCCCTGACAGAAATTAAAAAGAATGCCAAGGGGTCCAAGGCCTCCTCGTCTTGTGAATCCCTGATGCTGGACAATGAATCCAGGGCCGACACCGTCCCGGTCATCCGGATTGAAAACAAGGATGTGGACTTTGGCCATGAAGCCAAGATTGGCCGGATTGATGATTCTGTAATCTTCTATTTAATGACCCGGGGCATGAGCGAGGAAGAAGCCAAGTCCATGGTTGTTCGAGGTTTTGCAGAACCTGTAGCCAAGGAGCTTCCCATGGAATATGCCGTGGAAATGAACAATCTCATCAACCTGGAACTTGAAGGTAGTATCGGTTAGGAGGAAGTATGGAAATTTTAGGAAATAAATTAAGTTATCGGACCTACCGGCACACCAAGGTCAATGATGTAGATATTTTTTTGCCGGACATCCAAGAAAGGCCCGCTTTTCCCCTGGAGTCCAGTAAAGACTACCGGGAAATTCCAGGAGAGGACAAGGTCACCTATGGAGTGGCCCAGGAAGCCTTGGACCTCAACCGCGACCTAGGCAATGTCCATCGCTTTTACCATGCCGGTCCTGGAGAAGACAAGGACTTTGGCAAGGTCATTTTAGAAACCACAGATGACCACAAGACCCTTTTAGACAGCCACGATATTTTTGTGGAAGAAGGGGCCAAGTGTAATCTCATCCTTTCCTACCGGGAAAAGGGAGACCTGGAAAAGTTCCGAAATTCTGTTATCCGAATTCAGGCAGAAAAAAATGCA
This sequence comes from Clostridiales bacterium SIT11, assembly GCA_001299455.1. Classification (GTDB taxonomy): domain Bacteria; phylum Bacillota; class Clostridia; order Tissierellales; family Peptoniphilaceae; genus Urinicoccus. Next base: position 760,088 of record CYUK01000003.1, on the reverse strand, counting down.
GAAGTTACCGTTTTTATTGTCCAAACAGAGGACAAGAGTGTGAGCTTAGAATCTGTCCTAGTCCTGGCAGAAGAAGGAGCCAAGGTCCGCCTTCGCCAATATGAAATGGGGGCTCTGAAAAATTATATGAACACCCAGGTGGAACTCTTGGGAGAAAAGGCTGATGTGGACGTCCGGTCCATTTACTTCGGCCATGAAGAAGACCTTTTAAACATTCTCTACCATGCCAACCACCACGCCAGGGAAAGCAATTGTAAGATGATTATCAATGGGGCCCTTATGGATGAATCCTATAAAAACCTAAAGACCACCTTGGACTTTAAAAAGGGGTCCAGCAAGTCCCAAGGAGAGGAAGCGGAATACACCGTTCTTTTAGACGATGAAGTTTTAAATGTTTCCGTTCCCGTCCTCCTGGCCCATGAAGACGACATCCAAGGCAACCACGCCGCTTCCAGTGGGAAGATTGACGCCGACCTCCTCTTTTATTTAAAGAGCCGGGGGATTGACCACAGCCTGGCTGAAACTTTGATTGTGGAATCCAAGTACGCCTCCACCATTGACCTTTTGGAGGACCAGGAAGAAAAGGAATTAATCTGGACGTATTTTAGACACCGTATGGAAAATCGCTAGAGAGGTGACCTATGTTATCAAAGGAACAAATTCAGTCCATCCGCCAGGACTTTCCCTACCTGAGCAAGGAGTGGGACCGGGACATTGTCTATTTAGACTCTGCCGCCACCACCCAAAAGCCCAGGCAGGTCCTGGAAGCGGTGGAAGGTTATTATAAATTTGAAAATGCCAACCCCCACCGGGGAGCCCACTACCTGGGCCAAAAAGCCACAGAAGTCTATGAAGACGGCCGTCAAGTGGTGGCAGACTTTATTGGGGCCAAGGCCAATGAAGTGGTCTTTACCAACAACACCACCCAATCCATCAATACCCTGGCCTATGTTTTAGGTTTAAATACCCTCAAGGAAGGGGACGAAATTGTCATCACCATTTTGGAACACCATTCCAACCTCATTCCCTGGCAATTTGTGGCAGAAAAAACCAAGGCCAAGTTAAAATATATCTATATTGACAAGGAAACCAAGGCCTTAAAGGAAGAAGACTTAGAAAATCAAATTACAGAAAAGACCAAAATCCTGGCCATGACCCAGTCTTCCAACACCACAGGAACCCTGGTGGACGTGAAAAAGATGATCAAAAAAGCCCGGGAAAAATCCAAGGACATCAAAACCATTATTGACGGGGCCCAATATATTCCTCACCACAAACTCAATGTCAAGGACCTGGACTGTGACTTTTATGCCTTCTCCGGCCACAAGATGCTGGCCCCCATGGGGATTGGCGTCCTCTATGGCAAGGAAGAAGCCTTAAACAACCTCCCTCCCTTCTTTTATGGAGGAGAAATGATTGAGTATGTTTACGAAGACAGGGCCACCTTCCTTAAGGCCCCCATGCGGTTTGAAGCAGGAACCCAAAATGTAGGCGGAGTCAAGGGTCTCACCGAAGCCATTAAATACCTGGACTCCATTGGCATGGAAGAAATTGCCGCTTATGAAGAAAGTCTGACCCAGTATGCCTATGACAAGGTCAAGGATCTGGACTTCCTGGACCTCTACACCACAAGAGAAGACAAGAAGGGGTCGGTCATTACCTTTAACTTAAAGGAAATCCACCCCCATGACGTAGCTTCAATTTTAGACACCTACGGCCTGGCCATCCGGTCTGGCCACCACTGCACCCAACCCCTCCACAGGTACCTAGGCCTCAATGCCTCTTGCCGAGCCAGCTTTGCCTTTTACAATACCCAGGAGGAAGTGGACCGGTTTATTGCCCATTTAGACGATGTAAGGAGGATGATGGGTCTTGGATCTAAGTAATATTTATACGCAAATGGTTTTGGAGGAAAGTAGAAACCCAAAAAACCGCCATGACTTGGAAGGGGCCACCCACGAGGAGCCGGGCCACAACCCTTCCTGTGGAGATGAAATCACCCTCCAATTAAAGGTCAAGGACGGGATTATTGAAGATGCCGCCTTTAGTGGACAAGGCTGCGCCATTTCCCAAGCCTCCACCTCCATTATGTGCGACACCATTCGAGGGAAGAGCCTGGAAGAAGGGAGAGAACTTGCCCAAAACTTTATCGGCATGATCAACGGCAGCGTAACAGAAAGAAAGGAACTCAAAAAGCTAGGGGATGCCCGGGCCTTTGAGTCCATTAAAAACTTGCCTGCCCGGGTCAAGTGTGCCGTCCTTCCCTGGTATACCCTGGAAGAAACCGTCAAAGACGACAAGTAAAAAGATAAAACGAGCCACCGAAAGGAAATCCCTCCGGTGGCTTTTTTCATCAGTAAATTTTATTCTCCCTTGGCAGCCTGTAAAAGGCCCTGTTTTAATTCTTCCTCTAATTTTCGAAGCTCATGGCTGGCCTGGCTCCTTTGGGCGGCACCATCTCTTTGGATTTGCCGGATTTCTGTAATGGCAGAAATCAGCTGGTCATTGGTATGGCGGATAGTTTCCAGGTCAATAATGCTTCTTTGGCTGGCCTTGGCAGTTTCCACAGAAGACATTTTTAAGGCCTCGGCATTTTTTCTCAGGAGGTCATTGGTAAAGTCCGTAACTTCCTTTTGGGCCTGGGCAGCCTTGCTGGTATGGAGGGCGCCTAGGGCCAGGACCATTTGGCTCTTCCAAAGGGGGATGGTGTTGGCCAGGGTGGATTGAAGTTTTTCCACCATAACCGTGTCTCCACTTTGGATCATCCGGATTTGGGGCGCCATTTGCAGGCTCACCATCCGGGTCAAGTCCAGGTCATGGAGCTTCTTTTCAAAGCGTTCAATGGCAGACCGGAAGTCCTGGGCCCTTTGGGCATCTACAGGAAGCTGGGAATTTTGGGCTTCCCCTTCCAATCTTGGAAGTTCTTCCTGGTAGGCCCTTTCCAGGCGCTTTCTCCCGGCCAGGATATACATAGAAAGTTCCTTATAATAGGAAAGATTTAGGTCATACATCTGGTCCAGGTTGGCAATATCTTTTAAAAGCTGGATTTGGTGGCCTTCTAGGGACTTGGCAATACTTTCCACATTGGTTTCTGCCTTGGCATACTTGGCTCTTAGGGCCTCGGCCTTGTTTTGGGTCTTTTGAAAGAGACCGAAGACCCCCTTCTTTTCCTCCTGGTCAAAAGTCTTCAGCTCCGTCACCACATGACTTAAAAGGTCTCCAACCTCGCCCAGGTCCTTACTTTGGACAGAACTCAGGGTCTTTTCTGAAAAAGAAGCAATCTTTCCCTGGGCTCCGGCTCCGTATTCTAAAATACTGGAAGAATCCGTCAGGTCAATTTTTTTGGCAAAGTCTTCCACCTGCCGCCTTTCATCAGGACTTAAGGGAACTTCCTCTAGGGTCGGCCCCTCCAGGTCCTTTTTCATTTCCCTCATATCAGGGGCCTGGGGACTTGAATCCAGGCTTAATTTAATTTCTCTTTCCTCCATGGACATCCTCCATTTCAAAATCCCGGTCCAAGAGACCGTCTTGCTTCATTAACATCTTTAATACACTGACTTCACTTAGGGTATCCCGGGCCATGGCTCCTCCCAGGTGGTCCAGGAGACCTTCAAAGGCCTGGTTGATTTCGCCAAAACTTTTTTCCAAGACGGCCAAGGCCTGGCGAGATTGGTTCAGATTTTCCGTTTCCTGTAAAAGAAGGTAGCGGTCCACCAAGGCCTCTAAAGAAGGAAGGTAGTAGCTGTTAAACTTTCCCAGGGCCTGGCGGTTTTCCGGATAGGCATCTACATGCCGGTAAATTCGTTCTATGGTGGTCATCAGTGGAAGGAGCTTGGTCTGGCCCTCCTTCCGCAGAAGGGGATAGTGGGCCTTAATGGTTTTAAAAATCTTTTTCCCTTCCAGATAGTCTTCATCCTGGCTTGGACTGTCCCCTTCCAGACCGGCCCCTTGGGCCTTGTCCAGCTTTTCCACCTGCTTTTCATAGAGCTTATAGGAGGCGTAGTCTAAAATAAAGAGCCCCTCATTTTCCACTAGCTGGGCCTCCTTAAAGGTGTTGTCCTGGATAAAACTCTTCAAATCTTGGATGGCCAGCTTAGTCGAGACTCCGGCCAGCCGGGCCATTTGGTCCACCCGGGCCACACTTCCATTTTCCAGGGCCCGGAGGTACTTGTTTAAACGGATAAAGGCATCTTTATAATACCGACTCCGCCAAAGGGCAAGGCCAAAGGCCAGGGTCGCCAGGCCACAGAGGATGGTTAAAAATAAGTTTTCAAGGGAAAAACCCACTAAAAGACTCACAGTAAGAATCCCGGCAACCACCGTCCCTCCTAGGCCAAGTCCAAAGCACAAGTCTGCCAGAGTCTTCACCCGGGGATTTTTCTCCACCAGGCGAGGGTCCTTGGCTGGAATCGGCTGGTTCTTTTCCCGCCAGGACCCCAGGGCCTTGTCCAGACCCGACAGAGTTTTATCCCAGATATTGGAAAAGACCTTATCCATCATTTCTCCTAAAGATTGATCTTCCTTCATAAAACCACCACCCTTCTCTTTCTAAACCTATCCTACCATAGACTCCGTTTTCCATGCAAACCAAAAGTAAGAAGACAGGGAAGAAACTTTCCAAGACTTGTCAAAGCTTTTCTTAAGTTTTTACGGAAGAAGATTTTTCTCTGGGAAATATGGTATACTTTCCTTGGAAACTTGAAGAAAGGAGTTTGCCAAATGAAAAAATCACGAAAAATACTACTTAGCCTTTTATTAATTTTCACCCTCCTTCCCCTGTCTGTCCTGGCCAAGGAAGGAGATACCCTGGTAACCTTGGGAGAAGACCTGACTCCCCGGGAAAAAGAAGCCATGTTGGAAGAATTGGATGCCCCGGAAGATGCAGAAATCGTCACCGTATCCAACCAAGAAGAATACCAATATTTAGGCGACGTCCTTCCTGCCAAAAATATCGGCAACAAGGCCATTTCCTGTGCCATTGTCACCTATACAGAAGAAGGATCCGGCATCCATGTAGAATTAAGCCCTGTGGTCAAGGTCATTAAAGAAGGCGCCTACAGAAACGCCCTCACCACAGCCGGTATCACCGACGCCGACATCTACGTCACCGCCCCCGGCAACGTCTCCGGGTCCGCCGCCCTGACAGGCCTTTTAAAAACCTATGAAAAAAAGACCGGAAAGAAAATTCCTGAAGAAGTCAAAAAAGTTGCCAATGAAGAAATGGTCGTCACCTCTGACCTCCAAAACCAAGTCGGCGAAGACAAGGCCGCCGACTTTATGAACGAAGCCAAGGCCCAAATGGCCGAAAAAATGCCTAAAAACGAAGCCGAAGTCCGGGAAATTATTACAAACGTCGAAAACCAATACAATATCAACTTAACCGACAACCAAAGAACCCAAATTGTCAACCTCTTTAACAACATGCAGTCCGCCAACATTGACTGGGACAAGGTCAAGGAAGAAGCCGGCAAGTACACAGACAAGGCCAAGGAATACATCAACAGCGAAGAAGGCCAAAAAAACGTCAAAAAAGCCAAGGGCTTGATCCAACGCTTTATCGACTGGATTTTCTCCCTTTTGGAAAAATAAGCTAGAGAAACTTGACTTGATTTGTATAGATATTGTACAATAGAAACAGATTCGGAAATAAAGGAGGGTCTATTATGGAAATTACAAAAGATATGTTAATTGGCGATTTAATCCGCCAAAAACCAGAAGCTGTACCCGTTTTAATGCGGTTTGGCATGGGTTGTGTAGGTTGTCCATCCAGCCAAATGGAATCCATCCAAGAAGCCGCCATGGTTCATGGCTTTGATTGCGACAAAATTTTAGAAGAATTAAATAAGTAAGAAGCTTTAAAAAGCTTGAAGGCAACCCAGGAGAAATCCTGGGTTTTTCTTATAGAAATTTGATTGGTTATAAAAGGGAATTTTTATTGGGTTATATTGTTCGTCGTTACATTTTGCTCATCGGTCCTTCGGGCGGCACAGCCGTTGATTTCACCCAATCAATCCACAACGGGCGACACCAGGTCGCCCCTACTTCAACATAATCACACAACTGGGGAATATCCGATGTAGGGGCTGCCTTGTTCATGACCTAACCCGACGAGAGCCTTGCTCGAGTCGTAGGTAGGTCAGATGCAGTCTTTCACAGCGAAAGGAGCGTTAGCGAACTTGAGCTGATGAAAAGTTGTACAGGCCCGAAGAGCCAACCTCTTTTTCGATCTTAGATAATATAGAAAATGAAGGAAATAGGCCGAGGCCCGTGAAGAAAATTTCGCTGTTTGAGCGTAGCGAGTTCGAAATTTTTAGGGTCTCGGCTTATGCATCGCCTTTTGGCAAATCAAAGATTTGAAACAAGGCGATATCTGACCTACCACAATTCAGCCTTCGTTTCACTCGGCTTCATCGGGTTAGGTCATTATCATACTTCCAGTGAGTTTGGGTGGAGGGGGAGGTCCTAGGAGGGGCAAGGGGCATCGTAGCCCCTAGGCCTCTCCTAGATAAAAAGGATATAGTTTGTTTTAGAGGAAAAGTAAATGAAAAGACAAAAATACAATCCCTTGACTCAAAAGAAAGAGGAAATTAGGAGTCAAAATCTCTTGACAAGAACAAGTTTAAAAAACAACCCACAACGGGCGACACAGCCGTCGATTTCACCCAATCAACCTTCGTTGTACTCGATTTCTTGGGAAATCTTGGCATGAGACCTGCCACAAAATCAAAGATTTTGGGCTAGGGCTTCAACGTCGCCCCTACAAAACCTCCTACGGAGAATATCAAATGTAGGGGCCTGCTTGTTCATGACCTAACTCGACGAGAGCTTTGCTCGAGTCGAAGGTAGGTCAGATGCAGTCTTTCACAGCGAAAGGAGCTTTAGCGAACTTGAGCTGATGAAAAGTTGTACAGGCCCGAAGAACCAATAATAAAAATGTGGTCAAGGAGAAGATTGTTTAATAGAAAAAGTAAAAAAACACAAATAAAAATTCTCATCCCTACAAAAATTTCTCCATTCCCGGAGCAAGAAAAAGAGGAAACTTTTCTACCCCTTTTTACCAACTATGGTACAATAGGGAAGAAAGGAGGAGGGAACCATGGATTTAGAAAGACAAGTAAAATATTTCAAGCACCTGATTGGAAGTAAAGATCTACAAACCCTAAAGCAAGAAGTGGAAGACATGAATAGTGCAGACTTGGCGGAAATCTTGGAGTCCTTTGATGAAAGGGACACCCTACTGATTTTCCGGATGATGCCCAAGGACTTGTCCATTGACGTCTTCGCCTACATGACCCCCTATCAAAGAAGACTCCTCATCAACTCAATGACCGATGACGAACTCCAGTCTATCTTAAACGACCTCTATTTTGACGATATGATTGACCTTTTGGAGGAAATGCCAGCCAGCTTTGTCAATAAAGTTCTGGCCCAGACCCCTATTGAAGAGAGAAAGGTCATTAACGAATTTTTAATGTATCCCGACGATTCCGCCGGGTCCATTATGACCACAGAATACGTGGACTTAAAGCCTAACTGGACGGTCCAGGAGGCCCTAGATTATATTAAAAATATTGGCATGACCAAGGAAACCGTCTATACCTGTTATGTAAAAAATAAATACCAAAAACTCCTGGGTTTCGTTTCTTTAAGACAGCTGGTGACAGAAAATCCTAAGGCAAAAATTGAAGATATTATGTTAACCGACGTCATCTATGTGGACACCCTAGATGACCAGGAAGATGTTGCCGATAAATTTAACAAATACGGCTACCTGGCCCTTCCCGTTGTGGACCAGGAACACCGGCTCACAGGGATTATTACCGTCGACGACATTATGGACGTTATGGAACTGGAAACCACAGAAGACTTCCACCGGATGGCCGCCATTGAGCCCTCCGACAAGGACTATATGGAAGAAACCGTCTTTTCCCTGGCCAAGAACCGCCTGCCCTGGCTTTTAATTCTTATGATTTCCGCCACCCTCACTTCAGGCATTATCAATAAATATAATTGGATTATCCAGGACTTTATCATTCTGACATCCTTTATTCCCATGTTATCCGATACCGGCGGAAATACTGGAGCCCAGTCCTCCACTGTGGTCATCCGGGCCCTGGCCATTGGAGAAATTAAACTCTCCGACATTTGGACCGTGGTCTTTAAAGAAGCCAGAGTCGGTGTCATTGCCGGGTCTGTCCTGGCTGTGGTGAACTTTATCCGCCTCTACTTCTTGGTGAGAGAACCCCTCCTCATATCCGCTTTGGTCTCCCTGACCATTTTTTGCACCGTGGAATTGTCCAAAATTATGGGGGCCTTCCTACCAATTGTGGTGAAAAAACTGGGCTTTGACCCGGCCTTAATGGCTTCCAGTTTTATTTCAACAGTCATCGACTCCCTGACCCTGGTCATTTACTTTGGCCTGGCCAGATTGATTCTATATTAGGAGAAAACCATGATGGAAGAATCACAATATCTAGAACAATTTAAAAAAATGCTGGAATCCAAGGACATGCTGGGCATTAAAGAACAAGTCAGCGTCATGAACGAAGCCGACCTGGCAGAACTCTTAGAAGAATTAGAAGATGCCGATGCCCTCATTATCTACCGGATGCTGCCTAAGGAAAAAGCCATTGACGTCTTTACCTACATGGGACAAAACCGGCAAATCAATCTGATTAACGCCATTACCGACAAGGAAATGCTGGCCCTGATGGAGGACCTCTACTTTGACGATATGATTGATCTCTTGGAAGAAGTCCCGCCAACTATTGTCACCAAGGTTCTGTCCGCCTCCACCCCCGAAGAAAGACGTAAAATCAATGAATTTCTCATGTATCCCGACGACACTGCCGGGTCCGAGATGACCATTGAATACCTGTCCCTAAAACCGGAAATGACCGTCCGGGAAGCCATGGACTACATCCGGGAATATGGAGAAGACTCAGAAATGGTCTACACCTGCTATGTGGTCGACGAAAAAAACACCCTCCTGGGCTTTGTCTCCCTCCGGGAGCTGGTCGTTGCTGATGACGACACCTTAATTGACGACCTCATGCTGGAAGACGTCATCTACGTCAAAACCCTGGATCCCATCGAAGAAGTCGCCGAACGCTTTCAAAAATACGACTTCCTGGCCCTTCCCGTTGTGGACCAGGAACACCGGCTCACAGGGATTATCACCTTTGACGACATCTTGGAAATCATTGAAAACATCGACACCGAAGACTTCCACCGGATGGTAGGGATTGGCGGCGACTCCGATGACGACTATATGGAAGAAACCCCCTGGCAGCTGGCCAAGAACCGGATTCCCTGGCTCCTCATCCTCATGATTTCCGGCACCATCTCCGCCGGCATCATCAAACATTACGATGACATTATTTCTCGCTATATTTTATTAACCGCCTTTATCCCCATGATTACCGGGACCGGGGGAAACACCGGATCCCAGTCCTCCACCGTCGTCATCCGGGGCCTGGCCACAGGCGAAGTGGAACTGAAAGATGTCTTCTATATTATGTGGAAGGAAGCCCGGGTCGGCATGGTTGTCGGCTTTGCCCTGGCCATGGTCAACCTCCTCCGCCTCATTCTCATTGGAACAGACATCGGCGTCAGCATCCTGGTCACCCTGACCATGATGATTACCGTCATTCTATCCAAGCTCCTAGGCGCCCTCTTGCCCATTATCATGGAAAAACTCGGCCAAGACCCGGCCCTTATGAGCTCCGCCATTATTACCACCATTATTGACGCCCTGGTTTTGGTCGTTTACTTTAACCTGGCCGGTCTTATCCTGACAAAAATTGCCTAGCCTGGTTGAAAAAAACCCAATTGGGTATAAAAACCAAGTAAGGAGGCGGATATGAAAATAGATACCAATAAGATTATCAAACGCTGGACCCCAAAAGCCTTAAAACTTCTAGGAAATAAAGGAAAACTCTTTTCCCTTTCTGTGGAAGCCATTAATAAAATCTCCGACAAAGACGGCCTGGAAACCCTGGGCCACGACGGCATCCTGGCCATTCACCTAGTTATGGACTGGGCCCGTGGCCGCTATAAAGGCGTAAAAAAAGGAAACTTGCTAAAAATCGTCGTCGCCATTCTCTACCTCTTAAGCCCTTTGGATATCATTCCTGATTTTATCTTAGGGATTGGCTATTTAGACGACATTGCCGTCTTTATGAGCATCCTAAAACGCGTTCATACAGAATTGGAAGCCTATGAAAAATGGAGAGAAATGAAGTGATGAGAAGATAAAAGGAAGGAAGCCCCTTCCTTTTTTTGTTTTCTAGCTGGAGTCCAAAGTAGGGCGACGTTGAAGCCCTAACCTGGCATTCGTAGGGGCTGCCTTGTGCAGCCCGAAGAACCAAGAATGAAAATATAGCAATGAGCGATAAGAGTCGATAGAAATAAATTAACCCACAACGGGCGACATGAAGTCGCCCCTACGAGGTCTGCAACGGGGGAATATCCAATGTAGGGGCCTGCTCGTCAGGCCCGAAGGACCGGGGAAGAAAATATTCCGACAGGCAATATAAATTACATAGAAGAAATATCCCTTAACTTATATTTCTTTAAATAAACTATTTTATCTTTACCTAGGAGGGGCCTAGGGGCTACGATGCCCCTTGCCCCTCCTAGGACCTCCCCATCCACCCCAAACTTACTGGAAGTAGAAAATAAATCGAAGCCCTAAAAATTTCGAACTCGCTACGCTCAGACAGCGAAATTTTTTTACGGGCCTCGACTTATTTCCTTCATTTTCAATAGTTTCCAGGACCTACATTTTTTATTTAAGAAAAATATGTATTGAAGAAAAATCCACTGTAGGGGCTGCCTTGTTCATGACCTAACCCGACGAGAGCTTCGCTCGAGTCGTAGGTAGGTCAGATGCAGTCTTTCACAGCGAAAGGAGCGTCAGCGAACTTGAGCTGATGAAAAGTTGTACCAGGCCCGAAGAACCAAGAATGAAAATGTAGCAATGAGTGACAAGAGTTGATAGAAATAAATTAATCCACAAGGGGCGACATGAAGTCGCCCCTACGAGGTCTGCAACAGGGGAATATCCAATGTAGGGGCCTGCTGGTCAGGCCCGAAGGACCAACGATAAAACATATGACGACAGACAAAATAAACCCCTAAAAAACCACCCAAAACCAATCCCCTCTCCTTGACACCCCCCGCCCCATATGCTATACTATTCTAGATTGAAGACCCTAAATCTTTAGGGTCCTCTTTAAGTTGCATTAAAACAGGAGGTGCAAAATGGCTGATCGCGCAATTATGGAATGTGAAGAATGCAAAAACCGCAATTACGTCACATTCAAAAACAAGAAAAACAATACGGAACGTCTGCAACTAAAAAAATATTGCAAATTCTGCAAGACCCACACTAACCACAAGGAAACCAAGTAAAGGAGGGATTCAATGGCGACCTCAACCAAAACTGCGAAATCCAATAAAACAAACCCTGGCAATAAATCCTTGTCCAAAAAAGAACAAGACAGCAAATCAACAGGGAAGTACTTTCGCGGTGTTCGCTCTGAGTTCAAAAAAGTCATCTGGCCCACAAAACAACAAGTCGCAAAATACTCCGGCGTTGTTATTGTAGTCAGTATCGTCGTCGCCCTAGCCATCTACCTATTAGACTACATCTTCCGAGGCATCCTTGGTTTTATTGTAGGCGCATAGGTGATTAAATTGACTGACGATGTATTAGAATCCAACAAAGACCATCCACAAGCTCGCTGGTACGTCATCCATACCTACTCCGGCCATGAAAACAAGGTAAAAATGAATATGGAATCCCTTGTTAAAAACCGGAACATGGACAACCTCATCTTCGATATCCAAGTCCCCATGGAAGAATATGTCTCCATGCGGAACGGCAAAGAAGTTGTCAAAGAGAGGAAAGTATTCCCCTCCTATGTCCTGGTAAAAATGATTATGAATGACGAATCCTGGTATCTTGTACGGAATACCCGTGGAGTGACAGGCTTTGTAGGACCCGGATCAAAACCAGTCCCCCTAAGCGATGAAGAAGTCTTATCCTTAGGTGTAGGCGACAAAGTAGACTATTCAGGACTCTATGAAGTGGGCGATGTTGTCCAAGTCATTGATGGGCCCTTTAAAGACTTTATGGCCACCATCAATGAAGTCGACGAAGACCGAGGCAAGTTAACTGTAATGATTTCCATGTTTGGGCGAGACACCAGCATGGAACTGGATTTCAGACAAGTAAAAAAATCCTAATCGTACGCATATCACAAACTAGTGGGAGGGAAACCCCGCTATACCACATTTGAGGAGGTGCACTATGGCAAAGAAAGTCATAGCTATCGTAAAACTACAAATTCCAGCAGGAAAGGCAACACCTGCACCACCAGTAGGGACCGCACTAGGACCCCACGGTGTTAACATTATGCAATTTACAAAAGAGTTCAACGCCAAGACCCAAGACCAAGCAGGTCTAATCATCCCCGTTGTACTCACCGTCTACCAAGACCGTTCCTTTACATTTATTACAAAAACCCCACCAGCTGCCGTTTTAATTAAAAAAGCCCTTAAGCTGGACAAGGCATCTGGAGAACCCAATAAAAACAAAGTAGGGAAACTCACCAAGGCCCAAGTAAAGGAAATCGCAGAAATTAAAATGCCCGACCTAAACGCAGCCAACCTGGAATCCGCCATGTCTATGGTGGCAGGAACTGCACGCAGTATGGGTATTGAAGTCGAGTAAGTGGGAGACCCAGGTCGTTTGAACCACAAGGAGGTAAAGTAAATGGCAAAAAGAGGAAAAAAATACCAAGAAAGCCTAAAACTTGTTGACCGTTCTAAATTCTATGAAGTCGATGAAGCCCTAGAATTAATCGGAAAAACATCCAAGGCGAACTTTGATGAAACAGTAGAACTTGCAGTCCGTTTAGGCGTCGACCCCCGTCACGCAGACCAACAAGTCCGGGGAACCGTCGTCCTACCAAACGGAACAGGAAAAACCAACCGTGTCCTAGTCCTAGCCAAAGGCGACAAAATTAAAGAAGCCGAAGCAGCCGGCGCAGACTATGTCGGTGGCGAAGAATACGTAGAAAAAATTCAAAAAGAAAACTGGTTTGAATTTGATACCGTCGTAGCCACTCCAGACATGATGGGCGTTGTTGGAAAAATCGGTCGGATCCTAGGACCCAAAGGCTTAATGCCAAACCCCAAATCCGGAACCGTTACCTTTGAATTAGAAAAAGCCATCAATGATATTAAAGCAGGGAAAGTAGAATACCGTGTTGATAAAGCAGCCATTATCAATGTACCCATTGGAAAAGTATCCTTTGGACCAGAAAAATTGAGCGAAAACTTTAAAGTTCTAGTTCAAGCCATTATCAAGGCCCGTCCAGCCGCCGCCAAAGGAAAATATTTAAAATCCGTCACCCTATCCACAACCATGGGGCCAGGAATTAAATTAAATGGACAAAAATTAGCAGAACTATAAGAAAGAGCCGAAAGGCTCTTTTTTATATTGTAGGGGCTGCCTTGTTCATGACCTAACCCGACGAGAGCTTTGCTCGAGTCGCAGGTAGGTCAGATGCAGTCTTTCACAGCGAAAGGAGCTTTAGCGAACTTGAGCTGATGAAAAGTTGTACCAGCCCGAAGGACCGAGAATGAAAATGTAGTAATGAGCCACAGGGCCGTGGATTTCTGCCAATCAATGGCCAACCAACTTTTGGGCGACACCAGGTCGCCCCTACGAATTGTTCTTGGCATGAGACCTGCCGCAAAATCAAAGATTTTGGGCTAGGGCTTCAACGTCGCCTCCTACGAGGTCTGCTACAGAGAAATATCCAACGTAGGGGCCTGCTGGTCAGGCCCGAAGGACCGATGAAGAAAATATAACGATTGATAAGATAAATTATATAGAAGAAATATCTTTTATTTATTTTTCTTCTAAAACCAATTCTTCCCTTCTTTTCCTATTGGGGAAGGAGGTAGGGCGTCATGATTCGCCCTATCCTTCCCCAAGCCCCATCCTCTCACCCTAACGCACTGAAAGTAGGAAATAAGTCAAGGCCCTAAAAATTTCGAACTCGCTTCGCTCAAACAGCGAAATTTTCTTCACGGGCCTCGGCTTATTTCCTTCATTTTCTATATTTTTTAGGACCTACATTTCTCTACTTAGAAAAATGTGTATTGGAGAGTATCCAACGTAGGGGCTGCCTTGTGCAGCCCGAAGAACCAAGAATGAAAATGTAGCAAAGAGCGACAAGAGTCGATAGAAATAAATCAACCCACAACGGGCGACATAAAGTCGCCCCTACAAAACCACCACAAAATCCTCCCCCTTCAAATATTACTATTTGGTTACGAAAAAATGAAGTTGTGGACATCCGGAGAAACTTTATGTATAATAAGACTATAAGAAATGTTCTATGACAACTTCATATCTCTCATGAAAGTGAGAACAAGAAATGATGTTCGTCTGGAATATTTCCTTATAGCACGACAAAAACCTCACAGGTTTTTGTAGATCTACAAATATATAAGGAGGTCGAAAGACAAATGAACAAGAAATTTCTTTCTCTAGTACTAGCACTAGTCATGGTACTAGGAACTTTCGGTTCTGTCTTTGCTGCTGAAGCTCCAAAAGCTGACGCAAAAAAGGATACTAAAGTTGAAGAAACTAAAAAAGTACCCGAAAAGAAAGACAATAACGAGAAAGTTCAATGGCTCGTTGACAACGAAATCGTCCTTGGACGTAAAATGTACAAAGACGAAAAGAACAACGATTTAGCACTAGACAAAAACATCCAAAGAGCTGAAATTACTAAACTTTTAGTATACGCTATTGGACGTCAAGATCTAGCTACTAAGATCCACGGACAAGTAAAACCATATTCTGATGTGAAAAATGACCATTGGGCAAATGGATTTATCACAGTAGGAACTACTATGGCTAGCCCCAAGAATGCACTTCCATTCTTACACGGCTATGTTGACGGTTCCTTCAAACCAGAAAATGACGTAACTTACGTTGAACTTGCTAAAATGTTAGTTGTTCTTGTAAAAGACGACTTAACTCAAGCAGACTTCAAAACTGCCGTATGGCCAAGAGACTGGATGGCTTGGGCTGCTCAATTAGGAATCCTTGATGGCGTAAAAGTTGAAGATTCTTCTAAAGCTGCTGTACGTGAAGACGCTTTTGTAATGCTTTACAACGCACTTTACAAATTAGGTGAACTTCGTAACCTTCCAGCTCACGAAACAATGGGTATCATCTCTGCAGCTTCTGCAAACAAGATTACCCTAAACCAAGGTGACCTTAAGAAGGAATTTACTGTAGATGCTTCTACAAACTTTGTACCAGCCAACTACAGTAAAAAAGACCGCGCTACAAGTCAAGAAATTAATTGGCTAAATGTAGTAAACAGCAAAGATGAAAAATACTACATTGGTTCTTTAGTTCGTGTACTAGCTGACGATAAAGGCAATGTATCTCACATCGTTCAATTAGGTAACCCAATAGACCTAGCCCTTTATGGTAATGGTTGGGAAGGTGTTGCTCAAAACACAATTGAAACTGGAAGAGCAACAAAAGCAGTTTTAGTTGATCGTGAATTAGATACTATTAAATTTGAAAAGGGTGCAATCATCAATGATGGTACAACTCTTACAAAAGATGAAGTATCCGTAGACACTAACTCTAAAACTCGTTATTTTGTAGCAGATTATGCTAAAAAACAATTAACAGAAGTAAAAGATGCAGATGCCGCTCTAAAACTTTTCGATAGAGACACTAAAAAAATTGAAAAAGTTTACGTTGGTTATGATCTTTTAAAACGTTCTGGCGTTAAAGAAGCAAAAGTAGTTGTTTTTGGTGTTGTTGACAAAGATAATTGGGATTCCAATGTAGTTCGTATTGTAACAGCAGGAACTAACTCTTACAAAGTTACTGCACAAGAATCTGGATATCGTCCAACAGATAAAAAAGCTTATGATTTAAAAGCTTACAAAGCTGCATTCCCATTAAACTACAATCTTAACCCATATGATGTAGTTGAATTAGCAGAAGACATGACTGTAGAACGTCTTATTGACTATAAGACAGCAGATGTATTCAAAATTGCAGACATCGAATATGAACAACTTGATCGTCAAGATAAAGTAAATGGACGTGTTGTAGTATTGACATTAGAAGATCAAGACGGAACACAAGGTGAACTCGAAGTACCTGTAGATGCAGATTTATTCTTTGGAAATGAACTAGTAAAAGGTGCTAAAGTTCAAATTAAGTTAGAAGCTGGCAAAAACAACTTAGCAGAAGTAGTTTCTGTAATTCCAAAAGAAACTGACCTTAAAGGCTATCTACCAGCTGCTATTAAAGATGCTAAGTATAAAGACCAAAAAGATGCAGAATTTGTAGGCTTTGAAGCAACAGAAAAAGGATTCCACGTACGTGTTAAATTAATCGACAACAACGGAGTTTCCTCTAGAGTTACAACTTATTTAGCTCCTGCAAGTGAAAAAGCTGCTCTTGAAGCATTAGTTTCAGGTCAAAAGATTGTATTTAACGACCTAGGAATCAAAGATGCTCAATATACTAAGGCTGACAGTTTTAAAGGTGCTGACCTTAGAGCAGCTGCTAAAGATACAATTGCTAAGTTTACTGATTTAGAAGAAAATGAAAAAACTGCAGCTGAAAAAGCTGTAGAAGAAGCAAAAAGTGTAGCAGATTTAGAAAAAGCTGTAAAAGATGCTAAAGATTTAAATGATGTAAATGCAGTAGCAAAAGAAATTAAAAAAGTAGTACTTCCAAAGGGAGCTACAATTGATGAAGCTACTGTAAAAGCAAATCTTCCTACAAACAAAAAAGATGTTAAGGTTGAATTTGTAAAATTAGATACAGCAACTGCAGGATCTGAAAAAGTTGATTTAAAATTAACTAAAGGTGAAGCAGAAAAAACTGCTACTGGTATTGCAGTTGAAGTTGAAAAATAAGACTTTGTCTTAAAAAAAGAACCCTCCGGGGTTCTTTTTTTGTGCAATAGTTTAAGGAGGAAGGATGGAAAAGAGCATACAAGGAATAGTAGGAGGATTGTCTTTTGACTTTGGTGGTTTTTTGGGGTCGATAATTACCCTTTTATCCGCTTGGATCTTAACGCATTGGCAAATTCAAAAGAGCAAGGACCAAGAGCGAGAATTTTATATTTTAAAGGAAGACTATGCTTTGAGTCAAAGATTGTTTGAAGAGCTATGGAAGATAGATGCCCTTCGTGATCAAGATTACTTTTTATTTCTAGAAAGTGTGGCGGACTTTGTCAATGAAAACATGATGATTAAAGTCATGGTTTTTAATAAAGAAGATAAAGAATTTATAAGGGCTTTAGGTTTGAATAAAAAGACAAGTTTGTTGGCAGCTGAGTTACGAAGGTTTAAAAATTCTAGAGGGCATAAGGGCTTTGAGGGCTTGGATCAAGGCCTAGATGACGAAAAGACAAAAAAAGTGAAGAAAAGAATAGAGGATTCCTATGAAGCTGTATTTTTAAGTACTTATCTTTTAAAAAATTACATTCAAGACCGTTTATCTAATGAAAAGGGTGAATGGAAAAATATAAAAAAGATTTAGAATGTCTTCAAAGTTTTTTGAAAACGTGTAGGGCTTGGGTATGGGTGCATTATACTTTCTTTTGAATCAACGGTTTTGGGCTAGGCTTTAAAGATGCTCCTACGAGTGATTCTGCCTCCGGGCGACACGAGGTCGCCCCTACGGGGTCTGAAACGGAGAAATATCCAAAGTAGGGGCCTGCTAGTCAGGCCCGAAGAACTAAGAATGGAAATGTAACAATGAGCGACAAGATCGTTGATTTTTCCCAATCAACCCCCAACGGGGAAATATCCGATGTAGGGCAGAAAAATTAGAAAATGAAGGAAATAAGACCAGGGCCGTGAAAAAATTTCGCTGTCTGAGCGTTAGCGAGTTCGAAATTTTTAGGCCCTGGGCGCATTTCCTACTTTCAGTGAGTCTGGGTGGAAGGGGAGGTCCTAGGAGGGGCAAGGGGCATCGTTAGCCCCTAGGCCCCTCCTAGGTAAAGGGGAAAGAGTATGTATTAGAAAGGTAAATAACAGATATTTTCTTTATATAATATATTATTGGTCGAAATATTTTCTTATAAAAGTCCTTCGGGCGACACGAGGTCGCCCCTACAAAATCTGCAACGGGGGAATATCCGATGTAGGGGCTGCCTTGTGCAGCCCGAAGAACCAAGAATGAAAATCTAGCAATGAGCCACAAGAGTCGATAGAAATAAACTTAATACACAACGGGCGACACGAGGTCGCCCCTACAGAAAAATCAAAGATTTTGGGCTAGGGCTTCAACGTAGCCCCTACTTTCTAGCCCGAAGGACCAAGAAGAGAAAAACTAACAATAGCCAACATAAGCCAATAAAAGAAAATAATCCCAATAAATCCACCAACAAAACATTTATGATAAAATAATAGCAAAGCACCAATAAGGAGGCCACAATGGAGCCAAAAAGAAAAAATATCCGGTTAAAAAACTATGATTATCGGCAAAATGGCCTATACTTCATAACCATATCTACCCATAACCGGCAAAAAATATTTACAGAAGAAGCCAAGCCCTTGATTTCCGAAACCTATAAATTGCTGGAAAGCAAGTATCCCTATTGCCGTGTTGTCGAAGAAATCACCATGCCCAATCATATTCATTGTATCCTGGGTTTGGAAGGAGAAGACCCCTTAGAGGAGAGACAGTCCATTTCCCAGATACTCCAATGGTTTAAAGGAATCACAACCATTCATTACATAAAAAAAGTGAAAGAGGGAAAACTTCCACCCTTTGAAGACAAAGTTTGGCAAAAAGGATTTTATGAGCGAGTTTTACGAAGTGAAGAAGAAGCCTACCAAGTTCGTAAATATATTCGGGAAAATCCATTGAAATTAAAATTATTACAAGAAGAGTGGAAAAAGAAAGACAGGGAATAGAAGTTAGTGGAAACAGAATGAAACCAATCCACAGTCGGGCGACATTAAGTCGCCCCTACCTGGGAATATCCGATGTAGGGGCTGCCTTGTGCAGCCCGAAGAACCAAGAATGAAAATGTAGCAATGAGTGACAAGACCGTTGATTTTACCCAATCAACCCACAATCGGGCGACACTAGGTCGCCCCTACTTGAGAATATACGATGTAGGTTCTGGGAAAATTAGAAAATGAAGGAAATAAGACGAGGCCCGTGAAGAAAATTTCGCTGTTTGAGCGAAGTGAGTTCGAAATTTTTAGGGCCTCGGCTTATTTCATACATCCAGTAAGTTAGGGTGGATGGGGAGGTTTTAGGAGGGGCAAGGGGCATCGTTAGCCCCTAGGCCCCTCCTAGGTAAAAAAGAATATATAGATAAGAAGAATATAGTAGGTTTTATAAAAAACATCCGTAATAAAATTTCATTCTCAACCCTTCGGGCGACATGAAGTCGCCCCTACTTGAGAATATCCAACGTAGGGGCCTGCTGGTCAGGCCCGAGTCGCCTCTACTTCCTTTCCCCTAATCTTTTCACCAAGGAAATGACAATATCCACGGCTTTTTCCATATCTTCCAGGGCGACGCATTCATAGCGACCGTGGTAGTGGTGGCCTCCGGTAAAGAGGTTGGGGCAGGGGAGACCCTTGTAGGAAAGTTGGGCGCCGTCGGTGCCTCCTCGAATGGGGATGACTAATGGTTCTACGTCATTTTCCTTCATGGCGGACAGGGTTTCTTCAATTAAGAAGTCTACAGGGGCCATTTTTTCCTTCATATTATAATAGGAGTCTTGGATGTCCAGGTGGATGGGGGTTTGGTATTTTTCCTTCATATAGTCTACCAGGGAGGCCAAGAGGTCTTTTTGGGCCTGGAATTTTTCCTTGTCATGGTCCCGTAAAATATAGAAAAGACTGGCTTCTTCGACCTTGCCTGTAAAGCCATGGAGGTGGATAAAGCCCTCCCGGTCTTCTGTGTGTTGGGGGCGCTTTTCCACAGGAAGGGCCATGTGGAGGTCGGCGGCAATGTCCAGGGCGTTGATCATTTGGTTTTTAGCAGATCCCGGGTGGATATTCCGGCCTTCAATGGTGATGGTGGCCGAGGCGGCATTGAAGTTTTCAATGGAAAATTCTCCCAAAGGACCGCCGTCCAGGGTCAGGGCATAGTCTGCTCCGAATTCTTTGACATCAAAGGCGTCGGTTCCCCGGCCTACTTCTTCGTCAGGGGTAAAGGCGACCTTGATACTGGGTCTGGGGATGTCCTTGTGGTCTACAAAATAGGCCAAAACTTCCATGATTTCGGCCACGCCGGCCTTGTCGTCAGCCCCCAGAAGGGTGGTGCCGTCTGTGGTAATGAGGGTTTTTCCCTTTAAGCCTTCCAGGTCAGGAAAGTCCTTGGGGTCCATGGTAATTCCGGCGCCCTTTAAGGGAACGGGGCCGCCGTCATAATTTTCAATGACTTGGGGCTTGACATTTTCTCCCGAGTAGTCAGGGGAGGTGTCCATATGGGCAAGGAGGCCCAGGGTTTCAGAAGTGGTCCCTGGAAGGAGGCCTGTAACAATGCATTGGTCAGAGACTTGGACGCCTTCCAGGCCTAGGTCCTGTAATTCTTTTTCCAAGAGATGGGCCAGGTCAAATTGCCTTTTTGTAGAGGGAGAGTCGGAAGACTCTTCAGAGGATGTGGTGTGGATTTTTACATAAGATAAGAAACGTTCTTTTAACATAGTGACTCCTTTCCTTTTCTTCTATTGTAAAAGGTAATTTCTAAAAATACAAGTTGAAAGGGGGAAGACTCTTCAAGTATACTGGAGGAAAGGAGGAGCTATGACTGTAGGAATTGTTGGCGGCGGGGCCGCTGGTTTATTTTTAGGAAATCTCATAGAGGGAGCGACGCTTTTTGAAGGCAGGGACCGGGTTGGAAAAAAACTCCTGGCCACAGGGAATGGCCGGTGTAATCTTTCCAACCTGGATATGGACCTTGGTCATTATCATGGGGATCCAGATTTTATTCAGGGAGTTTTTCAAAGGGCCAGCCAGGAGGAGGTTCTGGCGATTTTTTCTGCCCTAGGTCTGGACCTTTTAACAGAGGAAAGGGGCCGCTACTACCCTCGGACTCTCCAGGCTTCGTCTGTGGTGAACGTCCTTCGGAAGGGGGCCGAGGAAAGGAATACTCTTTTAACGGACAGGGAAATTTGTAAAATAAGGAAAACAAAGGTAGGCTATGACCTGGAAGACCAGGCCGGGGAGAGGTATTTTTTTGACCAGGTGGTCCTGGCCTGTGGAGGCAGGGCCATGCCGGCTTCCGGGTCCCGGGGCCAAGGCTACGACCTGGCCAGGTCTTTAGGGTTAAAGCTGACAGATATTTTCCCCGGCATTGTCCAGGTGAAGACAGAAGACCCCTTTTTAAAGCACTTGGCCGGGGTCAAAATTGATGGCCGGCTGGACCTTTTAGTGGATGGAAAGCTTCAGTCTAGCTACCAGGGGGAAATTTTAATCACCAAGTACGGCCTGTCGGGGCCGCCAATTTTAGATACCTCCCGTCAGGCCATCTCCAGCTATAGGGCCGGGAGCAAGGTGGATTTTCGCTTTTCTCTTTTAAACGGGGTGACAAATTTTCAGGAAACCTATGACTATGTAGAGGAAAAAACCTACCAGCACTTTCACAAGAGCCTGGAGGACTTCCTCCAAGGTCTGGTCCACAAAAAGTTTATTCACCTGGTGGCCAAGACCCTCCAGGTCAAGAGGGAAACGCTCTTGGAAAACTTGGACTACCAGGATTTAAGAAGGCTTTGGACCTTGCTTTCTGCTTATACTATGCCTATGTCCGGCCACCTGTCCTATGACCAGGCCCAGGTGACCATCGGGGGTGTGGATACGTCCCAAATCAAAACCAACCTGGAGGTGAAAAATCATCCCGGCCTCTATATTTTAGGGGAGCTCTTAGATGTAGACGGAGATTGTGGAGGCTACAACCTCCAATGGGCCTGGTCCACGGCCCTATCGGCCTTTAAGGCAATCAAAAAGGACTCCTGAGAGTCCTTAATAATTGAGAAATCTTTAGGGGATTTAAAAATTTTAGTGGACAATTTTTGCCGGAATGCCCACGGCTGTATGTCCCGGGCCAATGTCCTGGAGGACCACGGCGTTGGCGCCGATCTTGGCCCCATCCCCAATATGGACGGGACCCAGCACGGTGGCTCCGGTCCCAATAATGACGTCATTGCCTACGCTGGGATGGCGTTTTTTATTTTTTTCGTTGCCCGTACCTCCCAGGGTGACGTTATGGTAGATATGGACCCGGTCCCCGACTTGGGCCGTTTCTCCAATGACCACCCCCATGCCGTGGTCAATAAAGAGAAAGTGGCCGATTTCTGCCCCGGGATGAATTTCAATGCCGGTTTTTTTCCGGGACCTTTGGGAGATAAACCGGGCCAGGGTGGTGTGGCCCTTCTTGTAAAAATAATGAGCCAGGCGGTGGGAGACCATGGCCCGGACCACGGGATAGAGGAAGATGGCTTCAAAGGTGGACTTGCAAGCCGGGTCCATGGCGTAGATATAGCGTCCGTAGTCCCTTAGACGCTTAAAGGGGGAGGTCATTCTTCCACAAGGGCTGTGGACAAGTAGCGTTCTCCAGTATCTGGAAGAACAGTGACCACAGGTCCCCCCACTTGTTTTTGGAGTTCTAAAGCAGCCACCACATTGGCTCCGGAAGAAATCCCAACAAAGAGGCCTTCTTCCCTGGCCAGGCGGCGGGCCATTTGAATGGCGTCCTCTCCCTTGACGGTGGTGACCTTGTCCAGGACATCCTTATCTAGGATAGAGGGGACAAAGTTGGCTCCAATTCCTTGGATTTGATGGCCCCCAGCCTTTCCTTGGGAAAGTAAGGGGGATTCTTCCGGTTCTAGGCCCCAAATTTGGATGGAGGGGTCTTGTTTTTTCAGGTAATGGCCCACACCGGTGACGGTGCCTCCTGTGCCGATCCCTGCCACAAAGCCCTTGATATCTTTTAATTCTTCGTAAATTTCCGGTCCGGTGTGGAGCTCATGGGCCCGGACATTTTCCGGATTGTCAAATTGCCCCGGCATAAAGTAGCCTCCTTGGGCAAAAAGTTCCTTGGCCTTGTCGGCAGCGGCCTGCATGCCACCTTCTCCAGTTAAGACGATTTTTGCCCCGTAGGCTTCCATTAACTTTCTCCGTTCAATGGACATAGACCCAGGCATGACTAAGACAACATCAAAGCCCAAGTTTTTCCCAATAAGGGCTAGGGCAATCCCCATATTCCCTGAGGTGGGTTCTAAAATGGTCATCCCCTTTTTCAAGGACCCGTCTTCCAGGGCAGCTTGAATCATTTGGTAGGCTGGCCGGTCTTTAATAGACCCAGCAGGATTGGTCTTTTCAACCTTTACATAAATTTGTCCGTCTCCAATGGATTGAAGTTGGACCAGGGGGGTTTTTCCAATAGTTTCTAAAATTTTTGTCATTTTTTCCTCTCTTTCGGTCAATAAAAAAGGGGACATAGGCCAAACCTATATCCCCGAAAGTACACGTGAATGAGTGATTTTTCCCATGAAAACAAGTTCTATGCAAAAGTCATAGAACAACAACATAGGAAGTGTGGAGTTTTTGAAGTCAATTGTAAAAACATAGGGACCTCCTTGTCCACAAAAGTATCACAAACTTTATTTACCCAGAATGTAAAATCTAAAACACTGGAAGTAAATCTTTTTTGTAGTGTACCACTAAAAAATTTTTCTGGCAAGGGGTTCAAAGAAAAAATTCTAAAATTTTTCTAAGCTTGATATTTTTCACCAATCTATACCTTTTGTGTGTTATAATGAAGGGGTATAAGGAGGCTTGAATGAACCAATTACAGAAAAAATTAAAGGCCCATGGCCCCATTCATCTTGGGATTGTTGGTTGCGGGTTAATGGGAGGATTTTTAGTCAACCAAGTCCTCCAGCATCCAGGCTATGTACTTGATATGGTTTCTAGCCGACGTTTAGAAAGTATTGTAAAGGCCCTGGAGACGGCAGGTCTAAAAGAAGACGATTTTCAGGTGTGCCAGTCTCTGGAAGAGGTCAGACAAGCGAGGGCCCAGGGAAAGCTGGCCATTACCACGGACAACTCCCTGGTGGCCAGGGCAGGTTTGGACTGTCTGGTAGATGCCACAGGTAACACAGTGGCCGGGGCGGAAATCACCGTAGATGCCCTAAACCACAAGACCCACGTGGTTTCCTTAAATGTGGAAATGGATGTCCTGATTGGGCCCTATTTACATAGGCTGGCCCAGGAAAAGGGAGTCCTCTACACCGGGACCTACGGGGATGAACCGGGAGCCATTCAAGAGCTCTATGAATTTTGTCAATTTGTCGGTTTAAAAGTCATTGCCCTGGGGAAGGGGAAAAATAATCCTTTAAACCGCCATGTCCGCCAGGAAGACTTGGCTGAGGAAGCCCATGGAAAAGGCCTGTCTCCCCGGATGCTCACCTCTTTTGTAGATGGAACCAACACCATGATTGAGCTAAACTGTGTCTGTAATTCTACAGGCTTTGTTCCCAGCAAGCCAGGCTGCCATGGCCTCAAGGCGGACTCGGAAACCTTGCCTGATTTTTTCGGGCCCGGCCGGCTCATTGAAAAAACAGGGGTGGTGGACTTTGTCCACGGTCTAGCTCCTGGAGTTTTTGCCCTGGTGGAGGCCCAAGACGGGTCTATGGATGAGGAACTTCGGTTTTTAAAAATGGGCAAGGGACCCTATTACACCATTTACAGGCCCTACCACCTAACCAGCATTGAAACCCCCATCTCCATAGCCAAGGCTGTTTTAGAGGGAGAAACAAGTATTTATTCTAAGGAAATCAAGGCCCAAACCGTTGCCGTGGCCAAGAGAGACTTAAGCCCGGGGGAAGGCTTAAATGGAATTGGGTCCAATGAAGTCTACGGTCTTCTTCTGGGAGAAGAGGACTTCCAGGGAAGGGATTATGTTCCCATAGGTTTATTGACAGACAAATGTTATCTAAAGAAGGCCTTGAAAAAAGACCAAGCCCTCCGGTTTGCCGATGTGGAAATGGAGGAGACCCTCCTCTATCAGATTTACCGGACCATGTGGAATTCCTTTGACAAAGAGGGAAAAATACATTAGAATGAGAGAGTGAACTATGAGAATCACCTTAGAAATTGATTATGCTTTTCGAATTGTTGCCCACCTGGCTGAACGGGAAGGGCAGGTCATTGGGGCGCCGGCCATAGCGGACAAGGAATGTATTCCGGACCGGTTTACCCTACGGATTTTAAGGAAGTTAAATCTTGCCGGCATTACAGGGTCTAAGCGAGGGGCCAATGGAGGCTACTACCTGGCCAAGGCCAAGGAAGATATTAACCTCTATGATATTATCCTTGCTGTAGACGGCCCCATTGAAGTGAACCGTTGTCTTATGCGGGAAAATTCTTTTTGCTCTAGGAGCAAGAACAATCCCATATGCAATTGTCCCTTCCACTTAAAATTGGAAGAAATTCAAAAGGAAATCATTGACACCTTTAAGGCGGAAAAAATTACAAATTTTTTAGGAAGAAATGCGGAAGAGAAGGCTATAGAAAAGTTTTAAATGCAGAGAACCGGGGGAAGCTGAGAACCTGGGATTTAAACTTCTATGGGATCAGCTCGGAGCAGCAGGTTCTAAAAGGGCCTGCCAGTTATCCTCTGTTACAAGGACCTAAGATGCAGGAAACTGTAGTAGGGTGGTACCGCGGAAATTTCGTCCCTAAGCCTAAGAGCTTAGGGGCTTTTTTTATAGGAAAAGGAGGCAGAAATGGAAGAATTTAAAGCGTTAAGTAAGGCGCCTGTCCGGGAAAGGGAGCAGGCCATAGCAGACTACTGGGATGAGATTAATCTCCTAGACCGGTCTGTGGAAACAAGAGAAGGAAAAGAGGCCTTTGTATTTTATGAAGGACCGCCAACAGCCAACGGGAAACCGGGCATCCACCATGTCATGGCCCGAACCTTGAAGGACTTGACCTGCCGCTACAAGACCATGTCCGGCTACCAAGTCCGCCGGAAGGCCGGCTGGGACACCCACGGACTCCCTGTGGAAATTGAAGTGGAAAAGAAGCTGGGCCTTCATGACAAGCGGGATATTGAAAAATATGGGGTGGAAGAATTTAACAAGAAGTGCCGGGAATCCGTCTTTGAATACGAGTCCCTCTGGCGGAAGATGACCAAGGAAATGGGCTACCTCATTGACTTGGACGACCCCTACATTACCTTGGAAAATGACTACATTGAATCTGTTTGGCATATTTTACATTCCATGTACGAGGACGGCCTCCTCTATGAAGGACACAAGATTTTACCCTACTGTCCTCGGTGTGGAACAGGCCTTGCCTCCCATGAAGTGGCCCAAGGTTATGAAGAAATTACCACAAAAACAGTGACGGTGAAATTTAAAAAGTCCGACGAAGATGCCTATTTCTTGGCCTGGACCACAACCCCCTGGACCCTACCTTCCAATGTTTGCCTGGCTGTCAACCCCAATGTAGACTATGCCAAGGTCGCCTATGAAGGAGAAGTTTACTACCTGGCCAAATCCTTGATTCCCCAAGTTTTAGGCGATGAAGGGGTTGAAATTTTAGACGAATTTAAGGGGTCTCAAATGGAATACTGGGAATACGACCAACTTCTTCCCTTTATCCATCCAGATAAAAAGGCCTTCTATATTACCTGTGCAGACTATGTCACTATCGAAGACGGGACAGGGATTGTCCACTCGGCACCAGCCTTTGGGGAAGATGACTACCAAACGGGCCGCCGCTATGACCTGCCCATGATCAAGCCTGTAGATGAAGAAGGAAAGTTTACAGAAACCCCCTGGAAGGGGACCTTTGTCATGGATGCAGACCCTGAAATTCTTTCTTATTTAAAGGAAAAGGGCCTGTCCTTTAAAACCCAAAAAATGAAACACAACTACCCCCACTGCTGGCGGTGCCATACCCCCTTAATTTACTATGCCCACCCCTCCTGGTACATTGAAGTGACCAAGTTCAAGGACAAGCTAGTGGAAAATAATAAGGGAGTCAACTGGTATCCGGACTTTGTTGGGGAAAAACGCTTTGGCAACTGGCTGGAAAACTTAAATGACTGGGCTATTTCCCGGTCTCGGTATTGGGGGACGCCTCTTCCTGTTTGGCGGTGCCCGGATTGTGGCAAGACCACAACGGTAGGGTCTAGAAAAGAATTGGCCGAAAGAGCCATGGAAGACATTGACGAATCCATTGAACTCCACCGCCCCTATGTAGATGATGTCCACATCCAATGTGAATGTGGCGGAAAAATGGAAAGGGAAAGTGACGTTATCGATGTTTGGTTTGATTCCGGAGCCATGCCCTTTGCCCAATGGCACTATCCTTTTGAACATAAAGAAGACTTTATGGAAAAGAGGTTCCCGGCAGACTTTATTAATGAAGGAATTGACCAAACTCGGGGCTGGTTCTACTCCTTACTTGCCATTTCCACCTATATGACCGGGAAGGCGCCCTATAAAAATGTCCTGGTCAACGACCTGATTCTGGACAAGGACGGGAAGAAAATGTCCAAGAGCCGGGGGAACACAGTCGACCCCTTTAGTCTCTTTGATAAGTATGGAGCCGACGTGGTCCGTTGGTATTTAATTTATGTATCTCCCCCATGGTCTCCTACAAAATTTGACGAAGACGGTTTAAGGGAAACAGACTCCAAGTTCTTCCGGAGCTTGAAAAACATCTACCATTTCTTCAGCCTCTATGCCGGGACATCTGGCATTCAAAAGGCAGACTTAAACTTGGAAGACAAGGACCTGGCTGATATTGACTCCTGGCTCCTGTCTAAATACAACCACCTAGTCAAGGAAGTCCGGGAAAATATGGATAAATTTGAACTGACAAAGGTGGTCCGGATGATTCAAGATTTTGTCGTGGAAGATTTCTCCAACTGGTATATTCGGAGAAACCGCCGTCGTTTCTGGAAATCCGACGCAGATGGGGACTTAAAGGCTGTTTTTGCCACCACCTACCATGTGCTTTTAGGGGTTATCAAGCTCTGTGCTCCCATCATCCCCTTCTTGACAGAAGACCTCTACCAACACCTGACTGGAGAAGAATCTGTCCATTTGGCCGACTATCCAAGAGAAGATGAAAGCTACTATAGGGACGATTTGGAAGAACAAATGGACCTTGTTCGTAACCTGGTAACCCTAGGCCGGGCCAGCCGGGAAAATGCAGGCATTAAAGTCCGTCAACCCCTGGCAGAAGTCGTAATTGACGGAGTTTACCAAGACACCATTGGGGACTTAACCGGCTTAATTGAAGAAGAATTAAATGTGAAAAAAGTCCAATACGAAAAGGACCTGAGCCAATTTATGGACTATGAATTAAAGCCCAACTTCCCTGTAGCCGGCCCTAAACTTGGCAAGCACATTAAGAGCTTCCAAAAATATCTGCAAGAAGTGGACCCCAAGGACCTGGTTAGCAAGCTAGACCGGGAAGAGCAAACCATGACCCTAGATGGGGAAGACTACAAGTTGACTCGGGAAGACATTCTCGTTCGAATCCAAGCCAAGGAAGGCTTTGATGTGGCCATGGAAAACAACCTCTTTGTCATCCTGGATACCAACTTGGATGAAGACCTTATTTTAGAAGGGGATATGCGGGAATTTGTTTCCAAGGTCCAACAATTAAGGAAGGCCAAGGACTTTGATGTAGCTGACCACATCCACCTTCGCTTTGAAGCAGACCCGGCTATTGAAAAAGCTGTGGATCAGTACAAGGACTATATTATGAAGGAAGTCCTGGCAGACAGTCTGGAAGTGGCTTCTGTAGAAGGAGAAGACCTAGACCTTAATGGCAAGCCGGCCAAAATCCACCTAGAAAAGGCCTAAATGAAGATTTATTTAGTCCGCCATGGACAAACAGAGTGGAATTTAGAAACCAGGATGCAGGGGGCCTTAGATTCTCCCTTGACGCCTCGGGGCCGGAAGGATGCAGAAAAACTTGGGGAGGAAATTAAGGACCTCCCCCTGGATAAGATTTATAGCTCCCCCCAGGGCCGGGCCTTGGAAACGGCAAAAATCCTCAAGGGAAACCGGCCGATTCCCCTGGTTCAGAAAAAAGACCTTCGGGAACTTTCCGTAGGCCTTTGGGAGGGAAAAATTTTCGAGGATATGGTGAAACTTCATCCCAAGGAAGTCCACCGCTACCTCTATGAACCCCACCTCTACCAGCCGGAAGGGGAAGAATCCTATTATGATGTCTATGAGAGGGTGGAAGGTTTTTTGGAAGACTTACAAAAGACAAAGGATCAGGCGGTCCTGGTGGTGAGCCATGGAGTCACCATTAACGCCCTTTTAAATGTCATGGAGGGGATTCCTGTGAAAGATTTTTGGAAAAAACCCCTGGTTCTTGGGACCAAGCTTTCCATTGTAGAAGAAAAGGATGGCTGCTACCATGTGGTCAAGCGGGCCGATCCTGTAGGTGATTTGAATTATTAAAGAGAGGGCAACCTCTCTTTTTTACTGAAGAAAGGAAGTGGCTATGGAAAAGTGGATGCAAAAAAAGTCCCATGCAATTTTAGCCAGTATGGTGGCCATGGTCCTCTGGGGGTCGGCCATCCCCATGATCAAGAGGACCTATGAAATTTTAAACTTGGTTCCGGGAGACACTGGGGCGAAAATTTTCATAGCAGGAATCCGATTTTTCCTGGCCGGTGTCTTAGGATTTTTCTACTACCGGCTCAGCAAGGGAGAAAAGGAAGAAAAGACCAAGTGGGGGTTTATCTTAGGTCTGGCCCTGGTTCAAACCAGCCTCCAGTATATTTTTTACTATATTGGCCTGTCCAATACCCAGGGGGTCAAGGGGGCTATTATCCAGTCTTCTAATGCCTTTATCCTCGTGGTCCTTTCCATCCTCTTTATTGCAGATGAAGAGATTAGCCGGAAAAAAGTCCTGGCCCTTGTGGTGGGAAGTCTGGGAATTTTCATTAGCAACTATTCCGGGAACCAGGATTTTTCCTTCCGCCTTGAGGGAGAGGGTTTTGTTCTTTTGGCTACCATTTTTAATGCCATGGCCTCGGTCCTAGTCCGGAAGTACGGCCGCAGGCAGGACCCCCTCTTTTTATCTTCAGTCCAATTTTTACTAGGAGCCCTGCCCTTGATTTTTCTAGGCCTGAAAACCCAAACCCATCCCCTGGTCTGGAATCCTTTGGCTATTCTTTTAATTTGCTACGGAGCCTTTATTTCTGCCACAGCCTACGGACTTTGGACCTTTGTTTTAAAGTACCACTCCTCCAGTGAATTTTCCATCTACAAGCTCTTTATTCCTATTTTCGGGTCTCTTCTTTCAGTAGTCTTCTTGAGAGAAGTTTTGACCTACCGCCTGGTTCTGGGTTTGGCCCTGGTCCTGTTGGGGTCTCTGATTTTAAACAAGGCCTAGGGTAAAAACTTTAGCTTCAAGAGAGTCAGACTAGCTGGCTCTTTTTCATTTAATGGCCGGGAAACGGAAAATATTTTCAAGCTGGGAGAGAAAAAGAGGGGGAGAAAGTTTTTTGGATGGAGAAATCAAAGGCAAGGAAGGTTTTTCCAGGCGGAAAAAGTCCCTAGAATTTATCTCCCAGGTCTTGATTTACAAGTAGGGAATCCTGTGATATAATAAATCTAATAAAAACGTTATCCAGAAGTTAGGAGGAATCAAAATTGAAAGTATATAAAACAGAAGATGTCCGAAATCTAGCCCTAGTAGGACATAGTGGAAGTGGGAAAACCAATTTAACGGAAGCTATGCTCTTCCAATCTGGTGCCATCCAAAAGATTGGACATGTGGATGAAAAGAATACTCTTTCAGACTTTTCCAAGGAAGAAATGGAAAGAGGTTCCTCTATTGGGACAAGTATTATTCCCATTGAATGGAGAAATAAAAAGTTAAATATTATAGATACCCCAGGAACCATTGACTTTATTGGAGAAGCCCAAGGTGCACTACGGGCCAGTGAAGCAGTTTTAATGATTATTGATGCCACAGCCGGAATCCAAGTGGGGACGGAACGGATGTGGAAGTACACAGAAAAAATCGGTCTTCCACGGATTATCTTTATTAATAAAATTGACGGAGAAAATGTCAACTTCCGGGAACTCATGGAAGAATTAGAAGAAAACTTTGGAAAAAAAGTGATTCCCTTCTCTGTTCCCATTGGTGAAGGTGAAGACTTTGTTGGAGTCACAGATGTTATCTTCCAAAAGGGCTACAAGTACACAAACGGGTCACCGGAAGATGCTCCCTTAAACCATGACCAAGTCAAGGCCACTGAACGGATGTATGAAGAAATTGCCGAAGTCGTTGCCGGAGCAGATGAAGTCTTAATGGACAAGTATTTTTCCGGAGAAAAGTTCACCCGGGAAGACCTTCTTCGGGGAGTTACAGAAGCTCTGATTAACGGGGAAGCAGTTCCCCTTCTTGTAGGGTCTGCTGAAAAGGGCATTGGAATTGACATCCTCTTAAATACCATTATTAACTATATGCCTGCTCCCGATGATGAACGGGCCCATATTGGCTTCCG
This sequence comes from Clostridiales bacterium SIT11, assembly GCA_001299455.1. GTDB lineage: Bacteria > Bacillota > Clostridia > Tissierellales > Peptoniphilaceae > Urinicoccus. The sequence goes on along the minus strand of CYUK01000003.1, from coordinate 728,494 downwards.
CTATGAATCTGGGGAAGAACGGAAGGTGTCTGCTGAAGAACCCTATTCCGCTGTCGTCTTTAAGACCGTAACAGACCCCTTTGTTGGGAAAATCTCCATTTTCAAGGTGATTTCCGGTAAGATTGACAAGTCCACTCCCCTCTACAATATCAATGAAGACAGCCCAGAAAAAATGGGTGGCCTCTACATTATGCGGGGCAAGGAAGAAATGGCCGTGGATACCATCTACGCCGGGGACATTGGAGCCACAACCAAGCTTTCAAAAACTTTAACAGGCCACACCCTTTGTGATAAGGCCCATCCTGTAAAATATAAGATGATGAAGCAACCTTCTCCTGTTATCTACTATGCCATTGAACCGGAATCCAAGGGAGATGAAGAAAAAATTTCTACATCCCTTCACAGGCTCCAAGAAGAAGATCCTTCCTTTGTCATTGAAAGAAATCCAGAAACCAAGCAATTGACCATTGGCGGCCAAGGAAATGTCCAACTGGATGTTATCCTGGAAAAATTAAAAAATACCTTTGGCGTGGCCACCAAGAAGGTTCCCTTTATTATTCCCTACAGGGAAACCATTAAGGGACGGACAGAAGTCCAAGGCAAGCACAAGAAACAATCTGGTGGTGCCGGCCAATACGGGGATGTTTGGATCCGCTTTGAACCCACAGACGAAAACTTTGTCTTTGATGAAGAAGTCTTTGGTGGAGCTGTTCCCAAAAACTACTTCCCAGCCGTTGAAAAAGGCCTGGAAGAAGCCATGGAACAAGGGGTCCTGGCAGGCTATCCCATGACTGGGGTCAAGGCCACACTTTATGACGGGTCCTACCATGATGTAGACTCCAATGAAATGTCCTTTAAACTAGCCGCTGCCCTGGCCTACCGGAAGGGAATTCCAGAAGCCAAGCCCATCCTTCTAGAACCTATTGTCAAGGCAGAAGTTTCCATTCCCGATGAATACCTGGGAGATGTTATGGGGGATATGAACAAGCGTCGGGGTCGGATTTTAGGTATGGACCAAAAGTCCGATGGAACCCAAGTCTTAATTGCAGAAGCACCCCAAGCAGAAATGTTTGAATATGCCATTGACCTCAGGGCCATGACTCAAGGACGAGGCTCCTTTACCATGGAATTTGCCCGCTATGAAGAAGTGCCTAAGGAAATAGCAGAAAAAATTATTGAAGAAAGAAAAGTAGAAGAATAAAAGAAAGCAGATTAGGCTCCATCTTAGGGTGGGGCCTAATTTTTTGCCTTTTATTGTTCCTGCCCTCTCCCTGTGCTAAAATAGAGGAGAGGTGAGGATGTGGTTGATAAGTATGGAAACTATCTAATCCTAGGAAATAACTTTTTAGAACAAGATGAAAGGTCTCGGGCCAAGGAGGCCTTTTTAAAGTCTTTGACCTATGCAAAAAATAAGAAGGAAGCCCTGGACAGTTTATTTGAAATTGCAGACTTGAGTCTGCAGGAGGAAAATTACAGGGAGGCCCTGACCTGGTTTTTAAAAATTATCCATTTAGAGGACCATCCCGGGGCCTATTATGGCCTGGCCATAGCTAGAGAGGGCCTGGGAGAGGACCCGGCAAGGATTATTGAAGCCTACCAAAAGGCCATTGCCCTGGACCCCCACTATACCAAGGCCTATTATTACCTGGCCCATATCTACTTTGACCTGGAAGACTATAGCCGGGCCAGAGAACTCTTCCTCCAGGTTTTGACCCTGGAGCCAGAAGACTTTGTGGCCTGGAATGACCTGGGAAGTCTTTATGAAAAGACCAAGAACTATGACCAGGCCAAAAAAGCCTTTTTAAAAAGTCTGAGCCTGTCTCCTCGCTATTCCCGGGCCCTATATAATATGGGGGTCATTGAGGGGCGGCTGAAAAACTACCAAGGGGCCCTTGCCTACTATGAAGAGAGCCTGGAGGAATATTCCCATCCCCACACCTACTTAAATATGTCGGCCATTTACTTTGAATTAAGGGATGACTGTGGAGCCTTGGAAATCTTAACCAGGGGCCTCAAGGACCATCCGGATTCTGTAAACTTACATTTTAACCTGGCCTGCTGCTATGTCCACCTAAGAGATAAGAAAAAGGCGGCGAGAGAACTGAAGGAAGCCATAAAAATTAAGCCGGAAGCGGAAATTTGGGCAGAAACAGACCAGGACCTAAAAGATTTAATAAAGGAGATGCATTATGGTCATTATTAAAACCAAGCAACAAATCGAAAAAATGCATGAAGCTGGAAAGATGCTGGCTTCAGTCCACAGGGCCCTAAGAGAGGAAATTAAGCCCGGCGTGTCCACCCTCTACCTGGACCAATTTGTGGAAGATTTTCTAGTTCAAAGAGGGGCCTATCCGGAACAAAAGGGCTACGAGGGTTTTCCCTACTCCATTTGTGCTTCCGTCAATGACGAAGTCTGCCATGGCTTCCCCTCTAAGCGGATTTTAGAAAATGGAGACATTATCACTGTAGACATGGTAGTCCGGATTGGAGACTGGCTGGCGGACTCCGCCTGGTCCTATGAAGTAGGAGAAGTGTCCAAGGAAGCCTCAGATCTTTTAAAGGTCACCAAGGAATGCCTCTACAAGGGGATTGAACAGGCAAAAATTGGCAACCGTCTGGGGGATATTGGTCATGCCATCCAATCCTATGCAGAAGGCAAGGGCTATAGCGTTGTCCGGGAATTTATCGGCCATGGCATTGGCCAAGACATGCACGAAGACCCTCAAGTCCTCCACTATGGAAAGCCGGGACGGGGTCTCCGCCTTGAAGAGGGCATGGTTTTTACCATTGAACCCATGATTAATATAGGGGACTACCCCATTAAAATTGATGAAAATGGCTGGACCGTCCGGACCAAGGACGGGTCCCTTTCCGCCCAATACGAACATACCCTGGCCATCACCAAAGATGGGCCCCTTATTTTGACAGACCAAGGCGATGACTAAGCGAGTTAACCTCTTGGAGGGGTCCATCCCCAAAGGGCTTTTAAAACTATCTGTCCCCTTAATGGCGTCTTCCCTCATAGGAATTGCCTACAGTATTACCGACTCCATGTGGCTGGGCCGCCTGTCCACAGAGGCTGTGTCCGCTGTAGGGACTACCCACTTTTATGTCTGGATGCTCCAGGCCATTGCCTTAATTGCCTCTACAGGAATTAATGTGGGCCTTTCCCAGGCCTTTGGTCGCGGGCAAAGAGAAGAAGCTAGAGAAGTCATGAAGGCAGGGGTCTTTGTCTGTCTAAGTTTGGCCTTTGTCATTACGATTACCCTCTTTTTCCTAGCAGACCCCATTCTTTCCCTCTATAAGTTAAATGCCACAACCCATGAAAGTGCTGTTTCCTACTTAAAGATTGTGAGCCTGGGGACGGTCTTTATTTTTTCCATCCCCCTGTTGACGGCCAGCTTTTATGCCCAGGGAGACTCTGTCACTCCCTTTAAGGTGGCTATTTTAGCTCTTATAACCAATATTGTTCTAGATCCTGTCTTGATTTTTGGTCTAGGAATCTTTCCAAGACTTGGGGTCGAAGGAGCGGCCTTGGCTTCTGTCCTGGCCCAGGCCCTGGCCAGTGGGATTTTAATTTTCATTTCCTATCGGAGCCGGGACATCCTATTCCAAATTGGCCAGGGGGTGGACTTGGCAAAAAACCGGGTCAAGGATATTTTCAGTTTGGGAATTCCAACTTGTATCCATTCTTTAATTCATGCCTTTGTTGGGATGATTTTAGTGGCCTATGTGGCGGACTTTGGCCAGGACTACATTGCTATTTACACCATTGGATCCCAGCTGGAGAGCCTGGCCTGGATGAGTTCCGAAGGATTTTCCCAAGCCCTAACCACTTTTACAGGGCAAAATTATGGGGCCAAGAAATTTCACCGCCTAAAAAAGGGCTACCTAGTGGGCATGACCATTGTAGGGATTTTTGGCTTAGCCTCCACCTGCCTGCTCTTTTTTGGCCGGGAAAATTTATTTGCCCTCTTTCTACCCAAGGACCCTCAAACGGCCCTTTATGGAGGCCAATATGCCTTGATTTTATCTTTTTCGCAAATTTTTATGACCTTTGAAATTGGGACAGCCGGAGCCTTAAATGGCCTGGCCTTGACCAAGTATCCGGCCATTATTGCCACAATTTTTAACGTCTTTCGGATTCCTTTAGCCTGGATGCTTATGCCTTCTTATGGAGTTAACGGGGTCTGGATGGCCATGAGCATCTCCAGTATTATTAAGGGAATCCTCCATGTGGCCTTCTTTTTCTATATTCAAGAAAAAACCAGTGGATTTTCTCAAAATATGGGTAAATATATCAGCAGAATTGCAAGGGAGGATGAAATATGACTTTACAACAACTGGCAGAAAAACGAGAACATGAACAAATCGTGGTTTTTGAAACCACTTTGGGAAAAATATGCTTCCGCTTATTTCCGGAAATTGCCCCCAAGGCCGTGGAAAATTTTACCACCCACGTCAAGAATGGCTACTATGACGGCATTCTCTTTCACCGGGTCATTGACGGCTTTATGATTCAAGGGGGAGACCCAACGGGCACAGGCATGGGAGGAGAATCCATTTGGAAAAAACCCTTTGTGGATGAATTTGACCCTGGTTACCGGAACTTCCGGGGCGCCCTTTCTATGGCCAATGCCGGTCCTAGAACCAATGGCAGCCAATTTTTTATTGTCCAAGCCACAGATATTCCAGGGGATATTATCCGGCAAATGCGGTCTTTGGGACCGGACCAAGGCTATCCAGACGAAGTCGTCGATGCCTATGAAAACCTTGGGGGAGCCTACTGGCTCGATGGCAAGCACACCGTCTTCGGCCAAGTCTACGAAGGTATGGACGTGGTAGATGATATCGCCGCTGTAGCTGTAGACACCCAAAACAAGCCCTTAAAAGAAGTAAAAATTGAAAAAGCCTATATCCTAGAAGATTAAAAGAAAGACCCTGGCCGGAAAATGGCCAGGGTTTTGTTGTTAAGGGAAAGAAAAGGTTCTCTTTGTTTAAGTCCAGGTCAAATAGGGTATAAAATAACAAATAGGATATAGGATAAATAGATAGCTAAAGTAGGCGAGAAAAGACGAGAATTCTAAGGAGGAAAAAATGAAAAAAGCAATATCCTATGCTTTAATAGCTCTTCTATGCATCAGTTTTCTTGCTCCATTTCCACTCTATGCAAGAGAACCTGCTAGACAGGCTTTAACAGCAGAAGAAAAAGACTACCTGGAAGAAGTATTCGAGGAAAGAAAAGTTCCTAAAGAAAAAAGGCAGGGATTAATCGAAAAACTAGAAGCAGGGGAAGCTTGGGATTCCATGAAGGAAGAATATAAAGATATGAAGCCCCAAGTTATCAAGGATCGCTATACCATAACATGGTATCCAGATGGGTCTTTCCTTGTAGAAGGCATTATCCCAGACATTACACATATGAACCAAGTTGCCCTATCAGGAATGAATAGTAGGGATAAGAGACGGACCATGGTTTCTGGCCAGCTGGCCAACATCGGTGTCAAGGAGGAAAACAGGAAGAGTTTGGTTGATAAGCTTGAGCGAGGTGAAGTCTTGGATTCTGTTAAGAAAGAATACAAGGACCTAGAGGCTCAAGAAAAAAAGGCAGGCTATCGGAAGACAGAATACCCAGATGGATCCGTTGCCATTACCTATGCCCAAAGCCCAGACCAAAAAAAGGTTCTTCCCTGGAGTCCGGCAGCTTCTGGTAAAAAATTGGCTTCCGCCTACCAAGATCGTGGCTTTATCTCCATGTATTTTGAAGTAACCTATGAACAAAAGGACTCCAGCAATCGGGGGCGGATTGACGCTGTAAGTAATTACAATACCCGTCTTGTTGGAGGGACAGATGTAGAAGAGATTCCAGGCCATATTAATGGTTGGAAAAATCCTACCCATGCCTGGTATGCCACAAAAGTCACCCTTCATAACGGAGTAGCCAATCGCAGGTATTGGTTGAAGTTCTTTGTCAATGGAAGAGAAACTTGGCAAAAGGATAACTTCTATCTATAAAAAAAAATTCTAAGAAAAAATTTAAGACCCAGCCTTAAAATCTTTTAAGGAATAGACGATTTTTGCCTACTTATCTACCTAAACATGGGAAAATTCCCAGTAAAAAGAGACCCCAAGAGGGTCTTTTTTTACGGACTGACCTTCTAAGAGATAGAAAAAATCCAGCAGGGCAAGATGCCTACTGGATTGGGTGCAAATCTAGGTTGATTTTAGGATTTAAAAATTTATCCTTGGACTTCCTTCATTCCCTTGTCTTGGACAGTTTTTAGGGCATGGTAGGAAATGTCCATTTTTTCTTTTTCTTCTTCAGAAAGGGGAAGTTCAATAATTTTTTCAATCCCGTTCCGGCCCAGGATACAGGGAGTCCCCATGTAGACGCCGTGGTAGCCGTATTCACCTTCTAGGCAGGCCCCCACTGTAATAATGGAGTGGGAGTCTTCAATAATGTGGCGGCAAATTCTTGCAAGAACAGTAGCCACGCCATAGTAGGTGGCTCCCTTGGTTTCAATAATCCGGTAGGCCACGTCCCGGACATTGGTGTAAATTTTTTCCTTGACGCCGTCCACATCATCGGTCTTGTCGGCAATCCAGTCTGTCACCTTCCGGCCACCAATGCTGGCATTGGACCAAACAGGGAAGGAGGTGTCGCCGTGTTCACCCATAATAAAGGCAGAGACATCTCTAGGGTCTACTTCCACATAACGGGAAATTTCGTCACAGAAGCGGGCAGAGTCCAGGCTGGTTCCAGAGGAAATCACCCGTTCTCTGGGGAAACCGGAAAATTCCTTGACAGCATAGGATAAAATATCCACTGGGTTGGCAGCTACAAGGAAGAGGCCGTCAAAGCCTGAAGCCATGACTTGGTCGACAACATTTTTTACAATTTTTAAATTTTTGTTCACCAGGTCCAGATGGGTTTCGCCAGGTTTTTGGGGGGGCGCCGGCTGTAATGACGACCAGGTCAGCATCCTTGCAGTCGCTGTAGTCTGCGGAATAAATGTACTTAGAGGCATTATAGGTAAGAACAGGGTTTAAGTCCATGGCATCTCCAATGGTCTTGTCCTTGTTGACATCAATAATGCCCAGTTCCCGGCCTAGACCCTTGAGGGTCATGGCAAAGGCAAAGCTGGATCCTACAGATCCGTCACCGACTAGAATTACTTTGAAATTTGGATTTTTAATCATAACAATCACTCCTTGAATGAATTAAGTACAAGTCACTTCCTAAAAACTGACCAAATTATATACTGGCCCCAGGCAGGGGTCAACGATTCCCAGTATTTTTCTTAAAAATAAAACTTGTAAAAAAGGGTGAAATTTTGTGGGAAAGACTTGACAAATCGAAGAAAGAGGAGACGATATTGGAAATGTCAATAGTTTAAAAAAGAAGAAGGCCTAGACAAGGGACCAGGCCTTGGATTCTTGGGAAAGATGAAAATATTGATGGAAAAAAGAACCTTGCTCAAAAGGCCAATGTAGGTATACCTAAAAAGGATTTGAGAAAAAGATGTATTTTATGGGGGACAAGGGCATGGGAAAGGGACTTTTTTGTTTGGATAGAAAGGAAATAAGGGATAGAATATGTAGTTTTTCAGTTCCAATCTATTGCAAGGTGATAGCTATAATGTAATCTAAGGTCGACAAATTTTTTATTAAAATTTTATGATATAATGAGTCAAAAGATAGGGTAAGCATGTAAAAAGATGTTAGATGGATATTTGTTTTTATTAGTTGAACTGTAATAAGCTTATATAGCAACACCTGTTTTAAAATTAAATTTAAAAGGATTTAATATTCCATTTTATGGCTATATTTTATCAATAGGGATTTTAAGAGGATTACTTTTTAAAGTTGAAGATAACTTAAAAAAGCTAGATTAAAATGGATAGAACTACATATTATCTTTTTAAAAATTTAGGTTTATTATTTTGAAGAGCAAAATGTATCATTGGTTTCGATAGTTTTTATAAGGTGAAAGGAATATTATGGACAAAAGATCTATTTACATACTTATAGCTTATTCCGCCTTAGGAAATTTTATTGACCTGAGTTTTTTTACTTGTCTACCAGTCTATTTGTTGAAGGGGAATTCTAGTTTGTATGCGGGATTTTCCTTCAGTGTAATGAGTTTAATTGGTCTTCTTGTTTTACCTTTTACGGGGAATTTAATTGATCAGGGGAGGAAAAAAAGATTACTTCAAGGAAATGCTCTAGGACTTTCCTGTCTTTTTTTGTCTTATTTTCTTCTTCCACCGGAAGCTGTGTTTATTTTATCGCCTGTCATTTTAATTTTATTAAATTTTCAGTCTTCTTTAGTTAAGACAATTTTGCCTTTGCTTGTAGACTCTTCAAAACTTCTTCACTATAATACCATTAAAAGTTCTTTAGACACCTTGGCTATTTTTTTAGCACCTGGAGTGAGCCTTTGGATTTTTTCCAGTCTATCTTTTCATAGACTTCTTTGGATTCTAGGATTTTTAGCCCTAGGAAATGCGGCCTTAGCTTCCTCTTTATCTTTATCCTATCATAAGACAAAGTCTAGCTATTTTTCTTTTAAACAAATGAAGACAACTTTTTTATTTATTAGAGAGAATCAACATTTGCTTTATCTTGTTCTATTATTTATGGCATTAAATTTCTTTATAGGTGGGGTAGAAGAAATAATCTATCCAAGCATTTTACTCCGCCACTATTCTTTACAAGAAAAATTTTTAGGAATAGCTCTATCTTGTACTAGTTTAGGGGCTATCATAGCAGGCTTAAGTTTAATGAAAAAATCTTCTAAAAGAGATTTAACAAGGACTATATTTCTTTACATTCGGAAAAATGCATATTTTATGATCTTTCTAGGAGGATTTAGCTTAATTGTAACGAATAAAATTCACTATTTTCTGCTCTTTTGTTTTTTCCAACTTGCTATAGGCTTTGCAACGAGTCGAGTAAATATCCCCTTAGAAACAAGCTTTCAAAAAAATGTTGCCTTGGACCAACAAGGGCAATTCTTTTCTTTTTTAGCCTTTTCTTCTCGGATTTTAGTCCCATTAGGAATCCTATATTCTGGATTTTTAGTAGATCAAATTGGCCCAGGCCAAACGTTAATTGTAAACAATTTATGTATTATGGGAATAATATACTTATTTAGAAAATATGTGTAAATTGTATGCTGGTGACTAAGGGGAAGCTTTCAAAGATAAAATTGGATAGAAAGGAAATAATGGATAGAATATTCTCTTTTAGTCTTCAATTTCTGGGAAGGCCAGGTCTGGGAAAGGGGAGGTTTTTTCTTGATAAGGAAAAGCCTTTATGCTAAAATAGAAGAAAGGAAATATTTTTTTACCCGAAAGGGCAAAGAAGGTCAAAATAGACTAGGTGATAAAATGGCAAAACTAACCAATTCAATAGAAGAATATATTATTGACTTACTGGAGACCAGTAATGGCATGGTGGAAATCCAACGGGCCATTCTGGCGGAACATTTTTCCTGTGCCCCTTCCCAGATTAACTATGTTTTAACGACGCGGTTTACTCCCTACAAGGGGTATTATGTGGAGTCTAGACGGGGTGGGGGAGGCTATATCCGGATTGTAGAAGTGGACATGACGGATGACTACAGCCTTTACACCAGGGAGATTGGAGAGGACTTAACGGCTCTGCGGGCCAAGGACTTTATTTCCAGTCTTCTAAAGCAGGGGAAGATTACAAACAGGGAGGCTAAAATTTTAAGCTTGGCCCTGTCGGATAAGACCCTTGGGGATGTAGAAGAAAAGAACAAATTACGGGCCAAAATCTTAAAAATGGTCCTGGTGGGCATCTTAGATAAGGAGGTTTAATATGCTTTGTGAACACTGTCAACAAGAAGAAGCGGTTGTTTCCTATACCTTAAAAATTGGAGACCAGGAAAGAGAAATGCATCTTTGCCAATCCTGCCTGGAAAAACTAATGACGGAAGACTTGGGCATAAAAAAATCCTTAGATGAGGGCTTTGGAGGCATTTTAGAATCCATGCTCCAAATGATGGCGGGGCCCAGGGAAAGCCAGGAGGAAGAGCTGGAGTGTCCCCACTGCCATAGCACTTGGCAGGACTTTAAGGATTCCGGCCGCCTGGGCTGCCGGGATTGTTATGAGTTTTTCGGGGAAGAGTTGGAAAATATTATTGGGCAATTCCATGGCCACAGCCTTCACCGGGGAGAAATGCCCAGCCACTTAGAAGAAGAGGTCTACAAGGACCGGAAGGTTTTGGACTTAAAAGAAGACCTGGCCAAGGCAGTGGAGAAAGAAGACTATGAAAGGGCCGCCGTCCTAAGAGATGAGATTAAAAGCCTAAGGGAGGAAAACCATGAATCCAATTAAGGACATGAATACCCATATTATTCTCACCTCCCGGGTCCGCCTGGCTCGAAATATTGAGGGCTATCTTTTTTCGGACCAACTGGGGGAAGAAGAGGGAGAAAAACTGACTGGGGAAGTCCGAGATGTCATTGATGGCTGGAAGGACACCTACACCATGTACGTCTTAAAAAAAATTCCCCTCCTGTCCCGCCTCCATTTTGTGGAGCAACAGTGGATGAGTCCGGCCCTTATGAGCCAGTATGACCGGGGGTCTTTTTTCCTCCGGGAGGACAAGGCAATATCCATTATGGTTTTAGAAGAGGACCACTTGCGGATTCAGTCCATTAAAGAAGGGCTAAGTTTATCAGAAGCCTACTATGAGGCCCTCCAAGTGGAAAAGACCCTGGACCAGGACCTGAAATTTTCCTATGACCCAAGCTACGGATATTTAACGGCTTGTCCCACCAATGTAGGGACGGGTTTGAGGGCCAGTGTCATGATGCACCTGCCGGCCCTGGAAATGACTGGCTTAAAAAATTTAAGCCGGTCCCTAGCTCGTATGGGCCTTGTTTTAAGAGGTTTTCATGGAGAGGGGTCCAAGGCCTTGGGGTCCATTTACCAGGTCAGTAATGAACAAACCTTAGGCTTAACGGAAGAAGAGTATATTAGTCGCCTGGAGAAGGCAGTTTTAGAAATTGTCTCTTTGGAAGAAGAAAAACGACGGATTCTCTACACGGACCAAAAAATTCAACTGGAAGACAAGGTCCACAGGAGTTTTGGAATTTTACGCCATGCGCGGATTTTACCCTATGAAGAAATGGCGGCCTGTTTATCTATGATTAAATTGGGTATTGATTTATCTATCCTCAAACAGGTCCAAGAAATCAATATTTATGAATCTATGTTTCAATTGCAAAATGCAAGTCTTCAAATAAAAAAACAAGCACAATTAGACCAAGAATCTAGAGACATCTACCGGGCAGACCTCTGCCGGCGGATGATGAAGGAGGGATTTTAATGGGAGTCTATGGAAGATTTACAGAAAAAAGTCAACGAATGATTATGCAGGCCCAAAAAGAAGCCAAAGACCAGGGCCATAACTATATTGGGTCAGAGCACTTGCTCCTGGCCATGTTAAAGGATACAAGTCAAGGGGCCGGGGCCATTTTAGCCCAAACAGGCCTGACTTACGATAAATTTAAGGAAGTGGTTTTGGAACTGGTGCCGCCGGAAACAGGCCTGGTCCAATCCATTAACTACACGCCAAGGACCAAGCGGATTTTTGAACTGTCCTTTGAAGTGGCAAGGCAAATGGGAAATAGCTATATTTCTACAGAACACATCCTCCTAGGAATCCTCCATGAGGGCAAGGGAGTTGGTGTCCTGGCCATGAGTAATCTTGGAGTCAATCCAAAACAACTGGAAGAAAGTATTTTTGCCGGCATCCAAAAGGCGGAAGGCGGCATGGAGCCGGGACAAAAGGAAGAAGGAGAAGAATCCTACCTGGAAAAATATGCCGTTAACCTCCTGGAAATTGCCAAGAAGGGGAAAATTGACCCAGTCATTGGCCGGGAGGAAGAAATTGAACGGATTATCCAGGTCCTGAGCCGGCGTCGGAAAAACAACCCCGTCCTCATTGGAGAGCCTGGAGTTGGGAAGACGGCCATTGTAGAAGGCCTGGCCCAAAAAATGGTGACGGGAAATGTCCCGGAAATTATCAAGGACCAAAAAATTTATTCTGTCGACGTATCGGCTATGTTGGCTGGAGCCAAGTACCGGGGCGACTTTGAAGAACGGCTCAAGGGCCTTTTAGAAGAAGTGGAAAAGGAAGAGGACAGCATCCTCTTTATTGACGAGCTCCATGTGGTCATGGGAGCAGGAGCCAGCGAAGGGGCCATGGATGCCTCCAATATTTTAAAGCCGGCCCTGACCCGGGGCCAGCTCCAAATGATTGGAGCCACGACTATTGATGAATACCGCCGGTATATTGAACAGGATACGGCCTTTGAACGTCGTCTCATGCCAATTTATGTGGATGAACCGGACTTGGAAGACTCCATTACCATTATTAAGGGTCTACGGGACAAGTATGAAGCCCACCATGGAGTCAAGATTACAGACGAAGCCATTGAAGGGGCTGTGGAATTAACAGACCGCTATATTAACGACCGCTACCTGCCAGACAAGGCCATTGATGTCATTGATGAAGCGGCCTCTAAGCTCCGGGTCCATGCCATGGTTTCTCCCACTTCCATCAAGGACCTGGAAAAAGAAGTGAAGAAGTATAATAACGAAAAGCAGGCCGCTGTGGATGCCCAAGACTTTGAAGAAGCAGCTCGCCTCCGGGATGAGGAAAAGAAGGCCAAGGAGGCCCTGGAAGAAGAAAAGAAAAATTGGGACAAGGAAAGTAAAAAATCCAAGATGTTGGTGGACTTTGATGAAATTGTGGAAATTGTGTCAGACTGGTCCGGCGTTCCCATTACCAAGATGAACACAGAACAGTCCAAGGAACTCCTCCACTTGGAAGACCGGCTAAACAAGGTGGTCAAGGGACAGGAAAAGGCAGTAAAAGCTATTGCCAAGAGCGTAAAACGGGCCCGGGTGGGCTTAAAAGACCCCAACAAACCCGTAGGTTCCTTCCTCTTTGTAGGGCCTACCGGCGTGGGAAAAACTTACCTTGCCAAGCAACTGGCCAAGGAACTCTTTGGCTCTACTGACGCCATGATTCGCTTTGATATGAGTGAGTATATGGAAAAGCATACTGTGTCCCGTCTTGTAGGGTCTCCCCCAGGCTATGTAGGCTATGATGAAGGAGGCCAATTGACAGAACAAGTCCGAACTAAGCCCTATTCTGTCCTCCTCTTTGATGAAATTGAAAAGGCCCATCCCGATGTCTTTAACATCCTCCTCCAACTCTTGGACGATGGTCGATTGACAGACGGCCAAGGGCGGACTGTGGACTTTAAAAATACAGTGGTTATTATGACCTCCAATGCCGGGTCGGCCTTTTTGAAAAAGCAAAACACCATTGGTTTTGGCCTGGAAAAGGAAGGAAAGGACGACTACGACAAGATGAGCCAAACCATCCATGAGGAATTAAAGAAATTCTTCCGGCCGGAATTTTTAAACCGGGTGGATGAAATTATTGTCTTTAATAAGCTGGGAGAAGGGGAAGTTAAGGCCATTGTCGCCCGCTTGTTAGATGAACTCAAGGACCGGCTGGACAAGGTGGATACCAAGGTAGATTTTGATCCCAGTGTTATTTCCCTTGTATCCAAAAAGGGCTATGACCCGGAATATGGGGCAAGACCCCTGGAACGGTCTATCCGGAAGTTAATTGAAGAACCCTTAACAGATGAAATTCTGGAAAATATGGAGGGGACCGACCGGGCCTACCGGTTAACTGTGGAAGATGATGAAATCAAAATCATCAAGGATGAACATGAAGAAGAAAAAGAATCCCTACAAGTGTAAAGAATGTGGCTATGAGAGCATTGGCTACCTGGGCAAGTGTCCTTCCTGCGGGACTTGGAATTCCTTTGAAGAAGTCCAGGAAGTGGAAGTGGACTTAAAAGCCAAAACCAGGCTCAAGGCCAAGGCCCAGCCCCTGGGCCAGGGAAAATTTGTAGAGACTAAAAGGTATGAGACAGATATTTCAGAATTTAACCGGGTCCTGGGAGGAGGCGTAGTCCGGGACTCCGTATCTATTTTAACGGCCAAACCGGGAGCCGGGAAGTCCACCCTCCTCCTCCAGGTCTGCCAGGACTTTGCCAGTCATGGTCTCAAAGTCCTCTATGCCTCAGGAGAAGAGAGTCAGTCTCAAATTTATGCCCGGGCCCGGCGGATTTTAGAAAGCATTTCGGACAAACTTTGGGTGGTTTCCAGTAATTCCCTGGACCAGGTTTTAGCCGAAGTGGCTTCTATTGACCCGGATGTCCTGGTCCTGGACTCCATCCAAACCTTTCAGACTTCTGAATACACCTCCAGGCCGGGAAGCCCTACCCAAACCATGGCCTGTGCCAATGAAATGGTGAGCCTGGCCAAGGGAGACAGGCCTCGGATGGTCTTTATTGTAGGCCAAATGACCAAGGAAGATGAACTGGCCGGAGTCCGGTCCTTGGAACACCTGGTGGATACGGTCTTAATGATAGAAGGAGATTCTGGAGACCCCCTCAGGACCCTCTATACGACGAAAAATCGCTTTGGGTCCACAGGGGAAATGGGCTTTTTTGAAATGACGGAAAAGGGATTAAGGTCCATTGACAACCCCAGCCGCTACTTTATGACAGACAGAAAACCCGGTTTTGAGCTGCCTGGCTCTGCCCTGACTGTTTTAAGAGAGGGGACCCGGCCCATTGTGGTAGAAATAGAGGCTTTGGTTAGTCGAAGCTTCACTCCCTATCCCATGCGGATTGGAGAATGTATTAAGAGAGAGCACCTGCAAACCTTAATATCCATTTTGGAAGAACGAGGCAAGCAACGGCTCATGGACAAAAATATTGTGGTCAAGACCACAGGAAATATTCCTCTAAGAGAAACAGCCGCCAACCTGGCCTTGATTATGAGTGTCTATTCTTCCCTGACCAACAAGGCCCTGCCTTCGAAGACCTTGTTTTTAGCAGATGTAGGTTTAACAGGAGAACTAAAGGCCATTCCTAACTTAGAAGCCCGGATCCTGGAAGGCCGTCGCCTGGGTTTTGAAGAAATTATTACAGGACCTGTGGCCGAGAGTTTAAAGGAAAAATATGACCTAAAGACGCCCCACACCCTGTCTGAAGTTTTAAAAAATTTTTAAGAGCTGACTTGGCGGCTCTTTTTCTCTATCAGGAAAATCCAGGCCAATAGTTGACATCTATTCTAGCCTATGATATATTATTAAATTTAATTTACCTGGAAAATGTGCTATACTTAAAGAGTAGGGTGTTGTTTGAATGGAGGTGTAGCGTGTTTTCTATTGGTGATCGAGTGGTATATCCCATACATGGGGCAGGCGTGGTGGTGGACATTGAAAAAAAGGAAATCTTAGGGGAAACCCAAGATTACTATATTTTAAAAATGCCCATTAACCAAATGAATGTCATGGTGCCTGTTTCCCAGATGAAAAAACTAGGGGTTCGTGAAATTTTATCCAAGGATGAAATGGACCAAGTCTTTAAAGTTTTTACAGAACCGGATGACACCAAGTTGCCAAAAAATTGGAATCGGAGATATCGTTTTAATATGGACCGGATTAAAACAGGAAAACTCAAAGAAATAGCCAAGGTAGTTCTCTGTCTTGAAAATCTGGACCATGAAAAAAGCTTGTCCACAGGCGAGCGAAAAATGTTGAACAAGGCCAAGCAAATTATTTTATCAGAGATGATTCTCGTCTATGATAAGGATGAAGAAGAGTTGTCAGCCTTGATTGAGAAAGCTATTTTTTCCAATCAATCCTGATACATAAGGAGGATGTATGGATCGAACCAAAAAGTGGGTCGAGCGAGTCTTTCGCTTTCTTTTTACCCTACTTGGAGCCGGTCTGGGGCTGTTACTGGCCATGGCAATCCGGGAGTTTAGCGTCTTTACCAAGCTAGACCTTCCCCACTTGCCAGATATTGTGTCTGTTGGGGTTATTTTATTATTTGCATTTATATTTTATTTTTTATTTCCCAAGGCACTTTGGCTCGTTAACCAGATGATGGCTTTTATTGAAAAACAATTGGCAGATATCCCTATAGGAGACTTATTTTTACGGTTTACAGGGATTGTTTTGGGCCTAGTTGTAGCCTTTTTTGTATCTAGGCCCATTGATAAAATCCCCTATGTCGGGGGGATTTTAAGTATTTTTATCCACGTCATTTTTGCCTACATTGGCTATAAACTTCTAGGCCACAGGAAGGATGAGTTGACCAACCGATTTACGGAATTAAATTTACCTAGGATTGAAGGCTTTAAGACCAAGAAGGACAAGGGGCCTGTTCCCAAGATTTTAGACACCTCGGTCCTAATTGATGGACGAATTTTAGATGTGGCCAAGACCCAATTTGTAGAAGGCCCCTTTGTTGTCCCTCTTTTTGTCATTGAGGAACTCCAGCACATTGCCGATTCCCAGGATGCTTCCAAGCGGGCCCGGGGGCGTCGGGGCTTGGACATTTTAAACCAATTAAAGGACTTAAAAGACCTGGAGGTCATTCTCTCTGAAAAGGACTACAAGGATATTGGGGAAGTGGATTCCAAGCTGGTGAAGCTCACCCGGGACCTGAAGGGAAAGATTATGACCAATGATTTTAACCTCAACAAGGTGGCTAGTGTTCAAGGCATGGACGTTTTAAATGTCAATGACCTGGCTTCGGCCTTGCGGCCAGTGGTCTTAAGTGGAGAGGAAATTATGGTCACCATCTTAAAGGGTGGGACAGAGCAAGACCAGGGGGTTGCCTACTTAGATGATGGAACCATGATTGTCGTGGAAGACGGGCGAGGTCGTATTGGGGAAACCCTTCCGGTTATTGTCACATCTATTTTACAAACCTCTGCGGGAAAAATGATTTTTGCCAAGCCCAAGGACAGGAACTAGGAGGTCCTATGGAAAAGTTTAAGGGAGATAAGGTGGTCTTAAGACCGGTATTAGAAGAAGACCTGGACCGGTTTGTGGACTTTATGAATGACTTTGAAGCAAGTCTTTATACAGGGTCCCTAGATGGCCTTTACAGAAAAGAAGATGAACGGGCCTATTTTGAAAAAAGTCCCGATAAAAAGCAATTTTCCATCCTCTATGAGGGAAGGCTCATTGGGGTGGTGGAACTTTTTGACATCCATGAGGTAGACCGGTCGGCTACCCTGGGGATTATGCTAGGGGACCCAGACTACCGGTCCAGGGGTCTGGGCTATGATATTGTCATGCTGGCCCTGGACTATGGATTTTACATTTTAAATTTGAGGTCCATTGACCTCACCTGTGTAGACTTTAACAAGAGAGCCCAAGCTCTTTACAGGGCTTGTGGCTTTAAGGAAGTGGGCTACCGGAGGAAGGCTCGTTACCTTTTAGGGGACTATCGTGACATCCTCTACATGGATATTTTACGGGAAGACCATGAACCCTACCGGATTTGCCAAGAAATAGAAAAATACCTTTAAGGTCAGCCCTGGGCTGGCCTTTTTTCTTAGAAAACTTGTCAAAAGTAAAAAACTGGGGTAGACTAACTAATAAGAAAACTATTAAAAGGAGGACAAGATGAAATTAGGAATATTTGGTGCAACTGGCCTCGTAGGTCAAAGCATGTTAAAGATATTAGAAGACCGCCCGACCTTTAAGGATGTTGACTTGGTCCTTTTTGCCTCGGCCCGGTCTGCAGGAAAGGTCGTTTCCTATAGGGGAAAGGACCTGGTGATTGAGGAGCTTTCAGAGGAAAATATAAAAAAAGCCCAGCTGGACTATGCCCTTTCAGCCCTGGATGCCAGCCTGGCAGCAGAATTTTTGCCTATAGCCGCTAGGGAAGGGGTTATTTGTATAGACAACTCTTCCAACTTCCGGATGGATGAAGACAAGCCCCTGGTTGTTCCTGAAATCAACTTGGCTTCCATTAAAGAAGGGGACAAGATTATTGCCAGCCCCAACTGCTCTACCATCCAATCCGTCATTCCCCTAAAGCCAATCTATGATCATTTTGGAATTAAGCGGATTATTTATACCACCTACCAAGCCACTTCTGGATCCGGTGTAGGAGGCCTAAGGGACTTGGAAGAAGGGGCCAAGGGGGAAGAACCCACAACCTATCCCTATCCCATTGCCTACAACCTCTTACCCCACATTGATTCCTTCCTGGACAATGGCTACACCAAGGAAGAAATGAAGATGATTAATGAAACTAGGAAGATTTTAGGGGACGACTCCCTGGCCATTACAGCAACAGCTGTCCGGGTTCCGGTAAAATACAGTCATGCCGTGGCCATCAATGTGGAAACAGAAAAGCCCTTTAGCTTAGAAGAAGTAAGAAAAGTTTTGGAAGACTTTGAAGGCATTATTTTGGAAGATGACCCGACAAAGAACATTTACCCCATGCCCCTGAATGTGGCTGGAAAAGATGAGGTCTATGTGGGCCGGATCCGCCGGGATGAGTCCATTGAAAATGGCTTAAACCTATGGTGTGTTGCCGACAATACCCGGAAGGGAGCCGCCTTAAATACCATCCAAATTTTAGAAAAAGTGGCCAAGCTTGCCTAGGAGGTTGACATGAAAATAGCTATTTTAGGATATGGAACCGTAGGTCGGGGGACCTATGATATCCTCCAAGAGAGAAAAAACCGCCTGGAAGACCAGGTGGAACTTGAAGTAAAAAAAGTCCTCATGCTGGAAAAGGAAGTGGCCACTTGTGGCCTGGACAAGGCCTTGGTTTCCACAGACTACCAGGAAATCTTAGATGACCCGGAAATTGAATGTATTGTAGAAGTGACCGGGGCCAAAAAACAAGGTTTCCTCTTTATGAAAGAAGCCCTGGAAGCCAAAAAACATGTAGTCACTGCCAACAAGGCCGTGGTGTCCAAGCATTTTTCAGAACTCAATGACCTGGCTGACCGCTACCAAGTCCACTTCCTCTACGAAG
Organism: Clostridiales bacterium SIT11; assembly: GCA_001299455.1. GTDB lineage: Bacteria > Bacillota > Clostridia > Tissierellales > Peptoniphilaceae > Urinicoccus. Next base: position 709,571 of record CYUK01000003.1, on the reverse strand, counting down.
CAGCTGTAGGGGGCGGAATTCCCATTTTAACCCCCCTCAAGAGCCAAGCTCTTTTAAATAATATTGACTCTATTGAAGGAATTTTAAATGGAACCTGTAATTATATCCTGTCCAATATGCAAACAAAGGCCTGGGGTTATGAAGAAACCTTGAAAAAAGCCCAGGACCTGGGCTTTGCTGAAGCTGACCCCACAGATGATGTGGAAGGTTTTGACACCTTAAGAAAGCTTGTCATTCTCTCTTCCATTGCCCAAAACATCTTGGTCAATGAAGATGAAGTGGCCCTAGAGGGGATTTCCAACCTAGGCCTTGAAGATGTGGCCTATTTTAAGGATCAGGACCTCAAGGTAAAACTCCTGGCCAGCTACGGGAAAAAGGGCGATGATTCCTATTCCTTAATTGTGGAACCTGTTTTAATAGGGAGGGACCATCCTCTTTACAATGTCGATGGAGAAACCAATGCCATTACCCTCCACGGGCACAATGTGGACCAATTGACCTTTATGGGACCGGGAGCCGGCAAGTATCCTACAGGAAATGCCGTGGTCTGTGACTTAATTGATGTGGCCCGGGGGTCTGACCTTCCCTTAAAGTTTGGGGACAAGACCCAGTCTGCAGAAAATAATATTCAGGCTGCCTACTATATTTCTTCTGACCAGGACTTAAATTTGCCAGAAGATTGGTTCTCCAATGAAGGAGAAAAAATTGACGGCCACAGGGCCAGAACAAAAGCTCTTCCCCGGGATTCTGTAATAGGGACCCTGGAAAACTTGAGAAAGGCTGGACAAAAAATATTCTTTGCCCGGCTAGGATAAAGAAAAGCCCCAGGACTTGGATTGGATTGCCAAGGTCTGGGGCTTTTGTAGCTTCTGATAAAAAGAGCCTGGCAGGGCCAGACACTTAATCTAAAAACTTAGACTTTAAATTGTTCCAATAATTGTCCTTATTGAGGGTAATCCGGTTGATTTTCCGGTCGCTCATTTTTACATTGACCTTCCGCAGCTGCCGGTAGCTGTATTCAATGCCGTCAATGACTAAAAGAGAGGAATTGCTATACCGTCTTTCCGGAACCAGAGTGGCAATGACATCTCCTGGGACAATAATAGAATTGGAGAGACTCCGGTAGGCAGAGGAGGTAATGGGGTTTAAGGGAGTGATTTCTAAAACTTCCAGGGTGGGGTAGATGAGGGATCCGCCGGCGGAAAAGTTATAGCCTGTAGACCCGGAAGGAGTGGCAATGAGCATGCCGTCTCCGGAAAATTTTTCCACATGGTTCCGGTTTAAAAAGAGGTTTAAGTGGAGGACCTTGGAATGTTGGGCCTTAATGACGATTTCATTTAAGGCGGTGACAAAAAAGTTTCGGTTCTTCGTAAAAATTTCCGCCCCTAAAAGGGAAACCTGCTCAAGGACATAGCGGCCATCCATATAGGCCTCTAAAAAATCATCCAGCTGGTCAGGGATGATTTCCTGGTAAAAACCCAGGTGGCCGGTGTTAATTCCCACAATGGGAATAGGGGAAAAACGAGTTTGCTTGACCGCCTTAATAAAGGCCCCATCGCCACCAATGACAATGGTGAGCTCTGCCTGGTCAGAAAATTCTCGACTGGGAGTGAGCTGGAGGTCTTTTAATTTACGGACAAGCTGGGCATTGACCCGGCGAGATTCATAGTTGGAATTTGAAATGATGTTAACAATACGTGCTTTAGTCAAAATGGCTCCTTTACATATATTCTTGAAAAAAGAGCCTAGGGAGGCTCATTTTTTCCTTAGATATCCCTAGGCAAGAGAGGTTAAAAAGTTTAATAAAATCCAGATAATTTTACTAATGAGTTCCAGGGAAATAAAGGTGACGGCATACCAACCGATAAATTGAATCCTAGATTTTCCCTTAAATCTTTGCCAGAAAAGACCGGAGGCAAAAAAGATTGTAAAGAGGTAGAGGATGAGGGTTCCTAAAATATTCGGCGTCACAGCCCCTAGCATATTGTAGCCCAAGGTTGAGGACTTGGGATAGAAGAGGAAGAGGATAAAGAGGACCACTTGGCAGAGGGCCCAGTTGGTCAAGACGCCAATCTTCCGCAAGTTTTCAGGGATGGTCGCCTCAATACTTCCATAGGCCATCCGGTGGGCAGTGTAGAAGATAAACAAGCTGGCGACAATCTTTAAAAGGGCAAAGACCAGGCTCAGGATAGGCGTAGACCAGCCCACTAAAACTAGAGGAAGGCAGCAAAAGACGAGACCTAGGACAAAAAGGATGGTCTTGGCATGGGGGCCTAGGCCATGAATTTTTTCTAGGAGGTCTGCTATGGACAGGTTGACCTTTTCCATATAGGCGTCAATCTTTTCCATTTTTTCTTCCTTGCCGGAGTCCTTGGCCTGGGGCGTTTTCTTAGAAGATGGTTTTTTAAGGGAAAAGACCTTGGCTTTTTTTTCTAAAGGTTCTTCTTGGACCTTTGAATCCTGGTCCAGTCCAGGTTTTTCTGCCTTGGGAGGGATAGGCACCTTTTGGGCCTCTCCTGTCTTTTCTTCTTGGAAAGCGGCCTTTTCTCCAGGACCTGCATCCAGGATTTCAGCCTCTCTTAGGTTTGTTTCTGAAGCTTCTTCAAGGACTTTAGCTTTTTCCTCTTTTTTCTTTTTTGGGAAGGAGGTTTTAGGGAAAGTTTTCTTTTTTAAGCCTTGAAGTTTACTGGAGAAGGAAGCGCCCTTAGTTGGAGCGCTTTCAGGAGAATCTTTCTTTTCTTCTAGTTTTTTATTTTCTTCTAGAGAAGAGTCTTCTTTCTTGTCTTCCACAGGAGGAAGGTCTGATACATCTTCATCAAAACCAAAGTATTGAGCTGTGGATTTTTTCAGCTGGCTAAAGACCTTCCCTGGATTTTTTGGCTTAAAGACAAATTTCTGGGAGGAAGAGGCCTCTTGATCTTCGGCGTCTTGGCCTTCCAAGCCATCATCTTCCATTTGTTCCCGGGCAAAGTTTTTTTGGGCCAGCTTTTTTAACCGCTCTTGGTTTTTTCTTTCCTGGCGGCGCTGTTCTTTTTCCCTTTTCCACTGGATTTCTTCTTCATGTAAAAGTTCCTCTAGGAGAATGGATTCTTGGGTATAGTCCAAGGACTCCGGGCTGACCTTTTGTTCCAGGCTGGACATAGGCAGCTTTTCACCATCTGTAATTTCCTTGGCTCGGACCAGTTTTTCTTCGTCATTTTCCCTTTTATTTAAGGCAGAGAAAATACTGTACTGGTCGTCTTCTTCATGGATAAACTTATGCCAGTTGACTTTCACCTTGTCTAAGAAGGAGGAAGAGGGTTTTTTTTCTTCTTTTTCCTCTTCCTTGGGCCCTTCTTGGGGACTCTCTTCTTGAAGCTTTATTTTTTCTTCCTTCTTGCCGGCCTTGTCAAGCTTAGGAAGGGTCCACTTCCTTGTAGATTCTTTAGAGGGAGGGGTGTCCTCCTCCTTGGAATCTAGTTTTTTGACAGGTTGGGTAGTGTAAGGATTTTTCGGCTCCTGGTTCTTTTCTTTCTTAGGACCGATAAAATTCGGGTTTTCCTCTGTTTGGTCCGTTACATGACGAGTCAAGTCTGTATTAATTTTTTCATCTACTTCTTGGATTAAATCCACAAGATCATGGGTTGAGTGCATGGTCTCTTCAATGGATTTTGGCCCGTCAAGATGGGGGGGATTGGTTATCAGATCTTCTTGCACGGGAGGGTAAGATTTTGTTGTAGAGCTTGGTTGCCTTGTCCCACAATGGTGACAATATTTAGCGCCCTGAACCAACTTTTCACCACAATTTATACAATACATAAGGCCCTCCTTAAATTTATGTAAAAGCTAAATAGATACTTCTATTATATCATAAATAGACCTAGATAGAAGAAAAGCTCCGGTAATTACCGGAGCTTTTTTCTTTAAAATTTGTATGTTGCTTAGTTAGCAGCTTCAGCGTTGTTAGCAGCAGCTTCTGCATTGTTAGCAGCAGCGTTAGCGTTAGCAGCAGCGTTAGCAGCTTCGTTAGCTTCAGCAGCTTTGTTGTTAGCTTCAGCAGCAGCGTTGTTAGCTTCGGCAGCAGCATTGTTAGCAGCAGCGTTAGCGTTAGCAGCAGCGTTTTGAGCGTTGTTAGCAGCGTTGTCAGCTGGTTTTTGTCCACAAGCAGCGGCACCTAACATTAAAGCACCAACAGAAGCGATAGCTAAAGCTTTACGTAAAGTTTTCATAGTAATTGTACCTCCTAAGGTCATTTAATTTCGTCTTGAGTTGACTTTTTCATGTGTCATTTTTATTGACACCTATAGTGTAAGCCAAGAATGTGAAAATTACGTGAAAACTATGTTAAAGTTTCTTGATTTTTTTAGAAATACTATCTTGGCCCATTCTTTGTTATAATAAGAGTATAAAGGTGGGAAGTTCATGTATCAAGCATTGTATCGTAAGTATCGGTCAAAAACTTTTGATGACCTATTAGGGCAGGACCAGGTAGTCATCCCCTTGAAAAACCAAATAACCCAGGGAAAGATGAGCCATGCCTATCTCTTTTCCGGGACCCGGGGGACAGGGAAGACCTCAGCGGCAAAAATTTTAGCCCGGGCGGTGAACTGCCTCCATCCCAAGGATGGCAACCCCTGTAACGAGTGTGAAAATTGCAAGCTCATCCTGGAAGACCGGATGATGGATGTGGTGGAAATGGATGCGGCCTCCAATAATGGGGTGGATGACATCCGGGACTTGAAGGACCGGGTGGTCTACCCTCCAAGCCTTGGCAAGTATAAGGTCTATATTATCGATGAAGTCCACATGCTGTCCAAGGGGGCCTTTAATGCCCTTTTAAAGGTCTTGGAAGAACCTCCGGACCACTTAATTTTTATCTTGGCCACAACGGAAATAGAAAAAATTCCCCAAACCATCCAGTCCAGGTGTCAAAAATTTCAATTCCGAAGACTGTCTGTGGAAACCATGGCCCGGGGCATGGGGGAAATTTTAAAAAAAGAAGGAATTTCTGCCCAAGAGGAGGCCTTGACCCTCCTGGCCCGGCATGGTCAGGGGTCTATGAGGGATTCCTTGTCCCTTCTTGAACAGTGTCTTTATTTGGGACCTGAGCTCAGCTATGAAGGGGTTGTCCAAAGTTTAGGTTTAATGGAAACTGAAGAGGTCCAGGCCCTTTTATCCTCTCTCTTGAGATCAGGAGACTTGTCCTTTATCTACCAGCTCCATGATTACTATGAAGGAGGAAAGGACCTGGAAGGCCTTTTGCGGGACCTGATTTACGCCCTTCGGGGAAGTCTCTTGGCCCATGAAATAAAGGACCCTGTCGGTCTTTTAACCAAAGACCAAGTCCAGGCCCTGGCACCCTTTCTAGACCAGGTGGATCCCTTCCTATGGGTCCGGGCCATGGAAAGCCTCCAGGAAAGTTTAAAGAACCTTCGCTACCAAAAAGACCCCCTCCTCTCTGCGGAAATTGCCCTTCTAGACTTAAATCTCATTTTTCAAGGCCAGGAAGGGACCAGGCCAAAGCTGGAAAAAAATTTAGAAGTCCTGGATCAAATTGGAAAAAAGAAGGGAACTTTAAGGTCGGAAAAAGAGGAGCTTCCTGAAGAAAAGGAAAAAAGAATTGAAGAGCCAGCTGAAGACAAGCTAAAAGAAGAAGGACCAACCCCTATCCTTAAGGAGAAAGAGGGGGCAGACCTTGAGTCCCCTGGAAAAGATGGTATAATAGAAAAGACTGAAAGCTTGGACGAAGACCTGGTTCAGGAAATCCAAGACTATTGTAAGGACCAGGGCAACCAGGCTGTGGCAGCTATTTTAAGGGATGCCAGCTTTAGGCGGAGCCAGGGTCGCTTGTCTATTGTATTTCAACCGGGTTATGATTTTCATGTAAAAAACCTCTCTAGGGAGGACAACCGAGCCCTGGTAAAGGCCGGCATAGGCCAGGTTTTAGGGGAAGACTTAGACCTTGAAATCTGCCTAGATAAAGATCGAAAGCAAGAACACATCCAAGATCTGGTGGATTTTTTTGGCCAGGATCTTGTTGAAAGAGAATAAGGAGGAAGTATGGCACGTGGTGGATACCCAGGAATGGGTGGCAATAAAAATATGATGAAGCAAATGCAAAAACTGCAAAAGCAAATGGAAGAAATGCAAAAGGAATTACAAGAATCTGTTCTAGAAGCCTCTGCTGGAGGTGGCGTGGTGACAGCCAAGGTCAATGGAGAAAAGGAATTACTGGAAATCCATATTGACGAAGCCGTTGTAGACCCTGATGATATCGAAACCTTAGAAGACTTAATCCTTGCCGCTGTCAATGAAGCCATGCGGAAGGTCGATGAAAAGTCCCAAGCATCCTACCAAAAAATGACCGGAGGCTTAAACCTGCCGGGGATGTTTTAATGAAGGGGCAAGAACCCATTGAATCCCTGGTCTATGAGTTCTCCCGTCTTCCAGGGATTGGACGAAAATCGGCTGAGCGGCTGACCTATTATTTATTGGATGAAGACGAGGAAAGGGTTGAAGCCCTGGCCCAGGCCCTTATCCGGGCTAAGACGGAAACCAAGAAATGTTCTTCCTGCTACAATTATACAGACCAGGACCCTTGTCCTATTTGTAGCAACCCCCACCGGGACCGGACCAAGATTTGTGTCGTGGAACAGCCTAAGGATGTCTTTGTCATTGAAAAGACCAGGAAATACCATGGCCTCTACCATGTCCTCCATGGGGTTGTAGCCCCTCAAAAGGGCCTGGGAGTGAAGGATATTACCATTCCGGAACTCTTGACCCGGCTAGGGGAGGAAGATGTGGAGGAAGTCATTCTTGCCACCAACCCCAACCAGGATGGTCAGACAACGGCCCTCTACCTGGCCCAGCTGATCCAGCCCATGGGCATCCGGTGTACCCGGATTTCCTACGGCCTTCCCTTTGGGGGAGGAATGGAATACTATGATTCCCTGACGGTGGGAACAGCAATTGAAAATCGAGTAGAAATCCAGGGGAAGACTCCTGAAGAATAAAAAGCGACTGTCTTTTGAAGACAGCCGTTTTTTTATGGGCAAGAAAAGGTTCAAGTAAGATAAGAAAAAATCCTGGGGAAGATTAAACTTCTCCAGGATTTTTTTCTACTTGTAAAATGCGACTGGCCAGGACCGCCGCTCCAAAGCCGTTGTCAATATTGACCACACAGGACCCGGCGGCACAGGAATTCAGCATGGAAAGAAGGGAGGAAAGGCCCTTAAAATTGGCCCCATAGCCTACACTTGTAGGAACGCCAATTAAGGGACAGGAGGCAAGCCCCCCTACAACAGAAAGAAGGGCCCCTTCCATGCCGGCAATGACAATTAAAACCTGAGCCTTTTGGATGTCCTCTTCATAGTGGAGGAGGCGGTGGATACCGGCCACTCCCACATCGGCAATAAGCCTTCCTTGGACGCCTAGACTTTTTAAAGTTTCTAAGGCTTCCCTGGCCACAGGCAGGTCCGAAGTCCCGGCACAGAGGATGGTGGCTTGACCCTGGGGGTCTGGATAGGATCCATAATGAAAGGTCCTTCCCAGAGAATCATAGGTCCCGGGAAAAGCATCCTTTAAGTTCCGGTATTTTTCCGAATCCAGCCGGGTCACCAGGATATTGTCCAGGCCCTGGTCCACCATGGCTCTCAGGATTTCTTGAATTTGTCCGCTGGTCTTTCCCTCGCCATAGATGACCTCATTCATCCCACACCGTCTCTTCCGGTCCAGGTCAATTTGGGCAGAAGGAGTTTTGTGGAGGCCTAGAATTCCATCACGAGCCTGGTCCAGGGACAGGCGACCGGCCTTATATTTTTCTAAAAGTGTACGAATTTCATCAGACATTTAGCCCTCCTTGGCAAGACGGGTTCCTATAAAGAAAACCAGGGTGTTTAGGGCCAAAAAGCCAATCACAAAGCCGGGACTTGAAAGGATGGACCCGAAAATCATTAAAAAGGCGGCGATACTGGCTAGGATAGGGGCAATTAAACAGCGAAAACGGCTTTTAAAGGTACCCTTAAAGTAGCCTTGGATGAGGCGGATATAGAGGAGAATGTAGGTGGTGTAGCAAAAAACAATGGCAATTTCACTGGCATCCCGGCCCCCTAAGAGGTCATATTTCATAATAAAGTAGTGGAGGACAAGCCAAAAGAGGGTGAGAAAATAGAAGAAAAAGCCACTTTTAACATTGACTTGATAGCGGGGGTGGAGGTCTTTTAGACTTTCCGGTAACATGCCCCGTTCAGCCAGGGCTTGGGGCATCCGGATACCGCCAAGGACAATCCCATTGACTACGCCGAGAACTGCAATTAAAACAAAAATCATTAAAATCTTTCCACCGACAGGCCCAAAGAGGCTTGTAGCAATGGCATGGATGGTGTCATCTCCCATGGTCAAAATATAGGATTCTCCGGCATAGCGGACCACGCCTGTAAAATATAAGAGGTAAACGGCCAGGATAAAGAGAGGGGCCAAGACCAAGGCCAGGGGCATATTTCTCTTGGGATTTTTTACTTCCGGAGCAATATTGGCCGCAATAATCCAACCGTCATAGGAAAAGGCCATGGGAGCCAGGGCTGTCAGGAAGCTAAAACCGGTGCTCTTAGGTTGAACAAGGGTCACTCCACTGGGCAAGGGAAGGTTCTGGCGACCTAGGAAGATGCCGGCCAGGGCAATAATGGCCAGGGGAATGAGCTTGACCCCTGTAGACAGGTTTTGCAAGTAACCTCCCCAAATCCTCCGGCAGACATTTAAGAGGCAGAAAAGGGTCAGGTAGACAGCTGCCAAGAGAATTTCCATTTCCAGGCTGGTTTCTACATTAAAAATCATAAAGGTGTAAATAGCGGCAACCCAGGCCACAACAGCCGGAACACTGGGTAAGTACATGATCAATTGGAAGAGGCCGAAGCCGCCGGCCGCTCTTTTACTCCAAGTATCTTCAAAATAGGCCATGGCACCCCCTGAGGAGTCATTGGCCATGGCAAGTTCCGACAGGGAAAGGGATCCAAAAATAATTCCCATGGCTCCTAGGACCATAATCAGAACTCCTAGTTTAAAGCTTCCTCCTGTGGCCTTTAAAATATCATCGGACTTAAAAAAAATCCCAGCACCAACGACGATGCCCACAATCATGGTGATTACAGTGGATAAACCGTAGGCCTGGTAATCATTGCTTTTCTTCATAATAGCCTCCTTTTAATAGTTCCCTTTATTATAATATGTATTGTTCATTCTATCAATAACCAGATAGGCTGAAGACCATAAATTTTAAAAGAATGAAGGGAATATTTATGGGCCGGTCCAGGTGGAAGGCTTGGTTTTTAAAAAGATTTTCTGAAAGCATTTTAGGCGGAATTTTTAAAATCTAGGAAAACCAGGAAAGTCAAGATCTTTGCAAAGATTCCTCTGGAAAAGTAGGAACTTCCCCAAGTTTGGGGTATAATATTCTTGAGGTGAAGTATGAATAAAGACCTATTTCAAGACTTTAAGAACCTTTCCTTTGATGAAGAAATGAAAAACCACACCTCCTTTCAGCTGGGAGGCCCAGTGGATGTCTTTATTGAAGGAGAAGGAATAGAAGATATAAGAAAAGCTGTGGAAATTTGTAAAAAAGAAAATATCCCCCTTATGGTTTTAGGCAAGGGGACCAATCTTTTAATTTCTGACAAGGGGATGGATGGCCTGGTCCTCCACATTGGCGAGGCCTTTACAGATATCCACCGGGAGGGCCAGGACCTTGTGGCCGGAGCAGGCCTTTCCCTAAAAAAATTGGCCGAATTTGCCCTAAAGGAAGGCTTGACAGGCCTGGAATTTGCCCATGGAATTCCCGGTTCTGTAGGAGGCGCCATGACCATGAACGCAGGGGCCTATGATGGGGAATGTGTCCAAGTGGTCAAGGAAGTGGGCCTCATGACAAGGGATGGAGACTATTTGGTAGTGGCTGGAGAGGACATGGATTTTGCCTATAGGCACAGTCGAATCCAAGATGAGGGGTCTATTTGTCTTTGGGCCCGTTTTGCCTTAAAAGAAGGAGACCCCAAGGCTATCCAGGAAAAGATGGAAGACCTCTGGCAGAGAAGGGTCCAAAAGCAGCCCCTGGAATATGCCTCTGCCGGGTCCATGTTTAAGCGGCCACCGGGCCACTATGCCGGCCAGTTAATTGACCAGGCTGGCTGCCGGGGCCTCTACCACAAGGGAGCCCAAATTTCCCAAAAACATTGTGGCTTTGTCATTAACAGGGGCGGAGCCCGGACCCAGGATGTGGTGGACTTAATTCACACGGTACAAAAGGAAGTCAAGGACCGGTTTGGAGTGGACCTGGAAACGGAAGTGCGGGTCCTAGGGAGGTAGGATATGGAAATTTTAGTCATTACAGGTTTTAGTGGAGCAGGAAAGAGTCTGGCCCTAGATGTGGCAGAAGACCTGGGCTATTTTTCCATGGACAATTTGCCGCCGTCTCTTTTGGGAAAGTTTGTGGACCTGGCCATAGGCTCTCCTAACATTCATAAGGTGGCTGTCGTTATGGACACCCGGGGAGGGGTCTTTTTTTCCCAGCTCCACGAAGCCATCCAAGGCCTGAAGGAAAGAAAAATTCGAGTCCGAATCTTATTTTTACTGGCCCAGGAAAGGGTCATTGTGGCCAGGTACAAGGAAAAAAGACGGCCCCATCCCATGGGGGAATCCATTGTCGATGGCTACCGCAAGGAAATGAGGGACCTGGAACCTATTAAAAACCAGGCGGACTTTGTCCTGGATACCTCGGAACTGTCCAATGCAGATTTTAAAAGCAAGCTAAGGAGCCTCTTGGAAAATAAGGAAGAAACCCCCCTCCGGTTAAATATTGTAAGCTTTGGCTTTAAGTATGGGAACCTCCAGGATGCTGACCTCATCTTTGATGTTCGCTTTCTTCCCAATCCCTACTACATTCCTGAGTTGAAAAACCTAGACGGTCGCTGTAAGGAAACCAGGGACTATGTTTTTTCCCAGGACCAGACCAAGATTTTCCTGGACAAGCTCCAAGATCTTTTTCGCTTTCTCATTCCCTACTATATTCAAGAGGGAAAGAGGCAGCTGGTGGTGGGACTGGGGTGTACAGGGGGCTTCCACCGGTCTGTAGCCATGGCCATTGCCCTGGCTGAGGCCTTAAAAGATTTAGATTTGAGTATTTCCGTCCGCCATCGGGAGTTGAGCTAGGGGGATTGGTATGAATAAGAAGTTAACAGTCATTGGTGGAGGCACAGGGATTAGCCATATTTTACGGGGCTTAAAAAAATATCCCTATGACCTGTCTGCCATTGTGAATATGACAGACAATGGGGGAGGGTCTGGGATGATCCGGTCCCAGTGGGGGCTTTTGCCTCCAGGGGACTTGAGAAACTGTTTAATTGCCCTGGCCAACACAGAGCCTGTCATGGAAAATTTAATCAACTTCCGCTACAAGGATGGCCCCCTCCAGGGGCAAAACTTTGGCAACCTCCTAATCGCCACCATGGTTGAGCTGTACGGGTCTATGGAAGAGGCGGTAAAAGAATTGAGCCAGGTTCTCAAGGTATCGGGCAAGGTCTTTCCTGTGACCTTGGAAAACACCCACCTGGTAGCCAGCTTTCAAAATGGAGAAAAGTGCATTGGAGAATCGGCCATTCCCGTTGTAGCCAAGAGACAGGGGACAAAGATTGACTGTATGAAGCTTTTTCCTAAGACCCCCCATCTTTACTATGAATGTGGAGAAAACCTCCAGGAAGCGGACTACATTTTTCTGGGACCGGGATCTCTCTATACATCCATTATTCCCAACCTCCTGGTCCAAGGCATGACCAAGGCCTTGAAAAAATCCAAGGGAAAGAAAATTCTTTTAATGAATATTATGACCCAGGCAGGGGAAACAGAGGGTCTGTCCCTTCGGGACCATATCCAGGCTCTGGAATTTCATAGCTATGAAGGGATTGTAGACATCTGTCTTGTCAACAACCGCCCCCTTTCAAAGGAGGCCAGGGAAGCCTATGAAAAGGATGACCTAAACCAAATCTTTTTAGAAGAAGAGGACCGAGCTTTTCTAGAGGCCAGGGGAATTTCCTATTATGAGGGGGACTTCTTAGAGGAAATCAACCGAAGTGCCTACCACAAGGTGGAAGGCATCCATCAATTTTTGGAAAATTTTACGGAAGAATGTCCTTGATATTGGGACATGTTCAGGGATATTCTTATTGAAAGAAGCCTTTTCTTATAGTATAATGTGAATAGCAATTCTTAGATCCAAAGGTGGTGATAAGATGAGCTTTTCCTCAGAACTGAAAGATGAATTGGCCAGGGTCCAGGTCCAGGAAATGGATGCAATGATTTCGGAACTGGCTGGTTTCATTCGGATGTGTGGCCGAATAAATATTACAGGAAATGGCAATCTTTCAATCTCCTTTATTACGGAACATGCTGCCACATCTAGACGGATTTTTTCTTTTTTACGGACCCTCTACCAGGAAGATATTAGCGTAGAGGTCAGGAGGTCAGACCAAAGGAAAAAGAAGAATTCCTACCAGGTTCATTTAAGAGAAGATGGAGCTTGTCGGTTACTTTTAGACGATGTGAAGTTTTTAAAAAATGAAAACGTATTTATGCCAAGGTATTCCATAGACCCCTATCTCATCCGGAGGAGGGACCTAGCTAGGGCCTTGGTTCGAGGGGCCTTTTTAGGAGCGGGAACCATATCCAATCCTAAGAAAACCTACCACTTGGAGTTTGTCACCAGTCAAGCTTCCTTTGCCAAGTCTCTTCAGAGGATTTTAGGAAACTTAGGTGTCAAGGCAGGCCTGACAGCAAGGAAGGAAGACTTTGTTGTCTACTTAAAGGAAGGAGAGATGATTTCCGACCTTTTGTCTATGATGGGGTCCAACCAAGGGGTCTTGGCCTTTGAAGATGTGCGGGTAATGAAGGATATGCGCAACCAGGTCAACCGCCTGGTGAATTGCGAAACAGCAAATTTATCAAAAACAATTAATGCCGGTCTACGACAAATTGAAGATATTAAATGGATTGACAAGGTCCTAGGTTTACAAGAGCTGCCAGACAGTCTCCAGGAGATGGCCAGGGTCCGTCTGTTAAATCCCAGTGCTTCCTTGAAGGAGCTGGGGGAACTGATGAATCCAAAGGTTGGCAAAAGTGGTGTAAACCACCGATTAAAGAAAATCCAAGAGATCGCAGAAAAATTAAGGGGTGAAAGTAAGTGAAAGAACAAGAAGTTACATTAAAAAACGAGGAAGGACTACACGCAAGGGCGGCTGCCATCTTTGTCCGCTGTGCCAATGGCTTTTCTTCAGACATCAACTTAAAAGCCCACGGCGACACCGTCAACGGCAAGAGCATCATTGGGATTATGTCTCTGGGTGCCTATAATGGTGAAAAGATTACAATCCAGGCCCAGGGCCCAGACGCTGAAGAAGCGGTGGCCGGTTTGGTAAAGTTAGTAGAAGAAAATTTTGAGCTTTAAATTGGAGAGTTTTAATGGGCAACTGTTAAAACTCTTTTTCTATCTAGGAAGGGGGATTTTATGGGACAAGACTTCGTCCACTTACATGTCCATAGTGAATACAGTCTTTTAGACGGGTCCTCCAGGATTGAAGAAATGACCCAGAGGGCCAAGGACCTTGGAATGGAGGCCCTGGCTCTAACAGACCACGGAAATATGTACGGGGCCATTGCCTTTTACAAGGCCTGCAAGGAGGTGGGCATTAAACCCATCTTAGGCTGTGAAGTCTATATTGTACGGGGGTCCCACAAGGATCGGGATCCCAAGCAAAAGAGATACCACTTAATTCTTTTGGCAGAAAATAACCAGGGCTATAAAAACCTCATGAAATTAGTGTCTGCAGCCTATGTTGAGGGCTTTTATTATAAGCCCAGGATTGACTATGATCTCTTAAAAAGCCACCATGAAGGGATTATTGCCACCGGTGCCTGCCTGGGAGGAGAGGTCCAACAGGCCCTTCTCTACTCCAGCTATGAAGAGGCCAAGGAAATTGCCCTAGGCTACCAGGAAATTATGGGGAAGGAAAATTTTTACCTAGAACTCCAAGACCATGGCCTGGCTGACCAAAAAAGGGTCAACCAACTCTTGCGGAAGCTATCTAGGGAGACGGAAATTCCCTTAATTGCCACAAATGACTGCCACTACTTGTGCAAAAAAGATGCCAAGGCCCATGATGTCCTCCTCTGCATTCAAACGGGGACCATCCAGTCCAATGAAGACCGGATGAAGTTTCCCACAGAGGAATTTTATTTAAAGAGCCCGGAAGAAATGGCGGACTTGTTTCCGGAAGACCAGGAAGCTCTTGTCAATACCCGGCGGATTGCCGACCGCTGCCAGGTGGACTTTGAATTTCATAAGCTCCACCTGCCTAAATTTGACCTGCCGGAAAATACAACCAACGTAGACTATTTACGGGACCTGACCTTTCAAGGCCTGGAGGACCGGTATAAGACTTTGACTCCGGAGATTTTAGACCGGGTGGAATATGAACTAAAAACTATTAATTCCATGGGCTATACGGATTATTTTTTAATTGTCTGGGACTTTATCCGCTTTGCCCGGGACCAGGGGATTATGGTAGGGCCCGGCCGGGGATCAGCAGCAGGGTCCATTGTGTCCTATGCCCTAAAAATTATTGATGTCGACCCCTTAAAATTTGACCTTCTCTTTGAACGCTTCCTCAATCCGGAACGGGTGTCCATGCCAGATATTGACATTGACTTTTGCTATGAACGACGGGAAGAAGTCATTGACTATGTGACAGAAAAGTATGGAGAGGACCATGTAGCCCAAATTGTCACCTTCGGAACCTTAGGAGCCCGGGCTGTAGTCCGGGATGTGGGCCGGGTCTTGGACCTGCCCTATGGCCGGGTGGACTATATTGCAAAACTCATTCCCAACCAGCTGAATATGACCATTGACCGGGGCCTGGAACTCAGTGAAAGTCTTAGAAAGGAAGTGGATTCTGACCCGAAAATCAAGGAACTCATTGACCTATCTAAGAAACTGGAAGGTCTCCCCCGCCATACCTCTACCCATGCAGCCGGCGTGGTGATTTCCAAGGAAGAACTGACCGATGTAGTTCCCTTGACCAAAAATGGGGAGATTATTGCCACCCAATTTAACATGATTGAGCTGGAAGAATTGGGTCTTTTAAAGATGGACTTTTTAGGCCTCCGGACCCTGACTGTCATCCGAGATGCCCTAAATCTCATTGAAAAAAATTATGGGGACCATATTGATTTTTCCAAGTTAAACTACAATGACCCCAAGGTCTTAAAGATGTTTGCTCGGGCAGAGACTTTAGGTGTCTTTCAATTTGAAAGTCCCGGCATGCGGAACTTCCTAAAAGAACTGCGGCCCAACCAGTTTGAAGACCTGGTAGCAGCCAACTCCCTTTTCCGGCCAGGACCCATGGACCAGATTCCCAAGTTCTGCCGGTCCAAGCATGACCCTCGGCAGATTTCCTACCTCCATCCTAAATTGGAGCCCATTTTAGATGTGACCTATGGCTGTATTGTCTACCAGGAACAGGTTATGGAAATTGTCCAAAAAATTGGAGGCTACTCCCTGGGCCGGGCTGACTTAGTCCGCCGGGCCATGAGTAAGAAAAAAATGGCCGTCATGGAAGAAGAAAGGCAAAACTTTATCTACGGCCAAGAAGAGGACGGGGACATTTTAGTAGACGGAGCCATCCGCCGAGGCGTGGATGAAAAAAGTGCCAATGCCATCTATGATTTGATGATTGACTTTGCTAACTACGCCTTTAACAAGTCCCACTCCGTGGCCTATGCTGTGGTGGCCTATCGGACGGCCTATCTAAAGACTTATTATCCTGTGGAATTTATGGCGGCTCAAATTTCTTCCTTTATGAACAATCCCACCCAAATGGCCCTCTACATCCAAGAATGCCACCGGCTGGGGATAGAAATTTTACCGCCAGATGTGAACAAGAGTGGCAAAAAGTTTACTGTAGACCAGGGGAAAATCCGCTACGGGCTCAAGGGGGTAAAAAATGTCGGTTCCAACCTCATTGACACCATTGTTAAAGCTAGAAAGACAGGCCCCTTCCTTTCCATGACGGATTTTTTGGAACGGATTAACCAAGAAGATGGGGCAAGTATGAATAAAAAGGCCCTGGAAAGCTTGATTAAGGGAGGAGCCCTGGAGGGCCTAGGAGGGAACCGGGCCCAGTACCTGGCTGTCCATGAAAGTCTCTTAAAGACCATCCAAGACCAGGGCAAGCGAAATATTCGTGGGCAAACCTCCCTCTTTGATACAGGGGGAGGTTCCAAGGACCAGCTGCCCAAACTCAAGGACTTTTCCTTAAAGGACCGGCTGAATATGGAAAAAGATGTTTTGGGCATCTATGTTTCCGGCCATCCACTAGACGACTACAAGGACATGTTAAAGACCTATGCCAGCCACACCATTGCAGAGCTTTTAGAGGAAAGGCAGGCAGGGACCAACCTGGACAACAAGGAGGTAACCTTGCTGGGCCTCCTCCGGCAAAAGAAGAACTTGATTACCAAGAAAAACCAGATGATGTGCTTTGCCCAGGTGGAAGACCTGGCCGGCAGCCTGGAATGCATCTTCTTTCCCTCAGTCTACGGGACCTATGAAGACCTTATTGAAGAAGACCAAGTCCTTCTTTTAAGGGGAAGACTCCAGACTTCAGAAAAGGAAGACTTAAAACTTTTAGTCTCCAGCCTGGAAAGGGTTAAGAGCCCGGACGACCAAAAGGTCTATATTCAAGTGGCCTCCCTGGACTTAGGAGTCATCCAATCCATCCAGGAAACAGCCCGTAAGTATCCAGGCAGGACCCAGGTTATTGTCTATGGGGCCCAGGAAAAAAAGGCCCTGGCCCTGGGACAAAAATTTTGGCTAGACGGAGAGAGCTTAGACCAGTTTAAGGAAGACCTAGGTCGCTTCCTTCCTATAGAAGGAAATTTTATTGTAAAGTAGGTGAAGTATGGAAAGAATCGGCATATTAACCTCCGGTGGAGATTCTCCAGGAATGAATGCAGGCATCCGGAGCCTGGTACGGACGGGAATCTACCATGGCTACCAAATGATGGGGATTCGGGCAGGCTTTACGGGCCTTTTAGAAGGGGATATCCATTACTTAGACCTAGCCTCTGTAGCCGATATTATCCACCGGGGCGGGACAATTTTAAAGACCAGCCGGTCCCAGGAATTTCAAACAGAAGAAGGCCAGAAAAAAGCCCTAGACCAGCTGGACAAGGCAAAAATCCACAAGCTCTTTGTCCTAGGAGGGGACGGGTCCTTTCATGGGGCCCAGGCCCTGGCAGACAAGGGGATAGAAGTCATGGCCCTTCCCTGTAGCATTGACAATGACCTGGCCTATACAGATGCCAGTATTGGCTTTATGACGGCAGTGGAAACTATTACAGAGGCCATAGGGAAAATCCGAGACACCTCCTCTTCCCATGAACGGGGCCATGTCATCCAGGTCATGGGAAGAAAGTGTGGCGACCTGGCCATCTTTGCCGGCATGAGTGGTGGGGCAGAAAATATTTTAATTCCGGAAGTGGAAAATTCCCTAAAGGGAATTCTGGCTAAAATCCACCAGGGGAAAAAGAGGGGGAAGCGCCACCATATCCTTCTGGTGACAGAAGGCGTCTATGACCCCTACCAGCTGGCAGAAGAAATTTACCAGGGAACAGGAGTGGAAACCAAGGTGACCATCCTGGGCTATATTCAAAGAGGCGGGTCTCCAACCAGCTTTGACCGAATTTTGGCTTCTTCTTTAGCCAGCCGGGGCCTGGAATACTTAATCCAGGGAAAAACCCACCATGCCATGGGCTTTAGAGGGGGAGAAATTTCTTGCCTGCCCTTGGAAGAAGCTTTAAAGGAAGAAAAAGTCTTTAAGGAAAAACTCTACCAGGAAATTAAAATGTTGTCCATTTAAAAGGAGGATCCATGAAAAAGACAAAAATTGTTGCAACCCTAGGACCGGCTTCTAGGTCAGAAGAAGTCCTGGAAGACCTCTTTAAAAATGGGGTCAATGTCTGCCGGCTGAACTTTTCCCACGGGACCTATGAAGACCACAAGGCTTTAATAGACAAGGTAAAAAAATTACGAAAGGACCTGGGCCTTCCCATCGCCCTTCTTCTGGATACCAAGGGGCCGGAAATCCGCCTGGGAAATTTTGAAAAAGACCAAGATTATGTCATCCATATGGGAGACAAATTTAACCTATATATGGAAGAAAGATTGGGAAATGAAAAGGGAGCTTCTGTCTCCTATTCCAAGCTAGTCCAGGATGTGGCTCCTGGAGACCATATTTTAATTGATGATGGACTCTTGGACTTAAGGGTCCTTAAGGTCAAGGAAGACCGTATTGAAACCCTGGCCTTAAATGAGGGTCTGGTAAAAAGCCATAAGGGAGTCAACGTCCCCGGTGCCAAGCTCCAGCTGGAAGCTCTGACCCAAAAGGACATTGAAGACATTCATTTTGGCCTGGACCAGGGAGTGGATTTTATTGCTCCCTCCTTTATCCGGAAGGCGGAAGATGTCTATGCCATTCGGCAAGTTTTAGAAGACAGAGGAGCCAGCCAGATAAAAATCATCTCCAAAATTGAATCCCGGGAAGGGGTTGAAAATATGGAGGAAATTATTCAGGCCTCCGACGGAATTATGGTGGCCCGGGGGGACCTCGGTGTGGAAATTCAGCCAGAGGAAATCCCCTTGGTCCAAAAGAAACTCATTCAGGAATGCATCCGGTCTGCCAAACCTGTCATTACAGCCACCCAAATGTTGGATTCCATGATTCGTAACCCCCGGCCCACCCGGGCAGAAGTGACAGATGTAGCCAATGCCATCCTAGATGGGACCTCGGCCATTATGCTGTCTGGGGAAACGGCCTCCGGCAAGTATCCTGTCCTTGCTGTAGCCATGATGAACCGGATTGCTTTGCGGACGGAAAAGTATATGGAAGAAAATCAAGTCTACTTGGACCAAAAAATTCACACCCAGTCCACTACCAACGCCATTGGCCGGTCAACTTGTATGATTGCCAAGGACCTGGGAGCCAAGGCCATTTTAACAGCTACATCGTCCGGTTACACCTCCAGGGCCATTGCCAAGTTCCGGCCCAGCGTTCCCATTATTGCCGCCAGTCCCAAGGATTGGGTCTGCCGCCAGGGAGCCCTGGACTATGGAGTTTATGGGATTATGGCCGACTATGAGCCCACAACCGATGGCGTCATTGCCACAGCCATCCAAAGGGCCCAGGAAGAGGGCCTGGTAAAAGAAGGAGATCTTTTAGTTTTAACAGCCGGTCTTCCTGTAGGCGTTTCAGGAACCACCAACATGATTCAAGTCCATTCCATCGCCAAGACCCTGGCCCGGGGCCAAGGCATTGGGCACTTGAAGAAATCTGGACGGATCCTCCGGATCCAAGAAGAAAAGGACTTTGCAGACTTTAAAGATGGGGATATTTTAGTCTTAAACCAAGCCCACAAGGGCCTGGCTGCTTATTTAAAAAGAGCCGGCGGCCTGATTACCATCCAAGGCGGTCTGACCAGCCCTGGAGCAATTTTGGGCTTGGACCTAGGGCTGGCTACAATTGTAGGCTTGAAAGAAGGAGGTCAGCTCTTGAAGACAGGAGAAGAAATTACCATGGATGCCGCCACAGGACAAATTTTTGCTGGACGAGTCCGGGTTTAGGTGACTTAGAAGTCTTGTCATCTGAGTTCAGAGCCAAAGAATTAGATAGAAAAAGAAACCGAACTTGGTTTCTTTTCTTATGGCAATATGCTAATCTAAAGGTAAAAGACAAGGAGGAAAGCTATGAAATTTCTAAAAAAACTGGTATTTTTAATGATTTTTGCAGCCTTGATGGGGACGACTATCTACGCCCATACTATGGATATCCGGGTGGTTGTAGATGGAAAAATCATTGAATCGGTAGAAAACAAGGACAACAACCAAGCTACAGGCTTTGCCAGCAACAACAGGACTTATGTGCCCCTGCGGTTGATTGGAGAAACCCTCAATTGCAAGGTCCACTATGACCCGGCCACCAAGGACATCCGGATCAATGGAGGAAATACCAACATTGTCATGAATGTTTATTCCAAGGACTTTACTGTCAATGGAGAAAACCGGTCCATGGATGTAAATCCTATTATTTACAAGAACCGGACCTATATTCCCATTCGCTTTATTGGAGAAGCCTTTAATAAAAAGGTGGATTGGCACCAAGCTAGCTTTACTTGTGTGGTGGGGAAGACTGGAAATATTAACCTGAATGGGTTAAAAAAACTGACAGTAGCCAAAGCTTATGAAGTCATTCACTTTGGAAATCCCAAGGTGACCATCCAAGTTCCCAAGGATTTAATGAAGGAAATCTCCATTAAAAGGGATAAAAATGACATGATAGAAAGTGTTTACTTCCATGAAAAAATCGGGGTCAAGAATCCTAACCGCCTCTATGGAGAATTATTCTCCATCCGTCAAGCCTATTTCCAACCTGGATAAGGACCAGAGGACAACAATATTGGAGCAGAGCGAGAAATCGACTGGCAGGGAAATGCCTATACCTTTTTAGATCAGCTTTGGTATCCCAATGGTTTTGATGAAAAGGAAGAAGCTGCTTGTCGGAAGAGGGTGGAAACACCTCATTACAAAAACTTACGAGACCGGCTGAAAAAAGAAATAATTGTAACTGTTGAAAAGAAGTAAGAGAAGGTATGTAGAAAAGAGCGAGGGAAACCTTGCTCTTTTTGTCTTTAGAAAAGCCTACATTGGATATTTTTGTAGCAGATTTCGTAGGGGCTAGGTTGAAGCCCTAGTCCAAAATCTTTGATTTTGTGGCAGGTCTCATGCTAAGTAGGGGCGACCTAGTGTCGCCTGACTGTAGCAGAGAAAAGCCTGTTGATTGGGTGAAATCGACGACAGTCTAGCCCGCTTAACAAGTATCGCCCGAAAGGTGATTGGCAAAAATTGGCTGACGTCATATTTTCACTGTTGGTCCTTCGGGCTGCACAAGGCAGCCCCTACTTTTTTCTACTTTAGACTAGGTCGCCTGACTGTAGCAGAGAAAAGCCTATTGATTGGGTGAAATCGACGGCATTCTAGCCTATCATACCTTGCTATTGATAAAATTCTTCCTTATATATAGGGAAGAATTTTATTTTTTGTAAAATTTTCTAAAACCCCTTTACAAGTTGTAGATTTCTGGTAAAATAAACAAGTTCGATCCAAGGGAAACAAATAAAACTTCGTTCAAAAAATAAAAAAATAAGAAAATCTTGGAAAAATATAGGGAAAGACCTTGTCAAATGGAGGCTTTCCTTATATACTATTAAGGTATGATTAAATGACATTGCGAAGATGCAGTAGGTTGCTTAAAGAGTTTCTCTTTTAAGGGAATTACTGTGGAGTAGTGGGGAGCTAGACTTCCTGCGACAGGGTCCCTTTTTTATTTTATCCGTTTAGGATACACCCGGCTGGGTGTATGGGAGCCGACTTCTCGCAAAGCAAAACTTTAGGAGGAGAATATGTCAAAGAAACAAAAAATTCGTATCCGTCTAAAAGCTTATGACCATGAGGTTTTAGACAACTCAGCTAAGCGTATTGTTGAAGCATCTAAGGCAACAGGTGCCAAGGTGTCCGGACCAATTCCACTTCCAACAGACAAGGAAGTAATTACTATTTTACGGTCTGTGCACAAGCACAAGGACAGCCGGGAACAATTTGAACAAAGAACCCACAAGCGCTTAATTGATATCGCCAACCCAAATCAAAAGACGGTAGATTCTTTAATGAAGTTAAATTTACCAGCTGGCGTAGACATTGAAATAAAATTATAATTTTTTCATAATTTTAGGTTATGATTGCTCTTTAGCAATCCGCTATCACTCAGGAGGTGCAGGAAATGAAGTACATGATTGGCAAAAAGTTAGGCATGACCCAACTTTTTGATGAAAATGGCACAGTTGTCCCAGTCACTGTAATTGAAATGGAACCCCAAATTGTGGTTCAAAAGAAAACAGTGGAAACAGATGGATACAATGCAATCCAAGTTGCATCTGGTGCTATTAAGGAAAAGAAAGTAAACAAGCCTATGAAGGGACACTTCGATAAGGCAGGGGTAGAATATAGAAAGTATCTACGGGAATTCCGGACAGATGATGTAGACAGCTACAATCTTGGGGATGAAATTAAGGTAGATATTTTTGCTGCCGGGGACAAGGTTGATGTCACTGGGACCAGCAAGGGAAAAGGAACTGCCGGGGTTATTAAACGTCACCACTTTGGACGGGGTCGTGAAACCCATGGTTCTAAATTCCACCGGATGCCTGGTGGTATGGGCGCTGCTTCTTATCCTGGAAAGGTATGGAAGGGACACCGAATGGCTGGAAAGATGGGGAATGAACGTGTAACAGTTCAAAACCTTGAAGTCATTCGTGTGGACGTAGAAACAGGCGTCCTCCTCGTGAAAGGTGCCATTCCCGGTCCGAAAAAAGGTCTTGTCACAGTGAAAGAAACTGTGAAAAATGCGAACTAACTTGGAAGGAGGAAGCGAATATGCCTAAGATTCAAATGCTCAATATGGAAGGCAAGTCCGTCCAAGAAGTTGAGTTAAAAGAAGACATTTTTGACATAGAAGTCAATGAACATGCTGTATATTTAGTTGTTAAGAATATACTGGCCAACCGTCGTCAAGGAAGCCAATCTGCCAAGACTCGTGCAGAAGTCCGGGGCGGTGGACGTAAACCTTGGAGACAAAAGGGAACGGGTCGGGCTCGTCAAGGATCCATCCGGTCTCCTCAATGGAAGGGTGGCGGTGTTGTTTTTGCACCAAAGCCAAGAGATTATTCCTATAAGACACCAAAGAAGGTAAGGGTTCTTGCTTTAAAGAGTGTTTTAACTTCTAAGGTTCAAGAGGAAGAACTTATTTTAGTGGATAACTACCAATTAGATGAAGCAAAGACGAAGAAGGCTGTTCAATTCTTAGATGCTGTAAAGGCAGACAAGAAGGCCCTAGTTGTTGTTGCAGATTCTTCAAATTCTATTGTACGGGCTGCAAAGAATATTCCAGGAGTCAAGGTTGTCAATGTAAAGAGTTTAAATGTGTATGATTTATTAAAATACAATTCTTTAATTCTTGACCAAGATTCTTTGAAAACTATTGAGGAGGTGTATGAATCATGAATATCTATGATGTAATTATTCGTCCTATCGTTACAGAAAGAAGTATGGACGCCATGGAAGAAGGAAAATACACCTTTGTTGTTGACCGTAGAGCCAATAAGGCGGAAATCAAAAAGGCTGTTGAAGGAGTCTTTGATGTAAAGGTTGCTCGTGTAAACACTATGAATATGCGCGGCAAGTTAAAACGTCAAGGGGCGACACAAGGACGCAGAAGTGCTTGGAAAAAAGCAATTGTAAAGTTGACGGAAGATTCCAAGCCAATCGAATTCTTTGAAGGTATGCAATAAGATAAGGGGGAAGAGAAATGGCAATTAAAGGCTATAAACCAACCACTCCTGCTCGTAGACAAATGACTGTGTCCACTTATGAAGAAATTACAAGATCTAAACCAGAAAAGTCTTTAGTAGTTTCTTTAAACAAACATGCTGGACGGAATGCCCATGGACACATTACGAGTCGGCACCGTGGTGGCGGAGCAAAGAAAAAATATCGTATTATTGATTTTAAAAGAGATAAAGATGGCATTGTTGGTCGTGTAGCAAGTATTGAATACGATCCAAACAGAACCGCTTATATTGCCCTCATTAACTACGAAGATGGGGAAAAGAGATATATTTTACAACCTGTAGGCTTAAAGGTGGGAGATAAAATTGAATCTGGCCACGAAGCGGACATTAAGGTTGGAAATGCACTGCAATTAAAGGATATTCCTGTAGGTACTGTTCTACACAATATCGAATTGATTCCAGGCAGAGGGGGACAACTTGTCCGCTCTGCAGGAACCAGTGCACAATTAACGGCGAAGGAAGGAAAGTATGCAACCTTACGTCTTCCTTCTGGAGAATACCGCCGGGTGAACATTGAATGCCGGGGGACTGTGGGTCAAGTTGGAAATGTATCCAACGAACTGATTACCCTAGGTAAGGCTGGACGGAAACGTCATCTTGGTTTCAGACCTCATGTACGTGGGTCTGCTATGAACCCTGTAGACCATCCACATGGTGGTGGGGAAGGTAGAACACCAATTGGTCGTCCATCTCCAATGAGTCCTTGGGGCAAGAAGACATTGGGCTTAAAAACTCGGAAGAAGAACAAGAAGTCCAATATGTATATTGTCCGTCGTCGTAAGAAATAACTGAGAGGAGGAAGTTATGGGTCGTTCACTTAAAAAGGGACCTTTTGCAGATGAACATCTTCTAAAAAAGGTTGATGCTTTAAATGAAAAAAACGAAAAGAAAGTAATTAAGACTTGGTCACGTCGGTCTACCATCTTCCCAGAAATGGTTTCTCACACGATTGCTGTCCACGATGGTCGCAAGCATGTGCCAATATACATTACAGAAGATATGGTTGGTCATAAACTAGGTGAATTTGTTCTAACAAGAACTTTCCGTGGTCATACGGCTGACAAGTCCACGTCAGTACAATAAGGAGGGAAAAAGAATGGAAGCAAAAGCTGTTGCAAAATATGTTCGTATTTCCCCACTTAAAGTTCACTTTATTTGTGACGAAATTCGGGGGCTTCAAGTGGATGAAGCTCTTGCAAAGTTAGAGTTTACTACAAAACGTGGGGCAAAGGAACTTTACAAGGTATTATCCTCTGCTGTTGCCAATGCAGAAAATAACCTGAGCTTAGATCGCAGTGATTTATACGTTAAGGAAGCTTATGCCAATGACGGTCCCACTATGAAGCGTTATCGTCCAAAGGCTAAGGGTATGGCTTATCCAATCTTAAAGAGATCAAGTCATATTGGCGTAGTAGTTGCAGAGCGAGAATAAGGGGGGTTATACATGGGTCAAAAAGTAAATCCGAAGGGACTAAGAGTTGGCGTTATCAAAGATTGGGACTCCAAATGGTATGCCAAGAGCAAAAACTTCGGGGAACTTTTATTAGAAGATAATAAAATTCGCACATACGTGAAGGATTCTTTATACCAAGCCGGTATCTCCAATATTCAAATTGAACGTGCTGCGAACAAGGTAAAAGTAACAATTTACACGGCAAAACCAGGAATGGTCATTGGCCGTGGTGGTGCTGGAGTTGAAGAACTTCGCAAGGAATTAGAAAAAAGAACAGGCCGCAGTGTGGTTGTTAATGTAGAAGAAATTAAGGTAGCGGATATGGATGCTCAATTAGTAGCAGAAAATATTGCTTTTTCCTTGGAACGGAGGGTTTCTTTCCGTCGGGCTATGAAGCAAGCTATCCAAAGAACCATGCGTCTAGGAGCAAAGGGAATTAAGACTTCTGTTTCTGGTCGTCTAGGCGGAGCGGATATGGCTCGGACAGAAGGCTACAGCGAAGGAACGATTCCTCTACAAACTTTACGGGCTGACATTGATTACGGCTTTGCCGAAGCCAATACAACCTATGGAAAAATTGGGGTAAAGGTATGGCTTTATAAGGGAGAAGTTCTTCCTGAATTTAAGGGAAACAGACCTCCACGTAACCGTAGAGACAGACGGGGCAATGACCGTGACAGGAGAGATAATAGGGATCGCAGGGGCCGTCAACGCAGCTCAAATAACAGAGCCGCCGATGGTAAGAATGCGTAATCCAAGGAAGGAGAGACGCTTATGTTAATGCCAAAGAGAGTGAAATATCGTCGTGTGCATCGAGGCAGAATGAAGGGTAAAGCAAGCCGCGGTAACACCTTAACATACGGTGATTACGGTCTTCAAGCCTTAGAACCTTCTTGGATTACTTCAAACCAAATTGAAGCTGCCCGTCGTGCCATGACACGTTATATCCGCCGTGGCGGGAACATTTGGATTAAAATTTTCCCAGACAAGCCAGTAACTGAAAAGCCTGCTGAAACTCGGATGGGTTCCGGGAAAGGGGCACCTGCTTACTGGGTCAGTGTTGTTAAACCAGGGCGTGTACTATTTGAAATGAGTGGGGTTAGTGATGAAGTTGCAAGAGAAGCTATGCGTCTTGCATCTAACAAGCTTCCGATTAAGACTCGTTTCATTGCTAGATATGAAGAAAAGGATGGTGAATCAAGTGAAGGTTAAAGAAATTCGCCAATTGTCAACAGAAGAGTTGACAGCAAAAGTATCTGAACTGAAAAACGAATTGTTCAACTTACGCTTTCAATTAGCTACCGGTCAATTGGATAATTCATCATCTATTCCCGGAGTGAAAAAAGATATTGCTCGTGTGAAGACAATTTTAAGGGAACGTGAGCTTGGTTTAGGAAAGGAGGCATAATAAATGGAAAGAAATAACAGAAAGACAATTTCAGGAATTGTGGTCTCCGATAAGATGGATAAAACCATTGTTGTATCTACAACCACCTTTAAAACACATCCTATTTATGGCAAGCGCTTCAAAAAGACATCAAAGTTTAAAGCCCATGATGAAGAAAATACAGCTAAAATAGGTGATCGCGTTCGTTTGATGGAAACAAGACCTCTGTCCAAGGACAAACGGTGGAGACTTGTGGAAATCCTTGAACGCGCTAAGTAAGTTTTTTTGATAAGGAGGCAATTATGTTACAACAAGAATCTAGAATGCGCGTTGCTGATAACTCCGGTGCAAGAGAACTCTTAGTTATTAAAGTCCTAGGCGGAAGCGGCAGAAAATTTGCCAATATTGGTGATGTTGTGGTCTGCTCTGTAAAGCACGCAATACCTGGTGGTGTTGTGAAAAAAGGGCAAGTAGTTAAGGCAGTTATTGTTCGTTCAAGCAAGGGAATCCGTCGGAAAGATGGGTCTTATATCCGCTTTGACGACAACGCAGCAGTCATTATTAAAGATGATAAAAGTCCAGTCGGGACTCGTATATTTGGGCCAGTGACTCGTGAACTTCGTGGAGACAACTTTATGAAGATCATTTCCTTGGCTCCTGAAGTACTCTAGGAGGTGGCACAGTGAAAATAAAAAGAGATGATACCGTCATTGTAATCTCCGGCAAGGATCGTGGGAAAACAGGTAAGGTAAAACGCGTGCTTCCCAAAGAAGATCGAGTTGTGGTTGAAGGGGTTAACATTGTGACTCGTCACGTGAAACCAAGAGGACCTCAACAACCTGGCGGAATCAATAAAACTGAAGCGCCCATCCATGTATCCAATGTAATGTACTATGATGCAGCATCCAAAAAGGGTGTTCGGATTGGCTATCAAATTGAAGACGGTAAAAAAGTTCGTATTATGCGTCCAGCAGGTACGAAGATTGATAAGTAAAGGAGGCTATAATGGAATCCAGATTAAAAGAAAAATATGATGGAGAAGTAGTGGGCTTCCTTATGGACACATTTAACTACAAAAATGTGATGCAAGTACCAAAGCTTGAAAAAGTGATTATCAACATTGGTGTTGGTGAAGCCAAGGAAAACCCCAAGGCTTTAGAGTCTGCAGTAAAGGATTTAACCTTAATTTCAGGACAAGCACCAGTTGTCACACGAGCTAAAAAGTCCATTGCAAACTTTAAATTAAGAGAAGGTCAAAAAATTGGTTGTAAGGTAACCTTACGTGGCCAAAAAATGTATGACTTTTTAGATAAATTAATGAACATTGCACTTCCCCGGGTTCGGGACTTCCGTGGCGTAAGCAAGTCCGCCTTTGATGGACGTGGAAACTATTCTTTAGGGATTAAGGAACAATTAATCTTCCCTGAAATTGAATACGACCAAGTAGACGCCATTCGCGGGATGAATGTAGTGGTTGTTACGACTGCAGAAACAGATGAAGAAGCCA
Source organism: Clostridiales bacterium SIT11 (assembly GCA_001299455.1). Taxonomy (GTDB): domain Bacteria; phylum Bacillota; class Clostridia; order Tissierellales; family Peptoniphilaceae; genus Urinicoccus. Next base: position 681,692 of record CYUK01000003.1, on the reverse strand, counting down.
AGGTATTCCTTGAAAAAATGGGAATGCCCTTTGCGAAGGAATAAAGGAGGTATCTTGTGGCAAAAAAATCAATGATTGCTAAGCAACAAAGAAAACCGAAATTTTCAACAAGAGCCTATACCCGTTGTAGCATTTGTGGAAGACCCCATGCAGTACTTCGTAAGTATGGCATCTGTCGCATTTGCTTCAGGAAGTTGGCCTATCGTGGGGAAATTCCTGGCGTCCGTAAGGCCAGCTGGTAATACCGAGAGGAGGAAGCGCTATGATGACAGATCCTATAGCAGATATGCTTACGAGAATTCGCAATGGAGCTCATGCAAAACACACCAGTGTTGACATTCCTAGTTCCAATGTGAAAAAAGAAATTTCGGAAATCTTATTAAACGAAGGATATATTAAGAATGTAGAAGTGATTGAAGACAATAAGCAAAATGTCTTAAGAATCACCTTAAAATATAGCAAGGACGGAGAAAAAGTAATCTCCGGAATTAAAAGAATTTCTAAACCAGGTCTTCGGGTTTATGCCAAGGCTGGAGATGTACCAAAGGTACTGGGTGGTTTAGGAATAGCAATTATTTCAACATCCAAGGGTCTTTTGACGGACAAGGCTTGTCGTCAAGAAGGCATTGGTGGCGAAGTGATTTGCTATGTATGGTAGTCTAGGAGGTGTAGATCATGTCAAGAATTGGAAGTAGACCAATTGATGTTCCAAGCGGTGTAACCGTCAATATTTCTCCGGACAATGTAGTGGAAGTGAAGGGACCTAAGGGAACTTTGACCCAAGCTATTGACCAAAACATGAAGATCACTTTGGAAGATAATCAGCTTGTCATTAATCGTAGTGACGACAAGAAGAGGACAAGAGCCAACCACGGCTTAAGCCATTCTTTAGTGACAAACATGGTTGAAGGGGTCACCAATGGATATCAAAAGAAATTAGAAATTGTAGGAACAGGCTATAGGGCCGCTAAAAATGGCAACAAATTAGCCTTAACTCTAGGATTTTCCCATCCTCTTGAGCTAGAAGCTCCTGAAGGAATTACAGTGGAAGTACCGGATGCCAACCATATTACAATTTCTGGAATTGATAAACAAAAAGTTGGAGCGTACGCTGCCTATATACGTAAATTCCGGGAACCTGAACCATACAAGGGCAAGGGAATCAAGTATGTAGACGAACACATCCGTCGTAAAGTCGGAAAAACTGGTAAGTAGAAAGGAGAGATTTTATGCTAAATAAATTCGATTGGAATGTTAGTCGTAAGAAACGCCATCACCGGATCAGAAATAAAGTCTCAGGAACTGTGGAAAAACCAAGACTTTCTATTTATCGTTCTGATGCGCATATGTATGCACAATTGATTGATGATGTCGCAGGAAACACATTAACACAAGCTTCAACCTTAGATAAGGCATTGAACTTAGAAAAAACCGGGAACGTTGAAGCTGCCAAGGCCGTTGGAACCTTAATTGCTGAACGAGCCAAGGAAAAAGGCATCGAAGAAGTTGTTTTTGACCGGTCAGGATATATTTATCACGGTCGGGTGGCCGCTCTAGCAGAAGCAGCAAGAGAAGCCGGACTAAAATTCTAATAAAGGAGGGAAATTCTTGAGACGTACTATCATCGACGCAGGTGCATTGGATTTAGAAGAACGTGTAGTGTCCATCAGCCGTGTAGCTAAAGTTGTTAAAGGGGGACGGAACTTCCGTTTTTCTGCTTTAGTCGCTGTAGGTGACCACAACGGTCATGTAGGAATTGGCACTGGAAAAGCTCTAGAAGTACCAGAAGCTATTCGTAAAGCAGCCCAAAGTGCACGGAAAAACATCGTAAAAGTGAATCTTTTAGATTCCACAATCCCTCATGAAGTGACAGGGGTTTCTGGTGCTGGACGAGTTTTCCTCAAACCGGCTGCAGCAGGTACTGGAGTTATTGCTGGGGGACCTGTTCGTGCCGTCTGTGAACTTGCAGGTATTTCAGATATTCGGACAAAGAACATTGGATCCAATAACCCTAGAAACACAGTAAATGCCACAATGGCTGCTTTAAATAGCTTAAAAACAGCAGAATCTGTTGCCAAACTTCGTGGTAAAAGTGTTGAAGAGATTTTAGGATAAGGGGGTTGAATCAATGGAAACCATTAAAATCAAATTGATTAAAAGCCCTATTGGACGAACTACAAAACATAAGCAAACAGTCAAGGCTTTAGGTTTTAAAAAGGTAGGTCAAATCCTTGAAAAACAAGATACTCCTCAAATTCGAGGAATGCTAAAAGCCATTGGCTTTATGGTAGAGATAGTTGAATAAGGAGGTGCATGATGAAACTGCATGACTTACACCCTGCTGAAGGCGGTGGAGTTAAAGCGAAGAAACGTGTTGGCCGAGGGCCAGGATCTGGAACAGGAAAAACTTCTGGACGTGGTCACAAGGGACAAAATGCACGCTCCGGTGGCGGTGTGCGCCCAGGCTTTGAAGGTGGTCAAATGCCACTATTCCGTCGGCTACCAAAACGTGGCTTTACAAATATCTTCAGTAAACAATACGCTGAAGTTAATGTAAAAGACTTAAATCGTTTTAAAGACGGGGACACTGTAAACTTAGAAAGTTTGATTGAATCAGGCTTAGTTAAAAAGAACAAGGCAAAAGATGGTCTAAGAATTTTAGGCCAAGGAGACTTAAACGTTAAGGTAAATGTTGAAGCCAACCATTTCACCAAGTCTGCTGTAGAAAAAATTGAATCTGCAGGAGGAAAGGCTGAGGTGATCTAATGTTGCAGACTATTCGAGATGCGTGGAAAGTACCGGAAATTCGAAAGAAAATGATTTTTACACTCTGGATGTTTGTTGTATATCGCATAGGCGCAAATATTCCGGTACCCTTTGTTGATCGTCAGTATATCACGAATCTATTATCCCACGGACAAAACAGTCTTTTTGGATTTTTAGACTTAATGGCAGGGGGCGCAGTAAGTAACTTTACCATCTTTGCTGCCAACATTTATCCCTACATCACCGCATCAATTGTTCTGCAACTTTTAACCATTGCAATCCCCAGCCTAGAAGCTCTTTCCAAGGAAGGAGAAACTGGCCGGAAGAAGATTGCAAAATACACAAGATATTTATCTGTAGCCCTAGCCCTAGTCACTGCTTTGGGATATGTCTATGGCTTTTTCTCAAAAGCAATCTTGGCTAAGGGATTCTTAGAAAACCTAGTCGTTGTTTTATCCATTGTCGGTGGATCTTGCTTCTTAATTTGGCTAGGAGAATTAATTACTGAACGAGGAATTGGTAACGGGATTTCCTTAATTATCTTTGCAGGAATTGTTTCAAGATTCCCAGCAGATATTTACCGGTCTGTTGTTGCTGTTGTAACAGGACAAGCAAGCCCCATTTTCTTGATTCTCTTTATTCTCATTGCCATTGGTATTGTCGTCTTTGTTGTCACCTTAAATGAAGGAGAACGACGGATTCCTGTTTCCTATGCGAAACGTGTAGTTGGCCGGAAGATGTACGGTGGACAATCCACCCATATTCCCATTAAGGTCTTAATGAGTGGAGTTATGCCTATTATCTTTGCCAACTCCATTATGGCGTTACCACAAACTATTGCCATGTTTAAACCAAACTCCGGTTTCGCCAATTTTGTAGAAAATTGGTTCTCACCAGGAGGCACTTGGTTAGGGATTACCCTGTATTCTCTTTTAACGGTCATCCTCATTGTCTTCTTTACTTTCTTCTATACGGCCATTCAATTTAACACCGTAGAATATTCAAAGAACTTACAACAAAATGGAGGATTTATTCCTGGTATTCGTCCAGGTCGGGCAACAAGTGATTATTTAAACAGAACAGTGAACCGCCTCGTCTTCCCAGGAGGTTTAGCCCTATCCCTACTTGCTGTATTACCCTACTTTTTAACCAAGGCAAGTGGAATGAGCTTTAACTTTGGTGGAACAAGTATGATTATTGTCGTAGGAGTTATACTAGAAACAGGCCGTGTCATTGAACAACAAATGCTCATGAGACATTATCGTGGATTCTTAAAATAGGAGGGAAGCATGCGACTTATTATTGTAGGCCCACCAGGAGCTGGCAAGGGCACACAAGCAGAATCGATTATTGAAAAATATCAAATCCCACACATTTCTACGGGAGATATTTTAAGGGAAAATATAAAAAATGAAACCCATCTAGGGAAAGAAGCAAAGAAGTTCATGGACCATGGAGACTTGGTTCCAGATCATTTAGTTGTTGCATTAATTCAAGATCGGTTAAGCCGTGAGGATTGTAAGAATGGATTCTTACTAGATGGATTCCCAAGAACGGTTGCTCAAGCTGTCGCTTTAGATGCTCAACTAAAAAAATTAGGAATCAAATTAGACCGGGTTATTAATATCAACGTAGACGATGATTTACTCATTGAACGAGCTGTTGGTCGCCGGGTATGTAAAACTTGCAAGGCAACCTACCATGTGAAATATAATCCTCCAAAAGAAGAAGGTGTCTGTGATATCGACGGTGGAGAATTAATTCAAAGAGATGATGACACAGAAAAAACCGTAAAAAATCGGATTAAAGTCTATCATGAACAAACAGCTCCACTTGTTGATTATTATCGGGCTCAAGGCTTAATCTTAAATATTGACGGGTCCAAGGCCATTGGTGATGTCTTCGATCAAATTGTCAAAGGATTGGCTTAATTCATGGTCACCACAAGAGGGATTGAACCAGGACAGATTGTCCGGTCTCTGGCAGGAAGAGACAAGGGCAACCACCAAGTGGTTCTAAAAATTGTGGATGAAAGCTATGTCTATCTAGTAGATGGAAAACAAAGGACGCTGAAAAAGCCGAAAAAAAAGAAAATTTCCCATGTTCAGATTACGAAAGAATGGGTAAATCTAAAGATAGATGAAAACGACTTAAATGATTCTTATATCAGAAAACAGTTAAAAGCTTACGAGGAACCGAGGAGGGTTTAATTTGGCAAAAGAAGATGTCATTGAAGTAGAAGGCATTGTTACCGATGCCCTACCCAACACCAACTTTAAGGTAGAGTTGGAAAATGGACATGAAATTCTAGCACACATCTCTGGGAAGCTGCGTATGAATTACATCCGTATCTTACCTGGAGACCGTGTTACTGTAGAGTTATCTCCTTATGATTTAAGCAGAGGTAGAATTACTTGGCGTAACAAGTAACAAGGAGGGATACAATGAAGGTAAGACCATCTGTAAAAAAGATGTGTGAAAAATGTAAGATTATTAAGAGAAAGGGTCGTGTCATGGTTATCTGTGAAAACCCTAAACATAAACAAAGACAAGGTTAAGGAGGTGTAACACTCATGGCAAGAATTGCTGGTATTGACTTACCAAGAGAAAAAAGAGTGGAAATTGGCCTAACCTATATCTTCGGGATTGGACGCTCCACAGCACAAGAAATCCTAGATAAAACAGGCATTGATTACAATACACGGGTTAAAGACTTAACTGAAGCAGAAGAAGCAAAGCTTCGTGAAGAAATTGACCACTACACTGTAGAAGGGGATTTACGTCGGGACGTAGCAATGAACATTAAACGTCTTCGTGAAATCAGCTGCTACCGTGGAATTCGTCATCGCCGTGGATTACCAGTGCGGGGTCAAAAGACAAAGACCAATGCAAGAACACGCAAGGGTCCAAAGAAACTCGTTTCAAAGAAAAAGTAAGAAGGGGGAGTAAGATTGGCTAAACAAAAAACCACTAGAACACGTCGTCGTGTTCGCAAAAACATTGAAAAAGGTCAAGCCCATATTGCTTCGACCTTCAATAACACCATGGTTACCTTAACAGACATGAGCGGTAACGTGATTTCCTGGGCATCTGCAGGTCAACTAGGCTTTCGTGGATCTCGTAAATCAACACCCTTTGCTGCCCAAGAAGCCGCCCAAGAAGCTTCTGAAAAGGCCAAGGAACATGGTTTAAAATCTGTAGAAGTTTACGTTAAAGGACCAGGGTCTGGACGAGAAGCAGCCATTCGTTCTTTACAAGCATCTGGTCTAGAAGTCACCATGATTAAGGACGTTACACCGATTCCACACAATGGATGTAGACCACCAAAACGCCGTCGCGTATAAGTTGGTTACTAGAATACCCGTAAAGGAGGGCGAGCAATAGTGTTAGAGATTGAAAAACCGGACATTGAAATTGAAAGCTTAAGTGAAGATGGAAAAAATGGTCGGTTTGTCGTAGAACCCCTAGAAAGTGGCTACGGAATCACCATTGGAAATTCCTTGAGACGAGTCCTCTTGTCCTCTCTGCCAGGAGCCGCAGTTTCATTTGTAAACATTCGTGGAGTTGAACATGAATTTGCTACGATTCCAGGCGTCCTGGAGGATGTACCGGAAATCATCTTAAACATTAAGGAGATTATCTTAAAATCCCATATAGATGAACCTGTACACTTAACCATTGAAAAATCAGGCGAAGGTGAACTCCTAGCAGGAGACATTCAAACGGGTATTGATGTCGAAATTGTAAATCCTGGCCACCACATTGCAAGCTTAAATGAAGATGCCAATGTCTACATGGACCTAACTGTGGAAAGAGGACGGGGCTATGAACCCAGTGAACTAAAAAAAGATCAAGTCTCACAAATTGGGGTCATTCCCATTGACTCAAACTACACTCCAGTCAAGAAAGTCAACTGGAAGGTGGAAAACACACGGGTTGGTCAAAGAACAGACTATGACCGGCTGATCCTAGATGTAGAAACCGACGGGTCCATGCCCGCCGATGAAGCCGTCTCTTTAGCAGCGAAAATCTTAACAGAGCACCTGCAATTATTTATTGGCCTCACAGACCATGTCAATGACGTCAATATTATGGTGGAAAAGGAAGAAGACCAAAAAGAAAAAGTTCTTGAAATGACTGTTGAAGAACTTGATTTGTCTGTACGCAGTTTCAATTGCTTAAAACGAGCAAACATCAATACTGTCGAAGAACTTACAGATAAAACTGAAGAAGATATGATGAAGGTTCGCAACCTAGGGAAAAAATCCCTGGAAGAAGTCCAAAACAAACTTGAAGAGTTAGGACTATCCTTGAAAGAATCGGAAGAATAAGGGGGAAATCATGGCAACACTAAGAAAATTAGGACGTCCAACAGCCCATCGTAAAGCCATGCTTCGCAACTTAACAACAGATGTTTTAGCCCAAGGACGGATTACAACAACTGTAACGCGTGCAAAAGAAACCCGCCGTCTAGTGGATAAGATGATTACACTAGGCAAACGGGGCGATCTTCACGCTAGACGCCAAGCATTGGCCTTCCTTTATGATGAAGATGTTGTGACAAAATTATTTGATGAAATTGCACCAAACTACAAGGACCGTAACGGTGGATACACCCGAGTCCTGAAAAAGGGACCTCGTCGTGGGGACTCTGCTGAAATGGCAATTTTAGAACTTGTATAAGTTCAGATAAATTTGGGAAGGGACCTGCCTAGCAGGTTCTTTTTTATTGAAATTTAAAGGCTGTGGGGTTCATGAGAGGGAAAATATGTGATAAAATAAAAAATGAAAGAAAAATGTTTTTAAAAGGAAAAGGGGTGGTTTTATGACCAATAAAAAGAGAATTGCAGCTATGGCCCTGGTTTTTGTGGCCCTAGCCTGGGGAACCAGTTATGCCATTATTAAGGACAGCTTGGAGAGAATTCAGCCTTTTTCTTTGATGACCATTCGCTTTATGGGATCGGCTCTTTTATTGTCTTTACTCTACGCCCCAAAACTCAAGGGATTGACCCTAGAAACCATCAAAAGAGGGGGCTTGATTGGCCTTTTTATGTTTGGTGCCTTTCTAGCCCTGATTATTGGCATCCAATACACTACGGCCTCGAAGCAATCCTTTATTATCGGAGCCTATGTCCTCTTTGTCCCCTTCCTGTCTTATATTTTAAACGGGACAAGCCTGGACAGGTATTCTATTATCGGGGCTCTCCTAGCCATTGTGGGTCTGGGGATGCTGACCCTGGACAGTGTAGATGGCTTAAACTTTGGAGACGTGGTGACGATTTTTTGTTCCATCTGCTTTGCCCTCCATATGATTTATATTGAGCGCTATTGCCACAGGGAAGATCCCATTGTCCTGACGATTTTACAATTTTGGACCACTGGAATTTTATTTTTTATCTTAACCGCCTTTAAGGAAGGCCTGGCCTTTACCGGAGCCCTAGCCTCTGCCAAGACCCTGGCCTATCTTGTTGTGGTGGCCACAGTTCTTGCTTTTGCCACACAAAATGTGGCCCAAAAATACATTAGCTCCATTGGGACCAGCTTAATTTTAACCCTGGAAGCCGTCTTTGGGTCCCTCTTTGCGGTCTGGTACCTTCATGAATCCATGTCCGCCACCATGGCCTTGGGGTGTGTTTTAGTCTTTATTGGCATTATCACCCAGCAAACGAAATGGAAATTTTTGCCCTGGACCAAGAAGAAAACAGAAGAATGGGCCCGGGGACAGTAATCGAGGGATAAAAGGAAAGCTCTTGGCGAGAGCCAAGGGTTTTTTTATGGAAGGAGCTTCTAATGACACGCTGGCAAAAGGGATTTTTTATTGTTCTTTTAACTTCAATTATGTGGGCACTTTCAGGAAATATGGGGTCCTATTTATTTAAACATTCCGACATGACCCCCCAAGTCTTGACATCTTTTCGTCTTTTAGGTGGGGGCCTCTGCCTTTTAGGTCTCTGCCTCTATGAAGGCTTGGATATTTTTTCTATTTGGAAGATTAAGAGAAATATCTACTTTTTATTCCTCTATGGGATTGGGGGGCTCTTTATTATGCAGTATGGATTTTTTGCCTGTGTCAACTATGCCAATGCCCCTACAGCCTGCCTCCTCCAATACTGCGGAGTTTTCTTTGTGATTTTTTATGCCTCTGTGGTGATGAAAATTCCTCCTCGAAAGGTCACGAAAATTGCCCTTCCTGTGACGGTGGTGGGAGTCATCCTCCTCCTGACCAAGGGAGACTTGGACTCCTTAAATATTTCCATGCCCACCTTAATTACAGGCCTTCTGGCCATGCTAGGCTACACCATTTCCAACCTGGCCCCTATTTCTTTAACCAGCCACTATCCACCAAAAATTGTGGCAGCCTGGGCCATGTGCATTGGAGGGGTGGCCATGACTTTGGTGAATATTCTAGGGCAAACAGGTCTTCCGGACCTTCAAGGCTTTTCCTACTTTGCCCTCTTTTACTGTGTCGTCTTTGGGACCGCCCTCCCCTTTGCCATGTACTTAAGTGGACAAAAAGTGGTGGGGCCCACGGTAGCTTCTCTTTTAGGCCTATCGGAATCCTTGTTTTCTGCCATTATTTCCCTAGTCTGGCTAAAGGAAATTTTTACAGTAACCGATCTTTTAGGCATGGTTTGTGTTCTTTTTGGCGTTATTTTAATGTCTTTGCCAGAAAAAAAGCCGGGACTTGTAAAAAAATAGGACTTAAGGAAAATTCCCTCAAGTCCTTTATTGAAAAACCCGTCTGCTTGTGATAAAATCAGTATATTATGAGTATAGTTAGGAGGTCATTATGCGTACATTTTTATCTGTAATTATTGCCATCTCCTGTCTTGTTGTTATTGTATCTGTTATGATGCAAGAATCAAAGCAAGCAGGACTTGGAACACTAGATGGTTCTGCCGAATCAAGCTGGGGTTCTTACACAGGAACAAGTCGTAAGCAAATGCTTGAAAAAGTCACACTTGTATCCTCAATTATTATGATGGTTTCACTAATAGCCATCGCAGCGATTTAATGGAAAAGGAGAGGGAGTAAAAAAATATGGATATTTTATTAATTGCTCCCATTGTGGGTCTCATTGCCCTTGTCTTTGCTTTTGTTAAGGCATCTTTTGTCACCAAGCAAGCACCAGGCAATGAACGTATGGTTGAAATCAGCGGCCATATCCACGATGGGGCCATGGCATTTTTAAAGAGAGAGTATCGAGCTCTCATTGTTTTTGTTGTTGTGCTTTTTGCCGTTTTAGGCCTTGGAATTTCCTGGAGCACAGCCATTTGCTTTTTAGTAGGTGCTTTATTTAGTGTTACAGCTGGTTATGTTGGGATGACCGTGGCTACAAAGGCCAATGTCCGGACAGCCAATGCAGCCCATGAATCTGGTATGGGAAAGGCCTTAGACATTGCTTTTTCCGGCGGTAGTGTTATGGGACTTTGTGTAGTAGGCCTTGGAATTGTAGGAATTTCTATTTTATATTATATCTTCCAAGACGCCAACATCATCACCGGTTTTTCTCTAGGAGCTTCTTCCATTGCCCTTTTTGCCCGTGTAGGTGGAGGGATTTATACCAAGGCTGCCGACGTTGGAGCCGACCTTGTAGGGAAAGTTGAAGCTGGTATTCCAGAAGACGACCCAAGAAACCCTGCTGTTATTGCCGACAACGTAGGAGATAACGTAGGGGACGTAGCCGGCATGGGAGCCGACCTTTTTGAATCCTATGTAGGAGCCCTATTATCTGTCATTACTTTAGGGGTTGTTGCCTACCAAGAAGCAGGTGTGGCCTATGGGGTTTCCATTGCCGTTGTGGGAATTATTGCTTCCATGATCAGTATGTTTTTTGTCCGGGGAGATAAAAACCCACAAAAAGCCTTAAACATTGGAACCTATATTGCTTCCGCCTTGACCATGGTGGCCGCAGCTGTTTTAGCCAACCACTTCTTTGGCGATTTGACCTTCTTTATCCCTGTTATTATTGGGGTATGTGTGGGACTAATTATTTCAAAAATTACAGAATACTATACTGCAGACCAATATAAACCTGTCCGTCATATTGCAGAAGAATCCGTAACTGGAGACTCCACTAACATTATTGCTGGTCTCTCCGTAGGGATGATGTCTACTGTAGGACCGATTATTGTCATTTCCATTGGAATCATCTTTGCCTATAGCCTGGCTGGAGGCGGAGAAACACCAATTAACGGCCTCTACGGGATTGCCCTGGCAGCTGTAGGAATGTTGGCAACAACAGCCTCTACCATTGCTGTTGACGCCTATGGACCTATTGCCGATAATGCCGGTGGAATTGCAGAAATGTGCGAACTTCCAGAAGAAGTCCGGGATATCACAGACTCCCTGGACTCTGTAGGAAATACAACAGCTGCCATTGGTAAAGGATTTGCCATTGGATCTGCTGCTTTAACAGCCCTGTCCTTATTTGTTTCCTATATTCAAACCACAGAATTAACAGGAATTGATATTTCCAGACCAACCGTCATTGCCGGAACCTTTATCGGCGGGATGCTTCCCTTTGCCTTCTCTGCTTTGACCATGTCTGCTGTAGGAAATGCCGCTGGAGCCATGATTGATGAAGTACGTCGTCAATTTAAAGAAATTCCTGGCATCATGGAAGGAAAGGCAGAACCAGAATATGCTCGTTGTGTTGAAATTTCCACAGGAGCCGCCTTAAAAGAAATGATCGTACCAGGTATAATTGCCGTTGTTGTGCCCATTCTTGTTGGTCTTCTCTTAGGACCTGAAGCCCTAGGTGGACTTCAAGCCGGTGCCCTAGTTACAGGGGTTTTAATGGCCATCTTTATGTCCAATGCCGGTGGTGCCTGGGACAACGCCAAGAAATATATTGAAGGCGGAGCCCATGGAGGAAAAGGAACAACAGCCCATAAGGCCGCAGTTACAGGAGATACTGTAGGTGACCCCTTTAAGGATACATCAGGACCATCCTTAAATATCCTTATTAAATTAATTACAGTTGTATCCCTTGTTTTTGCCCCCTTATTCTTAGCCTATGGTGGAATTCTTGTATAAGAAAAATGAAAGCTGCTTGTAAACCAAGCGGCTTTTTTTCCGGGGAATCCAAATGAAAAAAATAAACTTTAACCTATTTGTCTTATTTTTAATTTTTGTATTGGTGCTCTATTTCCTGGTGGATAAAACCCATAAGGCAGTGGGGCCGATACTTATCTGTCTCCTAGGCTTATTTGTCAGTCTATGGGATGGAGAAAGGAGGAGTTAGTCCAATTGGAAGAATTACAAAGAGGCATATATAGAGAGGTGGTTCCCTTAAAGGGCAACCCTCTGAAGACCATGAATATCTATGGTGTCCAATCCCTGGGGGAAACCATGATTATTGATACTGGCTTTGACCAAGAGGAAATTAAGGAAGAATTTTTCAAATTTTTAGAAACCCTCCGGGCCAGACCCCAGTCCACAATTTTATTTATTACCCACCTTCACTCAGACCACAATGGCCTGGCCAATGCCTTCGTAGAGTGGGGAGGACAAATTGTTACCAGCAAGGAAGACGGGGCCTTGAGTCAAGAAATGGTTGACTCAGATGGATCCTACTGGACCTGGCTAAAAACCAATGCCAAGTACCAAGGCTTTAAACCGGGAGAATTAGACTTAAATGACCATCCTGGCTTTAAGTACCGGCCTAAGGCAGCCTTTCCCTTTAAGGTGGTGGAACCGGGAGACAAGTTTGGCGTAGGGGACTTTGAATTTCAAGTCATTGATGAAAGCGGCCATACTCCTGGTATGGTAGGACTTTATGATGAAAAACGAAAAATTTTATTTGCCGGGGACATGGTTTTAGATGAAATCACTCCCAATATCAGCTTCTGGGGTCCCTACATGGACAATAGCCTAGGTGCTTATATTGAAAATTTGAATAAAATTGACAAGATGGAAGTGGATATCCTTTATCCCTCCCATAGGAAGGACATTACAGATATTTCCGTAAGAATCCGGGAACTCAAGGACCACCACAGTGCCCGACTCTATGAAGTTTTACAAATCTTACGAGACAGGGACACTTCCACAGTAGAGGATGTGGCCAGTCGGATGCACTGGGATATTGATGTGGAAGCCTGGGAGGACTTCCCTAAAAGCCAAAAGTGGTTTGCCGCAGGAGAAGCCCAGGCCCACTTGGAATTCTTACGGGCTGTCTACTATGCGGAAGGAGCCACAGATGACCGGGGAATTTACTATTATTTTTTAACTCCTCGGGGCAAAAAGGTTGATAAACTGGAAATAAAATGATACGATAATAAAAGTTATTGAAGGGTTTTTTAGCGAAAAATTGGAGGAGTAAATGGCATTTATTGATGATTTAAAAGCAGAAGTGAAGGTTGAACGTCCCCAACTAGTCTTCCCAGAAGGAGAAGACAAGAGAATTTTAGGGGCCTGTGTACGTCTGAGAAATGAACGTATCCTGCAACCAATTGTTTTAGGAAATCCAGAAGAAATTAAGAGAACAGCTTCTGAAATCAATGTGGATATCCGGGACTTAATTTTAATTGATCCAGAAAACTATGACGATATAGACACCTTGGTGGACGCCTTTGTCGAAAGACGGAAGGGAAAAATTGACGAAGAAGGGGCTAGAGAAGCCTTAAAGGACCCCAACTACTTTGGAACTCTTTTAGTCTACACTGAAAAGGCTGCTGGAATGGTTTCCGGAGCTGTCCACACCACAGGGGCCACTGTAAAACCAGCCCTACAAATCATTAAGACCAAGGAAGGCTTTAAACGGACCAGTGGTCTTTATGTAATGCTTCGGGGAAGCGAACAATACTTGATGAGTGACTGTGCCATCAATATTGATATGAATGTAGACATTCTTTCAGAAATTGCCGTCTTAACCAATATGACTGGTCGTCAATTTGGCATGGATCCGGAAATTGCCCTTTTAAGCTTTTCCACCAAGGGATCTGCCAAGTCCGATGAGGTCACCATGGTAGCTGAAGCGGCAGCTAAGGTAAAAAAAGAACATCCAGACATTAAAATTGACGGGGAATTACAATTTGATTCTGCCTTCGTTCCCAGTGTTGCTGAAAAGAAAGCACCAGATAGCAAGGTAGCCGGTCGGGCCAATACCTTTATTTTCCCAAATCTTGCAGCTGGAAATATTGGCTATAAAATTGCCCAACGTTTCGGTGGCTTTGAAGCCGTAGGACCCATCCTTCAAGGCTTAAACCACCCAGTCAATGACTTGTCTAGAGGGTGTAACGAAGATGAAGTTTATGCCTTAAGTATCATTACTGCTGCACAAGCAATCCTATAAGTTTGTTTTTTAAGGGCCTTCAGTTTCATCTGAAGGTCTTTTTTTATGGAAAGAAGGACTATGCAAGAAATTACATCTTATATTAAAAATCTTGAATCCCTTGTTATTGGCTACTCTGGAGGGGTGGACTCCACCCTTTTAATGGATATGGCCACAGAGATTTTAGGCAAGGAAAGAGTCCTGGGCGTCACCATGGATATAGGCTTTCAAACCAGGGAAGAAGTCAATCGAACCAAGTCCCTGGCCCAGGAAAGGGGCTGGTCCATGAAAGTAGTGGAAAATCCCCTGGAAAATTTAGATGAAGAAATTTTAAAAAATCCCGTCAACCGGTGTTATACCTGTAAAAAGACGATTTTTAGCTTTTTAAAAGATGTAGCGGAAAAAGAAGGCTACAAAAAAGTTTGTGACGGGGCCAATATAGATGACCTGGGAGATATCCGTCCAGGCATGGAAGCCACTAAAGAGTTGGGGATTGCCAGCCCCTTCCTGGCCTGTGGCTGGGGAAAAGAAGACATCCGCCAAGAGGCAAAAAAGAGGGGACTTCCCAATTGGGACCTAGCCAGCTCTGCCTGCCTGGCCAGCCGGGTGGCCTATGGTCAAAAATTGGACCGGGACCTTTTAGGAAAAATAGAAGAGGGGGAAAAGTGGCTTAAAAACTTAGGCTTTAACCTAGTCCGGGTCCGGGTTCACGGGAAAAATGCCCGGATTGAACTGGGCAAAGAGGACCTGGAAAGGGGCCTTGAAATAGAAGAAAAGCTAAGGGAAGGCCTAGAAAATCTAGGCTTTGACCAGGTAGAAGTGGATCCTAAGGGCTACCGCCAGGGGTCCTTAAATGAGGAGGTGTCCCATGGAATTAATACTTGAACCCTTTGCAGGAATTAGCGGCAATATGTTTTTAGGTCTTCTCTTGGACCTAGGTGGCTCCCTAGACCACCTGGAAAAGGAGCTAAAAAAAGTGGACTTTGACGGCTACCAAATCCAGGTTCGGAAGATGGATAAAAGAGGGGTGACGGCCAATTATGTGGAGGTTCTTTTAGAAAACCACCACGACCACCATGAACATCATCATGACGAAAACCATGGCCACCATCATCATCGGGGCCTAAAGGAAATTAACACCTTGATTGACGAGTCCACTCTTTCCCAGGAAGTCAAGGATCATGCCAAGGCCATGTTCCTCCTCCTAGGAAGGGCAGAGGGAAAAATCCACAACAAGACCCTGGAGGAAGTTCATTTCCACGAAGTAGGAGCGGTGGATTCCTTGGTAGATACCCTGGGAGCGGCCATTTTAATGGAGGACCTAGGCCTTAATTCCTTTAAGTACACCCTGCCCAATGTTGGGGGAGGCTTTGTGGACTGTGCCCATGGCCTCTATCCAGTGCCGGCTCCAGCCACCTTGGAAGTCCTAAAAGAGGGAGAAGTCCCCTTTCAAAGAGGACCTGTGGACAAGGAACTCTTGACCCCGACAGGAGCCATGATTCTGGCCCACTATGGGACCTATTATGAAGGCCCTGTTTTGGCCAAAAAGCTAGGCTATGGAGCAGGAAGCCATGACCTCCCCCTTCCCAATGTCCTTCGGGGAAGTTTTGTAGAAGAAAGTCCTCAGGAAGTGGTCCAGATTGACTGCAACCTGGACAATATGACGGGAGAAGACCTGGGCTATTTAATGGACCGGGTCTTTGAGGAAGGAGCCCTGGATTTTTGGTATACGCCCATCCACATGAAAAAAAATCGCCCTGGCCAAGTCCTCTCCCTCCTATGTAAAAAAGAAGACCTTCCAAAAATGGAAGACCTTATTTTCAAGGAAAGCACCAGCCTGGGCTTTCGCTACCGACCAGTTCAAAGAAAAGTTTTAGAGAGAAGTCTGGAGACCTTTCAGTCCTCTCTGGGACCTGTAGGGGTAAAAAAGACAGATTTTTCCCTGTCTTTTGAATTTGAAGACTTAAAAAAAATTAGCCGGGACCAGGGGCTGACTTTATTAGAAACCAGAAAAAGAATTGAAAGAGACTACAATGACCAAGTACTACGCCGTTAAAAAAGGAAAAAACCCAGGCATTTACACGACCTGGGACCAATGCAAAAAAGAAGTCCAGGGCTATTCCGGGGCTCTATACAAGAGCTTTAAAAGCTTGGACGAGGCCAAGGCCTACCTGGACCCCTCTGAAGAGCCTCTAAAGGACCTGGAGGCTCCTGGACCAGAAGCCCTGGACTCCACCACCATGGTGGCCTATGTAGACGGATCCTATCGGCAGGAAGACCATTCCTATTCCTTTGGTTGTTTTCTCTACTGGCAGGGAGGAGAAAAAGAATGGTCTCGGCGGTTTAAGGACGACGGAGCCGCAGACCTAAGAAATGTGGCCGGGGAAATTCTAGGAGCCCAGGAGGCCATGACTTTTGCAAAAAAAATGGGGATGAAAAAGCTCATCCTCCATTACGATTATGCCGGCATCCGCCACTGGGCCCTGGGAGAGTGGAAGAGAAATAAGGAAGAAACCAAAAACTACCACAATTTTTACCAGGACATGAAAAAGGACCTGGAGGTGGCTTTTATAAAAGTAGAGGCCCATTCCGGCAACCCAGGCAATGAGAGGGCAGACCTCTTGGCCAAGGAAGCAGACTTTAGCCCAGAAGACTAAAGTTGTTGGATTTTCACCTGGTTTTTTTCCAAAAGTTCCAGGGCGTAGTCGTCTACCCGGTAGGCATTTTTATAGTAGATGGCCACAATCCCGGCCTGGATTAGGGCCTTGGTGCAATTTAAGCAGGGAAAGTGAGTGACGTAGGCAGTACACCCCTTGACGGAAATCCCTTCCTTGGCACAATAGAGCAGGGCATTCATTTCCGCATGGATGGTGGCAATACAGTGGCCGTCTCGCATGGTATGGCCCACATCATTGCAATGGGGATTTCCTGCCACAGACCCGTTGTAGCCTGTAGACACAATCCGGTGGTCCTTGTTGACCAAAACACAGCCGACAAAGGCCCGGTCACAGGTGGACCGGCTGGCCACCATTTCTGTCAAGTCCATAAAATAGTTGTTCCAAGATTTACGCATGTTTACCTCCTTTTGAGTTTATTATAGCAGAGAAAGGGGTAAGAGTAGCTTAGATTTAAAAAAATAGTAAGGAGGAAAGTATGAAAAATACAATGAAAGAATTTAAGGAGTTTATTGCTCAAGGAAACGTGATGGATATGGCCGTTGGGGTCATTATTGGGGGTGCTTTTGGAAAAATTGTCAGCTCCCTTGTCAATGACATCTTTATGCCCCTGATTGGTCTTCTCCTAGGTGGTGTAGACTTTACCAATCTTTTCTATGCCCTAGACGGAAACAAGTATGCCAACTTAAAAGAAGCCCAAGCAGCCACAGGGGTTTTGGCTTACGGAAACTTTATTCAAAATATTGTGGACTTTTTAATTATCGCCCTAGTTATTTTCTTATTCTTAAAAAATATGGCTGCCCTAAGCTCAAAATTACAAAAAAAAGAGGAAGCAGTCGAAGAAGCTACGACAAAAGTTTGTCCCTTCTGTAAAACAGAAATTGACCTTCATGCCAGCCGGTGTCCTCATTGTACCAGCCAGTTAGATTTGAATGAAGCTCAGTAAGATTTTTAAAGATTATAGACCTCAACCTCTTTTTCTGAAGGACCGGTATGCTGTTGTTTTGCTTCTGGTCCAAAAGGGAGAGGAGGTCTATTTGCTCTTTGAAAAAAGAGCCAGCAATCTTCGCAACCAGCCTGGAGAAATCTCTTTTCCAGGGGGCGCCATAGAAAAGGGAGAAAGCCCCCGAGAGGCGGCAATCCGGGAAACCATGGAAGAGCTACAAATCGGGAAAGACCACCTGGAAATTTTAGGAGAAATGGATTATCTCATCCGCCGAGACGGGTCCACCATCCGGGCCTTTGTGGGGAAATTACAAAATATAGACTTTGAAGAGATTGAGCCCAGTCTCGCCGAGGTGGAATCTATTTTTGCTGTCCCCTTGACTTATTTTTTAAGACAAGAGCCAAAGGTCTATAAATTAGATGCAAAAATTCAACCGGAAGAAGGCTTTCCCTATGAAGACGTTCCTGGAGGCCGGGACTATCCCTGGTCAAAAATCCAGGAAGCAGTTTATTTTTACTACTGGCAAGATCAGATTATTTGGGGCTTAACAGCCAAGCTCACCTATGCCTTTGTCCAAATTTTAAAAAATCACCAAGGAAGTTTATAAGGACCGGAAATCACCTGGAAGACCCAGGTGGTTTTTCTTTTCTCTTTCATCCCATGAAAAAGAAACAAATTGTTGACAAAAAGAAACAAAATGGTTACAATAGAACATGTTATAGGAAAATAAGTTACAAACCAGTAACATTTTGGATAAAAAATTGTCACTTTTGGAGGTTTTTATAAAGATGAAGTTTCATAAAAAGTTAAACATCCTGGCCCTGACAGGAGTTTTGGCCACAGCACCCTTTCTCACAGCCTTTGGCCAGGCCACAATCCCCATTCAAGTCAATGGACAAAGTGTGGACTTAAAATTAGCAGGAAATACTCTTGGAGACGCCTTAAAAGCCCAAGGCATCCAAACGGACAAGGGAACCTGGGTAGAACCCAAAAAAGACACCCCCTTGGACCAATTAAAAGACCAAGAAGTGGTGGTTTCTCAAAAAAGAGACCGGGTACTTATTATTGATGGCAAGTTAAAAAGAGTCCAAGTCGCCGGAGACACAGGCCTAGGCATCTTATCCGCTGCCGGAGTGAAGCTGGAAGACCAAGACCAAGTCCTTCCTAGCCGGGATGGGATTATTCCCCAAGGAACCGTCATCCAAGTGACCACCAACCGGAAGACCCAAGAAAACCATGACCGGGAAATTCCCTTTGATACAGAAACAGTAGAAAACAAGGACCTTTACAAGGGAGACAAGAAAATTGTCCAAAAAGGGGTTACAGGCCTTGTGACAGACCAAGTGGAAGTCACAAAAATTGGCGGACAAGTTGTCCAATCCATTGTCGTCGCAAGCCAGGTCAAAAGAGAAATGGTTCCTGAAATTGTCCAAGTAGGAACCAAGGAAAGACCTAAAGAAACCACCTACACAGGTAAGGGACTGCCAGAAGGAGCCCAAATTGTTAAAACAATTGTCATGAAGGCCACAGCCTACGACCCCTCTGCCGGATCCATGACCGCTTCAGGAACCCGGGCAAGAGTCGGCGCTGTTGCCGTAGACCCTAGAGTCATTCCCCTGGGCACCAAGCTCTATATTGAATCCGCCGATGGATTTAAAAGTTATGGATATGCTGTCGCTGAAGACACAGGCGGCGCCATTAAAGGCAACCGGATTGACCTCTTCTATGGGTCCAATGCCGAAGCTAACCGGTTTGGCCGGAGAAATGTTGTGGTCCACGTCCTGGCCAAGTAAAATAAAGACAGGAAACCTCGATAGAAAGCAAACCGCTTCTATGGAGGTTTTTTTATTCAGTAAACTTCTTATTAAAAAGTCTAGGAATGGGTATAGATAAGATAAAGAAAGAGGTGGTCTTATGTTAAACCGTATTTTAATCCCTGTGGATGGGTCCAAAACATCCCAAGCCAGTCTAGAAACAGCCAGAGAACTGGGAGAAAAATTTGGATCAAAACTTTTTATTCTAACCGTCATTCCGGAAGTATCTATTTTTGACCAATACCCTTCCAGCTTTCCCTATAGCTTGGAAGTCACCAAGGCCAATGAAGAGCGGGCAGAATATATCCTTCAAGACGCAGAAAAAGCCTTGAAGGACTATCCCTATGAAGTGGAAGCCTTTTATACCTCCGGTGCCGCAGCCCAAGAAATTCAAGAAGTGGCCACAGAAAAAAATGTGGATTTGATTGTCATGGGCAACCGGGGCCTAGGCGCCTTTTCCAGGACCCTCCTAGGAAGCGTCTCCTCCAAGGTCTTAAACCAATCTAAAATTTCTGTCCTGGTTATTAAGGGAAAAGAAGAACATTAAATTAAAAAAGATGACCGAGTTATAAATGTTGGAATCACTTTATGGGGATTCCAGCATTTATTTTTTAGCTTGAATAAAAAGACTGATAAGTAAAAATACAAAGGAGATTAAATTTTAGAAAGATAAAAATGAAAGGCAGAAAATGACTTTAGTTAGTTGAAATAAGGGAGAAACTTTGATACTATTAACGTAAGTAGATTCTTGCTGCAGGAAGTCGAAAGAAGACTGAAGTAGAGTCTTTTACTGGACATCATAGAGCCTGTATATTATGGCCCCTATAGTCTGCATATTTCGATTGATTACACAAGAAAGAGTGTATGTTTACTGAGAGATAAAAAGGAGATGACGATATGCTATGTAAAGTAAAACAGTACCTTGCAGTCTTCTTTCTTCTAATCTGTCTTAGTTTGATGTTTATGCCGGGAGATGTCTTGGCACAAGCGGAAGACACCGGGGGGGGTGGCAAACCACTTGTCTCAGCTGGACAGGATAAGGAAGGGACGCCTACTGGAGACCTAGAGAAGAAGAGGGAAGTAAAGGAAGCCCCGAAAGAGGCTGTCCAAGAACCTCCAGTGGTCAAGGAGAAACCGCTTCTTGAAGCCGGGGAAACTGAAGCGAAAAAAGAAGAGGCAGGTCAAGAGCCGGAGGCAAAAGGCCAAGAACCTGGACTAGACAACTCTGGAGATCCAGAAGCAAAAGAAGCAGAAAAAGAAGTTTCTTCTGAAGTAGAAAAAGAAGCTACAGATCAAGACCCAGCCAAGACCTCTGAAGCCAAGGAAGGGCAAGAAAACTTACCGGCCAAAGAGGAAGAAAAGACAGAAGAACAAGGGGATAATAAGGAAACCTTAGAGAAGGAATACCTGGAAAAGACCCAAGAAACAGAAAAAGCCCAAGAAGGCAAGGATGTTTTAAAAGAAGGGTCCACTCTGGAAGTTGAAAGTCTTGCTAAAGAAGCCTTAGTTCTTGGTGCTCCAAGGAAAGAACCGGCAAGTAATGTAAAAGAAGTTGAAGTTTCAAGTTTTGAAGACTTGCAACGAGCTATCAAAGATGCTGGGACTCAAGCAACAATTATCAAGATTACAAAGTCCTTTGATATTACAGATACAATTGTCATTGGAGAAGGTCAAAATATTACTCTTACATCAGGTGCAGACAAAAGTAAATCCAACAACCAGGTAAGGCCTATCGGAGATGAAAAAATTGACCAGCCAAAAGATTCTGATTCTGTAAAAAGAAGACAAGAACTTGTCAAAGAGGCTGAAGAAAAAGGGGAAAAAGCCCTTGAAGAAACAGATTTAGAAAAACATCCCCTTCCAGAGGTAGATGTTGTTTTAAAAAGAGCTAAAGAATTTTTTGAAACCCTATTTAAGGTTGAAAAAGGCGGTAAGCTAACCTTAGGAAAAGACAATAGAGACCCCTTATTTATCGATGGAAATGGAGACAATGTAAAGACAAACTTACGAGCTTCATTTATCGAAGTAAATGGCGAGTTAGAAATGAATGGCGGCTTTATTGCTAATGGAAATAATGAAGCTGCTTATTCCGCTCCAGTGTATGTAAAAGATGGCGGGAAATTCACCATGAATGGTGGCAGGATTACTTCTAATAAGAATATTGCTTACTCAAATTCAGGGGAGTATTATGCTACAGGCGGAGTATATATAGATGAAGGAGGAAATTTCACATTAAACGCTGGCAGCATAGATAACAACGAAGCTCCAGTTGGTGGTGTATTTTTAGGGAACTGGTATAATCCAGGTAATAAAGATAAAGCTATATTTACCATGAATGGAGGACTGATTGCCAATAACAAGGGACCAAATATTAGAAATGAAAATAATGAACATCTAACTGAAGATTATGGTGGCGGAGTCCATGTGAACTCTAATTCAAAGTTTATTTTTAACAATGGAATTATTGCTGGAAACGAATCCTACCGTGGTGGCGGTGTAGCTGTTAATGATAACTATGTTACTGAATTTGATGGTGTGAGCTATTCTAAAATCAAAAGCGAAAATTATAATGATTATATCAAAAATGCTGGCGCATATTATATTCAAAACGGAGGGCTTATTTATAACAATAAAGCGAAAGTTCATAAATACCCCAATCTTTCAGGCGTAGGCGGAGGGATCTATATCAATGCATCTACCGCTAAATTAAACGGCGGCTACCTTTTAAACAATGAGTCTGAAAATATGGGTGGAGGAATCTACCTTTCTATTGCTCCCCATAAATTAGAGTTACAACATACCTTAATCACTCAAAATAAGGCTATAAAAGGAGCTCATTACTATCTTTCTGCTGGAGATGGGGGAGGATTTTGGAACTGTCCAGTGGGCGATGTAAACTTTGAAGATTTTCATTCAATTTATATCTTTGAAAATGAAGCTGCAGCTGGCGGAAAAGACATTGCAACGCATGGCAAAAGAAAAGATTATTGGATTTCTAATGGGACGACAACTGATTATCCAAAATTTTTAACAAATATTTCCCCTATCACAGAAAAAGGGAACATCATCAAATATCTTTATAATGGAAACGAAGTTCCAGAATGGATGTATCATACAAACAAAGCTGTATTTTTAGAAGCGATTTATGATGCCCAAACAAAAAATGAAGCTTGGACAAATTCAAAACTCTTTATTATGGGAAATACTGCCCTAAAGGGTGGTGGCATTGGATCAAATGCGAGTATTATTCCTCCAGGAAAACCTGGTAGCTACGAAATAACTATAAATAAAAAGTGGCATAAATCGATTCCTGAAGATAAAAAACCAGATAGCATTTGGGTTGATTTATTTATCGGAGACGCAAAATATGGCGAAGTAGAACTAAGTAAAGATAATGGCTGGACTGCAAAGTTTGAAAATCTACCCTTTACCGCTGAAGAATTGATGAAAAAGAATATTAAGTATTCTATTAGAGAAAGAAATGATGATTTCTATTCTGTTGTAGATGAAGCTTTAAAGGCGCTAGAAGTTGAAAGAGTCTTTGCTGGTGAAAAATATCCTGAAGATGCAATGGCTAGTGGATGGGATACGCCACCTCATAAGAGTATGGATTATAAGATTGTATTTATCCATAAAGATAAAAATGGCAATGAAGTTTCTAGGGAAGATATTAAGATTGACTATAAGCAAGATAAAGAGAAATGGACTGGCATTGTACAAGATATACTTCTTGGTAAACTTAAGAATTTGAAAAATGTCAAAATAACGTATTATGGTTATGACAAAGCTTATGAACCAGATCCTTCTTGGGCTGGCCTTGGTTACAATGGTTTAACTGCTGATTCTAATTGGTGGGATGACAAAGGTCCTTGGCATGAAGCCTATATACTTGAAAAAGCAGACGGAACAATTGAAATCCAACTTCCATATCTTTGGACCCAATATATGGGAAACCCAGATGAAACAACAGATGATTATGCAAAAAATACCAATGGTTATCGATTAAACTTCGTATCCAATCACAGATTTACCATAACCAACTATCCTTATTCTGAAATTCCTGTAGTGAAAAAATGGGATAAATCCATTAAAGAAAAAGATATTCCAGACTCTGTAAAAGTATACCTACTAAGAGATGGAAAGAGAGTCAAGGATGAAGACGGTAATGATCGATATGTTATTCTATCCGAAAAAAATGGATGGAAGGGTATTTTTGATCGGCTACCCTACTTTGAACTAGAAGGCATGGGCTTTGAAAAGTACTGGGTAAAGGAAGACTCTGAAATATTTATTCCACTTGTTACAAGAAAAGAAAATTCTACTTTAAATATTGGAGTTGAAAGAGATAAAGATTCTGATAAATATCTTATCCAAAATGATTATACAGGCGGATATTCTAGAATTAAGTATATCCCGTTTGAAGTGTATTATATTTACAAAGATGGTGATAAAGAAGTTAGGGACTTTTATACTAATAAGCTTATTCCATATACAGATGATAACTGGAATACGCATTTAGATACAATTATCAAAGGCATCGTAATAGATGGAAAATTTAAAGATGCAGATATCGAAATTAAAATGTATTATGATGAAAATGGAAATCCATTCCCAAGAAACCTTGGGCAGTATGTAGCAAACTGGGATGGTGATATTGTTACAAATGAAGGTGCCTATATCCTTAAATTAGTTGAAGAAAATGGAAAGTTAGTTCTTTATGTACCCAAGTTAACAGATGTAGGTGATGACGACAACTTGCTTTATGTAACACCAAGCTTTGAAGCCGGTAAAAAATATTTTGAACTTACTAACTATTATCAACCAAAACACCGCCTTGAAATCGAAAAAATTTGGAATACAGAAGATCCAAATTCTATTCCTAAGAATCTAAAAATTACCATCAAGGGAAAAAATGGAACAAAAGAAATCACCCTGACTCCTGAAAATTGGAAGTATTTTGAAGAAATCTTAGGCAAGGGATTATTGTCCACCAATAATTACACCTTCTCTGAAGAAGACCTAGAAAAATTTGATGGAAAACAATCCATTGAAAAGTCATTGGAATTTAAAGTTGAAGATGAAAATAAATCTTTAAGCTTTAAAGATGACAAGGGAAATAAGGTTACTAAAGAGGCATTCTTAAAATTGATTCAAGGGAAAAACTACTCCTTTGAACTAAAAGAAGCAGCGGACGACAAGGCAGAAGTGGAAATCAAGTATGATGTAGATGGCAACTTGGTCATTGTTTATCCTGTAGATGTGACCATTACAGAAGTGGCCCATGTTACATTTACCAATACAGAAAAACCAGAAAAACCACCGGAAGAACCAAAAGAACCACCGGAAGAGCCAAAGAATCCGCCGGAAGAACCAAAGACTCCTCCAGAAGAACCAAAAACTCCACCGGAAGAGCCAAAGATTCCACCGGAAACTCCATCGGAAGAACCGGAAAAACCAGTTGAAAAAGTGGATATTCCAAAGAAACCCCAAAAGCCAAAGGGAGGAGCTCCACAAACTTACGATCCAGGTGTTGGAATGTACGTGCTTTTAGCCAGTATGTCCGGCCTAGGCCTCTGTGGACTTCGGAAGAAAAAAGAAGATTAGTTTATAAAATAGAAAATATCCGTTGGGAGAAACTCCTGACGGATATTTTTGTATGCTTTAGCGTGAATAAAAGAGGACTGAGAATCAAAAAGATAAAAGAGACTAATTTTTAGAAAGATAAAAAAGAAAGACAAATAATGGCTTTAGTTAGTTGAAATAAAGGATGAACTTTGATACTATTAGCTTAAGGAAAATCTTGCTGCAAAAAGTCGAAAAAGGACTGAAGTAGAGTCTTTTACTGGACATCATGGAGCCTGTATGTTATGACCCCCTGGAGTCCGAATGTTTCGATTGATTACACAAGAAAGAGTGTATGTTTACTGAGAGATAAAAAGGAGATGACGACATGCTGTGTAAAGTGAAACAGTACCTTGCAGTCTTCTTTCTTTTCCTCTGTCTTAGTTTGATGTTTATGCCGGGAGATGTCTTGGCACAAGCGGAAGACACCGGGGGGGGTGGCAAGCCACCTGTCTCGGCTGGACAGAATAAGGAAGGGACGCCTACTGGAGACTTAGAGAAGAAGACGGAAGCGAAGGAAGCCCCGAAAGAGGCTGTCCAAGAAGTTTCAGTGGTCAAGGAGGAAGCACCTCTTGAAGCTGGAGAAACTGAAGCGAAAAAAGAAAAACCAGGTCAAGAGCCGGAAACAAAAGGCCAAGAACCTGGACTAGAAAACTCTGTAGACCCAGAAGCAAAAGAAGTAGAAAAAGAAGCTCCAGATCAAGACCCAACCAAGACCCCTGAAGCCAAGGAAGAGGAAGAAAACTTACCGGCCAAAGAGGAAGAAAAGACAGAAGAACAAGGGGAGAATAAGGAAACCTCAGAGAAGGAAGACCTGGAAAAGACCCAAGAAACAGAAAAGGCCCAAGAAGGCAAGGATGTTTTAGAAGAAGGGTCCACCCTGGAAGTTGAAAGTCTTGCTAAAGAAGCTCTCGTTCTTGGTGCTCCAAGGAAAGAACCAGCAAGTAATGTAAAAGAAGTTGAAGTTTCAAGTTTTGAAGACTTGCAACAAGCTATTAAAGATGCTAAGACTCAAGCAACAATTATTAAGATTACAAAGTCCTTTGCCATTGACAAAACAATTGTTATTGGAAAGGATCAAGATATTACCATCACGTCAGGTGCAGACAGAAGTAGAGCCAACAACAAGGTAACACCTATTGGGGAAGAAAAAATTGACCAGCCGAAAGATTCTGATTCTGTTGAAAAAAGACAAGAACTTGTCGAAAAAGCTGAAGAAAAAGGAAAAAAAGCTCTTGAAGAAACAGATTTAGAAGAACATCGTCTTCCAGATGTAGATGTGGTGATTCAACGAGCTAAGAACTTTTTAGGGACTCTATTTAAAATCCAAGAAGGTGGAAAATTAACATTAGGGAAAGACAAAGAAGACCCATTATTTATCGATGGAAATGGAGATAATGTAAAGACAAGCTTGCAAGCATCATTTATTGAAGTAAATGGCAAACTTGTGATGAACGGCGGTATCATCGCTAATGGAAATAATGAATCAGGCAACTCTGCACCAATTTACATTCGTGAAGGTGGAAACTTTGAAATGAATGGAGGTCGAATCACCTCCAACAAGAATATATCCTATATTAAGAACCCAGATAATTCATGGTTAGGAGCTATGCATGCCACAGGTGGAGTCTATATAGAAGAAGGCGGAAAATTTACTTTAAATGCCGGAAGTATAGACAATAATACTGCACGTGTTGGCGGTGTTTTTCTTGGTGATTTTGGAAGTACTAGTGGAAGCAATAAAAAACCAGCCGAGTTTATTATGAATGGTGGTTATATTGCGAACAACAAGATGAGTACCCACGAAGGTATGGATTCTCGAGAAAACCAAGGCGGCGGTGTTAATGTCAACTCCAACGCAAAGTTTACTTTTAATAATGGAATTATTGCCGGTAATGAATCTCATCATGGTGGTGGTATCACTGTTAATGATAATTATGTATTTAACTATTCCTATTCAGATAACCATGGCAGTGGTAGTACGACTTTATCAAGTAGTGAAAAATATGAAGACTATATTCAACATGCTGGTGCTGATTATGAACAAAATGGTGGTTTAATTTACAACAACACAGCAAGAGTTATTGAAGGATTAGAAAATTTTTCTGGAGTTGGTGGAGGGATTTATCTAAATTCTTCTACTACAAAATTTAATGGTGGTTATCTTTTAAATAATACGGCTGAAAACATGGGTGGTGGAATCTATGTTTCTGTGGCTCCGATTGTATTAGAGCTTGACCATACCTTAGTGACTAAGAATCAAGCCATAAATAACGGGAAACAATATCAATACGACTCTGGAAATGGCGGTGGATATTGGAACTGTCCAATTGGAACAGTTGATTTTGAAGATTTTAATTCACTTTATATTTTTGAAAATTTCGCCAGTAAATTTGGTCAAGATATCAGTGCTTTGATTAAAGCCAGAGAGTATCACATTCAAAGAGGAAGTAATCAAGAATATAAGGCTTTTACAACTTTTATTTCTTGTCTAACAGAACAAGGAAATATCATTCGTTACCGTACAAGATATCAAGATGATCCAGGGAATCTTTATTACACCAACGACGGTGTTGAAGTAACGGCTATTTATGATGATAAGGCAAAAGAAGAAGCTTGGACAAATTCTAATGTCTTTATTATAGGTAATGTTGCTTTAAAGGGCGGCGGCATCGGTTCCAATGCAAATCTTAAAGCTCCAGGAAAACCTGGCAATTATGAACTTATAGTTGAAAAGAAGTGGGATAAGTCTGTTCCAGACTACAAGATTCCAGAAAGCCTTGTGGTTGAACTATACATTGGAAATAACAGATATGGGCAAGTAGAATTATCTAAGGCCAATGGTTGGATAGCTAAATTTAAAAAATTACCATTTACACCTCAAGAACTTGCAGAAAAGAACCTAAAATATCGTGTTAAAGAAAAAGATGACAA
This sequence comes from Clostridiales bacterium SIT11, assembly GCA_001299455.1. Classification (GTDB taxonomy): domain Bacteria; phylum Bacillota; class Clostridia; order Tissierellales; family Peptoniphilaceae; genus Urinicoccus. The sequence goes on along the minus strand of CYUK01000003.1, from coordinate 653,660 downwards.
ATTTTATGCTGTCGTTGAAGAGGGAGATAAAATTTCTTTAGAAATTGAGAGGATTTGGGCCAATGTGAAACGTGGGGACTACGCATATGATCCAAAGCCAACGGATGCCAACCATAGTGAAAATATCATTTTTATCTATAAGGACAAAGATGGAAATGAAATTAGACGAGAAGATATTAAGGTCAGCAACTTAGAAGCTGATGGAGAAAGATGGACTGCATTTGCAAACAATGAGTTATTTGCAGGCCTTAAAAATCTTGATAATGTCACAATCACTTATCATGATTTTAATACGCCATATATATGGGACGGATTTTATGGATTAGATCAACATTCAGACTTGAATGGAAAGACTCCCTTACATGAAGTTTATATCATTCAAAGAGAAGATGGAAAGATAGATATTCAGCTTCCATATATTTGGTCGCAATATATTGATAGCAAGAATGGATATTTTAATGAAAATTATAGTGAAAACAAGAGCGGATATAGGCTAGGTCTAGTAAATAACCATACGTTTACTATTACCAACTATCCTTATTCAGAAATTCCTGTAAACAAAAAGTGGGATGACTCTGTAGATAAAAAAGATATTCCAGATCAAATAAAAGTTTATCTATTAAAAGATGGCAAGAGAGTTAAAGATAAAGAAGGTCATGATCGATATGTTCTTCTGAATGAAGGAAATAATTGGGAAGCCATTTTTGAAAAACTACCATATTTTGGAATTAAGGGTATGGAGTTTGAAAAATACTGGGTTAAAGAGGATTCTGAAATATTTATTCCGTTAATTATCAAAAAAGAAAATCGGGCAATGGATATTGATATCGAAAGAGTCGATAGTGACTATGCAGATTATATTGATAAGAAGTATTGGTTTTATAATGACTATACTGGAGGAACGTTTAATATTGAAGGAATTCCTTTTGAAGTTCATTATTATAAAGATGGAAAAATAGTAGGAAAATACAGTCAAGTCATGGCAAAATCTCCGGGATCAGATTATAGATGGCATCTTAAAACGATAATTAAAGACATCATAGTTCAAGGACATTACAAGGATTCTGACTTAGAGATTAAAACGTACTATGATGAAAATGGTGATCCATTCCCAAGAAATCTAGGAAAATATAAAGAAGCAGCTTGGCAAGAAGACTTTATTATCAATGAAGGTTCCTATGTTTTGAAGGTTGTTGAAGAAGATGGGAAACTTGTGATCTATGTTCCTAAAATTACGGATAGGAGAGATGACTATAACTTATTTGTTGTAGGTGCAAGTATAGAGCCTAAAGGAGCCTTTGAACTCACCAACTATTATCTTCCCAAACACCGCCTTGAAATCGAAAAAATTTGGGATACAGAAGATCCAAATTCTATTCCTAAGAATCTAAAAATTACCATCAAAGGGAAAAATGGGACAAAAGAAATTACCTTGACTCCTGAAAATTGGAAGTATTTTGAAGAAATCTTAGGCAAGGGATTATTGTCCACCAATAATTACACCTTCTCTGAAGAAGACCTAGAAAAATTTGATGGGAAACAATCCATTGAAACAAGCTTGGAATTCAGTGCAAAAGATAAAGAGGTCACTTTCTTAGACAACGACGGAAAGCCCATCAGTCAAGAAGAGTTCCTAAAACGAATCAAAGGCAAGAATTATTCCTTCGAGCTAAAAGAAGCAGCTGAAGATAAGGCAGAAGTCGAAATCAAGTATGATGTAGATGGCAACTTGGTCATTGTCTATCCTGTAGATGTGACCATTACAGAAGTGGCCCATGTTACATTTACCAATACAGAAAAACCGGAAAAACCACCGGAAGAACCAAAAGAACCACCGGAAGAACCAAAAGAACCACCGGAAGAACCAAAGAATCCGCCGGAAGAACCAAAGACTCCACCGGAAGAGCCAAAAATTCCACCGGAAACGCCATCGGAAGAACCGGAAAAACCAGTTGAAAAAGTGGATATTCCAAAGAAACCCCAAAAACCAAGGGGAGGAGCTCCACAAACTTACGATCCAGGTGTTGGAATGTACTTGATCTTAGCCAGTATGTCTGGCCTAGGCCTCTGTGGACTTCGGAAGAAAAAAGAAGATTAGTTTAAAATAGAAAATATCCGTTGGGAGAAACTCCTGACGGATATTTTTCTATGCTATGAGATTTTAGAGAGGTGCTTTTGTGCCCTTTTTGGGTCTGAAGATTGGAACAGATTTAAATTTTTACCGAAGAGAAGGGTCTTTGTGGAACATTTTATTTGTTCTAGCGATACATAAAGTGGATACAAGGTCACCAGTGCAATTGATAGTGGTATGCCCCATATCTAAGATTCGGTACATTCCTGCAATCATACCAACAACATCTGCAGGCAGGCCCATTAGGTTTAGAAGCATAATTGTCATCACAATGCCCCCACCAGGAATGCCAGGAGATCCAACAGAAATAAGGGTGGCAGAAAGGACGGTTAATATTTGTTGGGAAATACTCAAGTGAATACCATACATCTGTGAAACAAAAACGACAGCAGTTGCATAATAAACAACAGCTCCGTTCATATTCATCGTTGCACCTAGAGGAAGGACAAAGGTAGATAGTTCTTCTTCAACCCCAAGGTCATTGGAAGCAACATCAATAGTAACGGGAAGACTTCCTGAAGAACTTGTTGTACTGGCGGTAACAACCCAAAGTTTTGGAGCAAATTTAAAAAACTTTTTCAAAGGAACTTTTGCAACAAAAATTAATAAGGGAATATAAACCAGTAAAAGAGCAGCAATTAAACCGGCATAATCGGAAAGGATAAGCTTAGCTAATGGTCCGAAGACCTTAAGTCCATATTCCCCAATGGTAGCTGCCATTAATGCGGTAACACCGATAGGAGAAAATTGCATAACAATTTCGGTCATCTTCATCATAATATCGGATCCAGTTTGAATAACTTTGAGAACAGGATCTGCTTTATCTCCAATAAGAACACAAGAAATGCCTAAGAAGATAGCAAAAACGATAATTTGCATTAAGTTGCCTTCAGCTAAAGCTTGGACGGGATTGGAAGGAAACATATCGACAATCATTTTTCCAAATGAGGGAAGCTCTTGATTTTCAGATGCTGCAATTGCTGTTTTTGATCCAGCATCTAAGACAACACCGAGTCCGGGTTTGATTAAATTGGCGACAATAATTCCAAGAAGGCCTGCTAAAGCGGTAGTGGCAATAAAATAGAGCAAAGTTTTCAATCCAATTTTTCGTAATTTTGTGATATCACCAATGCTTGTAATCCCTGTAGTGATTGAAAAGAAAATTAAGGGAACAACAATCATCTTTATGAGGTTTAAAAACAAATCGCCGATGGGTTGAAGAGCAGTGGCTGACTGTTTAAAAATTAATCCGATTACAATACCTAAAGCAAAGCCTAAAAATGTTTTACTTGCGAGTGATAACTTTTTCATTATATCCTCCAAAGAATTTTATATTATTTTATAGGGGTGGCTATCATTTTTGAACTTGGTGAATTAAATCTTTTGTAATGAGTAAAAATTGATGGATATCATCTTTGGTGTGAACGTGAAGAGGAGAGACACGGATAGCTCCAGTTAAGCCTAAAGATTCAACAATTCGTTTAGAATAAATGGAGGTATTAACACGTTCATAAACGGTGACGCCTTTTTCTTGATAGCGAGCCACAGCTTTTGTATGATCGAGTCCTTCAATTTCCATAGCAACAATTAAATCTCGACGGGTAAGATCTGCATAGTCTACAAAAACTTTTGCACCAGCCATAGATCGAAGGCCTTCGATTTCTGCATCTCCTTCCAAGAGAAGATTGAGTAAGTAGCGTTCTTTTTCGGCGATTTTTGTGATTCCTTCAATATAGAGTTCACGACGATTTCTACTATTTATAAAGTGTTCGCCTATCCAACAAACGTAATCAATGACTTCCAAAAAGGATTTAAAAACAGCAGGAGCAGGAGAGCCTAGTTCCCAAACAGAAGAATCTTTGCCATTTAATTTATGGTGTGTAAGCTGAGATAAACGTTCAGAAGCATAACCAATGCCAAGTCCCCGACTAGCAAAAAACTTATAGGGAGCAAAGTTTAAAAAATCTAAGTCCATATCTTCAACATCTACAAGTCCATGAGGAAGATGTTGTACAGCATCGCTGATAAAAAAGATGTTTGAGTTTTTCTTTTTACACTCTTTTCCAATTGTTTTTATATCCATGATATTTCCAGAGATATTGGAGGCTGAAATGACGCTCACAACAATTGTTCCATCATCGACTAATTCAGCCACACTTTCAGGATCCACAAAACCTGTTTCTTTATTGGCTTCGGCAACTCTAAAATCTAAGTCATTTTTTTCTGCATACATCTTTAAAGAGTCATAAGCGGAAGGATGTTCTACGTTTGTTGTAACAACATTTGTCCCTTGACAATTTTCTAAAATAACGGAAACAACATTGAAGAAAACTTGAGAAGCAGTGAGTTCAGTGATGATAGATCCTGATTTTGCCCCTAGGACGGTCGATAAAACTTCTTCTCGAGTAGAGTCCATAAGTTGGTTGAAATCATTTGCCCTAGCGTGATATCGTTCCGGACAATCTGGCAATAAATCTAGTGTGTAGCGTTCAGTTACAGATGAGGATAAGCGTAGAGATCCACCGGAGTTATCAAAAAATAAACGTGGACCATAGTTTGGATCAAAGTCTACAAAAGCAAATTTCTTGCGAATAGCTTCTTCTAATTGAGAATTAAAGGGATTGGAATACATAAATACCTCCTAACAAAATAAATTATTTACTACAATTTAATAATAACATGAAATAAATATTTCAGCAAGGGTTTTCTTGAATAAAAAAAGATAGGAGATAAAAATATTTTATTTGTTGATACAGAAGCTAGACAAATTTAAAAATAAAACTATAAAACTTTCTTTTTATAGGGTATATTAGAAGTATAGATATAGTAGGAAAGGATTAAAAATGACGAAGATACTTGATCAAATAAAAAATGCAAATCTCACACCAACAGAAAGAAAAATAGGAGATTTTATTATAAACAATCAAAACAAGGTGGTTTTTATGACAGCGAATAAACTTGCAAAGGCTATTCAAGTCAGTGATGCTTCCATAGTCCGATTCACTAGAAGTATTGGATTTGATGGATTTGTTGAATTTAAACAAGCTTTACAGGCAGAACAAGAAAAAAATTACCATGTGATTCCAAATGAATTGACAATTCCAACAGAGCGGCTAGCTAAATCATCCCAGTATTCCAATTCGGAATATTTTTTCTATGCCCATTGGGAGATGGTAAATGAGAACATCCAGTCAATTTTGACAAAGAATACGTTTAAGCATATAGATAAGGCGATAGATTATATGCTAGAAAGTAAGAATAAGTATGTTTATGGATCTAGGGGGCGGACAGGCATTGCAGAATTTATGACCTTGATGTTGTCGCATTGTTTAGAAGATGTTCATTTTGTTGGGAACCAATACATGACTCCCTTTGATTATTTGGCAGATGCTGGTGAAGATGATCTTTTAATTCTGCTATCTTTTCCAAGATATTCCTTATTAGATGAGGAAGTCATCCATATGGCTGATAAACTTAAGATGAAAATTCTTCTAATTACGGATAGCATGAATTGTAAGTTTATCCATAAAAGTGACTTAACTTTATTTGTTGATGTCTCCAGTGATACTTTTTTTAACTCCTATACAAGTAGTTTTTTCTTAGTGGACTATCTTTGTGGTTTAGTGAGTAAGCATATAGGAGAAGAGAATAAGGAAAAATTGAATTTAATTAATACACATTTGAGTAGTCTTAAAAATTACTAGGAGTAAGGATATTTTATTTTCCATGTAAGAACTGGGAAAAACATGGAATGTTTCTTTTCGCGGTATTCTTGTTCCTCTTTGTATTAAGTTCTTAAAGAAAAGAAGAATTTTAAAGTAAAAGAGACCAGGTCGTTTATCTAGAATGAAAAATTTGTAGAAAAAAGATTTGGTCTTTTAAATAGGTTTTAAAATGAATGTTGGGATTTACTAGAATCTCAGCATTTATTTTTTGGATTGAATTCATAATCTAAATATAATAAGTTGAAAGGGTACAATAAAGGGAAAATTATACTAATATATGAAGTTTGAGAACTTTAATAAGCTTTCAAAGCCTTATAAAAGCATTTAAGGTTTTGAGAAAAATTCCTATCTGCTATAATTATAGTAATAAATCAAAACTGGGGAGGTTGTTATGAAACATAGAATAAAAATATCTGCTATAGTGCTTTTAATGTTATTACTTGTGGGCCTAGGACTTTATGTCTTTTTTCCAGGTACTTTAATGGATTTAAGAGGTCTAAGTAGTTTAAAAGAAAAAGCTACCATAATGGATACTTTAGATTATTTGCCAGAAAAAACGGAAAAAGTAAAATTTGCAGATGGAGAAAACTTTTTCAGCCTTCCTGGCCGAGAAGACCTTGTAGAAGACGGATTACTTACTTATGTTCGAGATGAAGTTTTAGTTGATGTAGACTTGGATGCTTTTGATCAGTCTGTATTTGAAAAGTATGGTGGTCTTATTGTTGGTCAATGTAATGATTTTGGAGGCTACCAAGTTCGGTTCCCAAAATCCAGCCTAGAAGACCTAGAAAAAATTTCTGAAGAATTAAATGGAGAAGAAGGGGTTATCAGTGCTCGGGTCAATTATATTCTTCCAGCTAAAACAAATGACTTTCCCTACCCGGATGATCATTTTAAACTTCCAGAAGTTTTTGGGAAGAAATATAACAAAGATTCCCTTTGGGAGGGTTATAACAAGGAAGAAGGATTTGAAAAATCTTTTAAAGATAAGAAATGGCTTAATAGGGTAAAGTTTTCAGGTAATCCCTACTGGGGTTACCAGGCTACAAATCTTCCCTACTTGTGGGATGCTACTGACAGGGATAAAACGATAAAAATAACTGTTATGGATGCAGCCTTTACCTTTACAAATGTTCAAGACGTTGACATGACAAATCTTGATTTAGGTCCAATTTTTGACATGATGAATGCATTGAAGAAAAAGGATATGAACATCGATCCTGAAGGAACTTTAGAAAAAGAAGGCAGGCCAAAAACACCTTGGGAAATGTCTCAAAAAGAAATCAAGAAAGTACAAAGAGACTATAATAAGTCCGAGAAAGGGCATGTTTACGAGGTTTGTTCCCTTGCTGGAGCTAAGGCAAATAATATTGGTTTTACTGGAACTGCCTTAAATACTAAATTAATGACAATGCCTTATTTAGGCAACCTAGCTCCATACTTGATGTCCTTTTCTCTTGGACAAAATAAAGATGGGATACCAGATGTTTTTAATATTTCCATGGGTTATGACGAGATTATTTTATATTGCCTAAATGCTGATGAAACAAGGATAAAAGAGGACCTAAAAAATAAAAAATTTAGAAAAGACCTAAACATTAATAAGATGTTTAGGGAGAATAGTTTTTTTAATAAGCCTTTCTCAAAAAAAAGATATGATAGAGACATAGAAGAAGTCTACAAGGTCTTAGTGACCTACAAGAAGACTGTTGAAGCCAATGAAAAAAGTCTTGCCACGGCTTTGGACAAAGAGTTAGATAAAAAAGATTTTATTATAGTGCAGTCAGCAGGAAATAGTAATAAAATTATTCAAAAACTAGAGCATGACTATGGATTAAATATCAACCACACATCGTATTTCCATTATGCTGACCAAAGATTAAAGGACCGAGTTCTGATAGTCGGAGCATCAAGTCCAAATTTTGAAGAGCACAATGGTTATATAGAAACATATTTTTCAAACCGTTCCACTAGAAAAAATGTTGATATTGTCGCCCCAGGTTCAAATATGCCAGGATATAATGTCTATGGAGATTTTGTGATGTGGGAGGGAACATCAGCTGCAGCACCCTTTATTTCGGGAATCATTGCAAATATGTGCAGTCAGGTGGATCAGATTACAGGAGCTGAATTAAAAAGTCTTATAGTTGACTCTGGAAATATGCCAACTATAGACAAAAACGGCAATGAAAACTCCAAACTCATTGATTGTAAGAGGCTTGTGGAAAAATTAAAGAAGAAAGAAGAGAAAGTTATTATAGAAGCGAAGAAAAAGGATTTTAAGACGGAGAAAAAAATTCATCTAGAAGAACTTTTAGGAAGAATATATGGAACTTGGCGAGATATTGACAGTTCATTTAAAGACCCTGATCCTTATGTACGTGAGGATATTAGAGTTACAATTTCGAAAGATAAAATAGCTTTCTATTATAATGACAGTGATGTGGGTGTTTTTGGAAAGTATGAAGTTTTAAATTATGGCGAAGATAACAACACAATTAAAATAAAAGCAAGATTAAAAAAATATTTGGGTAGCTATGATCTTGCTGAAAATGAAGGTGCGTATTTAAATAATCCAGACTATAAAAATGCAAAAATTTATGATTCTTTTGAAGAAGAGCCAGGAGAGTCATTAATTGAGAAAGACACAAACAGTAAAATTGCTGGAGGACCATTAACTGAAGAAGATATAGAGAATAGAATTGCTAATGATGAAGAAAGTATATTTATTCTGGAATATGACGAAGTTTATACGATTAAACTGATTGATAATGAAAATATGACCATTACAGATGATGAAGGAGTAACGAACTATAAATATTTATTTGGCCTTGACGAATATGATCTCTAAGATGAGATAAACAAATGACTCAAATGAATGGTTGAGATGGTTAAAAATTTTCAATGGCTTTTCAATGGTTTTAGAACACTTAAAGTCCAGAAAAGGAGTTTTTTGTCTAATCTATCTCATATAAAAATAAGAGAACCATGGTTTTTCCAAGAAATAGAATACTAAATAAGGATTAAGCAGGTTGGCTTTTAGGGTTTCGAGTAAATCTTAAAAGCCATATTTTTTGTTCAAAAGGACCCTATAATAACAATTTTAAGAGGATGTAAACAGAATGTATATTTTGCGTCAAATAGCTCATATAGCCATTTCCCAGGGGAAAAAGGTGGTATAATTGAATAAATTCGGGGAAGTGGAAATAAGGAAAAAAGTCTACTCCTTAAAAATTAAAAGTCTGGAAATCCATGGATAAAGAGGAGAAAATGATGCACCGTCTATATGAAAAAGATGAAATTTCCTTTGCCTTAGTCTGGATTGTCATCTATTGCCTGGTGGTGACTCCAATCCGGGGGCAATTAGGGGATGAGAGCCCCCTCATGCTGGTCAGTCTGGCCTTGATTGCCACGGGAATTACTGTCTTTATAAAAAAATATCAACTAGAGGAAAAGTATGGCCTGGATACCTACCCCAAAAGACCGAGAAGGTCCTTGTATTTTATCCCGGTCTGGATTCTCACAACAGGAAACTTGTGGGGAGGCTTTGAACTGTCTTACACTGGCCTTGCCCAGGTCTGGGCCGTCTTGTCTATGCTTTTGACAGGCTATATTGAGGAAGTCATCTTCCGGGGCTTTCTCTTTCAGGGGATCCTGGCAAAGGATGGGCCTGCCAAGGCCATCGTGATTGTTTCTGTGACCTTTGGCATAGGCCACATTGTCAACTTATTGGCCGGTCAAGCCAATTTGGAAACGGTCCTACAGGTTGTTTTTGCCATTGCCTGGGGTTTTCTCTTTACAAGTATTGTCTATAAGAGTAAAAGTCTTGTCCCCTGTATTCTTGCCCATGGGATGGTGAATGCTTTCTCCAAGTTTGGCCAGGAAAGTGTCCTGTCTAAATGGGGCTATATTTTTGCTACAATCCTTGTGGCGGCGGTCTATTGTCCCTATTTATTGAAAGGGAAAAAAGGAGGTAAGGATTCATTTTTTCAATAAGGCCGTCTTCTTTCCTAGATATTTCTTGGATAGAATAGGGAAAAAAAGGGCATATATAAGATAGACCAACCATCTAGAAAGAGGTGTCCCATGGCAAAAAACTATACCAAGGACCTAATCCGGAAGGAATTTATCAACCTTTTAAATAAAAAGCCGCTACATAATGTGACGGTAACGGAGCTGGCCAAGGAATGTAAAATAGAGAGAAAAACTTTTTACTACCATTATGAAAATTTACCCCAACTCATTAAGGAAATCTTTGATGAAGAGCTGGACCAGGTTATTGAAGAATATAATGAGACCCTGTCCTGGGAGGAGGGCTTTATTTTAGCGACCAAATTTATCCTGGACAATAAAAAAGCCATCAAGCACATGTATGAATCGGACTATAAGATTGACCTGGAGAAGTATGTCTTTTCCATCTCTGGGGAGATTATGAATAAGTATGTCCGCCGGCAAGCAGAAAAGACAAAGGCCCAGGACATAGACATCAAGCTCATTGCCTATTTTTATCAGTGTGCCCTAAGTAGCGCCCTCATCCAATGGGTGGCCACGGATATGAAGACGGACCCCAAGGTCATTACCCGGCGGATTGGAGATTTAATGGATGGGAATATTTTATTGTCCCTAAAGCGGAGTGAAGGCTTAAAAAAACTCACCCAAAACTTTGAAATTGAGTAAAAATGACCCAAGTCACCTCCTTTGGTAGATGAAATTTTATCAAAAAAATGCTTTAATAAAGATAGAAGAAATGATAAAGAACAACCAAAGGAGGATATGATGGAACTAAAAACGTATGATAAAAGATTACAACTTACTAATGGAGATTTTCAAAGATTAGTAAAAGCTAGAAAGCCAGCTGGTATTGAAGAAAAATCAGCTTACTTAGTAGGAACAGGAATTGCAGCACTTACTGCAGCTTGTTTCTTAATTAGAGATGCTCACATGGAAGGTAAAAAAATTACTTTCTTAGAACAATTAGATATTCCTGGTGGTTCACTTGACGGTGAATATATGGACACCAGAGGCTATGTTGCCCGGGGTGGCCGGGAAACAGGAGCTCACTTCGAATGTCTATGGGATATTTGGAGTTCAATCCCAAGCTTAGAAGACCCAGAAATGAGTGTTTTAGACGATTATTTCTACACTAACTACGACGATCCAAACTTCAGCAACTGCCGGATTACCCACAAGCAAGGGGAACGCTATGACGACGGAAAGTTTAACTTGACCCAAGATGAAGTCAGGGAAATTGCTGAACTTTGCATGACTCAAGATGAACTACTAGAAGATAAGGCTATAGAAGATATTTTCTCAGATGGACTTTTAAACTCAGACTTCTGGACACTTTGGAGAACAATGTTTGCCTTTGAAAACTGGCATTCGGCCCTGGAAATGAAATTATATCTAAATCGTTTTATCCACCACGTTGGAGGACTTACAAATTTATCTGCTCTTAGATTTACAAGATATGACCAATACAATTCAATTGTAAAACCTATGGTTAAATATCTTGAAAATCACGGATGTAAATTCCAATATAATATTAAGGTAACTGATGTTGACTTTGATATTTCAGAAAACAAAAAAGTCGCCACAAAAATCATTGCAGAAGATAAGGATGGCAATGACAAGTCTATTGACTTAACAGAAAATGATCTTTTATTTATAACTAATGGATCTATGACAGAAAATTCAAGTTATGGTGATGACAACACACCAGCAGAACTTAGTGATGAACAAACTGGTTGCTGGGAAATGTGGAAAAACATTGCAAAAAAATCAGACGACTTTGGACATCCAGAAGTTTTCTGCTCTGATGTAGAAAAAAGTAACTGGGAATCCTGTACCGTCACCTGCCATGACGACTCTGTCCCCAAATATATTGAAAAGATTACAAAGAGAAGCCCTTATGGTGGAAAAACTGTAACAGGTGGTATTGTAACTTGTGTTGATTCAAGCTGGTTAATGTCTTGGACAATTAATAGACAAGGCCAATATCCAGAACAACCTGAAAATGATGTTGCTGTATGGGTTTATGGTCTCTTTACAGATATTGAAGGGGACTATATCAAGAAGAAAATGAGAGATTGTACTGGTAAGGAAATTACAAAAGAATGGTTATACCACATTGGTGTTCCTGTAAATGAAATTGATGCACTTTCTGAAACATGTACAGCAGTACCAGTTATGATGCCTTACATTACAGCTCAATTTATGCCTAGAAAATTTGGCGATAGGCCACTAGTTGTTCCAAAGGGTGGCGTCAACTTTGCCTTCCTAGGACAATTTGCAGAAACCCTGGATGCTCCGGGAAGAGATACAGTCTTTACAACAGAATACTCTGGAAGGACCGCCATGGAAGCCGTCTATGTCCTTTGCGGCGTAGAAAAGGCCGTACCAGAAGTCTTCGCTTCCAGGTATGATATCAGATACCTTTTAAATGGGATGACGGCCCTATCTGACGGGGAAAAACCAAAACTTCCCCTAACTCCCCTCCAAAAAATGAAAGTGGCAAAACTTATCAAGGGGACGGATGTGGAAGAAATGTTAAAAGAATTTCATATCATTTAAGGGCTTCGGACGGAATAAGTAGAAATAAAAATGGGACGGTTGTAGAATCGTCCTATTTTTTTGTGGGAAGAAAAACCTTTGCCTTTTACCCAAGGGGGGGTATAATAAAGGTAGCTAACAAAGTTCACAGGTTTTATGTGCGTAGAGTAAGAAATTTACTAGGCCTTTCCCAAGACGTGGACAGGCCGGAATACACCAGAGGGAGGAGTAAAATGGGTAAAAAGAATGTATTGGGCATGATCTTGGCCCTTGTCATGGTAGTCACCTTGTGCTTGGATTCCTATGCTGTTTATGCAAGAGACCTGGGATCAAGTCCAGAGCCAAAGCTTGAAAATCAAGTGGTCAAGGAAGAGCCCGGTAAAGACGAAAAGGCGGAGAAAATAGAAGAAAACTCAAAGATTCAAAATGGATTGTTAAAAGATGTGGAGAATAAAGAGGAAACAAAACAAGCAAGCTTGTTGAAGGCTTCCCTGAAAAATCTAAACAAAGCACCTCTTGAAGAAGCAGGATTTGAAATTTATGAGGATGGCTTAGATGCAGCTGTACTCAAATCGAGTGATTTAAATGCTATTAACACCTTTACTTTTGATTTTTCTAAGTCTTACACAATAAAGGTGTTAAAAGATTTAGAAGTGCCAGTAGCTAGTGGTACTCTGAAGACTATAAATCTTAGAGGTAATATTACAGTTGAAGGTGATGGACACACTATTCAAGGAGCAGAAGGCGGCGAGGAAGGCGATAGATTTTTTAAAGTTAATACCGGTACAATAACGATTAATAAACTTAACTTTGATGGCAAAGAAAAGTATGCTGGTATTAGAGTGGATAATTCTGGTGGTTTACTTACTCTAAATAACTGTAATTTTACAAAGTGCAAAGCAAAATCTGGCGGAGTAATTTACTCAAAGTTTAGAGAGGAGGCTAATGTAAATATTACTGGAGGAAAATTTTCAAGTAACATTGCAACAGAGAGTGGTGGATCTATCTGCCTGTATAAAGCAGGTGAAGTTAATATAGAAAAGGCGAAGTTTGAAGAAAATCATTCAAATGGAAATGCTGGGGCTATATATGTGTATTTAGCATTAGAAGATTCAATATTAAGAGTAAAAAATTGTGAATTTTTAAAGAATATGGCGATTAAAGGTGGAGGAGCAATTTATAATGAAGCTAAGCATGGTGTAAATGATGATCCTAAAACACTTAGGCTATATATAGAAAATTCTAAATTCTTTGAAAACAAATCAACTGGAGAGAAAGAGACTGATTTAGTTAAATATGGAGGAGGAGCTATTTATCAATCGGGTTTTTCTAGATCAGAAATAAAAAAGTGTACTTTTTCAGATAATGAATGTCAAAAGCATGGTGGTGCTATATATATTAATAGGTACGGTTTCTCAAGTATAGAGGATACTGTATTTACTAAAAATAAATCTGAATCTGGAGGCGCTATAGATGTTGACAGAGGAGCCCTTAATGAGTTGGAAAGAGAAATAAGTGCTTCTAATTGTCAATTTGAAGAAAATACGGCAACTAAGGGTGGAGCTATCTATTTGAGCGTCCACACTAAGTTTAAAGCAAACAAATCTAAATTTACAAAAAATACAGCTGACTATGGTGGAGCGATATTTTCAGAGGATGAAATAAGATCATATGACCCTTATACAACATATAAATTTGATCCTCAGCTCGATAAAACAACAATTACTGAAAGTGATTTTGATGAAAATGTTGCGAAAATAGGTGGAGCAGTATACATTACTTTGCCAAGTGAAATTAGCAACAGTTATTTCACAAAAAATAAAGCGATATTTATGAAAAATGATGATAAAAGTAATCCGTATAAGTCTGGATTAGGTGGTGCTATATTTGTAAAGTATAATAAGACGAACATCAAGTCTAGCAAATTTATTGAAAATAGTTCTGAAGGATCAGGTGGTGCTATTGCAATTGATAGTGTCCAAAGAAATAAGGCAGGTGCAATAACAGGCTTAAAAGAAAAGTATAAAAATCCTACTGTTAATATTGAGGGAGACACTTTATTTAATAAAAATTGGGTAATCTTTGGACAAGGTGGAGCAATTTACACAATTCCATACTCTTATGAATTAGATGGACAAACTTATCCTGATGAGTTAAAAAATAATGCATACAAAAATTTAACAACATCAAAAGATACAATATTTAAGGAAAATATAGCTTTAACAGGTTTTTACAATCCTCCCGAAAATTATACTGAGTATACAAATCTTAGGTTCAAAAGAAATAGTTTTACCAGTATAATAAGTGATAAAAATTATGCAAAATCATTATTAAATAATTTTGACGTAAACTATATTGATAAAGAGGAAACCAATGTCTCTGCTTATTTTGATCCCAATGGTGGTGAATTTACAGATGCCAAGAACCCTAATCCCAAAGCGATCAAAGTAATAACAACTCAAAAAGGTAAAGAAATAATAATCTTAAATCCACCAAAGAAAGATGGATATAAGTTTTTAGGATGGAAAGGCCTGATAAAAGTTCCTGAAAGTATTTCTGAAAAACTACCTGAAAAGATAGGTGATTTGTACAAAATATACAAACCTGGAGAAAAATTTAAATTAGATTCCAATTACATCTTCATTGCCCAATGGGAAAAAGAAGACAAACCCACACCAAAACCAGACAATAAACCAACACCCAGGGGAAGTGTCTTTTTTGTAGGGCCTGCACCTCTTTTAAACAAGGAAGACCATGCCCAATATTTAATTGGCTACCAAGACCGGACCTTTGGGGCAGAAAACAAGATGACCCGGGAAGAAGTAGCGGTCATGTTCTCTAGACTCCTAAAAAACCCGCCCAGGAAAGGCCAAGTCTCTCCCTATGACTTTTCCGATGTAGCTAGAGACCGCTGGTCCATTACGGCCATTTCCTATATGAATCAACTGGGCATTATCAAGGGCTATCCTGACGGGAGCTTTAAACCCGAAGCCAGCATTACCAGGGCAGAATTTGCCGCCATGGCCGCTCGGTTTGCCGATTTAAAAGAAGGAAGGAAGACCTTCACCGACCTGGATAAAGATTACTGGGCCTATGACCTAATCCAAAGAGCCGCCAGCGCCGGCTGGATTACTGGTTATCCTGACGGGACCTTTAAACCGGACAAGAACATTACCCGGGCAGAAGTCGTTGCCATCACCAATCGGATGCTAGACCGAAAGGCAGACCAAGACTTTGTCGACCAAAATCTAGGAAAACTCCTACAGTTTACCGACCTAGACAAGAGCTACTGGGCCTACTATCCTATCCTAGAAGCCACCAACGGCCATGACTACATCCGCCATGAAAACAAGCTGGATGAATATTGGAAAGAAGTTACTGGCAAGACCTTTGTCTATGACAAGTAAGAAAAAATGAATCCTATTTAGAAAAATGGTTCTTAGGATAAATAAAAGTCCTAAGAACCATTTTTTTGCATGGAATATTTGTTGAAGGATGCTTTTTTTATTTTTTAATGGTTCTTATACTTAGAATCCATTCTTTACCACGCAAATATCTTTGCAGGTTATTTTAAATTTGATTAAAAAAGACAAGTTTTTAAATATTTTGTTTCCTATCCAACGGTTTACAAAAAATAGGAAAAGTGGTACTATAAATGTAACATATTTGGTACTAAAAATGGAACAAAAGGAAGTATTATGGAAGTAGAAATTGAAAATAAGATACGTGTCTTTCGGAAGGAGAAAAATCTTTCCCAACAAAAGTTGGCCAAGGCAGTGGGCTTAAAGAGAAGGTCTATTATGGCTTATGAAAACAACACGATTAGCCCTACCTTGGAGACGGCTTATAAGATTTCCAAGGTTCTGGACAAGGACATTACAGAGGTATTTATTTTTAAATAGGAGGACCTATGAACTTATTATTTAATGACAAGGACGACTTGAAAAAAGATGTAGACAGGAAGTTTGGAGAGGGAAAAAATTACCTTATAGCCATGAAGCACAATAGTCCGGAAAAGTCTGGTCTGAAATTGCTTCTAAGTAATTTGTATTATACCTATGATAACAACCGTACTTTTGTTTTGGTCTTTGATCCAAGGGGGATTTATGAAAAAGAAATTTCCAATACAGACAAGGCGGATTTCTACCTGATGCCTGAGGGGGAAATCGAAAATTATGCTGTAGAAAAAAAGGGAAAGAAAGCCCGAATTCATTTTGACTATCTTGGAAAGCAAGTTTCTTATGAAATCCCCTTTACAGGCAGGCTATTCGAGGAAAATGAAAAAAATTTTGACCAATTGACAAGGAAAAATTGGGAAAAAATTTAAGGCTTTAGGACAAGGAGGTGGAAGGAATGGAAATCAATCGAAAAAAGGCCCTTATCTATGGCGGCCTTCTTTTAAATTATTATCTCCTACCTCTCCTAATGATAGATACAGGCAGTGGAATGTTTATTTTACTCCTTCTCATGCCGGCTCTGACCCTTGTCCTTTCCTATGGTTACGGCCGAAATTTTGGTTTTAAGCCGGTCTATTCTGTCCTTGTGGCCATCTTATTTTTGCCTACAATTTGGATTCACTACAATGAAAGTGCTATGATTTATCTTTTCATCAATGGAATCCTGTCCCTTTTGGGCCAGGCCTTGGGAAAATTCGGGGGCAGAAGGGGATAAATTTTTAAAACCGGAAATGTCTATTTAAGATGTCTTATTTGCCTAGGAAACGACAATACCAGGCTTAATAAAGGAGAAAACAGGATGATAGGATTAAAAATTCTGCTGGTTGTTTTACTTATAATCGCTGTCTTAATAAGTATTCTGGCTTATCGGACGATTCACCATGATTACTGCAATGACCAGTTTATGAAAAAGAAAGGCAAGGCTATAGGTTTTGTAGAAAAAACCTATAGGACAGCAGACGGAAGTGAAATTTCCTATTTAGAAGGTCCAAATAAGGGAGAGCCTCTTTTGCTGATTCACGGTCAAATGGTAGCCAAAGAAGATTATGCAAAAGTTCTTCCAGACTTGGCCAAGAATTTTCACATTTTTGCAGTAGACTGTTATGGACACGGAAAATCTTCAAAAAATCCTGAAAAATATAATCTCCCCTCTCTTCGAGATGATTTCAGTATCTTTATTCGCCATGTGATTGGTGAAAAGACATTTGTATCGGGTCATTCCTCAGGAGCCTTAATCGCTGCAGCCATTGCAGCCAAAGAAAAAGACCAGGTCAAGGGCCTTCTCTTGGAAGATGGACCCTTCTTTTCCACAGAAAAAGGAAGAGCAGAAAAGACCTTTTCCTATCTTGAATTTAAAACCATTCATGATTTTCTTAACCAGGATACAGACTGCAACTATACAAAATACTACCTAGACCATAGCTATATGAAAGAATTTTTTAATAAAAAGGGCAAAGACAACTGGTCCTTTCTTGTGAAAAATCCCTTTTCAAAGCGCATAAAGGAAAATAGTGGGGAGATGCCCCTAGTTTGGTATTATCCACCAAGACTCAAATTGAATGACTTGGTCTTTCTCACACGGAACATGCAGGATGGGACAGGAAATTATGACCTCCGTTTTGGAGAAAGCTTTTATGATTTTTCCTGGTTCAAAGACTTAAATCAAGAAGAAATTTTAAAAGACATCGCCTGCCCCACCATCATCCTCCACGTTGCAGCTTCCAAAGAAACTGCACCCAGTTATTATGATCAAAATGGAATTTTACTTTCTGCCATGGATGAAAAAGACGCAAATCGGGTCCATGCTTTGATAAAAAATAGTAAACTGAAATCTGGCTACCCTTCGATCCATGATATTCATGCCGACTTGCCTGACCAGTTTATAGAAGCTGTATTGGAAATGAAAGAAAAAAGTGAATAGCTAGATAAGCAATGGTTCTATACGAAGTTTTGGTGACCGGAGACGGCCCAATGATGATAGGACCATTTTTTTTTGGAGAACATTGGACTTTCTTAAATTTTCTGTTAAGTTTCCGTAAATTTACAGCTTTTCTCTTTAGAACTCCATGAAAATAGGGTAGAATTTATCCAGAAAATACTTACAGAAAGGGACTTGCATGGGGAAAAAGACTAGGAATCGGTTTATCGTCACGAAGGGATTAAAAAGCTGAAAACTCTTCCCGAGTCCAGACCAATTACAGGCGGAAAAAATGAGATAAAAGAAAAATAGAAAAGACCAAGTCGTGTGGGCCGATTCAATGACAAAGATTTAAGGAGGTTCGGTTAGTGAAAAAAGTAAAAAAAATAGGCATCCTGGTCCTGGCTTTCCTGGTCCTGGGAGGGCTTGCTTTCTCCATCTTTATAGGCAAGGAAGTCTTTGACGGCTTTACCAATACAATCCCCCGGGAAGAGACGTTGAAATACGCAGAAACTTATGAAGGGGCATTTCAAAAATTTGCCCAGGGCCAGGACCTAGAAAAATTGGCCATCCCCTCTCGACAGGGGGACCATACCATTCCGGCCATTTTAATCAAAAAACCGGGCAACCAAAACATGGCCGTCCTGGTCCACGGCCTAGGTGGAACCAAGACCTCCCTGGCCCGGATTATGGATATTTTTCTAGACATGGGCTACAATGTTCTGGCCATTGACCAGAGAAATTCCGGAGACAACCAGGCCCCCTATAACACCTTTGGCGTCTTAGAATCCTTGGACATTCTAGATGCCGTCAATGTAGCAAAAAGTAAGATGGAGGAGGGAGGAAAGCTGGTTTTGTGGGGGGAATCCTACGGAGGAGCCAGCGCCGCCATGGCAGCAGGAAGAGATGACTCCAAGATTGATGCCTTGATTTTGGAATCTCCAGTGGCCGACTTTAATGAGATGCTGGACGGGGAACTTATAAAAATAGAAAAAAGCCAGGGGATTCCAGCGGCCTTCATGCGGTGGGCAGGGGACCTTTATACCCGGTATAAACTCCACTTTTCCCTTGAAGATATTAATGCCTGCAAGTGGATCCAGAAAGCTTCCGTTCCCGTTTTGATTACCAATGCTGACCAGGATAAAGTGACCCCGCCCCATATGGGGGAGGACCTTTACAAGGCCATTCCCCATGATAAAAAACAAATTTATACCGCCAAGGGCTTTGGTCATACGGAATTTCCCAAAGAGGAAGGGGAGGCCTACCAAAAGCTGGTGGAAAATTTTCTAAAGGCTTACTTGTAAACCGGTAATTTCTAGAAAAAAAGAAAATGCATAAAAAAGATCAAGGTTTAGGATATGGAAAATCTTTATTTTTTAGGAGTTGTTTTCCTAAACTCCAGCTTATATCTAAAAGCCGGACCGGCCTTGGGAAAGGCCTAGGAAGAGGTCCAGACCTTCGTTTTAGGAGACTCTTGGTTTTTTATAAGCAAGATTGGAAGATGAGAGAAGAGGATTTTTTGCAACCGTTCCCTTACAATAGCCTTAGAAAACCTGTATTTTAGAGAGCTATGGCCTCTTAAAGGGGCTTTCATAATTGGTAAATTCATGTTATAATATCTGAAGCAATCTTTGTAAGAAAGAGATTTATGAATTGAAGAAGAAAGTAGGAGTTAAAGAAGATGAATGAAAAATCGAAAAACAAAGTAAAGATGGGAGCTCCCTTCTCTAATGAGTATGTGAAGAAGGTCCTGCTAGGAGCTTCCATCGTTGCCGGGGGGATTGGCTTAATGGGATCGGCAAGCCCTGTTTATGCGGCCAATCTAGACCAACCTAGTGCAGTTATTGAAACTGTCAAGAAGGAAGCCGTAGCTCCTTCCCAAGTCCAAGGAGACCAAGCCCAGACACCGGCCCAAGGTCCTGAAACGACACAAGAGGCCCCTGCTGAAGCAGAAGATTTAGGGATTCCAAAGGAAGAAGTCCAAGAAGACCCTGCCCAAAAACCAGACGCTTTGCCGGAAAATCAAGCCCAAGACCCAGGTGAAAGTCCTGTGGTCAGCCCAGCTGAAGGAGACCAAGCTTCCTTGGAAACCAACCCAGAAACACCAGTGGAAGCCCAAGGAGCAGGAGAAACTCAAGGGGAAGAAGCCACTGAGCCAAACTATGCTGAAGATGAAGCAAAAATCGAAGACTATGACGAAAAAAACGACTATAAGAAAACAGATTTACAACAAGGCGATGCACGTCAAGAACTCCACAAAGATGATGCCGGAGAAGAAGCAAAAGACGGTTTTAAATTTGATACTTCAAACCCATCCCCAACTTCACCAAGTTTAACTGAATATGGTTATGCCATCGTAATCGACAAAAAAACTGGTCAAAGAACTTACACCCTACTTTATGTGACAGATACAGGTAGAATTGCTGTAAAAACTGGTAATAAACCGATGATGGAAGAGGGAGATAAGCTTACAAAGGATTCACCTGATGTAACATACAAACCAAATGAAGATGGAAAAATAACTGCCGCAGGACCTCAAAGAAATTATGAATGGGTAGCTAGTGAAGAAACATTAAAGCACATTAATGATTCTGGTTATACAGTTATAGGCATGAAAGATGACTATGATCAAGATAATCCTAAAATCAAGTATTTTGAGAGTGGTAGTTTCTCTGTAGTCTATAAAGTAAATCCTTGGCCTAATGAAAACGACAAGCTTGAGCTTATGGAATTAAGTGGAGAGTATAGGGACAAAGTTTTTGTTCAAGGTCAAGAAATCAAAACTGATATTAAAGTAGACAATATGGACGAAAATGCCAAGGAAAGAATCGTTGGTCAAGTGTATAACCCAGTTACCGGTAAAGTAGTACCAGGAGCAAGTGCCTATATTGACGATGAAGGCTACGTACACATCAAAATGCCAGAAGGTGCTCTTAAAAAAGATGAAAACGGAAAATATGTTGTAAACGAAGATTCTATCTTCAATACACCTGACTACAAAGCCCTGCAAAACCTTGATGTCAAATTCTTCGCTCGTCCAAGAACCAATGATGAATTTACGAAAATTGCTGACGATCCATATGATCCAGGAACTTACTTAGGACCTGTTGCAGGAACAGAAGATATTAATCACAAAGGTGAAACAGTTACTATCGATAAGCAAGGTATAGACCGCTATGACCACTATAACCTTATCGGTACCCTAAAAATCGACCTTGATGACACGCGTTATTATAATCAAAATTTTAAAGATGGCAATAAAGACGATACATCTGACATTACTTCATCTGCTGTAAAACCAGGCGTCAAATTTGACGTAGGAATCTATGAAAAAGACGAAACTGATGAATTTGAAAAATCGGCTGATGATATGAATGGGGCAAAATCCAGGGGAGAAGCTGTCGGTGTTCTTAAAATGGATTTTATCGATAAGCTTAACGAAGGAAAAGCAGAAGAAGACCAATGGAAGGTAATAGTAGATCCTGATGATATTAGTAATTTTTCCATTATAGCTCCAAAATCTGCAAAAGCAGGGGACTTTGCAGCAATTCCTGTAGAATACACTTACACTAATGGTTCAAAAGACGTCCACTGGTTCCACTTTGTCGTTCAAGAAACCGACAACAATTTGCCATCTTATAACGTACAAGTAGATTATCCATCTGAAGAAATGGATTCTACAGTTACTGTAGAACAAAATGATAAGAAGAACAAACCGAATAAGTATACGATTGATTCAGACACTTATACGGATGATCAAGGCAATATTTGGGACGTCTCTATCAATGAAGCAACTGGTGAAGTGACAGCAAAGCCTCAAGCCAAACCAGATGGAAAAACTTTTAATGGCGGAGAAAAATTACAAGTTCCTGTAACCGTTCATTATGAAAACACTGATGAAACAGAAACAGCATTTGCAGAATTTGTTCTTAAAGAAAAATCAAATATTGAACCAGATTACGATGCAAAAGCTGGTAAGGCTGGGGATAAGCTAGAATCCAACGTAATAGTAGACGATAATAACTATGACAGAAAACCATACAAGTATACAATAGATCAAACGGAATACAAAGACAACAAGGGAAACACTTGGATTGTTTCTATTGATCCAGATACCGGTAAAGTTACAGCAAGAGTACCAAATGCCGCTGATGGAGAAACAATTGACCTAGACGGAACAATGATTAACGTTCCAGTAACAGCTCACTATGAAGATGCCGAAGGAAATGAAATCGGAACAAAAAAAGCTAACGTTCAATTCCTAGGCTCAGGTACACAAGGAACCCACGAGTATACAGAAGAAATTCCTTTTGACACCACAATAGAATATGATCCAGATTTCTATACAAACTATCCAGATGCTGAAAACAACTATAAGGTTGTAACTGAAGGAGAAGTTGGATCAAAGACAACAAAACTGACTATTAAAGATTCAAAAGTTGTTAAGGAAGAAGAGTTAAAGAAAACCGATCCTAAAAATGCAGTAATCAAGGTTGGAGACAAAAACTATACTGGAGTTGTAACTCACACAGAAAAAGTAGAAGTTCCTTATACAGTTGAATACAGATACAATCCTGAATTAAAAGAAGGAGAAATGAAAACTGTTAGAGAAGGTATAAATGGATCATATAATCTAAATTACTCACAAAAGATTAAAAATGGACAAGCTGATGGAGATGCAGATACTTCAAAAACAGATGAAGTTGCACCAGTAAGCAAAATTATTGAAATTGGATCTAAACCAGCTTCCGACACTATAACTATTACAAAGGGCATTGAATATGAACTTGATTATTCAAGAAAAGATGGAGAACCTGTGGTAGTAGAGGAAGGTAATGATGGAGTTATTACCATTAAAACAACAAGAAATCCAGATACAGGAGAAATTACAATAACTCAAGAAGTTACTACAGAAGTTAAGAATAAGAAAATCAAGATTCCAGCAGGAACAGAAGGAAAACATGAATACACAGAAAAGATTCCATTTAAATATGAAATCGAATATGATGAAAATCTAAAATCTGGCGAATATGTCGTTGACGTTCCTGGATCTGAAGGCAGCAAGACAACAACATGGAATATTGTAAATTCTAAAGTCGATGGAGAGCCAGATGTAAAAGTAGAAAAGCCTGTAAACGCAAAAATTAGAGTTGGAAAGAAAGATTTCACTGGCGAAGTAAAACACACTGAAAAGATTGAAACTCCATTTGAAGTTGAATACAGATATTCTGATGAGCTTGAAGCTGGTGAAACAAAGGTTATCCAAAAGGGTGAAAAAGGTTCATACGATTTAGAATACTCACAAAAAATTAAGAATGGTCAAGCTGATGGAGATGCTAAAACAGATAAAACTAATGTGATAGAAGCTAAGAAAGAAATTATCGTAATCGGGATAAAACCAGTTGAAAAAGTCGTAGAAAAAGGTTACAACACAGTTTATGAATATGACGAAAATCTTGAAGCTGGCAAGATGGAAGAAAAAACACCAGGTAAAAATGGTAAGACAACTATTAAGACATCCTATGATAAGGAAAATAATAAGTTAGTCACAGAAGAAAAAACTGAAGACCCAACAGATAGGGTTGTAAGAATTGGTATTAAGCCAATTGAAAAAGAAACTGAACTTCCATTTGAAACAGAATATGTTTACGATGAAAATATGGAAGCTGGCAAAACTGAAGTAACTCAAGAAGGTAAAACAGGAACAGCTAAGATAACAACTTCTTTCAATAAAGAAACTGGCAAGCTTGAAACAAACGTTGAAAGAGAAGAACCAACTAAGAAGATTGTTAAATATGGTTCTAAGACTGAAGGCGAAGTCACTTACGAAAGTAAAGAAGCTTACAATATAATTATTCAAGAAGATCCGAATATGGAAGCCGGTAAGACGGAAGTTATTCAAGAAGGTGTTGTAGGTAAAACGAAGACAACTATTAAGATTAAAAACAGCAAGGAAGAGTCTAGAACTACTGAAACTATTACAAAAAAACAAGATAAAATTATCAAAGTTGGAACAAAGAATGTTTGCGAAACCCCACCAGTAGATCCTGATCCAGATAAACCAGACACTCCAGACAAACCAAATCCGGATCCAGACAAACCAAATCCAGGCACTCCAGATCCGAAACCAAATCCAGACCCAACACCGGATCCAAATCCAAACCCAGGACCAAATCCGGATCCAAATCCAAACCCAGGACCAAATCCTGACCCAACACCGGATTCAAGTCCAAATCCAGGACCGAACCCTGACCAACCAGGAAATCCTGATAAGCCAGGAAATCCAGACAAGCCAAGCACTCCAGAAAAACCAGGGGAAGGTCCAGAAAATCCACTTCCTTCCCAAGAGTCTCAAGACCAAGGGCAAAAAGAAGGCGGAAGTCCTATGAGACAAGAAGAATCTCAAGAAACTGGACTAGGATACAGAACCTCTAGTAGGGATGATTCCAGGGCTCCACAAACTTTTGACCCAGGTGTTACTTCCTATCTAGAACTTGGAGGACTTGCCAGTGCAATGTTGGCTTTTATTACAGGTAAAAAAAGAAAAGAAGATGAATAAAAATTTCAAGAGGAAAACAGACACAAACTTTTAATTTTTCTTCATTAAAAAAGACGGGAAATCTCCCGTCTTTTTTGTGTCTATGGTGAAAATTTTTAAGCTAACAGCTAAAAATACCTCTTAGCACCTGGAAGAGGGAGCTCAGTAGGAAAAGACCTGCCAGGCTCCTTTTGTATTCAGGTGAAAGTAGTCAAAGCTTATTCAAGGATGATAGAGCTTGTAAAAGAGCTGGAGACTGGGTTCGCCCTTTTTTGACCAGACTGTCTTGTGCTATAATCATTGTAAAGAATCGCCGCAAGGATAAAATTTAAGGAGGAAAACTATGAAAGTCCTAGATTTAACCCATAAAATTAAAGAAAATATGCCCGTCTATCCCGGAACCGAGGGGCCCAAGTTTATTCCGGCCAATACTTATGAAAAAGATGGCTTTAAGGAAACTTTACTGCAAATGTACACCCATACCGGGACCCATATGGACCCGCCGGCCCACCTCTATCCTGGCCGGACCACTTTGGATCAATTTCCTCCGGACTAGTTTGTGGGCCAGGCCCTGGTTATTGACTGCCGGGACCTGAAAGAAGGAGAAGCCATTGGCATGGACTGCCTTCGGGTCCAGGGGGACAAATTGGACCAGGCAGATTTTCTTCTCTTTAACCTGGGCTGGGACAAGTATTGGGGGACAGAGGCTTATTTTGGAGACTACTCCTGTATTGATGAGGAAGTCCTGGCTTATATTATGGCCGGGACCTACAAGGGAATTGGTTTTGACGTCATCGGACTGGATCCCATTGCCGACGAAAACCTCACTCGGCACAAGGCCCTCTTTAAGGACTGTGATCTAGTGAATATAGAAAACCTTAAAAATCTGGACCTCTGTGGAGAAGACTTGTTTTATTTTACTTGCTTTCCCCTCCATTTGGAAGATTGCGACGGGTCCCCCATCCGGGCCATCGCCTATTTGGAATAGAAAATTGTAGGGGCTGCCGTTTGCAGTCCTTTTTTAGTGGAGGAAAAATTGTAGGGGCGACCTAGTTTCGCCTGAAAGACCGATGGCGAGACATAGCAACAGTAGGCTAGTACAACTTTTCATCAGCTCAAGTTCGCTAACGCTCCTTTCGCTGTGAAAGACTGCATTTGACCTACCTTCGACTCGAGCAAAGCTCTCGTCGGGTTAGGTCATGAACGAGCTAGCCCCTACGAGTGCCGGGTTAAAACCTCAAGTTCGCCCTACAATAACCATCTCTCCTCTAAACCATCTTTCCCATGGGCAAAGTTTTCAACTTTTGGTATACTATAGGAAAGGGGGAAGATGATGACTTTATTAATTAAGGATTGTAGTATGTTAGATGTGGTTCAAGGGAAGGTCCTGGACCACATGGATATTTATATTGAAGGAAGTAAAATTTTACGGCTTGGGAGAAATCTCAATATGGTGGCGGATGAGGTCTGGGACGGCCAGGACAAGTTTGTGGTTCCTGGATTTATTAACGGCCACACCCACCTGGGCATGAGTTTATTACGGAATTATGCCGATGATATGAACCTCCAAACCTGGCTGACAGAGGCCATCTGGCCTATAGAAGCGAAATTAAATCCCAAGGATATTTACTGGGGATCTCTCCTTTCTATGGCGGAAATGATCCGGTCCGGAGCTACTTGTTTTTGTGACCAGTACTATGCCATGGACCAGGTGGGGGACGGGGCTCTAAAAATTGGTATGCGGGGAATCTTGACCCGGGGGCTCATTGAAGATGAAAAGAGCCAGGAAAAGTTAGAGGAAACCAGGGACCTTTATAAAAATTACCATGGGGCTGGAAATGGTCGTCTCCGGGTGGTGCCCTCTCCTCATGCAATTTATACTTGTGGGACGGACTACCTAAAAGAAGTCATTGCCATGGCTCATGACATGGATGGGGTCATTAATATCCATATGTCGGAAACGGAAAAGGAAGTGGAAGACTGTGTCCAGGACCATGGAATGACGCCCATTGCCTATATTGATTCCCTGGGCATGCTGGACCTCCACGTCATTGCAGCCCACTGTGTCCATATGACGGAAGAAGAAATGGACTTGGTCAAGGGGAAGGATTTTTATCCTATTTATAATCCGTCGTCGAATTTAAAGCTGGCTTCCGGCTTTACTCCTGTCCAAAAGATGAAGGACAAGGGGATTACTCTGGGGATTGGAACGGATGGAGACTCTTCCAATAACAACCAAAATATCCTAGAGGAGGTCCATGTGGGATCTATTGTCAACAAGGCGGTCAATATGGATCCCAAGGCCATGCCGGCCATAGACATGGTTCGGATGGCGACCATTGACGGAGCCAAGGCCCTGGGCTGGGCAGATGAAATTGGGTCTATTGAAGAAGGAAAAAAGGCGGACTTGACAATTTTCAACTTAAAATCGGCTTCCTTTACTCCACGAAACAATTTAATTTCGGCTCTTTGCTATTCGGCCCAGGCGGAAGATGTGGAAAGTGTCCTTATTGACGGGGAAGTGGTTATGAAGGACCGGGTCCTGACGAAGATTGACTATGAAGGCATCTTGTCCATGGTTCAAGACCGGATGAATCAACTTCTGACCCGCTAAAAATTCCAGATAAATAGTAGGAAAAGCCCATTTTCCAGGAGGACTGAAAAAGTCCAGGCTGGAAATGGGCTTTATTAATGAGGATAATTTCCAAAAGTGGTATAATAAATTGGTAGGATACAATGGATAATTATCCGTAAAAATTTAATTTTCTTCCAAATTGGGAAGGGAAAGGCCCCGGTCCCGGGCTCGATCTTTTAAGGAGAGGATGGTTTTTCCGTCATAGGTCTTGGAAGTTCGGCCATGGTAGAGGGCCTGGAGAATGGCTTCTTCTACAGCTTCCACAGTGGCCAGGAAGAGGGGGTCTGGGTCGGTTCCCTTTAAGTGGTCTTCCCGGGCGGTGGTAAAGGCCAGGACAAATTCTCCGGACCCTGTCCCAGTATAGGCTCCTGTCCGGGCAATGCCAGACTGGACTCTTCTGGCCATCCGTTGAAGGAGAGACTTATCCAAGGGAAGGTCTGTGGCCAGGACGGTGACAATGGACCCCTGGTCCTTGCTAGCTTCCATGTCCAGGAGGGGACCCAGCTTTTGCCCTTGAATGGACAAGTCTTTACAGGACCCGAAATTACAAAGGCAGAGGGCGGCCAGGGTGTAGGTTTTTCCTTCTAGGGAAAGGATCCGGGAGGAAGAGCCGATGCCGCCCTTAAGCCCATAGCAAACCATGCCCCGGCCAGCGCCGACAGGGCCCTGGATCAGGGGGGAGGAAGCGGCTTCAATGGCCTGGCGAACATGGCCCTTTTCAATGGCTAGCTTGCGGATATCGTTAATGGTCCCATCATTACATTCCATGACCAAGGGGTTGACTGTGGTGGGCCGGCCAATATTTTCATCTACAGATAACATATAGTCTATAAGGCCTCGGGCGGCGTCCCCGACAGAGAGGGTGTTGGTTAAAAGAATGGGACTTTCCAGCTGGCCCAGCTCCCGGACTTGCTCCAATCCAAGGGGTTTTCCAAAGCCGTTAATGGTGTGGGTGGCGGCAGTCAGCTTGTCCTTAAAGGGATTTTCCCGGCCAGGCAGGATGGCTGTAAGGCCTGTATAAATTCCCTGGCTTTCATCCTCCAGGGTGTAGTGGCCCACTTTGACGCCAGGGACGTCAGTGAGGTCGTTATGGGGTCCGTGTTTATAAAACCAGTACATGATTTGCTCCTTTCTTTTTTATTATTTTACCACAAAGGGGAGGGGCTTTTAGAAAGGAAAGAGATATGTCAGATAAAAAAATTGTCTATAGTGGAATTCAACCTTCAGGAAACTTGACCCTGGGAAATTATATTGGGGCCTTGCGGAATTTTCCCAAGCTCCAGGAAGATTATGACTGTATCTACTGTATTGTAGATATGCACGCCATTACCGTGCCCCAGGAGCCCAAGGTCCTCCGGGCCCATACCCTGGATATCCTGGCCCTTTACCTGGCTGTAGGGATTGATCCGGAAAAATCTATTTTATACATCCAATCCCATGTTCCCCAACATGTGGAGCTCATGTGGCTTTTAAACACCATGACGGGGCTGGGCCAGCTCCAAAGGATGACCCAGTTTAAGGCCAAGGCAGGGGACAACAAGGAAGTTTATGCCGGTCTTTTAAACTATCCTGTCCTCATGGCGGCGGACATCCTCCTCTACGGCAGCCACTATGTTCCTGTAGGAGATGACCAAAAACAACATATTGAAATGACCCGGGACTTGGCAGAACGGTTTAATTCTCGTTATTCTGACACCTTTGTCCTTCCGGAAATGTTAAAAACTAAGGTGGGGGGAAGGGTGATGAGCCTTCAAGAGCCCACAAAAAAAATGTCCAAGTCTGATCCCGATGCCAATGGCTATGTCTTAATTTTAGATGACGATGCCACCATCCGCCGGAAGTTTAAACGGGCGGTGACCGATTCCCAAGGAAAGATTGCCTATAATGATGACCAGCCGGGGATTAAAAATCTCCTGGATATTTACTCTGCCTGCTCCGGCAAATCCATAGAAGACCTTTTAAAGGCCTATGAAGGCAAGGGTTATGGCGTTTTAAAGGAAGATGTGGCGGAAGCGGTCATCCAAGAAATCGGGCCTGTCCGGGAAAGATTCCATGAAATTCGTGGCAACAAGGCCTATTTAGAAGAAGTCTACACCAGTGGCGCCCAAAAGGCAGCCTATAGGGCCAATAAAATTTTACGGAAATGTTACAAGAAAATGGGCTTTATCCCTCGCTAAAGGGCTTGACAAGAGGGTTCGGACCTCTTATAATGGTAACAATAAGAAACCTTAAAAAAAAGAGGAGTAGGAAGCTCAAGCTTAGAGAGAGTCAATGGTTGGTGGAAATTGACAGGGGAGGCTTCTGAAGGTTGCTTTTTCTTGGATACACATGTATCGGTTGACCCCGTTAAAGGTCCTAAAGAGCCGAATTTTTCGGAAATTAAGGTGGTACCGCGACCCTCGTCCTTTTGGATGGGGGTTTTTTTATACTACTGAGCACAAGGAGGAAAAATTGAAAGAACTGGCAAAAACTTATAGTCCCAAAGACTTTGAAGACCGGATTTATCAGGAGTGGATGGAAGAAAAGGCCTTTCATCCGGAAGTGAACCGGTCCAAGGAGCCCTATACCATTGTCATGCCCCCGCCAAATGTAACAGGAAACCTGCACATGGGCCATGCCTTGAACAACACCATTCAAGATATTTTAATTCGCTTTAAACGCCTCAAGGGCTACCAAGCCCTATTTTTACCGGGAACAGACCATGCGTCTATTTCCACAGAAGCTAAGGTTGTGGCCAAGATTCAGTCTGAAGGCAAGACCAAGGAAGACCTGGGCCGGGAAGGCTTTTTGGAAGAAGCCTGGGCCTGGACCCATGAATATGGGGGAAATATTAAAAACCAACTGAAGAAGCTAGGGGTTTCCTGTGACTGGGACCGGCAAGCTTTTACCCTGGATGACAACCTGTCTCGGGCGGTAGAAACGGTCTTTATGGAACTCTATGAAAAGGACTTAATTTATCGGGGAGACCGAATTATCAACTGGTGCCCTTCCTGTCAAACGGCCATTTCCGATGCAGAAGTGGACCATGTGGACCACGATGGCAAGATGTGGACTTTTTCCTATCCTCTGGCTGACGGGTCCGGTGACTTGAAAATTTCCACTACCCGGCCGGAAACCATTCCTGGAGACTTGGCTGTGGCTGTCAATCCGGAAGATGACCGCTACAAGGATTTAGTAGGAAAAACCTTAAAACTTCCCTTAATGGACCGGGAAATTCCCATTATTGCTGATGCCTATGTGGACATGGAATTTGGAACTGGGGCGGTAAAGATTACCCCCTCCCATGACCCTAACGACTTTGAAGTAGGAGCCCGTCACGATCTTGGGCAATTAATTGTCATTGACCAAGAAGGCGTATTAAATGAAAATGCCAGAGCCTACCAAGGCCTGGACCGGATGGATGCCCGGAAGAAAATTGTAGAAGACTTTGACAAACTGGGCCTTTTAGTAAAAATTGAAGACCACCACAATGCTGTAGGCCATTGTGAGCGGTGTAAGACGGTAATCGAACCCTTAATTTCCAAGCAATGGTTTGTAAAAATGGAACCTCTGGCCAAGCCGGCTTTAGAAGCCTATAAAAAGGGCGACCTCCACTTTATTCCTGACCGCTTTGGAAAAATTTATGCCCACTGGCTGGAAAATATCCGGGACTGGTGTATTTCTCGCCAACTTTGGTGGGGCCACCAACTGCCTGTTTACTATTGCAAGGACTGTGACCACGTCACTGTCAGCCTAGAGGAGCCGGACAAGTGCCCGGAATGTGGCGGAGAAATTTACCGAGATCCAGATACTTTAGATACTTGGTTCTCTTCAGCCCTTTGGCCCTTCTCTACCTTGGGCTGGCCGGAAAAAACAGAAGACTATGCATATTTTTATCCTACAAATGTCCTCTGTACCGGCTATGATATTATCTTTTTCTGGGTTGTTCGGATGGTTTTTTCGGCCCTGGAACAAACAGGAGAACTTCCCTTTAAGGATGTCTTTTTAACAGGTCTTGTCCTGGATGAACAAGGACGGAAGATGTCCAAGTCCCTGGGCAATGGAATTGACCCTCTAGAAATTATTGACCAATACGGGGCCGATGCCCTGCGCTTTACCTTAATTACAGGTAACAGCCCAGGAAATGACATGCGGTTTTCCACAGATCGGGTGGAAGCCAACCGAAACTTTGCCAACAAGCTCTGGAATGCCTCTCGTTTTGTCCTCATGCATGCCGACAGGGACTTAAAGGACTTGAAAGACTTGAAAAATCTCAAACCGGAAGACAAGTGGCTCCTATCCAAGGGGTCTCGGGTAACCAGGGAAGTGGCCGACAAATTAGACCACTACGACATTGGTCTTGCTGGCGATGCCGTCTTAAACTTTATCTGGTCTGATTTTTGTGACTGGTATATTGAGCTGGTAAAACCTCGTCTTTTCTCTGAAGATGAAGAAGATAAGACTGTGGCTGTTTCTGTTCTCGTGGCTGTTTTAAAAGACATCCTCCGCCTCCTTCATCCCTTTATGCCCTTTATTACAGAAGAAATTTGGTCTAAGCTTCCAGGAACAGAAGGCTTCTTAATGGAAGACACCTGGCCTGTAGACTTGGAGAACTTCCTAGATGAAGGAGCTGAAAAGAAGCTGGAACGGGTCCAAGAAGCCATTCGGGGAATCCGGAATGCTCGGGCAGAAATGAATATTGCCCCCAATAAAAAATCCAAGACCCTGGTCTTTGCCAAGGATTCGGAAGCCAGAAAAGACCTGGAAGGTACAGAAGGTTACTTTAAGTCTCTGGGCTTTTCCACAGGCCTGGAATGGCTGGAAGATCCTAAGAGCCTGGAAGGAGACCACCTGTCTGTCCTTTCCCAAGGTGTGGACTACTATATGCCCATGGAAGACTTGGTGGACTATGAAAAGGAATTGGAACGGTTAAACAAGGAACTGGACAAGGTCAAAAAGGAATTGGACCGGGTGACTAAAAAGCTGTCCAACCAAGGTTTTGTCTCCAAGGCGCCGGAAGCTGTAGTGGCCAAGGAAAAAGCCAAGGAAGACCAGTTTAAGACAGAAATGGCTCAATTAGAAAAGAGGATTTCTGCCATAGAAAATAGGTAAAGAAAAAAGAGACGGACTAATCGCTCATTGAATTAGGGATTTTAGAAAAACTTATTTAGAGAGTCTTTAGGTGGCTAGATAAAAGGTTAAGAGCAGAGATTGTTCTTAACCTTTTTAATTTGATTAATTGTAGAATGATAGCCTTTAATTGACTTGACTTATCTTTTATAGTACGGAAATATGTGTATAGTAAAAAAAGAGGGTTAAGCATGAAACAAGAAATTTTGGAAAGATTAGAAACATAAGTTAATGCTTGCAAAAGATACGCAGGAAACTCAGTTAAGAAAGCAAAAAAGGAAAGGTTTGATTAGCCATTAACTTTTTAGATATAGTAGTGACAGCAAAAAAATTTGTTAATAGACTTCATGATGAATTTTGGGAAGTATCAGACGAAAAACTAACAGAGGAAGAATTCAAGATTTTTTGCGAAGCCTAAACATTGAGCTAAGAAATAAACAAAGTTTTATATTGAGTTAAAACAGGAAAGTAAATAAGCAATTAAGTATTTAAAACTTTCAAATTTCAACAGTAATACCTTTTATTCTATTTGCCAACCCGCCACCTCCGTTAAAATTTGCATAATAAATGCTCGGCATCTTAAGAGCATAAGAAAAGCACCAATCATTGCTGATTGATGCTTATGATTATTATTTAGTTGTTGTCGACAAATAGGAATTTAACGATTCTAAAACATTATAAATTCTTTTTCTCCCGATTGTCATCTACATGTTCAGATTGGATATTAGATTTCTCTCGCAGATAAAATTTAATCGATTTCTCATTTTTCTGGTATACGCTTAATTTTAATGTGGACTTGACTTCCTTTACATGATTCAGCAATTGTTTTCCAATTCCTTTTGATTGCATCGTTTCTTTTACAAAAATACCTTCGATATAGCTATTATTCAATCCAATGAATCCATCAATTTGCTTTGTGCGATTATCTTCATACACATATATTTCTGCGCTAGGCAACATCTCTTTTACTATATCAGAGTTGCTCTGCCAATAACAAGAAGATATAAAACTATGTGCCTGAATATTCGTATTCAGTCATATTTGCATCGCTGCATCTATGTCATTATCAATGCATTGCCTAATCATTTCATCAACCCTACAAATTCTGATTTGCACTGATTTTCATATTTTGTGTATTTATCAAGCTGAACTTCAATATCCCGACTGTCATACATTACTTGCATTATGGAAACCGAAAATTGTGCGAGAACGCACAGAGATCTTAATGACCTCGATGCTTCTCTTTTTTCTTTTTTTGTTTCAGTTCAAACTTTCGCTGTGCTTTTACCAGATTACGTTCACGGTTTTCCACCTTGCGTTGCTGTTTGTTCTGCTCCTGTTGCAGTTTTAGAGCCTGCTGTGATTTAGTACCAATGCCAGTTTTCTTCATTTCCTTTCTTACTTCACGTTGCACTCTCTTTGGATTCTTTTTGGTTTCCTTTACAACAGTTGCCACAGCGGGGCTGAATTGTAAATCATAATAGTGTTTAAGGACAAAATCCAGAATCTCGCAATCTTTTGGTTCTGCTCCAAAAGTTACTTTAGCCACAGATAATTTTCCATTCTCATTTCTTTCAAATACACCTACCCAAAATGGATCTTCAAAAAACACCGTACATTTAACTTTGCTCATGGCAATCCCTCCTTAAAGATTTAGATGAGCAAAGAATGGACAACCCGGAGGGGCAGGTTACTTACCCTGACAAGCAGGACGGCCGGCCTACCTACCGGCTCTAGTACATTGTTGGATGTACATTGCGTTTTTATCTTTGCTTTATTTATAATCAAGCCTAAATGGCTAAATTAACAAATTTTGATTTTGCATTACTTTTCATATTTTCTGTATTTATCAAGCTGAGCATTTATATTACAACCTCTTGGTCAGTAATCTTGATTGTATAAATCATAGATTGTAATCCTTGCGGATGTCTGCAAAAACCGCACTTGCTTCTCTTGTTTTTTCGGCGTTGATATCCGCATAGCATTTCTCAAGTTATGCATTCAGTTCCACTTCTGATAAAGCAGACATATCTACAGGACGAGAAGATAGAATTTTCACTTAAAAAGGAAGTCCTCTCTGAAGAATTATCTGTTTATAAAACATATTGATGGCATTGGATGCAGGAATACCAAGTGCGGATAAAATGCTTTCTGCCTTTTCTTTTACCTCTGGTTCAATACGAGCATAAAGATTTGCTGATTTTGCTTCCATATAAAACACCACCTTCCCGATATTTTCATAATCTTATTATATCAAATTGTGCGTACAACAGAAATACAAATAACATATCTTTTAAGTAGTTTCCGATTCGATATACGGATGGGGTGCAGAGCGGTTACAAAATCAATCTATCCGTTTGAAGCTCTTCTATTTTCCCTCTTTACATATCATTAGTATACTTAAAATTCATATAAAAATGATGAAATAATATGAAATTAAAAGTCGGAAATTTTATTCATAATCTCCTGCATTCTATTTTCAAAAAGCTCTGCCGGTATTAATGCAATCCCTGTTTCATCGCTTAGCACTATCATTCGGTCGCCAGCTTTAATAGCAAAATGATCTCTTGTTGCTTTGGGAATGACAATCTGTCAAAGAAATAAATCCCTAATTAAGAGCCCTTAAGGTCGCCTCTTTTCCTTTAGGGAAACAAAAAAGCAGCTTTTCAGCTGCTAAAAATCTTCTAAACTTGTAAAAAGAGCCTGGTAGACCTGGTTAGGGTCCTTCCGAAATTGGGCAATCATTTTTTCCCCTTCTTCCACAGAGGAAACGGCCAGGCAAATATAGGCCAGGTCCTTGCCCTGGTCCCGGAGTTTTAAATGGATGCGGACGTCATTTTCATCTAAAACTTCCAAGTCTGTTTCCAAGGCTTCCTCCCGGTCGACCTGGGCCCGGGCCCTTTCCAAGAGGACGTCTAGGGTTTCAATAGTATCGGGAGACAGGGACTCTATGAAAAAATGAAAGGCCTGGTCTCCCTGGGGACTGGGAAATAATTTTTCCTCTTTTTCTTCCACTAGGCCGGCATCCACCAGGTCCAGGCTGTATTGGTTGACTAAAAAATAGTTCATAAGTCCGTTGGCCAGGACAAAGTTGACCAGGCTCTTCCGGGTAAATTTTCCTGGAAGCTTGTGGATTATATAGAGGAGTATTAATTTGTGGTTTAATAAATTAGACCAATCTAAAGCTTTCATCCTTCACCTCAGGTCTATTATAGCACAGGATGGGAAATTGGGGAACTTGGGGTCTTCCTATGGAAGCTTTTTCTTGACAATGGTATAATAGGGCTAAGAAAATTAAAGGAGGGCAACTATGGCAAAAAAACGTGTCTTATTCAGCCGGGAGGAACTACAAGAAAGAATCCGGGACCTGGGCAAGGAAATTACCAGGGACTATGAGGGAAAGGACCTAATTTGTATTGGCCTTTTAAGAGGAGGCTTTATCTTTTTAGCCGACATCGTCCGGGAAATCCCCCTGGAAATGGACATTGATTTTATGCGGACGGCTTCCTATGGCAGGGGGGAAAAGTCCACAGGCCTGGTGAAGATTTTAGAAAACCACCGGTCCAGCATTGAAGGGAAGGATGTCTTAGTGGTGGACGATATTATTGATTCCGGCCATACCATAGCTACCGTAGTGGACCTCCTAAAAAAGGAGGGACCTAAATCCATTAAAACCTGCCTTATGCTGGACAAGCCCAGCCGGCGGGAAGTGGATTTTAAACCGGACTATGTGGCCTTTGAAATTCCCGATGTCTTTATTGTAGGCTGTGGCCTAAACTACGGAGACTATGAGCGGAACGTCCCCTACATTTACACTTATGATGACTAAAAAAATTCCCCTGGGCCTCTTCCAAGGAGGGCTTTTCCTATATTTTGTCCTTTTTTACTACCTGACCCAGGCCATGGAGGATTGGGGGAACTGGGGCCTAGTGGCCATGGAGGGCCTCCTCCTTGCTACGGGTCTTAGCCTCTATTCCTGGAGGGACAATGCCCCTCTTCACCGGGGAAGCCGAAAAGAAAATATTCTCCTGGCCATTTTTGTCCCTCTTTTAATTTATCCCATCTTACTTTTGGCCAATGGGGTCTTTTTAAGTTTGCTGGCCAACTTACGGGACTTGGAAGATGCGTCCTCGGCCTTTACCGGCAAGCCCTTGGGTCTGGGGGTTCTCTTTTTTTATGGGGTTCTCCCGGCCCTGGGGGAGGAGTATTTTTTCCGGGGCGGTCTCTTCCAAGTTTACCGGCGGTATGGGGACCGGTATAGCCTCTGGATGACCAGCCTCCTTTTTGCCCTCTTCCACTTCCATATTCAAAATTTTATTGTTCCCTTTTTACTGGGCCTGGCTTTGGGGTATATAGTCTTATATACAGGAAGGGTCGTCTACGCTATTTTAGGTCATATGGTGGCCAACGTGGCGGGCCTGGTCTTTCGTCTGAGCCTGTCCAAGGAAAATATTGCCTGGCTCCGGTCCCTGGGCCTGGTGAAAAAAATTGGGTCTTTTGAGTCCTCCCTCCTCCTAGTTCTCTTACTAGTGAGTCTCTTGTGTGGGTTTGTCCTGACCTTGATTCTTTCAAAGAAGGAAGTTCCAGGCAAGCTGGAAACCAGGGCTCCCCAAGATACTTTAATTTACGGGTCCCTTCCTTTACTATTTATTGTTGTTTTTTATTGTTATCAAGTCCTATAGGAGGTTACTATGTCTCTTTACCAAGAAGCAGCGGATTTAATTTTAAGCTCAAAACATATGTTGGCCTTGACAGGGGCTGGGATTTCTACAGAATCTGGAATCCCTGACTTCCGGTCAAATACAGGCTACTATAGTAAGATGGATCCCATGGCGGCCTTGTCTCGGGATACTCTTTTAAATAATCCCCGGCAATTTTACCGGGAGGGTTTTGTGATTTTAAAGGACCTCCAAGACAAAAAGCCCAATGAAGGCCACTATGCCCTGGCCCAATTAGAAGACCTGGGCTATTTAAAGGGGATTGTCACCCAAAATATTGACAACCTCCATACCCGGGCTGGGTC
This sequence comes from Clostridiales bacterium SIT11, assembly GCA_001299455.1. Taxonomy (GTDB): domain Bacteria; phylum Bacillota; class Clostridia; order Tissierellales; family Peptoniphilaceae; genus Urinicoccus. The sequence continues at coordinate 616,076 of CYUK01000003.1, read as the reverse complement.
CAAGACGGTCTATGAAGTCCATGGCCACACCCGGACCGTCCACTGTCTCAAGTGCGGAAAAACTCTTCCCTTTGAAGACTACCGGAAAAAGGTTTTGGTGGACCAGGAAATTCCTCCCAAGTGTCCTTCCTGTGGAGGGGATTTACGACCGGATGTGGTCATGTTTGGAGACATGATGCCCCCGGCTTTTGAAGCGGCCTTTGCAGCAGCCCAAAATTCTGACCTCATGCTGGTCTGTGGGTCTTCCCTCGTTGTGGCGCCTGTGTCCTACCTACCGGGCATGGTGAAGAAGCTCATTATTATTAACAAGGAAGAAACGCCCTATGACTACAAGGCAGATATTGTCCTTCACGAAGCCATTGGACCGGCTCTGACAAAAATTGTGGAAGCTGTTAATGAAAAGAGGTCCTCTTGACCTACCAATACCTGGCCCAGGTCTATGATGACCTTATGGGAGACTATGATTATGATGAAGTCTATCAGTTTTTAGAAAGCCAGGTAGACCACTTTGGAAATATTTTGGAAATGGCCTGTGGAACAGGGAGTCTCACAGAAAAACTGGTAAAAAAGGGGCCGGTGACGGCCTTTGACGGGTCCGAGGAAATGCTCCAGGTGGCTCGAGACAAGCTGGGCTACAATCCCAGAGTCTTTCTTTTAAGGCAAGACTTAAGGTCCTTCCAGCTGACGGAAAAGTACCGGACTATTCTCTGTTTTTGTGATTCCCTGAATTATTTACTAAAGCCGGGAGACCTCCTGTCCTCCTTTCAGCAAGTGGAAAAGCACTTGGAGGAGGGGGGCCTCTTTATCTTTGATGTCAACACAGTCCATAAGTACCGGGCCATGGGAGAGGAAGTTTTCTTCCAGGAAAATGAAAATGCCCTGGGCCTCTGGCAAAATACCTACCATGAAGATAGCCAAATCAACGACTATAACCTGACTCTTTTTTATAAGGACCAGGATCAGGACCTCTATCATAGGGAGGATGAATTTCATAGGCAAAGGGCCTATGGACAGGAAGAAATAGAAAATTTACTGGACCAGGCAGGCCTTGATCCTCTAGCCTTTTATGACGGCTATCGGGAGGTGGAGGCCCGGGAGGACACAGACCGCCTAATTTGCCTGGCAAGAAAAAAGGAGAATGCATGAAAAATTACCTTGTAAGAGGAATCAATAAAGAAAAGACCATTAAAGTGACGGCGATTTTTGCTCCAGATGTAGTGGACCAGGCGCGGATTTACCATAAACTCAGTCCTACAGCTACGGCAGCCATGGGCCGGACCTTGATGGGGGGCCTTATTGTGGCGGCCCAAATGAAAAATAAGGGGGACAGCCTAAGTGTCCATATTGATGGCGACGGTCCCTTAGGAAAAATCTTGGTGACAGGGAAAAATAATGGAGAAATCAAGGGCTATGTGGCCAATCCCCAGGTAGATGCTCCCTTAAAAGCCAATGGAAAACTAGATGTTTCGGGGATTGTAGGAGAACATGGAACCATGACCCTGGTCATGGACTTAGGTCTCAAGGAACCCTATGTGGGGAAAGTTTCCCTTCTCAGTGGGGAAATTGCCGATGACTTTGCCCAATACTTTGTCCAATCTGACCAGGTACCCTCGGCTGTAGCCTTGGGCGTCTTAGTGGAAAAGGACCACAGCGTCAAGGATGCCGGAGGCTATGTCCTACAAATGATGCCAGGAGCCACAGAGGAAGAAGTGGACCAGGTGGAAAAAGCTGTCCAAGACCTGGGCCAGGTGACGGATTATTTTAAGGAAGGAAAGACCCCGGAAGACCTGGTCCAAGACCTTCTTGGAGGCCAGGGAGAAATCCTGGAAAAACGGGAAGTATCCTATCGCTGTGACTGCTCCCGGGCCAAGGTGGAAGATTCCCTCCTGTCCATGGGACCGGACCAACTTGGAGAAATCCTAAGGGAAGATGGAGAAGCAGAAGTGGCCTGCTATTTTTGCGATAAAACTTATGCCTTTTCCAAGGAAGACTTGGAAGGACTCTTGGCTAGGGCCAAAAAATTGAACGATTAAGGAAAAAAGACTGGAAAAACCCGGATGTGGATTTTCCAGTCTTTTTTATGAAAGAGAGTTTGAAAGGTGAAAGGAGACAAATTTACTTAATCAACCGGACCCGGACGACGCCTTCAATGGCCCAGAGTTTTTTACGGAGGCTTTCAGGAATTTCAGAGTCTAAGTCAATCATGGTATAGGCCCAGCCGTCCTTGTGGCGGTTTAGGAGGTTGGCGATGTTGACCCCTTCTTCTGCCAGGATGGCGGTAATTTGTCCAATCATATTGGGAATGTTTCTATGGTTTAGGGTGACCCTATGGGCAGAAGTACACTGGCCCATATCACAGTCAGGGAAGTTGACGGAGTTTTTAATATTTCCGTTGTTTAAATAATCCATGGCCTGTTCAATGACCATTTTTGCAGAATTTTCCTGACTTTCTGGAGTGGAGGCCCCTAGGTGGGGGATGTTAATGGTATTGGGAAGGTCCAGGCTGGCTTCTTCCGGAAAGTCCACAACATACTTGGCCACCCGGCCATCTTCCAGGGCTTCTTTTAAAGCCTCTAAGTCCACCAGGCCGCCTCGGGCAATATTTAAAAGGTGGAGGCCAGGCTTAACCTGGGCCAGGAGGTCCCGGCTGACGATATTTTTTGTTTCTTCAGAATAGGGGATGTGGAGGGAAATATAGTCACATTCCTTAAAGAGCATTTTTCCATCTTCGCTGTAGTGGATTTGGTTGCTGAGGTTCAGGGCCCCTGACAGGGAAATAAAGGGGTCATAGCCATAGACCTCCATGCCAAAGCTCAGGCCCATTTCACCTACTAGCTGGCCTGTGGCTCCTAGGCCAATGACGCCTAATTTTTTTCCAGCCAGTTCAGGACCTGTAAAGGCTTTTTTCCCCTTTTCCACCTTTTGGGCAATGTCCTCTTCTCCCTTGAGGGACCGAACCCAGTCAATACCTCCTACAATATCCCGGGAGGCTAAAAGGAGGGCAGCCGCTGTGAGTTCCTTGACAGCATTGGCGTTGGCTCCGGGAGCCTTGGAAACCACAATTCCTAATTCAGAGCATTTTTCCACAGGGATGTTGTTGACGCCGGCTCCGGCCCGGCCGATAAAGCGGATGTTTTCCGTAAACTTGTAGTTGTGGAGGTCCTGGGACCTTAAAATAAGAGCATCGGGATTTTCCTCGTCTGGAGAATAGGCAAAGTTTTCTGTAAAGAGGTCCAGGGCTTCAGGGGCAATATTGTTTATGGTTTTAATTTTATAGTTTTTCATGGAAATCTTCTTTCTATTTGTGGGCCAGGTCAAATTCTTTCATAAAGTCGGTGAGTTTTTTCACACCTTCCAGGGGCATGGCATTGTAGATGGAGGCTCGGATGCCACCAACAGACCGGTGGCCTTTAAGGGAAATGAGGCCATTTTTTCCAGCTTCGTCAATAAAGGCCTTGTCCATGTCCGGATTTTCTGTCAGGAAGATGACATTGGTCAGGGACCGGTCTTCTTCCTTCACAGGATTTTTAAAGACCTTGCTGGAGTCAATGGTATCGTAGAGGAGGCGGGCCTTTTCCTTGTTGATTTTTTCCATTTCTTCAACCCCTCCCAAGGACTTGAGCCACTTGGCTACCAGGCCTACCATGTAAATATTGAAGCAAGGCGGCGTGTTAAAGCGAGAATCCTTGTCTGCATGGACCTTGTAGTCCATGATTTGAGGTGTTTTTTCATGGGCCTTGCCTAGGAGGTCCTTCTTTACCAGGACCAGGGTGACACCGGCTGGACCTAGGTTTTTTTGGGCTCCGGCATAGACTAGGCTGAACTTGCTGAGATCGTAGTATTCCGACAAGATATTGGAAGACATGTCGGCTACCATAGGAAGGTCTAGGTCGGGAATTTTACTTGGGATAATTCTTGTTCCATAAATGGTGTTGTTGACGCACATGTGGAGGTAGTCTGCATCCTTTCGGACGTCTTCCTTGCTAAAGGCGGGAATGTAGGTGAAATTTTTGTCTTCTGAAGAAGCCAGAAGCCTGGCATCCCCATATTTTTGGGCTTCTTGAAAGGCCTTTTTGGCCCAGGACCCGGTAACCAGGTAGTCGGCCTTGCCTGTGCCCTGCATTAAATTTAAGGGGACGGCAGAAAATTGGGTGGTAGCCCCTCCTCCTAGAAAGAGGAGGTCATAGGAGTCGTCTACTCCCAATAAATCCAGTAGGGTTTCCTTGGCTTCATTTTGAATGTCTTCATAAAGGGCGGACCTATGACTCATCTCCATGACACTTAAGCCTTTGGATTCATAATTCACCAAGTCTTTTTGGGCCTTTTCCAAGACCTCTAGGGGTAAGTTTCCTGGTCCTGCAGAAAAATTGTAAACGCGTTCCATAAATCCTCCTTTTCTTTTTTACTTTAATTGGATAAATTAATAAAATTAAGATTGATTATACTCCCTTTGTCCGGAATTTGCAAGAAGAAAATGTGAAAATTTCAGAAGAAATAGACTTTTACAGAAAAGGGAGGAGATATTTTGAAAAATTCCCATTATTTTCATTATTTAAGGAAGAATTTTAAAAAGTCGGAGGATAAAACTAAAAAAAGGAGAAAAATGAAAGCGTTCCAGGTCCTGAAAACTTCCTCCCATGAAATTTATAGGAAGGCCGCATTTTTTTGTCATCCTATGTTATAATATTGTTGAAAAGATAACAAGAAGGTTTTCAATTGATTTCAAGGAGGAGACATGGATTTACAAAAACTATACAAGGAAAAGCTAATTTCAGCAGAGAAGGCTGCAGAACTTGTAAAAGATGGAATGTGGCTAGACTATGCCTGGGCTGGCCAAACCCCCGTTGCCTTTGACAAGGCCTTAAGTGAACGCTTAGATGAACTCAATGAAGTAAATGTCCGGGGTGGGGTTTTACTCTGGGAACCTGAAATTTTCAAAAAAGACCCCAATGGAGACAAGGTGATTTGGAACTCCTGGCACTCTGGTGGAGCAGACCGGAAACGGATTAATGCCAACCATGGTGGTTTTTATGTGCCCCTAAGATATTCAGAACTTCCCCGCTATTACAGGGAAAACTGTACTGTGGATATTGCCATTATTACCACACCTCCCATGAACAAGCATGGTTACTTCAACTTTGGTTTAAATGCTTCCCACCTCTATGCTGCCTTGGAAACAGCCAAGACAGTCATTGTGGAAGTCAATGAAAATATGCCAACAGTCTATGGTGGTCAAGAATTTGAAGTGTCCATCGAAGATGTGGACTACATTATTGAAGGGGACAACCCAGAAATTGGCCAACTTCCTTCTGGAAGCTATGGAGAAGTGGACGAAAAGGTCGCCGAGTTAATTGTAGAAGAAATCCCCAACGGAGCCTGCCTTCAACTGGGAATTGGCGGAATGCCCAATGCCGTAGGATCTCTTATTGCCAACTCTGACTTAAAGGACCTTGGTGTCCATACTGAAATGTATGTGGATGCCTTTGTAGATATGACTCGGAATGGAAAGATTACTGGAGCCAAGAAAAACATTGACCGCTTCCGTCAAACCTATGCCTTTGCCGCTGGAACTAAGAAGATGTACGACTTCTTAGATGAAAATGGCCAAGCTATGGCAGCTCCTGTAAGCTATACCAATGACGCCAGCGTCATTGCATCTATTGACAACTTTATGTCCATTAACAATGCTGTAAATATTGACTTATTCGGCCAAGTTTCCTCTGAATCTTCCGGCTTTAAACATATTTCCGGAGCTGGTGGACAATTAGACTTTGTCTTAGGAGCCTATAAGTCCAAGGGAGGCAAGTCCTTTATCTGCCTATCTTCTAAGTACCACAACAAGAAGACCGGCAAGGATGAATCTCGGATTATCCCAGCCCTATTTGAAGGATCTGCTGTCACAGCTGCCCGGCCCAACACCCAATATATTGTTACAGAATATGGGAAATTTAACTGTAAGGGACGGTCTACCTGGGAAAGAGCGGAAGGAATTATCAACCTAGCTGCTCCAGAATTCCGGGAAGAATTAATTCAAGCGGCTGAAAAAAATAATGTTTGGAGACGGTCCAACAAACGATAAATTTCTTAAATTGAAGACCTTTAGGGAGTCGACTTTTCTTGTCGGCTCCTTCTTTTTATGAAAAGCAGTTTTGAATAGGGCTTGACATTCCTCTTACAATCCGTTAAACTATGTAGAGTAATGAGTTAGCGATTGGCCCAGATAGCTCAGTCGGTAGAGCAGTGGACTGAAAATCCACGTGTCGCTGGTTCGATTCCGGCTCTGGGCACCAAACATGTCTGCTTCTTAATCTATCTCAAAAGAGGAGGGGTATCGAAGTGGTCATAACGAGGCGGTCTCGAAAACCGTTCGGGTTTCAAAGCCCACGTGGGTTCAAATCCCACCCTCTCCGCCAATAATTTTATAGGGCGACATAGCCAAGTGGTAAGGCACGGGTCTGCAACACCCTCATCCCCAGTTCAAGTCTGGGTGTCGCCTCCAAAACACGAGCTCTTCGGGAAACCGGGGAGCTTTTTGCTTGTCGGCCTTCGTTGAAGGAAGGCCCTATCCATGATATAATGAAATGATTGAAAGAACTTGATAAAGGGGAGAATCATGAAAGAAAAACTGGAAAGCATTCAAAAAAAAGCAATAGAAGAAATTAACAGGGCCCAGTCCTTGGAAGAAATCGACCAAGTCCGGGTCAGTATCCTGGGGAAAAAAGGGGAATTAACTCAAATTCTCAAGGGAATGGGAAAACTCAGTCCTGAAGAACGGCCTAAGATGGGGAAACTCTCCAATGACGTCCGCAAGGCCATTGAAGATTCTTTGGCTGAAAAAAAGGAGGCCTTGGAAGAAGCTAAACTGGATGAAAAGTTGGAAGAGGAATGGTTGGACATCACTTTAGATAAAAAAGTCCACCGGCAAGGCCACCTCCATCCCTTGGTCCAAACCAAGGAAGAATTGGAAGATTTATTTGTGGAAATGGGCTTTATTGTCTATGAAGGGCCTGAAATTGAATCTGTGGAAAATAATTTTGATGCCTTAAATGCTCCCTTAAACCACCCTTCTAGGGATAAGACAGATACTTTTTATATTGATGAAAAAAGTCTACTTAGGACCCAAACTTCACCGGTCCAAATTCGGGCCATGAAGGAATTAGGGGCTCCCCTACGGATGGTCTGCTCTGGTCGGGTCTTTCGGCCAGATGATGTAGACGACACCCACAGTCCCATGTTCCACCAATTGGAGGGGCTTGTAGTGGATGAAAAAGTCTCCATGGCCAACCTTATCCACACCCTCAATGTCTTTATCCATGAAATGTTCGGGAAAGATATGAAGACCCGTTACCGTCCCCATTATTTCCCCTTTACAGAGCCTTCTACAGAAGTCGACGTAACCTGTCATGCCTGCCATGGCAAGGGGTGTCCTGCTTGTAATGGAACTGGCTGGTCCATGGAACTCTTAGGAGCCGGCATGGTCCATCCCCAAGTTTTGAAAAACTGTGGCATTGACCCGGAAAAATACACCGGCTTTGCCTTTGGGATGGGAATCGACCGGATTGCCATGGTTAAATATGGGATTGGAAATATTCGTTTGCTCTTTGACAACGATGAACGTTTCTTGAATCAATTTTAGGAGGGACTATGTTACTACCAATTGCGTGGCTTAAAAATTATTGTAAGCTGGAAGAAGATTCCAGGACGATTGCTGATGAAATTACCAATACAGGGTCTCATGTGGAGTCCATCCTAAAATTAGGAGAAAAAATAGACCGGGTGGTCCTGGGAAAAATTTTATCCATTGAACCCCATCCAGACGCCGACCGGCTTGTGGTCTGCCAAGTGGATATTGGCGAGGAAGAAATCCAAATTGTGACAGCGGCTCCCAATGTCTTTGAAGGAGCCTACCTGCCTGTAGCCCTCCACAAGTCCAGCTTGGCTGACGGAACGGTGATTAAAAAATCCAAGCTCCGGGGCCTTCCCTCAGAAGGGATGTTCTGCTCCTACCAAGAGCTGGGCTTTGACGGATCTGTCATTCCACCGGCCTTTAAGGACGGGGTCTTGATTTTTGAAGAAGGAGGGGACCTGGGTCAAGATATCCGGCTTCCTCTTGATATGGATGAGGATGTTTTTGAACTAGAAATTACCCCCAACCGGCCTGACTGCCTAAGCATTCTAGGCATGGCCCGAGAAACAGCAGCTTCCTTAAATAAGACCTTGGTCAAGCCAAATCTGACTGTGGAAGAAGACGAGAAAAAAATTGAAGACCTGGCCAAGGGAGTTTATCTGGAAACCGAGGACTGTAGCCGCTACTATTCCAGGGTCCTCTATGATGTAGAAATTAAGGCCTCTCCCCAATGGATGCAAAACCTACTAATGCAAGCCGGCGTCCGGCCCATTAACAATATTGTAGACTTGACTAACTTTGTCATGCTGGAACTGGGTCAACCCCTCCATGCCTTTGACCTAGACTTTTTAACTGGCCGGGAAATCCGGGTCCGGAATGGAAAAGAAGGGGAAAGTCTGGTGACTTTGGATGGCGAGGAAAGAAAAGTAGGACCGGAAGATGTCCTCATCTGTGACGGAGAAAAGGCCATTGGCCTGGCCGGGATTATGGGCGGCCTGGACAGTGAAGTCAAGGAAGAAACTAAAAATATCCTCCTAGAAGGAGCTTCCTTTGACCCCTATAAGGTCCGTCAAACGTCTAAAAAGTTTGGCCTCCGGACAGAGGCGTCCACTCGCTTTGAAAAGGGATTGGATGCCAACATGGCCCAAAAGGCCGTGGACCGGGTTTGTGTTCTAGCCAAGGAATTAGGCATTGCCAAGCTGGCCCAAGGAAAGTTTGACCAAGGAAAGGGCCAGGAAGAGGGCCTAGAAATTTCCCTAAGACCGGACCGGGCTAATTTGGTTCTAGGAACGGACCTAAGTGTAGACCAAATGCTGGACTACCTCAACCGCTTGGAAATTGAAAGTAAAGAAGAAGATGGGAAAATCTTGGCCAAGGTTCCCAGCTTCCGCCAAGATATTACAATAGAAGAAGATTTAATTGAAGAAATTGGCCGTATTTATGGCTTCCATAGCATTGAACCCAAGCCCTTGTCTGGTCTTTTGACCCGAGGAGGAAAGCCCCTGAGCCGGCAATTGGAAAGCCGGATTAAGAGACAACTCCTGAGCCTGGGCTACAATGAATGGATGACTTTTTCCTTTATGAGCCCCAAGGCCTATGACCGGATTCGTCTGGAAAAGGACAGCCCTCTAAGGAGGAGTGTAGAGCTTTTGGACCCTCTAGGAGAAGAATACAGCGTTATGCGGTCCACCCTGGTTCCCAATCTGTTGGATGTGATTTCTAAAAATATGAACCGGAAAAATCCGGAAGCCTTTGGCTATGAATTTGGCAACACCTTCTCCCTAGAAAAGGACAAGGACAACCTGCCGACCGAACGTAAGCGCCTGAGCCTGGGCTTTTATGGGGACCAAGATTTTTACTTCTTAAAGGCCAGCATTGAAGAAATTTTTGCCTCCATTGGCCTAGGCCAAGTGTCTGTAAAACGAGCAAATTGTCCCTTCCTCCACCCAGGTCGGAGTGGGGAAGTCTACCTAGGAGAGGACTTCTACGGGGTCTTTGGAGAGGTCCATCCCCGGGTTTTAGAAAATTATAAGATGAAGCAAAGGGCCTATGTGGCAGAATTAGACTTTGAAAAAATGATTAGGGCACCTAAGATGGAAGTGAAGTACCAAGACCAAGGAAAATATCCCAGCAGCTCTAGGGACCTGGCCTTTATCCTGGGGGAAAGAGAAGAAATTGGTGGCGTCAAGGCTCTTGTGGAAGACATTGCCGGAGACCTTTTAAGTCATTTTGAAGTCTTTGACATCTATCGGGGCCAAGGCATTGAGCCAGGCAAGAAGAGTGTGGCCTTTAGCATGGAATTTAAGAGCAAGGACCACACTTTAAAGGATGAAGAAGTCGCTCCCATTGTGGAAAAAATCATTCAAGCAGTGGAAGAAAAAATGGACGGGCATTTAAGAGACTAGGAAAAATCAAAGGGGGATGAACCATGAAAGGGATTCAGGTTGAAATCGATGGAATGAATTTTTATGTTCTAGGATCCAGTGACGAAAAACGGCTGAAGGAAATGGCCCAGGACCTGACAAGGAGAATCCAGGAAACGGCTGCGTCAAACTTTCGCTTAAACCAAGTCCAGGGCTTAGTTTTAACCAGCTTAAACCTAATGGATGAGCTCTACCAGGCCAAGGAAGAAACCAAGGACTTGACGGCCAATGATCCCAAGTTGGAAAACCTCCGCCTCCTCCAAGAGGAAAACCGGAAGCTGGAAGGCCAAGTGGCCCAGGCCAAGGAGGACCGGAAGGATTGGCACAAGAAGTGGGAGTCCTTGAATGAAGACCGGCAAAACCTGGAAGCCAGATTGAAAAAGTTGGATGGAGAAAAGGCGATCTTGGAAAAGGAAAAACAAGACCTGATAGACCAAGGTCGGAACCTGGAGCAAAAGATTAAGGAATTGGAAGACAAGGTCTATGAAGACCAGATGACCTTAGTGGACCTGCAAAAGGAAATATCCATCCTAAACGGGAGTGAAGAGGATTGACAAGAGCGGAAATTTTAGCCCCAGCGGGAAGCATGGAGGCCTTTAAGGCCGGCCTAGCTGCTGGGGCCAATGCCCTTTATTTGGGAGAAAAAGACTTTTCTGCCAGAGCCCATGCTCAAAATTTCAGTTTGGAAGAAATTAAGGAGGCGGTAGACCTTGCCCATAGCCAGGGAGCCAAGGTCCACCTGGCCTTAAATACCCTTCTTTCTGACAGGGAATTGGACCGGGCAGGAGAAAAGGCAGTAGACTTGGCAAAAATTGGAGTGGATGCCTTTATTGTCCAGGACCTAGGTCTTGTACGGGTGCTTCGCTCCATTTTGCCCTCTATGGACCTCCACGGGTCCACCCAAATGACCATCCACAATGTTAAAGGGGCTCGGCTTTTAAAGGACCTGGGATTTTCTCGGGTGGTTTTAAGCCGGGAAACGCCCCTGGAGGAAATCAAACGAATCAAGGAAGAAGTTCCTATTGAAGTGGAAGTCTTTGTCCATGGCGCCCTCTGTGTTTGCTATTCCGGCCAGTGTACCATGTCTTCCTATATTGGCGGCCGGTCTGGCAACCGAGGAGACTGTGCCCAGCCCTGCCGGAAGACCTATGACTTGGTTGATGGCCAGGGGAAAAATTATCTTTCAGGCTATCTTTTAAGTCCTAGGGACCTCTGGACCCTGGACCATGTAGAAGATCTTCTGGACCTGGGAGTGGATTCCTTTAAAATTGAAGGTCGGATGAAAAAGCCCTCTTATGTGGCCTATGTCACCCAGATGTTTCAAAAGGCCCTAGAGGGAAAGAGGGACAAGGACCTGGAGACTAGGGCCAAGGAGGCCTTTAACCGGGGCTTTACCAAGGGCCGGACCTTTGGAGCCTTTGGCAAGGACTTTATGACGGAAGACCATGGAAAAAATAAGGGAATTCTTGTAGGAAAAGTTTTGGACAAGCAAAGTATTTTCCTGGACCAGGCCTTAAAAAATGGAGACGGAATTTCCTACCTGGATAGACAAGGGGACAGCCGGGGCTTTGAAGTCAATGAAGACCTGGCCAAGGGAAGGCAGATCCTGAATTTCCCCTATCTTCCCAAGGAAGGATCTTCAATTTACAGGACCTCCCGGGCCAGGGAAGACCAGACTCTTCCAGGGTCCCTAGACCCCATTGGCTTGGAAGGCCAGTTAAAAATCAAGGCAGGCCAGGCCATTTCCCTAGAGATTTTTCAGCCGAAGCGGATTTCTGTCCAGGGACCGGTTCCTGACAAGGCAAAAAAACAGGGTTTAAGCCCTGACCGGGTTTTGGACCAAATGAATAAGTTAGGGGACACGCCCTTTTATTTAAAAAGTCTGGACTTGGACCTGGATCAGGACCTCTTCCTGCCTGTGAAGGCTTTAAATGCCTTACGGCGGGAGGCGGTGGAAGGTCTTTTGAAGATCTATAGTCCCAGTCGGCAAAAATTAGACCTTGGAAAACTTCCGGAAATTTCCCGAGAAAAAATCCAGGCTGGAAAGACTTCCCTGAGCCTGGAAAATTGGGAAGTCTTCCAAGGTTTAAAACCGGAGGACCTGGAGAAAGTGGACCGGATTTTCACAGATGACCTGAAAGTCATTGAAGGTCTCAAAGATTTTCAGGGAGAGGTCTATTATAGCCTTCCTCCCATTGTGACGGGACCCCAGGGGGAAGAGGAAATAAAAAGGGCCAGGGCCCTGGCAGAGCTAGGGAAAATCCAGGGGATTGAAGCAGACAATCTTTGGCCCCTGGCCTATAGGAAGGACTTGGAAGGCCTTAAAATCCACGGGGGTCCCGGCTTAAATATTTTCAACAGCCAGGCGATAGCCATGGCCCGGGAATTGGGCCTTGATTCCATAGACATTTCTTATGAGGCGACCTATCTCCAAGCCCAGAAAATGCTAGAAAAGGCAGGCGGTGATTTAACCACCCTTTATTATGGATTTTTACGGTCCATGATTATGGACCACTGCCCCAATGCCCTGGTCAAGGGCTGTGGAGAGGACAGGAAGTGCGAGACCTGCCCCTTGGCTGAAGTTTATTATTTAGAAGACAAGACAGGGGCTCAGTTCCCCTTCCGGCGGAAGAAGGACAAGACCTGGATTTACAATGCCCTCCCTCTTTACCTGGGAGGGAAAAAGAAAACTTACCTGGACCCAGGCATTAACCTTCGGGTCAAGGGCCAGTTTCAGGACGAACCTCTAAGAGAAGTTTTGGCCAGCCTAAGAGAGCCGGAAGACCAGGTAAAGGGAATATTGAAGGACCGCTATGGAGGCTGGACTTATGGCCACTACAAGCGAGGGATTTTAGGAGAGGATATTTATGAATAAACGAGTTTTAAACATTTTAGAATTCCATAAAATCACAGATAAACTTGCCGACCATGCTAGTTCAGAGCCAGGAAAAGACCGGGCCAGGACCCTGGAAATTTCCACAAACCTTGAAGAAATTCAAGGCAACCTTCAGGACACAGAAGAAGCAGTCCAAGTCCTGACCAAGAGGTCGACGCCTCCCATGGTGGGGATTTCAGACCACACTCCGTCCTACAAGCGCCTGGCCATGGGAGGAGCCTTGGAAATCGGGCAAATAATGGACCTGGGAGATGCCCTTCGTGGGGCCCGTTATCTCAGGGAATTTTTCAAGGAAGAAGAAGCTCCTCCCCGGATCCAGGCCCTGGTCCGGGCCATCACCCCCCTAAGACAGGTGGAAGACCGGATTAGCCAGGTCATTCTTTCAGAAACAGAAATTGCTGACGATGCCAGTCCCGGCTTAAAGCGGATTCGCCAGTCTATGGTCAAGAAAAAATCCGATGTCCGGACGAAGCTCAACCAATGGATTACAGGAGATGGACAAAAATACTTACAAGATTCCATTGTCACCATGCGGGAGGGTCGGTATGTCCTTCCTGTCAAAAGGGAAAACAAGTCCACAGTCAAGGGCCTGGTCCATGACACCTCCGCCTCTGGAGCCACAGTCTTTATCGAGCCTATGGCTGTGGTAGAATTAAACAACCAACTCCGGGAACTGGAAATTGAAGAAAGACAGGAAATTTTAAAAATCCTAAAGGACCTGTCTGACCAGCTGGCCAGCCACCTGGACCTCCTAGAGGCCAACGACCAAATTATGGGAGACCTGGACTTTATTTTTGCCAAGGGGAAACTGGCTCTGAGTCAAAATGCCAACCGGCCAGACTTGACAGAAAAGGGAGAACTCCACTTACTGGAAGCTCGCCATCCCCTCCTGGACCCGAGAAAGGTTGTGGCCATTGATGTGGATTTAGGGGGAGACTTTACCTCCCTGATTATTACAGGCCCGAACACAGGTGGGAAGACTGTCACTTTGAAGACAGTGGGCCTCTTAACCCTCATGACCCAGGCAGGACTATTTATTCCAGCGGCCAGCCAGTCTGTCATCCGGATTTTCCATGAAATCTATGCAGATATTGGAGATGAACAGTCCATTGAACAGAGTTTGTCCACCTTCTCCTCCCACATGGTCCATATTGTGGATATTTTAAAGAAGGCCAGTCCCCTGGACCTGGTCCTCTTTGACGAATTGGGAGCAGGAACAGACCCCACAGAGGGGGCAGCCCTGGCCATGTCAGTGATTGACTCCCTCCTCCAAGAGGGAATTTTGACCATGGCCACCACCCACTACAACCAGTTGAAAATTTATGCCTTGACCCAGCCTGGGGTGGCCAATGCCGGTATGGAATTTGACCTAGAGACCCTGTCACCTACCTATCGGCTGCGGATTGGAAGTCCCGGCAAGTCCAATGCCTTTGAAATTTCTAGGCGGTTGGGGATGCCGGAAATATATATAGACAAGGCCCGGTCCTATATCCATGAGGATTCCTTGAAGTTTGAAGATGTTCTGGAAGGCCTGGAAGCAGAAAGGCAGAGCCTGAGCAAGCATAAAAAGGCCCAAGAAGCTTCTAGGAGCCAGCTGGAAAAGGTCAAAAAAGACCTGGACCGGGAGCTGGACAAGACCCAGAGAGAAAAGGACCGCTACCTCAAGGAGGCCCGGGAGGAAGCTAGAAAAATTCTGGCCAAGGCCAAGGAAGAAGCTGAACTGGCCCTTTTAGAAATCAAGGAAGCCAAGGGTTTAAATGCCTCAGACCGGGAGCGGAAGGTCCAACAGGCCCGGTCCTATCTTGGAGAAAACCTCCGGGGCTTGGAAAAAGATGGGCCAGGCTTGGTCTTAGAAAAAGTGGCCAAGCCCATTAAGGAGGTCAAAGTGGGAGATACGGTCTATTCCAAGAGCCTGGGCCAAAAGGGCCAGGTTTTGGAAGGACCAGACAACAGCGGCCAAGTCCTAGTTCAATTAGGAATTCTCAAGGTCAACCTCCCCTTGGACAGCCTGACTTTTGCCGAATCGGAAGAAAGGGAGCGGGGCCGGGTCCAAACCAAGTCCATGATTTCGCAAAAGTCTAAAAATCTGAAGACAGAAATTGACCTGCGAGGAAAGACCTTTGACGAGGCCAGGCCCCTCCTGGAAAAGTACCTGGACGATGCCTATCTTTCAGGCTTAAAAACCGTCCGGATTATCCACGGCAAGGGAACTGGAGTCTTGCGAGAAAAGGTGCGGGCCTTCTTAAAGGCCTACCATATCGTCACAAAATATGAAGATGCCAAGGCAAGTGAAGGTGGCTACGGAGTTACCCTTGCCTATTTAAAATAAGGAGGCTACATGCATAAGTATAAAAATGAAGTCATTGAACTCTTGGCCAAGGAATGTAAGGACCTGACCAAGGAAGATATAGGAGAGCTTATTGAATTTCCTCCCAGTCCAGACCTGGGAGACCTTGCTTTTCCCTGTTTTTTTCTAGCTAAAATTTACCGGAAAAATCCCAAGACCATTGCAGAAGACCTGGCTGGGAAAATTTCTTCCCCCTCCTTTCGGAAGGTGGAAAGTGCCGGAGCTTATTTAAACTTCTTTATTAATTCAGAAGAATTTACCAAGGATATTTTAGAGGACTTAAAGGAAAAGAAGGAAGGCTTCGGTCGAGTCAATCCAGGCCAAGGCAAGACCATTGTCCTGGAATATTCTTCCCCTAACATTGCCAAGCCCTTCCATATTGGCCATATTCGGACCACTGTTATTGGGGATTCCCTAAAAAGAATTGCAGATTTTTTAGGCTATAAGACCATTGCCATTAACCACCTAGGAGATTATGGGACCCAGTTTGGGATGATGATTGAAGCCTACCTCCGCTGGGGAGACCAAGAAGTCATTGAAAAAAACCCTATTCCTGAACTTGTAAAACTTTATGTCCGGATTAATGAAGAAGCCAAGGACAATCCGGAACTTTTAGACAATGCCAGAAACTGGTTTGTCAAACTGGAAAACCAAGACCCCAAGGCAGTGGAACTTTGGGAATGGTTCCGGGAAGTGAGCCTGGAAGAATTCCAAAGAGTCTATAAACTTCTAGACATCCACTTTGACTACTATACAGGGGAGTCCTTCTATTCTCCCATGTTAAAGGACACCGTGGACTTAATGGAAGAAAAGGGAGTTTTAACAGATTCTCAAGGAGCGAGAATTGTAGATTTTGGAGATGACCTACCCCCGGCCATTATTGTTAAAAAGGACGGGTCTTCTATTTACTTGACCCGGGACATGGCTACTGCCCTCTACCGGAAAAAGGAATTTGACTTTTACAAGAGCATTTATGTGGTGGGGAGCCAACAAAGTCTCCACTTCCAACAATTAAAGGCTATTTTGAAGAAAATGGGCTATGATTGGGAAGAGGACATGGTTCATGTGGCCTTTGGCATGGTGGCCCTAAAAGATGGAACCCTATCCACCCGCCGCGGCAAGGTGGTTTACCTGGAAGATGTTTTAAACAAGGCCATTGACAAGGTGGATGAAATTTTACTGGAAAGAGAAGAAGACCGGGGAGAAAAAATGGACAATCGCCGAGACCTGGCCAAGATGGTGGGAATCGGGGCTGTCAAGTTCCAAGAGCTCTTTAACCAAAGGATCAAGGACTATGTCTTTGACTGGGACCAAACCCTGAGCTTTGAAGGAGAAACTGGCCCCTATGTTCAATACACCCATGCCCGGATTTGCTCTCTCTTGAAAAAGGGAGACTTTAAGTTGGAAGACCCTGTAGACCCTAAAAACCTGGCTC
Source organism: Clostridiales bacterium SIT11 (assembly GCA_001299455.1). GTDB lineage: Bacteria > Bacillota > Clostridia > Tissierellales > Peptoniphilaceae > Urinicoccus. Next base: position 599,348 of record CYUK01000003.1, on the reverse strand, counting down.
TAGATGAGGAACAACAACTTTTGAAAAAACTGTCTCGTTTTGGAGATGTGGCCATGGATGCCCTGGAAAAGTATGAGCCCTATTTTATTACCCGGTATATTACAGACCTGGCCAAGACCTTTAACAAGTACTACACCCACAATCAAATTAACACAGAAGATGAAGATGTGAAAAAGGCAAGACTCCTCCTGTCTTATGGAGTGAAAACTATCCTGGCTCAAGGCCTAGACCTTTTAGGCATTCAGGCTCCGGAAAAAATGTAATGAAATTTGTCCTTGTTGGAATCAACTCCAAGTATATCCACACCAACCTGGCCATCCGCTACCTTCGGGCCCTGGGCCGGAAGGAAACGGTGATTCGGGAGTATACGATTAACCAAAAGTTGGATGATATCTACGGAAGTCTTTTAGAAGAAGAAGCCCAGGTTTATGGATTTTCTACCTATATATGGAACTTAGACCAGGTCCTCCAGGTGGCCAGCGACTTGAAAAAAGTCCGGCCCCAGGCAAAAATTGTCCTTGGAGGTCCGGAAGTTTCCTTTGAGACAGAAGATTTGATGGAAAAAAATCCCCAGATTGACCATGTCCTCCTTGGAGAAGGAGAAGTCAGTTTTCCCGCCTACCAGGAATATTGCCTGGGCATCCGGGAAATCCACCAAGTCCCCAACCTAGTTTACAGGGAGGGCCAGACCTTGATGAGGACCCAAGAGGCTCCCCTCCTGGACCTGGAAGACCTGCCGGATCCTTATTTGGAAGAGGAAGACTTGAGCAACCGGATTGCCTACCTGGAATCCTCCCGGGGCTGTCCCTTCCGCTGCGCCTTTTGCCTGTCTTCTGTCCTGGGACCTGTCCGCTTTGTGGACCAGGACCGAGTTTTTGACCAGATTCGCCGGCTCCTTTCCTATAGAGTCAAGCAAATCAAATTTGTGGACCGGACCTTTAATGCCGATGAAGACAAGGCCTTTGCCTTGATGGATTTTATTCAAAGCCTGAAGCTAGAAAACTTTAACTTCCACTTCGAAGCCACAGCCCATTTAATGAGTCAAAAGATGATTTCCTATTTTAAGGATACCCCCAAGGGGCTCTTTCAACTGGAGCTGGGCATCCAATCTACCAATCCTGAGACCCTGAAAGCCATTCGAAGGACCATGGACTTTGAGAAACTTACAGAAGTGGTGGAAAAAATCCAGGGCTTTGGGACAACCCACCAGCATGTGGACCTGATCCTAGGTCTTCCTTATGAGGGGCTGGAAGAATTTGAAAAAAGTTTTAATGACAGCTACAGCCTAGGGGCGGAAAAAATCCAAGTGGGTTTTTTAAAACTTTTAAAGGGGTCTCATTTGAGGAACAAGGCCCAGGACTATGGCTTGATTTATAGGGATAGGCCTCCCTATGAAATCCTGGCAACTCCCTGGCTATCCGCCCAGGAAGTCCAGGACCTGAAAATTTTCGAAGACATGGTGGACAAGTTTCACAATGAACAGTATTTTGAAAAGACCAATGCCTATCTTATGAAGGCCTTGAACTTAAATCCCTACCAATACTTCCAATCTCTGGCAGCCTATTATAAGGCTCAGGGCCACCATTTGGTCCACCACCAGAGAAAGGACCTCTACGGCATTCTCTATGCCTATGGAGAAAACCAGGGTCTCAAGGGAAAAGACCTGAAAGCCCAAGTCTTTTTAGACTACAGGCTCCACAACAAGGGCCCTCTGCCGGCCTATTTAAGAGATAAAGCCTGGACGCCTCTTGTAAAGGGGGACCTCCATGACTTTCTTCATAGGGAAGAGGTCCAAGAGGCTCTGGGTCTTAACCGGCCTAAGATTAAGGACCTGATTAAGGAAGTCCAAGTTTACAGGGGACCGTCCCACTACCTTATTTTTGACTATCGTAAGCAAGACACAGAAGTGATTGAAATGGAGGAAGACCATGCTTGACCTTGTTCAAGTCTACAAAGACGCCATGAAAAAAACCCTGGCCAGTTTTAAAAACCAGGGAAGGGATGCTCTTTTGATTTTTTTATTTCCTATTGTCTTTTGTATCCTGTTAAAATTGATTTTTTCTTCCCTTCCCAGGAGCCTATCCTTTGGGGCAGGGTTTATTCAATTTATTGTATCCATGTACCTTTTAACCTATTACCTGGCCATGCTCTACCTATTTCTTAAGGGACGACCCCTGACCAAGGCGGGCATCCAAGGAGAGGCCCGGGGCATCCTATCCAATATTTGGACCGTATCTCTTGTCCTGTGGCTGGTCCAGTTACTTCTTTCCAGCTTTATTGGACCAGAAATTATTGCCATCCTCCTCTTTCTATTTGTCAACCCTGTCAATGAGATGGTCTATATAAGTGGAGACCGGCCTGGAGACCTTCCCCAGCACTTCTTGGACTTTTACCGGGTCAATGGCCTCCACTGGCTCCTGGCCCTTTTAATCTATTTGGTGGTTATGGCCGGCCTTGGGGGGACCACCCTCTTAAGCTACATGGTCTTTAATGAAACGGTGCCGGAAACAGTTTATGGACCTGTTGGCCTTTTAGGTGTCAACCTCTTTCGGTCAGCCTACCCCTACCTTCTCCTCCAGGTCATCCACTGCTTTTATGTCGTTTTTCGAGGCCACCTCTACACCATTTTGTCCACCAGTAATCCTAGAAAGAGAGCCTATATGAGGGAGTGGGAACAATGAATTTAGAAGATGAACTGGTATTTTTAACCATGAATGAAGACTTGGACCTAGGCCCTATAAGGGTGGAAAGGGGAGAGGACCTTCCTCTTTTAAGGACATCCCTCATCCAGGGAGCTCGAGATAAAACTTGGAAGGAAGCCATTCCCTATACGGAATTTTTAAAGGGGATGGCTCTTTGCTTTTACGTCAACAGAAATTTGGCCCTGGACAAGGGCTATGACCAAATTCTTGTAAATTCCCCCTTTATTCCTAGACTTATCCAAGATATTATGCTGAAGATTGAAGACCAGGACCTAAAAAAAGCCCTTCTGGGCAGTCTCAAGGACCTAGGCATCCAGGAAGAAGACTTAACCTATCTTTTAACCAGCCTGGAAGAAAAGGACCTGGCAGGAAAAGACCTCCAGGGCCAGGATTTAGATGCTGAAGTAAGTCGGTTAATTCAAGCCTACAACCAAGTAGGCAAGGACAGCCCCTTTTATCCCCAGGCCCTCCTTCACATGAGTAGCCTCTATGCCGGAACCGGCCGCTACATCAAGGCCAGACACTATGCCAAGGAAGTTCTTACCCTCCAGGGCCAGGAAGAAGTAAAAATCAAGGCCAGGGAAGCTGTAGAAGAATTGGAGGACTATGCCAATATGGAAGCCGTCCAGTCCTACCTCCATGTCCAGGACCTGGATCGGGCCGCGGCCCACTTAAATAAAGTTTCAGGCAACTATCCGAATCCGGATCAGATTTCCTTTTTTAAGGCCTCTATCGCCCTGGCCAAGGAAGACTATGAAGGAGCCCTGGAGAATTTAAAGGAAGCCTTGGACATTGCTGAAAATCCCTACTACTATGAACGGATGGGTCTTGCCTATTTGGGCTTAGAAGAAGTAGAAAAAGCCAGGGAAGCCTACGAAAAAGCCCTGGAAACAGGTTTTGATCCCTACACCATCCACCACAACCTTTCCTATCTCTATGGAGAAGAAAACCTAGACCAGGCCATCTACCATGGAGAAGCGGCCTTTAACTTGAAAAATTCCAAGGAAATGGTGGACTGGTTAAATTATTTAGAAAACCTAAAAAAAGGTCTTGACACAGAAGACAATTCGTTATAGTATATATGAGCTGTCGCAAAAAGGCAGCCCGGCAAGAAAAAATAGTCCTTGACAGGACCCTTTAAACTTGCTATACTAATGTATGTTGTTAACCGAGGTCAACTTCATCTAAAGACTTTGTAAAAAAGCTCTTGACAATGACCTTTGACCCTTGGTATAATAACTAAGCTATCTCGTAAAGAGATGGGATGCACCAAAGAAAATAAATAGTGTAAGAGAAAACACACATGAAGCAAATAAGCGGAGAACTTCAGTGAAGAATCCGAGTCAGTCAACAGACTTTAAAATGGAAAAGAACTTTTTAATCGAGAGTTTGATCCTGGCTCAGGACGAACGCTGGCGGCGCGCCTAACACATGCAAGTCGAGCGATGAAATTTCAACAGAACTCTTCGGAGTGACGATGAAATGGATTAGCGGCGGACGGGTGAGTAACACGTGAGAAACCTGCCTTTCACAAGGGGATAGCCTCGGGAAACCGGGATTAATACCCTATGACACACTTCCTTCGCATGGAGGAGATGTTAAAACTCTGGTGGTGAAAGATGGTCTCGCGTCTGATTAGCTAGTTGGTGAGGTAACGGCCCACCAAGGCCATGATCAGTAACCGGCCTGAGAGGGTGAACGGTCACATTGGAACTGAGACACGGTCCAAACTCCTACGGGAGGCAGCAGTGGGGAATATTGCACAATGGGGGAAACCCTGATGCAGCGACGCCGCGTGAGCGATGAAGGCTTTCGAGTCGTAAAGCTCTGTCCTATGGGAAGATAATGACGGTACCATAGGAGGAAGCCCCGGCTAACTACGTGCCAGCAGCCGCGGTAATACGTAGGGGGCGAGCGTTGTCCGGAATCACTGGGCGTAAAGGGTTCGCAGGCGGTTTATCAAGTCCGATGTGAAAGGCATGGGCTCAACCCATGTAAGCATTGGAAACTGGTAGACTTGAGTTAAGGAGAGGTAAGTGGAATTCCTAGTGTAGCGGTGAAATGCGTAGATATTAGGAAGAATACCGGTGGCGAAGGCGACTTACTGGACTTAAACTGACGCTGAGGAACGAAAGCGTGGGGAGCAAACAGGATTAGATACCCTGGTAGTCCACGCTGTAAACGATGAGTGCTAGGTGTCGGGGTTACTCGGTGCCGCAGTTAACACATTAAGCACTCCGCCTGGGGAGTACGTGCGCAAGCATGAAACTCAAAGGAATTGACGGGGACCCGCACAAGCAGCGGAGCATGTGGTTTAATTCGAAGCAACGCGAAGAACCTTACCAAGGCTAGACATTTTACTGCCCGGTCTAGAGATAGACCCTTTCTTCGGAACAGTAAAACAGGTGGTGCATGGTTGTCGTCAGCTCGTGTCGTGAGATGTTGGGTTAAGTCCCGCAACGAGCGCAACCCTTACCTTTAGTTGCCAGCATTACGGATGGGAACTCTAAAGGGACTGCCGATGATAAATCGGAGGAAGGTGGGGATGACGTCAAATCATCATGCCCTTTATGCCTTGGGCTACACACGTGCTACAATGGTCGGTACAGAGAGCAGCAAGCGAGCGATCTCAAGCGAATCTCAAAAAGCCGATCTCAGTTCGGATTGTAGGCTGCAACTCGCCTACATGAAGTCGGAGTTGCTAGTAATCGCGAATCAGAATGTCGCGGTGAATGCGTTCCCGGGTCTTGTACACACCGCCCGTCACACCATGGGAGTTGGTAATACCCGAAGCCGCCGAGCTAACCATTTGGAGGCAGGCGTCGAAGGTAGGATCAATGACTGGGGTGAAGTCGTAACAAGGTAGCCGTATCGGAAGGTGCGGCTGGATCACCTCCTTTCTAAGGAGCTCATGAAAGAACTAGACCTTGAGCAATCAAGCTACTTCTTTTTCTCTTACACTCTTAATCTTTGGTCACATGAACTAATTCATGTGGGGGTGTAGCTCAGTTGGGAGAGCACCTGCCTTGCAAGCAGGGGGTCAGGAGTTCGAATCTCCTCATCTCCACCATTGGCCATTTTGGCCAAAAAATTGAGTCTTTTTATTTTTAATAGAAAGATAGATGCACAATGACAACTATATACTCCAATTTAAAAAGTAAGAATGAGAATTTCTAAAGACAATCGAAAACGAGAGTAAAGAAAGGACATTTTTACCGGATAGAAACAAACAGTTTAAGGAAACTGAAACAAAGGTCAAGTTAGAAAGAGCATCAGGTGGATGCCTTGGCACCAAGAGCCGATGAAGGACGTGATAAGCTGCGAAAAGCAACGGGGAGTCGCACATAGACAGTGATCCGTTGATGTCCGAATGGGGAAACCCGTATGAGCAAACCTCATAGATCCTTAAATGAATCCATAGTTTAAGGAAGGAAGACCAGGGGAACTGAAACATCTAAGTACCCTGAGGAAAAGAAAGAAACCTCGATTTCCCAAGTAGCGGCGAGCGAACGGGAAAGAGCCCAGGAGCGTAACGACTGTGTTTGTATAGTAGAAGGATCTGGGAAGATTCGCCAGAGAGGGTAAGAGTCCCGTATACGAAATGCAAACAGAGCGAACTCCAAAGAGTACCACGAGACACGTGAAACCTTGTGGGAATACAGGGGGACCACCCCCTAAGGCTAAATACTCCTTGGTGACCGATAGCGCATAGTACCGTGAGGGAACGGTGAAAAGAACCCCGGGAGGGGAGTGAAATAGAATCTGAAACCTGATGTTTACAAGCAGATAAAGTGGCATACGCCACGATATCGTACTTTTTGTAGAACGGGCCAGCGAGTTACGATTTCAAGCAAGGTTAAGAAGACAAACTTCGGAGCCGTAGGGAAACCGAGTCTGAAGAGGGCGAAGAGTTTGAGGTTGTAGACCCGAAACCGTGTGATCTATCCATGGGCAGAGTGAAGTGTTGGTAAAACGACATGGAGGCTCGAACCGGGTAGCGTTTAAAAGCTATCGGATGACCTGTGGATAGGGGTGAAAAGCCAATCGAACACGGAGATAGCTGGTTCTCCTCGAAATAGCTTTAGGGCTAGCCTGTAGGAAGAAATGTTTGGGGGGTAGAGCACTGAATCGCCAAGGGACATTTGATGTTACCGCGGCCTATCAAACTCCGAATACCCAAACAGCACCTACGGAGTCAGACAGTGAGGGATGAGCTTCATTGTCGAAAGGGAAAGAGCCCAGACCACCGATTAAGGTCCCCAAATTCTATTTAAGTGGGAAAGGATGTGGAGTTACTCAGACAACTAGGATGTTGGCTTAGAAGCAGCCATCCATTGAAAGAGTGCGTAATAGCTCACTAGTCAAGTGACTCTGCGCCGAAGATAACCGGGGCTAAAATAGATACCGAAATCGTGGAACGTGTAAACGTTGGTAGAGGAGCATTGTATGGACAGAGAAGCATAAGGCGTAAGCCAATGTGGAGCCCATACAAGAGAGAATGCTGGCATGAGTAGCGAGAGGTGAGTGCGAATCTCACCCGTCGAAAACCCAAGGATTCCTGAGGAAGGCTCGTCCACTCAGGGTAAGTCGGGACCTAAGGCGAGGCTGAAAAGCGTAGTCGATGGACAACAGGTGGAAATTCCTGTACCGATGAGGTCGATGATGAAGGAGTGACGCAGGAGGGAAAAGAGAGTGCCCAGTTGGTGCGGCGTGCAAGCACAAAGACTAGAAGATAGGCAAATCCGTCTTCTGAAGAAGTTGAAGTGTGATGCGGATTGAAAACAAGTAGAGAAGTCTCCCGCCCCAAACTGCCAAGAAAAGCTTCTAAGAGGCCCCATCGCCCGTACCGTAAACCGACACAGGTAGGTGAGGAGAGAATCCTAAGACGAGCGGAAGAACCTTTGTTAAGGAACTCGGCAAAATGACCCCGTAACTTCGGGAGAAGGGGAGCCCCCTAAGGGGGGCCGCAGTGAAAAGGCCCAAGCGACTGTTTACCAAAAACACAAGTATCTGCGAAGTCGAAAGACGAAGTATAGGTGCTGACACCTGCCCGGTGCTGGAAGGTTAAGGGGACGAGTTAGCATAAGCGAAGCTCCGAGCTGAAGCCCCAGTAAACGGCGGCCGTAACTATAACGGTCCTAAGGTAGCGAAATTCCTTGTCGGGTAAGTTCCGACCCGCACGAAAGGTGTAACGATTTGGGCACTGTCTCAACAAAGGATCCGGTGAAATTGTAGTAGCGGTAAAGATGCCGCTTACCCACGACAGGACGGAAAGACCCCGTGGAGCTTTACTGTAGGTTGACATTGGATTTTGAGATAAACTGTACAGGATAGGTGGGAGGCAGAGAACCATGTACGCCAGTATATGAGGAGCCACCGGTGGGATACCACTCTTTTTATCTTAGAATTCTAACCGACTTCCATGAACCTGGAAGCGGGACACTGTCAGTCGGGCAGTTTGACTGGGGCGGTCGCCTCCGAAAGAGTAACGGAGGCGCTCAAAGGTTCCCTCAGCACGGACGGAAATCGTGCGCAGAGTGCAAAGGCAGAAGGGAGCTTGACTGCGAGAGCGACAACTCGAGCAGATGCGAAAGCAGGACTTAGTGATCCGGTGGTACCGCGTGGAAGGGCCATCGCTCAACGGATAAAAGCTACCCCGGGGATAACAGGCTTATCTCCCCCAAGAGTCCACATCGACGGGGAGGTTTGGCACCTCGATGTCGGCTCGTCTCATCCTGGGGCTGAAGTAGGTCCCAAGGGTTGGGCTGTTCGCCCATTAAAGAGGCACGCGAGCTGGGTTCAGAACGTCGCGAGACAGTTCGGTCCCTATCCGTCGTGGGCGCAGGAAATTTGAGAGGAGCTATCCTTAGTACGAGAGGACCGGGATGGACAAACCAATGGTGCATCAGTTGTACTGCCAAGTGCACAGCTGAGTAGCTACGTTTGGACTGGATAAGAGCTGAAGGCATCTAAGCACGAAGCCAGCCTCGAGATGAGATTTCCCATCGAAAGAATAAGGCCCCTTGAAGAAAATGAGGTAGATAGGCTTCAGGTGGAAGCACAGCAATGTGTGGAGCTAAGAAGTACTAATCGGCCGAAGACTTGACCAAGAGAAAAATTGGAGTCATATAGTATCCGGTGACCATAGCTAGAGGGTACCACCCGTTCCCATCCCGAACACGGAAGTTAAGCCTCCATGCGCCGATGTTACTTGGTTGGCAACGACCTGGGAAAGTAGGATATTGCCGGACAAACAACTTGAAAAAAACAAGAGTGTGAAAAAAGGAGACAGCAAGCGCAAGCCAGTCTGTCCCATGATCTTAGGTAGCTCAATGGTGGAGCAACCGGCTGTTAACCGGTAGGTTGTGGGTTCGAGTCCCACCCTGAGAGCCATAAGCCGGGGTGGCGGAACTGGCAGACGCACAGGACTTAAAATCCTGCGGTGGTTAAACACCGTACCGGTTCGATTCCGGTCCTCGGCACCAAACCCTGAAAAAAAGTAGGGAGACAAACGACGCGGGATGGAGCAGTCTGGTAGCTCGTCGGGCTCATAACCCGAAGGTCGGAGGTTCAAATCCTTCTCCCGCTACCATATTTTTGGCCCCATGGTCAAGCGGTTAAGACATCGCCCTTTCACGGCGGTATCTCGGGTTCGAATCCCGATGGGGTCACCATTATTTGGGCGCATAGCTCAGCTGGGAGAGCATCTGCCTTACAAGCAGGGGGTCATAGGTTCGAGCCCTATTGCGCCCACCAAATAAAGATTGGGGCCTGGTAGTTCCGCAGACAAATCCAACCAATCGAAATCAAAGATTTCTCTTGGGGATTTGGTTGCATCTGACCTACCAACGATTCGAGCATAGCTCTCATCGGGTTAGGTCATGAAGTTGGTTTCAAAAAAGTTTAAAGAATGCGGCCTGGTAGTTCAGTTGGTTAGAATGCCAGCCTGTCACGCTGGAGGTCGTCGGTTCGAACCCGATCCAGGTCGCCAAAATTTCAATAGGAAAGCATTATAAGTTAGGACACAACAACATAGGCTGGTGTAGCTCAATTGGTAGAGCAACTGACTTGTAATCAGTAGGTTAGGGGTTCAAGTCCTCCCACCAGCTCCATACTTGGAGGAGTTCCCGAGTTGGCCAAAGGGGACGGACTGTAAATCCGTTAGCTCAGCTTTCAGTGGTTCGAATCCACTCTCCTCCACCATAAACTTTACAATTTCATTTAAATTATTTATGCGGAAGTGGCTCAGTGGTAGAGCATCGCCTTGCCAAGGCGAGGGTCGCGAGTTCGAATCTCGTCTTCCGCTCCATTTGTACCATTAGCTCAGCTGGATAGAGCGTTTGGCTACGGACCAAAAGGCCAGGGGTTCGAATCCTCTATGGTACGCCAAGATAAGCGTTACAATCGATGGATTGTGACGTTTTTTTGTTATAAGGATAATTTTGGCTTTTTGTCAAATGTTGGGGTGAGATGTATTCTCGCCTCTTTTTATACTCGAAAGACCCTTAAAATAGGCTCTATAATAAATGTTGGGATTCCAGGATTTGTTATAGAACCTTTTTACTATGAAAGCGTTTGACAAAATAGTAAAATTAGACTATTATATCCTATAAATTGATTATAGTGTGAATTAAAACAATGTTTTACATACCACTTATTATAAAAAATGAGGGAGGAAATATGTTTGTCCATAATTTATTGTTAAATTCAGTTGGATATAGAAATGGCGATAGCTTAAGTAAGGCTTAGCCAGTTTAAGTGGGTCTACAAAATTGAATTGGTAAATAGCACCAGAATAACCAGAACAAGAAAATAGGGAAACATGACTACATTAAAGATGATGAAAAAATTATAAAGAGTCTAGTGATGGTTTACTTGCAGTAGAATTATGGGAAACTTGGTATTTGACAGATTGAGCGTCGTTGGCCACGATACTGTAAGTTTTTTCACAAGAAAAGTAAGAGAGGAATGTTATGAAAAGAACGTCTATATTTAGTTTATTAGGTCTGGCCCTGGTCCTGGTGGCCTGTGGCCCCAAAGAGGCCAAAGACCCGGCTGAAGCCCTGACCCAAGATTTTGCCCAGCTCTACCTGGTCCAGCTGGACTTTAAGGAAGAGGACTGGAGGCAGTTGGAAGAAGACCTTAGCCAGGCAGGCCAGGTCCTTAGCCTGGATGGAGACCTAGAAGCGAGTCAACAACCGGGTCAGGACCTGCCCGCCCTCTATGACCCCTTTAAGGAAGTCATGACCCAGGAGGCCCTGGAGAGGATGGTGGCCAATGGAGACTACCCCTACTTCCCCCTAAGAGAGAGGACCCTGGACCAGGTAGACCTGGTCTCTGTGAAAAGAGTGGACCCGGACGATGACAGCTATGACCTGGTCTTTGTTACTAAGAAGGGGGACCAGGAGACCCGGCATGTCCTCAGGGCCACTATTGGTGAAAAGATTTCCTATCTGGAAAAGCCCAGCCAGGTCTTTGACCTGTGAGGGCAAGTAAAAAGGCTACTAGCAAATGGCATGGTCATTCTGCTAGTAGCCTTTTTTAAATCTACAATAGGCTTTGGAGGATAAGCCTCCTAATAATATGATAGACTCAAATTCATTAGATATTTTCCTTAAAAAATCCTTAAACTTATTTCTTATACTTTAATGAAGAAAGAGGAGGTTTTTATGGATAAATATATCTTAGAAACAAAAAATCTAACGAAAATTTTTGGCAAGCAAAAAGTAGTAGATAACATTTCTTTAAAAATAAAAAAGAATTCTGTATATGGCTTGCTAGGGCCTAATGGAGCTGGTAAATCGACTACACTAAAGATGATTACTGGAATGATTCATAAAACATCTGGAGAAATCACTTTTGAAGAGCACCAATGGACTCGCAATGATTTATCAGATATTGGTGGATTGATAGAAGTGCCTGCCTTGTATGAGAACTTATCAGCTAGAGAAAATTTAAAAGTAAGAACCCTCCTATTGGGACTGCCAGATTCGAGGATTGATGAAGTTTTGGAAATAGTAGATTTAAAAGATACTGGCAAAAAGAAAAGTGGTCAGTTTTCTTTAGGGATGAAACAAAGACTGGGCATTGCTATTGCCCTATTAAATAATCCGAAACTTTTGATTTTAGACGAGCCGACAAATGGCCTCGACCCACTAGGAATTCAAGAATTGCGTGATTTAATACGAAGCTTTCCAGAAAAGGGAATCACTGTGATTTTATCGAGTCATATTTTAGCAGAAGTGGAACAAACTGCTGATTATATTGGGATTATTCATAATGGAGAATTGAAATATCAAAATAGGATGAATCATGGTGACAACTTAGAAAAACTTTTTATGGATGTTGTAAAAAGTGGAAAGAGGGCGTAAGAAATGATGAAGTATATTCTTGCAGAAAATTTAAAACACAAGCATAGCTTTTTGAAAAAGTTGTTAGTCATTATGCCGATATTTTTAATTTTATTATCATTTTTCCTCATGCCAAGTTATTTCACGACCAACGCCTATAACTGGTGGTACGTCATCATCATGCCGGCAACTTTTGCCTTAATACCAGCAATGATGCATAGAAAAGAGGATAGAAAATTAAGCTACAGAGGAGTTTTCCCTTTAAACATTAACCTCAAAAAGTTATGGGTTTCAAAAATAATAACAGCACTAATTTATATGACGGTTACTGCCATGATTCATATGCTAGGAGTGTATATGTTTCAATTTTTTATTGGAGGGCAATTGACACCAAACTATAGATTCTCAAGATTGCTATTTGCAAGTGTCTTACTAATAATAACGAATATTTGGCAAATTCCGTGTTGCTTTTTCTTGGCAAAAAAATTTGGCTTTATCGCAAGTATTACAATAAATGCAGTATTGGGTTTAGGATTAGGAATTTTCTTGTCTGACAGTCCTTTTTGGATGTATTGTCCATATGCTTGGGGAATTAGATTAATGGTTCCTGTTCTGCATATTTTACCAAGTGGCCTTCCAGTAGAAGCGTCAAACCCAATGCTATCAACCACCTCAATATTTGTTCCCTGTATTTTATCTATAGGTCTCTTTATCGTATTGACAGCAATCACCGCAAAATGGTTTTCAAGGCAAGAGGTAAAATAATGATAAATAGTATAAAATCTGAACTCTATAAAATCAAGCACACTTGGCTTCCTTGGGTTCACATAGTTTTACCCATAGCCTATTCTTTATTATTTTATGTGGCATCAAAAACCACTGGATTAAAAAATTTTGGAGAAGGCGATATACTAGAAACTTATTTTGTCCTTTTAGGAGGAGTCATTCCAATAATCTGCAGTTTTATTATTTCAAAAGTTGTTGATATGGAAGCAAGCGCGGGAAGATTTCAAGTGCTTTTATCCACTACAAAATCTCGAACGAAGGCTTATCTAGGAAAACTTATTGTATTAGAATTGGGATTTGTTATTTCTCTTGCTTTAGCTATTATAATTTTTGCAATACTAACTGGATATCAAAATATCTTAGATTGGATTATTGAAGGGGGCTTAATTTTTATGAGTAGCCTTTCTCTATACGTGATTCATTTTTGGGTATCAATTGTATTAAGTAGTGGGGCATCTATTGGATTGGGTTTTCTAGAAACAATGATTACGTTACTTTCAATGACAATTCTCGTGGATCGTATTTGGTATTTTATACCTTGTACTTGGGTCTCCAGACTTCCAGCTATGTATATTATGGTGGATAAGGCCTCGGATCCGTCCTATGTTTATAGAGAATTTAGATTGTGGAGTTTTGTAGCGAGTTTTATAATCTTAATCCTATTTATTTCCTCAATTATTTGGTTTAATAGGTGGGATGGGAAATCTGCTAGTGAATAAAATAGAGGTGGTTTATGAAAAATATGAGGAGGTGGTGGAATGTCTTTCATTCTTGCAATTGATGATGAGTTAGATATGCTTATCCTTATAAAAAATATCCTGAAAAAGAACAACCACAAAGTCGATATATATCAAAATCCTTTAGACGTTGATCATAGTAAACTGAGTAAATATGATTTGATTTTACTTGATGTGATGATGCCTGGTATTGACGGAATGAGTTTTTGTAAGGAAATTCGAAGTAAAGTAGACTGCCCTATTCTCTTTTTAACGGCAAAAACCATGGAAGAAGATATCGTGGAAGGGTTATTCATTGGTGGGGATGATTACATTACAAAACCCTTTGGTACAGAAGAGTTGGTCGCTCGTATCGAGGCACATTTAAGACGAGAAAGGCGAGAACGACACACGAGTTTAAATCTAGGAGAAATTCGATTTGATTTATCTTCTAATGAAGTCTTTGTCGTGGACAAAAAAGTTCCTTTAACGAAATCTGAATATCAAATTTCCGAATTACTAGCAAAAAGAAAGGGACAAGTATTTTCAAGAGACCTAATATACGAGCTTGTCTTTGGATTTGATGGGATAGGAGACGGATCTGCAATAGCAGAACATATCAAAAATATTCGAGCAAAATTCCAAAAATATGGAGAAAATCCAATTGAAACAGTTTGGGGGATTGGATATAAATGGAAGTAAAAGCAAAGGGGCAATCCCTTAAAAAGATACTTTTTAAATATTTATTAAGCATTGGACTAGGACTCGTCATTTCCATTGGATTCATCTTAGGTGTTCTACAGGCTGCTTACCAGTTCAAGTGGATATTTCCAGCAAACTATACCGAAAGTTTACTTCTCAAAAGAAAGACAGAGATTGCCACTTCAAAAAAATTCGAAAAATCATTACTTCCAGAGAATACATCCTACCTATTTTTATCAAAAGATGGAAAAGTGCTAGAGACAAATATGAATGGAAAAACGCAAGATAGGGCACTTGACTATCATAAGGGGTCTGGTTATTCCAATGCAAACTTATCTTTTATGGAGCTACAAAGGCCGGATGGCTCTGTAGTTGTAGCCTATAATTTAAAACCCTCTTATAGAAACCCTTGGATGCAAAGAAATTTACCACAAATAAATATTTTATTCTTATCTTTACTCCTACTATTTTGCTTTATTAGTATGATTACCATCACATTCATTTGGGCAAAGAAAATCTCAAGAGAATTAAACCCTTTGCTTAAAGCTTCAGATGAAATCGGAAAACAAAACTTAGATTTTGAAATCGGAAAATCAAATATTCAGGAATTTAATGAAATATTAAAAAGTCTAGAAAAAATGAAGCTAGGACTCAGTACATCTTTAGAGACAAATTGGAGAGAGGAAGAGAAAAAAAGAAATCAGATTGCAGCCTTAAGCCATGATATAAAAACCCCCCTTGCAATTATAAGGGGAAATGCAGAATTATTAGGAGAAACAGACCTAACAGAAGACCAAGAAATATATCTTAAGTATATAAGAAAAAATACAAGCCGTATTAGTAAGTATATTGAGACCTTAATGTTTGTGAATAAATCGAACCAAGTAAAGGACTTGAACTTACTGGAAGTTAAAGTAGAAAAATTTGTAGAAAATATTGAAAAGCTAACGAAAGAATTCACAGCATCTTACCAACTTAAACTTTTGGAAAATATTCATTATGAAAATAAATCATTGATGTTAGATGCAAAAGAATTTGAGCGAGCTTTTCTGAACATTCTCAGCAATGCAGGAGACCATAGCTCTAAAAACGCAAGCCTTGAGTTACGGATATCTTCCAAGAATGATCAACTTGAAATATCCATATTGGATCAAGGGCCTGGATTTACCAAGGAAGATTTATTCTATGCAACAGATCAATTCTACCAAGGAGACAAAAGTAGACATTCAAAAGAAAACTATGGCATCGGATTATTTGTTGCTGAACAAATCATCAAGATGCACGGAGGAAGGCTTATTTTAGAAAATAGAAGAGATGAAATCGGCGCAAAAGTTAGCATTTTATTGCCTGTAAAGTAAGAAATAATGTAAGGAAATTAAAAGCACTTGAACTTATATAAGGTATATTTAGGACATTATGGCTTGAAGCAAAGAAAATAGGAAATTTAAGCAATAAAAAAATGCCCCTAGGAAAATTTAAAGAATCCTTGTCAAATGTTGGGCTAGGACTAAGTTTTTCCCTTTCTGGCTAAGCGGGTTAAGTTAGTTTTTACATATAGGATGGGTGACCATGGTATACTATAAGTAGAAATAAGAGATTAGGGATGGAATCTAAGAAAATAAAAAGTTTAATTGGCGAAGGGGCTAAGAATGAAGAATATTTTAATCATTGAGGACAATGAAGAAATAGGCTTACAAATGGCAAAGTATTTAAGGAAGATGGGCTATGAAGTAGACCTTGCGGCATCTTATTATGGAGCCATGGATAAAATAAATATAGATATCGATGTGGCGCTTTTAGATATAAATCTTCCAGATAAAGATGGCCACCACTTAATAGAAAAATTAAAGGAGAAAGAGATTCGAGTAATCGTGACTACAGTAAAAAATGATGAGGATTTTATTATTCGTTCTCTTGACCAAGGGGCGGATGATTATCTCACAAAGCCCTTTTCTCTTGCCATTCTCAGAGCAAGGATTGATGCCGCTTTAAGGACTCTCCCTCTAGGTCAAGATAAAAAGATTACTTACAAAGATATAAAAATAGATTTAAATGACTCAAAAGTTTATTTTAAAGGTGATCAAATAGAACTCACTCCACTTGAATATGAAATCCTAGTCTTATTTATTAAAAATCCTCACCGAGTATATACCAGAGGCCAGCTGCTAGAAATGTTTTGGGAAGATAGGGATAAGTTTGTGAATGACAATACTCTTACATCAACTATTAAGAGAATCAGAGAAAAGCTTAATAAGGAAATTATCACTACTGTTAGAGGAATTGGTTATAGGATGGATTGAAGTTTATAATTTTAAGTAGTGATTGAATTTATAGTATAGATTAAAGGAGATCTTATGAAATTAATTAGACCACACAAGAAATTTATTCAAAGTTATATGGAAGCCATTGAAGAAGATGAGATATTTAGGCCCCATGGAGAAATACTTTTTAGTGATCCTGAGACAATTATAGAGAGGTCTTATAACTTGGAACATGGTATTCATTTGCCTATAAATTATGTTAAAGCAACGACATTTTGGTTGATAGATAAAGAAAAATTTATTGGTGAAATTAATATTAGGCATGAATTAAATTCTTCTTTAATGAATTATGGTGGGAATATAGGGTATGAAATTCGACAATCTGAATGCTGTAAGAACTATGGGACAAAAATGCTCTCTATGGCACTAATCTATTGCAAAGAGACCTTGAATTTAAATAAGGTTTTGATTACTTGTGATGACGATAATATAGGATCAATAAAAGTTATAGAAAACAATGGTGGAGTTTTAGAAAATAAAGTGAAGAATAGCTTATCAAGAGGAAATGTGATAACAAGAAGGTATTGGATTCATATTTAGAGAAGTTGGATATAGGAGAAACTGTGATGGTATATGTATTTTGGTTCATAAGTCTTTATTTTCTTTATTCTATTTTAGAAAAAAGAAAGAAAAATAGGATAAATGAGCTTATAGATTTGATAGAAAATATGAAAAATCAGAACTACAAAATCCCTATGAAGCAAGATGATTTTTCAATTCTGGAAGATAAAATTTATAAGCTTTTTATAGAAATAGTAGAAGCCAAAGAGACAAGTAGAAAAAATAGCGAAAAGCAAATCGAATACCTAGAAGACATCGCCCATCAAATCAAAACTCCTATCACATCTATGCTTTTTTCCATAGAAAATTTGGAGATGGACTTTCCAGCTAATGAGGACATAGGAATTTTAAAAAGACAAACTCTTAGATTAAACTCCCTATCAGATATTTTACTGAAACTATCAAGCCTTGATGCCAACAAAGATCTTATGAAAAAAGAAGAAATTCGTTTATATGAATTGGTGGATTATGCTATGGACAGTTTGGACTTAAATAGATCTACCAATGTAGAAATAGAGAAAAGTTTAAAGGAAAATAGTATTTGTGGAGATTTTTATTGGCTGGCAGAAGCCCTTATCAATATTATAAAAAATGCTGATAATAGACCGTCTTGTGATAAAATCGTGGTTTCATCCTACAAAAATCCCCTCTATACAAGCTTAATCATTGAAGACAATGGCGGAGGAATAGAAAAAGAGAATATGAAAAAAATCTTTAAACGCTTTTATAAAACCCCCGACTCAAATGGTTTTGGAATAGGCCTTGCCATGGCGAAGACAATTGTCGAAAAGAATAACGGAGAAATTTCTGTTTCAAATATTGATGCTGGAGCGAGATTTGAAATTAAATTTTACAATGTCACCTAAAAATCACTTTACTTTTATATGCTTACCTTGACATAAGAAAAAGGAGGCAGTTATGGAAATATTAAAAGTAGAAAACTTAAGAAAAGAATATGGAGAGGGAAACTCCAAGGTAGTGGCCCTAGATGGAGTTGACCTTACAATAGAAAGAGGCGAATTTGTTGCCATTGTAGGCCCTAGTGGGTCTGGTAAATCTACACTTTTGCACATTGTAGGAGGAGTAGATAGTCCAGATGATGGCAAGGTTTATATAGATGGTAACGACATATCAAAGTATTCTTCCAAGGAATTAGCCTACTTTAGAAGAAGAAAAGTCGGGCTAATTTATCAATTTTATAATTTGATTCCCAACTTAACGGTTCGTCACAATATAGAACTTCCACTAAAACTAGATAAAAGAAAAATAAATCAAGATGAATTTTCAGATATAGTAAAAAAACTGGGTATAGAAAGTAAACTTGACTCTTTTCCAAGTGAACTTTCAGGAGGTCAGCAGCAGAGAGTTGCCATAGCCAGAAGTCTTATCTACAATCCATCGATCATATTAGCGGATGAACCGACAGGTAATTTAGACAGGAAAAATTCTAAGGAAATTATAGAAATCTTTAAATATTTCAATAGAACCTTAAAACAGACGATTATCCTAATCACCCATGATGAAGAAATAGCCTTACAAGCAAATCGCATTATTACAATAGTCGATGGAAAAATTGTAGGAGATGAAGGAAATGAATAAGAAGAATTTTCCTATTTTTATTTCCTTATTTATTGTAAGTTTGTTCTTTACTGCGGTTTTTTACTTTGGATATAGAAATTTGAGAGCTAACTATGGATATTATATGGCTTCAAGTTTTAATCATGGGGAGATTAAAGAAGAACTCTCAAATGAAGATGTTGAAAAGTTAAAGTCCATTGAAGATATAGACTTAGTCGGGAAAATGTCTCTTAATCCTGACAACGGAAGGCTTGCTGACGATTTAGTCGTTGTCAACTACCAAGACGAAGCAATCAATAAGATGAGAGAGTATTCAAGATTAATTGAAGGCAGATTTGCAACAAAGGAAGACGAAATTGTACTATCTAAAAGCCTCGTAGAGAAAAACAAACTTAAAATAGGCGATCGTGTAGAACTTGATTTAGGCAAAAGGTTTCTAAATGGCGAAGAGATAGGTGCCACAAGTGCAAATACCGGCAGAGAAAAATTTGAGAGCCAAGGTTCTAAAAGTTTTACTTTAGTCGGTGTTTATGGAGACGTCTACAACAAGTACAGTAAACTAAGTTTTGCTCTAGGTCTACAAGATAAAATGACCACTTTTAGAACCTTTGTAAAATTTCATTCATTTGAAGAAGCTTACAAAAATAGAGACAATATACAAAATGAAATAAATAAGATACTTGGTAAAGATGTTACTTTAGAATTTTCAGAGAGCCTCATAAATTATTATGGAATAGAAAATGAACCCTTACAAAACATAATGAGCAAGGCAGTTCTTGTTCTATCGGTTCTTGGATGTATAGCGGTCTTTGTGTTTTTTATAAAAAACATCTTTTGGGTTTGGGGGCTTAGGAAGATTAGAGAGCTTTCCATTTACAAGTCTATAGGATCTACCAATGGACAAATATATCTCTTACTTCTAAAGGAAGGACTTGTTACAACTGCAATTCCAATACTTTTAGGGCATATTGCAGGATTTTTATTTATATATTGTTTGTATAAAAAGATAACAATAGGTGAAGGAGTAAGTGCTTTTGAAGTTATAAAATTTAATCCCTTATTAAGTTTGGTAATACTTTTCGTTTCCTTTTTGATTGTAGCATTAGCTATTAAATCCCCTGCGAAAAAGATTTCTAAAATAAATATTATAGACGGTATAAGAGGGAATATAGATTTTTCAAAATCAAAGAAGAAAAGAGCCAAAGATTTTTGGAAGGAATTAAAACTCAACAACTTGGCATCAATAAAATCACAACGATATATTTCTGCAATAGGGATCATTATAATTTCGGTGTTTATAATCACTATAGGCATCTCAAGTTATTACAGAGATTTTTCGCATTACGATGCTGGCTATAATTTTTCCGTGGATTATTTTAGTGAAAAGAATGAAGTCCCAGAAATATTAAAAGAAATAGTAGATAAAGTTCCTAATGATAATTCTTATATTTCAAAAGAAAAGTATGTTCAAGTTGAAAACACTAACGAATTTGCAAAAGAAGCAAAGGCAGCGGGCTTAGATGAGGAAGCGAAAAAGAATATAGAAAAATACAAGTCAGAGGGCATTGATGGCTTTATCATCGCCTTGGAAGAAAAAGACTTAAAAGAACTTGGAGGAAACAAGGGCGAATTTATTCTCTACAATACAATTCAAGAAGATTCTTCAATTCCAATAGCCAAGGCGAAAAGAATTCCATATTTTGAAAACCCACAGACTTTAGATATTAACATTGGAAATGATTATAAGAAGACGATTAAAATTTCAAAGACGATAACAGATTTGGGAAAATATAAGTCGAGAACAATGCCTTTTGATGTAAAAGTTTATACAGATTTTGACACTTATTTTAAACTTATGGAAGAGTCCGGAGATGAAAAACACACAAACTATGCCTATACTTTAAATATGAAGGTAAAAGATTCGGATACCAAAGATGTAAAAGAATATGTGGAATCCATGATTAGAAGTAAAATCTCACCAGAGGATCGCTTTAATATCACAACAGGTGAAGAAAGTGAAAAAAATAGATATAATGACTTGAAAAGTCTAATAAAAATTGCAATAGGGATTGCTACAATCATCTTTGTACTAAATATCACTAACGGCTACTCATCCATTAATTTAAGTCTTATGAGCAGAAAAAAAGAAATCGGAAGTCTTTATTCTTGTGGAATGGATGTAGATGAGTTAAAGAACATCTATCAAAAAGAATTTATTGGAGAACAGATAAAGTCCTTTACAATTTCTATTATTGTGAGCTTAGGAGTTATGTTTGTAATATCATTAATCGCTCCTGATTTAAGGATGAGTACTTTAATAAAATATTATGACTACAAAAGCTTCCTAGGATTTTCACTAGTTGTTTATGGTATTAATCTAATTATCTATCACTTCTCTTTAAAGAGAATATTAGATAGACCGACCATAGATTTGATTCGAACAATATAATTTCAAAGTAAGAGAATAGTATGAAGAATAAAAACCTCCAGTTACTTTGTGTGTTGGTAAACCGCAAATTTAGTATAACGTGGAGGTTTTTTGATTGTTCATTGCTAAAACGAAAAGGACCACTGTCTAACTGAGGGATTTTTCCTTGCAATAAAAAAATGCCCCCTAGGGGACATTTTAAATTAAACTTATTCTTCTTCGTTTTCTTCAGCTTCTGTTTCGTCAACAGTTGGAACGTCAGCTGCGTCTTCTTCAGCTTCTTCGCCTTCATCCACTTCAGGAGCTTCTTCACGAGGTTCTTGTAGGGAGCAAACGGGTTCTTCAGCATCACTTAAGACGTCAATTCCTTCAATAGAGGAAACGTCAAGGTCTGCAACGACAACCACATCACCAATTTGTAGGTTTTCAACATCTACTTCAGCAGCAGAGGGAAGGGATCCTGGTAAACATTCTACTTCAACTTCATCTAAGTGTTGAAGTAAAACAGAGGGTTGGGCAGAAATTTCATCCCGGTTGTGTAAGATAACTGGAATGGAAAGACGAATTTTTTCGTTCATGTTTACAGCATAGGCATCAAAGTGTAGAATTTGATTTTTGAAGGGATGCATTTGAATTTCTTTGAAAAGAATTTTCTTAACATCGCCATCTACATTTAAGTCGACTAGGGTTGATGTTCCTGCTTCAGCGGCAACTTTCATAATATCTTTTTCTACGGCTTGGATTGGAGTAGACTCTAAGTCCTTGCCATATAAGATACCTGGAATTTGTTTTTCCACGCGAAGTTTGTCAACAGAGTTCTTACCAACACCTTCACGTTTAGATACATTTAATGTAATTTTTTCCATAGGTTATAACCTCCAACTAATAATATTCATATCGATGTGAATCAATAGTATATTATACATGAAAAAGTCCTAAATTGCTAGTCTTTAGGGGAAATATATGGATTTTATCCTCTTTTGGGCCTAGATATATTTTAGGCCTCCCTTCTTTATGCTATAATACTAAGGTAGCGGAAGGAGTTGGATATGAAGTTTTTACCAATTTTACTGGGAACAGATAATAATGCCTATGGGGTGGCCAGGTCCATCCATGAGGCCTATCATATAAAGAGTATTTGTATCGGGAAAAAGCCCTTGTCCTATACGGCCCATTCAAAGATTGTTGACCAAATCATTCATTCTAAGATGGATGAGGACGAGGTTTTTTTAAAGACTTTAATTGGCTTGGCCGACGCCCATAAGAGCCTGCCTAAAATTTTAATTTCCTGTGGAGACGGTTATACCAAACTATTGACCAAACATAAGAAAACCCTGGAAAAGCGGTTTTTGTTTAACTGTATTGATGAAAAGATGCAGGAAGCCCTGGAAAATAAGTTGGATTTTTATCGGATCTGCGAAGAATATGGCCTTCCTTATCCCAAGACCCAGGTTCTGGACAAGGACATGGTGGAGGGGCCCTTTAACTGGGACTTAACCTACCCCATTGCCTTAAAGGCCAATGACAGTATTGAATACTTAAATTTACACTTTCCTGGCAAGCACAAGGCTTATAAGATTGAAAGTGAAGAAGAACTGAAAAAGACCCTCCGGGCCATCTACAAGGCTGGCTATACAGGCCAAATGATTGCCCAGGACTTTATTCCAGGGGGACCGGAACAAATGGCTGTTTTAAATGCCTATGTATCCAGCCGGGGCAAGGTCACCATGCTTTGCTTTGCCCAATGTCTCTTGGATGCTGTTCTGCCGGCAGAAATCGGGAACTACCATGCCCTTGTGACCATGGATGGGGGAGAGGTTTATCCTAAGTACCAAAAGTTTTTAGAAGAGATTGGCTACCGGGGTTTTGCCAATTTTGACTTAAAGAAGGACCCTCGGGATGGAATTTATAAGGTCTTTGAAATTAATATCCGTCAAGGCCGGTCATCTTATTGTATGACGGCTGGAGGCTGTAATTTCACCAAATACTTAATCGAAGATTTATTGGAAGGCAAGGACCAGGACTGCCACTACCACAAGGACCGGGGCCTCTGGCTCTATGTGGACCCCTATGTTCTGAAAAAGTATGTGCCGGCGTCTTTAAAAACCTTGGCTAAGGAGGAGTTAAAAAAGGGCTATGCCTTTACGGAATGGTACAGGGAAGACCGGAATCTCAACCGCTATCTTTCCTACCTACGCCATCGCCTATCCAGTATTAAATCCTATGCAAAATACAAGAAGGTGGAATCATGAAAAAAGTTTTCGCTTTTATTTGTTGTCTTTTTCTTTTGACGGCCTGTCAAGGAAAGGAGCAAGCCTATCAAACAGACTATTACGATGCCTTTGACACAGTGATTTCCGTCATGCTTCCAGCCAATGACCAGGAAGATGCTGAAAAGAAGATGGAAAGGGTCCACCAGGAATACCTTCGTCTCCATAAGCTCTATGACAACTACCACACCTATCCAGGTTTAAATAATGTAAAAACTATTAACGATGCAGCTGGAGACCACCCTGTAAAGGTGGAAAAGGACCTCTATGACCTGGTGGAAAAATCCATTGAAAATTACCATAGCAAGGCAGAAAATGTCAATATTGCCATGGGGTCCGTCTTAAAAATTTGGTCCGACTATCGGGAAGGCCATGAGGCCGGGGCGGATATTGCAGGTCAAGATTCCGGCAACAAGGAAGAACCGGCCCAAGTGCCCCCTATGGCAGACCTAAAGGAAGCGGCCAACCACGGCAACATTGATGATATTGTTTTAAATAAAAAGGATCAGACCATTTACTTGAAAGATCCTAAGATGGCCCTGGACCTAGGGGCTGTGGCCAAGGGCTATGCCACAGAAAAGGTGGCCCAGTTTATTAAGGAAGACTTAAAAATTGACTCTGCCTTAATCTCTGCCGGAGGCAATGTCCGGGCCCTGGGAAAACCCATAGAACCAGGACGAAAGGACTTTATTATTGGTCTCCAAAATCCGGAAGCCATTGGTGGAGATGGCCAGGAAGAATCCAATGTCTTTGACCGCTTTGCCGTCCAAGACTGCTCTGTGGTGACAAGCGGAGACTACCAACGCTATTATCTTGTGGATGGGAAAAAGTACCACCACTTAATTGACCCCAAGACCCTGATGCCAGGGGACTACTTCCGGAGTGTCACCATTATCACCAAGGATTCTGGGATGGCAGACTTTTTATCCACGGCTGTCTTTTTAATGCCCTATGAAGAAGGGCGGAAGCTCGTGGACTCTATGGATGGGGTGGAGGCCTATTGGATTTTTCCGGACCTATCGGTAAAATACACCAAGGGCTTTGAACAAATTCGGCAAGAACAAGAATAAGGGGGATTTATGGTTAAAAATAATCTTTTGAGTTTGGTCTTTCATGCTATTCTCTCCCTCCTGATTTTTTGCCTTCTTTGGTTTACCAAGGATAATCCTGATTTGGTCACCTATATTTTTGGGTCTATAGCAGGTAAAATTGTAATCCTGGCCGTGATTGCCCTCTTTTATTATGGGACAGGACGTCTTTTAAAAAGCCAGTCTTGGCTTGATGTCTTTTCCTCCAGCCTCCTTCTTTTTGGCCTGGGAGTCTTTTTCCTCCTTTTAGCCTATGGTGGCCTGGCAGGAAATATCCTTCACCTGGAGCCGGCCCAAAGCCTGTGGAACCTTCCCCTGACCTTGCTTTGCTTGCCCTATACCCTGGTTATAAAACTTTTGGGGATAAAAGTGAATCTTTGGACCCTCCTCCTGGCCCCCCTCTTTCCTTCTTGTATTTTCTCCCTGTCTCAGGGAGTCTACCTCTTAAAGAGAAGGAAAAAGAAGAAAAGAAGAGAACTAAAAGAAAGAAGGGAAACCTATGTATAAATATGATATGAACGAACTCCATGAACTCACTATCCAGCGTCTCCATGAAAAGGGAGTGGAACTTAAAGACATCGCAGAAATTGTCTACTTCCTTCAAAAAGACTACCAGGAAGACCTGACTATGGAAAAGTGCATGGACCACTTAAGGGCGGTTCTGAAAAAGCGGGAGATTATCCACGCTGTTCTAACAGGCCTGGCCCTAGATAAGTTAGCCAATGAAAGGCTTTTAGACGAGCCCATCCAAAGTATTATTGAAAAGGATGAGGGCCTTTATGGGATTGATGAAATTCTTCCCTTGTCCATTGTCAATGTTTACGGATCCATTGGCCTCACCAACTTTGGCTACCTGGACAAGGAAAAAATTGGAATTATTAAGGAATTAGATAGCCGGAAGGGCAAGGAAGTTACCACCTTTACAGATGATCTAGTGGCCGCTCTTGCAGCTGCCGCCGCCTCTAGGCTGGCCCATGAAATCGGCTATAAAAAGGAAAATGAAAGAGGAGAACATGAATAACAAAACAACAGACTTACTTGTAAAAAACGCCATTATTGCCGCCATTTACATGGCCCTGACCTATGCCTTTGCCAGTGTGAGCTACGGAATTATCCAATTTCGGGTGTCCGAAGTCCTAAACCTCCTGGTTTGGTATAATCCCCTCTATTTGCCGGGAGTGGTTTTAGGCTGTGCTTTTGCCAACCTGGGGTCTCCCTTTGGTGTCATTGACATTGTAGTAGGGACCTTCCACACCTTCATCTCCCTTTATGCCATGAGTAAAATAAACAACCGGACCCTGGCTTCCATGATGCCGGCCCTTTTCGGTTTTATTATCGGGGCAGAAGTAGCCTATATTGAAGGTTTTGCCGCTTTCCTACCGACTACACTTTCTGTGATTGTATCAGAACTGGTTATTTGTAGCCTGGTGAGCCTCCCCCTCTACCGGACTTTAGAAGAAAACAATTATATTCGCAATAATATTTTCACTTTCCGTCTTTCCCGATAATGAGGAACATGTTATAATGATTGAGAAGGGGTAAAAATAAAGGTATCCGTGTTAAGAGAGTAAAGTCCCTTTAAGAGAAATCTGAAGGGATTTTTTTGCCCAAAGTCTTGTTAAAAGCTAAACACAATGGATGCGCGGTGAAAATATCCGTATTTACCATGGGTAAGCCCTTCGTAGTTGAAAGGAGAGGACTACATGAAAGAGAGTTATGAAAGCATCTTAAACTTACGCCGTCAGGTGTATGCTGAGGTTGCTCGTATTGCCTATGAAGATGCAGATTTAGAAGAATTAGAAACAGCATCCTACCGACTTTTCCCGGGAGAAGTTGCCACTATGCGTGAAGATATTTTCCGTGAAAGAGCCATTGCTGAAGAAATGCTACGCTTGGCTATGGGGATGGATATCCGGGATGTAGGAAAGTACACCAAGGTTACAGAAGGCTTTGACAAGGTCAATATTGCCAAGAATGCCTATGAAGAACCCTTGGTTAATGTCATTAAGTTTGCCTGTGAATCTTGTCCAGAAAGAACTTTTTTTGTCACCAACAACTGCCGGAAGTGTATGGCCAGACCCTGTACCAATGTCTGCCCAGTAGGGGCCGTAACTATGGGCAAGGATTCAGCTGTCATTGACGAAGAAAAGTGTATCCGGTGTGGACGCTGCCAACAAACTTGTCCCTACCATGCAATTGTCCAATACGACCGTCCCTGTTCATCTGTTTGTGGTGTCAAGGCCATTGAAAATGATGAAGTAGGCCGGGCAGTCATTAACCACGACAAGTGTGTTGCCTGTGGACGCTGTATTACCCAATGTCCTTTTGGAGCCATTTCTGATAAGACCCAAATCTATCAATTGGTCAAGGCCCTTGTAAGCAAGGAAAAAATTTATGCCATTGTGGCCCCTAGCTTTATTGGACAGTTTGGTCCCAAGGCAAGCCCTGTACAAATTGCCGAAGCCATTAAGCAATTAGGCTTTGAAGATGTGATTGAAGTCGGCCTAGGAGCGGATATGACCACCCTCCATGAAGCCAAGGAATACTTAGAAAAAGTGCCAAATGAAATTCCCTTTATGGGGACTTCCTGCTGCTATTCCTGGTCCTTAATGATTGAATACAACTTCCCAGAATACTTTGACCAAGTATCCGACTCCGGATCTCCCATGAAGTATACAGCAGAGTACATTAAGGAAAAGGATCCAGATGCCCACGTCTGCTTTATTGGACCCTGTACGTCAAAGAAGCTGGAAGCCATTGACACCAAGGTCAAGGGATATGTAGACTTTGTCATCACATTTGAAGAATTACGAGGCATGATGACCTCTAGACATATTGAACCGGAAGATATTGAAGTCACAGAAGAAATGGAAGATGCCTCTTCCACAGCCAGGGGCTATGCTGTTGCTGGTGGTGTGGCCGATGCTGTAGCCAAGGCAGCCAAGGAAATTGACCCAAGCCGTGAAATCAAGGTGGAAGGAGCCAATTCCCTGAGCGAATGTATTAAGATGATGAAACTGGCCAAGGCTGGCCAAAAGAATGGCTACCTCCTAGAAGGGATGGCCTGTCCAGGAGGCTGTGTAGCCGGCATGGGGACTATTGCCTCTATGAACAAGGTCAAACGGTCCTTGACACAATATATGAAGGAATCTCAATACAAGAGTCCCTTTGAAAATGAGCACATTCCTGCCGATTTAAAAGAAATTCCAAACCACTTAAAATAAAGAAAAAAGCACCCTGTTCTGGGTGCTTTTTATATGAGATAAGGGAGAAAACCTAGGCCAAGACATCCCGGCCGGAAAAGAGATCTTCAATAATTTGGGGAGAAAGGATGTGGATTCGTTCTTTTTTCAAAATTTTTATGTCTTCGTCGGTTAAATTATCTTTAGAGGTCAATAAAATCTTATGGTCTTCATCCTTGAGCCGGGTGATAATCCGGTCCCGGGCCTTTTTGGTCAAGGTGACCCCATCTGGAAGAGTCTTTAATTCCACAGAATAGGTCCGGTTGTCCTTGCTGGCGGTAAAGTCAAAAGAAGGTTTCTTTTGGAAGTGAATCTTATAGCCGGCCTTTTTAAAGCCAATAGCGGCCATCTGGGCATGGGCATACTCTTTTTCCATTTGTTCCAGAGCATTTAAAAGTCCCTGGGGTCGGATTTTCACAATAGCCGTACAGGAGTTGTTTTTATTGGCGGCATCCATAGAGGAAAAGTCAAAGCAAATTAAAAAATCGTCTACCACATTAAAGATGCCGTGGGCAATGGCATTGCGGATATGCCGGAGCATGGCCCCGGTTTTTGTCTCCTTTTCCCCCTGGGTCAGGAGGATTTTTTGGCAGCTGGTGTTAATTTTTCCCCGGAAAAACTGGACCATTTCCTGGGGAATTTTTTCACCAATATAAATATCCTTGTCTTGGATGTCCATAATCTCCATAAATTGCTTGAAGATATAATCATCAAAAATTTCCTTTTCAATATAGGGGTTGGTCTTGGACTGGAGACTGTTGATGTTGGGGACATACCAAAGTAAGTACTCAATGGCCTTGGTCATTTCTTTACTTAAGATGATGGGCCGGTCCTTGTGGAAGAGACTGTAGTCTTGGATGGGACCGCTGGGGCATTCTGGCTGAAAATTCTGGTAAGAAAAATTCATAGGAGCCTCCTTTCTTACTCTCTTTATATCCAAAGGGGAAAAGATTTAATCAGAATTTAAAAATTTGTCGGAAGTATTGACAAATGGCGAGTTTTTCGGTAAAATACTGGTTAGTGTTTTAAAGCCCCGGAAATATTTATAACACTAAATTGAAGGAGGCCTACATGAAAAGCTATTTGGCAAAAGAACAAGAAATTGAACGGAAATGGTATGTGATTGATGCAAGTGATAAAGTACTTGGCCGTCTCGCTTCTGAAGTCGCAAGCATTTTACGTGGAAAGAAAAAAGCAATTTACACTCCCAATGTAGACACTGGGGACTATGTAATTGTTATTAATGCAGATAAAGTCCGCTTAACAGGTAAGAAGTGGGATCAAAAACGTCACGTTTATCACACTGGTTACCCAGGAGGACGCCGTGAAGTCGCCTACAAGGAAATTTTAGAAAAGCATCCAGAACGTATTGTGGAGTACGCTGTTAAAGGGATGATGCCTAAAAATAGCCTTGGTCGGAAGATGTTCCGTAAGCTGAAAGTATACGCAGGAAGCGAGCATCCTCATGCTGCGCAAATGCCTGAAACTTACGAAATTTAAGGAGGGACCTATTCATGGCAGAACAATATAGAGGAACAGGACGTCGTAAAACTTCCGTAGCCCAAGTGCGGATTATGCAAGGGTCTGGTAAGTTTTTAGTTAATAACAAGACGATTGAAGAATATTTTGATTTTGAAACCCTACGAATGGTAGCAAAAGCACCCCTAGAACTTACAGATTTAGAGGGCAACCTAGATGTCATCATCAAAGTTACAGGTGGAGGACAAACAGGACAAGCTGGAGCAATTCGCCAAGGACTTTCTCGTGCTTTAATTGAAATGGATGGAGAACTTCGTCCAGACCTTAAAAAAGCCGGTTTCTTAACTCGTGACCCAAGAATGAAGGAACGGAAGAAATACGGTCTTAAAAAAGCAAGAAAATCACCACAATTCTCAAAACGGTAAAATGCAAAGCTTCGGAAGCCCCGAAGCTTTTTTCTTACATAAAAATTTAGGAGGGAAAAGAATGAAAGCTGTCATATCCGTTATTGGCAAGGACCGGATTGGTATCGTCCACGAAGCGACGGGACTCTTGGTCAAGTACAAGTTAAACATTGTAGATATTAACCAAACCCTCATGGAAGGCTATTTTACCATGATTATGCTGGTAGACTTAAGTGCCTGTCCTGTGGACTTTGACGAAGTAGTTAAGGGCTTCGAAGACTTGGGTAAAAAAATGGATATGGTCATCCATGTCCAACACGAAGACCTCTTCGATGCCATGCACCAAATTTAGGAGGGCCTATGAACCGGTCAAATATTTTAGAAACCATCCGGATGTTGGATGAAGAAAAATTAGACATACGCACCGTGACCATGGGGATTTCCCTCTTTGATTGTGGAGATGAAAATCCAAAAAAAGCCCAGCAAAAGATTTACGATAAGATGATGGCTTATAGTGAGCACCTGGTCCATGAGGCTGAGGAAGTGAGCCTAAAGTATGGGACAGCCATTATCAATAAACGGCTCAGCGTGACCCCCATGGCCTTTGTGGCTGGAGCCAGCTCCTTGGAAGACTACAGTTCCTATGCCCTGGTCCTGGACAAGGTGGCCAAGGAAACAGGAGTGGACTTTGTTGGGGGTTTTTCGGCCCTGGTTCAAAGTTCTATGACCCAGGCAGACAGGATTTTAATTGACTCCATTCCCCAGGCCCTGGCCCAAACAGACCGGGTCTGCTCCTCCATTAATCTGGCTTCTTCCAAAACAGGGATTAATATGGACGCTGTGGCCAAAATGGGGAAGGTCATTAAAAAAACCGCCGACCTGACCAAGGACCAGGACGCCCTAGGTTGTGCAAAACTGGTGGTCTTTTGCAATGGCGTAGACGACAATCCCTTTATGGCTGGAGCCTTCCATGGCCCCTCTCTAGGAGATGCCTGTATTCATGTAGGCGTCAGTGGTCCAGGCGTCGTGAAGTCTGCCCTGGAAAAGGTTCGAGGGGAATCCTTCCAAAAGGTCAGCGAGCAAATTAAAAAGACCGCCTTTAAGATGACCCGGATGGGAGAATTGGTGGCCCGGGAAGTGGCCGACCGCCTACAAGTTCCCTTTGCCTCCATTGACTTGTCCCTGGCTCCAACGCCGGCTATTGGGGACTCTGTCGCCCGGATTTTAGAAGAAATTGGCCTGGATTCCGTGGGCTTTCATGGAACGACAGCGGCCTTGGCCATGTTAAATGACGCCGTGAAAAAGGGAGGGATTATGGCTTCCTCCCATGTAGGGGGACTTTCCGGAGCCTTTATTCCCGTATCAGAAGACGAGGGGATGATTGCCGCTGCAGAAGGAGGTCGCCTGACCTTTGACAAGCTGGAAGCCATGACCTCTGTTTGCTCTGTAGGCCTGGATATGATTGCCATTCCAGGAGACACCACAGCAGCCACGATTTCTGGCATGATAGCCGATGAAGCAGCCATTGGAATGATTAACCATAAGACCACAGCCGTCCGGGTCATTCCCGTTCCCGGAAAAAAGGCAGGAGACATCGTCAACTTTGGTGGTCTCCTAGGCTATGCCCCGATTTTACCCATTCAAGACGGATCTTGCCAAAAAATGGTAGACCGGGGAGGTTTTATTCCCTCTCCCATCACGGCCTTTAAGAACTAGAAGAAAAGTTATTTGTTAAAGACAATGACAGGATGCTGAAGGAAAGGATTTGTATGATTGAAGCAATCGCATTTGACTTAGACGGAACCCTTTTGGACTCCATGGGCATGTGGAAGACCATTACCAGGACCTATGTGGAGTCCAAGGGAGCGAAACTCAACAGGGACTTGGAGCAAAGGCTCACCACCTGTGGCATGGACCAAGGTCTCCATGTTTTAAGGGAAGAATTGGGGATTGAAGACTCCTATGAAAATATGCGGGCCGCCTTTACAGACTTGGTGGTGGAAAAATATTTGACAGAAGTCAAGGCCCATGAGGGGGCCATGGAAACCCTGGAAGAAGTGAAAAAAAGAGGCTACAAGATATCTTTAGCCACAGCATCCAACTATGAAATTGTAGAGGAAGTCCTTAAGGGGAAGGGGATGGACCAGTATTTTGACTTTGTCAATACTTGTGACCAGGTGGGCCTTCCCAAAAGTGACCCGAATTTTTACCATAAACTGGCCAGAGACCATGGAGTTCAGGAAGAAAACCTCCTTCTCTTAGATGATGCCATCTACGCCTTGAGGGCAGGACGGGAAGCCGGCATCCACTGCCTTGCCGTCTATGATGAAGAAAGTAAAGAACTCTGGGAAGATGGCCTCTATAAAGACTTTCCGGCCATTGACAACCTGACCCAGGTTTTTGATTACCTAGAAAAATGATCCGCTTCTTTTTTCTCCGTCTCCTGCCCAGCTTCATCCTGGCCTTCCTGGCCTTTGCCTATATCCGGACCCAGTATTTTAAGGGCTTAAAGAAAAAAAGCTTCTATAAAAGAGAACTGGTCCTCTACTTTTTTGCCGGCTACCTGGCCTGTGCCCTAGTGAGCCTTTTGACTCCAGGAACCAGCCTGGAAAACCAGGGCCTGGTCACAGGAGCCAGCCAAAGTGGCCTGGTTTACTCTGCCCTGACCAGGTTGAAAACAGGCCAGGGGATTAGCCTAAAGCCCTTTACTACAATCCTAAACTACCACAAGTACTCCAGGGGACTGGCCTCCTTTTTAAACCTTTGGGGAAATATCATTCTCTTTATTCCCTATGGCTTTTTATTGAAGCTCCTCTTTAAAAAATACCAGTCCTCTAGAGCCCTTTTCGCCACCCTCTTTTTGACGACGGTTTTTATTGAATCGGCCCAGCTCTTTGTCAACCGGAGTGTAGACATTGACGATGTCATCCTAAACCTCCTAGGCGGCTTTATTGGGGCCCTCCTTTATAGGGAAGGAAAGAAGATTTTTCCCCTCAAAAAGTATGCCCGTTAGGGAATCTTGAAATTTTTGTAAAAATCCTGTATAATAAAGGTTCTCCCTGGGGACGAAACTGGTTTCGACGGGGATTTGGCAGCAAGATAAGCAAGCCGCCATCGGCCCTACGGCGGTAAACGGGTCACAAACAATAAAAGACGAAAATAATTTCGCACTAGCTGCGTAAATAACGTAGCTGCGGACCTTGGGTCCCCCACAGCCTAAGCTTCCGTCCAATTCAGTGGGAAACAAAGCTCCCTGACGTCCAATAAGGGAGGGGGTAACTATTGGACTTGGTCGTCCCTTGGAAGTCTATATCCCAGGGAAGACGACATAAAAAGAGTAGACTGAGCTTGGAGAAATTCTTGTGAAAGACTTCTCGGATGCGAGTTCGACTCTCGCCGTCTCCACCAAAATAAATTTAGGCCTAAGAACGTTGGAATTTCAACGCTTGTGGCCTGTCAACCTTCAAAAATATGCTCCAGGGTGCGACTCTCACGACTTTAGCAATCCAGTTTTGGTGAAACTAAGGAGGAGGTCCACCCACCATGAAGAGGCAGACATTGTATTCTAATTTAGACAAGAACCAGGAACTATTTTTGAGACAGAAAGTTTTAATCGGCTCCGCTGAAAGTACGTTAAGAACCTATCGAAAGGTATTTCTTAACATCAATTCAGTTGTGGGCCGATTAGACTATGATAACCAACAGAACCTTGAACTACAGGTGTTGACTTACTTTGAAGATATCTTCGACAAGCTAAATCCTGTGACCTAAAATATTAAACGAAGACACGTTGTGCTTACTTTAACTCTCTAAAAGATACCCACCAAATCCAAGAAAATCCTATTCACTCTTTACACATCAAGAAAAGGAAAGAGGACACTGTTCCTCGACCAGCTGACACAAACGACTTGAAAAAAATGTTGGTGGATATCAATTTAAAGACTTTTGTAGGCCTTAGGGACTACACTTTCATCACTTTAATCGTGGATACAGGCATTAGACCAAGAGAGTGTGTTCGACTGAAAGAGAGCAATATAGATTTTGAAGGATTGTGTGTAAACCTACCAGCAGAAATCACAAAGACATCAAGACCTAGAGTGGTCCCATTGTCATCTATTGTCGCAGAGTGCATCCAAAGATTGCTTGAACTAAACCATAAACACTTCAAGTCAGAATACCTATTCCTATCTGAATCTGGTAAACCTGTGGAAACTTATGTATTTCAGAAAAGGTTAAAACACTACAGCGACAAACTTGGCATAAAAATAACACCTTATCAGTTAAGGCATTATTTCGGAACACAATACTTAAAAAACCAAGGCGGAAACTTAATTTACCTACAGAAGCTGATGGGGCATGGAGACCTAGCTATGACTAAACGGTATGTGCAAGTAGATAAAGAAGCCTTGGCGAATAATCACAAACTGGCAACGCCATTACAGAACGTTGTAAAACGGAACACAAGAGTGCGGAACATCTTTAAATCATTGGGAAAATGGTAAAAAGGACCAGCGTATTAAAATGGGCAATTATAATTTAGAAAATTTTAAAGAAGATATTAAAGCAAATAGAGAATTTGAATTTAGCTATCATGATAAAATGTACTCTCTTACTTTTTCAAAGGAGGGGTATATTTTTACTGATATTTGTGGAAAAAAAGATTCGGTATACAATTCATATGCTGACTTACTAAATTATACAAAAATAGAAGGGAAAAAAATTGAAGAAATAATATCTGAAAAGCTTTATGATGATTTAAGTATATATTAGAAGGCTCTATTAACTAAAAATTATTTTTTTAAGCATCTATCAAAATGGTAGGTGCTTTTTTGATGCTCAAAATTAAGGAGGTGAGATATTGGCAAATAGAAAAAAGGGATAACCGTTGAGATTGGTGGGGATACAACCAAATTACAGACTGCACTGTTAAGCGATAATACATTTATGACAAAAAAATAAAAAGCCATCTGATAAAATAGTTTTACGCCAAAACAAAATCAATCAGAGGAGCTTTCGATGAAAACAAGTATAACAAAAGAGAATAGATTTAAGACCCCTAGTTCAACTGGGGGTCTTGTCGATAAGAGAAAAAATTTTAAAAGGAAAAAGATTAAAGGAGAAGAAAATAAGACTTTGTTGACAGGGGCTTAAATACATGGTAAACTAAGGTCTGTTGGTGTGGAAGTAAAAGAAGGGCCAACAGGCAGACAAGCCCAAAGAAAATTTCAAAAAGACTTGAAATTTTTGTAAAAATTATGTATACTATAGAAGATTGTTAATCAATTCTTGTCGGGGTGTAGCGCAGTTTGGTAGCGCACATGGTTTGGGACCATGGGGTCGAAGGTTCAAATCCTTTCACCCCGACCATATTTTTTTATTTCGGGGTGTAGCGCAGTTTGGTAGCGCGCATGATTCGGGATCATGAAGTCGGAGGTTCAAATCCTCTCACTCCGACCATAGATTCCAGCTAGAAATAAAGTCTAAATGAAGAGCCTTGAGGGCTCTTTTTTTTGTGCCCAAATGTATGGGCAAGGGCAAACTAGACAAATAAGATAAGTTGCCTAAAAACTAGTCAAAAAGAATAAATTGTTAGAAGTTTAAACAAATCTCTTCAATTAGCTAGACTTTCAACAAGTCCACTTTATTAACTATTTAAAAAAGAGGACTAGAAGAGTATTCTATAAAAAGACAGGAAATCGTGACTTGGGAAAAGACGAGGGCCTTCCCAAGGAGTACCTGCTTCTGGAAGGAGATGCAATAGGTAAAGCTTAAAAAAGAATTTTTTTGAAGAATCTAATTGGGTAAGGGCAGTGAAATACTCAATTAGATTTTATTTTGAACGTTGTTGTAAATTAGAGAAATAGATAGGGTAACTTATGAAGAAAATAACAAAATTTATTTCACACCATCCTCGGCTTGTTCTTCTAATCATGACCTTGCTATTAATTCCGTCATTTATAGGATACAAGATGACTGGGGTAAATTATGATATCCTAACATACTTACCAAAAGATTTAAAATCTACCCAAGGTCAAACCATCCTAGATAAAAATTTTAATAATGCGGCGACAGGCATGCTTATTTTAGAGGGAACAGACCAGGAGGCAGAAAAACTTAGGCAGGAGATTTTAAAAATTGACGGTGTAGAGGATGTCATTTCCAAGACATCTATTGCAGGGGACACGGTTCCCAAAAGTTTCTTGCCGGATGAATTGAAGGATGTCTTTTATGCAGATGGGTCCACCCTGATGCTGGTAAAATTTTCCGACTCGGCTTCGTCTTTTAAGACCATGTCGGCCATTGACCAAATTAAAAATATTGAGTCAAATCCCAAGTACTTAAGTGGGATTTCTGCCTTGGTCAAGGATACCAAGGACGTTATTGATGAGGAAACACCCATTTATGTTGTTCTAGCCGTTGTTCTTGCACTGATTATTTTATCTTTAACCAATGAATCTACGGCCATTCCCTTTGTCTTTGTCCTGACCATCGGCTATGCTGTGGTTTATAATTTTGGGACCAATATCTTTTTAGGGGAAATTTCCTATATTACCAAGGCCATTGCTGCCATTTTACAATTGGCTGTAACCATGGATTATTCCATTTTCTTGTACCACCGGTATGTGGAAGAAAAGAAGAGAACCGACAATAAAAATGCTGCCATGGACATTGCCATCCAAAAGACCATTTCCTCCCTTTTTGCCTCTTCCTTGACCACTTTTGCAGGCTTTATTGTCCTGATTTTCATGGAATTAGGGCTTGGGAAGGATATCGGCCTTGTCATGAGTAAGGGGGTTTTAATCGGCCTCCTGTCTACGGTTGTGGTTCTTCCTCCCATGCTTTTAGTCGTGGAAAGACTGGTCAACCGCTACAACCACAGGGTCCTTTTACCTTCCTTTGACAAGGTGTCCAATTTTAGTATTGACCACAATAAGGAAATCTTTGCCCTCTTTGTCCTCCTCTTTATTCCGGCAGTCTATGGATCTCTCCATACCGATGTCTACTACAATCTAGACCGGTCCCTGCCCCAAGACTTGGACTCTATTGTGGCCTTAAATAAGATGAAAAAAGACTATAACATGGCTACCACCCACTTTATTGTGGTCAAGGATGACCTATCCAACATGGCTCTCAACCATTTAGTCTCTGAACTAGAAGATGTGGAAGGGGTAAATTCAGTCGTCAATACAAATTCCATGACGGGAGTGACTGTGCCGCCGGAGTTTTTGCCAAAGAAAATTAGTGACAACTTTTCCAAGGACAACTACAAGATGATTATGGTCAACTCCCAGTACCAAACGGCTTCGCCGGAAGTACGAAACCAAATTAGGGAAATACGGGGAATTATTAACAAGTATGACAAGGAAGGCTATTTAACAGGAGAAGCTGTCTTAACAGATGACTTAACGGTGATTTCCAATACGGACTTTAAACGGGTGAATATCATGTCCATAGCCGTGGTCTTTATCATTATTGCCCTTGTCTTTAAGTCTCTGGGTATTCCCCTGGTTTTAATTGCCGCTATTGAATTGGCCATCCAGATTAATATGGGAATTCCCTTCTTCTTGGGCCAAACCATCCCCTTTATCACGTCTATTATCATCGGGGTTATCCAGCTAGGATCGACCATTGACTATTCTATTTTAATAACAGACCGATTTTTAGCGGAATACGAAGAACTAGGTGATGTGTACCAGGCTTTAAAGCTGGCCACTAAAGAAACCTCCAAGTCCATTGTCACCTCCGCCCTTTCCTTTATGGCGGCCACAATTGGTGTAGGATTTTATTCTAAGATGGAAATTGTATCGACCATTTGTACCTTCCTAGCCAGAGGGGCGATTATCAGTATGATTGTCATTATTGTATTTTTACCGGCCATTATTTCTGTTGTTTTTCCCTTTATTCGAAAAACAACCAAGGGAATTGAGTAAAGGAGTTTAAAATGAAGAAACGTCTAGAAAAAACTGTGGCCTTAGCTGTTTTATCATCTATGGCCCTGACAAATACGCTTTTTGCTGCGGCAAATGTCATTGAAAAAAGTGAAACGGTCTATGTTATTAAGGAAGGGGACCAGGTCAAGGATGAAGTGGTTTCCGTTTGGTTGAACTCTGAAGAAGCCATTGAAGCCAAGGACAAGACCAACCTAAAGGACCTAAAAAACTTAAAGACTGATGAAGAAATTCAAAAGAAAAACGGCTATATCCATTGGGACGGAAAAGATAAAGACGTCTACTACCAAGGGAAGAGTGAAAAAGACCTTCCTGTAGATGTGAAGGTAGACTATTACCTGGATGGAGAAAAAAACACCAACCAAGACTTGGCAGGAAAGTCCGGCCACTTAAAAATTGTAGTGACCACAGAAAACAAGGACTATGTTGTCAAAAATATCCAAGGGAAAAGGCAAAGAGTCTACTCTCCCTATGTGGTGGTCAATGCCATGAGTTTTACAGAAGATGTGGCCTCTAATATTGTAGCCAAGGACTCCAAGGTGGTTAAGGATGGGAAAAACCAAATGATTGCCACCATCTTAACACCAGGCCTCAAGGAAAGTTTTGGGGACCTTTTAGAGGACCTGCAAACAGAAGACTTTATTAGCCAGGCAGAAATTGAAATGGATATAAAAAATTATGAACCCATTGAAAGCTATGCCATGATTTCCAACGAATTTTTCCAAAGTGATAAAAAGATGGAATCCATTGGAGAATTACGAGATGGGATTCAAAAATTAGAGGACAATGCAGAAAAATTAGTGGACGGGGCCCATCAGTTAGCCGATGGCCAAGAAAAACTCAACAAGGGCCTTGGAGACTTGGAAGAAGGAAGCCATAAGCTGGCCACCGGGTCCCAAGAACTCTATGACAAGTCTGGAGTTTTGGAAGAAAAAATGGGAGAAGCGGCAGAACAAGTCAAGCCCATTCCAGGCTATGTAGGCCAAATGGCCCAAGGTAGCGACAGGCTGGCTACAGGAATCCGGGAATATACGGCAGCTGTTGCAAAAATCAATGAAAACATGGGCCCCATGACCCAGGGAGCCAGAGACCTTTCCCAGGGAACCATTAAGTTGGATGAAGGCCTAGGAGAACTGAAGGTTGCCACAGGAAAACTCCGCCAAGGAGCCTCCCAGTTAAATAAGGTGAAGGACCTGGAAGCAGGTCTGGCTCCTAAACTAGGGGAATTAAAGGATGGAACAGACCAACTGGCCAGCGGAGCTAGGGAACTGGAAATTGGCGCCGGAAAGGCAGCAACCAGTGCTGGAGAACTGGCTAGACAAAATGCTAAATTTAATGCAGCCCTCCAAGAAATGAATCAACAAGTTCAAGGAATCAGCCTCCCAGGCTCTTCTGGACAGGGACCTTCAGTTAGTGGTATCCAAGGAAACCTAGAAAGTATTGGGACCAATGCAGGAAAAATTGGGGCCAGTGTCAATGAACTGGGAGATGCCGCTGGAAATATTGGGGGAGCCATCTCTATGTTACAAGGAGTGGAAGACCCAAGTGGACAAGTTCAAGCGGCTATTGGACTTTTAAAAAGTGCACAAGGAAAAGTGAGCCTTAATGCAGGGAGTATTGGAGGAGAAGCCCAAGCCATAGGAGCTTCTGCCCAAAGTATTGGTGACACCTTAGGAGCCTTAAGTGGTGGCGATGGTGGAGCTTCTAGCCAAGTACAGCAAATTAAGGAACTACAGGCAGGTATGAAAAAATTAGCGGGTGCTTCCTCTCAAATCAATGAAGGCATCCAACAACTTCCTGGAGGACTTGGAAAATTAGAAGCAGGCTCAAGCAAGCTCTACCAAGGATCTAAGAGCATTTATCCTTCTGTAGAAGAAGGAGTTACAAAACTGACCAGCCAATTTGACTCTTCCCAACTCTTACAACTGGCAGATGCCTTAGTAAAAATAGATGTAGCTACAGGTCAATTAAAAGATGGGTCTGGTCAATTACGACAAGGAACAGGAAAAAGCCAAGAAGGAGCCCAAGCCCTTGCCAGTGGCATAGGAGAATTAAATCAAAATTCAGGCAAACTCAATGAGGGAGCAGAAGATTTAACCAGTGCCTTAAATGAATTTAAGGAAAAGTCCAAGAAGTTAAGTGAAATTTCCAGGTTAAAAGATGAAGGCATGACTCCTTTACGGACTGGAATTGGAAAACTCAACAAGGGAGTCGGAGACTTAGACCAAGGGAGCATTAAGCTTCAAAATGGAAGTGAAATCCTCTTAAGATCTAGCCAAACCTTCGCTGAAAAAATGGCTGAATACAAGGAAAAAGGGATTGATGAACTGGACCGGAAGACGGCGAAACTTCCAGAAGTTAAGGAAATTTTAGACACCATGTCTGACCTGGCCAAGGAAAATGCCTCCTTTACAGGAACGACCGATGACTTTGACAGCAAGTACCGGATTGTGGAAAAATTAAAATAAAAACAAGCCCAAAGAAAGGCCCCCTTACACAAGTAAGGAGGTCTTTTTTAGGTATAGAAAAAGGGAGCCTAGACCGATAAAAAGTCCAGGCTCCTCAGCCTTAATCCAGTTTATTCAAGAAGAGTCTGGGGAAATTACCCTCTTCTCGTCTTTGTAAAATTTCCTTTTCCTCTCCCAGGTCTTTTAGGAGACGGTCTTTTTCTTCTTCCGTCAAGTCTTCAGCCAGGAGCCTTTCAATGAGGTCATCTTGAAGGGCAATGATCCGTCTTTGGAGGTTTTTGGTGGTGATAAAGTTTTTGGCCATACTTTCATGGGTTTCTTCCAAGGTTTCTTCCAGGAGGTCAGAAATAGAGTCTAGCTTGTTGTTGGCCAGGTCCTTGAGACGGTCTGTATTCTTCCGGATACGTTCCAAACGGGCCTTGACCAGGTCTGTCCGGAAGGTAATTTCTGGATAGGCCGTCATAATCCGGCGGTGGAGGACAGACTTGTTTTCCAGGAGATAGCGGACTTCCTTGGCAATGGCTTCACTCTTATCAGCTTCAGAACTTTCCACTCCTTCTTTCAAAACTTGGATAATAAAGTGGGAAACTCCATAATCCAGGCCCATGACCAGGAGGATGGCAAGGCTAGATACTTGGAGTCCTCGAGGAGAAAATTGATTGACATAGGCAAAGAAGTAGGGGTTGAAAATCTTATCAATCATCATTCCTCCAAGGCCGAAAAGGAGTAAGTTTCCAATCCAAACCCGGCCGTGGAGGTTCATAGGCTTTTGGGAATAATCCCACCAACGAGCATGGAATCTTTTTTCCAGGTAAAAGCTGGTGGCATATTCCAGGCCTCCACAGAGGAAGAAGGACAGGAGAAAACTGGTCCCGTAGGAAGCGTCATAGGGGGCCAGAAGCCTTGCCGCCACAGTGACAATGAGGGCACCGGCCCCATAAATGGGACAGTAGGGGCCGATGAGAAAGCCTCGGTTGATAAAACGGTGGTATTGAAGGTATTTTAAGGTCACTTCCATGACCCAACCGGCCAGGGAATAGGTAAAAAATAAAAGAATAAGTTGGTTTAAGTAAAACTGATCCATAGTAGACTCCAAATCGTAATTTTTAAAGGTGGATATAGGCCTTTCATAAAAAACCTAAGTCTATTATACCTACTTGGCTCGGTTTTTTAAATATACAAGTTCACCCACCTGCCTAAAGGGCCTTGCAAGTAGATAAGTGTTATGGTATACTTATAACAGTTATAACAAGAAAATGATTGGTGGAGGAGCAAATGAATCTACAAATTAGCAATTCCAGTCCAGACCCCATCTACCTCCAGATAAAAAACCAGGTCAAGGCCCAAATCCTTGGAGGCGACCTGGAGCCGGGGGAAAAACTTCCTTCCATCCGTTTTGTGGCCAAGGAGCTGCGGATTAGTATGCTGACAGCGAAACGGGCCTTTGACGAATTGGAAAAAGAAGGTTTTATTGACTCTGTCCAAGGGAAGGGAACCTTTGTGGCCCAGCAAAACAAGGACTTGATTCGGGAGGAATACTTAAGAAAAATGGAGTCCAGCCTGGAAGAAGTGGTGGACTTGGCAAGACTAGCAGGCCTTTCTTCGGAAGAGGTCTTGGA
This sequence comes from Clostridiales bacterium SIT11, assembly GCA_001299455.1. Classification (GTDB taxonomy): domain Bacteria; phylum Bacillota; class Clostridia; order Tissierellales; family Peptoniphilaceae; genus Urinicoccus. The sequence continues at coordinate 557,685 of CYUK01000003.1, read as the reverse complement.
TATAGTAAAAATGTACTTGGAGGGAACCTATGACCAGCTATAGTATTGAGATGACAGGACTTATAAAAAAATTTGACAGCTTTCAACTGGGGCCCCTTGACCTGAAGGTCCCCAGGGGAAGTATTGTGGGCTATATTGGAGAAAATGGGGCTGGAAAGACTACTACCATCAAGCTTCTCCTGGGCCTTCTCCACAAGGACCAGGGAGACTTAAAAATTTTAGGAGAAGCCAATCCCAAGGATGTGGAAATTAAGGACCGAATAGGTGTTGTTTTTGATGACCTTCCCTTGCCGGGAGAGGTCAACCTAGGGGATGTGGAAAAGTTTTGCTCCAGGGTCTATAAAAATTGGGACGGGGAAGTTTTTTACCGATATATAAAAAACTTCCAGCTCCTGGAAGACCAGGCCTTAAAGGAGTATTCTCGGGGAATGAAGATGAAGCTAGCCATGACCATAGCCCTTTCCCACCAGGCAGACCTCTTAGTTCTAGATGAAGCCACTAGTGGCCTAGATCCTGTGGCCCGGGAGGAAATTTTAGACCTGCTCCTGGACTATATCCAGGACGAAAATCATACGGTTTTGCTTTCTTCCCACATTTTATCGGACCTAGACAAGATAGCCGACTACATTGCCTTTATCCACCAGGGTCAGGTCCTCTTTATGGAGGAAAAAGAGGAATTAAAGGAAAAATATGGCCTTTGTAGCCTGTCCAAGGAAGAGGCTAGGAAAATAAAAGAGGAAGCCATTGTTGGCCGGCGGGTCCATGCCTTTGGAGAGGACCTCCTAGTCCAGAGAGACTTGGTGGAAAAAACTCTACACCTGGACAAGCCGACGATTGAAGATATTATGGTCTACTTTGTAAGGGGGAAGGAAGCATGAAGGGCTTAATGCAATTTGATTTTCAATCCAATAAAAAAACCATTCTCTTGGCCACCCTTTGTATCGGCGCCTTTGTTGTCTACGCCCTAGTCAAGGGAGGAAGCCAGGCCCTGACAACCCTGCCGACTGCGGTCTACCTGTCCCAAGTTTTAATGCTGACTTCCTATATCAAAGATGCTAAAGAAGGCCTGCAAAAGTACCTATTTTCCATGCCCATTGAGAAAAGAGATTATATTTTAAGTAAACTCACCTATCCCTTGATTTTTGGACTCGTAGCCAGTTTACTTACCTCTTTAGAATGCCTTCTAGGAGGGAAAATGGACCTGGCCACCATTCCCTTTATTTTTCTAGGAATTTTATTGATCAACCTCTTCCTAGGAAGTCTTGAAATGCTTTTTCTTGTGAAATTCGGGGAAGAAAGGGGACGGTTCGTTTTATTTGGAGTGATCATTGTCTTTGTTGTCTTGGTCAACCTATTCCGTGATCACACAGACTTTTTACAAAAAATCTACCTCCAAATAGAAGGGGGCTCTTGGATTTTGATAGCCAGCCTTTGTATCCTTTTTGGTGGCCTCATGGTTTATGGCCTAGTAAGGGGGGCTATAAGTCTGCTGGAGAAAAAAGAATATTAAAAACATAAAAAATCTTAGGTCCTTTGTCTGCTGGCAAAGGGCTTTTTAATAGGGAAAATAAGAAAAGGAAAGTGGACATGTTTCAAAATAGTAAAAATTAGGTAAAATTTTAAATAATTTTTCAATTTAACGTTATAAAAGTTGAGTTGGGGGTATAGTATGAATAAGCAAGAAGGCAGCGAAGGAGGGATGATATTGGAAGGATATGTAGAAAAAAAGTATGAAGAAATCAAGATTGGCGATAGTGCAGAAATGACCAGAGTCATTAAAGATGAAGATGTTCGAAGATTCGCAGAGGTTTCTTTAGACAAAAACCCCATCCATATTAATGAGGATTTTGCCAAAGAATCCCTATTTGGGCAAAGAATCGCCCATGGAATGCTGGTAGCGAGCCTATTATCGGCTGTGATTGGAACAAAACTACCGGGCATCAACACCATTTATATGGGGCAAGACCTGAAATTTGTGAAACCAGTTTACCTTGGAGATGAAATCACAGCAAGAGTGACGGTAAAGGAAAAAAGGGACGATAAGCATATCATCCTTTTAGACACACTTGTTGTCAACCAAAAGGGAGAAGAAGTCATCCAAGGAGAGGCCACTATTTTAAAGAAATAAGGAGGACCTATGAGTTACAACAAAGATTTTTTCAATGCCTTTACAAAATCTCAAGAAGCCATGTGGGACGCTTGGAAAGACATGTACAAGAATTTTAGTCCCTTAAAGCAAGAAGACGAAGAAAAGAAGGCCGATACTTTTATGGATATGATGATGGGGCCCATGAAGGGCTTTTATGGAAGCTATAGGGGCAATCCCATGGAAATTTGGCAGCGGATGAGCCAAAGTTCCGATATGTACTACAAACTATATGAAGTCTACAGGGACATGGTGGAAAAAAATGTTAAGCCCATGGGGGATGAAGTGAAAAAGGCCATTGACCAGTGGATGGAAAAATCTGGTCAAGCCTTGACCGACCTCTACCTTCCCCTACTTCCTCCGGACCTGGCCCAAGTCATTGAGCAAGGAATGGACCTAGGAAAAACCTACCAATCCACCATGAACTACTTTCTAGGACCCTGGATGGATAATGTACTTCCCCTCCAAGATGCCATAGCCAAAGGCCTCTTTAAGGATCCCCAAGGCTATATGGATTTCTTTAAGGAATGGGAAAAGGACTATAAGGACACCATTAGCAAGGTCCTGGACATGCCTATGATGGGGATTAACCGGGCCGCTCAAGAAGATGTCCTACAAACAGCAAACCGTTACATCCAAATGGTATCCTACCAATTCCAAGTCGTAGGAAGGATTTTACAACTAGCCTATACAAACACAATTGAAGCTTTTGAAAAGCAAGTGGCCGCCTATGAAGAAGGCCAAGAAATCAAGAGCTTTGAAGACTTTTATGAAGAATGGAGAGAGTCTTTAGGCCATTCTTTTGATGACTTATTTTATTCTGATGAATTTTCAAAACTTTTGGCCATGTCCATGGAATCTTTTATGGACTTTAAAATGGCCATGGACAAGGTCTTGGAGAAACAACTTGCTGGCCTGCCCCTTGTTTTGAAGTCAGACATTAACAGTCTTTATAAGACAGTCTATGATTTAAAGAAAGAAGTCCGGAGCCTAAAGAAACAATTGGAAGAAAAAGAAGCTCCTAAGACAGAAGCTCCCAAGACGGAAGAATAAAGCTTGAAGAGAAAGGAGGGACATTTTGGAAGAAAAAACAAACCCTATGATGGATGCTGTAAATGGGTATTTTGAAAACCAAGAAAAGATTTTAAAGGGCCTAAAAACCCTCATTAATGTGGACTATTCCGGCTCAGATGAAACGCCAAAGGAACTGGTCTACAGTGAAGATAAAATGAAACTCTACCACTATAAGCCGGAGGTAAAAACCCCTAACAAGGTGCCGATTTTAATTGTCTATGCCTTGGTAAACAAGCAATATATGATGGACCTACAGGAAGACCGGTCCTTGATTCGGAACCTCCTAAAAGGAGGCCAAGACATTTACATTATTGATTGGGGCTATCCGACCCAGGAAGACCAGTATTTGACCATGGATGACTACATCAATGGTTATATCAATAATTGTGTGGACTTTATTTTAAAGGAAAAAGGCATTCCTAAATTAAACCTTTTAGGAGTCTGCCAGGGAGGGACCTTCTCCTTAATTTACACGGCCTTAAACCAAAAGAAGGTTAAAAACCTAGTGACCCTAGTGACCCCCTTGGATTTTTCCACCAATGACGGCCTCCTCTTTAAGTGGGGCAAGGACTTGAACCTAAGAAAAGCTGCAAAAGCTTTTGGGGTTGTGCCAGGAGACTTTATGAACATGGGCTTTATTATGTTAAAACCCTATGACCTGGCCATAGACAAGTATTTAAATGTCATTCCAGATATGGATGACCCGCAAAAGATGGCCAATTTCCTGAGGATGGAACAATGGATTTTTGACTCTCCAGGCCAAGCTGGAGCCACCTTGGCGGAATTTACAGAAGAAATGTACCACAAAAACGCCCTCTACAAGGGAGAGTTTGAACTGGCTGGCGAAAAGGTGGATCTAAAGAAAATTACCTGCCCTGTCCTAGTGGTTTTGGGGAAAAAGGACAACCAAGTACCTCCAGCAGCCACCCGTCCGATTATGGATGCGGTAGGCTCCAAGGACAAGGAAATGGCAGAATTCGACACAGGCCATATTGGAATTTTTGTTTCTGGACGGAGCCAAAGAGAAGTGGCCCCTAAAATCAATGACTTTTTAAATAAGCGGAAGTAAACTGAATCAGAAAATGGAAAAGACTCCCTAAGTTTGGACTGGAAAGGAACTTTAGGGAGTCTTTTTCTTTGCCATTTTCATTTTCCCCAGTTTCCAGTATAATAGGAGTATGAGAAAAATTTTCAATTGCCAAGAGCTTATGGAAAAATGTGGTCTGGATGCCCTGGGCGTGACCCATGGAGGGGCCCTGGTCGAAGAAAGGGCTTATCTGGAAAAGAGAAAAGCCCTCTATGGCCTTTGCCCCTTTGAGGGACAAGACCTGGAAGAACGGCTGGATCCAGGAAAAATTTATCCCGGGACTCGAACAGTCCTTGTTTTTGCCATCAATACCAGGACAGAAGACCCTGACCTAAAACCGGGCCAGGGACTTTTGTCCAGCATTTCCAGGACCTTGGACTACCACCGGGTCCTAAAGGAGGCAGGAGGAAAATTAAAGGAAGCCTTGGCCTTGGAGGAAGAAGCTCCTATTCTGGTGGACAGCCACCCTCTAATGGAGCGGGCCTTTGCCCAAAGGGCGGACCTAGGCTATGTTGGAAAAAATTGCCAGCTCATCCATAAAGTTTATGGGACCTACCTGGCCCTGGGCCTTCTTTTAACCAGAGAAGAATTTCCTCCGGATGATCCAAATCTGGAGGAAGGCTGTGGGGCTTGCCAGGCCTGCCTCAGGGCCTGTCCTGGGAAAGCCTTAAAGGGCAAGGGAGAGATGGACCCCTTTTCCTGCCTGTCTTACTTAAGCCAGGCCAAGGAAAGGACAGAGGAAGAAGAGAAAAAACTTGCCTACCGCCTCTATGGCTGTGACCTTTGCCAAAAGGTCTGTCCTAAAAATCAACAAGTTCCCTTGTCCAGGGGGAAAATCCTGGTAAAAGGGGGCCTTTACCGGGAAGATATTGCCAGCCTCTCCAACCGGAACTTTAAAAGGACCTTTGGCCAGCTGGCTGGAGCCTGGCGAGGGAAAAAACAGTGGATGCGAAATTTTGACTATATAGAAGACTATTGGAAGACCAATAGAGAACCTTGAGAGGAGTTCATATGAATCAAGTAGAAGGGGAAAAGATACTGGATATTTTGGAAGAGACCTTTCCCGACGCCCGGCCGGAGCTTGTGGCGTCTAATCCTTTTGAAATGTTAATTGCCACCATTCTTTCCGCCCAGTGTACGGATGTCCGGGTCAACAAGGTGACGGAGGGCCTGTTTAAGGACTGCCCCAGTCCCCAGGACTTTCTCGATTTGGGCCAGGAAAAATTGGAAGAGAAAATTCGGTCTTGTGGCTTTTATAAGAACAAGGCGAAAAATATCCTGGGAGCCTGTGAAATCTTAGTGGCAGACTATGATTCCAAGGTGCCCGAGACCATTGAAGACCTTATGAGCCTGCCAGGTGTGGGAAAAAAGACGGCTAATGTTGTGGCCTCTACCTGCTTTGGAGTGGACGCCATTGCTGTGGACACCCATGTCTTCCGGACAAGCAACCGCCTGGGCCTGGCCAAGGCCAAGACTGTGGAAGAGACGGAAAGGCAGCTCCAGGAGATTTTACCTAAAAATCGATGGACCAAGGCCCACCACCTGCTGATTTTCTTAGGCCGGCGAATTTGCGCCTCCCGGAAGCCCAAGTGTGAAATTTGTCCTCTACAGGACCATTGCCGCTATTATCAAAATACAAATTAAAGAGGAGAATTATGCTTTTAAATAAAGGAGAACCAGGAGAAGGGCGGGACCTGACTCTCTGGAAAAAAATTGGACTGCTTGTCCTCATCTTTTTAGGAGTCATTGGAATTTATGGTCTTTTGGTGGCCCAGTCGTCTAAAATTTACCCTGGTGTCCGTCTGGATACCATTGGTCTAGGAGGCTTGACCAAGGAAGAAGCCTATAAAAAATTAGAAGAAAACCTGGAAGACCGGCTAAAAAAGGACCTGGTCCTGGTCTATCAAGACAAGGAATTTACCACGAATTTAAGAGACCTAGGCTATAGCTATGACTTGGAAGGCATGGTAGAGGATGCTTATGGGATTGGCCATAAGGCTTCCTTTGGAGAGAATTTTATTTCTGCCCTCCAAGTCTACTTTCAAGGTCCCTTAGGCCTGGAAGGGTCCTTTAAAAAAGGGCCCATGGAAGACTACCTCCAAGGCCTGGGAGATCGGATCGACAGGACTCCTCAAGATGCAGAAATTATCCTTGAAGGAGACCAAGTCCAGGTCAAAAAAGATAGGGCCGGCCGGTTTCTGGACCAAAAGAAAACAGCAAAGAGGATCCAGGCCTGGTCGGGAGAAGGAGAAGTGGCCCTCCCGGTCTATGTCAAAAAGGCCCAAGTTCAAGCCCAAGATCTAGAAAGCATTGACGGTGTCCTGGGGGACTTTGAAACCAAATATGGGACCAGCGAAAAAAACCGAAAGTTTAATATCGCCTTAGGGGCAGAAAAGCTCAATAACTTTTTAATCCAGCCAGGCCAGGAAGTCTCTTTTAATGACCGGATGGATCAAATTACCAAGGAAGCCGGCTTTAAAACCTCCGGCGTCATTAAAAATGGAGTCTTTGACCGGGGTGTAGGCGGCGGCATTTGCCAAGTGTCCACCACCTTCTACAATGCCCTGGTCCGGGCGGATGTGGAAATTATAGAACGCCACAACCATTCCCGGCCCATTGGCTATGTAAAAAATGGAACAGATGCGGCTGTGGCCACAGGCCATAAAAACCTGGTCTTTAAAAATCCCTATAAGACTCCCATTTATATTAAGAGTTCGGCAGATGGCCAGACCTTGGGTTTTCAAGTTTTTGGAAGCCAGGCGGAAAAAGATTATGAAGTAAAAATGATTCCCAAGCTCTTAGGTAGCCAGGGCCCCAGGACAGAAAAAATTTATACAGACCGCTTGAGCCAGGGAGACAGCCAGGTCGTGGAATCTGGCCACAGGGGCTACTACTACAAGACCTATATCGAAAAAATTCGTGACGGAGAAGTTTTTGAACGGAAGGAAATTTCAACCTCTTCCTATCCGGCTGGACGGCGGGTGGTCTATGTAGGGACCAGAACTTCCAGCTCCAACAATGACAAGGAAGACAAGGAATAAAGGAGGTAGCTTATGCGTTGGCCCTGGCAAAAGAAGGAGCCAAAGACGATTTATGGAAAAATGACCCAGTGGGAAAAAAGGCCTGTGGCCCTGGAAAAATATGTCCCCATGCGGGACCTCTATGCAGAAGACCCAGGACTTTTGGAATACCGCTACCTTCAAGGAGAACAGCCGGAAAAAGCCAAGGACACCGACATGCTAGATGCCGCTATCCTGGCCTATTTTTACCGGGAGTCGGACAGCCCCCAAAAGATTAACGACTACTTTAAGACCCACAAGGCCCTGGAAGTAATGGACCACTACCACCAATGGATGTATCGGGAGGAAGAAGCAGGAGACCTGCCCTACCTGGGCCTATCCATTTACTTAATGCAAAATAGTGAGGAGATTGAAGCGGTAAAATTTGGGATGCTTTTAGCCAGCTACTATGATTTAATCGGATCCAAGGGAGCCCTAGATACCCTGACCCTCCTGGGGACCTGGCCGGACTTTACCTACTATGCTGTCCGGGCCCTCAAGGACCTGCCCAAGGGATCTTTCTATATTGCTAAGATGAACGAGCACACCTTCGGCTATGGAAAAGTGTGTATTGCAGAATATTTAAAAGAAAAAGGAGTGCTAAAATGAATGGATTTGGTCGTTACCTGGACTACCTGGTAATCAAGGAAGGAAAAAAATACTATATAGAAGATGAAGGCCAGCGGATTCCCTTGGAAGGAGAAGACCTCCAGGAGAAAAAGCAAGTCAAGGCCTTTATTTACAAGGACCATGGCCACAAATTAAAGGCCACCACCAAGGAGCCTAAGATTACCCTAGGAGAAATCCGCCCCTTAAGAGTCGTCAGTGCCACCAAGATTGGGGCCTTTGTGGACATTGGCCTGGAAAGGGATGTTCTGTGTCCCTTTACAGAACAAGTTTATCCCCTCAAGGAAGGGACCATCCAGCTCTTTTACCTTTATATTGATAAGTCAGACCGCCTGGCCCTGACCACTAAGATTAAGGACCACTTAAAAGGGAACAAGGACCTTCAAGTAGGAGACTCTGTCACTGGAGTCGTCTACCACCATAAGAAGGACCTGGGTTACTTTGTGGCTGTCAACTATATGTATGATGGCCTCATTCCCAACAAGGAAGCCAAGGGCGTCTATGTGATTGGGGAAGAAGTCAAGGCCCGGGTGATTTTTACCCATGAAGACGGCAAACTCACCTTAACCACCAAGGATTCGGTAAAAAACCGCCTGGAAAAAGACAGTCAAACCCTCTTGACCCTCTTAAAACGGAAGAAGGGCGTCTTGGAAATTGGCGACAAGTCATCTCCAGAAAAGATTTATGCAGAAACCAAATTATCCAAGAAGGCCTTTAAGCGAGCAGCGGGCCGTCTTTATAAAAACCGGATGGTTGAGATTTCCAACTATTCCATCAAACTATTAAAGAAATAAAGGCAAGACTAGAGACCCTCTAGTCTTCTTTTATAGAAGGAGGGACCATGGACAAGAAAAAAACCCAGGAAGGCTGGGTAGAAGACCTGACCCACGATGGTCGAGGCGTTGTAAAAAAAGACCACTATCCCATTTTTGTCGCCGGGGCCTTTCCCGGAGAAAAAATTCGCTACCAGCTGGTGAAAGAAGGGAAAAAATTTGCCACAGGAACCTGCCTGGACATTTTAGAAGTCAGCCCCCACCGGATAGAAAAAAAGAATCCAGACCTGGACCCCATTATGCCCCTCCAGGGCCTGGACTATGAAGAACAAAAAGCCTTTAAAGAAAACTTGGTTCGCCAGGCCTTTAAACGGATTGGCGGCTTTAAAGATTTTGATCTCCTTCCCATCCTAGGCGCTGAAAACCCCTGGGCCTACCGGAATAAAATGACCCTGGCTGTAGAAGAAGTCCAGGGCCAGCTGGAATTTGGAATTTACCAGAAAAATACCCACAACTTTATTCCCATTGAAAAAACCTACCTGGCAGAAAATCCCTTAGATGAAGCCATTTTTAAGGTCCGGGACCTTTTACGAAAGCATAAAATTTCTGCCTATGAAGCCGCAAGTAAAAGGGGAGACCTCCACCATATTGTCCTGAAAAGAGGCCACTACCAGGAAGAACTCATGGTCATTTTTGTGACGAGAAAGAATAAAACTTTAGGATCTAAGGACCTCTACCAGGACCTGGCCCAGACCCTTCCAGGCCTAAAATCCCTAGTTCAAAATGTCCAAGGAAAAGTCCACCAGGAAATCCTGGGAAAGAAGACTCGAATTCTTTGGGGGAAGGACCAAATTGTAGACCAAATGCTGGGCCTGGACTTTATTCAAAGCCCCCAATCCTTCTATCAAGTGAACACTCCCCAGGCAGAAAGGCTCTATGAAAAAGCCCTGGCCTGGGCAGACCTAAAAGGAGAAGAACTTGCCTTAGACGCCTATTGCGGCCTAGGCACCCTGAGCCTCAACCTGGCTAAAAAAGCCAAGAAAGTCTACGCCATGGACATCGTCAAGGAAGCCATCCTGGCCGCCAAGGTAAACCAGGACCGGAACCAAATAGCCAATGTCCACTTTGAAGCGGGAAAGGCAGAAACTATTTTACCCAAGTGGGAAAACCAAGGCCTCCACTTTGACTTAGGCCTGGTGGACCCTCCAAGAAAGGGCCTGGACCCAAGATTTATCCAAAGTCTTTTGGAAATTGCCCCAGAAAAAATCGTCTACGTCTCCTGTAACCCTGCAACCCTGACCAGGGACTGTAAAATCCTTGGAGAGGGAGGCTATAGGCTAGAAAAAGTTCAACCTGTAGATATGTTTCCGCAAACACCCCATGTGGAAGCTATAGCGTTGATACAAAAGATGTAAATTTAGAAATCCTGCATTTCAAGCAGTTTTACAAGCATTTTGTATTTGAAAAAGATGAAGAAGGATATGTAAAAAAGATTCAAAAAAAACTACATGGACGTAAGAGTAGTTCTACAACTGGTATGAGGAAACACAAAAATATATTTAACTCATTTTGTACTTTCTATAAGAGTAGCGTAAAAGGCTGCTCTTTTTTTATGAATAAACGATAATATAACTTTAAATATATAAATATAAAAATTTGTCCCATAAATATAGAAATTTGTCCCGAATTGAGGTATAATGATAAAGAAAATAGGAGGTATGGAAATATGAAAAAACAAAATGTTTTGAATTTAATAAAATACCATGTGGAAAGGAATGAAAATTCCTTTAGGAATGAGGCGATAACAATCGCAAGATATTTTGATAGCATAGGGGATTATCAGTTATCCGAATATATTATGGGATTAATATCTGAGTCAAATTTATATTCACCACAAAGTAATGATTTTGAAAGTAAGTTTTTAAAACAAGTAGAAATAAGAAATTTAGAGGCTTTAAATTTACCACTTGAAATAACAGAAGACATAAAAGGTATTATTAATGCTGTAAACCATAATGTGGGTATTAATAAATTTTTATTTGAAGGATTACCGGGAAGCGGAAAAACAGAAGCGGCTAAAAATGTTGCAAGGTTATTGGATAGATCTCTTTTTAGGGTGGATTTTGAAAATTTGATAGATAGCAAGTTGGGACAGACTAATAAAAACGTAGTAAAAGTATTTAGAGAAATAAATATGCTTCCAAATGCAAATAAGGTTGTGGTTTTATTTGATGAAATTGATGTTATTGCTTTAGATAGAATTAATTCTAATGATATTAGGGAGATGGGAAGAGTAACATCTACAATTTTAAGAGAATTAGATAGATTAACAGATCTTAATAAAGAAATAGTGCTTATTGCAACAACTAATCTATATTCAAATTTTGATAAAGCATTAATTAGGAGATTTGACGCTGTTATTAATTTCAATAGATATAGCGATGAGGATTTAATAGAAGTTGCTGAATATTATTTTTCTTCTTTTATAAAGAATTTTAAAGGAATATCAAAAGACACAAGATTATTTAAAAAGATATTGAAAAAAGCAAAAAAAATACCTTATCCTGGAGAATTGAAAAACATTATAAAAACATCACTTGCATTTAGCGGTGTTGATTCTGAGTATGATTATTTTAAGAGATTATATAATAGCTTGATAGGAAATCTGGATCACAAGGATATAAACCAGCTTCATGAGGAAGGCTTTACTGTAAGAGAAATAGAAAAATTAAAAGGAGAGTCTAAAAGTGCTGTATCAAGAAAGTTAAAGAAGGAGGAAGTAGATAGTGAATAATGTCTTGGAATTAAAAGGGAAACGCTTTGTACAAGCCAGTAAAAATGGTATGCGTGGTGGTGTATCCATGAATGGTAGAATGGAAGTTAGTACAGAGCATTTATTAAGATTAAAAGCTCAGCTAATCCAGATTAAAGAATTTTGGGATAAAGAAACAAAACCGTTTGAGGGTATTTTGGTTAGTGTTTATTATAATAAGATTGTTGCGAAAAGTAATCGAATTGCTGGACTTTTTAAAGGGACGTATTCTAATGAAGCAATTGTTGGAGCAAAATTTAATTCAGATCAGAGTAAGCATATAATAACATATTTTCTTGATGAAGATGATTTAACTAAAAGTATAGAGTTAATTGTAAATACTTCAAATATATTATCTCAAAAGTTTAGAGGAAATATCAGCAAGAGCGAATTTAAAGACAAAAGTATTGTTAATTCAGAGGTTTTTAAAAATCTTTCTGTAAGTATGTCTACATTTAAACAAGTGATTGCAGATGTATCTTATATTGATTCTTTTGAGGTAGAGTTACCTACGATAGATATAAAACAGAGTATAATAACTTTGTATGATGTAAGAAAAGATACAAAATTATTATTTGAAAGATTAGGGATAGATATTTTAAGTAGCAGAATTTTAGATAATCAAACTGTTTACTTAGACGAAAAGCAGGTAGAACTACTTTTAGTAAAAGCACCTTATCTTGTTTCAATGGCAACCGTTGATTTGTCAAGTTTATCACCTGATGATTTTACTAATGAGCATCAAACAAAAATGATAACTATACCATCCCCAACTATTGAACCAACAATTGGGGTGATAGATACCTTATTTGATGAAAGTGTTTATTTTAGTGATTGGGTTGAATATCATGATATGGTCTCAGAAGATATACCAAAATATCCAAAAGATTATAATCATGGGACAGCAGTATCTTCCATTATTGTTGATGGAGCAAGATTAAATCCTTGGCTGGATGATGGCTGTGGCAGGTTTAAAGTTAGGCATTTTGGAGTAGCGGTAGGTGCTGAATTTTCTTCATTTTCAATAATAAAGAAAATAAAGAGTATTGTGGTAAATAATTTAGATATAAAAGTCTGGAATATTTCACTTGGTAGTAATCAGGAAATTAATGACAACTTTATTTCTGCTGAAGCTGCAACATTAGATAAAATTCAGTTTGAAAACAATGTAATATTTGTTGTGGCAGGGACAAATAAACCAAGTGCAGATATAGTAAAAATAGGATCTCCGGCAGATTCTGTTAATAGTATAGTTGTAAATTCAGTTAGTAAGTATGGTCTGTCTACTAAATATGCTCGTAAAGGATTAGTATTATCTTTCTATGCAAAGCCTGATGTGAGCTATTATGGTGGCAGTGAAGAAGAGTACATTAGAGTTTGTGAACCTTTAGGGGCTGCGAGTGTTGCTGGTACTTCTTATGCTGCACCGTGGATTGCGAGAAAATTATCTTATTTAATTGATGTGTTAGGACTTAATAGAGAAGTTGCAAAAGCCATGATTATTGATGCTGCAAGAGGTTGGGATGATAAACCTACTCCTGAAGAAGTTGCTTTATATGGGCATGGAGTTGTACCAATTCATATAAACGATATTATTCAAACAAAAGATGATGAAATAAAATTTGTGGTATCAGATATTAGTGAAAAATGGAATACTTATAACTACGATTTTCCAGTTCCGCTAAAGGATAATAAGTATCCATATATCGCGAAGGCTACGATGTGTTATTTTCCATTGTGTGATAGGTTGCAAGGTGTTGACTATACAAATACAGAATTGAATTTGCATTTTGGTCGAATAGGAGATGATAAAAAAATCAAGGATATTAAGGGTGATAAACAGAATACCGAAGATACATCAGATGGGGAAAGAAATTATCTTTTGGAAGGTGAAGCCAGAAAACAGTTTAGAAAATGGGATAATGTAAAGTATATCGCAGAGAGTGCTACAAAAAGAATGATACCAAAAGACTCTTATATAAATAAAAACTGGGGTATGGAAGTAAAGACAAATAACCGATTAGCTCCACAAGATGGCGTAGGAGTTAGATTTGGTGTTGTTGTAACACTCAAGGAAATGAATGGGTTTAATAGAATTGATGAATTTATCAGAAGTTGTACATTAAATGGTTGGTTAGTAAATTTAATTGATGTTGACAATAGAGTAGATATTCATCAAAAAGTTAATGAAGAAATTAAGTGGGAGTAATATTTGTTTTTGTGACATTATCAACGAATAAAATGAAATAGTATATTTATAGAAATCATATCAAGTATAAGATCTGAAGAGATTTGGAGAATAAAGATAAAATATATGAAATGGAAATTAATAGTGGTAGTATTGGAGGAAAGCTTAGAATACAGAATAGTAAAAAAAGTTTTAGCAACAATTGGAGATGTTTTATTAGATAAACTGAATTATTACAGAAGGAATAATGTTATAAAGTTTTTTGACAAATATGAGCAAAAAAGGTCGAAAAGAGGTTCATAGGTAAATAAACACCGTCCCTTCCTAAACTTTTATTTAAAATATTAGGTAATGTTTTTATGGAAGAAGAGACTGAGGTGCAAGATTTATGGGCTAATATTCTATTTAATTGGAAGTTTGCATAAAATAGTACAGATATAGCAATGGTGTTTATCGAAATATTAAAAAATCTATCTAAAAAACGAAATTTGTATTTTATCATCAATTCATACTAGTTTAGATGGAAATAATCTTAGGAATAACAAAAATTCCTACGTAGATAGTAATGTTGTATAAGAACATCTTTATTTATCTAAAGAAGAACATGGATTGGCAATGCTTAATTTATTCATATTATATTGTTGCGAGGTATTTCATCAAGAAACATCAGCAATGTATTTTGTCAACATACCGACTCAAGCTAATGGAGGTATTGAAAAATTTAGATTACTGCATTGGATATAAATTATTGGTATGATACTAGAAAAGGCTTAGAGGTAGTTATTATGAAAGAAATTTATCCACCTGTAAAATTTATAGTTGTTACTGAAAAAATTATTCAAAAAGCCTCAACTATTGGGCTTTTAAAAATCAGACTGATGATTAAGTTTGGAGAGTGATAACTATGCCTGATACAATTATAAATTGGTTATGGGGATTGGTAAAAACAATACCTGATGATATTATTAAGGGACTAATAGTATCATTTGTAATTTTACTTGCAATAAAATTTGTTAACAAAGTTAAATTTTTAAATTCTAAAATTAAAAATATCATATTAAATTTGTTTAATACGAAGATAGAAATATCTTCTAAAACCACTTTTATTGAATCTCCAGATTATCATTACTCTACAATAAGAAAATCTGAAAATGTTAGAAGTGAAAGTTATAATGATAATGATATTTTTTTACTAATCATTGTAGGAGTGTTTGTAACATCTATAGTAGTTAGTTTTTTCAAAAAATATATAGATTATATTTCTTTGTTTTTAAAGTGGCTTGGACTTATTCCACTGATAATATGTATCTTATTTTTATTTATTATATCTTTTAGCAATGAAGTTCAAAAAGTTACCGTTAAATTCATTATTGTTTCAATAGTTGTTTCCACATTAACATTGTATTATGGATTTAACATTAAGGAAATGGTGGTAACAATGAGTCCGTCAATACTTGATACAAGAAAATTTTTTATATCAGTATATAAAATTTTAGGTGTATCTATAGGAGTAATTCAACAAATGATATCTTATACCTTATTGTTGCGTGTATTCAGTGTCTATATTGATAGAAAAAAGAAAAATCCGATACAAGGAATTCGCAAATTTATTTCTAAAACAAAACGATTTGAATCAGTTTCTTTTCTTGTTTTTTTTGTAATATTGTTTTCAGTTTTATCATATTTACTGACGTTAAACGCTGTTCATAATTTTTTGTTGAGATAATAGGAAAACTCAAGAGTTTATCTCTTCATATCCTTATCCATATAAATTCCGTAATTTTTTCGTATCTTGTAAAGCTTGTCAATAGTAGATTTTGAGGAAGAATACTCTTGCATGAGGGCATTCTTTTTTTCTTGTAATTTAGCAAGTCTG
Source organism: Clostridiales bacterium SIT11 (assembly GCA_001299455.1). Lineage (GTDB taxonomy): Bacteria > Bacillota > Clostridia > Tissierellales > Peptoniphilaceae > Urinicoccus. The sequence goes on along the minus strand of CYUK01000003.1, from coordinate 542,043 downwards.
TCTAAAATATCCTTTGAATTTGGGAGGTTGGAATAGGATTCTTTGAGTTCTGAAAGGGCGTTTTATATAGGGTAATTTAAGACTTGTACTCTTCAAAAAATTCCTTGTCAGATGGATTAGACCTATATTTCTTATAGCACACCCTGTATTTTTTAACGGCATGAATCGCTCCATAGTTTCAGAAATCTCCTGAGTTTCTTTGTCAATCATATTGATTTTATCCTGTATATTTTGTCTTTCGTCGGTTGCTTTTTGGATGTACTCATCAAGCTGTTTAACGGATTTAATGACATGTTCTCTAATATAAATAACGGACTCAGCCATTGTATTAAGGTTATGTTTGGTAGCCCAATATTTGTAGCCTTTGATTTCCTTTACCTTTGCATTGGTGTTCATGTCAATAACATTGCCGATGAGTTTTTTGACAGCAGGAATCTTGATAAACTCTCTTTCTGCAATTAGTTCTTTTAATCTTTCTTCGGTATAATCTTCTCCGATAGTCTTCGCTCTTGTAAATCTTTGTTTGTCTTTATGGCTAAAAGCTATGTGTTTACCAAACTTAATTTCATAATCAAGAGATTCCATATTTTCTAAAAGCTCTTCCCACGAGTTAGACCTATTAATCATTCTTCTATATCAAATTGCAGTTTAGATTTCCAAGAATTTCCTGTCTTGTTTTGGTCATATTCGTACCAAGATTTACCAGCAGTTTTATATTTTCTTTTGTAAGCTTCATAATATTCATCAATGACTGAAAGCTTATTTTTTTACATAATTCGTCACTTTGAAACCTGATTTTATGATAAGATTTTTTATTAGATTGGTAGTATTTGCCAGTCTTGTAATTAACATTATTAAAAATAATATGGTTATGGATATGCCCTCTATCTATATGAGTTGCAAGAACAAATTCATAATCTTCTTTTAAAATTTTCTTACATAATTCCATTCCAATTTCGTGAGCTTTTATAGGATTCACCTCTCCTGGTAGAAAAGATTGAATTAAATGTCTAGCCAGAACTGTACCTTTAGTATCATTGTCTTCTCGTGTTTTCATAAATTGAATATGGGCAGTAGATGGATGACATTTGAATGAAGATACTAAGATTTTTTCATCAGTTTTTTAACTCTTAGTAATGTAATCTATTGCCAAATTTAGAGTTGATTTTATAGGATGTATTTTTGTAATTGTCACACTAATCACCATAGCTTTCTTTTGATTTATTAAGAAGTAGGGAATGGATCTGCCATATTTCTTTTGCCAATTTTTCTATTTTTTCTCGCATATAATCAATGTCTTTCTTGTAAATTACTCCCGTTGTATTAGTTGCTTTTGCAATCTGGTTTATATTATATTATTTGTTGCATTTGAAAGTAGCCATTGAAGATCTCTAAATGGTTTTAGGTCTACAATATAAATTTCTTTTTTTAATACACATTTTCTAAAAAAATGGGACATTGTTTTGCAATTTGCAAGTTTCATTTTCTTTTCAAAAACTTCTTTTTCTTCTTTAGTAAGTTTTATTTCTATTCTTTCATTTCTAAATCTATTTGCCATTTTATTCTCCTTTATAAAATATATTTCGGGGTCTTAGGGTTCTCCCTAACAAGGTAAAAATTAAAAAAATGGAGCATGCCGTAAAGGTCTGCTCCATTAATTTTTGTACGCGTTAGCATGAAAAAACCACCAGCTATGCTGGTAGTAGAAAAATAAGCTTTAGCTTCAAGTAAAAAAGCCTCCCATGATATACTAAATAAGTTACTGGCAGTAGCATATTTAGAAAAGGGAGGCATCCACATGGATAAAAATAGTTTATCAAATACATCTTGGAATTGTAAGTATCATAGATTATTTGCCCCGAAATACAGAAGACAAATAATCTATGGAAAATTAAAGCAAGATGTAGGAAAGATATTACGAGATTTATGCGAAAGAAAAGAGATCAACATTATTGAAGCAGAGTGTTGTCCAGATCACATCCATATGTTGTTGGAGATTCCGCCAAAATATAGCATATCCCAGATTATGGGGTATTTGAAAGGAAAAAGCAGCTTGATTATTTTTGATCGTCATGCAAATCTAAAGTATAAGTACGGGAATAGACATTTTTGGTGTCGGGGGTACTATGTAGACACAGCTGGGAAAAATGCGAAAAAAATACAAGATTATATAAAAAATCAGTTGAAAGAAGATTATATGGCAGATCAAATCAGTATGAAAGATTTATAGACCCGTTTACGGGTGAACCGGTAAACAAAAGCAAGAAATAAAGTGCTTTAGCACTCGCTGAGAAAAGGGTGCACGAGTAAGAAAATTCAAAGCACGGAATGCTGCTGGTAACAGCCCCTTATAGGGGCAGAACAAACCACCGGCTAAGCCGGTGGTTATGATTAGAGAACCATAGACTTCTATCGGCTTTACCCTGTAAGGAAATAAAAAAGTAGAAAAAAATGGAAAGCATACTTTACATATGAAAGGCAAAGGGCTATAATGAATGTAAAGCTAGCTTGTCATTACCAGGAGGTGGTTTCATTTGAAGAACAGGCTTGAGGAAATAAGGAAGGAAAAAGGGATAACCCAGGAAGAATTGGCCTCCATACTTGAGGTGTCCCGGCAAACCATAGGTTCTTTAGAAAATGGAAGATACAATCCTTCGATTTTGTTGGCTTTTAAAATCGCCAGGTATTTTAATTTGACGATTGAAGACATTTTTATCTATGAGGAGGTAGAAGATGAAAAAAAATAAGGATATTTTAAAGGATTGGGCCTTTGCATTTTTAGGGGTTGGCTTTCTTGTGATAGGGTTTTTAATCCACAAAAATAGTGCTGGTAGAGACCAAATGATGACGGTTGTTCCCTATCTTTTTATTGCCCTAGGTTGTGGAGTTTTTGGGCATTTTACGGGAAATATCATGAAATATTACTCTATAAAAAACAATGAAGACCTAATGAGACAACTTGAAATTGATAAAAAGGATGAGCGGAACATTCTGATTACAGAAAAATCTAAAGCCAAGGCCTATGACCTTATGATTTATCTCTTTGCGGCAATGGTTCTTATTTTTTCCTTGATGGGGGTGGATAAATTACAAATTGTAATTATCGTGGCCATTTATCTTTCAATCCAGGTCTATGCCTTGTATTGGAGTTCAAAACTTGAAAACAAAATGTAGAAAGGAAGGAAATGGAAATGAACAAAAAAGTTTTACTAGGAATCATTATAGGAGTCGCTCTTGGATTAGGAATTTATAGCTACCTTGTCTTATCAGAAACAGTTGTAGTCCAGGTGGACCTAGCAGGAAATCCCTCCAACACCTATCCTAAGGCAGTAGATATCGCCATACAATTGGTCTTGTCTATTGGCGGTGGTCTAGGATATTATTTTTCTAAGAAAAATGAAAAGAAGTATTTGATTCTCTCCATTGTGGGGATCATCGTATCCGTAGTCACCTTGATATACAATACCTGATGGGATTTGGATTTAATTTTGAAATAGGCCTTTAAATGGAACATTCGTCCAAAATATCAATCCATCCTAAAGAATTTAAATGATGACACCCAAAATGATACTCAAAAAGACACTCAAAATTTAAAACCAAAAGATAGACGTAAAAAGATTATAGAAGTTATGAAAGAAAATGCAAAAATAACATCGCTGGAGCTTTCTAATATATTATATGTGTCTGCAAGTACAATTAAGAGAGATTTAAAAGTTCTTACAGATGAAAAAATAATCGAGTATGTAGGCAGTGCTAAAGATGGATATTAGAAAGTAAACAAATAAAGTGAATAAGAAAATCAAATTCTTCATTTGGGAGAAATACTTTGAGCGAGAGAGAAATCTTTCGCTCTTTTTCTTGTATTTAAATAGATTGCGTAATGACGTTATTTAATTTCTATAGGTTTTGATACACAAAAGTTAGCTGTAATTCTATCTTAATATGCCTATAATAGTATTAAATGTTGAAGTTAAAATAGAAATATAAAGAATTTACATTGTATATAAAATAAGTAAGATTGGATTTAAAGGGAGGATAGGATGAAAAAACAAAATTTAATTTTAATGATACATATACTACTGCAAGTGATTTTGTTTATTCCCTTAGCACCATTTATAAGATATCAACAGACGGTAGATATGGGGATTTTAATCGTATTTTTACTAAGTATGATAAATTTTATAGCCTATATTATATGCGTGTTAAATGCTGAAAAAAACTATATACTGATGCATAGCCTAGTCGTTGAATTATTTATTATTTTCACTTTTTTAGAAGACTTAATATTAAGAGACTTATCAATAGGAAAGTATATGGAACTATTAATCTATAGCTTAATCCTATTTGCAAGTTTTAACCTTATAAGCCCATGGAATAAAAACAAGTTTATACTGCCAATGACAACAATAGGAATTTTCATATCAATAATCATGATGAAATTTAATACTTATTTAGCATCTTCAATATTTAATTATCTTGTGATTATTTTATTGTTGACCCCAACTATATTCTATTTAAGGGATAAAAATATTCGAAAATATGAAAGTAAAACAATGATAATACTGCAAACTTTATTTATAATAACTTTTTTCCTATACAAAAAATATGAAGCTTTGGGTCTAGTTTCTATAAGTGAGTATCAATTATTTACATGTATCTTCCTTGAATTGGTAGTGCTGTATAGGATGAGTAAGACAAGAATTAAAAGTGGTTTAATATTTTTCTCCCGATCTTTGAAAAAAATATTTCCAGAATTTATTCTTTTATTTATTATGTTATATTTAACCTCCTTATCTTTTTTGGGTGTGATCGTATTTTCTTTAAGCTTCTTCATGATTTTAGTAGAATTTAGATTGTTTGAAAAACATAAAAAATCAAACTTGATAACTTTTGAGGAAATGCTGGCTACCTATTATCTGGAAAAACATAGAAATTTAGAAATTGAAAAATTAAATACCCTAAGGATACAGACATTTTTACATGATGACATTCTACAGATTATCATAGCAATACGAAGGTGGATAGAGGATAATCTTTCAGGATCTGGCAAAAAATACATTATAGAAAACCTGGACAAGTTAAACGATTTGATCCGACATGAAATAAATGCGTTTAATCCCATGCTTAATGATTATAACTCCCTTTATGACGCCTATAACAGGCTTATAGTCGATTTAGAAAGTATGTATTTAAACAATGAAATGCTTATAGAATTTGAATGTGATAGAAATATAGACTTGCCCAGGCCCTATGCGGAGTTAATGTATAAATGTATCAATGAATTATTAATAAATGCACTAAAACATTCAAAAGGATATAGTACGGACATTATTCTAAAAGTGTTAAACGATAAAATTCACCTTACAATAAAAAATTATGGAGATTATTTAGACCATGAAGAAAAAATAGTAGAGGGAAATATAGGCTTAAATATATTAAGATTCAACTTAAAAGAATATGGTGGAAAATTTGATTTTGATTTTTCTAAGAATCAAAAAGACTTAGATGAATCATTTGTCGAATTTAAGATAGAAGTTCCAGTAGATAGGAGGGTTGTCAATGAAAATCTTATTAATAGAAGATCATAAAATGGTCGCAACTTCTTTAAAAATGAGTTTAGAGACCGATGAATCTATTTCTGTAGATATAGTCAATAATCTTAGAGACCTCAATACAAATAAATCCATCCTTAATTATGACTTGTTACTTATAGATATAAATTTAACAGGAATTGAGGGAAGAATAAATGGTTTAGACCTAGCTGAAGAACTGATTCATAAATTTGAAGACATCAAAATCGTCATTTTAACAGCCTATAAATTAGACTTCTATATTAAAAGAGCAAAAAGAATTGGATGTAAAGGATTTATTTCCAAGGAAGAAGAGACAAGTAAACTCATAGAAGATATAAAATCCATAGCTCTCAAAGGCAAAGCCATCTTTCTAGAAGAAAACCATATGTTAGAGCCATTAACAAAAAGTGAAATTCATATAGTTAAGCTTTATTCAAAGGGGCTATCAAGGAAAGAACTAGCTAAAGAACTAAACACAAATGTACGGAGCCTAGCCGTATCCTTATCAAGAATATACCAAAAGTTAGGTGTTCGAAATTACCAAGAAATGATCGATAAAGTGCGTGAATTAGGATATGTTGATTCATTTTAGAGACAGGCATTAGAATTTTAGAATTCTAGTGCTTTTTTATTCACAAAAGTTAGCTGAAATAGAATTCAAAAAAATATAAAATTAAAGAAAGGTGGAAATTAATAACATTTAAGGTTGGTAAAGCAATGAATTATTCTAGTAAACTGAGAAAATAAATAAAAATAGTTAGGAATAACTAAAGAATAAGAACTTAAGACTTTAGATTTTAATGAAGTATAAGTTTGTGGTAAGGCTGTTGATAGTAAACGATTTATAGTATGTATGATTATTTTGATGATACAATTGTGAATCAACAGATAAATAGATTTTCAAATTTAAGGAGGATGTTTAATGACTTTAATTATAGATAAAGTGAAAAAAATATACAAACAAGGAGAAATAGAAGTCAAAGCAGTAAATGATGTAAGTTTTACTGTTAAGGAAGGAGAATTTTTATCTATTATTGGAGACAGTGGTTCGGGGAAGACAACATTGTTAAATCTTATAGGAGGGATTGATCATCAAACAGAGGGGAAAATTATGTTTGATGATGTGGAATTAAATAATTTAAATGAGGAAGAATTAACAGAGTATCGTAGAAAGAATATAGGGTTTATATTCCAAGAATACAATCTAATTCCTATCTTAAATGTTCGAGAAAATATAATTTTACCTTTAAATTTAGATGGCAAAGAAGCCGATAACGACTATTTGGATGAAATTTTAGATTTGTTAGAGATAAAACAAAAAATATCTGCTTTCCCAAATCAATTGTCAGGAGGACAACAACAAAGAGTAGCTATTGCCAGAGCTCTCATTTCTAAACCAAAAGTAATTTTAGCAGACGAACCAACAGGAAATTTGGATCAAAGAAATAGTCAAAATATAATGGAGCTATTTGTTCAGATGAATAAAAAATTTAATCAGACAATTATAATGATTACACACAATTTAGAATTAACAAAGTATTGCAATAGAGTTATACGCATATTAGATGGTCAAATTGTGGAGGATAAAAAAAATGAAAAATAATATCCTGAAAACATATGTCAAAAGAGATTTGAAAGTTAATAAAATGAAAAGTTTTACAATATTGCTGACTATAATTTTATCTTTTGTCTTTATTAGCATAATGAGTTTGTATTCTATAAGTGCTAAATTAATGTTTCAGGAAAAACTAGAAAATGGACATCAAGCATCATTAATTAAAGTAAACCCTAAACAAGTTGAAGGGATAAAATCAGAGAAGAGCATAAAAAAAGCAGGAATAGGATATATTTTTCCAGAAGTTAGTATAGGTGATATAAATCTAAGAGTTGCATATATGGATTCAGATTTACGTGACTTAGGGAATGTAAATAATATAGAAGGATCTTATCCTCAAAAAGATAATGAGATAATAGTGTCTGAAAGCTACTTAAAGCGTATTAACAAAAAAGTTGATATAAAAGAAAGCATAAATCTAAATTTAGGTAATGGTTCAAAAAAATATATAATAAGTGGAATTTTATATAATGAAGGTGTAGAAGGAACATATCCTGTATTTGTATCTAAATCTTATGTTGATAAATTTGGCCAAGTTGATAATTACTTAGTACAACTAAGTATGAAATCACCAAATTCATACTCTGAAGATATGCTAAAAAATGAGATAAATTCAATAGCAGCTAAATATAAAGTAGAAGAATCTGGCGTTCACTTTTTTGATATGTATTTTAGTTATATGAATTTGGTTAATACAGATCAATATATTATGCTCTTAATATTGGCAGTATTGTTAGGAGTAGTTTCTTATTTAATTATCCATAATATTTTATATGTTTTTACATTAGAAGATAGGAAAAATATAGCAATTCTTAGATTGATAGGAGCAAGTAGAAAACAGTCAATGATTATTCTAAATAAAAGGATATTATATATTGGTCTAATAGGAATTTGCTTAGGAATTTTAGGGACTTTTAGCATATTTTTTATCAATAACAGAAATGGACTAATATTTTTATTAGAACATAATCCATTATATATAATAGTCACTTTAATACTTAGCAGTTTGTATATTTTTATGGTTCTTAAATCTTCGGCAATCTCTATAAGAAAAGATATAAATAGAATTTCTGCTAAAGAACTTTTTACAAGTGGTCAATCTACAAGCCATCTGGTAAAGAGAAAGGAAAATAGTTTTGTTACACCTAAATTTATAGCATGGCTTAATATAAAAAGAGATCCTAGAAAGACAATAACTATGATTCTATCACTAAGTATTGGAGGAGTATTGCTCGTTTCATCTTATGCTTTTTTAAAATCCTTTGATCCAGAACAATTAGCAAGAAAAAGTTATACAAATTATGAAATAAGTATTATGTCAAATGAAGATTCTATTTTGGGCAGTTCTAATGATGAAATTAATGGTGATATGGAAAAAAGAAATCCATTAGATAATAACTTAATTCGTTCATTAGAAGAGGTTGATAATGTAGAAAAAATTGAAGTGGTAAAAGGTACAAATGCAACTTTCGTAAGTCCAAATGGAAACTCAGAAGATTTGAGTATTGTAGGATATACTAATCAACAAGAAAGCTTTCTTAATAACAAACTTATAGAGGGAAATACCTCATACTCGAAGTTGACCAAAGAAAAGGGAGTTATTGTTAATCAGCCAAAAGAAATAAAAAAATATTATGGATGGGATGTACAAATAGGTGACGAAGTAAAATTTCAACAAAATGGCAAAGGTTTTACGGCTAAAGTAATGGGTATAACCGATACTTTAAGTAGTGGGATATACTTTTATATTCCAGATAATTCATTGAATTATTTTGGAGATACTAATACTAATTTTAATTATGAATTGAGACTTGAATTAAAAGATAAGACATTAAAGGCTCAAAAAAGTACTGTAAATAAAGTAAAACAATTGATAAATATGCATCCATTAAAAATGGAAACCTATTTAAATGCGGTAGATGAATATAAAGTTTCTTTAAAAACTAGTAAAAAGTTTCTTTTATCAATAACTATATTAATTTTAATTATGGGTGTTGGAAACTTAATAAATACTTACTTTACAAATGCTATTAGTAGGAAGAAAGAGATTTCTTTCTTAAATCTTGTAGGTATGAGTAAATCTCAACGTATTAGTATGCTTATGAACGAAAATTGTTACTATATGAAGAGAATTCTTATAATTACTTTAATAGGTGGAGTTATTATTTCGTATGGTCTTCACGTTTATACAAATAATGATCCGATTCTTGGTGGATTGCAATATAGATTCCCAATTATCGAATTTATATTGTATTCTATTATTATGTATTTCATTGGAAGAATTGTTTTGAGGATTGTTGATACCATATTGATTACGAAGAGGAAATAGTATGGGGAAATATATTTATTACTAATATCAATGACATTTATCATATAAATTATGACGATCTTTTCGTTTTTTATCATAATAATTCTCGTGGTTTTTTCTGTTATTGCCTATAGCAATGTTAGAAAACTATTTAATCGGAGTATTATAAAATAGGACAATTAGAAGAGTTAAACAGCTCTCTTGTAGGGCTGTTTTTCTTTGCTTTAGAATGATATCATGTACCATAAGACATGTACTAATTGACATATTCCCACATACGAGGTTTTTGAAAAACATTGAAATTTATCCATACTGACCACTCAAGCCATGTGGAGACCATAGCGTTGATACAAAAGATGTAAATTTAGAAATCCTGCATTTTAAGCAGTTTTATAAGCATTTTGTATTTGAAAAAGATGAAGAAGGATATGTCAAAAAGACTCAAAAAAACTATATGGACGTGAGAGTTGTTTTGAGACTAGTATGAGGAGACACAAAAAATATAATTAACTCATTTTATACTTTCTACAAGAGTGGCTTAAAAGCTGCTCTTTTTTTATTGAAGGGAGTAAGGATTCGTTACATCCTTTTTAAAATATAAAGCATTCACAAGCCAGCTTTACATATTCGCTTTTATAATATATAATAAAAGCGTAAACGAGAGGAGGCGGACTATGAATACACTTAAAGAATATATACAAGAAAATTTAGTAATCACCAACAAAGAAGCAGAAGAACTTGGATATACTAGGCATAATTTATCAGAATTAACAAAAATCGGACAATTAGAAAGATTAAGACCGGGACTATATCAATTAAAAGGGAAAGTTATAGACGATTTTATTCTAATATCATCTAATAGTAATCGAATTATATTTTCCCATCAAACAGCCCTCTACCTCCACGACCTATCCGATAGGACTCCAAATGTATTTCATATATCTGTACCCCAAGGCTACAATGCAAGCCATATCAAAAAAAGATATGAAGATTTACAAGTTCACTATGTAAAAAAAGATTTATACGAACTTGGAAAGGCAGAAATAAAATCACCACAAGGCAACCTTATTCCAGTTTACGATATCGAAAGAACAATTTGCGATATCATAATCGACAGAGAAAAAATAGATAAGCAAATTTTTACAGAAGCCATAAAAAGATATTTTAAATCAACAAATAAAAATCTAAGGCGACTCATAAAATACAGTAGATTATTTAAAATAGAAGATGAAATTAGAAAATACATGGAGGTATTATCGTGATTAATATCGAGAGCATAAAGAGCAAGATAAGAAGTCTGGCAGAGAAGAAAAATAGTATAAATATGTGATGCTATAATATTTGTATTAGCATTATCGGGTATAATTTAATAAATCCTTGTACAATTTAAATGGAAAGTGGTGGGAATATGGATATAATGAAATCTTTTAACTTAGCAATAGACTATATTGAAGATAACTTAACTGATGAACTTGATGAAAAAGAAATAACACGGATAACAGGATATTCATTTCCAATGTTTTCAAGAATATTTTCAATCATATCAGGATATTCATTATCTGAATATATAAGATTAAGAAAGATGACAAATGCTGCAATTGATTTAAAAAATTCAGATAAAAGAATTATAGACATCGCAATAAAATATGGTTATAATTCTCAGGATTCTTTTGCCTTAGCTTTTAAAAGTTTTCATAAGCTAACTCCAGGTCAAGTAAAAAAAGGAGAAAAGTATCAATATTTCCCAAGGATCTACTTTTCAATTTCAGTTCAAGGAGGAAATCAAATGGATATTAAAATTGAGAAAAAGAAAGCGTTTAAAGTAGCTGGTATTAAATCAGATGTAACTAAGAGTTCAAATTTCCCAAAAGTTTGGGATAGACTAGTTGAAAAAATACCAAGAGAAAAATTTGAAGAGTTTGGTAATGGTCAAATCTTTGGCGTAGGATATGACTATCTAATGGATGAAGAAGATTCATTTATATATTTAGCTGGTTTTGATTTGACGGATGAGCTAAAAGCTAAGGAGTTAGGTTTGGATACGCTTAGCATTCCTGAAAAAGAGTATGCTATTGTAAGTTTACAAGGACCTATACCAAAGTGCATTCACGAAGGATGGAAGTATATTATTTCATATTTCTTTCCTAAAGAAGGATATAGACATGATGAAAGTCCTGATTTTGAAGTATATGGAGATGGAGACCCTAATTCAGAAGATTATAAAATGGAATTATGGGTTCCAATAGTAAAAGAATAATTTAAATTCATTTAACGGCATCTATCAAATGGTAGGTGCTTTTTTGATGGCTATTAGTAAAAATAGGAATGAGTAAAAAGTCCCATGAAACTTGACCTAACAACGGGAGAAGCAACAATACCAAGGGAAATAGAATACATCTATCCATGTATCTTTAGCAAAGAAGATATAAAGATAATGGTATATACATTAGAAACAATTGTAGCTGAAAAATATGAAACCATAATTAGAAGAAATATAACAACCACACGAATGAGAGACTTTTACGACCTATACACCCTCTACAAACTAAAAAAAGATGATAAAGATTATAAAATTTTAAAAGAAGCAATAGAAAGAACTTCCGACAAAAGAGGAAGTCAGGAGGAAATGCAAGACTATGAGGAAATAATCGAGGACATAAAAGAAGATTCATACCTAAGATCCTTGTGGGAAGTATATCTCAGTGAAAATAAGTATATTGGAGATCTGACCTTTGATAAGGTTGTTGGTATAGTGAGAATTATTTCAAATAGAATTAATGAGATGTAATTTAACGGACACTGTCTGGCAAATTATAGACAAGAAAATATTAAGTGATTAGAGAAGTGGAATTATTCTGCATCTTTTTTACAATTCAAATATTACTTAAAAAGATACTATTTTCGTTCTTTAAAAAACATTTAATGGTATAATATAATAAATATAATTTTTCTACGGAGGGTATAGTGAGAACTTTTAGTTATAAAAGATTGTTTAAAAAACTCATTGATTTAGATATGACAAATAATGAATTGATGGAAAGGGCAAAAGTGAGTAAAAGTACATTTTACAAAATGAAGAATGGGCAAAATGTAACTACAGATGTTTTGCTTAGAATTTGCAATGCTTTGGATTGTGATATTGAGGAAATAGTAGAGTGTATTAAGTTCGATTCTTAATATAACTTGGAACAATTTAATAAACTGGAGGAATTTATGATTAGTTATATTGAAAGAACATACTTTAATGATTTGTTAAATAGAGGTGGGTATGTTTTAGATTTTTCTACATATAGATTTGACGAATTCACATTGCATAGTGTAGGAATAGCTTTATGTGAGACATATAATTTATCAAAGGGTAAGTCGTTAAATGAATTTATAAATGAAGGAGATAATGATAAGGTAGTAAAATTATTAGATGATTTATTGGAATATTATGAAGTGCGATATTCCTTAGAAATAGAATCAGATGATAAAGCTTATAACGGAAGCACATACAAATCTCTTTATAATAAGTGTAAGGAAATTATTGAAAGAGAAAAGAAACATTCTAAGAAATTTTCTAAAGCATCAGAAGAGTTAAAGAAAAAATTCTCTAGTAAATATATGAATCAGCAAATAGATTTGATGGTAGCAATGTGTGATGAAAATCCGACAGAAGCAATAGGAAAGTCAAAAGAATTACTAGAAAGTTGTTGTAAAACAATCATTGAAAGCAATGGTGAAATTATAAAAGATTCAATAAATATGGGACAACTTGTAAAACAAACTCTAAGTTCATTGAATATTCCCAATAAAGGCGTGGCGATGGATTTAGAAGAAGAAAAAATTGTGAAACAAATTATAGGGAGTCTCAATGGTTTAAGTAGTGGAATAATTGAATTAAGAAATCATTATGGAAGTGGGCATGGTCGTTCTGCAAAATTTAATGGATTAACAAAACGACATGCAGAATTATCTGTTGGAGCAAGTATAACTCTTGTTCGCTATTTATGGGATACATTTTTATTAATAAATGAAAATAAATGAACATAAATGAAAATGATAAAATTAAATGGAGGTACTAAAAATGGTAGATTTTAAGAAAAAAATTGCTTTAAAAAGTAAGGCGAAAATTACCAATCCTATTGATTTATATAATACGCTCGATAGAAAGAGTATTGCAGGTCCTTTGAGACCTGTTCAAAAATATGCTTTGGAAGAGTGGTATAACAATAGAAAAGATGAAAGAGATCTTATTGTAAAGCTTCATACTGGGGAAGGGAAAACTTTAATTGGTTTACTAATACTACAATCAGCACTTAATTTAGGAGAGGGGCCATGTATATATGTTTGTTCTAATATTTATTTAGTCAAACAAGTTTGTTGGGAAGCTGAAAAATTCGGCATTCCATTTTGTGAAATTGATAATAATAATGAAATTCCTAATGAGTTTTTATCAGGTGAAAAAATTTTAATTACACATGCTCATAAAATTTTTAATGGAAAATCAATTTTTGGATTAGGAAATAACTTCACAAAGACAAATACAATAATTCTAGATGATTCCCATGCGTGTATAGATGTCATAAAGAATTCATTTACTTTAACCATTAATAGAAATAAAAATGGAAGCGAGGATATTTACGGTAGGATACTCACTTTGTTTTCAGATGATTTAATAGAGCAAGGTGAGGGGAGCTATTTAGATATTAAATCTGGAGAATACGAAACTTTCATGATGGTTCCATACTGGGCATGGAATAGTAAAAGGACTGAACTTTTATCTATTCTATCTGAATTTACCAATATGGATGAAATTAAGTTTGTGTGGCCATTGATGAAGGATAAAATAATAGAATATTCTTGTTTTATTTCAGGAAGTAAGATTGAGATTTCTCCATATAACATTAACGTAGAACAATTTGGGACATTTTCAAAAGCTAAGAGAAGAATTTTAATGTCTGCAACAACTCAAGAAGATATTTTTTTTGTCAAGGGTTTGAATTTTTCAACTGATGCAGTGGCTAATCCGATTGTGTATCCACAATTAAGATGGTCTGGTGAAAAGATGATATTGATGCCATCATTAATAGACGAAACCTGTGATAGAGACTTAGTTGCAACTAAATTTGCATCAATAAATGTTAAGAAATTTGGTATCGTCGTTATAGTTCCTAATACAAAAAGAGCTATCTATTACAGTAAATTAGGTTCAAAACTTCCACAAAATAATCAAGAATTATTTTCTGTGATAGATGATCTAAGAAAAAATAATTTTGAAAAAACCGTTGTGATAAATAATAGATATGATGGGATTGATTTGCCAGATGAAAGCTGCAGAGTTTTGATAATGGATTCAATGCCATTTCTAAACAACTTCTCTGATAGATATGAAGAAAAATGTTGCCCTAATAGTGAAATTATAAATAAAAAAATAGCACAAAAGATTGAACAAGGATTAGGAAGGGCTGTTCGAGGAGAAAAAGATTATTGCGCTATTCTTGTAATAGGATCTGATATAGAAAAATTTATGAGAGGAGTGTTAACAAGAAAATATTTTTCTGCCCAGACACAGAAACAAATAGAGATTGGGTTTGAAGTCGCAAAAATGGCAAAAGAAGAAATTAGTGAAGAAGATCAGCCTATGAAGCAGATTGTTTCACTGATAAAACAAATTCTCAAAAGGGATGAAGGGTGGAAAGAGTATTACACTGGTGAAATGAATGCAATTATTCAAGATAACGTAGAAAATAAAATTTATAACAGATACGCAGAAGAAAATGAATTAGAAAAGTTATTTTCACAAGGAGAATATGAACTTGCTGTAGACAGGACACAAAAATTCATTGATAAGTTTATCAATGATGATTTAGAAAAAGGCTGGTATTTAGAGCAGATGGCAAGATATGCATATATGTACTCAGAGGAAAAATCAAAAATACTTCAAAAGTCCGCATTTAAAAAGAATCCTCAATTATTAAAGCCTAAAGAGGGAATAGCATATTCAAAAATCTCTTTTCTGAATGAAAATAGAATAAATAGATTCAAAAGATATATTGGCAAATATGACAGTTTTGATGAATTTAATCTTTATATAAATGAACTGATAGAAAATCTTTCTTTTGGCATTGCGGCTGAAAAATTTGAATCTGCATTAAAAAACTTAGGCGAAATTTTAGGCTATGTTAGTCAACGCCCAGATAAAGAAATTAGAAAGGGTCCGGATAATTTGTGGTGCGTTTCAAATAAAAAATATGTTTTTTTTGAGTGTAAAAATGAAGTGAACGAAAATCGAAGTGCTATAAAAAAATCTGAAGCAGGCCAATTTAATAATCATTGTGGATGGTTTAAGGAAGAGTATGGGGAACTTGTAGATGTTTTGCGTATAATGATAATTCCTACTAAACAGTTAGCACATGATGCGGATTTTAATGAGAAAGTTTTCGTGATGAGAAGGAATGGTTTAAAAAAGCTAAAAGATAATCTAAAAAAGTTTGTAAAAGAAATCAGAAAATACGAATTAGATTCATTATCTGATGACAAAATTCAAGGGTATTTAAATATGTACAAATTAAACATTGAGGATTTTCCAGGAAATTATATTGAAGATATATATCATTTAAAAAAATAAAATAGTTAATAGAGATGGAGAGACAATATCTCTCCATCTCTTTACCCATGTAAATCCCATAGTTCTTTCGTATTTTATAAAGCTCGTCCATAGTAGATTTGGAGTAAGAATACTTTTGCATGAGGGTATTTTTTTCCTGTAACTTTCGTAAAACTCATCAATGACAGATAGGTTGTTTTCTTTGCATAGTTTATCGCTCTAATAACGGATTTGATGATAGCTTTTCTTATTAGACAGGTAGCATCCGCCGTTACCATATTTACATTGTTGAAAATGATGTGAATGTGAATATGTCCTTTGTCTATGTGAGTAGATAAGACAAATTCGTACTCATTTCTTAATATTTTTTACAGAGTTTCATACCAATCTGGTGTGCTATTTCAGACGTGGTTTCTCCCGATAAAAAGTATTGAATAAGATGCCTTGCAAGAACATTTCCCTTTGTTCCTGTATCATGTCCTTAAAAATTATGTATGGGCAGTAGATGGATGACAATTGAATGAAGATACTAAGATTTTTTCATCAGTTTTTTCACTCTTAGTAATGTAATCTATTGCCAAATTTAGAGTTGATTTTATAGGATGTATCTTTGTAATTGCCCTACTAATCACCAGAACTTTCTTTTGATTTGTTAAGAAGTAGGGAATGGATCTGCCATATTTCTCTAGATAATTTTTCTATTTCTTTATTCATTGCTACAATTTCATTTTTGTATATAACACTAGTTGTATTAGTGACTTTTGCAATCTGATTTATATTATTTGTTGCATTTGAAAGTAGCCATTGTAGGTTTCTAAATGGTTCTAAATCTACTACATAAATCTCTTTTTCCATACACATTTTCTAAGAAAGTGGGACAAGTAAACTCATAGAGGATATAAAATCTATCGCCTTGAAAGGCAAAGCCATCTTTCCAGAAGAAAATCATATGTTAGAGCCATTAACAAAAAGTGAAATTCATATAGTTAAGCTTTATTCAAAGGGGCTATCAAGGAAAGAACTAGCTAAAGAACTAAACACAAATGTACGGAGCCTAGCCGTATCCTTATCAAGAATATACCAAAAGTTAGGTGTTCGAAATTACCAAGAAATGATCGATAAAGTGCGTGAATTAGGATACGTTGATTCATTTTAAAGACAGGCATTAGAATTTTAGAATTCTAGTGCTTTTTTATGCACAAAAGTTAGCTGAAATGGAAGTACAGAGGCTATATAATAACCTAAAGAATAGCTAATAAACTAAAATTAAAAATAAAGAGAGGAAATTTATAAAAGAGCATTTAAGCCAAAAGATGTTTTTCCTGGACTCGCAATTTTTGTGATTTCTTACCTACTACCAGTAGACATTTTTGAATTGGCTTATTGAATAGGAGAATTTTATATGAATAGAAATAAATTAATTAATATAATATTTTACATAAGTGGATTGATATATTTATTTATATTAATCATGTTTTTATTTAAAGGGTTTGGGAAAAGAATGGATTCACAATCTATAAATTTAATTCCATTTAAAACAATATTTAACTACATAATTTTAATTGCTAGTCCTAAATTTGGATTTTCCATAGAAAATATTATTGGCAATATTTTATTATTTTTGCCAATGGGGATTTATTTAAATGTAATAACAGATCGGAATAGATTAAGTTTAACCATTATCATTTTGATTAGTATTTTAGTGGAAGTTATTCAATATTTGTTCAACTTTGGCGTTTTAGATATTGACGATATTATATTGAATTCTATTGGTGGATTTATAGGAATAAAGACTTATAATTTTCTACTAACTAAATTCAAAACCAGAGATAAAATAAAAAGGATCACTATAACAGCTTCTATTATGATATATATTTTGATATGTCTTGTTTTATTTTATCAAAATATATATTTATAGTAAGAGAAATGTTGAAAGATGAATACGTTTAAAATGAGAGAGGAGAAGTTATGGAAAAGAATTTAAGCAAGAAGATGTTTCTCCTTGGAGTCGCAATTTTTGTGATTCCCTGCTTACTACCAGTAGACATTTTTGAAAGCTATAGCAACCTAAGGCCAACGGGACTCACATCCTTATTTTTCTGCAAAATCATTGGACTCATAGGTTTAATATTTGGAATAAAAGAAAAGGACAGGTTGTTTATAGGATTGAATCTATTTTTGATTTTATTCTTGCCTATCGCAATGTTTGTAGGTCATATTGTTTCACCACAATAAAAATCCATGTAATTTTTAAAAGAGAGTCATCCAATGATTAAAATGAAAAAATTATTACCCTATGTAGTCGTAAATCTACTTATTTTTTATGTGCTACCCATATTAATCAGAGATACGAGTTCTGGAATGCTTATTTTGATGATTATTATCCCACTAATCACCTTTGTAACGTCATTACTTTATGGCTTGAACAAGTCTTTTGGATGGCGATATCCCTTGTTGGTGATGGGTATATTTTTACCATCAATATTCCTCTATTACAATGAGAGTGCCTTAGTCTATACATTGATTTATGGTGGACTTTCTTTACTGGGAAGCTTTATAGGCTCTAGATGCCAGGCTATATAGTTGATCGTAAAAAGTGAGCGAGACGAAGTTAATCTATTTTTATTATAGATAATTTATAGGAGGAAAAGATGGATAAAAATAAAGTAACTTATTATTTTGGAATTGGAGTCGGATTTGGATCTTTATTTGGTGGCTTGTTTAGTACAATTTTTGGAAAATACATACTCGTTATATTTTTGGGAGGAATAATTCTTGGCGGACTGATTGGTTTCTTATATGGAAAAAGTAAGCTTCGGAGTGAGAAAGAAAAGATTTCTGAAAAGGTCAGAAAAAAGGAATGAACAAAATAGAATATAATAGGAGACTATAATTAACAGGTGATCAAAGATGAAAGGCTACCTCGTAAGTCATTTAAAAAAATATTTTAATGAAACCTTAGTTCTTAAGGGTATTTCTTTTTTCCTCCCTAAAGAGACAATAACTGGAATTTTAGGTAAAAATGGTGCTGGGAAAACAACTTTAATAAAGTGCATGACCTCTTTTTATGAGGACTATCTAGGAGAAATATTGCTAGTAAATGCTGGAGATCAACGACGATTAAGTATCAATGATATTGCCTATATACCAGATGAACCCGTTTATTATGAAGAACTAACTCTAGCTGAACACCTTAAATTTATATCCGCAATGAATAATACGCAATTTGAAGTTGATAGCTTAATAGATAGATTTTCATTAAAAGAGTATTTAAATAAATTTCCTCATGAATTATCGAAAGGAACTTTACAAAGAATGCAAATCTGCCTAGCTCTATTACGAAATGGAGATTTAATTATTGCGGATGAGCCCTTTGATGGACTTGATCCCTTGCAAGTGCAAATTTTAAAAAATGAATTTCTAAAATTAAAAAAACGAGGCAAGACATTGCTAATATCTTCCCATCAAGTCGATTTAATTCAAAAAATTTGTGATAGGTTTATTGTTATAGATTCTGGGGAAGTAGTATATGAAAGTTCTGAAGATTCAAGTTCAAATATAGAATCTGAAGAAAATATCTTAGAATTATTTTTTAACTTAACTGAAGAGAAGAAATCATGAATAATGCAGTAAGAAGAAAAGAACTTTTAGTCTTTAAGAGACGGTTAAAAAGTTTATTTGATCATTACAAGTTATTTTTGATAATTGTTTTATTAGGTATAGGATATTTCATCTGTAAATTTACACCAATATATAAGTCGAATATAGGCTTATTGGAGATATATTCTAACCATATCCTGGCATTAATCATTTTTGGGGCCTTTTCTACAGAGCTTGTAGATAAGCAGTTTTTTTTGAAATGTCATCATGCAGATATATATTATTTGAATCCTCAACATTTTAAAGAGCAGATGGTCTACCTCTTCTTGAAAAGAAGGTTATTGAACTTATTGCTTTCAATTCTATTGAATTTTTTGCTATTTTACAGGAATATAAGTATTTTAAATGTTATATTAGTATGGTCGAGCTTAAACCTATCAAATTATAGTAACTTTTTAAAGTATAATAAATTCTATAAATATCTATTTTTCATAATGGTATCCAATGTACTAGTTATTTTATTGTACTTCAATGTAAGAAAACTTCAATTACTTCTTGTCTTATGTTTGCTGGTTATTGATATTGCTATTATGAAAGTATGTATAAATATAAAATTACCTAAGGAAAAATATTTTAGGGATATGCGAATTTACGATGGTATACAAAATGCTGCAAGACAAAATAATTTGATAGAAATGCAAAAAATAAATATAGAATATAGGGCCCTAAAAGCTAGAGGTATAAGCTACTTTAGAAAAATAAATTATGACAATGCCCTGTTTGATACCATTCTACTTTCAATTCGAAGAACTGATTTGAAGTTGATTTTAGCTACATTGTTAATATACTCTTTGGTATTATTTTTGGTAAATGAATTTGCACCAGACTCTTATATAAAGGGTATTTTATTTGTTCTATGTTTAGCAAATGTTCATCAATTCGTATCTAAACATATCAATAATATAGACTTTAAACATAAGAAGGGTATTTATTTAAATTATTCAGAGCTGAAGAAGTTGAGAAAATACTTTAAAATCTACATCATATTTGATGGGCTAGTTTATTTTATTGTTTATCTTATTTGCCAAGTTAATTTAGCCATGGCAATTATTTTAATGATTCTATTTTGTTTCGTCGATATTATTTTAAGAAGATTTCAAACAAGCGAAAAACTTCGTAGGACGGTTGTTAATTTTCTTGCCTTGGCATCAGTATATATATTATTTAGGTAATTTTATAAAAATAGAAGATATTAAGAAATTCAGGCTGATTATTTATAGGTCAGAAGCTGTCAAAAGAAAGATTTTAAAGGCTGAGGAAGTTCCTGTGGGGCGGGACCTAGGACTAAGTCATGGTTCAAGATTTGAGGCAAGAACCTCCTTTTTTCTAAGTCTAGCCTTGACCGGTCCCTTGGGGTCCGTGGTATCTTTAAGATAAGGAGGTGGACAGGATGTTAAGAGGAGAGGTCCAAAAGAAAACCGGTTTAACAAGAAAGGCCATTGAGTACTATGAGGAAAAAGGCTTTATTCATCCAAAAAAATTGGAAAATGGGTATAGAGATTATAGGGAAGAGGACATAGAGGTCCTTAAAAAAATCTCCTTATTTCGACGCTTAGGGATGACCATGGAAGAAATTGGGAAGTGCTTATCCTCAGAAGAGGAATCTCTGTCTTCTGTATTAAGGAAGAAGCAACATCAATTGGAGATGGAGGAGAAGCGGAAGGAAGTACTTGAACTCTATCTTAAAGGAGGAAGCCCTCAAGAGATTGAAGAAAAGCTTGGCTTGATTGAAGGGGAAGAATCGGTCTACCAAAGATTGGAAAGGGCCTTTCCAGGCTATTTCGGCCAAATGCTTTTTGCGGCCTACCAACCCTTCTTGGGAGATCCCTTAGAAAAAGGAGGGGAGGAGGCTTTTGCAGAATACATGGAATATTTAGACCATCTTCCGCCTTTTGCATTAAGCAAGGAAGAAAGGGCCTATATAGAAGAGATGAGCTCCACTATTGATATGGAGACCTTAAAAGAAGTAGGTAAAGAAAAGTTGGCGGCCATAGAAAATCCAAAAGAGTGGTTCAAAGACCATAAAGAGGCCATTTCTCAATATGAAGCCTACAAAAATAGCCCGGCCTATGAAAATAGTAAGATGAAAGACATTCAAGACAAGCTGAAAAAGTACATGAAGGAAAATAAGTATTATGAAAGGGGCCTTCCCTTGATTCGGAAATTTAGCAGGTCCTATGATGCCTACTATAAAAAATTGGTCAGGGCCAATGAGGAATATTTGAAGAATAAATTGGATGAAGAGGAAACAAGGAACCCAGGACCAGAAAATAACTTCTAGAGGGTCCCCTTCATTGACAAATAAGAGGCAACCAGTATAATAAAAGTAGATTTACTTAAAAATACAGTCCCCAGGGACGAGGAAAATAGAGACCAGCTAGGTCTCTATTTTTAAGATATAGAAAGGAAGACAATGAAGAAAAAACAAAAGGGGAAGAGGGGGCTTGTGTCTGTCCTTCTCATAGTCCTGGTTTTAATTGGCAGCTTTTTTACGGGAGGGGAGGTTGATTCCGGTTTTCTCCGGGACCTGGGCCTTCCTCCCCAAACCATCCGGACCATCAAGAATTTACAAAAGGCCCTTAGGGGGTCTAGGGGGACCTACCAGGTTCAAAAGACCAGCCCCTACTATATTCTTCAAGAGGATCCACCCCATTTTACAGAGGAAGATTTTGTCAAAAAGGCAGATTGGCAGAGGTTTACTCCCTTGGATTCCTTAAACCGGGTTGGAGTGGCGGATGCCTTAATTGGGCCGGATTCCAAACCTACAGAAAGGCGGGGGGATATTTCCTGGGTTTACCCCACAGGATGGAAGCAGAAAAAATATCCCTTTGTCGATGGGGAAGCCCTCTACAACCGCTGCCACTTAATTGGCCACCAGCTGACAGGGGAGGATGCCAACTGGCTGAATTTAATGACAGGGACCCGGTCTTTTAATAAAAACGGAATGCTGCCCTTTGAAAATTTAGTAGCCATCTATATTCGGGAGACGGGCAACCAAGTTCGCTACCGGGTAAGTCCTGTCTTTCAGGGGGACGAATTGGTGGCCAGGGGGGTCTACATGGAAGGGGCCAGTATTGAAGACCACGGCAAGGCCCTGTCCTTTCGGGTCTATGTTCCCAACAAGGAACCCGGTGTGGAAATCGACTACCAAACCGGGAGGAACTGGAAGGCAGGAGGAAAATAAGAGAAGGCTTCACCTTGCAAAGTAAACAAGATTAAGCTAAAAATTTAAGGGGAAGTTCTTTTATTTTAGAAAAAATATGTTAGAATAGGTTCGGAGACGGTATTAGAAACCTAAACCGTACTAGGCAGTCAAAGAGATTTTTTAAGCAGGTATCTTTTAGAACTGGACTTAAGGAAAAATTAGACAAAAGCCTATTCTCCAAAATACAATACAAAGGAGAAGCTGATGAAAACAATTAAAACAGTGAAAGAATTACGGGAGTATCGGAAAACTTTTGATGGAAAAGGTGTATCCATTGGATTTGTGCCAACTATGGGCTACCTCCATGATGGCCATATGGCCCTTGTGGATGCCAGTGTCAAGGCCAATGACATTACATTTGTGTCCATTTTCGTAAACCCCACCCAATTTGCCCCCAATGAAGACTTGGAAAGCTATCCAAGAGACTTGGACCGGGACTTAAAACTCTGTGAAGAACATGGAGTGGACTGTGTCTTTACACCAGACCCAGACGAAATGTACCAAAACCAAAAAACCTATGTCACCATTGAAGACCTAGGGGCCCATCTTTGTGGGAAATCTCGGCCAACACACTTCCGGGGAGTGTTAACCGTTTTAACGAAACTCTTTCACTTTACCCGTCCTGACCGAGCTTATTTTGGGAAAAAAGATGCCCAACAATACTTTATTGTAAAAAAAGGAATGAAGGACTTAAACTTTGATTTAGAAATTTGCCCTGTAGATACCGTTCGTGAAGCCGATGGCTTAGCCACTTCTTCTAGAAATGTCTACCTAAGTGAAGAAGAAAGAAAGGCAGCGCCCATTATCCACCAAGCCTTGGAACATGGGGAAGCCAGCATTGTCAAGGGGATGAAGGCTCAAGACTTAATTGATCAAATCACCAAGGAAATTGAAAGTGAACCCCTGGCCAAGATTGACTATGTGTCTGTTGTAGACCAAGAAGACCTGGCTCCTGTAGAAGTCATTGATGGACCTGTCCTTGTAGCTGTGGCTGTCTTCTTTGGGAAAACTCGTTTGCTGGATAATTTCTTCTACGGTGAATGACATGTTCCAAAAAATCTCTGACTTTTTTGTCAAACATTTAATTTATTTTATTATTATCCTGTCGGCTCTGGCCCTGAAGTTTCCAGATAATTTTAAACCCATGACCGACTACACAGCCATTTTTCTGGCCTTTGCCATGTTTGGCATGGGAACGACCATTGCTGTGGAAGATTTTCAACATTTAATCCGCCACCCCAAGAATATTATTATTGGGTCTATTTGCCAGTTCACCCTAATGCCCTTAATTGCCTTGGGTCTGTGTGTACTATTTAAACTACCTCAAGACCTGGCCCTGGGAGTCATTCTGGTCGGTTGCGCTCCAGGAGGCACGGCCTCCAATGTCCTAACCCATATTGGTGGAGGGGACGTGGCTTTTTCTGTGTCCATGACCATTTTATCCACCCTCTTGGCTCCTGTTTTAACCCCACTTTTAGTCTATGCCCTCGCCGGGAGCTGGGTGGAAGTGTCGGTCTTGGGCATGGTGAAATCTGTCGTCCAAGTTATTTTAATTCCTGTTTTATTGGGAATTGGAATTAAGAAAGTTTTTGCAAAACAAGTGGAATCTTTAAAGAGTGTCTTTCCCTTGATTTCCTCTCTCGCCATTGCCCTGATTATTTCAGGCATTATTGGCTTAAATGCAGAAAAGATTATGACCAGTGGTCTCATGATTTTTTCTGTGGTTTTACTCCACAACTGCCTAGGCCTTTTCCTAGGACTCATGGTCGGAAAGGCCCTCCACTTGACAGAAGCAGAAAATACAGCCATTTCTGTAGAAGTGGGAACCCAAAACTCTGGCTTGTCAGTTGTCCTGGCCACAGGGTCCTTTCCTATGAACCCCTTAGCCAGCCTTCCTGGAGCCATTTTCAGTGTTTGCCAAAACCTTGTTGGTTCCATTTACTGTACCTGGAGGGCTAGAAAAGTTGAAAAATTAGAAATCAGTTCCCAAGAATCTGTGGAAAATCTTGGCTAAAGAAGAAAGGCAGGCGACATGTTCGCTTGCTTTTTCTTTCCCTTAAAAGAGGATTGAAACTTTTAGGGAAAAGAGAAAAGTTCACTTTCTTTTCATCCAGCTTGCCAAAAAAATCTTCAAGTGTTATACTAATAGTCAAATGAATAAAACCTTATTAAGAGTGGTGGAGTGAATAGGCACTGTGAAGCCCAGCAACCTAAGATTGTGGTGCTAAATCCTACAGAAGATATCTGAAAGATGAGGTGAGTTGAACCTGTTCTTTTAGGACGGGTTTTTTTATTGAGGAGGAAAGAATGAAGCAATGGTTATTTACCTCTGAATCGGTTACAGAGGGACATCCAGATAAAGTCTGCGATCAAATTAGTGATGCTATTTTAGATGCAATATTAAAGGAAGATAAAAATGCCCGGGTGGCCTGTGAAACAGTGGCCAATACTGGACTGATTTTAATCACAGGAGAAATTACAACTTCCAGCTATGTGGAATTAGACAAGATTGTTCGGAAGACCTTAAAGGAAATTGGCTATGATGATGCCAGTGGCGGAGGCTTTTCCTATGAACACGTGGCTGTGATTTCTGCCATTGAAGAACAATCTAAGGACATTGCCCAAGGAGTGGACCGGTTCAAGGAAATGGGCACAGAGGAATTAGATGCCTTTGGCGCCGGGGACCAAGGAATTATGTTCGGCTATGCCTGCAATGAAACCAAGGAACTCATGCCCCTGCCCATCTCCCTAGCCCACAAACTGGCTAAGGGCCTGACCGATGTCCGGAAAAGCGGAGACCTAGACTATCTACGGCCAGATGGCAAGAGCCAAGTGACGGTCCTCTATGAAGATGGCAAGCCCAAGGAAATTAAAAATATTGTCCTTTCAGCTCAACACAGTGACAAGGTAGACCTGGAACAAATTCGGAAGGACTTAATTGAAAAAGTTATTAAGCCCATTATTCCTGAAAACCTGATTACAGAGGATACAGAATACTATATTAACCCCACAGGTCGCTTTGTTGTGGGAGGTCCCTTGGCTGATGCCGGCCTGACAGGACGGAAAATTATTGTAGACACCTACGGTGGCTATGCCCGCCACGGCGGTGGAGCTTTTTCCGGTAAGGACCCGACAAAGGTGGACCGGTCTGCCTCCTATGCTGCCCGTTATGTAGCCAAAAATATTGTGGCTGCCGGCCTGGCTGACCAATGTGAAGTGGGCCTATCCTATGCCATTGGCGTGGCTAAGCCTTTGAGCATTTATGTAGAAACTTTTGGAACAGGAAAATTAGCAGATGAAGAAATTGAAAACCTGGTCCATGAACACTTTGACCTGCGGCCAGCGGCTATTATTAAGGACTTAGACCTTTTACGGCCTATTTACCGGGATGTAGCTGCCTATGGCCACTTCGGCCGAGAAGATTTAGACCTTCCCTGGGAAAAGACTGACAAGGCAGACCTTCTAAAAAAAGCATTAAAATAAAAAGATGCCTAGGTTCTCAATGAGGTCTGGGAGGACTAAAAAAACTAGCAACAAGGATGTATTTTCCTGTTGCTAGTTTTTTTTGTACGCTTTAGCATGAAAAAACCACCAACTATGCTGTTGGTAGAGCTTCAAGTGAAAAAGCCTCCCATGATATACTAAATAAGTTACTGGCAGTAGCATATTTAGAAAAGGGAGGCATTCACATGGATAAACTATGGATATGATTAGTTTACAGGATTTTTATCCCGTCGGTGGTAGTGGACACTTAAAATTAGGCCGATGGCAATTAAGTTAACCAACTGGAAGGTCCCACCATAGGAAATAAAGGGAAGGGGAATGCCTGTAATGGGCATGAGACCCATATTCATCCCAATATTTTCCCAAATATGGATAAAGAACATGGCGGCCACTCCAATGGTTAGGTAACGGCCGGTTAAGTCCTTACTGGTCCGGGCAATGTCTATGAGCCGGTAGATTAAAAGGCCATAGAGAAGGAGGAGGAAAAAGCCTCCAATAAAGCCCAGTTCCTCCACTAGAACAGGGAAAATGGAGTCTGTTTGCTTGGTGGGAATAAAGTTATATTGAGTTTGGGACCCCTTGTAGAGGCCCTTGCCAAAAAACTGGCCGGACCCAATGGCCACCTGGGCTTCATTGGCCTGGTAGCCAGATCCTTGGGTGTTGGCTGATGGATTTAAGAAGTCCAGAATTCGGTCTTTTTGAAAGTCATCTAAAAAAGGGTAGGAAACAGGAAGGATGAGGATGACAGCCAGGATGGCGGACAAGATGTACTTCCAGGAAATGTTGGCAAAGAAAATCATAGAGGCCAGGATAAAGATAAAAACCATGGAAGTCCCAAAGTCCGGCTGGGCCATAATGAGGAGGACAGGGAGAAGGGCAAAGACCAGAACTTGGATCAGGTCCCAGGGCCGGTTAATGTCTTCCTTTTTTTCTAAAAAAACGGCCAGGCAAAAAATGAGGTCCAGCTTGACAAATTCTGCCGGTTGGAAGTTTAAGGGTCCAATCCGGAGCCAGGACCGGCTTCCCCAGCTGGTGTCTCCGTGGCCGAAAACCAAGGTGGCTCCAAGAAGGGCCAGGCCCAGGCCATAAAAGAGAAGGTAGTATTTTTTAAAAATCCGGTAGTCCAATTTCATGAGAATGAGGACAATGCAAAAACCCAGGATGGAAGCAAAGGCTTGTTTTTGAACAAAGGCTTTGGGGTCCAGACTGAGACTGGCACTAGAGAGGACAACCAGGCCATAGATGGACAAGATGAGAACCGTAAAAAAAAGGACAAAGTCAAACCGGCGTCCTTGAAAAAAATGTAATTTTTTCTTTGTTTTTTCCATAAAAATCCCTTCTAAATTTAGGCGAGAAGAGGAGAAACTTCCCTCCTAAGCCTTCTTTTATTTGACAACTAGGTTTAGGGAAAATTGTCCCTCCTGATAGAGTAGCCTCTTCCTAGTTAAAAATCTTTTACTTGTCCTCTATTATATCAAATTTTTCCCACTTATGGCGGCAGTTTAAGAGGGGAAAAGGGAGAAAAAAGCTTTCCCATTTTCTTTTAAAAATCCATTGGGTCCCCCTAAAAATTGTGTTATACTAAATAGGCATACAAGGAGGATATAAATGAAGAAAGTCTTGAAAATTACTGGGATTAGTCTTTTAATCGCAGGTTTAGCAATTTACTTGCTAGGAATTTTTATTTTTAGTAAATATACCTTCCCCAATACCTATGTCAATGGGAAGGACCTTTCTTTTATAAAAATAGATGAAATTGACAAGAAGTATGAAGCTATGATTAAGGGCCACTCTGTCCGCCTCTCTGGCCGGGAGGGGATTGAGGACACCTTTAAGTCCAAGGATTTTGCCTACCAGGAAACCCTGGAGGAGCCCATTAAACTCAAGCAAAGCTCCTCTAGCTGGCCAGTTTATCTTTTTCAGTCCAATTCTATTCATGCAAAAACCAAGGTAGACTTTGATCAGGACCTCTTGGAAGAGAGGGTCACTAAGTCGCCTTTTATGACCAGCCCCAAGATTAAGGACGGGCAAGAGGCCCGGATCGGTTATGACTTGGAAAAAGGCTATGTGATTTTAGATGAAGTGGAAGGGTCTCGGGTGACCAAGAGCAAGCTCAAGGATGTCATCCTCACAGCCTTTAAAAATGAAAACAAGAAGGCCAGCCTGGAAGACTACAAGGCCTATCCAGACCCGGGCTTAAAGAAGGACTCCCCTCTTTTGATCAACAAGGTGGCTGACTTAAACAAGCTGAACAGCATTGTCAT
The DNA here is from genome assembly GCA_001299455.1 of Clostridiales bacterium SIT11. Taxonomy (GTDB): domain Bacteria; phylum Bacillota; class Clostridia; order Tissierellales; family Peptoniphilaceae; genus Urinicoccus. The sequence goes on along the minus strand of CYUK01000003.1, from coordinate 513,322 downwards.
TAGCTATAATTTTGATGACCGGAAGGAAGAGTTAAAGGGGGAAGCCTTAAACAACCTCTATAATCAAGATGAGGAAGGCCACCTTCACCCGGATATGGACCTAATCAAGGGCTATATCCAAAATTTAGCCCAAAAGTATGATACCTTTAAGGGCACCCGAAGCTTTACAGCAACAGGAGGCCAAGTCGTCTCTGTTTCTGGAGGAATTTATGGCTGGCAAACGGACCAGGAAAAATCAGCCCAGGCCCTCTATGACCAGCTGATGAAGGGGGAATCTGCTGAGCTGACCCCAGTCTATTCCATGACAGCCCTGAGCCGGAAGGCCAATGACCTGGGGCCCAATTATGTGGAAATCGACCTTTCCCGCCAACATATGTGGGTTTATAAGGATGGACAAGTTGTGGTGGACACTCCAGTGGTGACAGGAAATGTTTCCCAGGGTCACGGGACCCCAACAGGGACCCATAAGGTCTGGTCCAAGGAAAGGAACCGCTATTTAACAGGGGATAATTACCGGAGCTTTGTCCGCTACTGGATGCCTGTTAACTGGACTGGTGTTGGAATCCACGATTCCTCTTGGAGGGGATCCTATGGAGGCAATATCTACCGGGGACATGGTTCTCACGGCTGTATTAATACGCCGCCAGGACAAATGCCCAAGGTCTATGAAAATGTAGCCGACGGGACACCAGTTGTTATCTATCGTAGTTGAGAAAGTCCAGGAAACTGGACTTTTTATCTTATCGGAAGTGAAGCAAGAAGTTGCTTAGATTGGAGGAAGAAATGGAAAAAGAAAAAAATGCTTTACTAGAGGATTTAAAGAAGGTTCTTTCAGTAAACAGTGTGGCCCAAAGGACAGAAGACCCGGCCCTTCCCTTTGGACCGGGCCCCAGGGAAGCCCTGGACCGGGTTCTTGAAATGTGTCAGTCCTACGGAATGAGGACTCAGGTGGTGAATAATATGATGGGCTATGCCGAGTATGGCCAAGGAGAGGACCTGATTGGCATCCTCTGCCACCTAGACGTAGTTCCTGCTGGAGATGGCTGGGAAGTGGAGCCCTTTGACCTGACACTTAAGGACGGCAACCTCTATGGCCGGGGAATTGTAGACGACAAGGGACCGGCCATCGCCTCCATCCATGCCCTAAAAGAACTCATTGAAGAAGGGCAAGCCTTTAACAAGAGGGTCCGGATTTTATTTGGTCTCACAGAAGAAGCAGGAGCATGGATTGACATGGACTACTATGTGGCCCATGAAGAGCCCATTTCCTATGGCTTTACACCGGATGCAGAATTTCCGGCTATTTACTGTGAAAAGGGAATTGGCCATGTGAAGTACACCTTCCCCAAGGACAAGACTTGTTTTGAAGAAATCCACGGAGGCAATGCCATTAACATGGTTCCCTCTTCCTGTCAAGCCAAGCTTCGAGTCAATGGAGAAGTCAAGGAAATCAAGGCCCAAGGAAGGTCCGCCCATGGATCCACACCCTGGGAAGGAGAAAATGCCATCTATAATTTAATGGACCAAGTAGAGGCTCCAGACTGTCAACTGACCCGGTTTTTCCATGAACTAGTCAAGGGAGAAATCCGAGGAGAAAGTCTAGGTGGCTACTTTAAGGACCAGGAAAGTGGGGAAATTTCCTATAACTTTGGCCTCATCCATTCCACAGAAGAGACCATTGAAGTGGATGTGGACATTCGCTATCCCATTAGTATGAACTTTGAAGACCAAGTGGCCCGTCTGGCAAAGACCTTAAAAGAAGCAGGAATTGAAGGAGAAGTGGTCCAAACTTCCAAGGAAGACCCTGTCTACCTGGACAAGGAAGGAGACTTAATTCAAACCCTACTTTCTGCCTATGAAAAACATACAGGAGATTCCTCGGAGCCTAAGGTTATTGGCGGAGGAACCTATGCCCGGGCCATGGACCGGATTGTGGCCTTTGGACCTGTTTTTCCCGGTATGCTAGCCACAGAGCACATGGCCAATGAATGCTTCCCCTTGGACAAGATGTTTTTAATCAAGGACATTTACAAGGACGCCATCCAGCTGCTTTTGGAAAAAGAAATAGAATTTTAAGGAAGGGCCCCCATTGACAGAGGGGGCTTTTTTTGTTAACCTATAAGTGAAGATAGTCTTCAGGGGGAGGTGCAATTCCTCACCGGTGGTAAAGTCCACGAGTCTCACGACTGAATCGGTGAAATTCCGATACCGACGGTAAAGTCCGGATGAAAGAAGTTATCAGACTGCCCCTAGCTGGGCATTTTTTTATGCCCTGGTCTTTTTAGGAGGAAGTAAGCTATGAATCGAGTAAACCCAATTGCAAGTTCTGTGGGGCCAAAAGTGACGACAAAAAGCATGACCAAGATTAGCGTCTTGTCTGTAATTGCCCTAATTTTAATGTATATTGATTTTCCCGTCACCTTTATTGCCCCGAATTTTATAAAAATGGATATTTCAGATGTTCCGGCCTTAATTGGAGGCTTTGCCATGGGCCCCATGGCTGGGGTTTCCATAGAAGGGATTAAGGTTGTATTAGAAATTATTTTTAAGGGAACCACCACAGGAGGGGTTGGAGAGCTGTCCAATTTCCTAGTGGGCTGTGCCTTTGTTGTTCCGGCAAGTCTGATCTACCACTACAAGAAATCCTATAGGACGGCCTTTATTGGCCTACTTGTAGGGATTATGACCATGACTCTATTTGCCACAATTTCTAACTACTTTTTTATTTTTCCCCTCTACGCCAAGTTTATGCCCATGGAAACCATTGTGGCTGCAGGATCTGCCATTACCAGCAAGGTGACGGACCTCTGGACTCTTATGGTTTATTGTATGGCTCCTTTTAATATTTTAAAGGGCCTGGCAGCCAGTGCAGTGACCATGGTCCTCTATAAACGGGTTTCTCCCATCCTTCACCGCTAAGAGAAAACCGAAACTGAATGAAAAAGCGCCGAGCCATCGGCGTTTTTTCTATGGAAAAATTTTCAGAGACTTGGGCCTGTAGACCTAAAAAGACCAAACCCGGATTTTCCAGGCTTGGTCTTTTTCATAATATCTTTAATTGTTATTATCATCGCTTCGTCTTCTAGAGGAGGACTGTTTATTATTATTGTCATTGTCCTTAGAGGATTTTTTATTATTGTTGTTATTGTCTTCATCCTTCTTAGGAGCAGGTTTTTTCCTCTTACGCCGGTGGAGGAGCCTGGAGTTTTTAGGCGCTGTCCCTTCGGCAAAGAGTTCTGTGTAACCGGCACCAGGTAAATACTTGTGGTAGATACCTTCTGGTTCTTCAAAGTCCTTGTCGTCTAAGCCTTCGTGGACATTGGTCATAATGGCCCTCCAAAGTCTGGCTGCCATTCTGGAGTAGTCCCAAAGGGGAGTATTGTCGTCGTTTCCAATCCAAACACTACAAGTGTAGTAGGGAGTGTAGCCTACAAACCAGGAGTCTCTTTTCCGGTTGGTGGTTCCCGTCTTTCCAGCTTCGTGGAAGCCGGATAAATTGGCATAGGTTCCGGTTCCTCTTCGGACCACATCTTCCAGGATAGAGGTGAGGATATAGGCATTCTGCTCGCTCATGACTTCCTTAGACGTTTGCTCATTTTTATAGATTTCGCCGCCAACATTGGTTTGGATGGAGTCCACAAAACTGGGCTTAATATACCGACCTTGGTTGGCAATGGCAGCAAAGCCACCAGCCATTTCTAAGGGGCTAATTCCGTATTTCATCCCGCCCAGGGTCAAGGCAGAGGGGTTAAAGTCGTTGTATTTTGGATCTTCCTTGGGACTGACCAGGCTAGTGACCCCAATATTTTCTAAGTTCTCGAAAATTTTGTTCCAGGAGTCGTCGTCGTTTTTTCCAATGCTCCGGCCGACCTTATAGGCCCCTACGTTGGAGGATTTCACAACGAGGTTGCGGACGGTGGTATAACCTTGGTAGCCTGTGGAGTTTTTGGGAGCATAGGGGAAGCGGGCGCCCTTGGAAATGGGAACGTCATTATAGGCGTCACCTGCGGTAATTCCATTGTTTAAGGCTGTCATATAGACGGAAATTGGCTTAATGGAAGACCCAGGTTGCCGGGGGTTTTTGGCCCGGTTTAGGATATTGGCACCGGCAATGCCCCGGCCACCAATAAGGGCCCGGACTTGGCCAGTGGATTGGTCCATAATTACAGAGCCCACTTGAGGTTGGGGAAGGCCATGTTTGTCCTTGTGGTTGCCGGAGAAGTAGCGATTTTGACTGACCACATCTTCCAGCTTGTGTTGCATATCCAGGTCCAGGCTGGTACTAATATGAAGACCACCATTGTAGAGGAGGCGGTTGGCTTCTTCGCCATTATGGCCCTGGGCCTTTAGGATTTCCAAGACTTCATCTTTGACGGCGTCAATATAATAGGAAGAAAGTCCCTTGGTCTTTCGAGTTCCTAGTTCAATATTAATAGGTTCATTTAAGGCTTCTTCATATTGGGCCACGGTAATCAGGTTTAGGGCCACCATCTTATCTAAAACCATTTTTTGCCGAGTCTTAGAAGTGGGGTTAAAGACAGCCTTGGCCATGACATATTCACCGGAGAGGATTTGGGCATAGTCATAGACGTCAATTTTTTCCTGGTCTAAAAAGTATTGGGCCCATTCTGCTTCCTGGTCTGTGGGTTCATGGGGCTGTTTTTGGGGGACCAGGTCCAATTCAACAGTGGATAGGTCATCCTCTTCAGTAATAGGAACCACATTATAGGGAGTGTATTTTGTAGGATACTGGGTAATTCCGGCAATTAAGGCCGCCTCTGCAACGGATAATTCCGATACATCCTTGTTAAAAAAGGTCTTGGATGCGGCTTGGACACCAACAGTTCCCTTGGAGTAGCTGGCAGAATTTAAATAGCCTTCTAAAATTTCCGGTTTTGTCAGGGCAGTTTCAATTTGGTAGGCATAGTAGACGTCCCGTAGTTTCCGGGCAAAGTCTTTGTCGTGGCTGGTATACAGGTTTTTTGCCAGCTGCATGGTAATGGTAGAGGCCCCTTGGTCTAAGGACCGGGTCTTTAAGTCGTGGACAAGGGCCCCGCCAACCCGGCGGAAGTCCACGCCACTGTGCTTGAAAAACCGTTCGTCTTCAATGGCAATGGCTGCATCTTGCATATGTTGAGGGATTTTTTCCAGGGGAACAAATTCTAGATATTCATTTTGAACCAGACGTTCCACCAGGTTATCATCCTTGTCATAGACGCCACTGGTTTCAGATAAAATTTCCCGATAATGTTTCGGGGAAATCTTCGGAGCGTCCTTTAAAAGGGTCACTGTGTAAGTGGCCAAGAGACCTAAAACAGCTACTAGGGCCAGGCATACAAGTAGGATAAATATTTTAAGAACACCAAGAAAGCCAACACCTTTTTTGGCTTGCTTTTTATGGCGAGAATTTTGTCGCATAGGATCCTTCCTTTCTGGGCATGTAAAAAGATAATAGCACTTATATTATACCATGTTCCAGGCTTTTTGTAGTGGATTTAAAAAAATTAGAAAAGTCTTAAAAATCAAAAAAGGCCCACCCAAAGGTGAGCATTTAAGGATAAAAAACGAGATTAGTCTTGGTTCTTTTTCTTAAAATAGAAGAAGACCGGGAGTCCAACAAGGCCAACCCCAATTCCTACGATAGAAAGGGTGAAGTTGGTGAAGAGGGTGGAAATAACCAGGTATCCACCACCGGCAATCCCAATAATAGGGACAATAGGGAAGAGGGGAGTCCGGTAAAGGCCTTCTTGCTTTTCTGTATTTTTTCTCAGGATAAAGACCCCAAAGACAGCCAGGGTAAAGAAGGTCCAAACAACAAACATTTCAATTCCAGTTAAAATTTCAAAGTTTCCAACAAAGAGGAAGCTGGAAGTTAAGCACATTTGTAGGATAATACAGGAAATAGGCGTATTAAACTTGGGATGAATAATGGATAAAAGTTTGGAGGCAGGAAGTTGACCCCGACGAGCCATAGGTAAAATATAGCGTTCGTTGGTCATCATTTGTGCATTCATGGTAAAAGCAGAGGAAATTAAGACCCCTAAAGATACCAGCATGGCTCCCTTGCCACCAAAGAGTTGTTCAGCTACTAAAACACCGGCAGAGGTGTCTGTCGCTAAAATGTCCTTGGCATCAATAGTACGGAAAATGACAAAGTTAAAAGCAGCATAAACCAGAATAACAAAGGCTAGGGCCATAACAATAGCTTTTGGTAGGTTCTTTTCAGAATCCACTAATTCTTCCCCTAGGGTACAAGTGGCCACCCAGCCGTCATAGGCCCAGAGGGCACCAATTAAGGCAGCAGAAATCCCAACCTTAGAAGGGTCTCCAATTAAATCCATATTAATGGCCCCAGGAATGCCTCCCCGAAATAGACCGAAAATAACAATGGCAAAGACAGGAGCCAGTTTTCCAACAGTTCCTAAAACTTGAAGACGGGTTACTCCCTTGGTAGACAGGATTTGAATAAAGCCAAAGAGGAGGACGAGGGCAAAGGAAAGCAGCTTCATTTGCCAGTGGTTCATTTCTATAAAATAAGAAGCGAAGGTGGAAAAGGCAATGGCCGAGGCGGCGGATCCTCCAGGACCGGCTACTAAAATGGTCACCCAACCATACATAAAACCGACAATCTCCCCATAAATTTCTGTTAAATAGGTATAAAGACCTCCCAGTTTTGGAATATAGGCAGCCAGTTCAGCAATGGTCAAGGCTGAGCAAAGGGAAATAATTCCTGCCAGGACCCAAACCATTAAGGCGGTGAAGGTGGAACCAGAAGCACTTAGGACGCTGGTAGGTTTTAGGAAAACTCCTGTCCCGATAACATAAGAAATACCAAACATGGTGGCTTCAAAAAGACTGAGGTTCCGGACCAGCTTGCCGGGCTGGGCATCATTTAAATTTTTTGATGATGTCATATTTTTCTCCTTTAAAAAATTTTAATATACTTATAAAAAATAAATGCAGGCTTATTGTTTAAATAAGCGGAATATCAAGCATTGCACAAGTATGAGAAAATAATAACATAGGGAAAACTGGAAGACAACAAGAAATAAATTTAATAAATTAAAAGCATCTAACCTTTATAAATTTAATAAATTAAAGAACTAGAAGGTCTGGACCTGGAAAAGAGCATAAAAGCTATATAGTTTAAAAAGTAAAGAATAGTTAAAATAATTAACCTGTACCAAGTGTAGAAAGATGAAAGAGACGATAAGTAGGATAAATTAGAGGTTTTTAGGAAGGGGAAAGGGAAAAAATAGAGTAAAGAGAGGGAAAGTTCAAAATACTAAATAGAAAACCGTTCAATTATAAAAAACATAAAACAATTGAACATAATAAGCAAATGAATATATAAAATAAATATTTGCTTATATAAAAAAGAATAGATATGTAAAAAATAAATAAATTTCTTTCCTAGCTAGAGATGAAAAGAAGCTGGCGGTTGCTAAAGAAAAATAGCTAGAGGAAGACTTTCTAAAAAGACTAGGTTTAAAAAATAGACTTTATCAAAAGAAAAATCCCCTCAATCTAATTGAGGGATAAAAATGGACGGAAAACTAGGCTACTTTTATTAAGGAAGAAAATGGACCATCCATAAAAGATGAGGCTGGAAGGTCGAAAACTAGGCTTTGGTTATAAGGAAGAGAATTCTTATCCATAAAAAAGGCAAGATCAAAACTGCAGCCACCTGGAGCTAGGCTGAAGAGGTATGAAGGAAGTTGATATAAAACCCAAAATCCCGGCCAATGGAAAAGTTCTCAAACCATCAAAAGTCGTCATTTTTTAGAGAGAAAACCGATGTCGGAGTTATGGAAAGTTTTTTCTGGTCTTCCTTTCTTAGAGAGGGTTTGTCCAGGAATGGTTTAAAATTTAAAGATAGAAAAAAGTGAGAAGGGACAGGAGGGTTTTGAAAAGAAGTTAAGGAAAAAATGGAAATCTTCTTGGTGTAAATCCTTGTAAAGGTGGGTAAGTATGCTATAATAACAAAGGAAAGAAAAGGAGTTGAATATGTTTAAGGGATCCATTACCGATGTACCTGGAGTACGTGTGGGGCATTCTGAAAATAAGGAAGCTCTAACCGGCGTAACGGTCATCTTACCACCAGCAGGAACTTGTGCCGGCGTGGATGTACGGGGAGGCGCCCCCGGGACCCGGGAGACCGATCTTTTAAAACCGGAAAATACGGTTGAAGAAGTTCATGCCATTTTCTTAAGTGGTGGTTCTGCCTACGGCCTAGCTGTAGGAGATGGAATTATGCGTGCTCTGGAAGAAGACCAAGTTGGTCTTGATGTTGTTGTTGCCAAGGTACCCATTGTCTGTGGGGCGGTGATTTTTGACCTGGTTCTGGGAGATCCTTCCCTGCGTCCAGGAGCTGAAGACGGCTATCGAGCTGTCCGTCAAGCAAAAAACCAAACAGCCCAAGGACTTGTCGGGGCTGGCCTAGGAGCCAGTGTAGGGAAATACCACGGCCTGGACTATGCTATGAAAAGTGGCCTAGGAACCGCCTCCTTAAATGTCGGAGGCCTGATTGTAGGGGGTCTTGTCATTACCAATGCCTTTGGAGACATTTATAATGCCTGGACCCAGAAAAAAATAGCTGGTGCCTATGACCGGGAAGGGAAGAAGTTTCTAGAAACTAGGGACTTACTCTATCAAGGACAAATGCAAAACTTCATTGGGGGCAATACCACCATTGCTTGTATCGCAACCAATGCAAAACTGAACAAGGCCCAGTGTCAAAAGTTATCTTCCATGGCCCACAATGCTTATGGAAGAAGTATTTTCCCCGTCCATACCACCAATGATGGGGATACAATTTTCAGCCTGGCAACAGGTGAAAAGGAGGCGGACTTAAGCCTTCTAGGTGCTATGGCGACAGATGTCCTGTCCATGGCCATAGCCAATTCAGTAGAAGTAGAAGATTGTGGAGGATTTCCAGGAAGGAAGTCCCTAGAGACTGGCATCGTTTAACGAGCTAGATCGGAGGAAAAAATGAATCAAATAAAAACAAAGAAGACGACATCTGTACGCCAACTGGTTATTGTAGCCATGTTGGGAGCCATTACCGTTGTGTTAGGAATGACCCCCTTAGGCTTTATTCCCATTGGCCCCTTATCAGCAACAACCATGCATATCCCCGTTATTATCGGAGCTATTTTAGAAGGTCCTGTTGTGGGAGGTCTCGTAGGCTTAATTTTTGGCCTGTCCAGTTTATTTAATGCTATGACCCGGCCGACAGCCATTTCTTTTGTCTTTTATAATCCTTTAATATCTATTGTTCCCCGGGTGCTTTTAGGGGTTTTTGCCGGCTTAATTTTTAAGGCCTTCAAAGATAAGGACCCTGTAAAATCCAAAAAAATTGTCCAAGTTCTTTGGATTCTTATTATCCTATTTTTAGCCTATGGAGTGGTAACTTCTATTACGCCAGAAGTAAAGACCACAGCCTTAATCGTCAACAGCCTATTGCTAGTGGTTTCTTGTGTTTTGTTTTACTATTTACGTCGGTATAATGAAAAAAACCTGGCCATTATGATGAGTAGTTTTATTGCCACCATTCTCCATACTATTATGGTTATGGGCGGGATTTATATCTTCTTTGCAGAACGGTTTTTACAAGCCTTTAATCCAGATGCACCCCTATCCACAGCCCGGAAGGTCATTTTTTCCTTTATCTTCACCAGTGGCCTACCAGAAGCCATTATTGCCGTAATTATTAGTTCCGCTGTAGTCAATGCAGTGAAAGAAAGGAATAGCAAGTCGTAATGTTATTAGTAATCGATGTGGGCAACACCAATATTGTCTTTGGTGTCTATAAAAATAAGCAGCTCATCCATGACTGGCGGATTTCCAGTGATAAGACCAAGAGCAGCGATGAGTATGGCTTATTGTTCCAACAAATTTTATCCTATAGTGAAATTACGCCGGAAATGATTGATGACGTCATTATTTCATCGGTTGTACCAAACTTGATGCACACCCTACCCAACACAGTGGTAAAATACTTCCACAAAAAGCCCATTGTTGTGGAAGCAGGCATCAAAACAGGCTTAAACATTCTCTATGATAATCCCAAGGAAGTAGGGGCAGACCGGATTGTCAATGCAGTGGGGGCTCTTGAAAAGTATGGCGGCCCCCTTATTATCATTGACGTGGGAACAGCCATTACTTTTTGTGTTGTCAACGATAAGAGACAGTATCTTGGAGGTTTGATTTTACCGGGAATTGGCATCAGTGCCGACGCCCTCTTTATGCGGACATCCAAGCTTCCAAAAATTGAAATTGTGGAACCGGAAAAAGTGGTGGCCAAAACCACAGTTACCAGCATGCAGTCTGGCCTTTACTTCGGCTTTTCTACCATGATTGACGGAATTATTGAAAAAATTCTAGAGGAAAGGCATAAGTCCAGGGAAGAGGTCAAGGTTGTGGCCACAGGAGGCTTTGCCCCCATGCTCCTGAGCCGGAGCAAATACGACATTATTATTGACCGGTTTTTGACTCTAGATGGCTTGAGAATTATATACGAAATGAATCAATAAAGGTCTTTCTTTGGAAAGACCTTTTTATCAGGAAGGGGACCAGATGCAACTCTATCTTGCAGCCCTAGCAGGCTATACAGATCCTTGCTTTCGAAAAATTGTGGAAGACTTTCATCCGGCAGGCATGACGACGGAAATGGTCAGTATGCGGGCCCTCTATTATGGGGACAAAAAAACCCTTCAAATGCTGACTCCTCCAGACAACCCTTATACCAGCCTACAAATTTTTGGGGACGACCCGGATATTATTGGGGCCTGCCTGGAAAAGTATTTAAATGACCTGCCTAATTTTTCCGCTTTTGAATTAAACATGGGCTGCCCGGCACCGAAGATTGTTAAGTCTGGTGCCGGTTCTGCCTTATTAAAGGACCTGGATCGGGCCGGACGGATCATGGAAGTCTTAAAGGAAAAAGCCAACCGGCCGGTGGGAATCAAAACCAGGAAGGGATTTGACGAGGACACCTTGGGCCTTGATGCCGCGAAGTTTGCAGAAAAAATCGGTCTGGACTATGTGATTATCCACGGAAGGACCCGGGCCATGTATTATGACGGCCTGGCCGATTGGGATTTTATCCACCAGGTGGCCAGGGAAGTTTCCCTCCCTGTTTTTGGCAATGGAGACATTACAAGCCCTCAAATGGCTGAGGACCAGCTAAAGGAAGAGGACCTGGCCGGCATTTATATTGGCCGGGGAGCCATTGGCAATCCTTGGATTTTTGCAGGAAAGGAACCCAGTCTTGAAGACCGGTTTAAGGTCATGAAAAGGCACTTAAACCTGGCCCTGGACTACTATGGCCCCTACCGGGGAATCCGAGAGATGCGCAAGCACTTTATCGGCTATGTCAAGGGTCTTCCAGGCTCTAAAAAGCTTAAGCAGGACCTGGTTCAATGTAAGGACCGGGAAGAAGTGGAAAAATGCCTGGAAAACTACCTGCAAACTAGGCCAAACCTTGACTTTTTCTAGTACTTTAGCTATAATTAACAACATTATAAAGAAAAGAATTGCATTGAGATAAAAGGAGAGTTGTCGTTCATGGAGAAGGATATCTTTTTTACACCGGAAGGTTTAGAAAAAATCGAAGAAGAAATTGAATACTTAAAGACCGTCCGCCGCAAGGAAGTAGCGGAGCGGATTCGGGTAGCCCTGGGCTATGGAGACTTATCAGAAAACTCTGAATATGATGAAGCCAAAAATGAGCAAGCCCAAGTGGAAGAACGGATTGCAAAATTGGAAAATATGGTCCGCAATGCCACTGTCGTGGAAGAAGAAGACCTGGACAAGGACACCGTCAACGTGGGAACCCATGTTAAGGTCAAGGATATGGATACAGGGGAAACAGATGTCTTTGATATTGTCGGCTCTGCAGAAGCCGATCCTCTGGAAGGGAAAATTTCCAATGAAAGCCCTGTAGGCTCCGCCCTTATGGGACGTAAATTAGGAGAGGTTGCAGATGTGGAAGTCCCCGATGGGGTACTCCACTACGAAGTGATTGAAATTTCACTTTAAATAGGAGGGATGATTTGGAAAATCTAAATGAAATGCGTCTACTAAGACGGCAAAAATTGGAAGACTTACGGCAAGCAGGCAAGGACCCCTTTGTCTACGAAAAATATGATGTCACAGAATATAGCCAAGAAATTAAAGACAAGTACGAGGCCTATGAAGGGAAAATTGTCTCTGTAGCTGGCCGGATTATGAGCAAGCGGGGCCATGGGAAAATTATGTTCCTGGACCTTCAAGATAGCCAAGGAAGAATCCAACTTTTTGCCAGAAAAGACGTCTTGGAAGACAGCTATGAAGACGTAAAATCCTGGGATATTGGCGATATTGTAGGCATCAAGGGAGAAGTCTTTACCACCAAGGCAGGAGAAATCTCCATCCGCTTAACCAGCGCCGCTCTCCTGAGCAAGAGTTTACAAATTCTACCAGAAAAATTCCATGGTCTCAAGGACATGGACCTGCGCTACCGGCAAAGATATGTGGACCTTATTGTCAACCCGGAAAACAGGGAAGTCTTTATTAAACGGTCTAAGATTATCAAGGCTGTCCGTGAATATCTAGACAACCTGGGCTTTTTAGAAGTGGACACGCCAATTTTAGGAACTGTCGCCGGAGGAGCCAATGCCAGACCCTTCCTGACCCACCACAATGCCCTGGATATTGATATGCAACTGCGGATTGCCAATGAACTCTTCCTTAAACGCCTTATTGTTGGCGGCTTTGACAAGGTCTATGAAATGGGAAAAATGTTCCGCAACGAAGGCATCGATACCCGGCACAACCCGGAATTTACCAACATTGAACTCTACCAAGCCTATACAGACTATGAAGAAATGATGCGGATTACAGAAAACCTCTTTGCCTATGTGGCAGAAAAAGTTTTAGGATCTGCAAAAATCAACTACCAAGGCGTAGACTTAGACCTAACTCCTCCCTGGAAGCGGATTACCATGCACGATGCCGTTAAGGAATATGCCGGCATTGACTTTGATGATATTAAAACCGATGAAGAAGCCCTTGAACTGGCCAAGGAACACGGCATTAAACCCGAAGCCTTCTGGACCAGAGGCCATGTCTTAAGCGAGCTCTTTGAAAAATACTGTGAAGAAAAACTCATCCAACCCACCTTTGTCCTGGGCCATCCTGTGGAAATTTCTCCCCTGTCCAAGAGAAATCCAGTCCATCCTGAAATTACCCAACGGTTTGAAGCCTTTATCAACACCTGGGAATTTGCCAATGCCTTTTCCGAGTTAAATGACCCCATTGACCAAAAAGAACGTTTTGAAAAACAATTGGCCGACAAGGAAGAAGGGGATGACGAAGCCCATCCCATGGACTACGACTTTATCAATGCCCTGGAAGTAGGCCTACCTCCAACAGGAGGCTTGGGGATTGGAATTGACCGGATGATTATGCTCTTAACAGACCAAGCCAGCATCCGTGACGTCCTCCTCTTCCCAACAATGAAGCCAATAGGCTTAGAAAAGGCAGAAAATGGGGGTTTGTCAAAAGAAACTTACGAAACTTACGACAAACTTACGACAGAAGAAATTGACCTTTCAAAAGTGAAAGTTGAACCATTATTTGAAGATATGGTAGACTTTGAAACTTTCTCAAAATCTGATTTTAGAGTTGTAAAGGTTAAAAACTGCGAAGAAGTTCCTAAGTCAAAAAAATTATTGAAATTTACATTAGATGATGGTTCTGAAAAAGAAAGAGTTATTTTATCTGGTATTAAGGAATATTACAGCGCAGAGAGCTTAATTGGAAAGACACTACTTGCAATTTGTAATCTTCCTCCTCGTAAGATGATGGGAATCGACTCAGAAGGTATGATTATATCTGCAATTTGTGAGTATGACGGTGAAGAAAAACTTAACTTAATAATGCTGGATGATAATATTCCAGCAGGATCAAAATTATATTAAAGGACACGCTAATTATGAAACTGGGGTTTGTTATGAATCCCAGTTTAATTTTTAGGAGTATGTATGAGATGGATAATTAGAATAATTTTATTACCGATAAGATTAGTGTTGAGTTTGCTCATAGCTTTTTTAACCTTCATATTAAGTTTGAGTACTGCGTTGTTAAGCGTAGTTTCTACTTTGATTTTTATAATTGGAATAGCTAGCATTTTTCAAGGAGACAAGCAAATTGTAATTGAAGCACTAATATTAGCATTTTTATTTAGTCCATTTGGATTACCTAAATTAGGTATATATGTTATTGGATTATTAAAATTATTAAACTATACAATAAAATCAATTTGAAGAAAAATAAATATAAGACAACCGTAGACGATAGAAAGTAATAATTCTGTCGTCTTTTTTATTTCACAGAAAGGAGGTAAAGATGAATTTTGATTATTTCTATAATAGGCAATCTGAAATGTATAACTTCATTAGGTTACCTATGGTATTAATGGAAGATGAGGTTTTTGAGAGCATTTCTATTGAAGCTAAAGTTTTGTATTCTTATATGCTTAATCGAATGGGTCTTTCATATAGAAATGGTTGGATAGATGAAGATGGAAAAGTCTTTATTTATTACACAATTGAAAGTATAAAAGATCAATTTAATTGTGCAAGTGAAAAAGCAAATAAATTAATAGCCGAACTTGATATTAAGTCAGGAATAGGACTGATTGAAAAGAAAAGACAAGGACTTGGAAAGCCTAATAGAATTTATGTTAAAGACTTTATGAGCATATTTAATAATATGGAATTAAAAAATCAAGAAGTTCGAAAAACAAAATTCCAGAAGTTCGATAATCGAAATTCAAGAGATTCGAATATCGAAAGTCAAGATTTTCGAAAATCGGAAGGTAACTATAACAATATTAATAATAATGAGTTAAGAAATAATGATTTTAGTAAAGGGCAAAAGCCTTATGGAATATATAAAAACATATTTTTGACTGATGAAGAATACAAGGACTTAACAAATGAGTTAGGAAGTAGAATTAGTGAATACATTGATAGGTTGTCGTCATATATGAAAGCAAATAATAGAGCCTATCAAGATCACAAGGCAACAATAATTAACTGGTATCTTAATGATCAGGCGAAAAGCATTAATGACAAATCAACAAGAAAAATGAATTACGATATAGGAGAGAGTTTATGAAAAGTTTAAAAGATTTTGTATTAAGAGAAAATGATATTGAAAGAAATGGACATATCTATTGTAAATCATGTGGTAAAAGAGTCGATGGAGAATTACTTGACCTTGGATTTACAAAGTTTATTCCAAGAATTAAATGTGAATGTGAAATAAAAAGAGATATGGAAAATGCAGAAAGAGAAATATTAACGAGAATATCATCGCTAAAAAGAGATTGTTTTTCATCGCCAAACCAACACCAATATACTTTTGAGAAATTCCTAAATGAAAAAGGTCAAGCTTACAAGGTTGCTTACAATTATGCTAAAAGTTTTGAACAAATGAAGGAAGACAATGTTGGACTTTTATTTTATGGAGATGTTGGCAGTGGAAAGACTTATCTTGCTTGTTCTATTGCAAATGAATTAATTGAAAGAGAACAAGTTAAAGTTAAGATTATGAATTTATCTCAGGTTATAAATCAAATACAAAAATCTGCATTTAAGGTTGATTCAAATGAAATAATAAGTAACCTCTCTAATGTTCCTTTGTTAATCTTAGATGACCTTGGAATTGAAAGGGATACATCTTATGCAAGAGAACAAGTATATAACATTATAAACTCAAGATACTTAAAGGGTAGGCCGACAATTTTTACTACAAACTTATCATTGGAAATTATTCAAAATCCTAATATTGAACTTGAGTATCAGAGGATATATTCAAGAATACTTGAAATGACAATACCAGTTAAAGTTACGGGAGAAGATTTTAGAAGAAAAATCCATCAAGAGAAGTTAAGAAAATACAAAGAGTTACTTTTATATGGAGGTGGAATAGATGATTAATGAAGAAGTATCAAGGTCAAGTCTTAATCTTGAAGTAAGACTGGCAAAAGCAACAAGTAAAGCAATTCTTGATGCCTTAAAGAAAGTACACAAGCAAATAGAAGAACAAGGAGGCTTGAAAAATGTAATAAAAAATAACGGAGAAGAAGTAAAACTAAAGGATATGGTTAAAAAGGGACAGTTAGAAGAAATTAATCTAAAAGATCCTGAGTTAAAAGAACTAAAGAAAATTTTAAACAAACACGGAGTGAAGTTTTCTGTTATGAAAGATAAGGAAACTGGTAACCACTCTGTGTTTTTTCAATCTAAGGATATAAAAGTTATGGAACACGCCTTTAAAAAAGCAGTTAAGGCTTCTGAAAGAAAGGCCGATAGAAAAGATTCAATAACGAAGACTATAAATAAGTTTAAAGATATGGCTAAGGACACCATTAGTAAAGATAAAGTTAAAAATAAACATAAGGAGCAAAGCTTATGATAAGTAATTTAAAAACATTTGAAAATAAGAATTTTGGGAAACTCACTGTTATAGAAAAAGACGGTGAGTTTTTCTTTATAGCAAATGAAGTAGCAACTATGTTAGGTTATGTCAATCCGAGGAAAGCTGTTTATGACCATGTAGATGAAGAAGATAAGGGTGTAACGAAATGGAACACCCCTGGAGGAATACAGAATATTTCAATAATTAATGAGTCAGGATTGTATTCACTTATCCTCTCATCAAAACTACCACAAGCAAAAGTATTCAAAGCTTGGGTAACTAGAGAAGTCTTACCAAGTATTAGAAAAAATGGAGGATATATAGTAGGGCAAGAAAAGAAAACTAATGAAGAGTTACTTGCAGATGCAATTCTTGTAGCCAATAGAATTATTGCCGAAAGAGAAGAAGAAATTGAAGTATTAAGACCAAAGGCAGACTATTATGACAAATTAGTAGATTATAACCTACTTACAAACTTTAGAAATACTGCCAAAGAGTTAGGAATACCACAAAACCAATTTATAAATTTTCTAATGGATAAGGGATTAATTTACAGAGATAAGAAAAAGAAACTATTACCTTATGCAGATAAGAACAAGGGATATTTTGAAGTGAAAGAATGGGTTGATCCACTAGGTACACTTGTAGGAATACAAACATTTATAACACCAAAGGGAAGACACTTCCTACTAATTTTATTAGATAGTGAAGGTTACTACGATGAATAAGATATTGGAAGCTATTCTTTCTGATATTAAAAACTTAATTAAAATAGACAACCCAAAGAAATTTATATTAGCAAACATTCCTTATCTATCATTCTTCTATATTGGCAATATTTTTTCTAAGCACATCAATTCTTATGTAGGAGGAGATATTATTGATAGAATAATGGTTGGAATTTCTGATATAGGAACTTTATCTTATGTACCAAGCCTTAATCCAAGGGACTTGTTATTGGGTATTTCAGTTGCTGGTCTTGTTAAGCTAATAGTTTATAGTAAAGGTAAAAATAAAAAGAAATACAGGCAAGGTAAAGAATATGGATCTGCAAGATGGGGAGAAAGTAAGGATATTGCTCCATACATTGACCCTAAGTTTGAAAACAATGTTCTTATAACTAATACTGAAAGACTTACAATGAACTCAAGACCTAAAAACCCTAAATATGCTAGAAATAAAAATGTATTAGTAATAGGAGGTTCTGGATCAGGTAAAACGAGATTTTATGTAAAGCCAAATCTAATGCAAATGCATTCTTCTTATGTAGTAACAGACCCTAAAGGTACACTTGTGTTAGAGTGTGGAAAAATGCTTTATGAAAATGGATATGACATAAAAATTTTAAATACAATAAACTTTAAAAAATCTATGAAATACAATCCCTTTGCTTATCTTCGATCAGAAAAAGATATTTTAAAGCTTGTTCAAACCATAATTGCTAATACCAAGGGAGATGGAGAAAAGGCAGGAGAAGATTTCTGGGTAAAGGCTGAGAAGTTATATTACACTGCTCTTATCGGTTATATCTATTATGAAGCACCAGAAGAAGAAAAGAACTTTAAGACACTTTTAGATATGATTGACGCAAGTGAAGTTAGAGAAGATGACGAAACCTATATGAACCCAATTGATAGGCTCTTTGAAGCTCTTGAAAAGAAAGACCCAAGTCATTTTGCAGTTAAGCAATATAAGAAATATAAGCTTGCAGCAGGAAAAACTGCCAAGTCAATTTTAATATCTTGTGGAGCAAGACTTGCACCTTTTGATATAAGAGAGCTTAGAGAACTAATGAGCGAAGATGAATTAGAACTCGATAAAATTGGAGATAGAAAAACTGCTTTATTCGTAATAATATCAGATACTGACGATACCTTTAACTTTGTAGTTTCAATAATGTATTCTCAACTATTTAATTTATTATGTGACAAGGCAGATGATGTGTATGGTGGAAGACTTCCAGTTCATGTAAGGTGTCTACTTGATGAGTTTGCAAATATAGGCTTAATTCCTAAATTTGAAAAACTAATAGCGACAATTCGATCAAGAGAAATATCAGCAAGTATAATACTGCAAGCACAATCTCAATTAAAAGCAATTTATAAAGACCATGCAGATACGATAGTTGGTAACTGTGACTCTACACTCTTTCTAGGGGGAAAAGAAAAAACAACAGTAAAAGAATTATCAGAAACCTTAGGAAAAGAAACCATAGACCTATATAACACATCAGAAACAAGATCAAATCAAAAGTCTTTTGGACTAAATTATCAAAAGACTGGCAAGGAACTTATGAGCCAAGATGAAATAACTGTAATGGATGGTGGTAAGTGTATATACCAGCTAAGAGGAGTAAGACCTTTCTTGTCTGATAAGTTTGATATTACAAAGCATAAAAATTACAAGTTATTGGAAGACTATGATAAGAAAAACTTATTTGATGTGGAAGAGTATTTAACAAATAGAGATAAGGTAAAGTTAAAATCTAGTTATAAAATAAATAGATTAAACATTTGATTTTATGGAGATAGCAAAATGTGTGAAAATAGAAAATCATCTTTAATTATATTAAATATAAATGGTGAGCAGTTTATTTTGGAAAGTGATGCAGAACTCACTATGGATAATAAAAATTATATTGAAGCAATATGTGAGACAATGTACGATGAGAGTAATGAATGGTATGAAGATATATATGATATGTCCCCATATGATATAGCTGAGTTATTTGAAAAAACAGTAAAAGAAGAAGTAGGAATAACTGTTACATTTAAAGCAATAGACCTTGAAGTATCGATTTTAGAAGACTAGAAACAAGGTATTAATAGGAGATAGAAATTAAAAATTCTCAGGGTAAATATCAGCAAGTACAATCTTAATTAAAAGCAATCTATAAAGACCATGTAGATACAATAGTTGGTAACAATGATTTTACACTCTTTCTAGGGGGAAAAGAAACTATAGACCTATATAACACATCGGAAACAAGATCAAATCAAAAATCTTTAGGTCTAAATTACCAAAAGACTGGTAAGGAACTTATGAGCCAAGATGAAATAACTGTAATGGATGGTGGTAAGTGTATATACCAGCTAAGAGAAGTAATATCTTTCTTGTCTGATAAATTTGATATTACAAAGCATAAGAATTACAAGTTATTGGAAGATTATGATAAGAGAAACTTATTTGATGTGGAAGAGTAATTTAAAGCAAAAAGGTAGGACTGAATTAAATGGAAATACAGTGATTACAAGATTGTAATATTTACTGTTATAACTACACGGACGAGGGTATATTTAATATAATAGAGCTATATAAGTTAGAATTTATGAGGGTGTTTTTATGGAAAAATTTAGAAAAATGTTAATATATTTGATTATAATCATTCTTGCATTTTATCTAGCGCCATTTCTTATTATAGATACTGGAAGTGGTATGTTCATTTTATTAATTGCAATTCCAATTATATGCTTAATTGTTTCATTGATTTATGGAATGAAAAATTCGTTTAATTGGTTATTTTCTTTGTTTGTTATGTTGTTATTTATACCGACTATATTTATCTTTTACAACGATAGTGCAGCTATTTATATATTGGCATATGGGATAATTTCAGTAATTGGTAACTTTATAGGAAGCTTGCTTTTTGAGAAAAATCAATAGATTAAAAAATTCCAGCTTGCAGAGTTAAACAATTAAATAAACGTTCAATAAACACAATAGATGATAGAAAAGCGTAAAGTTATTCTATCGTCTTTTTTTATACTCAAAATTAGGAGGTAAAAATGGTAAGGATAAGAAGTCCCACTTAAAACAATTTAATATATAAGACATTTAGCGATTGAAATATAAGTTCAGTCGCTTTTTTAATTGAAATTTATGGATTAAGGAGAAGAAATTAATGGATAGAGAAATGATAAATATTAATGCAAATTTAGTTAAGGAAGCTGAATTTTCAGAATTTGAAAAAGATGGAGAAAATGTTCAAGTAGCAAATTTTGCTCTTGTTAAAAAATATGGAAAGGGCAAGGAATATACAAATTGCTCAGTATATGGAGAAAAGGTAGAAATTGTAAAAGAATTTGAAAAAGGAGATCTAATCCATGTCTTTGGATATTTCAAAGAAAATAAAAAAGGAGATAAGGTCTACAAGAATTTTATAGTTAAATCACTAAACAAAATAGAAAATAAGAAAGAAAACGAGGAGGAATAATATGGAATTTTTTACAGCTGGAGTTGGAGTTTTAAAGACACTTGTAACTGCAATTGGTGCAGGTTTAGGAGCATGGGGAGTTATTAACTTAATGGAAGGTTATGGTAATGATAACCCTGGTGCTAAATCTCAAGGTATTAAGCAGCTTATGGCTGGTGGAGGAATTGTACTAATCGGTATTAAATTAATTCCACTACTTGCAAATGCTTTAAATTAGGAGAAAGTCTATGTTTGGTATCTTTGACAAGCTAACTGAATTTTTTAAGGATATGCTACTCGGAGGTATCAAAGCAAATCTTGAGTCCATGTTCTTAGATATAAATGACAAGGTAGGAGTTATTGCAACTGATGTTGGTAAAACACCAATGGGTTGGAATGGAGAAGTATATAACTTCATAAAAAACATTAATGATAATGTGATTGTTCCAATAGCAGGTCTTATCATAACAGCAGTATTATGTATTGAACTCATAAATATGGTTATGCAAAAGAATAATATGCATGATACAGACACTTTTGAGTTTTTCAAATACATTATAAAGATGTTTATAGCAGTCTACCTTGCAAGCCATGCCTTTGAATTTTCAATGGCAGTCTTTGATGTGGCACAAAATCTTGTAAACAAAGCGGCAGGGGTAATCACTACTTCTGCCACTGTTTCAGGAGATCAGATAGTTGCTATGGTTGATACATTAAAAGAAAAAGATGTTGGTGCATTAATAATGATATTAGTTGAAACAAGCCTTGTAAGGATTGCAATTCAATGTATATCTTTAACTATTACCTTAATAGTATATGGGCGTATGTTTGAAATATATGTCTACTCATCAGTATCATCCATACCATTTGCGACTATGGGAAATAAAGAATGGGGTCAGATTGGAACAAATTATATCAAGGGACTTTTTGCCTTGGGACTACAAGGTTTGTTTTTGATGGTATGTTTAGGTATCTACACCGTTTTAATAAGGACGGTACAGATTACAGATATTCACGCAAGCTTGTTTAGTATATTAGGATATGCTCTACTACTTGGACTTATGATGTTTAAGAGTGGAACAGTTGCAAAAAGTATTATGAATACGCACTAGGAGGAATAAATGTTAAAAAAGAAAAATTGTGCTTTATTAGGACTTGGAATTTTATTGGGAGGAACTTATGAAATCTTAAAAGAGAAGAAAAGAAATGAAGAAATTAGAAACTTAAAGAGGAGAATAAATAGACTCGGAAGATGTCACAATGAATTTGTTATGTATCAAGGAGAATACAATGACAGAAATGAAGAAAAACAAGAAGAATTAGAAGAAAGAATTAGCTACCTAGAAGAGGAAACAACATCTAATTATGACCATATACTTGAACTTTCCAAAGAAGAAGTAGAGGGAGATTAAAATGGCGTATGTACCAATACCAAAAGATTTGGATAAGATTAAAACAAAGGTTGCCTTTAACTTAACTAAAAGACAACTTATAGGTTTTTCTGTGGCAGGACTAATTGGCATACCAACCTATATATTTATGAAGAAATATCTACCTAATGATGTTTCTATTATTGTAATGCTAATAGTAACCCTGCCAATCTTTTTTATAACCTTATATGAAAAAGATACCTTAACTTTTGAAAAATATTTTAAATTTTTCTATCTTCATAAGTTTTATCAACCAACTAAGAGAATAAGAAAGGAGGCATACATTGAAGCAAAGAAAAAAGCAAATCAGCGACCTAAATCTAAGGGAAAAACAATTAAAAAAAGACCGAAAGGAAGTAAGAAGGCTAAAAACAAAGAAAGATCCAACAAATAGTCTTCTAAGTGTACTTTTAAATAAAGAGAAAAAGAGATTTACTGTTGAAGATACAATTCCCTATATAAGAATGTTACCAGAGGGCATTTGCCAGTTAGATGAAAAAAATTATTCAAGGACAATTTCATTTCAAGATATAAATTACCAGTTGGCATTGGAAGAAGATAGAGATTTAATCTTTAACCAATTTGCCAACTTTTTAAATTCTTTTGATCCAAGTGTCCACATTGAACTTTCGTATGTAAATCAATTAGGAAGAAATAAAGACCTACAAGATGCAATTAAAATTGCTGATAAGGGAGACTTCTATGACGATGTAAGAAAAGAGTTTAGGGAGATGTTAAAGCTTCAACTTGCAAAGGGCAATAACGGACTTAAAAAGATGAAGTATATAACCTTTACAACAGAAGCCGATAACCTAGAGCAAGCAAGAGCAAAGTTAAATAGACTTGAAGTAGATATTTTATCTAACTTTAAATCTATGGGAGTAAGAGCAGAAAGCCTTGATGGTGAAGAAAGGCTAAGACTTGTTCACGATATGTTAAATCCAGACAAAAACTTTTATTTTTCATATAAAGATTTGAAGAAGAAAGAGTCTACAAAGTCACATATAACTCCCAATATCTTTAATTTTGCACCAGCAAATAATTTTAAATTTGGTAAATATATTGGAGCAGTAAGCCATTTTCAAATACTTGCAAGTGAGTTATCAGACAGAATGTTATCTGAGTTTTTAGATATTGATGACAATATTTATGTAGCTTTTCATATAGATGTAGTTGAACAAGCAGAAGCCATTAAACTCATTAAGAGAAAAAATACAGACCTGGATAGAATGAAAATTGAAGAACAAAAGAAAGCAGTTCGAGCAGGATATGATATGGATATTATTCCATCAGATATAAATACTTTTGGTGCGGATGTTAAGTCCATGTTATCTGACTTACAAAATAGAGATGAAAGGCTCTTTGTAGTTACCATAGTAATGATGAATTTTGCTAGGACTAATCAAAAATTAGAAAATACTATTGCTCAAATCTCATCAATTGCTAACAGACATAATTGTCAGGTGAAAAGATTATCTCATCAGCAAGAGCAAGGACTTGTTTCTGTCTTACCTCTAGGAGTTAACCAAGTCGAGATAAAAAGATTTTTAACTTCATCATCAACGGCAGTATTTATGCCTTTTACAACAGAAGAGCTATTTATTGATTCAGCAAATTCTTTGTACTATGGCTTAAATGCCCTTAGCCAAAACTTAATTATGGCAGATAGGAAGAAACTCAAGAACCCTAACGGATTAATATTAGGAACACCAGGTTCTGGTAAATCTTTCTCGGCAAAGAGAGAGATGGCAAATGCAATTCTTGTAACAGACGATGATGTAATTATTTGTGATCCTGAAGGCGAGTATTCAAACCTTGTAAAACAATTTAATGGAGAAGTTATTAAAGTTTCAGCAAAATCAAAGGACTACCTTAATCCACTAGATATTAATATGAACTATGGAGATGGGGACGCACCTTTAAAGGATAAGGCAAACTTCATAATGTCTATGCTTGAACTTGTAGTAGGAGGATCTGGTCTTACTGCTGCAGAAAAATCAGTTATAGATAGGTGCTTACCAAAGATATACCAAAAATATTTTGAAGACCCAAAACCAGAAAATATGCCAATATTAGGAGATTTATACGATATGCTCCTATCTCAAGAAGAGGGAGTCGGTAGAAAGCTCGCAACAGAAATGGAAATTTATGTTAAGGGAAGTCTTAATGTATTTAATAATAGGTCAAATGTTGACTTAAATAGACAACTACTCTGTTTTGATATAAAAGAGCTAGGAACACAACTTAAAAAAATAGGTATGCTTGTAATTCAAGACCAGGTTTGGAACAAGGTTTCCCTAAATAGAGGAAGCAAGTCTACTAGATACTATATAGATGAGTTCCACCTTTTATTAAAAGACCCACAAACTGCTTCATATTCAGTAGAAATCTGGAAAAGATTTAGAAAATGGGGTGGTATTCCAACAGGTATAACACAAAACGTAAAAGACCTTTTAACAAGTCAGGAAATTGAAAATATCTTTGATAATACAGACTTTGTTCTAATGTTAAATCAAGCATCTGGAGATAG
The DNA here is from genome assembly GCA_001299455.1 of Clostridiales bacterium SIT11. Taxonomy (GTDB): domain Bacteria; phylum Bacillota; class Clostridia; order Tissierellales; family Peptoniphilaceae; genus Urinicoccus. The sequence continues at coordinate 488,700 of CYUK01000003.1, read as the reverse complement.
GGATATTCTTGCTAAGAAATTAAAAATATCGCCTTATCAGTTAAACTATATAACTAATTCAAATGCAGGTGAGGGACTCTTATTCTTTGGAAATACTATTGTTCCATTTATAGATAAATTCCCTAAAGACACCATGCTATATAAGCTAATGACAACAAAACCAGAAGAAGCTAAGTAGGTGTGATATGGATAAAAAACTAAAAAAAGATTTTCAAAAGAAAATTATACGAAATAGGGACGCTCCTGAAAAGAATGTAGATAGTAAACTTGTTCATTCAGATGATTATACCAATAAGATTATTAAGACTAAGGATAGGTTCGAAGATAAAATTTCAGAAAAAGAATCTAAACTTATTCATGAGAATGTATTATCTAAAGATCAAAAACAAGATAAACTAAAAGACTTTCAGAAGGCTAAAAACAAGGAAAGAATCAGAAAAGAAGTTTTAGATAATAAGGATAAGGTTGAAGAAACAAAACAAGCTAATCTTGAAATAAGGACAGATGAAAGCTTTAAACTTGATGAAGACTTAGATGTAGACTTTAAAAAAGTTGATTTTGATAGTGAAAACAGTAGAAATATTAATTCTAATAAATTAACAACAGATGATATTTCAGCTAAGGCTCAACAAAAAAGCAATAAGAAGGCATCAAGTAAAAGACAAGTTCTTAAAAATTATGAGGATAAACTTATCCATAGTAAGGATAAATTCCAAGACAAAATTAAAGAGAGAGAGTCTAAGCGAATCCACACAAGCGAAGATAAACCTATCGAAGCAAAGAAAAGTAAGAGAATATATAGAAAAGATAAGCTTGTTAAAGATGAAGTAAGTAAGAACGAAAGTAATACTAATATTGATAAAAAGCAAAAGCAGAAACTTTATCAAGAAAAGAAGTTTAGAGATAAGGAAAAAATTTCTAAAGAGATAGATAAAGAAAATAAGCCAAGCGAAGTTGATACAGATAAGACTTTTGACAATTCTGAGCTTAAAGACAATAATCAAGAATTTATAAAGGATGAAAAAGAAACAAGCCTTAAATCTTCAGAACAAAAGAAAGTTAATAAAAAGAAGACTTACTACAAGAGAAAAAATTATGAAAGTGATAAATTTACTCGCAAGAAAATTGATAACTTAAAAAATGAATCGAAGAAAGTTACAACGAAAGATTCTAAGAAGACACAAGATGTTAAAGACTTTATCTCAGATAAAAAGATTGGAGAGCTTGAAAAGTCTAAAAGCAAGCTAAAGGATAATATTTTAAAAAATAAAACTAAAGGAAGTCTATCTTCTGAGGTTTTATTATCTGGAGCTAAGTCATCAGAGTTAGTGAGAGATTATCTAAGTTTGGGATCTGACAATACTGGTGTAGAATCTGGAGAAAAAGTCGCTAATGTAAGCTCTAAACTCCAGCATGGAATAAGGAAGTATAAGTTAGACAAAAAGAAAAAGTCCTTAAAAAAGCTATCTAAACTTGATAAGAAAATAAAAAAGAGAAAAAGCAAGTTGGAGTTTAAAAGTGGCTTGGAAGATTTAAAAAAGTCAGATGCCTATATAAAGAAAAATAGATTTAAGAAGTTTTACCAAAGAAAGCAAATGAAGAGCATGATAGCTAAAAAGCACGAAACAAGACTGGTAGATAGAGTTAAAAAAGCTATTTTAAGTTTAGGTAAGGCTTCTAAAGAGCTAATAGTAAGAAAAAGCAAGATGGTTCTATTTGTAGTAATAGGACTAGGACTTATGCTATCAATCATGATTGGTGGTGGAAGTGTTGGTATGAGTGGACTAAGCAACTCAGTAAACTCAGTAATGACAACAACATACCTATCACAAGATACAGTTCTAAGTGAAGTTAATCAAGAATTTTCATCAATGGAATATGACCTACAATCACAAATAGAAAGTGTAAAAACAAGTCATCCTGGATATGACGAATATATCATAAATAAAGAAGGAGAAATTGGTCATAATACCCATGAACTTTTATCCTATATAACTTCAAGATGTGGAGAAGTAAAATCAGCATCTGAAGTAAAAGGAATTTTAAAAGAACTTTTCGACAAGATGTATAAGCTTGATTTTAAGGAAGAAATTGAAATTAGAACAAGAACAGTAGCAAGAACAAGATATGATAGTCGTGGCAATCCTTATACTAGCTATGAAAAAGAAGAGTACGAATATAAAAGGTTAATTGTAACTTTAAAGAAAAAAGAAATGGATGAAGTTGTTAGGGAAATATTTAAAGATTATCCAGACAATGTAGTTCATTATGAAGCTCTTCTTGAAGCTAAGGGGAATATGGGAGATGTTTTTGGATTAGGTAATGGGGACTTAGGAGAAATAGTAGACAATCCAAACTTTGGAAATCCTGGTCTTGCTTTTGATTCAGCTACTGCAAAAGCCTTATTTAATGAAGCAGAAAAACATATAGGTAAAAGATATGTGTTTGGAGCAAGTGGACCATCTAACTTTGACTGTTCAGGTTTTGTATGTTGGTCATTTACAAAGTCTGGTGTAAAGAGAATGCCAAGAACAACTGCATGGAGAATATATAAAGACTATTGTAATCCAGTAAGTCCAAGTGAAGCTCAACCTGGAGATATTATATTTTTCCACTCAACATATAACAGTGGAACACCAATATCTCACGTAGGAATATACGCAGGTAACGGAATGATGATTCACGCAGGAGATCCAATTCAATACACATCAATAAATTCAAAATATTGGAAATCACACTTTTATGGTTTTGGAAGACCAAGATAGAAGGGAGATATTATGTGAACAGAAAACTTATAAGTATTAGGAATAAAAAGAAAAAAATGGAAGAGAAATTGAAAGATTTAAATGCAAAATATAAAGAAATTTGCGATGAAGAAATACAAGTTGAAAATGAAGAAATAATTGTAACTCTTAGGAGGAACAATATTAGCTTGGAAGAATTAATGGAGAAAATCAATGATAGAAAAAGAGAAGAAAAATTAAAAGAAAAGGAGAACATTCATAATGAAGAAATTTAATACGAACAGACTAAGAGCCTTTTTTATGGCTCTTTTATTAGTTTTAACATCAACCTCAACTACTAATGTACTAGCTAAAGCTGATGATACAGATGGTAGTAAAAAAGTGATAGAGAGTTCTATTATTAAAATTAGTGATTTAGAAAATCAGATCAAAGACTTAAATGATAAGAAACAAGAAGACCAATCAAAGATAAATGAATTAAAGGAAAAGTTAGAATCTTGCAAAGATAATGGAGAGAAACTAAAACAAGAAAAAGCTAAGCTAGAAGAAGAAATTAGAGATAAAGATAATAAGGTTGCTCAATTGAATAAAGAAATTGAGGATTTTAAAAATTCTAACAATGATGAACTAATAGTAGAAATTACGCAGCTTAAAGATGAATTAAAAAGAATGCAAGATGAAAATGCAAAACTAAAAGAAGATTATTCATCTACAAAATGGGAGTTAGAAGCTGAGAAAGAAAAGACCGATAAAAACGAAAATAAAATCAAAGAAATGCAAGAAAAGCTTGAGTCTTTAGAAGGGGAACTTGCAAAGAAGACTAAAGAAATTGAAGATAAAGATAATAAAATTAAGGGTTTGGAAAAAGTTCTTGATGAAAAAGATACTAAGATAAAAGACTTAGAGTCTAAAAGGGAAGAGACAGAAAATTCTAAGTCAGAATGCTGTAAGAAAATTGAAGAACTTCAAAATGCTATTGATAGCTTAAAAGAATCTTCTGAAAATACAAAAAAAGAATTAGAAGATAAGATTAAAGGACTAGAAGAAAAACAAAAAGCTTCTGAAGAAGAAATTAAAAAGCTAAAAGGAGAATTAGATAAGAAAATTGAAGAAGCAAAGAAGTTAATCGAGGAAGCAAATAAAAAATCGAAAGAAGAACTTGAAAAGCAAGCTAAAGATGAAAAAGAAAAAAATCAAAACCAAGACCTATCTAAAAAATTAGATGAACTTCTAAAACTCCAAAAAGAAAACAGAGAGAAGAAAGAAGATAAGAAATCTCAAGATAAAAAATGGGACGAACTTTTGAAAACGGATGACAAGAACATCTTAAAACAATTTGATCTTAACAAGATGAAAAAGCAAGAGGAACAACAGGACAAAAAACAAGCTAAAGATGAAAAAGAATTTGCAGTTTTCCAAGTAGACAAAAACTTTTATAACATTATCAACAAAGATGGTAAGACAACAGTCTATATGGATGTAAAAACTTATGTGGATCAAGGAAGAACTATGATTCCAGTAAGATATATTGCTTATACTCTAGGTTTTAATGTTGAGTATGACAACTCTACTCGTGAAGCCATTTTCTCAAACAAAGAGAATAATATCTTAGCTAAAAAGACATTAAGACTAAATATTGATACTGGTGTTATGAAAGATTCAGATGGAAAGGTCTACAATTCAGATGTTAAGCCAGTGATTATAAATGGAAGAATTCATGCTTCAATTTCAAATATTGCTAAAGCTTTTGGAGCAAGTCATGGAGATATTAAAGATGGCAAAAACCAAACAATAGAATGGGACAATGCTAGAAAAGCAGTCTATGTATTTAAAAATGTAAAATAAGAAAGGATAGAAAAATGAATAAGAGTATTAAACGAGGAGTAGCCATAGCGTTACTCCTTTTTACATTTACAGTACCAGCAACTACATTTGCGATGACAAATGAAGGACAGATTGAAAGTCAAAACAAATCAATCTATGAACCACAAAAAGAAGAATTTGAAAAAATGTTGAAAGAAGATGTTTTTACACCATCAAAAGAAGAAATTCCTTATCAAGATGTTCCAAGAATACCAGGAAATACAAGTGAAGCAAATAAGCCTTCAAATAATCCTCCTAAGAAAACACCACTTGTAAAAGGTGGTAATACAAAGGCAGTAAATAATCTTGCGACTGGGGAAAATAAGGCAAGAGGTTCAGTAATTGAAAATGTCGATAGGAATGGAAAAGATATTACACCAAGTGGAGATACAGAAAAAGATAAAGAAAATCCAGTAGATGTAAGACAATTTTTAACATTTCAAACTAAAAGTGGAAAAACTATGCACCTAATAGTAGATCACTCATCAAATCAAGATAATGTAAGATTATTAACAGAAGTAGGAGAGCAAGACCTACTTAATATGATTGAATCAGAAGATAAAAATACTATAAAGGTTGAAGAGCCTAAGAAAGAAGAAGTAAAAAAAGAAGAACCTAAGACTGTTCCAGTAAAAGAAGAAAAGAAAAGTGGGATAGGTTCATTTCTAATTGTTGTACTTGTAATTGGAGGAGTTGTAGGAGCAGGATATTATTTTAAGGTAGTCAAAGCTAAAGAAGATAAAATGTTGGAAGACTTTGAAGAAGATGATGAGGATTATATTAGTGAGTCAGAAGATGAATCTGACAATGAAGAAAGTCATGAAGAATTTTTAGATGAAGATGATGAACTATTATAAGGATATGAAAATTTAATCTAAATTGAATATTTCTCCCGAATATGATACAATATTCGGGAGAAAGGTGGTGCAAAATGAATTCTTATTTAGATCAAATAAAAAATAGAATTAATGATTTTGATAGCAGGAAAGTTTTTATAAACAATGATTTTTTAGATATAGCAGGAAATGAAACTGTTCGTAGAACTTTAAATCAACTAGTTAGTGAAAATAAAATAACAAGAGTAATTAATGGATTCTATTATAATCCAAGATACAGTGAATTAATTGGAGAGTACGAAGCAGTATCAATTCACGAGTTGGCACTTGCTATAGCAAGAAAATACAATTGGAATATTGCACCATATAATAGCACAGCCTTAAACTTATTAGGACTTTCAACACAAGTTCCAACTCACTATAAATATATATCTAGTGGAAGATATAAGGAATATAAAATTGGAGATACGGTTTTAGAATTTAAAAAAGTAAATCCAGGAGAAATTGCCAATATGTCCCTAAAGACCGCAACAGTTATTCAAGCAATTAAGTCTTTGGGCAAAGAAAATATCAATGCCCAAGTTATACAAAAAATAAGAGAAAACTTAAGTGAAAAAGAAAGAATAGACTTAATGAACGAATCAAAATCAGTGCCAGCATGGATATATGAAGTAATAAGGGAAATTTGTGAGGGCAAAAATGAGTAAGTTTTATATAGAAAACAAAGAAGATTTAAGAGTTTTAATAGTCAATACTGCAAGAAAGAAAAATATATCTGAAGCCGTCATTGAAAAAGACTATTGGGTTACTTTTATCTTAGACTATCTATTTAATGAAAACAAATGGAGGGAATATTTTACCTTTAAAGGAGGAACATCACTTTCAAAATGCTTTGGACTTATAGAAAGATTTTCTGAAGATATAGATCTAATCTTAGATTGGCGAGTATTAGGTTACGAAGAAAAAGAACCTTGGTTAGAAAGGTCAAATACTAAACAGGATAAATTCAACAAAGAAGTCAATGAAAAGACTGAAATCTTTTTAAGAGATGAATTATTAAAAGTCTTAGAACAAGATTTCAAGGACATGGACTTTGAATTTATGATTGATACTCTTGATCCACAAACAATTCTATGTAAATATCCTAAAATCTTTGAATCTAATTATTTGACACAAAATATAAGGCTTGAAATAGGAAGTCTTGCAGCATGGACACCTGCAATTGAAGTGGAAATCCTGCCAATAATTGGAGAAGCCTATCCAAATGTTTTTAAAGAAAAAACTAATATAAGAACAGTATCAGCAGAGAGAACTTTTTGGGAAAAAGCAACAATTTTACACCACGAAGCAAATAGACCAGAATCTTCTCCTATGCCACATAGGTATGCAAGACACTTTTATGACTTATATAAAATAGCAAATTCAGATTTCAAAGACAGAGCCTTAGAGGATAAGGAGTTATTAAAGAAAGTAACTGAATTCAAAATGAAGTTTTATCCTAGGAAGTGGGCAAGGTATGAAGAAGCATTAGATGGTAGATTAAAATTAGTCCCAAGAAAATACCGATTTTCTGAAATAGAAAAAGATTATAAGGCTATGGAAGAAATGATATATGGAGAATATCCAAAATTTGATGAAATTATAAAAGTTCTTAAAGAACTAGAAAAAGAAATTAATAAGTAATAGAATTCTCCCGAAAAAATACAATATTCGGGAGAAATATTTTGAGCGAGAGAGAAATCTTTCGCTCTTTTTTTTATTTATGGAGGTATTAATGAAATTAGTAATAGCAGAAAAGCCAAGTGTAGCAGTTACAATTGCAAAAGTAATTGGAGCAATAACAAGAAAAAACGGATATTATGAGGGAGGTGGATACATTGTTTCTTGGTGTGTAGGTCATTTAATTCAAATGACAAGTCCAGAAAGACACGATGAAAAATGGAAGAAATGGACGATAGACACTCTTCCTATAATTCCAGAAGAATATATTTATGAAGTATCTAAAAGCACTAAGAAACAATATGGAGTTTTAAAGACACTTTTAAACGATAAGAATATCGACACAGTTATAAATGCTTGTGATGCTGGAAGAGAGGGAGAACTTATTTTTAGGCTTGTATATAATCAAGCTAAATGTAAGAAGAAGATTCAAAGACTTTGGATATCTTCAATGGAAAACAAAGCTATTGAAGATGGCTTTAGAAATCTTAAAGACGGAGAAAACTTTGAAGACTTATATAGATCAGCAAGTGCAAGAGCCATTGCAGATTGGCTGGTAGGAATGAATTTAAGTAGGCTTTATTCTTGCATTTACAAGGAAACATATTCAGTTGGTAGAGTACAAACTCCAACCCTATATTTAATAGCTAAGAGGGATAGTGAAATAAACCTATTTAAGAAGCAAAAATATTATACAGTTGACCTATCTTATAAAGGATTGAAACTTGTATCAGATAGAATTGATAAAATTGAAGTTGCAGAGCAACTATTAAATCTACTAGAAGATGAAATAGTTATTACAGAGGTAGAAGATAAAGAAATAAGCACAAAACCAGATAAGCCTTATGATCTCACTACCTTACAAAGAGAAGCAAATAAATATTTTGGATATTCAGCAAATGACACTTTAAATTTGGCACAAGGTTTGTATGAAAAAAAGCTAATCACATATCCAAGAACAGATAGCAGGTATTTAACCGATGATATGGTTAATACTATAAAAGAATTATTAGAAGGACTTGAAGAAGATTTTAAAATCAATGAATCAAACTTTAAGTCTATTTTTAATTCGTCTAAGGTTACAGACCACTATGCAATTATTCCTACTATATCAGGGATTGGAAAAGCTAAAGATTTATCTGATAAAGAAAGTAAAATCTATAATCTAATTAAGGATAAATTACTTGCTTCATGTTCGGATAACTTAAAGGAATCTAGCAGAAAAACCAGATATGAATATGATAAGTTTAACTTCAATGCAAGTGGCAAGACTGTAACAGATGAAGGTTATACAAAGTATCTAAAGAGCTATGTAAAGGAAAGACAAGAAAATGAATTACCAGATATAAAGACTGGAGATAAAATTAAGCTAACTTCTAAAAATATATCTGAGAAATTTACAAAAGCTCCAAGCCATTATAATGAAAACACACTTTTAAAGGCTATGGAGAATGCAGGAGTAGAGTCTTTGGATAAAGAAATAGAAGTAGAAAGGAAAGGCTTAGGAACACCAGCAACAAGAGCAGGAATTATTGAAAATCTTATCCATAAGGACCTCATAAGAAGAGATAAGAAAAACTTACTTGTAACAGAAAAAGGCAATAGGCTTGTATCGATTGTAGAGGATAAATTCAAATCAGCAGAAACAACATCTGAATGGGAAATGAAACTTGCAAAGATTAGCTCTGGTGAGGTAGATAAAGAAGACTTTTTAAGAGAAATAGAAGATAGTATAAGGGAGCTTGTAGATAGGTACAAGAATAATCTAAATGAATAAGGTAAAAATATTAGAGCTTTTCGGTGGCATAGGTGCTATTAGAAAGGCTTTTATTAATTTAAAGATACCTTATGAAGTAGTTGATTATGTAGAAATAGATAAGGCTTGTGTTAAATCATACAACGCTCTTTTCGGAGAAAGTTATAAGCCAAAATCAGTAGTAGGATATAAAGCACCTAATGAAAATATAGACTTAATTATGCATGGAAGTCCTTGCCAAGATTTTTCAAGAATTGGAAAAAAGCAGGGAGGAGCAAAGAATTCAGGAACTAGATCAAGCTTACTATTTGAAACAATTAGAATAATTAAAGAAATGAAAGAAAAACCTAAATGGATAATTTGGGAAAATGTAAAGGGAGTCCTTGATAGAAATATGAGGGACTCCTTTTTTATTTATCTAAAAGAGTTAGAAAACCTTGGATATGAAAGCAAATATGAAATCTTAAATGCAATGGACTTTGGGATACCTCAAAAAAGAGAAAGGATATTTGTTGTTTCATATCTCGGATCAAATAACTTTTCTTTTAATAAATTGGAGAGGAAAGAAACAAGACCACTAAGTGAATTTTTAGAAAAGAATGTAAGTGAACTTTATACAATGACCCAACCTTATATGCTGAAATTTTTAAATAAAGGCATAGATAACAGTTTTAGAGGGCGATTAAAAGTGATTAAAGCTTTTTCTTATACTATTTCTACAAAACAGATGAGAGTTCCTAATTCAGGAATAATAGATATTGGAAATGGTAAATATAGGTATTTAACAGAAAGAGAATGTTTAAGACTCATGGGTTTTGATGACATTGATATTAACAAACTAGAAGAAGCACATCCAAGAAGAAAAAATTGTACTTCAAGCAAGCTATATAAGCAGGCCGGCAATTCTATTGTGGTTGATGTTTTAATGGCTATTATAAAAGAAATTCATAGAACGGAGGTAGGAAATGCAAGTAAATGATTTTAAGAATATACAAGAAGCAATAAAGTATGAGGTGTTACAAGATGAAAAAGAATATTTAAAGCTCTTAAAAGTTATAGGTAACAATCAAAAATATGATTTTTCTAGCCAACTAAGTATATATAACAAAGAACCTGAAGCTAGAGCTTGTGCGACTTTTGATATGTGGAAAAAATATTTTGGTCGAGTTGTTATGAGAGGTCAAAAGGGTATTCCAATTTTAGTTGGAAGTGATGTAAATCAAAGAATTTCATATGTTTTCGATATTAGTCAGACCACATCAATGGATAGGAATATCAATGAGGTTAGCTTATGGCAGTTTGATCACGAAAACCATAACGAGACTTTAAAAGAAATAATAAATGCTTCTTCATTTGAAGCTAGTGATTCACTCAATGAAAATATATTTTCTTTAAGTAGAATTTATGGAGATGAATATATTAATTTGGCTCTTGCTGATTTGAGGATAGATATAGAGGATAGACTTAGCTTTGAAAAGTTTATGAGAGACTCAATATCTTATGCGGTAGCTAATAGGTTTAATACAGTCTATCCTATGGATATGGAAAATTTAAAAAATAATTTTTCTAGGATTAATACAATTTCTTTAGAGCAGATAGGTCTTGTAATATCAAGGGTTAGCGAAGATATTATAGATAAAACAATAGAAAAATCTAAGGAAATGGATCGAGCTAGGCTGCTGACAGAAAGGGTCGCTGCCGACTATAATAGAGATATAGAAAATATAAATGAAGATAAAGGAGGTCAAGATGATTTATATAGACGAGATGATAGGTCAAGAAGTAGAGATGGACGAGTTTTCACAGATGGAAGCGACAGAGGAAATAGCGATGAAGATCGAGGAGAAAACCTTGGACATGATGGAGAAGGATCTGGAATTTATGGAGAGATTTCCGAATCCAACATACGCAGTTCTAAGACTGTCTTACCTGGTAGGGAGCGAGGACATGGAGAACTGGAAGAAACTTCAGGAAATGTACGAGGAGAAAACACTTTTGAACCATCTGAAGGAAATTCAGAATCAGGCAGTGGACTTTATCAAGAGAGAAAAAGTCAAGATGATGAAAGCACAAGGATTGACAGAGAAGATTATGAGAGAGAATCCAGAGGAATACCAAGGACAGATGAACAACTTGATGGCAACAGTGAAGAAAATGGCAATCAAGGAATACGTGGAAGCTTAGAAAATGAAATAAGTCAAGAAAAGGAAGCTGATGAAGCTTCTTTTTTTAATGGCAAAAACATTGAAAATAGAAAAGATTACTGGATTGTAGAATTTAATGAAAACCACGAATTAGTTCCCGATTATAGTGGGCAGATAGTAACCAAAGAATTAATAAATGTCCTAAGACAAAAGGATATTGATGTTAAAGACCATAATCAAACTATTGGAGAAAATGAATTTGGAGAAATGACTGATTATTATATCGGATATTTCAAATTCTATTTTGACCACTATGTAGATGGCGAAGTTGTCGAGCATTATAGGATTGACCTTGGTGACGGTGAAGAAGTAAATGAGCGTGAATTTTCATATTTAGAAGAGCAAATTGCAATAAGCGAGGAAAAATCTTTACAAGAAGAAGTAAAGGAAAAGATAGAACCTAAATTTAAGATAGGCGATCAGGTTAGATATAAAGATAAGGACTTTACCATTACAGATTTTGATGAACTAAGTGGAGGACTTAAAACTGTAACCATTAGAGATAATATGGAATATATGGGAGGTATGATTAGGGGTTCGGAAGTAATTCCATATAGAAACGATTCATACCTTGAAGAAATCTTTGAAAATCTAAGTCAAACATCAGAAAAACTAGCAGTAAAGGTTGGTAAGGAATTTATTTTAGAAGATGAGAATATCTTTGATGGAATTAACTTAATTGAAACAGGAACTAAAGTAGAAGTTAATGGGGAAGAAATCCCCTTATATAAGGGTGAAACATTTGAAGAAAGTAGAAAGATTGATGACCTTTTAGATAGTGGAAATTATGAGATATATAAGTTATCTGAGTATGAAAAACAAATTGAAAGACAAGTAGAGCAAGAAAGCTTTATAGATAACTACAATCCAGAAATTGACCAAATGATGGATAGATACAATGTGCCTAGGGAAGCAGCCGAAAACTTATTGAGGGGAAAAGAAGATTTAAAGAATCTAGGCTATGAACCTAATAAGGAAAGACTAAGTTTTGCTAGAAATTATGACTTAAAAAATCATATCTACTCAGAATACCTAACACCATCAGAAAAGCTAGATAAAAATATCAAAGCTATTAAAATGCTCAAAAGACTTGAAAATGAAAATAGGAGTCCAAAAGAATATGAACAAGCTTATCTTGCTGATTATTTAGGTTGGGGTGGTCTTGCCGATGTCTTTGATGAAGAAAAGGGAGGTCAATGGCTTGAAGCAAGGAATATTTTAAAGGAAAATCTAACAAATGAAGAGTATTTAAATGCTAAAGAGTCTACTTTAACATCGTTTTATACACCTAGAGAGGTAATGGATGGAATATATAAAACCCTAACAGATATGGGATTTAAGACTGGGAATATCCTTGAACCGTCTGCAGGGGTCGGTAATTTTATTGGTAATATGCCAAGTGAAATGCAAAGCTCTAAAGTTTATGGAGTAGAAAAAGATAGTCTAAGCGGAAGAATAGCAAGAGAGCTTTATCCTGAAGCCAATATTCAAATTAAAGGCTTTGAAGAAACAAACTTCTCAAATAACTTTTTCGATTTAGTTATAGGAAATGTTCCCTTTGGAGATTTTAAAGTTAATGATCGTGAATATAACAGAAATAACTTTCTGATTCACGATTATTTTTTTGCAAAGTCAATAGATAAGGTTAGGAATGGAGGAATTATTGCCTTCATAACATCATCTGGAACTATGGATAAAAAAGATGAATCTGTTAGAAAATATATTAATGCAAGATGTGAGTTTTTAGGAGCTATGAGGCTTCCTAATACAACATTTAAAGGACTTGCTGGCACAGAAGTTACTTCAGATATTATTTTCTTGAAAAAGAGAGATTCAGTTATAGAAAGAGATGACGATTGGATTCATCTAGCAACTGATAAAAAGGGTTTGACTTACAACAAATATTTCGTAGATAATCCTCAAATGGTACTAGGGGATATGAAAGAAGTATCTGGAAGATTTGGCAATACTATCACTTGTGATGCAAAAGAAGACGAAAATCTAAAAGATTTAATGGATCTTGCAAGTAAGGAAATATCTTCAAATTCAAAATATGAAGAGGTCGAACTATTGGAAGATGAAGAATTAAGTCTACCAGCGACAGATGATGTTAAGAATTTTTCCTATACCATCATTGATGAAGAAGTCTACCTAAGAGAAAACTCAGTCTTAATTAAGCAGAATATGTCAGATAAAAATAAAGAAAAGATAAAAGATTATCTTGATGTAATGAACGCTTTGAAAGATGTAATAGAAAAGCAAAAGGATGATTTTTCTGACGAGGAAATAAAAGAGTCACAAGCAAAGTTAAATAAAGTCTATGATAACTTTTCAAAGAAACATGGCTTTATTAACTCCTTATCAAACACTAGAGCCTTAAAGGAAGACTCAAACTTTCCTTTAGTTTCATCAATAGAAATACTTGATGATGAGGATAATTTCAAAGCTAAGAGTGATATATTTTCAAAAAGAACAATCACAAAGGCAAAGGTAGTAGATCATGTAGATACTTCCCTTGAAGCCTTAGTCTTATCAGTTTCACAAAAAGGATATGTAGATTTTGAATATATGGAATCTATTACTAATAAAGATAGGGACACATTAATTGGTGAGCTTGAGGGCGAGATATTTTTAGATATTAATGATACAGACCTAATAAATAACAGAATGCCCTTTGAAAACTTTAACAATGACGATCCATTTCATTTTTCATATGTATCAGCTGATGAATATCTAAGTGGCAATATTAGAGAAAAAATTGGATACCTAAATTCATATATCGGAGAAATCGAAAATGTAATAGATTTAGCACCTTCTGAAAAGAAAGACACATTATTAAACGAGTTAGGCAAACTCAAATATCAAAAAGAAAAATTACAAGAAGTTATGCCTGAAGAACTCACTGCTTCTGATATAAATGTAAGACTAGGAGCAACATGGATACCTCAAAAAGATATAGAAGACTTTACTTTTAATCTTTTAAAAACACCTGGTTATGATAGGTGGAATATAAATGTTAGGTTCTCACCACATACAAGTGAATGGAACATTGAAGGTAAAAGTGTTGACTCAACTAATGACCTTGCTAACATGACTTATGGTACAAGTAGAGTAAATGCCTATAAGCTAATTGAAAATGCTCTTAATCTAAAAGATACAAAGGTATTTGACCAAGTAATAAATGATGATGGTTCTAAGACTTCAGTATTAAACAAAAAAGAAACTATGCTTGCAAGTCAAAAGCAGGAATTGATTAAAGAGGAATTTAAGAACTGGATATTTGAAGATCCTGATAGAAGATATAGGCTAGAGAAGATTTATAATGAAAAATTCAATTCAATTAGAAATAGAGAATTTGATGGTTCTAACTTAACTTTTGATGGAATGAATACTGAAATCAGACTTCGAGAACATCAGAAAAATGCCATAGCAAGGACTCTTTATGGAGGAAATACACTACTTGCTAATGTAGTAGGAGCAGGAAAAACTTTTGAAATGGTAGCTTCTGCTATGGAATCTAAAAAGTTAGGACTTGCAAGTAAATCATTATTTGTAGTTCCTAACCATCTAACCACTCAAATTGGTAGAGAGTTTATGCAATTATATCCGTCAGCAAATATTATGGTGGCTGATAAAAAAGACTTCCAACCTAAAAATAGGAAAAGATTTATTGGTAGGATTGCAACGGGAGAATATGATGCAGTCATCATAGGACACTCTCAATTTGAGAAAATACCAATGTCTAAGGAATATCAGGTAAGGCATATACAAGACCAAATAGATGATATAGTTTCCTTTATTGACGAGAATAAAAGAAATAGAGGAGAAAATTTCACAGTAAAACAACTGGAAAAGACAAAGAAGAAACTTTTGGTAAGACTTGAAAAACTAAATGATGACTTTAAAAAAGATGATGTAATAACCTTTGAAGAACTAGGAGTAGATAAGTTATTTATAGACGAAGCTCATAATTACAAAAACTTATTCTTGCATACCAAGATGAGAAATGTTGCGGGTATCGGTCAAAGTGAAGCCTTTAAGTCTTCAGATATGTATATGAAATGTAGGTATATGGACGAAATGACAGATGGAAAGGGCGTTGTATTTGCTACTGGTACACCAATATCAAATTCAATGACAGAGCTTTATACCATGCAAAGATACCTTCAATATGACGATTTAAAGGCAAGAGGATTAGAACATTTTGATGCCTGGGCTTCTACTTTTGGAGAAACAGAAAACACCTTTGAATTATCTCCAGAAGGCACTGGATATAGGCAAAAGATAAGATTTTCAAAGTTTTATAACTTGCCAGAGCTGATGTCTATGTTTAAAGAAGTAGCAGATATAAAGACATCAGATATGTTAAATTTGCCAGTACCAGAAGCAAATTTTGAAGTTATTAAAACAAAACCTACTGAGGAACAAAAAGAAATATTAGAAGCTATTTCAGAAAGAGCTGATGCAGTTAGAAATAACCAAGTCGAACCAACAGAAGATAATATGTTAAAGATTACAAATGATGGTAAGAAACTTGCTCTAGATCAAAGATTAATAAATCCACTACTTCCAGATGATCCTAATTCAAAGGTAAATGTATGCGTTAAAAACGTCTTTAGTATCTGGGATAAGACAAAAGAAAATTCATCAACTCAATTAGTATTTTCAGATATGTCTACACCAAAAGGAGATGGAGAATTTAATATCTATGATGATATTAGAAATAAGCTAGTGAATATGGGAATACCTAAAGAAGAAATAGCCTTTATCCACGAAGCAGATACAGACAAACAAAAAGATGAATTGTTCTCTAAGGTAAGAAGGGGAGAAGTAAGAGTATTATTAGGCTCTACTCAAAAAATGGGTGCAGGTACTAATGTACAAAACAAACTAATAGCCTTACACGATTTAGACGTCCCTTGGAGACCGTCTGACCTAGAGCAAAGAAGTGGTAGAATTGTTCGTCAAGGCAATGAAAATGATAAGGTAAATATCTTTAGATATGTAACAGAGAATACCTTTGATGCTTATTTGTGGGTGCGACATGAAGTCGCTTAATTTAACTGTTTGGCAAAATGACCAAACCAACTATTCCGTTAGTTGAGCCGAGTATAGACTGCACTTAGGTGTGGTAAGCCGATATTAAAGTAGCCCTACTTGAGGTAAAACCGTGAGGTAATACCGAAACTACTAGCAACAAAGTGGTTAGGGAGCGAGGCTTGATAATATGGCTAACATATGTGAACTACTGATAAATGTCGTTAAGGCGAACAGGCTAAAGTTGCTGATAAGCCTGAACCAAAATGGTGTGTAGTCGGATAATCCTTTCCATAGTGAGATTACACGGACAAAAAGACTACCGGCAGAGAGGTAGAGCCTAAGTTATCAATGTTAATTAAGTGAAACATGGTAAGCCTGTACTATTGCCATAAGGCAAGGCAAATCGTAAGAAATGCTGATAATGGTGCAGGTAAAGGAGAATGGAAAAAGCGAATGCCATCTTGTAATGAGATGGATAGGGGTTCAAAATTTGCCCTAACTTGAAAGAGTGCAGACTTCCATTTGGTTTTTAATCACAAGAGAACTTGTAGAATTTTTGAAAGGAGAAAGCAAATGAACAGTAAAATGTGTGCTACTACTAACAGAGCTAAAAACTGGGAAAGTATAGACTTTTATCTAGCAGAAAGCTATGTTAAAAAACTACAAATGCGTATTGTGAAAGCGTGGAAAATGAGTAAATATGGAAAGGTAAAATCTTTACAACATTTACTCACAACTTCATTTTATGCAAAAGCCTTGGCTATTAAGAGGGTAACTGAAAACCAAGGCAAGAAAACAAGTGGTGTTGATGGTGAATTATGGCTAACATCACAGGCAAAGTATAAGGCGATAGAGAAGTTAAATTTAAGAGGATATAAACCTAAGCCTCTTAAAAGAATGTATATACCAAAGAAAAATGGGAAGAAAAGACCTCTCAGCATTCCTACAATGACAGATAGAGCAATGCAAACTCTATATAAATTTGCACTTGAACCCATAGCAGAAACTACTGCTGATCCTAATTCTTATGGATTTAGGGCAAAAAGATGTACACAAGATGCTATCGAGCAGTGTTTTACATCACTCAATAAAAAGAAATCTGCAAAATGGGTACTGGAGGGAGATATAAAAGGTTGTTTTGATAATATAAGTCATGAATGGATATTAAATAATATCCCAATGAACAAGAAATTATTAAAACTTTGGCTTGAGTGTGGATATATAGAAAAACAAAAACTATTTCCAACAGAAACAGGAAGTCCCCAAGGCTCGCCAATATCACCTATTATTTCTAATATGGTATTAGATGGTCTAGAAAAAGCAATCAAAGAGAAATACCATAGAAGAACAGTAAATAAGAAAACATATTTCCCAAAGGTTAATTTTGTTAGATATGCAGATGATTTCATTGTTACAGGAGAAAGTGCAGAATTGCTTGAAAATGGTGTAAAGCCAATCATTGTAAAATTTCTAGCTGAAAGAGGTTTAGAATTATCAGAGGAAAAGACACTCATAACACACATAAATGACGGTTTTGATTTTCTTGGAGTTAATATTAGGATGTATAAAGATAAGTTGCTTACAAAACCATCTGATAAGAACTTCAAGGCTATTGTCGATAAAATCAGACGAATCATAAAAGATAATCCGTCAATGAAACAAGAAATTTTGATTAGAAAATTAAATCCAATAATTATAGGTTGGGTAAACTATCAGAAATATAATGTTTCATCTAAAGCCTTTGAAAAACTTGATTATGAAATGTATAAAAGCTTGTGGACCTGGTGTGTTCGTAGACACCCAAAGAAAGGTAGAAAATGGATAGCTAAGAAATACTTCCATACCATTGGAAATAGAACCTGGACTTTCAGTGTAGCAACTGGCGACAGAATGGAAAATGGCGAGAAATACTATCTTCGTCTTAAATATGCTACAGACACTGATATTAAAAGATTTACCAAGATACAAGCTGAAGCAAATCCATTTGATGAAAATTGGCAAATATACTTTGAAGAAAGAGAAGAGTTAAAAATACGAAACGAACTTAAAGGACGTACAGTTATAAATAGACTGTATAAAACGCAAAATGGAATATGCCCTGTTTGTGGAGAGAAAATAACTATTGATACAGACTTTAGAGTACATCAAACAATTCAAAATAACATTACCCTTAAAACTTTAGTACACCCTTGGTGTCATAGAAAATTGCATATAAATAATGAAGAAAACACGCTGGCTCTTTAATTAGGGCTTATAAAAACTTGAGCCGTGTGAGGGGAAACTCTCATGCACGGTTCTTAGAGGGGAAAGGGATAGTAATATCCCCGACCTACTCGACCAGACAATAGAAAATAAGCAGAAATTTATATCCCAAATTATGACAAGCAAGACACCTGTGCGTGTTGCAGAAGATGTTGATGAAGCAAGTCTATCTTATTCAGAAATTAAGGCTTTGGCTACAGGCAATCCTATAATTAAAGAAAAAATGGATTTAGATAACGAAGTTACAAAGCTAAAAATGCTGGAAGCAAACTACAAGTCTAATAAATACAAGCTTGAAGATAAGGTAAATAAAATTTATCCTCAAAGTATTTTAAAAACTGAGATGGAAATACAAGCGGTCAAGGAAGATATTGCAAGTATTGAGAAATTAGGAGAAGAAGACATAAAATTCACTTCAATAAGTCTTGGTGGAAATAAGATTTTAGATAAGAAAGAGGCTGGAGAGAAGCTATTAGAAGAAATAAAAAAGGTAAAGATAAATGATAGTAAGGTTATTGGTAAATATAGGAATTTAGACTTACAAGTTTCATATAACTTTATGACTAATACTCACAATTTTAAACTCCTAGGAAAAGCAGAATACTTCGGAGAGTTTTCAAACTCTACTGATGGCAATATAACAAGGCTTGATAATGCAATTGAAAAAATGCCTTCAAGACTTGAAAGGTTAAATCAAAACCTTGAAAACTATAAAGAATCTTTAGAAAATGCCAAAGTAGAATTAACTAAACCATTTGAAAAAGCAGATGAGTTAAGGGATAAAACGCTAAGGCTAGCTGAGATTAATAAACTTTTAGATATGGGAGAAGTAGAAGAACTAGAAAACCAATCACCACTATTAGAAGATTTAAAGAGGGCGATAGTTGATTATTCTAATTATGAGTTTTCAGAATCTAATAGCTATGAAGACTTTGACAAACTATACCCTGATTTAAGCCATATAGGACTTGCCTATACAGAAACACCAGATGGGAAGCATTCTATTCAATATGAGGTAAATTTGGAAGAAAAAACATGGACTCAGTTTGTAGATGATGTAGCTATTAGAACAGAATCTTTTGTAGAAGACGGTATATCCAACTCACAAGCTATTAAAGATATGACTGAAGCCATAAAGATGTCTAGCTTTGATGATATGGTATCAGTAGATGAAGAAGATTTGAAACAAGCTCTAGGCTTAGAAATAGATGATGACGGAAACTTCTATGATCCACTGGCAAAAGATCTTGACAATGACGGAATACCAGATAGGTATGACAATGATTTTAAAGATAGTGATTACTTTGAATCGACTTATGATGTAGAGGATAATCTTCACGCAAGGGAATATAAACCATCAATATTGGGACAAATATCAAAATTCAAATCAGAGGAAGAAAAAGATAAAAATCAAGAAAAAAACGAAAAAGGACAAGAAAGGTAGAGGAGGGCGAATAGCTCTCCTTATTTAATACAAGGAGGAAATTATGGAATACAAAGATATTAGAGAAAACTTAGAAGAAATGATGAATAATAACTACAAGGATTTTATAAAAGCACTTGTGAGTATAGAAAAGGGCGTTACTGATGAGAAAGCACTTGAAGAAGTCTATGTTTTATTTATGATCAAAGACACAACAGGTCTATTAAATGATGACTTTGACTATATGATTGATGATATGAAAGAGCAAGGTAAGATTGTTGAAAATATCAATGAACTTGAAGAAAAAGACGATCTCATAAATCTCGTGGGTAATATAGCTGGCAAAGTAGAAAATCTTGAAAGAGAAAATGCTAATGGAGAAAAGTTCAAGGTAAGCAACTTTTCAATTGTTTCAAAAGATGACGATGGGAATAAAGTTTATACCAATTGTTCAGCCTATGGAGATAAGACAAAAGATTTAGATAACCTAAAACAAGGAGATTTTGTTAAAATATTTGGTCAAGTAAAAACAAGCATTGACAACAAAGGAAAAGAACATAAAAATGTTCGTATTTTGTCTTCTAAGCTCTTAAAAGCAAAAGAACAAGTAAAGAGTCAAGGCAAGGATAAAAAGTCCATATTAGGGCAAATAAAAAGCTTTAAGACAGATGACAAAGTTAAGTCAAACAAGAAAGACCATAGCAAAGGTGCAGAGAGGTAAATATCGGCAGTCTTCGGACTGCCTTTATTTTTTTGTCATATTGAAACAGATTATATAATGGTGCTATATGTGGAGATTGTAGTATTGATGTATAGATAATAAGATAACAGATTATAAAAGTACGATTGAACTCAGTAAAATTGAAACAGCCTTAACTGAGAAAAATATGGGATATGACGTAGACTTAGAAATCGCTCTTATTCCAGAACTTTTAGAACTAATGCTTTGATGGAAAAATCGGATTCTAACAAAGCTCTAAATGAGTCTTAAAATTCTGCCTCAAATAATTGAATTATGGGGGCTAAACATAAAGTCAGAAGAAGTCCCTAAAAAAAATAAGACCAACAGAAAGACCAATGACTACACCCTTGTTTTTACTAAGGGCAGTGGAACTTGGTCTTTCTGTTTCTGATTTATCTCTACTAACAATTGGACTTGTAAATGATATGTTCACAGAAAAGAATAATGACGACTATAAATACAAAGAAGTAGCTACGCAAGAAGACTTTGATAAGTTTTAAGTCATTACGAATGATATTGACAAACAAAAATTATTGTTTTACAATAATAAATAAAGATAATTATCGTTTTACAATAATTCAATGGGGAGGATCATAATGAGAAAAAGATTTTTAATAATGGCTATTTTTCTTGTTTTTTCTATAGTTTTAACTTCTTGTAGTCCAAATACTACAACAGAACAAACAAGTAGTAAAAAAGAAGAAAAGATTGAAATATTTGATTCTAACAATAAAAAAATTGTTGAAACAGAAGAACAAGAAGTTTTAGACTACTTTGGCAATTTAACAGGAATGAGCGTAGCAAATATTAATGATAAAAACTTCGACAATTATTTTAAAGAAATACCAGATGATGCAATAGAGTCTTACCACTTTTTATTAACCAGCAAGAGAGAGGATAAAAAAGCTACAAAGATAGATTTTTATATTTATGAAAATTATCCATATATTACAATGGAGGGAATGCCCATGATTCCATCTTCATTAACCTTGGAACTTTCTAAAGAAGATTTAAATGATCTGAAAGATAAAGTACAAGAATGGAAAGATGTAGATGATAATAGATAAACGAAAGTGTTGAGGAGAAGTTATGAAGAGTTTTATTTTTAAAATAGCGATTATATTATCTAAGGTTTTAAGATATATGTCATATTTAGGAGCAGGTTTTACCTTGCTTGGAAGTGTATTAACTCTAATTTTTAAAGATGATGTAATACAAGTAGTTGAATCTAATCAATTTAATCTACAAGAAGTTTCACTTCCTTTTATTATTTATTCATGCTTGAGTGCTCTTATGATATTCATTGTTGCTGGTTTCTCATTGGATAAATTTGAGAAGATTTTAGTGAATTTAGAGAAGAAAGATTATTTTTCAGACTTAAATTCAAAATATTCGAGAGATATATTAATAGCACTTATAATTCTGACGATTTGTCAAATTATTTCTATGCTAGTTTTCAATTATCTTAAAGTGGACAATATTAGCGGTGTTTTTAATTTAACTATTAAGGATTATTTAACGAATATAATTTTGATGGTTATAGCATTTTCATCAATGATGATATTTAATTCGGGAAAATCCTTAAAAGAAGATTCGGAAAGTATAATTTGAAAATGAAGGATCAAATAATTATAAATCTGGATCAAGTATTAAAAAAGAAAAATATGACATCAAAAGAGCTCGCAGGAAGGATAGGAATAACCGAAGCAAATTTATCAATATTAAAAACAGGAAAGGCCAAAGGTATCAGATTTAATACTTTAGCTAGCATCTGTAAGGAGCTTGATTGTCAACCAGGTGATTTACTTGAGTATGATAATGAAGAATATCAACAGTAAAATTAATGCATAAAATATAATGACAGTGTATTGACTACGCACAAATTTGGTCATATAATAAGGTCAAAGGAGATGGGGAAATGGCTACAACAAATTTGAATATACGAACAGATAAAGAAATAAAAGAAGCTGCCGAAAAAATCTACTCCAGTCTAGGCTTAAATATGACTACTGCCATTAACATGTTTTTAAGGGCGAGTATTAGAGAAAGTGGCATTCCTTTTGATTTAAAACTTAATGTTCCAAGTGATGAAACTATAAAAGCGATTGAAGAAGGAAGAATGATAGCTAAAGATACGAATGTGAAATCCTATGACAATATGGATGACTTGAGGAAAGCCCTTGAAGTATAAGATAAAGTTTACAAGTAAATTTAAAAAAGACCTAAAGCAAGCTAAAAAGCATAGGAAAAGATAATAAGGAATACACAAGTCTAAAAGTATACTCTGCCAAATTATTAAAAGCTAAAGAGCATACTAAAGCAAAAATATCAACAATAGAGAAATTAAAGAAATTTAAGACTAAAGGGGATATGAAAGTGGATGAAAAGAAGAAAAATGATAAAAGCATAGAAAGGTAAAAGATTATAGGGGCAGGTTTTTGTCTGCTTACTGTATTGTATGATGGGGCAAGTTCCAATACTGGGGTGAAAGTCCCTAAACAGCGTATTTGTCGACGAATTCCATAGCAATCCTGAAATTTCACATGGAGATATGTGGAAGAGAGGAACGACCTGACTTGATGAACATGAATATGATATTAAGGTTGGTTAGATATGTAGATTACAGTATACTAACAGTAGCAAACAGTGTAGTGGCAAATAGAGTAATAGTTTTAGTAACCAATGTATAGAAAAGAAGTTAGGATTAAAATAAATGCAACAAAATTCAAAGTTATTAAACCAACAAAGCTAAAATGTTTTGGATTTGAAGTCTGAAAAAGAAAAGACGATTAGAAGGCTAGAACAGACGAAAACTTTTTAAAAGATATAGTATATGTGATGACAGCAAAGACAATCTATTATCAATATAGTAGATATAGATATTGAAATGAGATAAAGAATAATGGTACAATATCTATAAGTAGACATTTATAAACAACGAAAGAAATGTATATTAAATCAAAAATTATAGATTTAAGAAATTTAGAAAGATATATTTAATTCATTAAAAGGATGTTGTATTGTTCTTCTTGATTCTTTTAATTAAAAAATTTCTTTATTTTTTTAAAGTTGTTTTGACAAAAGTGATAGATTTAAAATGGTGGAAATTTAGTTATGAATTACTCAGTATTAGTAGTAGAAGATGATGAAAGTATTTTAGATTTAATAGAGATATATCTAGAAAATGAAAATTATATTATAAAAAAGGCAACATGTTCAGAGGAAGCAATTAGATATATTAAGGAAGAAGAATTTGATTTAGCGATTTTAGATATTATGTTACCTGATAAAGATGGATATTATTTATGCAAAAAGATTAGAGAGTCTTTTAATTATCCAATTATTATGCTTACATCAAAAGATGATGAGTCAAGTAAAATTAAGGGCTTAACCTTTGGAGCGGATGATTATGTAACTAAACCATTTTTACCTGGAGAGTTAGTTGCTAGAGTAAAGGCTCAATTAAGAAGATACAATAATTATAATTTAAAAACTAAAGAAGGTACAGGAAATATTTTAACTTATCAAAATGTGGATTTAAATATCAAATCAAGAGAAGTTTTAGTTGATGGACAGGAAATTGATTTAACTCCTATTGAATTTATTATTTTAAAATCATTACTAGAGAAAAAATCTGAAGTACTAGGATCCGAAGATTTATTCTATAAAATATATCCGGATGAATATTATATAAAAAACAATACGGTTTCAGTTCATATTAGACATATTAGGGAAAAGTTAGGAGTGCAAAACAATATAATAACAACTGTATGGGGAGTTGGGTATAAAATTGGATAAAGATCAATATTTTAAAGATATACTAAAAAAAATAGTAATAAAAATTATGGTATTTTTATTTATTCTAATGAGTTGTATGCTTGCAATAGATAGCAATATTTTTAGATTTAATAATGAAATACACGAATTTTTTGTTAATAGATTGGATCTGATTTTTTTTGTTATTTTATTATTGGGGATATTAATTATTATAATAAAAGAATTTTCAAAATTAGAGAAAGATTATATTGACTTATGCAAAAAAATAGACGATTTGGATGAGAATGTTGTTAGTTTCCCGACTCCTTATAAAACTTTAGAAGATTCCATAAATAGATTAAAATTTAAACAAAAAGAGATAGAATATACGCTTAAAAAAAGAGAAAATGAAGATAATGATTTAATCACCTACTTAGCACATGACTTAAGAACTCCTTTGACATCTATCATTGGATATTTATCAATGCTCGATGAAATGAAAGACTTGCCTAATAAGCAAAGAGAGAAATATATTAGACAATTATTAGAAACAGCATTAGGATTAGAAGATCTTATAAACCAATTTTTTGAAATTGCTAGATTAAATAATGGTGAATTTAGTATTCATAAAGAAAAAATTGATTTAGAATATTTTTTAATACAATTAAGAGATGAGCTTTATCCTATGATGAAAGAGAATAATCATAAGATAAATATCTCAAGTGAAGGCTCAATATTTGTAAATGTCGATCCAAATAAAATGAAAAGAGCCTTAGAGAATATTTTAAAAAATGCAATCTTATATTCTTATGCAAATACAGAGATAAAAGTTAAAATATATCAAACGTATAAGTGTGTAATATTAAAAATTATTAACAAGGCCGATACACTAGAAGAAGCGCAGATAAGAAATATGTTTAACAAATTTACTAGATTAAATCTAGCAAGAAATTCAAAAAAAGTGGGATCTGGCTTAGGTTTACCTATCGCAAAAGAAATTATTGAATTACATGAGGGTAAGATAGAGGTAGAAAGTTCTAATAATGAAGTTATTGTCATTGTAAGATTAAAAAATAAATGAGGATTACACCTTAATTATGTATAAAACTACATAATTAAGGTGTTTTTTTATTTTTTAAAAAATAGCATAAAAATCTAGTTATCCGCATAAAAACTGGACTTATCACACTTTATCAAGGTCAAAACCACTCAATTTACTACTAATTTACTACTTATGAATGAGCTTTGATACGACGATTTATCCTTGAAAAGTGAAGATATAAAGATACTTCCAATAAAATTTGAATATTTAATAGGTAGACACTTCAAAAAATGAGGTGTCTATTTTTTTACCCGATTTTGAAAGGAAGTGAACTTATGAAAACAAAAAATCAAGAATCAAAAGGTCGTTCCCCACTCTTTAAGACCATCAAACATTCATTCAGCCAATAAAAAAGAAAGGATAGGTAAAAATATGGAACTTAAATTTGTGATTCCCAACATGGAAAAAACATTCGGCAATTTAGAATTTGCTGGCGAGGATAAAGTCGTTCAGCGAAGAATCAACGGACGGCTAACTGTCTTATCAAGAAGCTATAATCTCTATTCTGATGTTCAAAGAGCAGATGATATTGTGGTGGTGCTTCCTGCTGAAGCTGGCGAAAAACATTTCGGCTTTGAGGAACGTGTGAAGTTAGTCAATCCACGTATTACCGCAGAGGGCTACAAAATCGGCACTCGTGGTTTTACAAATTACCTTTTACATGCTGACGACATGATAAAAGAATAAAGAAAGAGAGGAAAAATGATGAGATTAGCAAATGGCATTGTATTAGATAAAGACACGACTTTTGGAGAATTGAAATTCTCTGCTCTACGTCGTGAAGTGAGAATCCAAAATGAAGACGGGTCGGTTTCAGATGAAATCAAGGAACGTACCTATGACTTAAAATCCAAAGGACAAGGACGCATGATTCAAGTAAGTATTCCTGCCAGCGTGCCTTTGAAAGAGTTTGATTATAACGCACGGGTGGAACTTATCAATCCCATTGCGGACACCGTTGCTACTGCCACCTATCAAGGAGCAGATGTTGACTGGTATATCAAGGCAGACGATATTGTGCTGACAAAGGATTCTAGTTCATTCAAAGCTCAACCACAAGCAAAGAAAGAACCGACACAAGACAAATAGTCGCTAGGTAGAAAGGAGACTTTTTCGCATGAAACAGCGTGGTAAAAGGATTCGCCCATCTGGTAAAGATTTAGTCTTTCATTTTACGATAGCGTCACTCCTGCCTGTTTTCCTGCTGGTTGTCGGACTGTTTCATGTGAAGACAATCCAGCAGATCAACTGGCAGGATTTTAACCTATCACAAGCAGATAAGATTGACATTCCCTATTTAATTATCAGTTTCAGTGTCGCAATTCTTATCTGCTTGCTGGTAGCGTTTGTATTCAAACGGGTTCGCTATGATACGGTTAAACAACTTTACCACCGTCAAAAACTGGCAAAGATGATACTTGAAAACAAGTGGTATGAATCTGAACAGGTCAAAACAGAGGGTTTCTTTAAAGATAGTGCTGGTCGTACAAAGGAAAAGATAACCTACTTCCCTAAAATGTATTATCGACTTAAAAATGGCTTGATACAGATACGGGTGGAAATCACGCTGGGAAAATATCAAGACCAACTCTTACACTTGGAAAAGAAATTAGAGAGTGGCTTGTACTGTGAGCTGACGGATAAAGAGTTAAAGGATTCCTATGTGGAATATACTTTGCTCTATGACACCATAGCCAGTCGTATTTCTATTGATGAAGTAGAAGCTAAAGATGGTAAACTTCGCTTAATGAAAAACGTATGGTGGGAATATGATAAGCTCCCTCATATGTTGATTGCTGGTGGTACAGGTGGCGGTAAAACTTACTTTATACTGACACTGATTGAAGCCTTGCTTCATACAGATTCAAAACTGTATATTCTTGACCCGAAAAATGCTGACCTTGCGGACTTAGGTTCTGTGATGGCAAATGTCTACTATAGAAAAGAAGACTTGCTTTCTTGCATTGAAACATTCTATGAAGAAATGATGAAACGTAGTGAGGAAATGAAGCAGATGAAGAACTATAAGACTGGCAAAAATTATGCTTACTTAGGTCTCCCGGCACACTTCTTAATCTTTGATGAATACGTCGCTTTCATGGAAATGCTGGGAACAAAAGAAAACACCGCAGTTATGAATAAGCTGAAACAGATTGTCATGTTAGGTCGTCAAGCTGGCTTCTTTCTAATACTGGCTTGTCAACGTCCAGACGCAAAATATTTAGGCGACGGAATCCGTGATCAGTTTAATTTCAGAGTGGCTTTAGGTCGTATGTCTGAAATGGGCTATGGCATGATGTTTGGCAGTGACGTACAAAAGGATTTCTTCTTAAAGCGAATCAAAGGTCGTGGCTATGTTGATGTAGGAACAAGTGTCATATCAGAGTTTTATACTCCCCTTGTACCAAAAGGATATGATTTCTTGGAGGAAATTAAAAAGTTATCCAACAGCAGACAGTCCACGCAGGCGACGTGCGAAGCGGAAGTCGCAGGTGTGGACTGATCTTGCTGGCTGGTGTGGCAATAGCCACGCCAGCACTTAACCCCCCGTATCTAACAGGGGGGTACAAATCGACAGGAAACAGTCAAAAAAACATTAGAAAATCCTTTGGTTACAAGGGATTTACAAAATTTCAGCGTATGTCAAATGGGCTTTAAAAGTTGACATACGCCTTTTTGATTGGAGGGATTTTTACTGAATGAACAAACTTGGTTACAGCATTTAAAAGAAAAACGCTTGGCTTATGGACTATCTCAAAACCGTTTAGCTGTTGCGACTGGTATTACAAGGCAGTATCTAAGCGATATTGAAACAGGAAAAGTCAAGCCATCAGAGGATTTACAGCAGTCCCTTTGGGAAGCTCTGGAACGCTTCAATCCCGACGCTCCCCTTGAAATGCTGTTTGATTATGTAAGGATTCGCTTTCCGACAACAGACGTACAGCAGGTGGTCGAAAACATCTTACAACTGAAACTGTCCTATTTTCTTCATGAGGACTATGGTTTCTATTCTTATTCAGAGCATTATGCTTTAGGCGACATATTCGTCCTTTGCTCCCATGAACTGGACAAAGGAGTTCTGGTGGAATTGAAAGGTCGTGGGTGCAGACAATTTGAAAGCTATCTTCTGGCACAACAAAGAAGCTGGTATGAGTTCTTTATGGACGTTTTGGTGGCTGGCGGTGTGATGAAACGCCTTGACCTTGCCATTAACGATAAGACAGGGATTTTGAATATCCCTGTACTCACTGAAAAGTGCCAACAGGAAGAATGTATCTCCGTCTTCCGCAGTTTTAAAAGCTATCGCAGTGGCGAACTGGTACGCAAAGAGGAAAAGGAATGTATGGGAAACACCCTCTATATCGGTTCATTACAAAGTGAAGTTTATTTCTGTATCTATGAAAAGGACTACGAGCAGTACAAGAAAAATGATATTCCCATTGAAGACGCAGAAGTAAAAAACCGTTTTGAGATTCGATTGAAAAATGAGCGTGCCTATTATGCAGTCCGTGATTTACTCGTCTATGACAATCCAGAGCATACCGCCTTTAAAATTATCAATCGGTATATCCGTTTTGTAGATAAAGACGATTCCAAACCTCGTTCTGATTGGAAACTGAATGAAGAATGGGCTTGGTTTATTGGGAACAATCGTGAACGATTAAAACTAACCACAAAACCAGAGCCTTACTCCTTCCAAAGGACGCTGAACTGGCTATCTCATCAAGTTGCCCCGACCTTAAAGGTTGCGATTAAACTTGATGAAATCAACCAGACGCAGGTTGTAAAAGACATTCTCGACCATGCGAAACTGACAGACCGACACAAGCAGATTTTGAAGCAACAGTCAGTAAAAGAACAGGACGTGATAACAACAAAAAAATAACTCAAATACAAATTCATTGAATATAGAGAGGAGAACATTTTTATGAATTTTGGACAAAACCTTTATAACTGGTTTCTATCAAACGCTCAATCACTGGTGCTTTTAGCAATCGTTGTGATTGGCTTGTATCTTGGCTTCAAGCGTGAGTTTAGCAAACTGATTGGCTTTTTAATTATTGCGATTATTGCGGTTGGCTTAGTCTTCAACGCTGCTGGAGTAAAAGACATTTTACTAGAGCTATTCAATCGCATTATTGGTGCTTAAATAAAACCGTTCTTTTGTGGAATATAAGTGGTTTTCTTATGTTCCGCAAAGGAATGGTACACCAAACGAAGTGCGGTAGGGATTTTTGAATCTCTACAAAGAAAGGACGTGAATATATGGACGATATGCAAGTCTATATTGCGAATTTAGGCAAATACAATGAGGGCGAATTGGTCGGTGCGTGGTTTACCTTTCCCATTGACTTTGAGGAAGTCAAAGAGAAAATCGGCTTGAATGATGAATATGAGGAATACGCCATTCATGACTACGAGTTACCCTTTACGGTTGACGAATACACTTCCATTGGCGAACTCAATCGACTATGGGAAATGGTATCGGAATTACCCGAAGAATTACAATCGGAGCTATCTGCTCTGCTCACTCATTTTTCAAGCATTGAAGAACTAAGCGAACATCAAGAGGATATTATCATTCATTCCGATTGTGATGATATGTATGACGTGGCACGCTACTACATTGAAGAAACGGGTGCTTTAGGCGAAGTACCAGCTAGTCTTCAAAACTATATTGATTATCAAGCCTATGGTCGGGATTTAGACCTTTCAGGAACGTTTATCTCAACCAATCATGGGATTTTTGAAATCGTCTATTAAATCTGTCGGTACATTACTACTGGCAGATTTTCTATTTTACGGGGTGGCTCAATCAGCTACCCCTATTTTTTATGAAAGGATTGATTACATGAAGAAAATACGAAGCTATACCAGTATCTGGTCTGTGGAAAAGGTACTGTATTCTATCAATGATTTTAGACTTCCGTTTCCCATAACCTTTACGCAAATGACATGGTTTGTCGTGTCACTCTTTGCAGTGATGATACTTGGCAACTTGCCCCCTCTTTCCATGATAGAGGGAGCATTTCTCAAATACTTTGGGATTCCTGTGGCTTTCACATGGTTTATGTCTACAAAAACTTTTGATGGTAAAAAGCCTTATGGATTTTTGAAGTCTGTCATTGCTTATGCACTGCGACCAAAGCTGACCTATGCAGGAAAAAAAGTAACGCTTGGCAGAAACCAGCCACAAGAAGCCATTACAGCAGTTAGGAGTGAATTTTATGGCATATCCAATTAAATACATTGAAAACAATCTCGTCTGGAATAAAGACGGGGAATGTTATGCTTACTATGAGCTTGTTCCTTACAATTACTCATTTCTAAGTCCAGAACAGAAAATACAAGTGCATGATTCTTTCAGACAGCTTATCGCACAAAATCGTGATGGCAAAATTCATGCTTTACAAATCAGTACAGAATCCAGCATACGTTCTGCACAAGAGCGTTCCAAAAATGAAGTCACTGGCAAGCTCAAAGCGGTTGCCTATGACAAAATCGACCAACAGACAGACGCTTTAATATCCATGATTGGCGAAAATCAAGTGAACTACCGTTTCTTTATCGGCTTTAAGTTGCTTCTCAACGATCAGGAGTTTTCTATGAAAAGTCTTACCGTTGAAGCAAAAAATGCTTTGTCTGATTTTGTCTATGATGTGAACCATAAGCTGATGGGCGATTTTGTTAGTATGAGTAATGATGAAATCCTGCGTTTTCAGAAGATGGAAAAGCTCTTAGAAAATAAAATCTCTCGTCGTTTCAAAATCCGCAGGTTAGATAAGGACGACTTCGGCTATCTGATTGAACACCTTTACGGACAGACAGGCACTGCCTATGAAGAGTATGAGTACCATCTATCAAAGAAAAAGCTGGATAATGAAACGCTGATTAAATACTATGACTTGATTAAGCCTACTCGCTGTTTGGTGGAAGAAAAACAGCGATATTTGAAAATCCAGCAGGAAGATGAAACCGTCTATGTAGCTTACTTTACCATTAACAGCATTGTCGGAGAACTGGACTTCCCGTCCTCTGAAATCTTCTACTACCAGCAACAGCAATTTACATTCCCGATTGATACGTCAATGAATGTGGAAATTGTAGCGAATCGTAAAGCCCTATCTACTGTCCGCAATAAAAAGAAAGAACTGAAAGACTTGGATAACCACGCTTGGCAAAGTGATAATGAAACCAGCTCCAATGTGGCGGAAGCTCTGGAAAGTGTGAATGAGCTGGAAACCAATTTAGACCAAAGCAAGGAATCTATGTACAAGCTGTCTTATGTGGTAAGGGTATCAGCAAATGATCTTGACGAACTCAAACGTCGTTGTAATGAAGTGAAAGATTTTTATGACGATTTAAGCGTAAAACTGGTACGACCATTTGGGGATATGCTCGGCTTACATGAAGAATTTTTACCTGCCAGCAAGCGTTATATGAATGATTATATTCAATACGTGACCTCTGATTTCCTCGCTGGTTTAGGTTTTGGTGCTACTCAAATGCTGGGGGAAAATGAGGGGATTTATGTTGGCTACAGCTTAGATACTGGACGCAATGTCTATCTGAAACCTGCTCTTGCCAGTCAAGGGGTTAAGGGTTCAGTAACCAATGCGTTAGCGTCGGCTTTTGTTGGTTCGCTGGGTGGTGGTAAATCCTTTGCGAATAACCTTATCGTCTATTATGCGGTGCTTTATGGGGCACAAGCAGTGATTGTAGACCCAAAAGCAGAACGTGGCAGATGGAAAGAAACCTTGCCAGAGATTTCCCATGAAATCAATATCGTCACTCTGACTTCTGATGAGAAAAACAAAGGCTTACTTGACCCTTATGTGATTATGAAAAATCCCAAAGATTCTGAATCACTGGCTATTGATATTCTGACATTCCTTACGGGGATTTCCTCTCGTGATGGGGAACGCTTCCCAATCCTTAGAAAAGCCATTCGTGCAGTAACCAATAGTGAAGTACGAGGGTTGATGAAAGTGATTGAGGAATTACGGGTTGAGAATACGCCACTAAGTACCAGTATAGCCGACCATATCGAAAGTTTTACAGACTATGACTTTGCACATTTATTATTCAGTAATGGTTATGTGGAGCAGTCTATCAGCTTAGAAAAACAACTGAACATTATACAGGTTGCGGACTTGGTACTTCCCGACAAGGAAACTTCCTTTGAGGAATATACCACTATGGAGCTTTTATCCGTTGCTATGCTGATTGTCATTAGTACCTTTGCTTTAGACTTTATCCATACAGACCGAAGCATTTTCAAGATTGTAGATTTAGACGAAGCATGGAGCTTTTTACAGGTAGCACAAGGAAAAACACTATCTATGAAGCTGGTTCGGGCTGGTCGTGCTATGAACGCTGGGGTATATTTCGTGACCCAAAATACAGACGACCTCTTAGATGAAAAACTGAAAAATAACCTCGGCTTAAAATTTGCATTTCGTTCCACTGACCTTAACGAGATTAAAAAGACCTTAGCCTTTTTTGGTGTAGACCCAGAGGACGAAAACAATCAGAAGCGATTGCGTGATTTGGAAAACGGGCAATGCCTTATCAGTGATTTATATGGTCGTGTCGGTGTGATACAGTTCCACCCTGTATTTGAAGAACTGCTCCATGCCTTTGATACCAGACCACCTGTGCGAAAAGAGGTGTAAATGTGAAACCATCAATAGTAAACAGAATAAAATCAAACTGGACGCTGAAACGTCTAGGTAAAGTGGCAATGACAGTGGCTTTCACACTTGTGATTGCCATTTTTCTTTTAGCCATGCTGGGAACGGTGGTTCAAGCTGCGGGCTTGGTAGATGATACGGTCAATGTGGCAAATGAATACAGCCGATACCCACTTGAAAACTATCAACTGGATTTTTATGTGGATAATAGCTGGGGCTGGCTTCCGTGGAACTGGTCGGACGGGATTGGAAAACAGGTCATGTATGGACTATATGCCATTACCAATTTTATTTGGACAATCAGTTTGTATGTTTCCAATGCGACAGGTTACTTAGTACAGGAAGCCTATTCCTTAGACTTCATTTCCGCTACAGCAGATTCCATTGGTAAGAATATGCAGACCTTAGCTGGTGTGAGTGCAAACGGATTTTCAACAGAGGGTTTCTATGTTGGATTCCTCTTACTCTTGATTTTGGTTCTTGGGGTTTATGTTGCCTATACGGGACTGATAAAGAGAGAAACCACAAAGGCAATTCATGCCATTATGAATTTTGTGCTGGTGTTTATCCTATCGGCTTCCTTTATTGCCTACGCTCCCGACTACATTAAAAAAATCAATGACTTTTCATCAGACATCAGTAATGCCAGTTTATCACTTGGCACGAAGATTGTCATGCCCCATTCCGATAGTCAAGGCAAGGACAGCGTGGACTTAATCAGAGATAGCCTGTTTTCCATACAGGTTCAGCAACCGTGGCTACTGCTTCAATACAACAGTTCAGACATTGAAAGTATCGGTATTGACCGTGTGGAAAGCCTGCTCTCCACCAGCCCAGATTCCAACAATGGCGAAGACAGAGAAAAAATTGTTGCGGAAGAAATTGAAGACAGAAGCAATACCAATCTAACCATTACAAAGACCATTAACCGTTTAGGTACAGTCTTCTTCCTATTTGTCTTCAATATTGGGATTTCCATATTTGTATTCCTATTAACAGGAATCATGATTTTCTCGCAGGTACTTTTTATCATCTATGCTATGTTTCTGCCTGTGAGCTTTATTTTAAGCATGATTCCATCATTTGATGGTATGTCAAAACGAGCCATAACAAAGCTCTTTAATACCATTTTGACACGAGCTGGAATCACATTGATTATTACGACAGCATTTAGTATTTCAACCATGCTCTATACCTTATCGGCTGGTTATCCGTTCTTTTTGATTGCTTTTCTACAGATTGTGACCTTTGCAGGAATCTACTTCAAGCTGGGCGATTTAATGAGTATGTTTTCTCTACAGAGTAACGATTCTCAAAGTGTGGGAAGTCGTGTGATGAGAAAACCTCGTATGCTTATGCACGCTCACATGCACCGTCTACAGCGGAAACTTGGACGTTCCATGACTACTCTAGGGGCTGGGTCTGCCATTGTTACAGGTAAAAAAGGACAGTCGGGTTCGGGGAGTTCTGCAAGGACACAAGCAGATCACTCCCGACCAGACGGAAAGGAAAAATCAACACTTGGAAAACGTATCGGTCAAACCATCGGTACAGTAGCTGATACCAAAGACAGAATGGTAGACACTGCTAGTGGTTTGAAAGAACAGGTTAAAGATTTGCCGACCAATGCAAGATATGCAGTATATCAAGGAAAATCCAAAGTAAAAGAGAATGTCCGTGATTTAACCAGTAGTATTTCTCAAACCAAAGCGGACAGAGCCAGTGGACGCAAGGAACAGCAGGAACAAAGGCGAAAAACCATTGCGAAGCGTCGCTCTGAAATGGAACAGGTCAAACAGAAAAAACAGCCTGCTTCTTCTGTTCATGAAAGACCGACTACAAGACAAGAACAATATCATGATGAACAGACCTCAAAACAGTCTAATATTCAGACTTCATATAAGGAATCTCAACAAGCCAAACAAGAGCGTCCAGCAGTTAAGTCCGATTTTTCAAGTCCAAAAGTGGAACGCCAAGGCAATACCGTTCAAGAAAAAACCGTTCAAAAGCCAGCAACTTCAACCACTACAGCAGATAGAACTTCACAACGTCCAATCACAAAAGAACGTCCGTCTACTGTTCAAAGAGTACCACTACAAAATACAAGAAGTAGACCACCAATCAAAACCGCCACCATTAAGAAAGTCGGTAAGAAACCATGAAGTTGAAAACTTTAGTGATTGGTGGTTCTGGATTATTCTTGATGGTCTTCTCACTGCTTCTGTTTGTTGCCATTTTATTTTCAGATGAACAGGACAGCGGAATTTCCAATATTCATTATGGAGGTGTGAATGTTTCCGCAGAAGTGCTGGCTCATAAGCCTATGGTAGAAAAATATGCCAAAGAATATGGCGTTGAAGAATATGTCAACATACTTCTTGCGATTATACAGGTGGAATCGGGCGGTACTGCGGAAGATGTTATGCAGTCCTCGGAATCCCTCGGTCTTCCACCTAATTCATTGAGTACAGAAGAATCCATTAAGCAAGGTGTGAAGTATTTCAGTGAATTATTAGCCAGTAGCGAAAGGCTCAGTGTAGATTTAGAATCGGTTATCCAGTCCTACAATTATGGTGGTGGTTTCTTAGGGTATGTGGCTAATCGTGGAAATAAATATACCTTTGAACTGGCTCAAAGTTTCTCAAAAGAGTATTCAGGTGGCGAAAAAGTGTCTTACCCCAATCCCATAGCCATACCTATCAATGGGGGCTGGCGATACAACTATGGCAATATGTTTTATGTGCAACTGGTAACGCAGTATCTTGTCACAACAGAGTTTGATGATGATACGGTACAAGCCATCATGGACGAAGCACTGAAATATGAGGGCTGGCGATACGTTTACGGTGGAGCTTCCCCGACTACTTCTTTTGATTGTAGCGGACTGACACAATGGACGTATGGAAAAGCTGGAATTAACTTACCACGAACCGCACAACAGCAATATGATGTGACCCAGCATATCCCACTATCGGAAGCACAAGCTGGCGATTTGGTTTTCTTTCATTCTACCTATAACGCTGGCTCTTATATTACTCATGTTGGGATATACCTTGGCAATAACCGTATGTTTCATGCAGGCGACCCAATCGGTTATGCCGACTTAACAAGCCCCTACTGGCAACAGCATTTAGTGGGAGCAGGACGAATCAAACAATGAGAAAGGAAGATTTAATGATGAAATTTAGAAAAAATCAGAATAAAGAAAAACAGATACCAAAGGAAAAGAAACCTCGTGTCTACTATAAGGTCAATCCTCATAAAAAGGTTGTGATTGCCTTGTGGGTACTTTTAGGGCTTAGTTTCAGCTTTGCGATATTCAAGCACTTTACAGCTATAGATACTCATACTATTCACGAAACAACTATCATAGAAAAGGAATACGTTGATACTCATCATGTAGAAAATTTTGTAGAGAACTTTGCGAAAGTCTACTATTCATGGGAGCAATCCGATAAGTCCATTGATAATCGAATGGAAAGTCTAAAAGGCTATCTGACAGATGAACTTCAAGCTCTCAATGTTGATACAGTACGCAAAGATATTCCTGTATCGTCTTCTGTAAGAGGATTTCAGATATGGACGGTAGAGCCAACTGGCGACAATGAGTTTAATGTAACCTACAGTGTAGACCAGCTCATTACAGAGGGAGAAAATACAAAGACCGTCCACTCTGCTTATATAGTGAGTGTCTATGTAGATGGTTCTGGAAATATGGTACTGGTTAAGAATCCGACCATTACCAACATACCTAAGAAATCAAGTTATAAACCAAAAGCCATTGAAAGTGAGGGGACGGTTGATTCCATTACAACCAATGAAATCAATGAGTTTTTAACGACGTTCTTCAAGCTCTATCCTACAGCGACAGCCAGTGAACTTTCCTACTATGTGAATGACGGGATATTAAAACCAATCGGAAAAGAGTACATCTTTCAAGAACTGGTAAATCCTATTCACAATCGTAAGGATAATCAAGTCACGGTATCGCTGACAGTGGAGTATATCGACCAGCAGACCAAAGCAACGCAGGTATCTCAATTTGATTTGGTACTTGAAAAGAACGGGAGTAATTGGAAGATTATAGAATAACAAATATTGGTACATTATTACAGCTATTTTGTAATCACGTACTCTCTTTGATAAAAAATTGGAGATTCCTTTACAAATATGCTCTTACGTGCTATTATTTAAGTATCTATTTAAAAGGAGTTAATAAATATGCGGCAAGGTATTCTTAAATAAACTGTCAATTTGATAGTGGGAACAAATAATTGGATGTCCTTTTTTAGGAGGGCTTAGTTTTTTGTACCCAGTTTAAGAATACCTTTATCATGTGATTCTAAAGTATCCGGAGAATATCTGTATGCTTTGTATGCCTATGGTTATGCATAAAAATCCCAGTGATAAGAGTATTTATCACTGGGATTTTTATGCCCTTTTGGGCTTTTGAATGGAGGAAAATCACATGAAAATTATTAATATTGGAGTTTTAGCTCATGTTGATGCAGGAAAAACTACCTTAACAGAAAGCTTATTATATAACAGTGGAGCGATTACAGAATTAGGAAGCGTGGACAAAGGTACAACGAGGACGGATAATACGCTTTTAGAACGTCAGAGAGGAATTACAATTCAGACAGGAATAACCTCTTTTCAGTGGGAAAATACGAAGGTGAACATCATAGACACGCCAGGACATATGGATTTCTTAGCAGAAGTATATCGTTCATTATCAGTTTTAGATGGGGCAATTCTACTGATTTCTGCAAAAGATGGCGTACAAGCACAAACTCGTATATTATTTCATGCACTTAGGAAAATGGGGATTCCCACAATCTTTTTTATCAATAAGATTGACCAAAATGGAATTGATTTATCAACGGTTTATCAGGATATTAAAGAGAAACTTTCTGCCGAAATTGTAATCAAACAGAAGGTAGAACTGTATCCTAATATGTGTGTGACGAACTTTACCGAATCTGAACAATGGGATACGGTAATAGAGGGAAACGATGACCTTTTAGAGAAATATATGTCCGGTAAATCATTAGAAGCATTGGAACTCGAACAAGAGGAAAGCATAAGATTTCAGAATTGTTCTCTGTTCCCTCTTTATCATGGAAGTGCAAAAAGTAATATAGGGATTGATAACCTTATAGAAGTTATTACGAATAAATTTTATTCATCAACACATCGAGGTCCGTCTGAACTTTGCGGAAATGTTTTCAAAATTGAATATACAAAAAAAAGACAACGTCTTGCATATATACGCCTTTATAGTGGAGTACTACATTTACGAGATTCGGTTAGAGTATCAGAAAAAGAAAAAATAAAAGTTACAGAAATGTATACTTCAATAAATGGTGAATTATGTAAGATTGATAGAGCTTATTCTGGAGAAATTGTTATTTTGCAAAATGAGTTTTTGAAGTTAAATAGTGTTCTTGGAGATACAAAACTATTGCCACAGAGAAAAAAGATTGAAAATCCGCACCCTCTACTACAAACAACTGTTGAACCGAGTAAACCTGAACAGAGAGAAATGTTGCTTGATGCCCTTTTGGAAATCTCAGATAGTGATCCGCTTCTACGATATTACGTGGATTCTAC
Organism: Clostridiales bacterium SIT11; assembly: GCA_001299455.1. Classification (GTDB taxonomy): domain Bacteria; phylum Bacillota; class Clostridia; order Tissierellales; family Peptoniphilaceae; genus Urinicoccus. The sequence continues at coordinate 449,946 of CYUK01000003.1, read as the reverse complement.
GACACATGAAATTATACTTTCTTTCTTAGGGAAAGTACAAATGGAAGTGATTAGTGCACTGTTGCAAGAAAAGTATCATGTGGAGATAGAACTAAAAGAGCCTACAGTCATTTATATGGAGAGACCGTTAAAAAATGCAGAATATACCATTCACATCGAAGTGCCGCCAAATCCTTTCTGGGCTTCCATTGGTCTATCTGTAGCACCGCTTCCATTAGGGAGCGGAGTACAGTATGAGAGCTCGGTTTCTCTTGGATACTTAAATCAATCGTTTCAAAATGCAGTTATGGAGGGGATACGCTATGGCTGTGAACAAGGATTGTATGGTTGGAATGTGACGGACTGTAAAATCTGTTTTAAGTATGGCTTATACTATAGCCCTGTTAGTACCCCAGCAGATTTTCGAATGCTTGCTCCTATTGTATTGGAACAAGTCTTAAAAAAAGCTGGAACAGAATTGTTAGAGCCATATCTTAGTTTTAAAATTTATGCGCCACAGGAATATCTTTCACGAGCATACAACGATGCTCCTAAATATTGTGCGAACATCGTAGACACTCAATTGAAAAATAATGAGGTCATTCTTAGTGGAGAAATCCCTGCTCGATGTATTCAAGAATATCGTAGTGATTTAACTTTCTTTACAAATGGACGTAGTGTTTGTTTAACAGAGTTAAAAGGGTACCATGTTACTACCGGTGAACCTGTTTGCCAGCCCCGTCGTCCAAATAGTAGGATAGATAAAGTACGATATATGTTCAATAAAATAACTTAGTGTATTTTATGTTGTTATATAAATATGGTTTCTTGTTAAATAAGATGAAATATTCTTTAATAAAGATTTGAATTAAAGTGTAAAGGAGGAGATAGTTATTATAAACTACAAGTGGATATTGTGTCCTGTATGTGGAAATAAAACACGATTAAAGATAAGGGAAGATACTGAATTAAAAAAATTCCCCCTCTATTGTCCGAAATGCAGACAAGAAAATTTAATTGAAATAAAGCAGTTCAAAGTAACTGTGATTACAGAGCCAGACGCAAAGACGCAGAGCCGATAAAATGAGATTAATACAATCTCATTTTATCGGCTCTTTCCGTTATGTATGGATTCTTTTAATTAGTCTTCGATGTTTCTTGCTTCGTTGATACCGCTGGCTAAAGATTCCATTAAGGATAGTTCTTTGTCTGTAAAGCTATCCATGTATTTCTCTATCTGTAATCGTCGGGTGCTTTTTACCAAGTTATTAGCAGGTAAGAAAAATTCATCAACGGAAACATGAAGTAACGATACAAGGTCATAAAGAACTTGTATGCTGGGGTGTTGCCCCTTATTTTCAATATTAGTTAAGTAACGTGGGTCAATTTCAATCAATGCTCCCACTTGTTCACGAGTTAAACCTCGTTTCAATCGAGCTTCTTTAATGGCTAAACCAAAGGCTCTAAAATCATATTTATCTTCTTTTTTACGCATAGTAGACCACCTCTATACATTTTACTGTTCCTATTGAATTAGAAACAGGTATAGAAAAACATGTTATATAGTTTATAGGTTCATATTTAATAAAAAGCACTACTAAACGCCAATAAAAAAAACCGTTATATGGTAGTGCTATTTATGCTGTTAAAATATTGTATCTTACTTCCAAATGGCGGTTTGTTGGAGGTCAAAGTCGCCATGAAGTATATCACATACAATCAAGTTCCCCACATTGAGTATTTATCAAAAAAAGTCGTCTATCTGCAATAGATAAGTACGTCCACCAATGTGGTTTTATAAATCATATAGATAGAAAAATAAAAGCATGTAAACAGAGAAATCAATCTGTTTGTGTGCTTTTTTGGTTATTCAGAACTTTTTTACAAAGTTTATTCATCAGTAATGCAACAAATCCCCCTTTCACATTGGGACTAAGAGTGAAAGGAGATAAAAGAGCAAGGCTCACTTCCTTTCCTAGACAGAAAGGGGGTGAGAAACATGAAACCATCTTTTTTTCAGACCACAATAGAAAATCAGTTTGACTATATCTGTAAACGTGCTATGGAAGACGAGCGAAAGAATTATCTGCTTTATCTTTCAAGGATCGCAAAGCGTGAAGTGTCCTTTTCTGATGTTGGCGATTATCTTGTTAGCCAGTTTGCGACAACAGATAACTATTCAACTGACTTTCAGATTTTTACACTCAATGGAATATCAGTTGGTGTTGAAAATGATTTATTGAGTGAAGCATTACGTGAGTTGCCAGACAAGAAACGTGAAATTCTACTGCTGTTTTACTTTATGGACATGAGCGATTCAGAAATTGCAGACCTGTTGAAATTGAACCGTTCTACTGTCTATCGGCATAGAACCAGTGGACTAGCCTTAATCAAAAAGTTTATGGAGGAATTTGAAGAATGAAAACACAATATCCTATGATTCCCTTTCCTCTCATTGTAAAGGCAACAGATGGCGATACAGAAGCGATTAACCAGATTCTACATCATTACAGAGGGTACATAACGAAACGTTCCCTACGACTTATGAAAGATGAATATGGCAATCAAAGTATGGTCGTTGATGAAGTCTTACGTGGAAGAATGGAAACCAGACTGATTACAAAGATTCTGTCATTTGAAATTAAGTAATAACCTCTCTCTTTTCGTGGAAGCGTGCCATACTATTCCACGCTTCCCGAACAGGGAGGTTTGTTATTCCATCAAAGCATATTGAGCTTTCAATGTGTTTTGATAGGCTAACGAGCCATTGTTCTTTGAAAACTGAATAAAAGTAATTGAATACGTTTCGATAAGAAAAGAGCCAACGGAGCTAACCGCCATGACCTATCTTCTAAAGATAGCGAGCGTTTCAGTTAGTGTTCCGAAAAACAATCTTTAGCAGGATTGCCAGCGACGACTTTCTTATCGTGATAATGATACTCCCATACAGTCAATAGTCCGAGCGTTAAAAGCGTCGCAGGCAATGAGTATGGCTACATGAGAACCATGCAGGGGTGGAACTCCCGTGAGCTTTGCTAGAGCTGTTCGATTGCTTGTAAAACAACTTTTATGAAATCCAATAAGTGATTTGGAAAGGAGGATTTTATGAAGCAGACTGACATTCCGATTTGGGAGCGTTATACCCTAACTATTGAAGAAGCGTCAAAATATTTTCGTATTGGCGAAAACAAGCTGCGTCGTTTGGCAGAAGAAAATAAAAATGCAAACTGGCTGATTATGAATGGAAATCGTATTCAGGTTAAACGAAAACAATTTGAAAAAATTATAGATACATTGAATGCAATCTAGCGTAGCCAAAGGGTCTTGTATATGATAAAATAGTATTAAGTCGTATCAGGGCTCTTTCCATAATGGAAAGGAGCAAATGCCATGTCAGAAAAAAGACGTGACAATAAAGGTCGAATTTTAAAGACTGGAGAGAGCCAACGAAAAGACGGAAGATACTTATACAAATATACAGATTCATTTGGAGAACCGCAATTTGTTTACTCGTGGAAACTTGTGGCTACAGACAGAGTACCAGCAGGAAAGCGTGATTGTATCTCACTTAGGGAGAAAATCGCAGAGTTACAGAAAGACATTCATGATGGTATTGATGTTGTAGGAAAGAAAATGACACTCTGCCAGCTTTACGCAAAACAGAACGCTCAAAGACCAAAGGTTAGAAAAAATACTGAAACTGGACGCAAATATCTTATGGATATTTTGAAGAAAGACAAGTTAGGTGCAAGAAGTATTGATAGTATTAAACCATCAGACGCTAAAGAATGGGCGATTAGAATGAGTGAAAATGGTTATGCCTATCAAACCATCAATAACTATAAACGTTCTTTAAAGGCTTCATTCTACATTGCGATACAAGATGATTGTGTTCGGAAGAATCCATTTGACTTTCAACTGAATGCAGTTCTTGATGATGATACTGTCCCTAAGACCGTACTAACAGGAGAACAGGAAGAAAAACTGTTAGCCTTTGCGAAAGCTGATAAAACCTACAGCAAAAATTATGATGAAATTCTGATACTCTTAAAAACAGGTCTTCGTATTTCAGAGTTTGGTGGTTTGACACTTCCAGATTTAGATTTTGAGAATCGTCTTGTCAATATAGACCATCAGCTATTGAGAGATACTGAAATTGGGTACTACATTGAAACACCAAAGACCAAAAGTGGTGAACGTCAAGTTCCTATGGTTGAAGAAGCCTATCAAGCATTTAAGCGAGTGTTAGCGAATCGAAAGAATGATAAGCGTGTTGAGATTGATGGATATAGTGATTTCCTCTTTCTTAATAGAAAGAACTATCCAAAAGTGGCGAGTGACTATAATGGTATGATGAAAGGTCTTGTTAAGAAATACAACAAGTATAATGATGATAAGTTACCACACATCACTCCACATAGTTTGCGACATACATTCTGTACCAACTATGCAAATGCAGGAATGAACCCAAAAGCATTACAATACATTATGGGGCATGCAAATATAGCCATGACGCTGAACTATTACGCACACGCAACATTTGATTCCGCAATGTCAGAGATGAAACGCTTGAATAAAGAGAAGCAACAGGAGCGTCTTGTTGCTTAGTAGTACAAATGAATTTACTACTTATTTACCACTTCTGACAGCTAAGACATGAGGAAATATGCAAAGAAACGTGAAGTATCTTCCTACAGTAAAAATACTCGAAAGCACATAGAATAAGGCTTTACGAGCATTTAAGAAAATATAAAAAGATAATTAGAAATTTATACTTTGTTTTATATAAAAATTAATGAAATCTTAAGAATTAATCAATAGAATATTAAAACACTTTTTTATTGTATCAATTAAAATAAAATCATAGAGGAGTAAAATTTTTATCACTAACATGAAGATGTATTTTTTACTTTTTAATAAGGAAGCATAAAAGATAAGGGAGGTAGTTTAGTGGAATTAGAGATTAAAAATGTAAGTAAGAAATTTAAAGATAAATTAGCGGTTGATAATGCATCAGCTACGTTATGTCCAGGTGTTTGGGGACTCTTAGGTGCAAATGGTGCTGGGAAAACAACTTTAATTAAAATGATCACTGGAATTAGTATACCGAGTCAAGGCGAAATTTTATATAATGGGGAAAGAATCAACAAATTAGGAGAAGAATATAGGAATTTGTTAGGGTTTTTACCTCAAGAATTTATTTGTGCTCCAGAGTTTACTGTAAATTCATTTTTACAATATGTAGCTGCTTTAAAAGGTATAGACAAGAGCAAAACAGAAGAAATGATTGATAAACTCCTAGAAGTATTAAACTTATCTGATGTCAAGTACAAAAAAGTAGTAAAGCTTTCAGGAGGAATGAGAAGGAGAGTAGGAATATGTCAAGCTATTTTAAATGATCCTAAAATATTAATTTTAGATGAACCAACAGCAGGACTTGATCCTGGTGAGAGAATAAAATTAAGAAATTTTATCACGGAAATATCAAAAAATAAAATAGTTTTGCTTTCGACTCATATAGTCTCTGATATTGAATATATATCAACATCAAATTTAATTATGAAAGATGGTAAATTTGTATATTCTGGAACAACTGATGAACTGATATCTAAAATTAAGAATAAGGTATACGAAGCATCTATATCAAATAGAGAATATGCAGAAAAAGAAACACAATTGAATGTTGTTAATGTAAAACAACAAGATGATGGAAACGTACTCATTAGATACATATCAGATAAAGATGATGTTTTAAATAATTCTAAATTAACAAAAGCTCATCTAGAAGACTTCTATTTATGGGTCTTTCCAGAAGATAGAAGTTTTAAGGTGAATTAAAATGAAAATTTACTTAAATGAGATAAAGAGGATTTTATCAATAAGATCAAATCAAATTATAATATTGTTTTCATTACTACTTGCTATATTGCTTTCCATAGCTCCAATTAATTTTACAAAAATTACCTATGGAGAAGGAGATAAAGTAAAAAATTTAAAAGGAAAAGAAGCAATAGAATATATTAAAAAAGCTAAAGAGCCTTATTCAGGAAAGATAACAGAAGATTTAATTTATAATGGCACAAAAAAATATAGAGAAATACTAAGAGAATATAATGTTACTGATAGGTCTGAATTAAAACCTGAAATTAATACAAAGAAGCTTATGCCTATAGAACATATAAGTAAGAAAGTAAATGAAGTATTCACTGATTCTCAAAGTAATAACCTTCCTCCAGTTTTAAGCATAGATATCAATGATACCAAATATTTTTACAATAAAGTATTTGATTATCTAAATAAAGTAATTGAAAATGAATATCCTAATAAAGCTCAGAATCAAATTATAGAAAAATCTGAAAAAGCACTGAGTAAAATAAAGACTCCATATGAATATTATGGATATTATAGTACAGATGCAAATGATTATAGAGGATTTTATAATACGATAATAATAATTTTAATGGTTGTAGTAGCAGCTCCAATATTCTCGTCAGATAGTGAGAATGATTTAGATTATATATTTAAAACAACTAAATATGGCAGAAGAAAGTTTGCCATCTATAAAATCCTAGCAATACTTACGATTTCGGTATTAACTTTGCTCTTAGGAAACTTCATACAAGGCTCTATATTAGACTATGCTTTTGGAACAGAGTATAAAAAGACTTCTGTTCAGATGATGTTTAGTGCTTTAAGTTTGCATAATTGGAACTTTGGACAGTTTAATAAATATATGCTTATTTGTAATAGTATCATATTGATTTCAACCATTCTTGCTACACTAATTATTTCTGTATTAAGTAAAAGAAAAGTTGAATCCATAATGAAATCAATTTTATTAGCAGTATTTCCAACAATAATTTCTCCTATTGGTATGATTAGTGCTATAAACTATATTTTTCCATCTTCAGGAGTAGGACTACTCAATTCATTACAAAATCAAATAGCTGATTTTAATTTTGTAAATGTTTTTGGAAATTGGATGAGTTCATCAAGTCTTATAATGATATCAGCTGTAATATATATTATTATTTTACCAAGTTTAGTAGTAATGATGTATTCAAAAATTGGAGGTAATTATGGACTTAATAACCCTAGAAGCAGAAAAATATAATAATAAAGAAAACATTACCTTAAACATGGTAATCGAAGGACCTGATTATGAGGATAAGTATGATAAGATACAAGTTTATTTAAATGAATGCGATTGGTTGCCTAAGAATATAAACATATTAACATCTTCCATAGATTATGGACCACATGAAAGTATATATACAAGACCACAATCTTATGAAGAAAGAATGATTTTAAAAGATTATTATGATCCAATTTTATCGTGGGATGAAAAAAATAAAATAAGGAGAATATAGAACTGGTAACAGAGTTCGCGCTTTAAAAACTCTTAGAGCATCATATTAATGATGAATCATAGAGGCTCACACTATATAGAAATTTTAGTCTATATTTTGTGGGCTTCTATATTAATTATAAATAATAAGACTAGTTTGCTTTGTCAAAGCTGTAGGGGAGGTATAGATTATGAACATATATTTACAGGAACTAAAAAGATTTTTATCTAAAAAATCAGTAAGAGTTTTTTTGGTCGTGGGTTTATTTTTTACTTTTTTGATATCATTTATTACTTATAGAAGTGTACAATATGATGATATAAGTTCTGGTGATACAATTACCTATTTTGGAAAAGAGGCTATAGATCATTTTAATGAGGATAATAAAGCCTCTGAAGGTTATTTGACAGAAGAAAAAATAACTAAAGTAGTAAAATCTTATAAAGAAATATTAAATAATGAAAATGTAAACAGTAGAGAAAACTTATCAGAGGATGCTAAAAAAAATATATCGAAATTTGATCCTATATTAAGAGTAATAACATACCCATATACAATTACAACATCTGGAAGTTTACTTGATGTAAACGAACTTGATACAGAAAAAGATTTAAATTTTTATCAAAGTTGTTATGATGCATTGGAAAGGGACATAAAACAGAAATATGACAATGACAAGATAACAGAATTTGCTCTAGAAAAATATAAAGAGGTAAATAAACCATTTTATTATGGAGGATATTTTAGTGAAGATATACTATTTTTCGTAAATATTTTTATAACGGTATTATCACTAATTTGTATATTGATTTCATCACAATGCATTGTCGAAGATAAAGAAAATTACCTAGATTCAATTTTTAGAACAACTAGAAATGGAAGAAATAAATATATTTGCAGCAAGATACTTGCCTTAGCAAGTATTATATCGCTTTATTTGATATTAAATATATCTATTTATTATGGAACTATTAAATATCTTTATACTAATGGTTTAGATTCATCTTTTCAAATGTTACTATTTAATCAACTGTCAATATCTAATTTAACTATAGGTAAAGTTATATTAAGTGTATTTTTGTTAAGTATATTATTTACTATTGCAAGTTCAATGATGTCAATATTTGTCGCTATAAATTCAAAAGTTTCTATGGTTTCATCAGCCATATCGAGTGTTTTATTTTTTATTCCATCATTATTGTATGGAAAAAAATTGTTTAAATCAATATTTTATTTTTTGCCGTCTATGGGATTAGGTACTGCAGAAAATAGCTTAATTGAACAGTATCAAAAATTTGAATTTGTTAAGTTGCCAGGTAAAATTTTATGGATTCCAAAGTTTCTAGTAATAATGGCTTTAATTAATATTGCTCTGTATTTATTGCTAAGTATAAAATCATATAACAAAATAGAGCAATAAATATTTTAATGGGAAGTAGAGGATAAATATATGGGTAAGGATAAAATAAATCATCTTGAATGTATAAAAATAGCATTCAAGATGATTTATGAAGTAGATAAAAATTCTTTTGCGATTACTATAATATTGTCAATTGTAAGTGGTGTTTTTCCGTTTTTAGTTCTTAAATTAGGACAAACAATAATTAATATAATTCAAATTCATTCCACTAGATTTGATAATATTATAATACTTATACTTATATATTTATCTTTACAATTTATATCTGTAATAGTAGATAATATTAAAAACTACTATTTACAAAGGTTAAGTAATGAAGTTACTTATTCTTCTATGAGGAAAGTAATGGGAAAATAGTAGGTGATGGGAGTCACGATGATTTAATTGAAAACTGTAATAGATATAAGTTAATGTATAATAAGGAATTAAAGTGACTTTAATAGATTGAAGGGGAATTAATTATGAAATTGAAAAATCAATATATTTCAGTTGGGATGAAAGTGCTAACTGTATACTATATAATTTGGTTAATCTTTATTGTAGTATTTAAAATGACATTTTCAATCAATAATTTATTGATTGAGCGACAAATAAATTTACTACCATTTTATTATGACAATACAGTTAATATTAAAGTTATTTTTGATGAGATGGTATCAAATATACTCATTTTTTTACCTTTGGGAATTATGATTAGATCTATTTTATTTCGTAAAAACAATTTAAAAAGTATTCTTTTTGTATTTTTCTTTAGTTTAGCTATAGAGTTTTTACAGTACGCATTGTCAATTGGAGTATTTGATATAACTGATATAATTAATAATACATTAGGTGGTGTATTGGGCGTGGGAATATATAATTTAGCTTTAAAAAAATTTAAATCTAAGTTTAAAGTAGATAAATTTATTTTTTGGATAGCTTTTATTAGTGCTATTTTTATAAGTTTAGTATTAATTGTTTTTTTAAAATATAATGGTATTTAAAAAATTTAGTCAAGTCCATAATATTGTACTAGTTTAATTTACACAATATTATGGACTTGACTCTTAAATTCTTATACTTAACAATAAATATTATAATACCCTTTAATGCAATTACACAGAGTTATCGTTTACTCTTTTATAGCTTTTTATCTCTCCACTTCCTTCCCATAATAATTTTCATAGTTTTTCCTATACTGAACAAGGTCATAAAATTGTTCTTTATTCAAAGAATACTCTTGCATAAGGTTGTTCTTTTTTTCTTGCAATTTATCGAGGCTTGATAGTATTTCTTTTGTATTGGGTAGTTTTTTATAGTTTTCTAAGATTTCTTTAGCGGCTATTTTATATACGGAAAGTTCGCTATAATATTCTTCTGCAAATTGTTTGTCATCAGGATTTTTCTTATGGTATTTATAGATTTCACGATACTTATTTATAGTATTTATATTTTCCATATCTTGATATAAACTCTTCATTTCAGTTTCAATCTTCTTTATTTTATCTAATAAGTCTTGTCTATCATCAGCAGATTTTTTGATTAGATCATCGAGCTGAGTGATTGAATTAATTCCTTGTTCTCTTAATTTAATTATTGAATCAGCCATTGTTTTGATATTGTGTTTTCTTGCCCAAATTTCATAGCCTTTTGAGGATTGAGCTTTTTCATTAGTAGATATATCAATAACATTTCCTACGCGTTTTTTAATAGGATTAGCTTTGTTTTTAATAGCTAAATCTATTCTTTCTTTGATTTTTTCTTCGGTATAATCTTCTCCGATAGTCTTCGATCTTGTAAATCTTTGCTTATCTTCATGACGAAAAGCAATGTGTTTACCAAACTTAATTTCATAATCAAGAGATTTCATATTTTCCAAAAACTCTTCCCAAGATTTAGATTTATTAATCATTCTATCTATATCAAATTGTAGTTTAGATTTCCAAGAATTTCCTTTCTTGTTTTGGTCATATTCGTACCAAGATTTACCAGCAGTTTTATATTTTCTTTTGTAAGCTTCATAATATTTATCAATGACTGAAAGCTTATTTTCTTTACATAACTCGTCACTTTGATACCTAATTTTATGGTAAGTTTTTTTGTTAGATTGGTAGCATTTGCCAGTCTTGTAATTAACATTATTAAAAATAATATGGTTATGGATATGCCCTCTATCTATATGAGTTGCAAGAACAAATTCATAATCTTCTTTTAAAATTTTCTTACATAATTCCATTCCAATTTCGTGAGCTTTTATAGGATCAACCTCTCCTGGTAGAAAAGATTGAATCAAATGTCTAGCTAAAACTGTACCTTTGGTATCATTATCTTCTCGTGTTTTCATAAATTGAATGTGTGCAGTAGATGGATGACATTTGAATGAAGATACCAAGACTTTTTTATCAGTTTTTTCACTCTTAGTAATGTAATCTATTGCCAAATTTAGAGTTGATTTTATTGGGTGTATTTTTGTAATTGCCATACTAATCACCAGAACTTTCTTTTGATTTATTAAGAAGTAGAGAATGGATTTGCCATATTTCTCTTGACAATTTTTCTATTTTTTCTCTCATATAATCGATATCTTTCTTGTAAATAACACCAGTTGTATTAGTAGCTTTTGCAATCTGATTTATATTATTTGTTGCATTCGAAAGTAGCCATTGTAGGTTTCTAAATGGTTCTAAATCAACAACATAAATCTCTTTTTCCAATACACATTTTCTAAGAAAATGGGACATAGTTTTGCAATTAGCAAGTTTCATTTTCTTTTCAAAGATTTCTTTCTCTTCATCTGTTAAATATATTTTTAGTTGATTATTTCTTTTTCTATTATCCATAGTATATCTCCTTATCATAAATTATTGGGGTCTTAGGGTTCTCCCTAACAAGGTAAAATTGATAAAAAAAGAAGCAGTCCATAAAGGTTCTGCTTCATCAATTTTTCGTAAGTGGGTACTCACTTACTGTGCTTGCTATTAAAGTTATAAGCGTTAAGCGTTTATTCAGTTTTATTAATTATACCGCATTTAAATAAATTAATTAAGAAGTATACGGTAGAGTAGAGCAAAATTTATAATTTGATTGATATTGAAAATATTTTTCAATTAAGATATAATAAAAACCGAGGGAATCCTCGGAAAATAATCGAATGATTGGAGGTATTTTATTGAAAGATAAGGAAACAAAAGTTGGTCAAATTAGAAAAAAAGAAATTCGAGATGCAGCAATGAGATGTTTTTTGAATAAAGGATTTCAGAATACAACAATGGAAGATGTGATTAAAGAAGTTGGCATGAGCACAGGTGGTGTCTATCATCATTATAAAAGCACAGCTGAAATGCTTAAGGATTTAATGCTTGATGGAAATCAGTATAGAAATAATTTAATTGATAATTATTTAGAAGCTCACATAGGTCAAGATAAATATGAACAGATGAGTGAAATTTTAGTAGATAAGTGTCTACCAGATACAGATATTACTAAGGTTTATTCTCTTTTATTACAATCAAAAAAATATAATGAAGATTTAGAAAAGATGTTTCAAGATTTGAAAACAGAAACAGTAAATCAATTAGATTCAATATCTAATAAATTAGGAATTGATTCAAAGATTTTTGAAGATGGTTTTTTAGTAAATTATATAAATGGAATGATATTAAGCTCGCAAGTTCTTAATGCAAGAGATTCATATGATGAGAATAGGAAATATCTAAAAGATACAATTTTAAATTATATTTTAGATTTAGAAAAAAATAGATAACTAAGGAGGTTTCAGAAATGAATAAAAAATTAGAAGTTAGAGATTTAATTAATGTTGGTTTGTTTGCAGTACTTGGGTTTATTTTTATGCTAATAGGCTCATTTACAGCTATGGTTCCTGTTTTGATGCCAATTGTTCCCTTAGTACAGGGGATTTTAGTTGGACCTAGTAACATGCTTTTTTCAACAAAAATTAAGAAGCCAGGAATGCTTTTTATTCAAACAATGCTAATATCTTTAGCTTATGTCATCATGGGTCATGGTCCATGGGCACTTTTAACAGGAGCAATTGCAGGATTTATTGGAGAAATAATATTAAAATCAGGCTCTTATGACAGTAAAGGAAAATCTAGATTAGCATTTTCTTTTTCAAGTCTTTGTACGTTAGGAAACTATGTTCCGATTATCATCTCAAGAAATGAGTATGTACAAGAGCTCTTAAATCAAGGTTATAAGCAAGAATTTATTGACACCATGATGAAAGTTATGCCTGATTGGATTTTAATAGTCATGGCTATTTTAGGATTTATTGGTGCTTTTGTAGGTTGTAGTTTGGGAATTGTGTTCTTGAAAAAACATTTTTCAAAAGTTGGTAAGTAAGAATTAGGGAGCGGGTTATTAGATATGATAAGGATAGATTTTAGAGCAAAATTATTTTTAATGATGGTTATTTCTTTTATTATGACAATTGGAAATATTCAAAGCCTAAATCCTATATATTATGTATTAATATGTATGCTCCCTACTTTTTTATTATTTTTATCTGGACATATAAAATCCGGGATTAAATCAATCATACTTTTTATAATATTGAATATTATAGAAATTAATATTAGGGAATTAAATGATTCTATAATATTATCACTTATACACATAGTTATAATTATAATAAAAAGAGTTTTTGCACCTATGGTTATGGGAAATTATATAATTTTAACGACTAGTGTAGGAGAAGCAATTTGTTCATTAAAAAAGGTGAAGTGTCCTGATCAGATAGCCATTCCTGTTGCGGTTATGGTTAGATATTTTTATGCAACAAGAATTGAGTATAGACAAATAAAACAAGCTATTTATTTGAGGGGTATAAGTTTTAGGAAATTTTTAAAGAATCCTATTTTATTAATTGAATATAGGATAATCCCACTATTGATGACCCTATCAAATTCTGCTGATGAATTGACAGTAGCTTCATTAACTAAGGGTCTTGCTGTCAATCAAAATAGATCAAATATTAGAGAAGCAAAGTTAACATTTGCTGACTATTTAATTTTTTTTGTTTCTATTTTAGTTTTATTTTTTTATATAAGAGGTAGAAAATATGCTTAAAATAAGAAAGCTTGATTTATCTTTTGATGATGAAAATATCTTAAAAAATCTAAATTTTGAATGTAAAGCTGGTGAAATTACAGTTATTACAGGACATTCTGGATGTGGAAAAAGCACACTATTAAAAGCAATTAATGGAGTAATACCTGAATACCTTGATGCTAATATTAATGGAGAAATAAAATATAACAGCCTAGATTTACTTAGTAAAAATATATTTGAAAGATCATGTATTATTTCAAATGTATTTCAAAATCCAAAATCTCAATTTTACTGTATGAATTCCACTGAGGAGTTAGCCTTTCAGCTAGAAAATAGAAATACTGACAAGTCAGAGATAATCAATAGAATAAAGAAATACTCAAAACTCTTAAATATAGAATACTTATTAGACAAAAATATATTTGATTTATCTGGTGGAGAAAAGCAAATGATAGCACTTGCAGCTTGTGCAATTTCTGAAAATGATATTATTTTATTAGATGAACCATCTTCATCATTAGATAATGAATCTATAGAAAGGTTAAAAGAAGCCTTAGTGAAATTAAAAGAATTAAATAAGATAATAATTGTTGTGGAACATAGATTATTTTATTTAAAAGATATAATGGATAGGCTCTGTATTATTGATAATGAGTCTTTAATTTCATACGAAAAAGAAGATTTAAATGATTATAATTTGAATGCTATTGCAGAAGGATATGGACTTAGAACATTTAATAAAATAGAGAAAAGTGATTTAGAGATTAATAAATATTATAAAGTGAATTTATTGGATGATAAAAATAATTTTAGCAATGGAGATTTATCATGTCATAATTTTAAGAAAAAATACGAAAAGAATAAAATTTTTGACTTTAGTATTTCCTTTAATAAGGGAGTAAATTTTATCATTGGAAAAAATGGAATAGGGAAAAGTACTTTCATTAAATTATTGACCGGTACTACAAAAGGTCACGGATATGTATTTGTTAATCAAAAAAAAGTTACAAAACAAAATAAAGAAATTTTTATGGTAATGCAAGATCCTAGCTCCCAGCTTTTTACAGAAAGTGTATTATCGGAAGTATCAACAGTAAGTGAAGATAAAAGCCTAAATGAAAAAATGTTAGAAAAGATGGGATTATTATCAAAGCTTGAAAAACATCCTCAAAGTTTATCGGGAGGAGAGAAGCAAAGATTGTTGATTGCTATAGCAAGGCTTAGTAATAAACCTATTATTATCTTAGATGAGCCTACAAGTGGATTATGTAAACCACAGATGAATACATTAATTAATTTCCTACACGATATGGAGAGAGAAGGAAAACTCATTATAATTATTACACATGATTTTGAATTTATAAAACACTGTGATGGTACAATATATGAATTTCTAAAATAAAATGAAAATGGATACAATTATGGAGGTGTTAAATTATGAAAGAAAAAAGTCCTGCTGTAATATTGTGGGAGCTTGCATATAAGGAACATTCAAAGTTAAAAACATCTGTATTTATAGCAAGTATCGGTGTTATTGCCGGAATTGTTCCATACATTGCTGCAAGCCGTATTTTAGTCTATTTATTAAATGGAATTGCAGATTTCAAGGTCTATTTTTTATGGATGGGAATAGGTCTGTTATCTTATATTTTAAAATCTGTTTTATACTCTACGGCGTTATCTGTATCTCATAAAGCGACTTTTAGTGTATTGAAAGATATTCGCTTGAGAATGATTGATAAACTTCCGAAGATGCCGTTAGGAGAAATAATCTCTGTTCCAAGCGGAAACTTTAAGCAGATTATAGTGGATCAGGTTGAAAGTATGGAGAAACCGCTCGCTCACCTGTTGCCTGAAATGACATCGAATCTCTTAGGTTCTTTGAGTATATTTATTTACTTATTATTTCTTGATTGGAGAATGGCTCTTTTATCATTAGTATCCATTCCTGTGGGGATGCTTTTTATGGGACTCGTAATGAAAAATTATGCTGTTCAATATGAAGGATCTGTAAAGGTAAATCGAGAAATGAATTCTGCAATTATTGAGTATGTTAATGGAATAGAAGTGATAAAAACATTTAATCAAGACAAGAGATCGTATGCAAAGTACAAAGATAAAGTCATTGCAAATGCAAGATACTTTTATGAATGGATGAAGAGCTGTCAGTTACCTGTATCTTTATCTAAAAACATATCTCCTACTACAATGGTCACAGTGCTTCCATTTGGTTGGTATTTCTACATTAGCGGCAGTTTAAGTGCAGAAGTATTTATATCTGTAATTATTCTATCTTTAGGTATTGCAGGACCTTTACTTGAAACAATCAATTTTGTTGATGGTCTTGCTAAGATAGGAACTATTGCTAATTCTATTAACTTAATTTTAGAAGGAAAAGAACAAAAGCATTCTGATAAAGAAGTAACTATCCAGCAATATAATATTGATTTACAAAATGTAAAGTTTGGATATGAAGAAGAAAAAGAAATTCTTCATGGAATATCCCTAAACATAAAAGAAGGGACAACAGTGGCTTTTGTTGGATCAAGTGGAAGTGGCAAGTCAACTTTAGCAAAATTAATAGCTGGATATTGGGATAGCATGGAAGGAAATATAAATATTGGTGGACACAATCTTAAGGAAATTCCATTAAAGCAATTATATAGTTTGACCGCCTTTGTTTCTCAGGATAATTTTTTGTTCAACGAAAGTATTAGGGAGAATATAAGAATGGGCAATCCAAGTGCCAGTGATAAAGAAGTAGAAGACATTGCTAAGAAATCGGGTTGTCATGATTTTATTATGAAAATGGAACATGGTTACGATACGGTTGTCGGAAGTAGTGGGAGCCATGTTTCTGGTGGAGAAAGGCAAAGAATATCAATAGCGAGAGCAATGCTCAAAAATGCACCTATTGTAATACTTGATGAAGCTACTTCATATATAGATCCTGAAAATGAAGTGATTATAAAGCAAGCTTTATCAAAGCTTATAAAAGATAAAACGGTGATTATTATTGCTCATAGATTATCAACTATAACAGATTCAGAACAAATATTCTTAATTGAGAATGGAGAGCTTGTTTCACATGGTAAGCATGAAGAACTTATGGAAGATTCTGAGTTATACCAAAAGATGTGGAATGCCCATATTGGAGTAAAGGATGGTGAAATAAAATGATAAGTGCCTTAAAGAAAATTTTAGACTTCTCAGGTGATGAGAAGAAAAATGTATACCATTCTATATGGGTAAGTTTCTTGTTTGCAATTTTTCACATGCTCCAAATCAGTGCAATATACATTATTGTTAAAGCTATTGTTGAAAAAGATATGAGTATGACACCTGCATGGATTGCTTTGATACTTCTTGTTATAAGCATAGTTGGCAGAAGTGTTGCAAATTATTATTCACAGTTACAGCAATGCCATGCAAGTTATTTTATGGTGGCAAATAAAAGAGTTGCAATAGGTGAAATGCTCAAAAAAATACCTATGGGATTCTTTAATGAAAATAATATTGGTGAAATCGTTGGAATTTCTACAACTGTTTTGGAAGATGTAGAAAATACTGCGGCAATGGTTATGGTAAATACCTTATCTGGTTTTATTAACACAATAATTTTTACAATAATGATTTTGGCTTTTGAATGGAGGATCGGTCTTATTGTTACAATTGGATGCTTGTTGTACTTATTAATTCTTTCAAAAATGGAAAACAAGTCAAGAAATGTTCTTCCTAAAAGACAAGTGGCATCGGCAAAATTAGTTGACACTATTTTAGAACAAATAGGTGGAATGGCTGTTATAAAATCCTTCAATTTAACAGGGAAAGGAGATGAAAAAGTCAGAGATGCTATTGAAAATAGTAGAAAAATAAATCTTGATTGTGAAAAACTGTTTACACCTTATACGATTTTGCAAAATATTCTTTTGGATTTGTTTAGCATTTTGATAATAGGTGCAGGTATTTTCTTTTATCTTAATGGAGAACTCTCATTCTTAAATACAGTTATGACGATTATAATTTCTTTTCTTGCTTTTTCTCAAATAAAATTGGCAGGAAGTGCAACAACCTCTCTCAGAGTTGTTAGTGGATCTATTGAGCAAACAAAGAAGTTAGAGAAATTTCCACAGATGGATATTGATGGAAAAGACATAAAGCCTACTACTTTCGATATTTCTTTTGATAATGTGGAGTTTTCTTATTCAGGCAAAAAAATCCTTGATGATATTTCTGTCAAGATACCACAAAACCAAATGACAGCTATAGTTGGACCTTCAGGAGCTGGAAAAACTACATTTTGCAATTTGATAGCGAGATTTTGGGATGTAGAGAAAGGAGAAATCAGCATAGGTAAACATAATATTAAAGAATATTCATTGGAGTCATTAATGAGACAAATTAGTATGGTTTTTCAAAATGTTTATTTATTTCAAGACACTATTGAGAACAATATAAAGTTTGCCAAGCCGGATGCTACACATGAGGAAGTTATAGAAGCTGCAAAGAAAGCGTGTTGTCATGAATTTATTATGAAACTTCCTGAACAATATGAAACAGTTATAGGAGAGGGAGGTGCAAGTTTATCTGGTGGAGAAAGACAAAGAATATCTATAGCAAGGGCTATGATAAAAAATGCCCCGATTATTATTTTTGACGAAGCTACTGCAAATGTAGACCCTGAAAATGAGGATAAACTACAGATTGCTATGGAAGAACTTACAAGAGATAAAACTGTAATAATGATTGCACACAGACTAAAAACCATAAAAAATGCAAATCAAATTCTTGTCTTGGCTAATGGAAAGATAACGCAACAAGGTACACATGAAGAACTTATTCAAGTTGATGGTATCTACAAAAAATTTGTTGAAGCAAGACAAGTGGCAGCAAAGTGGCAGTTGTCATAAGTTATAAAAATATTGAAAACAACTGGAGGAAGTCATATGGGAAAACAAGATATGAAAACACAACTATTAACCAAAAGTCCTAAAGAACTGTTATTTAAGTTGGCAATTCCCGGAATAATCGGGATGATTGTCATAGGATTGTATCCATTTATGGATGGTGTGTTTGCAGGATGGCTCATTGGTGATTATGCTATGTCAGCCATTAGTGTGTCTATGTCCTTAACGATTATAAATGGAGGAATATCGGCATTGATTGGCGTTGGAAGTGCCTCAATACTATCAAGAGCAATCGGAAAGGGCGATAAAGAAACGACAGATAAAATATTCGGGAATTTTTGTTACTGGGTAATATTTTTTTCTGTAATTATCACGATATTGGGTTTGGTTTTTGCACCTCATTTTTTAGATTTGGTAGGAGCTAAAGGAAATATTAAAGAACTTGGTGTGAGATATTTAAGAATAGTTTTCTTTGGCTCTATATTTGTGAATTTTGCTCAAGCGGGAAATATGACAATGCGTGGCGAAGGTGCATTAAAGCAATCAATGATGATTATGGGCGCGGGAGCTATATTAAACATTATTTTAGATCCTATTTTTATGAAGTTGATGGGTGAATATGCGATTGAAGGTGCAGCTATTGCAACTGTAATATCTCAAATTGTACAAGCAATATTGACATTCCACTATTTTTCAAAGAAAAGTGCTTTTGTAGGGATCCATAAAATTCAAAAATACAAGGCAATTTATAGCGAAATGTTCAGTATAGGAAGTTCAGCAATGATGATGCAAATTTTATTTGCAGTACAGCAAACATTTTTGTTTAAGCAAGCCTTTGCGTATGGAGGAGATGATTGGGGAATTTTGATGTCTGCTACAATGCGATTATATATGTTTTCCTTTATTCCACTGTGGGGTATGAGTCAAGGCTTACAACCTGTTATTGGAGCTAATTTCGGAGCAAAACAATACGGAAGAGTAAAAGGTACGATGAAGATTTTTATGTATGGTGCAACAATTCTTGCAGCTGCTTCATGGATACCATCAATGTTTTGTTCAGAAAAATTACTATCATTATTCAGTGTGAGAAGGGAGATTATTGAAGTTGGTGTTGTAAACTTTAAGATGTTTTATTCAACATTCATCTTATATGGAATTATGATTATGACACTTACATTTTTCCAATCCATAGGAGATGGAAAAAAAGCAGGCATGATTGTAATGCTTAGACAGTTAGTTTTATTTATTCCTGCAATATTACTATTTCCAAAGGCATTTGGAGCGTCAGCAGTTTGGTGGACAGAACCTATCGTAGATTTTAGTATGATTATGTTGGGACTGTTTTTAATGCTTAATGGACTTAGGAAAATGGGAAAAGACAAAGCATAAATACAAGGACATTTGATATAAAAGCGAAAATAATCAAAAGAGGCTGTAGGTATGGATGCTATTTATCTATAATGAACGGAGGGAAAGGGAGATGAACAAGTGTATAAGTTACCTTGTAGAATTGAAATGGAATAAAAATACTCCTTTTTTCTATAATTCTTGTAGTTGTCTGTCTTTACATTTTCTCGTCTAAACAATTAAATATAGTAAAAGAAAGAACGGATTTCTTTCATTTCAGAGGACTTCTTATGCCAAGATGCAGGAGTCCTCCTTTTTTGTCTGAAAAACAAATAGACAAAAAAGAAATGGAGGAAACTTTATGGCAAAAGAGTATTACCTTTATGTCAGAGGGCAAAAGGTAAAAGTCAGTGAAGATATTTATAAAGTCTACTGGCGAGAAAAAGAACACGAAAAGTATTTGGAGCAGGTGGACAAGAAAAACCACTTGCTATTTTTTTCGTCTCTAAATCACGATGGGAATTTTGAAGATAATCTAGAAGATAAAAATGTTGATGTTGAAAAAGTTGTAGCTACACAAATGATGATTGAAGCACTAAGAAATGCAATGTCAAAGTTAAATAAGGATGAACGAGAAATAATTGAAAGATTATATTTCAATGATGAAACACTTCGTGCAGTATCAAAGACTCAAAATATATCACATCCTGCTTTAATAAAAAGGCGAGATAAGATTTTAGAAAAACTAAAGAAATTTATAGAAGAAATATAGTTTCTGGTTACCAAAGAGGGCAAATTTTCCTTTATAAAGTGAGGGGAGTTTTGTCCTCTTTCTATTTTAAAAGCAATCTAAATAATATTTGAACCTTAACAATTGAATAGACCAAGACAAGACATTAATCATTTTTGGAGCGTAATAACCTATCCGCCAAGATCTTTCTGCTGAATAATTCGGTAAAACAAGTACTGCTAAGCAAAAAGCAAGGGAAGAAGAAAGGGAGCGATAAGTAAGAGTTTGAACATAGGGAGGGATACCCTATTCGCTATGAAGAAAATGAGGATAATGATACTTCTAAGGTTGAAGCCGGCTCATCCTGAACAGAGGCGGAGGTGAGATTCCTATGTTGCTAATCCAATGCACTTGTCAATGTCAAAAAACTTTAAAAATATTAAAATAAATATTTTAAATATATTATTTGGAGGATTTATGATTAATGAAAATATAAAAGGAGTTCGTGTTTGTGAAAAAGCATTTCTAACATTAAAAGAAGCATCTGAATATTTTAATATTGGTCAAGATAAAGTTAGACAATTAACGGATGAAGATGATTGCGATTTTGTATTATTTAATGGTAGTAAGCGTCTTATTAAGAAAAAGTTAATGGAAGAATATTTAAATAGACAGTTCTCTATTTAATCTAAAACTATATATAAAACACGCTTAATGCGGTATAATAATTATAGCGTGTCTTTTATCAAAAAAGGAGAATTTTTATGGTAAAAAGACGCAAAGATAGTAAAGGGGTTGTTTTAAAAGACGGTGAATATCAAAGGTCAAATGGCACTTATGAATTTAAGTGGCAAGACAAAATAGGTCGTAGAAAATCTATCTATGCGAAAACTCTAAAAGAATTAAGAGAAAAAGAATTAGATATTTTACGCAATACTATAGATGGAATCAACAACGAAGGAAGTAGCTTGTCTGTAAATGATACTTTTAAGCTATGGACAAAGGTAAAAAGAGGTTTAAAGGATAATACCTTTAAAAATTACATCTATATGTATCAACAATTTGTAGAACCGACTTTTGGTCGCATTAAACTATCTGATATTAAAAGATCTGATGTTAGAAGTTTTTATAACAGATTAAAGGAAGATCAGGGATTGATGGTTTCTACCATAGATTGTGTTCATACTGTCTTACATCAGGTTTTAGAATTAGCAGTGGATGACGAATATATAAGGTTTAATCCGTCTGACAATGCTTTAAAGGAACTGAAAGTAGCTTATCGAAATGAATCTCCGAAGAAAAAAGCCATGACAATAGAAGAACAGGTGCTATTTGAAGAATATTTATCTAATAGTGATGAATATAAAAAATGGTATCCAATATTCATTGTTATGCTTTGGACAGGCATGAGAGTTGGAGAAGTCACAGGATTGCAATGGGACGATCTAGATTTTGATAATGGTCTTATAAATGTAAATAGGACTTTGGTATATTATAGTAAAGGTAAAGGATTAAACAATAGATATGCTATTAATACACCGAAGACAGAATCAGGTAAGCGAAGTATTCCTATGGTTCAAAAAGTAAAAGATGCTTTTCTTATGGAAAGAGAGTTACAAAAAACTTTTGGAATCGAATGTTGTGATTCAATCGATGGATTTAAAGACTTTGTATTTTTAAATAGATTCGGAAAGGTTCACAATAATGGAACACTTAATAAAGCTTTAAGAAGAATTGTTAGAGATTGTAATTTAAGTATAATGGATAAAAATAAATCGAACTCTAATGATATTCTATTAGTTCCACATTTAAGCAATCACATTTTCAGACACACCTTTACTACAAGGCTTAATGAACAAAATATAAATACAAAAGCAATGCAGTCTATTCTAGGTCATTCTGATATTAGTACAACAATGGATATATATGTAGATGCTACAGAGGACTTTAAGATAGAACAGATGGGAGAATTTGAAAAAGCAATGAAATTTATATTTTAGAATTTACGACAGCTTACGACAAATTTACGACAATTTGCTAGAAATCTATAGGCACTTATAGAGAGTTAGCAAATTGTCGTAAATGGAGAAGTACCATAAAATAGACTTTTATAGAGATTTAGACAATTATCTAAGGTAGAGGGGATTTTCCCAACAATGAAGCCTTTGGGAGAAGAAGGAGGCAGCCAAGAAGCTTCAGACCAAGAAGTCAAGGCAGAAAATCTTGACCTATCCAAGGTAAAAGTGGAACCATTATTTGAAGATATGGTTGATTTTGATACATTCTCAAAATCTGATTTTAGAGTTATAAAAGTTAAGAACTGTGAAGAAGTTCCTAAGTCAAAAAAACTTTTGAAATTTACATTAGATGATGGTTCTGAAAAAGAAAGAGTTATTTTATCTGGTATTAAGGAATATTACAGTGCAGAGAGCTTAATTGGAAAGACACTACTTGCAATTTGTAATCTTCCTCCTCGTAAGATGATGGGAATCGACTCAGAAGGTATGATTATATCTGCAATTTGTGAGTACGACGGAGAAGAAAAACTTAACTTAATAATGTTGGATGATAATATTCCAGCAGGATCAAAATTATATTAAAGAACACGCTAATTATGAAACTGGGGTTTGTTATGAATCCCAGTTTAATTTTTATAATTGGATTTATGAGATGTAATTTAACAGACAGTGACTGGCAAATCATAGTCAAGAAAATATTAAGTACTAGATAACAAGGATTAATCTATTACTTTTTCATTAGATAAATTACAAACTCAATAGAGAATATAGAAAAGATCCATGTAGAAAAATATTTATGGTCTATGAAATAAGATTATATGATTTCATTATTTCCTAGGCGATTTTATATAAATTATCAATGATTAAATCATGATACAATGATTATAAAGCATAAATAGTAAAATCTTGGATTGGATTTTAATGGTATGATATACATTTATTAAATTTTTTTAATTTATCATACTTATTGAATTCGTTTTGTGAAACAACAAATTTTGTAAAAAGGGAGTAATTATGGCAAAAATTATTAAATTGCTAATTATAGAAGACAATGAAGATATTATTGATTTAATTAAATTATATAAGCCTGAATCTATGGAAATCTTTGACGCAAAAGATGGTAGACAAGGTTTAAAATTTTTTGATGAAGAAAAATTTGATTTGATAATTTTAGATTTGATGCTGCCAATATTAGATGGTTACCAAGTATTAAAGAAAATTAGAGAAACAAGTGATATACCAATTATAATATTATCTTCTAAAAATCTTGACTTTGAAATAATACTCGGATTAGATAAGGGTGCAGATGACTATGTTGTTAAGCCATTTAATCCTATGGAATTGTTTGCACGAGTTAATGCATTATTGAGAAGAGTTGATTCAAAAAATAATAATAAGACTATAAAATCAGGGAATTTAGAATTGAATATGGAAACTTGTGAAGTATTTCGTTCAGGGAAAATTATAGATCTTACAGGTCAAGAATATAAATTATTAGAATTTTTAATGCAAAACAAGAATAAGGTATTTACTACTGACATTTTATTAGAAAGAATTTGGAATGATAATGAATATTATGATAATAATATAGTTTCTGTTTATATTAGTAGACTGAGAGATAAAATTGGAGATCGAGATTGTGAAAAGAAACACATTATAACAATAAGGGGACTGGGGTATAAATTTAATGATTAAAAACAAACAAATTACATTCAAAAAGTTTTTGTTCATAAGCATAATATCCATTGTTCTTATTGTATATGTATATAACATTTTAACTTCAAGTATTATGGAAGTGGTTGGGAATAAAATATTTTCAAATATTGCTCATCAGTATTCTGCAGATCATATTTTTGATGAGGACCTAAGTGAGAATGAGAATAAAATTAAAAAGCTTGATGGTTGGATACTCATATTAAATAATGATTTATCTTTGAGTTATATATCAGATGATAATGCTCCAAAAGTTTATTCTTTTGATGATATTGTTAATTTGAATAAAGGTAAATATAAATACAAAGACAGAACTTATTTTGCATCTATGAAAAATATAAAGAAAAATGGAATAAACAAATATGGAGTTGTTGTTATACCAACAAAATATATTAGTAATAGGGTTTTTGTTACTCCTAGTATGCAAGATTCGGGATTAATTTTTCTATTTTTTACACTAAAAGTTATTTTATTTATTTTAGGAACTTTTATAATTGTGCTCATATTCTCAAAAGTATTACATAGGAAATTATATAATCCTTTAAGTGAATTAGAAATGGGTTTTAAAAAGTTAAAGAAAGAAGACTATTCATTTAGTTTAAGAAAACAAGAATATAATAATATTTCTGAATTTGATTTTATTCAAAATGAATTTAATTCAACGGTGAAATCACTAAGAGAATTTCAAAAAGAGAGACTTGAAAATGAAAAAAGAAGGATTCAGTTATTTATTGATATAAGGCATGATCTCAAGACACCGATTACTGTTATTAAAGGTTTCTCAGAAGCATTAATTAATGGAAGAATTCCAATAGAAAGTTCTAAAAAATATTTGGAATCTATTGACAAAAATGCATCGAATATAGACACTTTGTTAAACGAATTATCAGAAATTATAGAGTATGAGGATTATTCTTATAGTTTAAATCTTGAGAAAATTGATTTCTGTGAATTTACAAGGAATGCAATAATAGACTTTTTACCAATATTTGAGCAAAATGAGATGAATGTAATAATTAACATTCCGGATGAAAAATTATTTGTAAAGATTGATCAAAACATATTTTCTAGAGTATTTAAGAATTTGATGAAAAATATAATTGATCATAACGAAAAATATATTACAGTGTATTTTTCTATAGAAAATTGCTTCGAAAAAGTTAAGCTAATTATTGGAGATAGTGGAAATAAAATAAATGAAAAGTTGGCAAAAAATATTTTTGAACCATTTGTTACTAATGATACCTCAAGAAACACTTCTAATAAAAATAGAGGACTTGGTTTATCTATTGCGAAAAAAATTGTAGAGAAACATAATGGAAAGATATTTTTGAATCAAAACAATACAGAACTCTATAATAAAAGTTTTATAATAGAATTAAATAAATTAAATTAAGATATATGGATCTAGGATATTCTTCTAGATCTTTTTTTATTGACTTTTAATTTTAAAATATTTAAGATTGCTGAAAGGTTTATTAATATTAGAGAAAGATTAGAATAGCTTGAGTGTAATATTTATTTGTTATCATATTTATAAATAAGTGATGAGGAGGATTGTTATGGAACTATTGAAATTAGAATCCATTACAAAAGATTATGGAAATGGAAAAGGACTATTTAATTTTTCAATGAATTTGAATAAAGGCGAAATTGTAGGTCTAATAGGAATTAATGGTGCTGGGAAAACAACTTTATTAGACACAGTGTCTGGAAAAATTTTAGCAGATTCAGGAGAGATTTTTTATGAGGGGGAAAAATTAGGATTTGATTCTAAATGTAGAAAAAAATTTGGAATTTCTGTTAACCCTGGTTTTTATGATTATCTTAATACTTATGAAAATTTAAAAGCTATTTTATATTTAAACGGAATAAGTGATAAAAAGATTGTAAATGAGAAAATTAAAAATGTTTTAAAAATAGTTGGTCTTGAAAATGTTGAGAACAAAAAAATAAAAGAATTTTCCTTTGGAATGAAACAAAGATTAGGATTTGCACAGGCAATACTGAATTCAGGATCAATTATGTTATTAGATGAACCATTTGTAGGTCTTGACGTCAATGGGAGAAATATGGTTAAAGAATATGTAAAAGATATGGTAGAAAAAAAGCAAATGGCAGTTGTGTTTTCGGATCATAATTTAGATGAAGTTAAAGCCTTGTGTAATAGGTTGGTTGTAATAAGAAATGGGAAAAAAATTTATGATGGGAATCTAGATATAAAGAGTTCAATAATAATAAAGGTTAGAGATAGCAGTGGAATTGATGACTCTATTGTTAAAAAAATTGATTCAACTACAATTGAGGTTACAGAAAGAAATCTTAATGACAAAATAAAGAATATTACAAAAATAACAGAAATAACAAGAATTGAAAAGGTTATAAATCCCTTAGAAAAGATGTTAGAGGTGAATAATAATGTTGAAAATCATTAAATTTGAAATTGGTAAGCAGGTTAAAAGAAAAGAAAATTTAATTTTATTTTTTATGTTTTTAATGCCATTACTTTATTCAATAGGTGTGTATAGAAACTCAAATATTATTACTTACAATAGTAGTGAACTGGTTAATGGACTTTCTTTTGCAAAGGACATGTTTACTTTTATATATATGGCTTTTATTGTTTATATTATATTAGCAATAAATAGTTCAAATATATTAAGGGGAGAAATAGAAAATAATAGTATTAGTATAATGCTCACAAGGATAAATAATAGAAGTAAAATTTATAGAGCTAAATTATACGCTCAAATTATTTATTGGACAGTGATTACATGTTTATTTGTTTTATTTTCTATATTTTGCTATTACATTTTTATATCGAAATTAAAAATTGCAAGTGGTAGCATTGTAAGTGAAGACTGGATAAGTGATACTTTAATAATTATTTCATTATGGTCTTCATACATTTTTGTAATAAGTATGGTTCAAAGTTTGAGTATGAATTTTAAACCTTTTGTTTCTATAGGAATATTTATAATAGTTTTTATAATTTTAATGTACTTGAAAGAGTTTCCTAAAGTTCAATTGGTATCTCCATTTTATTATCTAAATAAAATTTTAGATAATTGGGATACAATTATTTTTGTTAAATATATGATAATTAACTGGGGACTAGTATTTTTATTTTCTTTTTTAGGAATTAAAAAATTCAAAAAAAGTGACCTATAAAAATATATATTTTATAAACTATTTAATAGTTAGAATAAAAAGATTGAGTCAAATTTCTTAAAGTGCCTATGATTTTAGGCACTTTTTCTATATCTGTTTTTAGGAGATGATAATATGATATTTTTAACAAACAATTCAAACCATGATACAAATTATAGGACGGGGAGATGATATCTTCATCGTTTTTTTATATTACAAGAAAGGAGTTTTCCATGAAAAAATTAGATCAAATAAGACAAGAGTCAAAAGAAATAAAAGATAAAATTGATGATACAGAAGAAAGATTAAGGCAGCTAAAAAATCAAGAAAAGAAAATATTAAAACAAGACATAGTAAAAAGAAGAAAAGAAAGAACTCATAGGCTCATAACAAGAGGGGCAATCTTAGAAAGCCTTATAGAAAACTCAGATGAACTAACAGATGAAGAAATAAAAATCCTACTAGAAGAAGTAATAAAGACAAAAGAATTCAAAGAAACACTAAAAATAATAAGAGAAAATTAAGAAAAATAAAATAACCAAATCTCCCTTAGATTTTCTAAGGGCGCAATTATACACCCTAAAGGGTGCTTGCGTGCCTTTAGAGCCAAACCCTTGCAGAGACCAACAACCATTCGCTTTGGGTCTGCCCCAGCCAATTATCTCCAACGAAAATTCATTTGAGTTGTAGAGATAATTAGGCGAGGGTATTAAAAGTCAAGGGTAAATAAACTTGTTAACGCTCGCCCTTGACTTTTAAAATTTGAAATTAACAATTAAGCCGACTAACTGCCTGTACCCGTAAGGGTGAAACAACAAAAATTAATTCAGTAGTCGGCTTTTTCTATTCTATCAGGGTCTGCCCCTGCCAATCATTCACCACGAGCTTGCGAGTGGAATGAATGATTAGGCAAAGGGTATTTCAAAACGCTCATTCACAAAATGGATATAAAAATCTATTAAAAAACCGACTAAAATTAAATAGCAATGAAGAAGACGATAGAAAGTAAAATTCTGTCGTCTTTTTCTTCAAATAAAGAGAATACTATATTAGCTAAAAAATATTCAGATGAATATTGATGCCGGTAGTAGGAAAAATGTAAATGGAAAAGCCTAAAATTCAGATCTTAAGCTAGTAATTATAAAGGAATCCCTGCTTCAGTTTTAAATATTATGAAGGCTTTTGAAGCAAATTGTGAAGATATTTAAGGTAATAAGTCAACCAATAGATAGAGATGAAGATTATTTGTAAAGAGATAAAATTGAACAGAATTGAATATTTGTCACGGATATGATATTATATCCGTGACAAAGGAGGGTTATGATGAGTTCATATACAGAAAAAATATCGAATAAAATAAGTGAATTTGACTCACATAAAGTATTTTTTGCCAATGATTTTTTAGATATTGCATCGAACGCTACGGTTAGGCAAAGCTTAAAAAGATTAGTAGATGATGAGAAAATTAAGCGAGTTATTGATGGATTTTATTATAATCCCAAATATAGTGAACTTATTGGAGAGTACGAAGCCGTTTCTATTCATGAGTTAGCACTAGCCATAGCAAGAAAATACAATTGGAATATTGCACCCTATAGTAGCACAGCCTTAAATTTGCTAGGACTGTCAACCCAAGTACCGACTCATTATAAATATATATCTAGTGGAAGATATAAAGAATATAAAATTGGAGAGACCATTTTAGAATTTAAAAAAGTAAATCCTGGAGAAATTGCCAATATGTCCTTAAAGACAGCAACTGTAATTCAGGCCATCAAGTCTTTAGGTAAAGAAAATATAACCGATCAAGTTATAGAAAAGATAAGAGAAAACTTAACTGGAAAAGAAAAAATAGATTTAATGAAGGAAGCAAAATCAGCACCTTCATGGGTATATGAAGTGATAAGAGAAATTTCTGAGGGCAAAGATGAATAAGTTTTATATAGAAAACAAAGAAGATTTAAGAGTTTTAATAGTAAATACAGCTAGAAAGAAAAATATCTCTGAAGCAGTCATTGAAAAAGACTACTGGGTGACTTTTATCTTAGACTATTTATTTAATGAAAATAAATGGAAGGAATATTTCACCTTTAAAGGTGGCACTTCCCTTTCAAAATGTTTTGGGCTTATCGAAAGATTTTCTGAAGATATAGATTTAATCTTAGACTGGCGAATATTGGGCTATGCAGAAAAAGAACCATGGATGGAAAGATCAAAGACCAAGCAGGATAAATTCAACAAAGAAGTGAATGAAAAGACAGAAGAATTTTTAAGAGATGAATTTTTAGAAGTTTTAGAACAAGATTTAAAAGATTTTAATTTTGAATTTTCAATAGATACAATAGACCCACAGACAATTCTTTGTAAATATCCTAAAATTTTTGAATCGAATTATTTAACACAAAATATAAGGCTTGAAATAGGAAGCCTTGCAGCGTGGACACCTGCAATTGATGTGGAAATTTTGCCAATAATTGGCGAAGCCTATCCAAACGTATTTAAAGAAAAAACAAGTATAAGAACAGTATCAGCGGAGAGAACTTTTTGGGAAAAAGCAACAATTTTACACCACGAAGCAAATAGACCGGAATCTTCTCCTATGCCACAGAGGTATGCAAGACACTTTTATGATCTGTATAAAATAGCAAATTCAGATTTTAAAGACAAAGCCTTAGAGGATAAAGATTTATTAAAAAGGGTAACTGAATTTAAGATGAAATTTTACCCCAGAAAGTGGGCAAGGTATGAAGAAGCATTAAATGGTAGATTAAGATTAGTTCCAGATGAGTACCGATTTTCTGAACTAGAAAAAGATTATAAGTCTATGTCAGAAATGATTTATGGAGACTATCCAAACTTTGAAGAGATTATAAACGTTCTTAAAGAACTAGAAAAAGAAATGAATAAGTGAATAGAAGTATCCCGAAAATAATACAATATTTGGGACAAAGTTTTTTAATGAGAAAAATAAAGGGAAAAAAATGACTGAATTTACTTGTTATCAGTCCCTGTAGAGTAGGGGACTCCAAGGTATTCTGCCTGTTCTACCAGGCGATTTTATATTCCTATAAGAGATATCGCCTGCTGGACAGGGGCTAGAATCCGGGTGAAAAAGGCAAGGAATTTAAATCGGACACTAGACCGTCTCGAAAAGTTATAGGATAAAATATGCTATAATGGGAGGGGAGGTCAGAGGCAGATGAACATTTACTTAGACTTATACTTAACATTTTTTGAAATAGGACTTTTCACCTTTGGAGGCGGTTATGCCATGCTTCCTCTATTGGAAAGGGAATTGGTGGATAAAAAGGGCTGGGTGACCAAGGAAGAAATCCTGGACTACTATGCCATAGGCCAGGCAACACCTGGGATTATATCCATTAACACCTCCACATTTTGTGGTTGCAAAAAGGCAGGCAACCTTGGGGGAATTGTTGCTTCCTTGGGATTTTTAACGCCATCCCTCATCATTATTACAATAATCGCTAATTTTTTGACCGCCTTTTCTCATCTGGCCTATGTCCAACATGCTTTTGCAGGAATCAGAATTGCCGTCTGTGCCCTGGTTTTAAATACGGTCATGAAGCTTGTAAAAAAGAATGCAGACACAAGGGTGAAGTTCCTGGTTTTTGCTTTCACTTTCCTAGCCATAGCCTGGCTAAAAATTTCTCCGGTGATTATGGTCATAGGCATAGGAATTTTTGGCATTTTATTTGGAAAGAGGTAGACCATGCTACGATTAATGTGGGAATTTTTTAAAACAGGTCTTTTTTCTGTTGGGGGAGGCCTGGCAACCATACCATTTTTACAAGAGATGGCCCAAAACTACGATTGGTTCACCCAGGAAGAACTCCTGGATATGATTGCTGTTTCTGAATCAACACCTGGCGCCATTGGGATAAACTGTGCAACCTATGCCGGCTACAAGGCCTACGGGATTCCCGGAGCCCTCCTTGCCACCCTTTCCTTGATTACCCCTGCCGTGATTATCATTCTCATGATTTCCAGGGCCATGGAAAAATTTAAAAATTCTAAGCTGGTGGGAGATATGTTTCAAATGCTAAGGCCGGCCACTGGCGGACTCATCTTCGGAGCCATGTTTTCCGTCATGACCTTAACCTTGTTGAATCTCGAAGTTTACAGGGAAACAGGAAATTTTATAGACCTTTTCAAGTATCTTGAAATTGGGGTTTTTGCGGTCTTTCTTTTGCTTTTACGAAAATATAAAAACCTCCACCCCATAGGAATCATTGTCTGTGGAGCTCTTGTGGGAATTCTTTTTAAGCTATAAAATTCTATATAGAAGAAGTTTTAAGATTTTTTGGCAAATTTTGGGTGAGATGGTTCTCGCCCTTTTTTTATGCCCCAAAACCATTAAAGTAGGATTTTTGCAGAAATTACTCATGTTTTACCAGAGGAAATGGCATAAGCTAGGGATAAGAAAAGAAAAAGGAGGCTATTATGAATGCCATTGAAGTCCAAGGACTATGTAAGAGTTTTCAAGAAAAGACTTTATTTACAAATTTTTCCCTAGCCATTAAAGAAGGAGAGGTCCACGCCCTTGTAGGGCCCAACGGGTCTGGAAAGACCAGTCTTTTAAGGCTTTTGACGGGGCTCTATGAAAAGGACGGAGGAAACTTGCTAGTCCGAGGGAGCCATGCCATGCTCCTAGAAAATGACTATTTATATGAGGACAAGACGGGATTTGAAAATTTAAGGATTTATGGTCTTTATTTTTCCTTTGACCCGGCAGGCTATGAGGCCTATGGAGACCTTTTAGGGATTGGAGAGGATTTAAAGCGAAAGGTCTCCACCTATTCCAAGGGGATGAAGCGGAAGCTCTCTCTTTTAATTGTGGTCCTCATGGACCGGGACCTGATTTTTTTAGATGAGGTGACCAGTGGAGTGGACCCTATATCCAGGGTGGAAATTAGAAAGCTCATCAAGGCCCTAAAAGACCAAGGAAAGACCCTGGTCATCACCAGCCATGACCTGGATGAAATTGAAAAGGTGGCCGATCGGGTTTCTATGATAAAAAATGGGAAATTACTGTTTACAAAAAACATTGCTGAAATTTCAGGAGAAAGCCTGGAAGAAGTCTTTATCCAAGAGGGGTCAAAATGAAAGATTACGGAAACATCAAAAAGGCTTGTCGGTCTTATTTATTTAGGGACATGGACACCAGGTTAAGTATCCTCCTTTCCGGACTACTTGTCCTGGGATTGAACTTTTTACTCTACAAGGGGGCTTTTTCATCTAGGTCCAGGAGCTACCTGCTTTTAATGGTCTATGTCCTCATTGTAGGTCTGACACAAATTACGGCAAATTCCATGGTCATGAACCTAACGGTAAAAGACAAGTTAAGTAAGAGGATGGAATTTATCCTGGCATCGGGGATGGAGGTTCAAAGTGTCATTAAGGCTTATACACTAGAAATGTGGCGGATTTCTTCCCTGGTCCCCTTTGTCTTATTTTTTACCAGCTACCTTCAAGAGGGCCTTGGAGGGGACTTTAAGTGGATTTTGGGGATTTATTTATCCAGCCAGGCCATGTTATATTTTGGGATTTTACTTTTAAATATCCTTGGTCTATCCAGGAAAAACTTTAAATTTTTTAAAAATCTGGTATTTTTTGGAACCACCCTGGCCATCTACCTGGTGGGGAATTTTTCAACCACTATTTTAAGTCTCTTGGAAGCCCATCATTTCAAGCTCACCTATGTCTTATTGGGAATCAACCTCTTTTTAGGCCTTGTCTTTGGTGCCTTGTCCATGGTAAACCTAGGTCGGATGACCAATGAGTCCGTGATAAACAAGGAGGGAACATGGTCGTAGCCTTAGTGAAAAAAGATTTAAAAAAACTTTTAGATAAAAATGCCTTGGTCATGGCTATTATGGTCTTGGTTTTTACTCTCCTATCTTACTTTTTGGAAGAGACCCAGGCCGCTTCAGCCTGGATGGACTTAGGAAAAGTCGAAGGTTTTTTGTTGGTCTATCTCATAATTTTTATAGAACTGGCAAAAACTACTTTAGTGGAGGACAAGGAGACTCGGAAAATTGAATTTCTTCTTGCCAATGGGCTGACTCGGAGGGATCTAATCAAGAAATACTTGGTCTCCTTGGTTTTGGGAACTTTCCTTATTTTGGCTCCAAGCCTCTTCATGAGCCTAGTAAAAATTAAGATGACCTTTTTCTTAGGGGTCAATCTCCAAGTTTCAAGCCTGCTGATCAGTGGCTTGGTGGTTTTGATGATTTTATACACAGTAAATATGAATAAAATTAACGGCCTCCAAATCCGCCTGCTGGTCCTTATGTTGGGGACTCTAGGCTTGTCATTTTTCCTTTATCAAAGGACAAGTATGGTAGAATTATACTTACTAAGTAAGCTTTTCATCCTAGGAGCCCTTGTGGTCTTCTTAGGAAGAAAGACAAGTAAAGAAAGGATTGTAGTTAGCTACTATTGACTTATGGATAAGAAATTAGAAAAAATTATTTTTGCCCACTTAGGGATTCTTTTAACCTGGGGATTTCTTTTTAAAGCTGGTTTGATGACAAGAGAGGGTCCCCTTTTAAATGCGGTTTCCATGCTTTTATTTTTTACCCTCTACGGGCTGATTTATACCGGACTTTCAAATAAAAAGATTCCAAGGATGGCTTCAAACCTAGTCCTGGTCACTTCCCTAGTCCCCCTGGCCTTGATGATGGTGGATTCCTTCAATTTTAAAATCCTTCTTGGCCTGGTAAGCTTTCTTTCCACGACCATTTATCTCAAGAAATTTTTGGTCCAGGAGTCCGCCAAATATGTGAACATCCTGCCGATTTCAAGAGGGGCAGTCCAAAGATTTACCCTGGGATTTTTGGCTTTTCTGTTTGCTTTTATTTATCTCTTTGATATGGATTCTGTTATGATTCATGTCTTTATCCAGCTTGTTTTTCTCATCATGGAGTTTTTCTTTCTCCTCTTCGTAAAAGAAAGGGAATCTAGCTATGAACAGACCTATAGGTCCTACTACCTATTTGATTATATGGCCAGGGAAAGAGATGAATTTGCAAGAATCATTCACGATGAAATTATCCAGGACATCTTTGCAACAAGAAACTACCTGTCCCTGAAAAATCCAGACATAGCCGGAGCTAAGTCCATTTTAAGCAAGCTAGAAAATAAGTTAAGGCAGTTGATGAAGTTTTACCAATCCAACCTATTTGAGCCTGTGAACATTGAGACGTCCATAGACCATATGATCCAAAACCTGTCTTCTCTATATGAAAATAAGGAAATAGAAATTTACAAAGAGATTGCCTTAGACCAGGAGACTCAAGAGAATGACCAAGTTATGAGGCTTCTTGCTATCATATCAAAAGAATTAATCAATAATGTTTACAAGCACTCAGAGGCCTCGTATTTGACCTATAAACTTTACCAGGACGGAGATTTTATTATCCTAGATATGGAGAGTAACGGAACCAGTCCAGGGGACTACGAAAAAATCAAGAAATCTAAGAGAGGGGTCCTTCTCCTAGAGCTCTTAATTGACGCCAAGGCGGGAAGGATAGCCTACGACTTAAACCAAGATGTACTGACGACAAAAGTTTTATTGGGGGTGGAAAATGAAACTGCTTTTATTAGATGACCATAAACTTTTTGGGGAATCCATAAAACGTCTTTTGGAAGACCAGGACGGAGTTGAAGTCTGTGACTATGTTTTCAATATAGGTGATTTTTTTGAAACTTTAAAGGCTAGGACCTACGACATCCTACTAGTAGATATTAACTTAAAGGAAGAAAAAACAGGCCTTGATTTAATTCGGAAAATCCTGGAGGAAAAGCCTGGACAAAAAATTGTCATCCTCACATCCTATGACCTCTTAAATTACAAGGATCGGGCCTTTAAACTAGGGGTGGCAGACTTTATCCACAAGTCCATAGAAATCCAGGACTTGATGGAAAAATTGGAAAGAGTTTGTCTGGGGAAAAAGCTTCAAAGAAAAGGGGAAATCATAGACCCCCTAACAGCTAGAGAAGTCCAAGTTTTAAAAGAACTTTTAACTGGTAAGAAAAAGGAGGAGATTGCCAAGGACCTAGGAATTAGCCAGCGGACCCTCTACAACCATATGGCCAATATTTACGGGAAACTAGACGTGGGAAACGCCCTTGAAGCCTACAATAAGGCGGTAAAATTAGGCTATATGGATCCCTTAGTATAATGTGGATAATTTCTCAAGTTAAAGTGGGAAAAATCTGAATAAAGGCCCTAAAAGGGGGTATAAAATAAAAACAGAGAAGGTGGAAGGAGGAAAAGACATGAAGAAATTTTTAAGCTACCTTCAAGGAGTCGCCCTTGTGAGTCTCGGCCTTATCTTAGTGGGAAATCCCATCTATGGCCAAGACGACCCTATTAACTTAATTGTCAAGGGCAAGCAAACCCCTACAGATGTGGAACCCTTTGTGGAAAATTCCAGGACCCTGGTGCCTGTTCGGGCCCTGTCTGAAGCCCTGGGTTTTCAAGTGGATTGGAAGGCGGACAAAAACCAAGTCAACCTGACCAAGGGGGATAAAAAGCTGATTTTTACCCTGGGGGATAAAAGGCTGAAAGTTCAAGAAGGAAAGACGACCAAAGAAATGACCATGGACGTCCCTGCAAAAGCTGTAAAAAACCGGACCTTTATTCCTGCCCGGACCGTAGCAGAAGCCTACGGAGAAAAGGTGGACTGGAATGGTCCCATGAAGACTGTTTTGATAGGAGAAAAGAACTTTCCACCTGTGACCAAGGAAAAGCTGGCCAAGATGACCAAGAGAGACTATCCGGAAATCGGCCTAAGCATGTACTTGCCGAAGGGCTTTGATGAGAGTATCTCCACCCGGTTTAATATTGAAAACAATGCCTATGAATTTTTCACCAAGGACCGGAATGAACTGATTGCATCCATTGGAAAAACCTACAACTACAGTTTTTCTACCATTGTCCTGACAGAAGTCCTCAAGTATGACCAGGGATATTTCACAGAAGTCAACTATGCTTCAGACCTGCCCTATGGTCCAGAGTCGGAAAAAGCCTACAAGGAAAAGGAAAAGCTCTTTCAAGAAGCCCTGGCCACTGTCCAATTTGTGGATAATCTAAAGGAAGAAGAAAAATACGTAGCCTATATCAATTCTCTGGACAAGGAAGCGGGGAAAATCAACCTGAATCCTGGGGAATTTATCTCTATTAATAATGCCAAAAGACGGGCCGACCTCATGCTAGGGCCTCCAGCCTTGGGTCCCAATGTCTATGACGACAAGGAAGAAAAAGTTCTTTTTGACTTAGCCAAGGACTGCAAGTTTTACCTGAGAGAAGAAAAGGGCCTGGTGACAGCCGCCCATGAAGTTTCCTATGAAGCCTTTGAAAAGGAAATGGCTTCCCGAAAGTATAAACCACCATTTTGGGTTCAATTTGATGGAGGAAAAGTTGTGGGATTAGTGGAAATTTACATCAATACCAATGTAAAATAAGAGAAGACAAGAAGGGGGAAACCCCTTCTTTTTTTGGGAAAAGCCTGGAAGAGGTTTTTCTGTTCTTTTCTCCAGGAGTCTATGGTAAAATAGGGGTAAGGAGGAAATCATGTTAAATAAAATTAAACTATTCTATTACAACAATCGAGATATTATACGAATTACAAGGTACAGCCTGATTTCTTTCATTCTTTTAATCCTGACCTGGACCCTGGACTATAAAAACCCAGGCCTGAAGAGGCATTTGCCGGAAGTCCTCTTGCTGTCTTCCGATGTGACTTCTTCCTTCCTGTCCACCTTGTCAGGCACCTTCTTGACAGTTTCCACCTTTACCTTTACGACGATTTTAACGGTTTTAAATAAATATTCGGATTCCTTTACACCTCGGATTGTCCAAGACTTTATTGATAAACCCAATGTCTTGAGCCTCTTTGGTGTCTTTATTGGCGGCTTTTTCTATACAGTCCTTTCCCTTTTTATGGTGCAAAATATTGACGCCAAGGTTCCCCTTATATCCGGGACT
Organism: Clostridiales bacterium SIT11; assembly: GCA_001299455.1. GTDB lineage: Bacteria > Bacillota > Clostridia > Tissierellales > Peptoniphilaceae > Urinicoccus. Next base: position 412,272 of record CYUK01000003.1, on the reverse strand, counting down.
ATTGCTATCTTTTATGCTGTTGCCGCCATGGTTTCCTTTATCCTCTTTGTCCGGAGGGTCTTAAAGGACATCAAGGTTTCCAATGTTATAGAAAATGTTTATACCAAGGCCCATGGCCTGATTGAGGAAGAGGCCAAGAGGAGGAAGGCCTCAGAACGCTTTATCTCTACCAGCCAGAGCCTAGATGAGGTGAAGATTTTTGCCAATGAAACAGGCTACTTCTATGAGGTAAATAGTAAAGCCTTGCTGGCCCAACTCAAGGGAGTGAAGGCGGAAGTGGTGATTGAAAAGAAGATTGGCGAATACATTTCCAAGGGAACCTACATAGCCAGGCTCCATCTTCTGGAGGACCTGGAAATGGAGGGCCAGGAGAAAAAGGACTTCATGGCCAAGCTTGCCAGTGGTCTGGTGATTAATGTTAGTAAAAATGATGTCCGAGACTACCACCATGAAATGACCAATTTAATCGAAATTGCCCTAATGGCCCTGAGTCCAGGAGTCAATGACCCTAACACCGGCATTATGGTGATTGGCAAAATTTCCAACCTCCTGGGGAAGCTTTTTTCTACCAATAACTTTTATGTGGTCCTAGATGAAAATGAAAAGACAAAAATTATTTATAACGGCTACACTGTCCGGGAGGAACTCTACAATTCCTTTGCCCAAATTGTCCACTATGGCAAGGAGGACCCTATGGTGGCTGAAGCCGTTCTCAAAGGTCTCTACCTGATTTATATGTTGGCCGATGAAAGTGTAAAGGGGCAGGTCAAGGAATACCTGGACTATGTCTATGAAATTTGCCTAGATGCCATGGATACCAAGATGAATAGGGACCAGCTAAAGGCCATTCATGAGGACTTCCATCAAAACCGGGACGACCAGTCGGATGCAGAAGTTATGAAAGAAGGCTCTTAACTTGGACTTGAAAAGTAAAGAAAAGGTATAGAAAAGGAAGAGAACTTCTTAATTTGCAGGAAGTCTCCTCTTTTTTCATGGAGCCTGTGCTATAATGGGGGAAGATAGAGAAAAGGAGGCAAGGGGTAAAATGCTGAGGGGACTTATAAAACTGATCTTATTTCCAATTAATCTACTTTTAAGCCTGTGTACTTTGGTCTTTAGTATTGTATTTGGCCTGGGAAAGATTTTGCTCTATCCTTTAATGGGGATTTGTCTCCTTGTTGGGATTGGGTCCTTGCTTTACGGAGCCATTCCCATTGCTGTAGGGGCCTTTATTCTAGCCTTTCTCCTGGGGCCTTTGGGGATTCCCATGGTGGGGACAGCCTTTATCAACCTTTTAAAGGGAGTCAATAAAACTTTAAAATCCATATAGGGAAAAGACGATGAAAGTATCGTCTTTTTTTAGTGGAAAAAAATTAATAGAAAAGAGAGAATAAATATCAAAATACTTTTAAGATGAAAAATTTGGGGTAAATATAGGAAAACAAAAAGGCCTTGGAGGATGGTTTTCCAAAGGGTCTGGTGAAGATTTTTTTACCTGTATTGAAATAAAAGAAAGATAAAGGAGGAAGAAATGGAATTTAAAAAGGTTGTTCTCTTAGGTGGAGGTGTCCTGGGGACACAAATTGCTTTAATATGTGCCTACACTGGCCACGACACGACGATTTGGCTTCGGAGTGAGGGGTCGATTGGCAGGACCCAACCTAAGGTAGACCATTTTTCAGGGAAAATCCTGGAAGCCTTGGAAGAATCCAAGAAATTACTGGGCAATCCTTTAGGAGCTTACTTGTATCCCAAGGCCTTGATTAAGGATTGGGAGGCCATGACGGAAGAAAAAATTGACCAATTGATTGGAGAAGCCAAGAAAAACTTTAAGGACCACCTCCACATAGAATTAGACCCGGACAAGGCCTTAAAGGATGCGGATATTGCCATTGAAGCCATGTCCGAAGACCCCCAAGAAAAAATTGACTTCTATAAAAAGATTCGGGATAGCTTTGACGACAAGACCATTCTTTGTACCAATTCGTCCACACTGGTCCCCTCAACTTTTGCAGAATACACAGGCCGGCCTGAAAAATATATGGCCCTCCACTTTGCCAATGAAATCTGGAACCACAACACAGCCGAGTGTATGGGACATCCTGGAACAGACCCGGAAGTCTACAAGACTGTAGTTCGCTTTGCAGAAGAAATCAATATGGTGCCCATCCAACTCCACAAGGAACAACCGGCCTATATTTTAAATACCCTCTTGGTCCCTCTTTTAGATGCAGGCCAAGAACTTTGGGCCAAGGGTGTGGCAGATCCGGAAACCATTGACCTGTCCTGGCGGCTGGGAACAGGAGCGCCTGTAGGTCCCTTCCAAATTATGGACGTTGTGGGCCTAAAGACTGTTTATAATATTATTAGTAACAAGGCCGATGCTAAGGATTCTGAATCCTTAAACCACAAGATTCTCACCATGATTGGGGAAAAGGTGGACAAGGGAGAATTGGGAGTCAGTGCCGGCAAGGGCTTTTATAAGTATGACAAGTAAAGCTTGAAGCTTAAAGGCAATAGAAAAAATGACCAAGTGATTTTTAACTGAAATTGAATAATTATCAAAAAGCCCCTATTCCAGAGAATAGGGGTCTTTCATAGGGTGAAATTTTAAATTTAGAGGCCTTGGGCACTTAATTTTTTGGACTTCATATAGAGGGGGATGGCCAGGACCTGCATGGTGATGGAAATGGCCACCATGGCAGGGATGCTTAAATCGTAGAGAACTCCTAAGAGCCAGCTTCCCAAGAACCAAAAAATCCCAAAGGAGCATTCAAAAATTCCATAACCAGTTGCCCGACTGGCCTTGGGGACGACAGAGGTGACGGCGGCCTTTAAAATAGACTCTTGGGCCCCCATGCCTACACCCCAAAGGGCAACGCCTAAGAGGACAGAGGACATGGAATGGGAGGAAAAGACAAAGAAGGAAAAGGGAGCGGAAATCAGGGTGGAGACCACCAGGGCCTTGAGGCCGTTACGGTCAAACATATAGCCAAAGATTAGGGCGGAAATGGCGTCAATGAGCATGGCCCCTGCATAGAGGAGGGGGATGGTTCCGCTGGTAATGAGGGAGGAGGTTTCTGTTAAACCGGGAGCCAGGGAAGTAAAGGTCCTGGAAACGTGCATAATAATCAGGGAGTAGTCAATAAAGCCAAAGGAAAAGAAACTAATGCCGGCAATATAGTAAAGGAAGGATTTCTTCATTTTAAAGGGGGCCGGGTCCTTGACTTCTGGTTCAAAGTGTTCGGGATTTGGAAACTTATGCTTGGTGACAAAAAGCATAAGGAGGGTCAAGGCCCCTGGAATGGCCAGGATGGCAAAGCAAGTGGCATAGGTATCTAGGAGGGGGCCCTCTTTTTTAAAGGTCATGACCAGGTAGAGGAGGACAGGTCCTAGAAAGGCTCCAATTTGGTCTAAAAGTTCCTGGATGCCGAAACTTTTTCCGGCACCTTCCTGGGAGGCGGCAAAGGACATAATGGTATCCTTGGCGGGTTTTTTAATGGCCTTGCCCATTCTTTGGATGACCAGGAGGATACAGGCGGTAACCCAGCCCCTGTCTCCAACCAAGGCCAGGGCAGGGACAGCCAGGACATCTAGGATATAACCGAAAATCGTCATAAACCAATACTTGTGGGTCCGGTCTGTTATTTTTCCAAAGACATACCGCATGGAATAACCAATCAGTTCCCCAAGGCCGGAAATAAAACCAATGGTCCCGGCAGAGGCCCCTAGCAAGGCCAGGTAGGCTCCTCGAATACTGGAGGCGCCTTCATGGGTCATGTCAGAAAATAAGCTGACAATACCAAATAAAAGAATAAAAACCATGGCCTGGGAAAGGCCTCTTTTTTTCTCTTTCATTGTTCAGATCCTTTCTCGAAGAAGGTCCAGTCAAGTCCTACTGGCAAGGAGGGCCTTCCTGTTTATAAATCGTAGAAAATTCTTCTTATTGTAAGTATAGCATAAATTTAGGAAGGCTTTTCTCTCTCTTTCATACTAAAAAAACAGAGAAAAAGCTAAAAAAGTAGAGATTTTTCTTGAAATCGGGGTAAATAGAAACTAGGATTTTATAAGGACAGGAAGAGCCTGTTCTCTAGATAAAGGAGGAGTAAAAAATGGCTGAGGAAAAGAAAATTGCAATTCAAGATACTTATGGGGAAAGATTTCAACATTGCTGGGGCTGTGGACCAAAAAATAAGGAAGGCCTCCACCTAAAGTCCTATCCCAGTGAAGACGGGGAAAGGTGTCTTTGCCAGTTTATACCGGATAGCCAATATACAGGAGGGGTTCCAGCCAACCTCTTTGGTGGCTTTATTGCCCTAGCCTTTGACTGCCATGGAACAGCTTCTGCTGCCTGGTTTGCCCACAGGGCCAAAGGTCTGGACCTGACAGAGGAAACAGTGATTGGCCGGTTTATTACGGCCCGCTTAGAAGTGGACTTTAAAAAACCGACGCCCATGAATGAAGAAATTACCATTGAAGCCCAAGTGGAAGAATTGGGGGAAAGAAAGGTTATTCTACAAATGGAAATGAAGGCAGGAGGAGACCTTCGTGCCAAGGCAAGAATGGTGGCTGTGGCTGTAAAGGACAATATGTAAAGGAAAGACTGGAAAATTTCCATAAAAAAAGAGCTGGTTCTTAAAAAACCGGCTCTTTTTCTCTGTAGAGATTTATGCAGATTTTAAAATTCCTAGAGAGGTTAAGATAATAAAAATCATGGCAATGGGAGCAATATATTTTAAGGCAATGTAGTAGGCCTTAAAGGCCTTTTGCTCCAGGCTATGGTGGTTTGTCAATTCATCATAAATAGCGTCCTTGTCATAGGCCCAGCCTAAGAAAATAATTTCAATTAAGGCGGCAATGGTGAGCATATAGTTGGAAGTCAACTTGTCGAGAAAATCAAAAAAAGTGAGTCCAGCAATATGAAGAGAAGTATCCGGACCATTGGATAAGCTGCTTAAGATAGATAAGAGGAAGATTCCCCCAGCAGCCAGGAAGGATGCTTTTTTCCGGGATAATTTTAAGGAGTCCACACCGAAGGCCACAGAAGATTCCAAAAGAGAAATGGTGGAAGTTAAAGCGGCGAGAGCCAATAAGACAAAGAAGGCCAGGCCAAATAAATATCCTCCAGGCATTTGTGGAAAGACATTGGGCAGGGTGATAAAGACCAGGCCGGCACCTTGGGTGGGGTCCAGGTTAAAGGTGAAGACAGAAGTAAAAATGGCAATCCCAGCCAAAACGGCAATTAAGGTGTCAAAAAATGCAATGGACAGGGCGGACTTTATAATATTTCCGTCATCCGGAATATAGGACCCATAGGTGGTCATAATGGCCATGCCCAGGGACAGGGTAAAGAAGGAATGGCCTAGGGCGGCTAAAAATCCTTCCATAGTAAACTTAGAGAAATCGGGATAGAATAAAAATTTCAAGCCCTCTCTTCCGCCAGCCAGGGTGACTCCACGGATGCCAAGAAGAATGACAATCACTAGGAGAACAGGAATGGCCACCTTGGACACTTTCTCAATTCCTTCAGAAACACCGGATTTTACAATGACCATGGTCATCAGCATAAAGACAAAAGTCCAGGCAATGGGCTTAATGGGAGAAGAAATAAAGCTAGTAAAGAGGTTGGAAATTTCATCCGGACTCTTCCCCACAAATTGGTTGCCGGCACTTTTTACAATATATTCCAAGGACCATCCTGCGACGACAGAATAAAAGCTTAAGATTAAGAAAGAAGCAATGACGGCGATAATACCTGAAATATACCATTTCTTTCCAGGGGCCAACTTTTTAAAGCAGTCCACACTATCGGTTTTTGTCCTCCGACCAATTAACATTTCACTGACGAGGATTGGAACGCCAATGACAATGCAAATTAGAATATAGACAAGTAGAAAGGCGCCTCCTCCATTTGTTCCCACAATATAAGGAAATCTCCATATATTACCTAGTCCCACAGCTGATCCGACAGCAGCCATTATCATACCAAAGTTGCTGCTAAAGCCTTTGCGTTCCATAAACCCTCCTTTACAAGTATCAATACACATCTAGCCTCCCCTATTGGAGGCCAGGAAAATAAAATTTGTAGATAATTGTATCACATTGGTGGGATAAAGCAAGAATTTTTTTAGAAACGACCATATTTTTTGTAAAAGGATGGGTCAAAACTTGAAGGAAGCATAAAAACATGATAAAACCTTTTTATATTTCCCAGGAGAGTCTTGAGGGGGGAGTCTGGCCATCAATATTTATGGAGGCAAGAAAAAAGGACCAGCTCCTGCAGGGGCCGGTTCCTTTTTAGAAAGTCTAAAGATGAGGGCTTATTTTATACTCCTTCTTGCTTTTTTTGCAACTGTCGGTTTATTTCTTCAAATTTTCTTTTTTCAGCCAGGTAAATAAGGGTCCAAATAATAAAATAGATGAGGAGGAAGGAGGCACAGGAAATGAAGAAGACAGAAAAGTCTGTGAACCAGCGAAGGTAAAAACCGGCAAAGGCAAAGTAGGCAAAAATCGAGAGGAGGTGGAGGGTGGTGGCCTTGAAGAGAGAAATTTCTTTTTTAGCAAAAAGTTCCTGACCTACAAGGGAAACCAGACCAAAACCACCATAAATGCCAGTTTGGACGAGCTTTACAAAAACAAGAGAGGGATGGGCAGCTAAAAAATCCGGCGTCCCCATGACAAATTCACCGAAATATAGGGTTAAAAGACATTCAATCAGGTTGCCAATACCTACGCCAATGACGAAGGATGTAATGATTTTACTTAAAGTTTTCATAGGAACCTCCTAAAGCCCAAGGGCTTCTTTAAAATTTTTTAAACTTCTTCTGGAAACATAGGATACTTGACCATTTTTTAATTCCAAGGCAATGGTTCCGGTAAAGGACAGGTCCAGGCCCTTGACATAGTCCAAGTTGACAATTTCAGACCGGGAAATTTTAATAAATTGCTTTTTCGGTAGCCGGTCTTCCAATTGATAGAGACGGAGCCGGGTGGTGTAGGTGGATTTCATGGTGTCCAAGTAGACCTTGTTATCCAAACTATAGAACCGCAAGATGTCCTTATAGGACAGGATTTGGACCTCCGATCCAGTAAAGGCTGTAATCTTGTCTTGAGGATGGCCCAAGAGCTGGTCCTTAATCCATTCAAGGTCCTTGGAATAGGTCTTGGCGTAAATTTTTACTGTGGTTTCTGGGTAATTTTCATCAATAAAGATTTCTACATTCATAAGAGCCTCCCTTCAAGTATTATTCTAGCAGGGAGGAGGGAATTTTCCAGTCTTTTCTGGTAAGTGGTTCTTTTTTCAAAGTCAACGGTGGAAGAGTGGAGGGGGAAATTTTAAAATTTGACGAATAGGATGAAGAGGACTAAAATACTAGCATATGCCATAAAAGAGAGCTAAAAGGAGGACTTATGAAGGAATTAAATAAAGATATTTATAAAAAGTTTGACGCAGCCTATGAAAAGGACAAGACCAACCAGGTTATAGAAGGAGCCATTTCCAACCTGGGCCTTAAAGAAGCCAGCAAGAACCGAAGAGTCATCAACCAGCACAAGTTTATCTTTAACGAAGAAGTAGACCATAAAAATATTACAGACCAAAAAAAGACCGGTCGCTGCTGGATGTTTGCCGCCTTAAACATGGCCCGGCCAAAGATTATGGCGGACTTAAAGCTGGAAGAATTTGAATTTTCTCAAAGTTACCTCTATTTTTATGACAATATGGAAAAATCCAACGTTTTTTTAGAAAAAATCATTAAGACCAAGGACTTAGATGTTAACAGCCGGGAAGTGGTCCGGGCCCTGAGTTTTGGGACAGATGATGGAGGCTATTTTGAACATTTTAAGGTTCTGATTGAAAAATATGGGATTGTCCCTAAAAATGTCATGGGAGAAAGCTTCCACACAGGGGATTCTGGCGAGATGTTTAGTCAAATCCAGGAAGTCTTAAAAAAATATGCCATGGACATCCGTCGGGCAAAAGGGCCAGAAGAAATTCAAGACCTGAAGGAAGCCTGTCTCGCCAAGGTCTATACCATTTTAGTCAAGTGTATTGGGAAGCCTGTGGACTCCTTTGACTTTGAATATGTGGACAAAGACAAAATCTACCATCTAGATAAAGATCTAACACCCAAGACTTTTTATGAGAAATATTTGGGCGATTTTTATCAACCTATGATTCGGCTTATTAATGATCCCCGTTCCCGTCATCCCTATGGCCGAGTCTACACCAGTCCGGACATAAAAAACCTGGAAGAAGGAGAGGGCTTGAAGGGGTTAAATGTTCCTATGGAAGTCATGAAAGAAGCCTTGATCAAGTCCTTAAAGGACAAAAAGACAGCCTGGTTTGCCTGTGATGTAGGAAAGATGAGTGACCGGAAGGCAGGCATTTTAGATGAAGCCCTTTACAATTATGAGGACACCTTGGTGTCACTGGGCGACTATTCCAAGGCCGATAGGATTGACTCTCGTCAGTCTGCAGCCACCCACGCCATGAATATTACCGGAGTCCATTTAAAAGATGGGAAGCCAGATTTTTGGAAGGTGGAAAATTCCTGGGGGAATAAAAATGGAAAGAAGGGAATTTTTTCCATGGCCGACACCTGGTTTGAAGACTATACCTATGAATTAATTGTGGATAAAAAATATGTAGACCCTAGTTATTTGAAGGGTTTGGACTTAGAACCCATTGCCTATGACCCCTATGATGCCTTTTCCAGTATTTTTAGTAGAGAAAAATAAAGACGATTAAACAAGACTCCCTGGTTAAGAATCAGGGAGTTTTTTGTAGGCAAAGCTTCAGGTTTGTAAAACCAGTAGCTAGAAAATTTGGTATAATGGTTGTAATAAGAAGAGAAAGGAGAAAAGGTATGAAAAAAATAGTGAAAAGAATAGGAGTCGTCCTCTTATTATCAAATATCCTGGTTAGCCCTGTCTTTGCAAAGGATATTAATATTTATATCAACAATGAAAAGATTGAAACAGCAGATGCTCCCTTTGTAAAAAATGAGCGGACCCTGGTCCCCATCCGGGTGATTTCAGAAAACCTTGGTGTAAAAGTGGATTGGAACCAAGAAAAACAAGAAGTTTCCCTAGAAAAAGAGGGAAATGAGATATTTTTGCCCTTAAAGGAAAAATATTATGTACAAAATGGAGAAAGGGTGGCTACAGACATTGCTCCTGAAATTAAAAATAATCGGACCTTTGTTCCTTTAAGACTGATAGCAGAGCTCTATGGAAAAGAAGTACGCTGGGACCAAGAAAGCTATTCGGTTTGGATTCAAGATTCTGGACAAGGAAAGCTAAAGGAAAAACTGAATCAACAAAAGGAAGAGCTTATCCAACAAAAGGAAAAGCCTCAAGAAAAGAAGAAAGCACTGGGAAATAGGGGGGAAAAGGCCTATCTTTATGCCAATGGAAGGATTATTGGCAATAAAAACTCAAGTATTTACCATCTGCCGACAAACAGAGATTATAAAAAAGTAAGCCTAAGAAATGCTGTTTTTTTCAATACAGAAAAAGAGGCCAAGGCAGCTGGCTTTAGACCAGCCAAAAGGTAGCTGCAAAGACTAGCAAGGATATTTTCGAAGTGTTTTTAGAAAATAAAGTTTTAAAGGGATTATATAGTTTATAAACTAGGGATATTTATACAGCTAAAGGAGAGATTTTATGAAAGAAACTACAGGACTTAGTAAAGTTCATAAATGGACCTTTTTCTTAGGCCTGGTCCTCCTGGCCCTCTCCTACATAGGGAGGTATGGAGCCTTCGGTGCCCTAAGGCCCATGGGCTTAACCACAGTTTTTATCTGCCCTATTTTAGGCCTGGTTGGCCTGGGCTTTTCCATCCGAAACCGGAGCCTGGTCTTTGGCCTCTTAAATTTTATCCAGATATTTTCCTTTTTTATTGTTATGTGGATTGGCTATCACCTATAAAGAGAATTCTGCTTTATTTGGGAAATGATTTCATAAGGGACCTTTGATAAAAAGGAATAGGACACAACAAGATCGAAAAGGAGATGGGAAATGACGAAAACAAAGAAAATAGGAATTTTTCTTGGTTTTTTTATAGCCGCCTTGGTCCTTGGATTCCTTCTTTTGGAAAATCTGGGGATTATTGAAAGAATCGACCATGAGGAGACCATAGAAACGAAAAGTGCCAAAGAGCTGGACCAAGCCCTGCGAGCCAGAGGACTTGATAAAAATTTTTTCAAGCAACCTGAAAAGGACCTGGAAAAATACTTTCAGGAAAATTCAGAAATTATAGAAAAATTAAGTGCAAAAGACCCGTCCAATTCTTATTCTGAAAGGGAAGCCGACCAAGTCTTAAGGGAAAGAGGGTTTAAGGAGTCTCCCCTTGTCTATAGGTATGATGGAGAGGGAAATTATATAGGGGAGACAGAAATTGATGGGTCAAAAAAAGACATCCACCCCTCCTATGAGATGGATTACTATGATGAGACGGGAATCCTATGGTCCATTCGGATAACGGGGAAAAATTTGACTGCAAGCCCCATAGGGGATGACCAGGGAAATATGTTCTCTAAACGAATGATTTTTTCCGAAGATGAAATCATGACATCTTATGACTCAAAGACGGGAACATTTTATCGGACCAAACCAAAAGAGAAGGTCTTAAAAGTCAACCGGCTGCCCCTGGTAGATAAGGAGACCCTAGGGAAAATAAGTAAGGAAATAGGTGGCCATGAAAAAAATTAGGAAAGTTACTCTAAAATTATTAGGTATTTTAACCTGCTTAGGAATGCTGACCATCTGTCTTGCCATGGACAAGGAAGAGTCTGTAGAAAAAACCATGGTTTCATTAGGAGATTCCTATTCCTCCGGTGAAGGGAACGGCCCTTACTATAGCAAGGTAGATGGGATTGGAGCTATTATTAAAAGCCCAGATAATCAAGACTGGTTGGCCCACAGGTCAAAAAATGCCTGGCCGGGGAAACTTCGATTAAAAAACATGGGGCCCATGAAGGACTACAAGGATGACAAGTGGTTTTTCAAGGCAGCATCTGGAGCTCGAACAGTAGACATTGACCATGAGCAAGAGAAAGCCTATAGTAAGAAAGTTTTTAAGGATACGGGGGAAAAAGCCAAGTTACCAGCTCAGACGGAAATTTTTCAACAACTAAAGGAAAGAGGACAAAGGGTAGACTATGTCACCCTGACTATAGGGGGCAATGATGTTGATTTTGTAAAAATCATAGAGACGGCAGCAAAGACTTCTTATGATAACCCCAATATTCTTGAGGGAGAATTGGAAAGAATTTGGGCTCAGTTTGATAAAGAAGATGGAATTAAGAAAGATATTTATGACAGCTACAACAGCATCATAAAGCAGGCAGGGAAAGATGCCCATGTAATTGTGGTGGGCTACCCCAAATTATTTGATGTAGATGGGACTTTTGACTTAGAACCCGATGGAGAACTTGGGCTTATAAAATATGCATTTGAAAAAAAGGGAATCACAAAAAAAGAAGCAGAACTGATTAATTATAACGTCAGTAAGTTTAATAAATCCCTGAGTAAGATTGTGGCTGAATGTAGAAAAGAAGGAAAGAATATAAGCTTTGTGGATGTGGAAAAAGAATTTGAAGGACATGGGGCCTATGCAGCAGATCCTTTTTTATATGGGATTAGTTTATTTGCAAGGCACGGAGAACTGAAGGAAACGGAGATTACCAGTGCCCAATCTATACATCCCAATGCAAAGGGGTGTGATGCCTATGCCCGGTGTGTTCAAAGAGAACTTGATAGGCTAGAAGCAAGGGAAGAAAACATACAGAAGCAGGGAATTTATTTAAACAATGAATTTTCTATAGATGTCTTGGATTCCCAAGGCAAGCCCTATCCTCATTATTCCTTGGAAATCAATGGAAAGTCCTATAAAAAATTTTGGTTTTTTAAGTTTAGGACGAAAAATTACTATAAAAAAATAGAGGGGGACCCCAAGGGCCCCATTAAACTCAAGCTAGACTATGGTTCCTATAGCTTTAAGTTCACAGATAAAAAGACCAAGGAAGTCCTCTTTCTAGAAAATGTCAATGTCTTTGATCTCCATAAGCAAAAGAATTTAAAAGTACAAACGAAATTTGGAGAAAAGAAAAAAGACACTGGAGGAAAAACAGAAACAAAAAAAATAGAAGGCAAAAAAGAGGACTTTAAGGCAGAAAACAGGATTTCTCCAGAAGAACTTTTAGGGAAAATATATGGAACTTGGCGAGATATTGACCAGTCCTTTAAGGAACCGGAGCCACATGCAGATATTCGGGTTACAATTTCCAAGGATAGGATAGCCTTTTATTATAATGAAAGTGATGTAGGGGTTTTTGGAAAATACAAAGTGGTCAATTACGACCAAGGAAACCAGTCCATTCAAATTCAGGCAAGACTAAAACAAATTTTGGATAGTTATGATTTGATGGAAAATGATTATTTCAAGGATCCAAACTATAAAAACGTAAAGATTTATAATCTTCCTGAAGACCTCTCAGAGAAGGAACTTCTTGAAGAAGAGCTGGGAAGCCTCCTCACGGCAGAAGAGATAGGAAACAGGATTGCCCAGGATGAGGAAAGTTATTTTATCATGGCATATGACGATTTATCCACAATTAAACTGATCGACCATGAAAATATGACCATTACAGATAATTTTGGAGTAAGACATTATAAATATTTACTGGGTCCTGGAGAGTTCAAGAATCCCTTGTATGGGTTTTAAATGGTCGTTTTACTAGTTGAGAGAAATTTTTCGATAGTTCTATAATAAATGTTGGGGTCACGCTGGACTCCAGCATTTATTTTTTGCAAAAAAAGGCACTTATCTCTTTTCCCCTAGCAAAAACTGCCAAAAAGGTGAAGGGGTGAGATAAGTGCAAGGAAATGCAGACAGAAAAAGTGCCTTGGGGAATGAAAGTCTTTCCACGATGACATATGAATGGAAAAGTTCATTCTTTAGAGGTTAATTATTTTGAAAATTGCTCAAAGGCTGGACTTGGGGGTATTCTGTTATGGCATCCAGGAACTCAATCTTTTGAACATTTGTAAGAAAGCAATTGATATTTTGGTATTGGGTTGTTGGAATATTATAAAATCCCAGGCAGGAAATAATTTGCCCCTCCTTGAAGGAGTAGCCGGCCCCCAAGGCATCGGGATCAGGATCATAGCTATAGTAGAGGTCTCCATCCTCGCCGGTGACGTAATTTTTTACCACACCTAGAGAAAATCGATCGACCTTGGTGACCCCCTTGTCGAAACTAAGGGCATGGTCAAAAACAAGGACCAGCTCTCGGCGGATTTTATTTCCACTTTGGACATCATCAACCCCAACCCTTCCTTGGAGGTAGAGGGGGACAGACTGATATTCATTTTCAGGGTCCATAATGTCCACTTCCACAAGGTCTTTTTCCTCAATTGGTTTTTCCAAAAGCTTTTCTGACGAAGTGGTGTCCTTGGAATTGTCGTCGGAAACAAGGGAATTTGGCTTGGCTTCATAGTCTGGCCCGTCTTCAGAAGAAGGTGTCCCCTCAAGGGCATTTTCGTCATCCTTATTCAGGTTTGTGTTGATTTCCTGGGCGGGCTGGGTCGTGTTGTCCCTTGTAACATTTTTTTCCTTGGAGCAGGCCATAAGAGGAAGAACCAGGACAAGGACAAGAATAAAAGAGAATTTTTTCATAGAGCCTCCTTTTATATAAGCTATTTATATACTACAGATTTTAAGTTAGGACTGCAAGAGAGAGGGGAAGTTTTGAAAAAAGTATGGGAAATCTTGTGGTAAAATAAAGAAGAAGGAGGGACTATGAAAAGGGCAAAAGATTGGATTCAGGAATTAAAAATGGCCCCTCATCCAGAAGGGGGCTACTACAGGGAAATGTTAAAGGCCAAGGAAGAGGTTCAAGGGGGAGGTTTTTCTCGACCCCTCTACACATCTATTTATTTTCTCTTAGAAGAGGGTAATGGGTCAAAATTTCACCAATTGTCCTCAGATGAAGTTTGGTATTTTCACCTGGGAAGTCCCTTGACCATTCATATGATTCACCGAAATGGAGACTTTGAAGAAGTGACCCTGGGAGAGAACCTAGAAGAAGGAATGAGGCTCCAATATTGTGTTCCGGGAGAATCTATTTTTGCTGCCAGTGTTCAGGAGGGATTTGCTCTGGTTTCCTGTATGGTGGCCCCAGGTTTTGACTTTCGAGACTTTAAACTTTGGGGCCGGAAGGAACTTTTGGAAAAATATCCAGACCATAAGGAAATCATTGAAAAATCCACAAGGGAGGAGGAAGACTAGGAAAAAAGGAAGGGAATCTACTTAAAATTTATAAAGATTTTCAAAAAACAGGTTGACAAGATAGAAAATAGATGGTAGGATACATGAAACAAGTTAAAAAGCGTGATAGAGGCGCGAGACTTATAAGTAACAAGCTTTTTTCGGGAAATGGAAGCTTGCCAAAGGAAGTATCGCCGAGGAACTAAGGACCTGCCCAAGGACCCTGGCTACCGGGCCGTCGGAGAATATCCGCCGGACTGTCGTTTACCAAAACGGAGTGCTGTCGTGGTTTTAAAGCTTCATTATTCCAGTGAAGAAATTTAAGTCATGGCGAGCGTCATGGCTCTTTTTATTTGTTTAAGTAAGAACGATGGAAAAGGAATAATGAAGGGAGAATTGAAAATGACAAGTAAGAGAAATCTTTACATTGCCTTAATTGTAGGACTTATCGCTATTGGCATCTCGGCCTATGCTGTAGGAAGTGGAGTTGAGACCAAGGGAACGGCTTGGGCCCTACTACCGCCGATTGTTGCCATTGCCCTGGCTTTAATGACCAAGGAAGTGTATTCCTCCTTGTTTACAGGGATTTTTATTGGGGCTGTTTTAGCCTCTGGAGGGTCTTTCCCCACGGCCATGGACCATGTAATTTCTGATGGCTTTATCCAGTCTGTTGCCGACACCGCTGGGATTTTTATCTTTCTAGTTATCTTGGGTGTTCTGGTTGCCTTAATTAACAAATCCGGTGGAACTTCCGCCTTTGGGCGCTGGGCTGTGGAAAAAATTAAGGGCCGGAGAGAATCTCAACTGGCTACTTTTTTACTAGGGATTTTAATTTTTATTGATGACTATTTTAATTGCTTGACTGTAGGCTCTGTTATGCGGCCTATTACAGATAGCCACCAGGTGTCTCGGGTCAAGCTTGCCTATATTATTGATGCCACTGCGGCGCCAATCTGTATGATCGCCCCCATATCCTCTTGGGCAGCTGCTGTTTCAGGCTATGCAGACGGAACAGGACTTTCAGGGATTGAACTTTTTGTACGGGCTATTCCCTACAATTTTTACTCTCTTTTAACTTTGATTTTTGTCTTCTCTATGGTGATGTTAGATGTAGACTTTGGGCCCATGGCCGGCTTTGAAAAGAAGGCTGTTTTAGACGGAGACCTAAGTCACCGGGAAGGGACCATGACGGCAGAAAAGGGCCATCCAGATGGACGGGTTTTAGACTTAGTTCTTCCAATCCTGACCTTAATTGTCATCTCTGTTCTTGCCCTAATTTATGTAGGGGGCTTCTTTGAAGCCGGCGGAGAATTCCAAGGAGATTTTGTTGGCGCCTTTGGAAATACCGATGCCACAGTAGGCTTGCCCTGGGGATCTGTCATTACTTTAATTATTAGTATTATTTACTTTGTTTTAAGAGGTGTTTTAAGCTTTGAAAAGGCCATGGATTGCCTACCAGAAGGCTTTAATGCCATGGTACCGGCCATTATTATTTTAACCATGGCCACTTCCTTAAAGAACATTTCCAACAATCTTTTAGGATCTGCAGAATATGTTGGCGGTCTCATGGGAGGAGCTGCTGAAGGACTGACCTCTTTACTTCCTGCCGTAATCTTTATTGTAGCGATTTTACTTGCCTTTGCAACAGGAACTTCCTGGGGAACTTTCGGAATCTTAATTCCCATTGTCGCTTCCATGTTTGATTCCAGCAACCCCCTCTTTATCATTGGGATTTCTGCTTGCCTATCTGGAGCTGTTTGTGGGGACCACTGCTCTCCAATTTCCGATACAACCATTATGTCTTCAGCTGGAGCCGGCTGTGCCCACGTGGACCATGTCTCCACCCAGCTGCCCTATGGCCTTCTCGTGGCCTCGGTGAGTGCTATTTCCTTTATTATTGCTGGATTTAGTCATTCCTTTGTTTTAGGTTTGGGCTTCGGCATTGTTGCCCTCGTGGCCTTCCTACTTTTCATCAAAAGACGGCAAGAGGTCAAGGGAAGATTTTCTGTAGCCTTAAAGAGTGAATAAAATTAGAAATTTTTAAAGACCAGGAGTTGGCTGAGCCAGCTCCTGTTTTTTTGCAAGGAAAAGCTCCCTGGAAAAAGGGAGCTTTAAATTTAATGGGAAAAATGTTGGTCTACTTTTTTTAGCAGGTCAATAATAGGCAGGTATTGGGGGCAAATTTCTTGGCAGGCCCCACAGGCAATACAGGCAGAGGGAGGAGTGGAGTCTTCTTTTTTATTGGCAAAAAGTCGGCCTTGGTCCCCGCCTAGGCCAAGCTTGTCTCGGTTAAAGTAGGCAAAGTAGGAAGGGATGGGAATGCCTTGAGGGCATTCTGTCAGGCAGTATTCACATTCTGTACAGGCAATGGTCTTGCTCTTTTTCAAGTCTTCCCGGACCCTGTGAAGGGCTTCCATTTCTTCTGGATTTAAGGGACGAAAATCCTTCATGGCTCTGGTATTTTCCTTCATTTGGTCTAGGTTGGACATGCCAGATAAGACCATAAAAACCCCATCCAGGCTGGCGGCAAAGGAGAGGGCCCAGGTTGCCGGACTAAGATTTGGCCGAAGTGCCTTTAAGTCTTCCAGGTCTTTTTCTGGAATCTGGGCCAAGTTTCCTCCTTTAATAGGTTCCATGACCACAATCTTTTTTCCAAAGTCTCGGGCTACTTGGTAGCAGGCCTTGGACTGAATTTTTTCGTGGTCCCAGTCCAGGTAGTTAATTTGGAGTTGGATAAAGTCCAGGTCCTTGTAGGTGGACAAAATATCCTCTAAAACTTCGGGACTGTCATGGAAGGAGCAGCCTAATTCCTTAACATAGCCCTGACGTTTTTTCTCCAGTAAAAATTCATAGGCCCGGTAGGACTTGGCCACAGCAAATTTTTTGGCATCTAGGGAATGGAGCAGGTAGTAGTCAAAAAAGCCGGCGCCTGTTTTTTCCAGCTGCTTTTGAAAGTAGTCTTCCAGTTCGTGTTCCTTTTCTTCAGGGGACTTTCCTTCAGGATTTAAAAGGGCAATGGGCATTTTATCGGCCAGGGTATAGGCATCTCTAGGATACCGGTCTACCAGGGCCTTGCCAATGGCAACTTCCGACTGCTCCTTGTGGTAGAACCAGGCTGTATCAAAATAGGTGAAGCCCTCCTCAATAAAGTAGTCTACCATATCATTTAAGTGCTCTAAATCAATCTTTTTTTCTTCCCCAGGAAGGAGGGGAAGGCGCATTAAACCAAAACCAAGTTTTTTCATCAAATAGGCCTCCTTAAGTACAAATCCTTATTTCTAGTATAGCATGAAATAGCCCTTAAGGGGAAAGGGAAGAGGGGAGAGATTTTTTCTAAAGTTAGGGTATATATATAAATAAATGTACGATAGGAGGAAATATGAGAAAAACAGTCTTTATTCGCACCATAAAAACTGTGGTGGCGACCATTTTAGCTATTGTAATGGCCCAGGCCCTAGGGCTTGAATATGCTACGGCAGCGGGGATTATTGCAATTTTAAATGTTTTTGACACCAGACGGGCAACTCTTGAAGGGAGCCTCAAAAGAGCCTTATCTGCAGTGGTGGCCTTGACCATTGGAGGGGTTTGCTTTGAGCTATTCGGATATACCAACTGGATTTTTGGCCTCTATCTCTTGATTTTTGTTCCTGTTTCTTTTTTACTGAAGGTGGAATTGGGCTTGGGGCCCTCCAGCGTCATTGTGACCCATATTTTAACCGCCCAGACCATCAATTCAGGTCTTATTTTAAACGAATTAGCCCTTGTTTTTATAGGGACGGGATTTGCCATGCTTACGAATTTTTATGCGCCCAATGAAGAAAAACACCTGAAGGCACTAATTATAGAAATTGACGAAGAAATCAAGGCCATCCTAAATCTTTTTGCTCGGAGCCTGACAGAGGACCTGGATGTCCAAGAATATGAACATCTCTTTAAGCAACTGGAAGACAACCTGGAAAAGGCCATAAAATTGGCTGTCACTGAAGATGAAAATATGAACCAAGACTCCAGTCTGATTTTATATGACTTAAATCTTCGCCGGCAAGAGCTGGATTTATTGAAGGAAATGTATGAAGACTTGTCGGAAATTCCTCCTTCCTATGCAAAGGGTCTGCAAATGTCCTACATGCTCAAGACCACCTCTACCCAGTTAACAGAAGAAGGAGCTATCCATGCCGTCCAAGAGAGAATTAACTACCTAAAGAAAAATGCAGATAAACTGCCTCTTCCCAAGACTGTGGAAGAATTTATCATCCGGTCGGCCATCTACCAAGTCTTTAAAAACCTAGACCGGTTTACCAAGCTCAATGCCTATATTACCGACAAACCCATGGGAGAACCATCTGAAAAAATATGGTAAAATAGAAAAGACAGGGAGGAGGAAGAGATTTGACCTATTTAGAAGAACGCATTCGCAAAGACGGGGTCATCTGCCCTGGAAATGTACTAAAGATTGACTCATTTTTAAACCAACAAATTGATCCCCAGGTGATGAAGGAAGTTGCAGGGGATTTTTACAGGCACTTTAAAGACCGGGGAATTAGCAAGATTTTAACCATAGAAGCTTCCGGCATTGCACCGGCTATTATGCTGGCGGCCGAGCTCAATGTCCCCATGGTTTTTGCCAAAAAAGCCAAGCCTTCCACCATGGAGGGCCAGGACCACTATTCCAAGGATATTTATTCCTATACAAAAAAGACCTGGTCCCAGGTGGTGGTATCCAAGGATTACTTAAAAAAGGAAGATTCTGTCTTAATTATTGATGATTTCCTGGCCAATGGCGAGGCCTCTATGGGCCTGGTGGACTTGGTCTCCCAAGCTGGGGCCCAGGTGGCGGGAATTGGAATTTGCGTGGAAAAGTCCTTCCAGCCAGGCCGGCAAAGGTTGGAGGAAGCAGGCTTAGAGGTCTATTCCATTGTACGGATTGCAGGTATTGACTGGGAAAAGCAAGAAATCTATTTTAAAGAGGGCCATTAAGATTGAACAAAAGAGGTGGAAATGAAAAAAGTATTTATAGACACAGACCCTGGCATTGATGATGCGGTAGCCATTGTTCTGGCACATCAAATGGGACTGGATATTAAAGGGATTTCTCTGGTTTCTGGAAATGTCCACCGGGACCAGGGACTTGTTAATGTCTTTCGCCTAAGTCATTTTTTAGGGAAAGACTTTCCTATTTATACAGAAACAGATAGACCCCAAGTCTACCCCCTGAGTACGGGGGTGGATATTCATGGAGGGGATGGCTTGGGAGGAACGGACCTTCCCTATGAAGACTTGGACTACCAGGAAAATGGTATGGACGCCTTAATTGCCCTTTTAAAAAAGGAACCTGTGACCATTTATGCCCTGGGACCCTTGACCAACTTGGCCCTGGCCTTAAAAAAAGACCGAGAAGCCTTTAAAAATGCCCGACTTATTGTTATGGGCGGCAATGCCTATGTGCCTGGAAATGTGACAGCCCTGGCAGAATATAATTTTTGGTGTGACCCCCATAGCGCCTGGGATGTTTTTGAAAACTTTCCTGGCCTGGTAGACTTAGTTCCCCTGGACCTGACCCAGTATGGTCTTCTGACCCAGGACAGGATGGAATCTATAGAAAAAGAAAATCCAAAAATTGGGAAATTTATTCAAGAAATTACCAAGGCCTACTTAGATATCTACCAAAGAAAAGACGGCGTGCGAGGCTGTATACTCCACGATCCCTTGACTCTTTTAGTGGACAAGTACCAAGAAAAGTTTACCTGGGAAGAAGTGGACTTAAAAGTGGAAACTGGAGAAGAAAGGCGAGGATTGGTTCAAGTGGACAAGACCAGTTCCAGGAAGAACTGTCGCCTCTATACCGGGGTGGATCCGGATTTTTTAATGGATGTCTTCCAAGAAGAACTCCTGAGAAAGGGGAAGGATTAAAACCATGTCCATACTTGTTATAGGATCCATCCACATGGACCAAAACTACCGCCTGGACCATTTGCCTGAAAGAGGAGAGACCATTTTAGCTGAGGAAGCCTACAAGTCCTTGGGAGGCAAGGGCTTAAACCAGGCCATAGCCTGTGCCCGTTGTGGTGGTCAGGTGGACCTTTTAGGAAGTGTGGGAGAGGATGAAGAAGGAAGAAAAATTAAATCCTTTCTAAAGGAAGAAGGGTTCAATCCCTCTTATATACTGGACCAGGAAGGGCCTACAGGAGCGGCCTGTATTTATGTAGATAAGAATGGAGATAATACCATTGTGGTGAATCCTGGAGCTGACTGGAAAATTAGGCCAGAAGACCTGGAGGAAAAATCCTTTCTCTTTAAAAAAGCAGACTACCTTGTCCTTCAATTTGAACTTCCCTTAGAGATTGTCTATAGGGCCCTTGAAATAGGGAAAGATTACGGTTTAACAACCTTGGTCAACCCGGCTCCAGGGAATCCTTCCTTTAAAGAAGACTATTATTCCTATATCGACTACCTGATTCCCAATGAAACAGAGTTATCCATTTTAACAGGAGGGCCCTTGGAGGGATACGGAGAAGAAGACCGGGCCCGAAGTTTATTGGAAAAAGGAGTAGGCAAGCTGGTTTTAACCCAGGGAGCCCGGGGGTCCAGCCTCTTTACTAAGGAAGAACATTTTCACCTTCCATCAAAAACCTGTCTAGTGAAAGACACGACAGGGGCTGGAGATTCCTATCTTGGAGCCTTTGTCCATGGCCTGGCCCAGGGGAAGAAAGATAGGGAAGCCATGGCCTTTGCCACATCCTATGCCCAAAAATCCATCGGTCGCTTTGGAGCTATTGAATCCATGGTGGACTTGAGAAAATCTAAATAAACTGAAAAATTTTGGGTATATAAAAAAATAAGATATAAAGAAGATAAAGGAGGAAACCATGGACTACACCATTAAAGGGGACAGCCTACCTGTCCTCACTTTTCAACTAAATGCAGGCGACACCCTCATCTCCCAGGCTGGAGGCCGGTCTTGGATGAAGGGAGATATTGAAACATCCACCAGCTCTGGGGGACTTGGCAAGGCTCTAGGAAGGATGTTTTCCGGAGAATCTTTATTTTTATCCACCTACAAGGCCCGGGGACCGGCAGAAATTGCCTTTGCTTCCAATTTCCCCGGACAAATCCTGGCCAGGGACCTAGAAGCTGGTCAAAGTATTATTGTCCAAAAGAGGGCTTTTTTGTGTGCCACAGAAGGAGTGGACATTTCTGTCTATTTCCGTAAAAAACTAGGCGCAGGCTTGTTTGGGGGAGAAGGATTTATCATGCAGAAAATCACAGGCCCAGGGACTGCCTTTTTAGAAGTAGATGGCTACTGCCAAATCTATGACCTGGCTCCTGGAGAAAAACTTGTCATGGATACAGGATCTTTAGCAGCTATGGATGATAGCTGTGAAATGGAAATCCAACAAGTGGAAGGCTTAAAAAATATTGTCTTCGGCGGAGAAGGCCTCTTTAATACAGTGGTCAAGGGACCTGGCCAGGTTGTGGTCCAATCCATGCCCATCCAAAAATTGGCCCAAAGCCTAGGCCCCTATTTAATCCAACAATAATTTTTTTAAAGAGAAGCCCACAGCTTGTGGGTTTTCTTTTTTTATGGACTTTTAGGGGAATTTTTATCTTCATTTGTAAGGAGGCTGCTTATTTGCTAAAATAGCAAGTAGAAGAATACCAGTAAGGAGGAAAAGATGAAATTTATTTCATGGAATATTGATTCTTTAAATGCGGCCTTAACCAGTGACTCAGCCCGGGCCCAGCTGTCTCGACAGGTCTTAAAAACAATACAAGAGGAAGATGCAGATATTATTGCCATCCAAGAAACCAAGTTGCCCGTCAAGGGGCCCAGTAAAAAACACCAGGAACTTCTGGCCCAGTGGTTTCCAGACTATGACTATGCTTGGGTCACTTCCTGTGAACCTGCTAGGAAGGGCTATGCAGGGACTATGACCCTCTATAAAAAAGGTATGAGTCCTGAAGTGACCCTACCTAAAATTGGTGCACCAGAACCCATGGATGCAGAGGGACGGATGATTACCCTGGAATTTGAAGACTTTTTCTTTAACCAAGTCTACACCCCGAATGCAGGGAATGGCCTAGTCCGCCTGGGGGACCGGCAAGTTTGGGATGAAAAGTATGGGGAGTATTTGGAAGACTTAAGCAAGAAAAAACCAGTTATCGCCACAGGAGACTACAATGTGGCCCACAAGGAAATTGACCTGGCCAATCCCCAAAGTAATCGTCAATCTCCTGGCTTTACTGATGAAGAGCGGGAAGGTTTTACCAAACTCTTAAATCGAGGATTTATTGATAGTTTCCGCCACCTCCATGGAGATGTAGAGGGCGTTTATTCTTGGTGGGCCCAAAGGGTCAAGACCAGCAAAATTAATAATTCTGGCTGGAGGATTGACTACTTTTTAGTGAGTGAGGGCCTTGAAGGAGCTGTAAGTCGGTCAGAAATGTTGGACTCTGGCCCCCGCCAAGACCACACTCCCATTGTTTTAGAGATTAGCCTTTAAGAAGGAGTTTAAAACAATTCAAATACTTTAGAAGGGACAGACGGAGAAAGAAAATGGGAGAGGGAGATGGAAAAGTTGAAAGACTTTAACTTTCAAAATGCTTGACAAAAAAGAAGAATATGGTATTCTAAAAGTAGAGTGTAAAGCACGAAGGGGCATACCACCGCGGGTATGGGACTTTGTGCTATTTTTTTTGGAGGTGAACATGGTTTCTGTTAATGGAGAAGACCGGGACTATTCCAAGACTGTATCCCTAGAAGCTTTACTCATCCAGGAAAACTTTGACCCTAAGCTAGTGGCTGTAGAAGTCAACCAGGTCCTGGTGAAGAGGGTGGATTTTTCCAAGTATCAAGTCAAGGACGGGGATAAGGTGGAGGTATTTTCCTTTGTAGGAGGGGGTTAAATGCGGGAAGAAATTTTAAAGCGCCAGGACCCTAGGTTAAATGCAAAATTTAAGGAGGCCAAGGTCAGTATTTTCGGCTGTGGAGGCTTGGGGTCAAATATTGCCATGACCCTGGCCAGGGCTGGAGTCGGGACCCTCTATCTCTACGACTATGATTGCATTGAAGCGTCAAACTTAAACCGGCAAAACTTTACTTATGAAGAAATTGGCCAGTCCAAGGTCCAAACAACAGTGGAAAAAATAAAAAAGACCCTGCCCTTTACCAGGGTCTTTGGGGAGGATTTACGGATTCAGAAGGATAATCTAGGGCCGCTCTTGGATAAGTCTGACCTTTTTATTGAAGCCTTTGATGGAGAAGAGATGAAACGGGACTTGTTTGATTTTTTCTTAGACCGGCCGGACAAGTATTTAATCACAGCTTCAGGACTCTCTGGACTGGGGTCTCTGGAGGACATAAAAATAAAAAGGCTGGAAAATATTACCTTAATTGGTGATTTTACATCCAAACCTGAGGAAGGCCTCTACCTGGCCTATGTATCTGTCATTGCTGGCCTCCAAGCCTTGGAAGCCTTGAAGTGGATTGAAAGGAGTATTTAATGGAAAGGAAAGATTGTTTAGAATTAGGAGGAAAGACCTTCCAATCAAGATTTATTTTAGGATCTGGAAAGTACTTACCGGAATTAATTGATGCAGCTGTTGAAAGTGCCAAGGCGGAAATGATTACCGTGGCCCTAAGACGGGCCAATACCAAAGATGTGGCCAATATTTTAAATTATATTCCTGACCATGTCACCGTAATTCCCAACACCTCTGGGGCAAGAAATGCAGAGGAAGCCATTCGGATTGCCCGTCTGGCCAAGGAAATGGGCTGTGGAAACTTTGTTAAAATTGAAATTATGCGGGATACAAAATATTTATTGCCAGACAATGCAGAAACCTTAAAGGCTACAGAAGTCCTGGCCAAGGAAGACTTTGTCGTCCTTCCCTATATGTATCCGGACCTAAACTACGCCCGAGATATGCGGGATGCCGGAGCCGCTTCCATTATGCCCTTGGCAGCCCCCATTGGATCCAACAAGGGCTTGGTAACCAAGGAATTTATTCAAATTTTAATTGATGAAATTGACCTACCGATTATTGTAGACGCTGGAATTGGCCGGCCTTCCCAAGCTGCTGAAGCCATGGAAATGGGAGCCGCTGCCATTATGGCCAACACAGGAATTGCTACAGCCAAGGATCTGGAAGTCATGGCGAAGGCCTTCCGACTAGGTATTGAAGCAGGCCGTCTTGCCTACCTAGCAGGACCAGGCCGGGTCCTAGACCGGGGAGCTGACCCTTCTTCACCCCTTCGGGACTTTTTCAATTGATGGTGGAACCATGAACTATTCTGTAAACGACTACCAACCCAACATGGATGTTCTTGATTCTACGATTAAGGACCAAATCATTGACCGCTATGAAGACCTCAAGGACAAAAAAGTAACCAAGGCCGACGTCTTGGCCAGCCTGGAAAAGGATCAGCTCAATGAAGAGGACTATTTTAACCTTCTTTCCGATGCAGGACTAGACCTTTTAGACCAAATGGGGGCCCTGGCTAAGAAGAGAAGAGGCCAATACTTTGGCAACAATGTCTGCCTTTTTTCTCCTATTTACATTGCCAATTATTGTAACAATTCCTGCCGCTACTGCGGTTTTCGGGCCAAGAGTCCTATTCAAAGGGCCAAGTTGACAGAAGAAGAAATTGAATTGGAAATGAAGTCTTTGAGCGAATCTGGCATTGAAGACGTCTTAATTTTAACGGGAGAATCTCAAGAATTTTCTTCTATAGACTACATTACAAGTTCTGTAGAAATTGCTAAAAAATATTTCACTTCCATTGGGCTAGAAGTCTATCCAGCCAATGTAGAGGACTATAAAAAGCTCCACAAGGCCGGGGCCGACTATGTCACCGTCTTCCAAGAAAGCTATAACAAGGAAGCCTATGACTTCTACCATCCCTTTGGTCACAAGAGGTCCTGGGTTTATCGAGTGGAAACCCAAGAACGGGCTCTAATGGCAGGTATGCGGGGAGTGGGCTTCGGAGCCCTCTTCGGCCTGGCAGATCCTGTGGAAGACGCCTTTAAGCTAGCCTACCATGCAAGTTTAATTCAAAAGAAGTATCCCCATGGAGAAATTGCCATCTCCCTCCCAAGAATCCGCCCCACACAAGGCGCCGACAACACTTTAAACTTTAACTATGTTTCCGATAAAAAGTTTTTCCAAATCCTCTTAGCCATTCGGATTTACCTTCCCTTTGCCTCCATTACCCTATCTACCCGGGAAAGTAAAGACTTCCGGGACCTGGCCGTCCAATACGGGGCAACAAAAATCTCCGCCTCTGTAGACACTTCCATTGGACACAGGTCCAAGGAAACAAAGGATTCCGGCGACGAACAATTTGCCATTAACGACACCCGGACCACAGAAGATGCCGTAAAAGACCTTTTAAACTTGGGTATGACTCCGGTTTATACAGATTATTTACGGTTATAAGAACGAAAAAGCCTCCAGATACTGGGGGCTTTTTCGTGAAAATAGTTAGATATGGAAATAATTTAAAGTTTTTATAAAAGAATAGGAAAAGACACTTCTTTAACTTCTTTTTAAAGATTGTGCTTTACGATACCTTCTATAAATTCGGCTACTTAAACATAAACCAATCAAACATAAGAGACTGGCACCTAAAAAAGCTTTATTATAATGGCCGTGGTCGACTTGTTTTAAAAGAACCGCTAGCCTAGGACCTAGTAAACTGGCTAGGCCAAAGACAATATACATGAGAGAATAGTTTTCGTGTAGATATTTATAGCCGAACAAGTTGGCGGTAAGAGGTGCAATTAAAGTGGTAAAACCTCCGTAAGTCATGGCTGCTATTCCCATACCGAGGACAGAAAGACTTGTATTTCTTTGAAACACTACAACCATCATCCCTAGTCCGGCTAGAACAAGTAAAAGATTTAAGACTTTAAATCGGTCTAGGTAGTCGCTTAAGCTTCCAAAAAGAATCCTACCTAAGGTGTTACAAAGGGAAAAAACTCCGACAAGGCTTGCTGTTTTAGCAGGATTAAAATGAAAGTCTCCTTGTAAAATAGGAGCGGCTTGACCAATAACCATAATTCCTGCCGTTAAGCCAAAGGTGAAGGTGATAAGTAAGGCATAAAAATCGCGAGTATGGACCATGGCACGTCTATTAATGCCTTCCAGTTCAAAATTGTTCTTGCTTTCATACTGGATATCATAAATAAAGAAGGAAGAGATAAGAATAATAAGAAAAAAGATTAAAGCTAGGGCAAAAAAGGATGTTCGAACGCCCATTTTTTCCATAAGCTGGACGGTAAGAGGAGCCCATAAGAGAGCTCCAGATCCATAGGAAGCGGCCATGAGTCCACTACATAAGCCGGCTTTATCTGGAAAAATCAAGACAGATTGGGTCATTAAAGGCGGATAATAAAAACCAACACCCATTCCGGACAAGAATCCATAGCCCAGGTATAAGAGCCAAGGACTTTTTGCAAAGCCAGATAGGATTAAACCAAGAGCCATAAGCCCAGCCCCACAAAGACAACAATATCGAATACTTATTTTTTTAATCCAATTTCCTAAACAAAAAGTGGTCATTGTTGAAGAAACTATGCGCAAGGAAAAGCAAAGAGCTACTTGACCCTCACTAAATTCATATTCTGTCATAATGGGATTTTGCATGACGCTAAAAGCATAAGTGAATCCAGCGCATAAACAAGCTATCATACTGGCCACTAGGCTGATTTCTTTTTTGTAGCTACTCATCGTCTCTGTCCTTTATTTATATACATATTAAACCATCTCCTAAAAAGCAGAGAACAGTCTACCTTAAAGGTAGGCTGTCCTTCTTATTTGTCAAATCAAGATTTTAAAATCTTTTACTTATAACCAATCACACCAGCCATGCCGGCAAAGACACAGGCAACTAGAGTCCAGGCCAAGACAATTTTCCAAGCAAATTTAACCCATTTTTCATAGTCAATACTGGTCATTGACAAGGCAGCTAGAAGAGCTCCTCCAGTAGGAATAATGGAGTTTGAAATTCCATCGCCCATATGGAAGGCTAGGACGGCTGTTTGTCTTGAAATTCCTGTGATATCTGCCAAAGGAGTCATAATGGGCATAGTAGTTGCTGCCTGACCACTTCCTGAAGGAATGAAGAAGTTTAAAAGCAATTGGAAAAGGAACATGAAAATAGCGGCAACATTAGTTGAAACTTTTTGAATTAAAATGGATGCTGAATGTACGATAGTGTAAATAATTTGTCCATCATTTAATACGACTAAGATACTTCTAGCAATCCCTACAACCAAAGCACCCATAGCAATGTCTTTAGCTCCTTGGATGAAGGTCACTGCCATTTCTGAGGGAGAAAAACCCCCTATAAAACCGGAAATGATACCGAGAGCTAAGAAAACACCAGCAATTTCATTAATACCAAATCCCCAGTTGATAATCCCATAGACGATAAAGATTAGAGCAGACATAAAGAGGATAAGAACCGTAATATGGGTTTTAGTTAAAGCTTCTACATTATTAATATCTACAATTTGATCTTTACTTTTTTGCTCCAAGTCGTAAACCAAACTTGCTTCAGGATTCGCTTTGACTTTTTTTGCATAAGCTAAAATCATTAGAGAAGTAATAATTACAAAAACAATCCAAAGGATTAATCGATAACTTAACCCTGAAAACATAGGTAATTCAGCAATGGTTTGGGCAACACCTACGGTAAAGGGATTCATAAAACCAGAGTTAAATCCGGAAGAAGCCCCTAAAAAGACAACGGCTGTTCCCACCATAGCATCATAGCCCAAATTTCTTGCCAACATGACACAGATGGGAATAAAGACTAAAGTTTCTTCCAACATACCGGCTGTAGCGCCTAAAAGGGAAAAAGCGGCGACTAAAACAGGAATGACGAGTCCCGGGTGATTTTGCATTCTCTTTGCCAGGTTTCCAACACCGACCTCCATGGCCCGGGTGGAATTAACAATACTAAAAGCCCCTCCTAAAATAAAGATAAAGAAGGTAATTTGTGAGGCTTCTTGTAAACCTCTAGGAATCGCTGTTAATAGTTGCATAGGCTTTACTGGTGTTTGTTCTACATAATGGAAGGTATTGGGGTCAACCACAGTTTGTTCCCCAACTTGAACGGTATCATAGTTACTAGCGGGAATGAAATAGCTTAGAATAGCAATACAGATTGTAATGCCAATCAAAATAACATACGTATGAGGCATTTTGAATGTTTTCGCTTGTGCTTCTTTATTCTTTTTCATTTTTTTCTCCTCTTTTTAGTTCTATTTTTCTAGCTAACTGTGTTGAATGAAACCATCTTTAAATTGATTCACCTCCTTGATAGGGAATAATAACTCCTTTCTTTACTTGATTGTCGTATTCTGCTTTAGCCGCTTTTAAAAGATTGGGATCTGAAGCTACTTTATAGCCACAATAAGCTAATATGCATATGATTTCATCTAATTTTTGATAAGCGTAGGGAGTTTGAGTCGCTTGAGCAAATTCTAGGGTATGCGCTGGAATATCATGATCAGCAATAGGGAAATATCCATGAATGCAGGGAAGTTCATGGGATACATTGCCAGCATCAAGACTTACTCCTGCACCTTGATCTGTAATAATTTCATCATCAGTAAATAGCTGAATGGCTTCATAAAAGACTTGGTTTAAGGATTCATTACTGACCATATTGTCAAAAGGTAGTTCATATTCTGAAGTTTCTAATCGACATCCCGAGGCTAAAGCTCCAGCTTTAGCACAATTTAAGACACGTTTTGTGAGTTGCTGTAAATAGTTTTTGGACTCAGCACGAATATAAAATTCAGCCCTAGTGTAGTCAGGAATAATGTTAGCTGCTTCCCCACCATGAGTAATAACTCCGTGAATTCTAGCCGAAGGAAGAATTTCTTGACGTAAAGCATTAATAGCTGTGTAGGTAATTAACATAGCATCTAAAGCATTAATTCCTTCGAAAGGAGCTGAAGCTGCATGAGACGTTTTACCAAAGAACTCAAAAGCTAAAGGCTGGAGAGCCAAACTTGGTGTACTTAATCTGTATTTTGTGTCTGGATGGGCCATCAAAGCAACATCAAATTGTTTAAACAGACCAGCTCTAGCCATTGTAACTTTTGCTCCACTAGTTTCTTCGGCTGGCGTGCCTAATAAAATTACTTGTCCTCCAAACTCATCTAGAAGGTAACGGAGAACAATAGCTGCTCCTGTACTGCTTGTACCTAACATATTGTGGCCACATCCATGACCTATCTGTGGTAAGGCATCGTATTCAGCCATATAACAAATTTTAGGCCCAGGTTTTTTTGAATCATATGTTGCCATAAAAGCTGTTTCTAAATTAACGATATTAGGTTCAATGGTAAAACCATGATTTTTTAAAAGATCCATATGAGCCTTTGATGCATGGTATTCTTGAAAACCTAACTCTGGGTGCTCATAAATTGAGTCGCTTAAACTTTTAAACGATAAACTTAAGCCCTTTTCAATTTTTAAAATTTTCTCTTTCATTACATTCATTTTCTCCTTATGCTTTTGCCTAATCTATTACTAACAACCTGGTTGTCTTCAATGGCAAGCTCTCCATTAACCCAAACTTGATGAATACCTACAGGAGGTTTTTGTCCGTCTTCAAAAGTTGCTTGATCTTGAATGGTTTTTGGATCAAATAACACCATATCTGCTCGATAGCCTGGAGCTATGGTTCCAATTTCCTTTTCCAGTCCCAAACGTTTGGCCGGAAGAGTCGTGCACTTATAAATAGCTTGAGACAAGGTCAAAGTTCCTTCCCGTACGAAATCGCCTAACACCCTTGGAAAAGTACCTGCTCCTCTAGGGTGCCCCTTGTGATGACTATAGAGACCGTCACTGGCTACCATGACATAAGGTTTGGTAAGGCTGTGTTTTACCTCATCAAGCTTCATTACATGAGCAATAGCTAGCATTGTTGGATAATTTTCCCGAGCATCTTTTAAAATTTCTTCTGTTAAAGGAACCCCTTCATAAGGTGCTTCAGTTAAGACAATATTACTTAAGGGCACATCCCAACGACTTAAAAAGTCTCCTTCAAAGACAGAAGTTCCAATTTGAGTTGAAAAAGCATCATAAGGATAAGCGTCAACAAGGATATCAACCCCTTCGTTTAAGCTGTCTTCAATAGCTTGTAAACCTTGCTTCATATTTCCAAAAGCACAGCAGCTAGACAAATGAGATATTTCAAATGGAATTTGACTCATTCTAGCGATATAAGCCATTTCTTCGATACTTTCCACTCCGCGGTTTCCATCATAACGAAAGTGAGCTGCAGCAAAGATGTCTGTACGTCCATAAAAAGGTTTCAGGGCTTCTAAAATTTCTTCTGTTGAAATATTGGGATTGTACTCAATTCCAAAGGTAATGCCAAAGGCCCCTTCATCGATAATTCTTTTGAGTTCTTTATGAATTTTTTCCATTTCTACAGCTGTAGGTTTTTGGGTATCTGCAATGCCTATCCTTTTGCGGATGCTATTGTAACCCGCAGCTAAACAATAATTAATGGGACTTCCATATTGATCAATGCCTTGAAAGAATTGAGAAATTTCTGTTTTTTCAGAACCACAATTGCCTCCCATAGCTGTAGTTACTCCCATTTTCAACATGCATTCTGCAATATCGTAATCTTGCACATCAATATCATTTCGGTTTTCTTCATGCATATGAACATCAATAAAGCCTGGGGATAAGGTGAGACCTTTCCCATCGTAGACCTCGTCACAGGGGAAATTTTTTTCTAAACTTAGTATTTTCCCATCTTCAAAAGTCACGTCTGTTCTTCTCCAACGGTCTTTTTCTTGAAGATCTAAAATATCGACATTTTTAATTTGTTTTTTCATATCTCTCTCCTTCTGAAACCGTTTTTTAAAAATTTAGATTTTTCTAGGCCTAAACTTTGTCTATAAATAGATAATACTACGTTTTTTTTTTTCAAGTTTTTTTGAAAGCGTTTTTAAAAAATAACCGTTCATATTTAGACTCGATGTAGTAGCATGGATATAAGTTAAGAAGGTTAAACATAGATTATTTTGAAGAATGGTATAATATGAAGTAACTCATTAAAATAAAGAAAATGATAAAATATAGCCTTTGAATTCAATCAAAATTGCAAAATCAAAATATAATTTGGCGTCAGTTATTCTATACTGCTTCTACTATGGTAAGATGGTTGTAAAGTCTATTGATTGCAGCATTTAATTAAAAAATTGGTGGATTAAATAATAGTAAATAGGGTAGACTTAATATAAAAGAAAGAAAAGAGGACCTATGAGAGTAAAAGAATTAGAAAACTTAAAGCTCCACGCAATAATGAGTGGACGAGAATACTCCTTTTCCTATGAAAAGGAAGGAAAGAAGATTCGCTTTTATACTTTTGACCTAGTTAACAACTTAGGGGCTGTTCCGAAAGAAGTCTATACAGCAGGCCAGGACCATGGAGACAACCTGGCCTACTGCCAGGGAGAAAACGGGGAAGACTTTGTCTATGGAAAGATTATTCCTAGTGCAGATGGCCTCATTACAGACAAGAAGGGCATTGCCCTCTTAATTAAGTTTGCCGATGCCAGTCCTGTCCTGGTTTATGATTCTAAGAAGAGCGTCCTGGCCCTGGTCCATGGAGGTTGGAAGGGTACCAGTAAAAAAATTGCCCTGAAGACGGTCGAAAGCATGGTTAAGGATTTTGGCGCCAAACCAGAAGACATGACGGCCTATATTGGCCCCAGCATTGACCCCTACCATTATGAAGTGGGAGAAGAAGTTTATGAAGCCTTTGCTGGAGATCAAAACCGGGAAAACTTATTTTATAAAGACCGGGGAAATTACCATTTAAAATTGGCGGAGGCCAATGCCAGTGCCTTAATGGAGGCCGGATTGAGGGAAGATCAAATCACCTTTGATTCCCGGTCCACCTATGAAGTGAAAGACCTTCATTCTTATCGGAGGGACGGAGATAGGGCTGGCTTAAATGCCCTTTTGGTCATGATGCCTGAAGAGGAATAGGGGGAAATTTATGTTAACCTATGAAGGCCGGGTTTACCGGCCTCCTTCAGAAGCCCGAAGTTTAATTGTCCAGGCTACAGTGGGCTGTAGCCACAATACTTGCAGCTTTTGTGGCATGTACAAGGGAGAAGCCTTTTATGTAAAAGACCAGGACCAGCTCATGAGGGAATTGGAAGAAGAGGCCAGGACCTACCAGGGCTATAACCGGGCCTTTATTGCCGATGGAGATGCCCTCTGTCTGTCTACAGACCGGTTGGTGGCCTTGTGCCAAAAAATAAAAGTCCTCTTTCCTGGCATTCGACGGATTGGAATTTATGCCACAGCAAAGGATGTCAACAGAAAGTCTCTTGAAAACTTAAAAACCTTGAAAGACCAGGGCCTTGGCATGGTATATATGGGGGTGGAGACAGGGTCTCGAGACCTGTTGAAGGAAATAAAAAAAGATGCCAGCCCAGAAGACTATCTAAAAGCAGGAGGGAAACTTAAAAAAGCCGGCCTAAAGCAAAGTTTAACCCTGATTACAGGCCTTGCCGGCCACAAGAGGAGTCTTGGCTATACCAAAGAAACGGCCCAGCTCATCAGCCAGATGAATCCAGACTATGTCTCTTATTTAACCCTGATGCTGGGCCCCCATGCTCCCTTGACCCAGGCCTACCAGAAGGGAAAGTTTACTCCAGTTTCTCCAGAAGAAGCCCTGGCGGAAATTTACCTCTTCCTAGACGCTTACACAGGGAAGGGTCCTAGCGTCTTTCGGTCTAACCACGCTTCCAACTACTTGTATCTAGGAGGAAACCTGCCTGAAGATATACCGGACCTAAAAGATGCTATAAGAAAAACCATAGAAATGGAAAATTTTGTAGGGGAAGAATACCGGAGATTGTAGACTGAAGAGAAGTTAAAGAGAAAAGACCTGCATAGGCAGGTGTGATCCTTATAAGTATTGAATATGCTTGAGGGTCGTAAAATTTTACCCGCACTGGCGGGGGTTAGTAGTACTACAACAATTATAGTTGATACAATATTTATAGTTAAATATACTTGAAATAAGAATTATTTTGTGGTAGGATATAGGTGCACCAAAATAAAGGGGTAAAAAACCGATAACCTCGCACTCCTTTTTATTTGAACTAGAGGAAAAGGTTTTTACCTAGAAAGGAGGTGGTCTTATCAAAAAAGTAAATCCTATATTTTGGGCAAAAAAATCAGACCGCTACGGGTTCTACCAATGGTTGCCCCTGAGCCAACACCTAGAAGACACCAGGAGAATCATGGGAAAACTGTGGGAGGATTGGCTGAGTCCTGGTGACAGGAAGTGTATTGAAGAAGCCATGTCAACCCAAGGCAGAGGAAAAAACATAGCGGAATTTTTAGGAGCCATCCACGATATAGGAAAATGCACACCCGAGTTTCAGGTAAAAAGAGGCTTTACCTGCTCCCAAGACTTGGATCAGGTTTTAGTGGAAAGGCTAGAAGAGGCTGGCTTGGAAGATCTGATAGATTTTCAAGACCTCTTTAGAAATGAAAATCCTCACGCCTTGGCTGGAGAAGCCATATTGGACTCCTTTGGCCTAGGCAAGGATATTCATAGCCTTGTCGGTGGTCACCACGGCAAACCCCTGGATAGTCCCTGGAATTATAGGGAGCAAATGGATAAGTATCCGGAAAGCTACTACCAGTCTGACGATCCGGAAGACCCCATTTATGGTCTATGGGAAAAAAGTCAGAAGGAAATCCTAGACTGGGCCCTAGAAGCCAGTGGCTTTTCTCGCCTGGAAGACCTGCCTAAAATAGGAGAAAAGGGCCAGGTTCTCTTAAACGGTCTCTTGATTATGGGGGACTGGATTGCCAGTAATGAAAGGTATTTTCCCCTCTTGGATCTAGATGACGAGGTGGTGGACAGGGAAGCCCGTCTGGAGAGGGCCTGGAAAGTTTGGCAAAAAACTTCTAACTGGAAACCTGGACCCATAAAAGATATTGACAGGTATTTTGCAGACCGGTTTGGCTTTAAGGGAAGAGACGCCCAAATTGCCTTTTTAAACATTCTCTTAAAAACCCAAGACCCTGGCATCTTTATCTTTGAAGCCCCCATGGGGATGGGTAAGACAGAAGCGGCCTTGGCAGGGGCAGAAATTTTGGCAGAAAAAACTGGCCGGACAGGTTTGTTCTTTGGCCTGCCAACCCAAGCCACCTCTAACGGAATGTTTCCTCGGATTAAAACCTGGCTGGATAGGATTGCCAAGGAAGGAGAAAGTCAGCAAGGCCTCCGTCTGATTCATGGAAAATCTTCCCTAAATAAAGAATTTGCCTCCTTACCGGAAGCCAGCCAAATTAACATGGATGGAGAAAGAGAAGCCACGGTTGTGGTGAACCGATGGTTTTCAGGTCGGAAGACATCCAACCTGGAAAATTTTGTGGTGGCCACAGTAGACCAGTGCCTCCTCATGGCCCTAAAGCAAAGACACTTGGCCCTAAGACACTTGGGCTTTTCTGGAAAAGTAGTCATTATTGATGAAGTCCATGCCTATGATGCCTACATGTCCGTTTTTTTAAGAGAGGCTCTAAAGTGGCTGGGAAGCTATGGAGTGCCGGTAATTCTCTTATCGGCTACCCTGCCAGTAAAAACAAGGAAAAGCCTTCTTATGGCTTATGCCCAGGGCAAGGAAGGAGAGGGGGTCACCTATGATGAAGAGGCCCTATCTTCGATAGACTACCCTCTGATGACCTACATGGACGGCCAGAGAATTTTAAAGGCAAGTATAGACCACAGGGAAAAGGAAAAATCTGTAGAAGTAGAAAAAATATCTGAGGAAGAAATGTTTCCTTTATTGGAAGATTTTATGGCCAAGCCAGGGGTTGTGGGGCTTATGGTCAACACAGTAAAAAGGGCCCAGGTTCTGGCTGAAGAATGTATTCAACGGTTTGGTCCCCGAAAGGTCCTCCTCCTACATGCTGCCTTTATAGCCATGGACCGGATTAAGAGGGAAGAAGACCTCTTAAAAGTTCTTGGGAAAAATGGCAAGCGACCGGAAAATCTACTTGTTATAGGAACCCAGGTTATTGAACAGTCCCTGGACATTGACTTTGACGTTTTAATCAGTGACCTGGCCCCGATGGACTTGTTGATTCAAAGGATGGGCCGGCTCCACCGCCACGAAAGAAGCCATCCAGACCAGTTTAAAGCCCCCAAGCTCTACCTTTTGGGAACCAGCGACGACTTGGACTTTGAGTCAGGCTCAAAAGCCATCTATGGGGGCTATTTACTAGCCAGGACCCAAGGTTTTTTGCCAAAGACCATTAGGATGCCGGCAGATATTTCTCCTCTGGTTCAAAAAGTCTATGGAAAAACGCTTCTTGATTTACCTAAAAGTTTGGAAGAAAAGTACAAGACTATGGAGAGGGAAGAAGAAAAAAACTTGAAGAAAAAAGAAGTTAAGGCAGGAGCCTACTGCCTAAGAGACCCGAAAGTCCACTATGAACCGGGCCAATCCCTCCTAGGTTGGTTAAAGACCAGCGTTAACCTGGAAAATGAAGAATTGGCCTATGCTCAAGTCCGGGATACAGATGAAACCATTGAAGTCATCCTTGTTAAGGCCATAGAAGCTGGCTATGGATTTGTGGATGGGGAGGAAGATTTGACCTATCAAGTGGATGATGAGGACATAGCCCAGGCCCTGGCCAATCAGACCATCCAGCTTCCCAGGGTCTTGTGCAAGGAGTTTAATATTGAAAAAACTATTGAAGAATTGGAAGCCAAGCAGGATCTTGTAGCCTACTGGTCCAGGAGTCCCTGGCTCAAGGGGAGCCTGGCCCTGGTCCTGGATGAGAATTTACAGGCAGATCTTGCAGGCTTCCGGCTCCAGTATGATCAAAAGTTCGGTTTAAGCTATGAAAAGATAAGAGAGGAGTCAATGGATGAGTAGGTTTAACTTAGTGGATGAAGACTGGCTTCCAGTCCTGGAAAAAGACTCTGGAAAGACCAGGATGGTTTCTTTAAGGACCCTCTTTCAGGAGGCCCACCACTACGAAAGTTTAGCAGGAGATAGTAAGACTCAGGACTTTGCCTTAATGCGTCTTTTGTTAAGCCTGGCCCAGACGGTCTATTCAAGACTGGATGCAGGGGGAGATTCCTATCCTTCACTGGACTTAGATGACCGCTATAAACCTCGGGGCGAGGGGGCTTGGGACCAAGAAAAAAGGAATAAAAAACTTCAAGAGACTTGGAAAGACCTTTGGAAAAGAGGCCACTTTACCTCCAGCGTGGACAAGTATCTGGATACCTGGAAGGACCGATTTTACTTATTTGACGACGACTATCCCTTCTTCCAAGTTCGGAAGGAAGATATTGGCCGGGACCGGATTAACAAGGAAAAGGCAGGAAGTGTTTCTGGTAAAAATATCAACCGGTTGATTTCTGAAAGTGCCAACAAAATTGCCTTGTTTTCTCCAAAGTCTGAAGAAGGTGGAAATAAAGAAATTTTAAGGGCAGATGAAATTGCCCGTTGGCTCATTACCTTTCAAGCCTATACCGGCTTGTCCGATAAGGTCATTTTCGGAAAAGAAAAATACAAGGCATCAAAGGGCTGGCTCTTTGACCTAGGAGGGATTTATTTAGAAGGAGATAACCTCTTTGAAAGCCTGATGCTAAACTTGGTCTTAGTCCATCCGGAAGCCCAATACCAGGGGAAAGAAGAAAAGCCTTGCTGGGAATATACCAGTGAAGAAAACCTGAAAAAATATTTTTCTGGAAATTTTGTAGACAACTTGGCCGCCCTTTATACCAATTGGAGCCGGGCTATTTACATTGACCCAGAAACAGATGTTGAAAAGCCCTTTTCCTTCGATATTGTCAAACTGCCGGAGCTTAACCATGGTAATCAATTCTTAGAGCTCATGACCCTCTGGCGCTACAATGATGCCGGTGAAAACAAGGGGCTCTTTACTCCCAGGAAGCATGCAAAAAACAAGTCCCTTTGGCAGTCTTTTGGGCTGATAGCCTTTAGTAATAAAGAACCAGGATCTGAAAATAAACAACCTGGAATTTTGGAGCATTTTCAAAATTTGCGCCTACCTGGAGAAGAAGGGAAAGAAGGAGGAGTCCTGGAAGGCTTGGAAGAAAGCCATAAAAATAAGGATATCCGAATCCAGGCCGTGTCCATGGAAGATGATGGGAATGCCACATCCTGGGTGCCTGTGGATGAAATTTGTGATGACTTAAGAATCAACCAATATATTTTTACCGACGACAAGTATAGGGACAGGCTAAAGCGTATTGCCGACCTGGCAGAAAGAACACAAACCACTGTCTCTAAGACCTACAGAATATTTTTGAGGGATGTAGAAAAGATTCGCAACCTACAAGCTGGAAGCCTTGCAAATCAAAAGTTGGAAGAAGCCTATTTCCTTTTAGATAACCCCTTTAAGGCCTGGATTGCCAGTATAGAACCAAAGGGTAGTATGCTGAAAAAGGAAAAGGAATGGGATGATTATCTAAAAGGCCTTTTACGAAGAGAGGCCAAGAAAATAATGGAAGAAGCAAGTCCTAGAGACTATAAAGGAGTGGTAGTCAAGGCCAAGGGAACAAGTGAAGGAGAACGGATTCTGAATATAGCCACAGCCTATAACAGCTTTAGCTATTTTCTAAATCGAAATTAAAAGGAGGGAGACTATGGCAAGTAGAAGGGAAGAAGCAGACCTGGTATACCAGGCGACAGATAAGATTATTGGAAAATTAGCAGGGGCCTTGGAAATTTCAAAGACAAGGGCAGACCTGGCCAATATCCGAAAGTCCATAAATGGTCCCACAAGTCAGAATATGAATACCTGGGGCATTTTGTTTGAAAATTTGACAGTGGAAAGTTTGGGTCGAGGCCCAGAGTTAAATAATGTAGAAAAAGTTGTTTTAACGACCTTGCAGTTGTATGCCCTGCACCAACAAGGACGGAAGACTTCTGTCCAAGTAAAGCAGAAGGAAGAAAAGTATGATAACCTGGGCCAATCTTTAAGGGCTTTAAGGATAGAAGGCCACAAAATTCCCATTGACCGGCGGTTTAATGTTATGGTGACTTCTGCAAGTTTTGAAGAATTAACCTATCATTTAAGGCAGCTTATCAAATTACTTAAGTCCCGAACTGAGGTGGGGATTAATTATCCAAAACTTGGAAAAGACCTGTATTACTTTATTTCAGGGTACGAAGAAGGAGTTCGTTCAACCTGGTCTAGAGCCTACTATTATATAGAAAAGAAAAAAGAAGGAGAGGAAAACAATGCAAAATAAACGCCTATTTTTAGATATCCACGCCATTCAAACCCTGCCCCCATCCAATATCAACCGAGATGACACAGGAAGTCCAAAGACAGCCCAATATGGGGGGATAACAAGAGCTAGAGTCAGCTCCCAATCTTGGAAAAAAGCCATGCGGGACTATTTTAAAGAAACAAGTGATGCAGCCAATGTGGGCACACGAAGTCTGGATGTAGTCCGCTACTTAGCGGAAAAAATCCAAAAAGAAAAAGACATGTCCGATGAAGAAGCCTTGGACTTGGCAGAGACTGCCTTTAATGCTCTGGGAATCAAAACCTCCGACAAAAAGGTCAAGGCCCTCTTCTTTTTAGGCAACAGTCAAGCAATTAAACTTGCCAAGGTTGTGGTTAGCCACCTGGGGGCAGACAATAAACTAGATCAAAAAGACCTGGACAAAAAGGTCCTGTCAGAAATTTTAAGGAAAAATCCTGCCATTGACATTGCCCTTTTCGGTCGGATGGTGGCTGATAATCCTTCCTTAAATGAAGATGCCTCTTCCCAGGTAGCCCATGCCATTTCTACCCATCCAGTCCAAACAGAATTTGACTTTTTTACCGCCGTGGATGACCTGGCTCCAGAAGACAATGCAGGAGCAGGAATGTTGGGGACCATTGAATTCAATTCCTCCACCCTCTACCGCTATGCCAATGTTTCTGTCCATGAACTCTCTAGGCAGCTTAAAGACAAGGACAACACCTTGAATACACTGAAACTTTACATTGAAGCTTTTGCCAAGTCCCTACCCACAGGTAAGGTCAACACCTTTGCCAACCAAACCCTTCCCCAGGCCCTGGTTGTTAGCCTAAGGGAAGACCGGCCTGTAAACTTGGTAACGGCCTTTGAAGAAGCAATCCACAGCCAAGATGGTTATGTAAAAAAATCCTTGGACAAGCTCTACAAGGAATATGAAAAGGTGGAAAAATTTGTAGAAAAACCCTGTTTTACCCTCTATACTCAAGTCCTTGATGGACCTGTTTTAGAAGGGGGAATAGAAGAAGACAGCCTGGCTGCCCTCCTAAAGGATTTTGAAGAAAAAATGCAAGCCTACCTTCCAGAAGTGAACCAAGATTAGGGTGATACTTTGAAAACAATTCTCTTAAAATTTGCAGCCCCCCTCCAGTCCTGGGGGACCAGCTCCTATTTTGAAAGCAGACAAACAGACCTTCATCCCTCGAAAAGTGGTGTCCTCGGCCTCTTGGCCGGAAGTCTGGGCTACCGGAGAGAAGACGACGAAAAAATCAGGGCCCTAAATGACCTGGACTTTGGTGTTCGTGTGGACCAGGGAGGTCGCCTCTTACGGGACTATCAAATTGCAGGAAAATATAAGGCAAAAACTGGAGCCTTTGAAAAAAACTATGTAACCAACCGGTACTATTTAGAAGATGCCATTTTTTTAGTGGGTCTAAGCCATGAAAATGACCAGTGGATGGAAGACCTCTTTCATGCCTTGAAAAATCCGTACTTTCAGCCCTTCCTAGGGCGGAGGTCAACTCCTCCAAACTATGACTTTATCCTAGGTCTGGTGAACCAACCCCTGGTTGAGGCCTTG
The DNA here is from genome assembly GCA_001299455.1 of Clostridiales bacterium SIT11. Lineage (GTDB taxonomy): Bacteria > Bacillota > Clostridia > Tissierellales > Peptoniphilaceae > Urinicoccus. Next base: position 372,123 of record CYUK01000003.1, on the reverse strand, counting down.
AAGGAATATCCTTGGCAAGCAAGACCTGGCTACAAGAGGACCATGAGAGACTTCCACCACCTGTCTATCTATGTGGAAAGCCATTTAGTTGATAGCCAAGATACCAAGTTTAGAAGAGATGCTATTCGGTCTTTTTCCCAAAAAAACAGGCAGTTTACCTACCGAAAAGAAGCAAGAATGACTGTTTTGGCCATAGACCAAGATGTGAATACCGACCATGACCCCATGGCTTATTTAGGAGGTTCCCATGTACCTATCAAGAGTTGAAATCGATAGCTATAATAGGCAAAAAATGAAAGAACTCAGTCATATAGCTGCCTACCACTCCTGGGTCGAAGATTGCTTTCCTGAAGAAAGACAGGAAGAAGAGAGGACGAGAAAACTGTGGCGGGTTGACCAGCTAGATGGGAAAAATTATTTATTGGTCCTGAGCCCTGGAAAACCAAATTTAGAGATTTTAGAAAAATTTGGCCGGTCTTCCACAGGGGAGACAAAGGACTATGAGGGATTTTTAGCCAGCTTAAAAGAAGGAGACCGGGCAAGGTTTCGGGTAGTCTTAAATCCTGTGGTTTCAAAATATCGTCCTGGACAAAAGAGGGGGCAAGTCTACCCCATCCTAAATAAGAAAGACCAGGAAAAATTTCTCTATGACCGGGCGGAAAAAAACGGCTTTAAAATAGAACCAGGAGATGCCTGGATTGTAGACCAAGGTTTTTATCAATTAAAGAAAAAGGGAAAACGCCTGGTAAAATTAAATAAAGTTGCCTATGAAGGTCGCTTGGAAATTACAAACCTGGAAAAGTTTAAAGAAACCTTGACCCAAGGTTTAGGCAAGAAAAAAGCCTATGGATTCGGCCTCATGACCATTATTCCCTACAAATAAGATGAAAGAACAAGTAGGAGCGAAAAAAACAGAGCTCAAAGAACTCCCAAGAATCGGAGACCGGGTCTCCTTTATCTATGTAGAGCATGCGAAAATTAATCGACAGGATAGCGCTATAACTGTAACAGACAAACGAGGCCTGGTGAAAATCCCTGTGGCCATGATTGGCGTCTTGCTTTTAGGGCCGGGAACCGATGTAAGCCACCGGGCCATGGAAATTATGGGAGACACAGGGACCAGCGTCCTTTGGGTGGGGGAACGAGGTGTTCGGCAATATGCCCATGGAAGGGCCCTGGCTCACACCACTCGTTTTCTGGAAAAACAAGCCAAATATGTATCCAACCGCCAGTTGCGACTTGCCGTTGCAAGAAAGATGTATCAAATGCGGTTTGAAAATGAAGACGTGTCCAAGCTCACTCTCCAGCAACTTAGGGGAAGGGAAGGAGCCCGAGTCCGGAATTGCTACAGACAACTGGCCAAGGAATACCAAGTTTCTTGGCAGGGAAGAGTCTATAATCCAGACGACTTCCAAGGAGGAGACCCCTTAAACCAGGCCTTGTCCGCTGCCAATGTAGCCCTCTATGGTATCGTTTATAGCGTTATCGTAGCCATGGGCCTGTCCCCGGGCCTTGGTTTTGTCCATACAGGTCATGACCTCTCCTTTGTCTATGATGTAGCAGACCTCTATAAGGCAAAAACCTCCATTCCCATTTCCTTTGCCCTAGTAGCCAATCTGGAAGAGGAAGAAGATATTGGCCGCCTGGCCCGGCTTAAGATGCGGGACGCCTTTGTCGATGGAAAGCTCATGGCCCAAATTGTGGAAGGCCTCCAATATTTACTGGATATTGAAGAAGATGAAAGAATGTATATAGATACTATGGAACTCTGGGATGACAAAGAAGGACATGTGGATTATGGGATAAACTATGAAGGAGATTGATTTCTATGCCTTTTACCGTCATTACCCTAAAAAATGCTCCTCCTTCCCTGAGAGGCGATTTGAGCAAGTGGATGCAAGAAATTTCCACAGGAGTCTATGTGGGAAACTTTAATAAAAAAATTCGGGAACAACTCTGGATGCGGGTTAAGGAAAGTTTAAAAACTGGCGAAGCCACCCTTTCCTACCACACAAACAACGAGATTGGCTATAACTTTGAAAGTCTCCATGACTATCGTCAGGTCATAGATTACGAAGGAATTCCCCTAGTCCTCCTAGCTAAAGCAGGTAAAGAAGAAAGAGAACCATCCACAGCGGCAAAATTTCATCAGGCTAGAAAATTTCAAGGCCTAAAGAAGAGACCTGCAGAAGAAGGAAAGGACTATGTTGTTCTAGATATTGAAACCAATGGCCTAGATCCCTTTAAAAACCAGATACTAGAAATTGGCCTGGTAAAAACTTCAGGAGAAAGGCTTGAGGAAAAGTCCTTTTTAATCAATGAAGGAATTAAAATTCCAAAAAATATTGTAGACTTAACAGGAATTTCTGAGACCTTGGTCAAGGAAGAAGGAGTCCCTTTAAAAGATGCCTTGAGGCAAAGCCTAGATTTTATAGGAGACAGAGCCCTTGTAGGCTACAACCTTTCTTTTGATATAGCCTTTATCAATCAGGCCTTAAAAAGTCTGGGGATGGGAAGTTTGAAAAATAAAACCTATGACTTAATGAAGTATGTTAAACTGGAGAAGAAGGGTTTGAAGAATTACAAACTCCAAACCGTCCTAGAAAGCTATGGGATGATGGAAGAATTGCCCCATCGGGCCTTAGAAGATGCAAAGTTAACCTACCAACTTTCCAAGAAAGTAAATAAATTTCAGGAAATATGGAAATAGGAATGGGCATTTTACTGGGATTCTTAAGTGCTTTACCCGCACAGGCGGGGATGATCCCGGGGCCACACAAGGCTTTCTAAGGCCTTTAAAGCTTTACCCGCACAGGCGGGGATGATCCCAGGGCAATCGTCAATTACTTGGTCCATAAAACGCTTTACCCGCACAGGCGGGGATGATCCTGTATGTAGGGACAAACAAAAATGTTAATTTAAGCTTTACCCGCACAGGCGGGGATGATCCTGATTGAACACATTCCAAGACTTAGCTCAGCTAGCTTTACCCGCACAGGCGGGGATGATCCTATCCTTTAAAAAAATTATATGTGAGTTCTAGTGCTTTACCCGCACAGGCGGGGATGATCCTGGCCTGATTATATCCTTGTTTGATATAACCCTGCTTTACCCGCACAGGCGGGGATGATCCTGAACTTCTATTCGATCATCATCTAAATTTTTTGCTTTACCCGCACAGGCGGGGATGATCCTGTGGTTTTTCCACTAAAAGGTTTCCCATATAAGCTTTACCCGCACAGGCGGGGATGATCCTATTAGCATATATCCGGAAAATAATCAAGTGAAGCTTTACCCGCACAGGCGGGGATGATCCCTACGATAGTCCATATTTGTATCAAGGTAATTTGCTTTACCCGCACAGGCGGGGATGATCCTTGGGACTGTACCACTTGTTGAAACTGATTGATGCTTTACCCGCACAGGCGGGGATGATCCCCCGACCATCTGTAAAACAAACCATTGTACCTTGCATTACCCGCACACGCGGGGATGATCCCCACTTAATGATTGGATCATCTGTATATCCCTTGCATTACCCGCACAGGCGGGGATGATCCCCCGACCATCTGTAAAACAAACCATTGTACCTTGCATTACCCGCACACGCGGGGATGATCCTGACCCCAGCTTAAAAACCCTTGAAGGGTATATGCATTACCCGCACACGCGGGGATGATCCTAACAGAAGCCCATTAATCACATCATTAAATACGCATTACCCGCACACGCGGGGATGATCCCCGTTGGAAACACTAGTCTTGCAGACTTTATAGGCTTTACCCGCACAGGCGGGGATGATCCCAGCCTTGGATTTTCTAAGGAAATGTAATTTAAGCTTTACCCGCACAGGCGGGGATGATCCTCTTCGTTCTTTTCGGGCTCAAACTCTCTAAAAGCTTTACCCGCACAGGCGGGGATGATCCTAAGACTCCTAAAAAGACAAGAGAAAAATTAAAGCTTTACCCGCACAGGCGGGGATGATCCTATGCTGGTACTGGGATAGTGAAAAAAGATAGGCACGGAAGAACACACATTGAAATTTGTATTGTTGATAAAAACATTGACTATGCTAGATGAGCCGGTAAAGAAACAAATATGCTTGCTATACATCACTCGAAAAAAAGGACACATATTGTACCATATATAGAGAATGGAGAATAATATTATGAATTTAATGGAATGTTGGGGAGAACAAGTAATTTTAACAGATGTGGATGGAACTGTGTTTGAAGGATTTTGTTCAAGCTACACCCCAGCAGAAGACAACCCAGATGAAAAAGAAAATATTGACCTTAAAATAAAAGGTCAGATTTATACATTTTTTAAAGACGAAATTGAAACAATTAAAAAGCTATAAGTTATGTCGATAACTGGTGTACTTTTTTATTGGAGGGAATTAGCTTTACCCGCACAGGTGGGGATGATTCTAATGAAACGTGTTATAATTTAATTAGGTAGAATGGTAAAATTTAATTTAAGAGAAGCTAGGTTTGAAAATGATAATTTAATATTAAAGATATTAATTGAGGAGTGATCTTATGAAAAATGAAACACTAAGAGAATTTTTTGATAGAAAAAGTAAGCTAAACTCCCCATTTGAAGTCACAAATAAAGAGTTAGCTGATGCGAGATTTTGTGATGATGTTGATTTTAAATCGAAAGAAGAAAAAGGTAAATTAAAAGTTTTATTAGAGGTAGTGTTAAAATGACAAAAAAACAATTTAAACATGAACCTGATGGATATATTCCTATTGTAAATTCGATAACTGAAGACCAATTGAGGCCAGATTGGCTTCCTGATGATGAAGTATTATTATTTTTTGATAATCCATTTAATAGTAACAAAAAAATACCTAAAGGAGTTAAAATTAATACTTTAACAAAAGAAGAATTTATTAAGTACCAAAAAGAGGGACGAATTCCAAAAAGTTATAAATTGGAGGATTGGATATGACACTTAAAAATGCAATTTATGGATTTGCTATTGGAGATGCTTTAGGCGTTCCTTTTGAATTTAAGGAAAGGGGAAGCTTTACTTGTAGAGATATGACAGGTTGGAGAACCTGGGACCAAGAACCGAGAACTTGGTCTGATGATACAAGTATGAACTTGGCTACCTGTAAATCTATTCAAGAAAATGATATACGAGATAAATTCAGACAATGGGCATTTGACGGTAAATTTACAGGAGGAATTGATAATCTGGAATTACAGTATCATGGAGAGTGAACAACTGACTATATAAAGTAGTATGTTTTATTGGCGATTCACCTAATGATTCATTAATTCAAAAAGGGAGAATTAAAAACATAAAATCATTCAATATCATAGAGAATTATGACAATGAAAAAATTATTAAAAAGATAATTTGAACATTAGAGATAAAACTGACAAAATATTGGAGGTGGAGATTGTTGATTAGCCAAGAAAAATGGAGACTTTTACATGACAAGTCAAATTATTTAAATTATGAAAATGGAAAATTTATCAGCAAAAAATATTCAAAAGAAGAACTTGAAGAAAAACGACAGTATTTTGAAAGTAAAATTCCTGAAAATGTACCTAATAAACGCTGGATGTATGAAATTAAACGGGTTTTCGAATTAGATAAGTATTTTGATGATTACCCGGATTGTGGATTATCAAGATTAGAATTTATTTTAGAAACAGGAAATCTGTAACCCAAACAAGTCCTAAAATTGTTGATTATTTCCTTTTTTAATCTATATACATGTTCTAAGCATGATATTAAAAAGCTTATTTTTTACGGAAGTATAGCTAAGTTGAGTAGAACAATTAGCTGCCAACCAATTTCTCATAGGTTCAAATCCTACTCTTTTCACCAGAGGGCAAGAGATTTATTCTCTCAGACACGTCTAGTAGGTGTGCTAAAAATAAATCTAAGAGAAAATGACCAAGACATTGTAAAGAAAACTTGCTCTATTTTAAATTATTTTTGCCTATAGGGGAGATTAAGTGGATTGAATTTTTTAAGGGACTACAAGATGGACTGAGGAGAAAACTGGCTTATAGGCTAGGGAAAGGCTTCATCTATTTGCTCTAAAAAAGTATACAAAGGAAAAGTTTTTAGGTGGCAGAGAGCTCAAGACATCAAAGAAAAGTGTGAGGAATGGAAAGGAGGAGAACTATTGAAGTATATTCAATATAATGGGTATATTGGAAAATATAGTTATATAGAAGAAGATAAGGAATTTTACGGGAATATTTTAGGAGTTGATTGTGTTATAGGTTTTTGTGGGGAAACTGAGGAGGAATTATTCCAGGATTTTAAAAATGCTATTCAAGATTATGAAGAAGATTTACAAACGAAGGAGACTTTGATTCACTAGAAAAGTTTGGAATTCTTTTTACGGATTAAACTAGAGGACTTTTATAAAAAGGAAAGAGGGGATGAGAAAATGACAAAAGATTTAAAAACTTCTCCAGCCCAAGCCAGGGCAAGGGATAAGTGGAAAGAAAAGAATAAAGAGAAACAAAAAAAGTATGTTTCTAAATCGCATGCTAAAAAGTATATAAAAGACCTTGTAGAGAGTGTAGAAGAGTTAGAAGAAGTTCAAGCTTGGATTGAGGAAAGGGCAAAAGACTTTAAGGACTGATAAAAAGGCTATAAAAATAAATATTTAAGGGAATGCATTATAAGAACCGCATGAAAGACTTTACAAGTATACGAAGAAAAGGGGGATTATCTTGGAAGATAAAAAAACAAGTGAAGCACAAAAAAGGGCTACACAAAATTGGAGAAAAAGAAATCCGGAAAAGGCAAGATACAATGGCTCGAAAAGTTCGGCCAGAACTTTTGCTAGGAAATATGCAAGTCAAGAAGATATGGATGAGCTTATGGAAATTTTCAAAAATGAAAATAAAAACTATAGGGGAAATTAAGACTGCTGGCCTAGGATATGGCATGGATAGTAGGGAAAAAATTGCCGTAGTTATAGTCCAGACTGAATCATGAAGAGGAAGTTGGACTCCTAGAGAAAGGGAGTCTTCCTATGAGATGGGCACATCCGTTTCTCCTCAAAGACATGAACAAAGTATGGTATAATTAGGAAAAAGGAGGCTGGAATGGATTTACTGGTTATTGATTGTCAAAATGATTTTATTGATGGAAGTTTGGCGGCGGCCAATGGGCCCCAGGCTGTGGAGAAGATTGTCCAGTTTTTGCAGGACCACCAAGGGGATTTACGGGTCTTTTACAGTGCAGACTTTCACCCGGAAAACCATGTGAGCTACAAGAGTCAAGGGGGCTTGTGGCCTAGGCACTGTATGGCAGGGTCTGTTGGGGCCCAGCTAAGTGAGAAATTTCAGGAGACGGCTTTTACGCCGACTTTAAAAAATACCTACTACAAGGGACGGGATTCTCGGTATGAAGAGTATTCTGCCTTTGAAGCCCGGAATGGCTATGATGAAAAATTAAAGGAGGCCTTGGAGGACAGGATTTATCTGGCAGGAATTGCCAGCGAATACTGTGTCCGGGAAACGGCTCTTGCCTTTCAAAAGGCAGGGAAGTCTGTGGTCCTTTTAAAGGACTTGCTAGGCTATATTGACTTAGAAGACCATAAAAAGAACTTGGAGGACCTTGAAAAACAAGGAATCGAAATCCAATAAAAATAGCCAGAGGAAGGCTATTTACTTGAAGGAAAAGAGAGGAAAATACAATGGATAGGGTTTTGGGTTTTATTTTATCCATCCTTTTGGGTCTGGGTTTGCTTCCTAGCTCCAGCTACAGCCAGGGAAATCTTCCGGACTATGCCTTAAAGGAGCGGCCTAAAATTGTTATTAATGGAAAACTGGAAAAGATTCCTCCAGACTATGGGGCGGCTTTTGTGGATGCCCGGGTTTCCCGGACCATGGTCCCTGTACGCTATTTAGGGGAGAGGTTGGGCTTTACAGTAACCTATCAACCACCGACTAATCCTGGGAAGGCAGGAAGTTTTCTTTTAGATGGCCAGGGGAAAAAGGTGGAGATGGCCTTAAATTCCAAGCTGGCTACAGTGGAAGAGTGGACAAGTCAAGGGGTCTATGTAAAAAAGAATTATTCCCTAGATGCTCCGGCCCAGGCCTATAAGAATAGGACCTATGTGCCTTTGCGGTTTTTATCAGAGGTTTTAGGCTATGAAGTGACCTGGAGTCATGGCCAGGTCCAGTTAAAGGTTCCAGGCTACCATCCTGGTGAAATTCCAAGGTGCTCGAACCAGGAAGACTTGCTGGCTGTTTTAGACTCCGCCATGAGGCAACGGGCACGGAAAATCCAGGTTATTTACACAGGGGGCAAGGTTTCGGGGATTTTACCCCAAATTCAATCGCAATTGGGAGCCCAAGTAGGTCTTAAGAATATTCAGTATTCCAGTTGGCCTGACAAGAAGGTGGATTTTACCATGACTTATCGGTCCACAGACCTCCAGGCCCAAAGGACCCAGGCCTATATTAAAAATTGGGCCCAAAGGGAAATTGGTCCTGAAGATGGGGACCTTTTAAAGATTTTGAAAATCCACAAGGAAGTTTTGGAAAAGACCAGCTACTTTAATGGGGAAGAAACCACCTACCAGGGGGTGGATGTTCATACAGCCGAAAGTATTGTCCATCATGAGACGGGGGTCTGCCAGGCCTATGCCCAGCTAGTTTATTTAATGTGCCGGGAAGTGGGCCTTGAATCCTATGTGGTTTGTGGGTCAGCGCACTTTCGGTCCTACCAGGGGCCTCATGCATGGAATATGGTCAGGCTAGATGGCAAGTGGTACCACCTAGATGCCACCTGGGATGATACCAATGGGACCAACCCCTACATGTTTTTCTTAAAAAGCGATGAAACCATGAAGGAGACCCGGTCTTGGCAAGGAAACTTCCCCAAGGCCTTGGAAGATTATTCTATAGAAACAAAGAACTGAAATCCTAAGGGGTTTCAGTTTTTCTATGGGAAAAACTTTTTGGGAATAAAAAACCAGGTTCTATAATACAGGACAGAGAGAGTTAGGCGCAAATATTGGGTATATACAAAAGAAAGGAGGCTATTTTTTGAATAAACGAAAGACTTTATGGCTTCGAATTTCCCTAGGTTTAGCCATCCTCCTGGCTCTAGTAGCCTGTCATGGCCCTGGGAAAGAGACAAAGCCAGCCTTAGATAAAGAAAACAATCTACCAGACCAAGAGTCTGTGAAACAATCTATAAAAAATCCTGAACCAGCCCATACCGTGCCTAATATTAAGGCCTATGCCCGCCAGCTGGAAGGCTTGGCCCAAAAGGACCCGGCCTATGCCTATGTCAATGAAAATAAGAATTTCTTGTCTGATAAGCTTCTTCGCTTGGCAGCAACTCGGAGGGAAGCCCTGCCCTATGTGGAAGGCTACTTAAAAGACCAGCCGGACTTGGCCCCTCTTTCTTCAGATTTTGACCTGGAGTCTCCCCTGCCCCTGTATTTTCAATGGGACCGGCGGTGGGGTTACCTTCCCTATGCCAATGGCTTGATGGGGACTTATGGTTGTGCCCCCACATCCATTGCCATGGTTCTGACAGGCCTGGGTATAGAGACTTTCCCCCAAGAGATGGCCCAGTTTATTAGGAACACAGGAAATATTCAAGACGGCTATACTTCTTGGAAGGTCTTTGATTCCCTAGAGAAGGCCTATCCCCTGGCAGTTCGAGATGCCAGCTTAAAGACCATTCAAGGGACTCTGTCCCGGGGAGGGTTTGGAATTTTGAGTCTTAAGAAGGGGAACTTTACAACAGATGGGCACATGGTGGCCTTAGCCGGCTTAGATGGAGAGGGAAAGTACATTATTAATGATCCCAACAGTTATCAAAACTCTCGCCACCACTGGACCTATGAAGAACTCCAGGGCCAGGTTAAGCACTTATGGGCCTTGGAAAAGAAGTAACCCTTTTAATTGAAGGGCCTGTGGTATAATAGAAGGAGATTTTGACACAAGAAAGGGAGGTTCTATGAAAAATATTGCACTGGTTCATGGGGAATTAATTGACGGCTTGGGAGGCGACCCCCTCCAAGATAGCCTAGTTTTGATTGAAGGAAAAAAGCTGGCCTATGTAGGGCCCTACCGATCCTTTGACCAAGACCGCTACCAGGTCATTTCCTGTCAGGGGAAGACCCTGATGCCGGGTCTTATTGACAGCCACCTACACTTTTCCGGCAACTTAACAGACCGGGACCGGGACTGGGTTCTTGAAAGTCCGGTCCAAAAAACTGTGGTTGCTGTCCAACAGGCCAAGGAATGTCTAGAAAATGGCCTCACCACTGTGGGAGAAATTTCCTATAATGGGATTCCCATCCGGGACATGGTGGAAAAAGGAGTTATGATGGGCCCCCGGGTTGTGGCCACAGGCCGGGGTTTCTGCCGGACATCAGGCCATGGAGATAGCCATGAGCTTCCCTTAGATTATAATAACTGGTCCCATCCCTGGGCAGAGCGGGTAGACGGTCCCTGGGACCTAAGAAAGGCTGTCCGGAGGAGGCTTCGGGAAAATCCAGATGCCATTAAAATCTGGTCCACTGGAGGGGGAATTTGGCGCTGGGACCAAAAATTAGACCAGCACTACAGCCTGGAAGAAATTCAGGCCGTAGTGGATGAATGTGCCATGGTGGGGATTCCTGTCTGGTCCCATGCAGAAGGCTATGGTGGTGCTTTGGCATCGGCCCAGGCCGGCGTCCATTTAATTATCCACGGGCAAACTCTAAACGATGCTTGCCTGGACATTATGGCCCAAAAGGGGATTTATTTCTGCCCGACAATCCAGTTTTTACAAGAATGGTTTAAGACCTATGAACCCCCCTATAATCCAGTAGTCCATGACCAGTACCCTGGAGAAACGGTGGCAGAAAAAGAATTAAACCGGGTCTATTCTAATTTGCGGAAGGCCAAGGAAAAGGGAATTGGCTTGACCATTGGGTCCGATTCTTTCTGTTCCAGCCTCACCCCCTATGGAATTACGGCCATTGGAGAAATGATTTCTTTTGTAGAAAAGGCAGATATTTCCATTATGGATACGATTTTGGCAGCCACCAGCCAAGGGGCCGCCATGCTAGGGGTAGGAGATATTACAGGAAGCCTGGAAGAAGGAAAGTATGCCGACCTTCTCGTTCTCAAGGATTCACCGATGGAATCCATTCGAAATATTGCTCCGGAGAAAATGGACTATATCTTTAAGGAAGGAAAACAAGTGATCCGAGGGAGCCTGTAAGAGAATTTTGGAAAAAGAAGGCAAGTATTTTCAGAAAAATGGTTAGTCTGTCTAAATTTGGGTATTATAAAGAGTGAGTGAGAAACGATAAACAATTTATGGAGGGAAAAAATGGAATTAAGTAAAAAATTACAAGATGCTTTAAATAAACAAGTTGCTTTTGAATATGAAGCTGCTTATAAGTATGATGGAATGCGGATTTACCTTAAGGACTTAGGCGCCCCCGGGGCAACAAAATGGATGGAACTTCAAACTTGGGAAGAAGTTCACCATGCAGAAGACTTCATTAACTTTATTAAGTCTGTTGATGGACAAGTAGAAATCCACGCTATTGAAGGACAAACAACAGACTATGATGGCCTTGTGTCTGTATGGGAAGCAGGTCTTGCCCATGAAAAAGAAATTACTGCATCCATTAAATCCATCTTGGAAATCGCCATCAAAGAAAAGAACTATGAAGCAGAAAACTTCTTGAGAACTTATGTAGACGAACAAGTGGAAGAAGAAGAACACTTTACAGATGTTCTAGAATTATTGAAAAAAGCTGGCGACGACAAGGCGGCTATCTTTAAAGTAGACGGCATCTTAGGAACTAGAGAAAAATAAGGAATAGAAGAAAACCGATAGAAAGGGCTTATGAAAAGGGCTCATGAATATAATGGAGGGATTTCAATGAAATTAAGTAAGAAATTAGAACAAGCACTACAAAAACAAGTTACTTTAGAATACAATGCAGCCTATGTATATAATGGCATGCGGATTTATCTTGACGATGCACAATATGCCGGAGCGGCTAGCTGGATGACTAAGCAAGCCAAGGAAGAATTAGAACACGCAGAAGCCTTTATTAACTTCTTAGATAGCATAGAAGTAAAGGCAGAACTTGGGAAGATTGAAGAAGAAAAAACAGAATATGATGGTCTTCTCAGCGTTTTAGAAGCTGCATTGGAACACGAACAAATGATTACAGAATCCATTGAAGACATCTTAAAAATTGCCATTAAAGATGAACATTTTGCTGCAGAAAACTTCTTAAGAAAATTCATTGATGAACAAGTAGAAGAAGAAGACAGCTTTAGAGGCTTAATTGACCTTGTGAAATTCGCTGGCGATGACAAGGCCGCCCTCTTAAAAATCGATTCTATTTTAGGTCAAAGATAAATACACTAAGGAGCCCTCAGGGGCTTCTTTTACTTAGGAGATGAAGACAATGGCAAAAAAGAAAACACTAATCGCTTATTTTTCCTGTAGTGGCCGGACAAAAGCCCGGGCTGGAGAAATTCAAGGACTGGTCCAAGGAGACTTAGTTGAAATTAAACCGAAAAAAGCCTACAGTAAAGAAGACTTAAACTGGAAGGACAAGGAATCCCGGTCCAGCTTAGAAATGGCCAATCCAAAGTCCAGGCCAGAAGTGCAAGCTTTGGAAGAAAAGATAAAAGACTATGACCGCCTGCTCATTGGTTTTCCCATTTGGTGGGGTGTGGCCCCTCACGCTATTTTGAGCTTTTTAGACCAAGAAGACTTGGGGCAAGTGGAAGTTTATCCCTTTGCCAGTTCCGGAGCCTCTCCCATTGAACCAGCTGTGGAAAATTTAAAGGGAATGTATGGGGACAAGGTCAATATAAAAGAAGGAAGACTCTTTAATACAGAGGTGACCAAGGAAGACCTAGAGGGCTGGCTAGAATAAGTGCTAAGAAGGATGGGAAAAGAAGTAAGACGAAAAATCTTACTTCTTTTTTCAAATGCCCAAGACTAGACCCATGTAAGCACAAGAATATAAATTTAGAAAAATGTGAAGAAAAAAATAATAGATAAAATTTAAGGAGGAAAAAATGAAGTATGCCCACACCTGTATTCGGGTCCAAGACTTGGATGCATCCATTCGCTTTTACAAGGAAGCCCTAGGCTACAAAGAAGTGGAAAGAAAAGACTTCCCAGAAAAGAAATTTACCCTAGTCTACATGGCCTTGGAGGAAAGTCCCCAGGCCCAGCTAGAATTAACCTATAATTATGGCCACGGACCCTATGACTTAGGCGATGGCTATGGTCACATGGCCCTTTACACCAAGGACTTGGAAAAAGTCCACAGTCAGTTAAAGGAAGCCGGCTATCTAGTGACAGACCTGTCTGGTCTTCCTGGTCAAGAAGCCCATTACTTCTTTATTCAAGACCCTGATGGTTATAAGACAGAAATCATTCGAGAAAAATAGGGAAAAGCCGGAAAGCTTAAAGGCTAAGTAGAGATAAGGAGGAAGTCCTCCTTGTCTCTTTTTAAACTAGGCGGGGAAAATTTAGGAAAAAAATAAGTAGGCCCCTGTTTACAAAAACAGGAAGACTGGATATAATGGCAGTACATATTTTCATTGAAAGATAAAGATTTAAACATTTCTAGGAGTGAAGAACTTGAAGAAGAATATCATAAAAATCATTGAGATTATTCTCGTTCTCTGTATTCTTTTTTCCGGCTATAAGATTGGCAGCTACTATAAGTCCAACAGGGACTTTAAAAAAGACCAGGAAGAATATCAAAAAATCCTGGCTTCTGCTGCAGAAGAGTCCCAGGAAGAAAAAGACGGGCCAGACCAGGAAACTACAGAAAAACCAGAAGGCCCAGTTATAAGACCCCAACAAAAGGCCCTACAAGCCTTAAAAGCCCAGTATCCTGATATGATTGGGAAAATCCAAATTCCAGGGACAGAAATTGACTTTCCCATAGCTCAGGGAAGGGATAATGATTTTTACCTCGACCATAACTATAAAAAGGACTACCATCCCTTTGGGACCATCTTTTTAGACTATCGGAACAAGGCGGACTTTACAGATACCAATAGCGTCTTGTACGGCCACAATGTCCGCAGTGGCCATGTCTTCCATGACTTGGAAAAGTTTCAGGAAGAAAGCTTTGTTAAGGACCACCCCTATATTTTTATTGATACACCGGAAGGGCGGAAGACCTACAAAATTGTAGCCGTCTACCCTACCTCCGCCTATGATAAGTACAGGGATCCAGACTATCCAGGGAACCAATGGGAAGAATTTATCAAGAGAATTAATAAAAACAATCTCCTTTCCACCCCGATGCCTCCAGGAAAATATCGACTCCTGACCCTGTCTACCTGCTCTGATGTAAAAGATCGGCTGGTAGTCCATGGAATTGAAGTAGATAAAGATGAATGAAAAGCAGGTGAGGAATCTTTTGAGAAAAAGAGACCTCATCTGTTGTTTGCTTTATAGAAAAATAATTCTTAAACTAAGGCTGGAAAAGTTTTGCCCTAAGGAAAAAATTCCAAGCTTTGTTCATTTTTCTAAGAAATTATGAGGGAAGGGCTCCTTTCCTTTGATTAAGAAAGAAGGAATCAGGGTAAAAAGGAAAAAATAGGAGGGGATGTCGTGAAGGGGATTATTCTTTATGGGGCCAAGTCCAAAAACACAAAAGAAATGGCCCAGGCAATTTACCAGGTAGTAAAGGAAGAAGTTTCTGTAGACCTCCAGGCCATGAACAAGGGAGATGCCCCTCAGGAAGGGGATTTTTACCTCGTTGGAGGGTCTTGCCGCTATGGACGGTTTTATCTTCCCTGGGCAAAGGACTTGAAGAATTTTGAAGGAAAGCCAGTGGGCTTATTTGCTACAGCAGGCAGTGGTCACACGGTCAACTTTAAGCTAAAGTTTAAAAGTTACTTAAATGGCCTTTTGGTAGGACAGTCTTCCCTAGGGACCTATGTCTGCCCTGGGACTATTCACTCGAATTTTTATGGCTATCTCAAAATGATGCCAAACTTTATTTTAAACCATGTCCAGTCCCAAACCCGGGAGTCAGGCTACCGGGACTTATCTTTGAGAGACCAGTTGCTACAGGTTTTTTCTACAGCGAGACCGGCAAGCTCGGAAGAACTGGAGGATGCGGGAAAGTATTTTTTGAAAAAATTAACAGGATCAGAGGAAAAAGAGAAGGATTGAACTTCTCTTTTTTTGTAGAAAGTTTTGTAGGAATATTAACAAACTTGCAAGAACATGTTATTATAGGAGAGGACTTTCTGATGAATCTAGGAGTTTATCTTGCTGGATTGATTAGATAGGAGGGAGTATGGACAAAGTTGCAATACTTGCGGTTGTTGTCAACCAAAACACCCAGGAAAATGTGGACCAATTAAATCGACTCTTACACGATTTTCGGTCCATTATTATTGGAAGGATGGGGCTACCCTATCCTGAGAGGAATCTTTCTTTAATCTCCTTAATGGTAGATGGGAAGGAAGATGATATTAACGCCCTTTCAGGTAAGTTAGGAATGATTCCCCATGTTCATGTAAAGACAGCTTATGCCAACACCAATGCGTAAGGAATTAAATCAAATTATAGAAAAACTCCAGTCTAGCCATCGACTGGAAAGGGAAGAATACTTACAACTCTTAAATCATCAAAAGGAAGTTCAAGACCAGTTAAGAGACTTGGCTCGGGCAGAAATGGAAAAACACTTCCACCGGAAAATCTACATCCGGGGACTCATTGAAATTTCCAATATCTGTAAGAACAATTGCTATTACTGTGGCATCCGCCGGGGGAATAAAAATCTCCACCGCTACCACTTGTCTATGGAAGAAATTTTAGAGGCGGTGGACTTTGGAAGTCAACTGGGTTTTCAAACCTTTGTCCTCCAAGGAGGAGAAGACCCTCGGAATGACCGAGACTTTTACCTGGAGATTATCCGGGCAGTCAAGGCCCACAATCCCCAGGCAGCCCTGACCCTGTCCATAGGGGAATGGAGCTATGAAGACTACAAGGCCTTTAAGGAAGCTGGGGCCGACCGGTTTCTTTTACGCCATGAAACAAGAAATAAGGCCCACTACAGGAAGCTCCATCCAGAGGAAATGGACCTGGACCGGAGGATCCAGTGCCTTCGGGACTTGAAGAGCCTAGGCTACCAAACGGGCACAGGAATTATGGTAGGCAGTCCCTACCAAAGCAAGGAAACAATTGTAGAAGACCTGCTTTTTATTCAGGACCTCCAACCGGAAATGGTGGGGATTGGGCCCTATGTTCCCCATGAGGACACTCCCTTTGGGAAGGAGGCCCCGGGAAGTGTGGACTTAACAGTATTTTTAATCCACATTCTCCGGCTGATGCTCCCCAATGCCAATATTCCGGCCACCACCAGCCTAAACACCCTATCCCACAGGGGACGGGACCGGGCCATTGATGGAGGAGCCAACGTCTACATGCCAAATTTGACGCCGGCCAAAAATCGGGAGGACTACTCTCTCTACAATAACAAGGCCTGCTTTAAGGTGGAGGCAGGGGAAAATCTTGAAGATTTAAAAAAGCTAATGGCAGACATGGGCTATGAAGTGGTCATGTCCAGAGGTGATTTTGAGGTGAAAAATGTATAATAAAAAATCAACATATGCAGAAGATTTTATCAACCATGAAGAAATTTTAGAAACACTAGAAGAGGCGAGAAAGGCCAGCAAGGACCATCAACTGGCCTTGGATATCCTGGAAGAGGCTAAAAAAGCTAAAGGTCTAGACCATAGACAAGCGGCGATTTTACTTTTAAACGAAGATGAAGATGTGACCAAGGCCATTAAGGACACAGCCCGGGCCATTAAAAAGAAATTTTACGGAAACCGGATTGTCCTCTTTGCCCCCCTATATCTATCAAACTACTGTGTGAACCAATGTGTTTACTGTCCCTACCACCAAAAAAATAAGAATATCCGCCGGGTAAAATTAAGCCAAGAAGAAATTCGTAAGGAAGTTATTGCCCTTCAAGATATGGGCCACAAGCGGTTGGCTTTAGAAGCTGGGGAAGACCCAGTGAACAACCCCCTGGAATATATTTTAGAAAGTATTAACACCATTTACACCACCAAGCACCGCAACGGGTCCATCCGCCGGGTCAATGTAAATATTGCAGCTACAGAAGTGGATGCCTATCGGAAACTAAAGGATGCTGGGATTGGGACTTATATTCTCTTCCAAGAAACCTACCACAAGGAAAATTATGAACGTCTCCATCCCCAAGGACCTAAGTCTTCCTACCGCTACCATACAGAAGCCATGGATCGGGCCAACCAAGGGGGGATTGATGATGTAGGGATTGGAGTTCTCTTTGGGATTAACAACTACCAATACGACTTGGTAGGTCTTTTAATGCATGCAGAACACTTGGAAGCCACCTACAATTGTGGTCCCCATACCATTTCTGTTCCCCGGGTTTGTCCAGCTGATGACATTGATCCAGATAGCTTTGATGAATCCATTCCTGATGAAATGTTTGAAAAAATTGTGGCTATTATCCGCCTGGCTGTTCCCTATACAGGAATGATTATTTCCACAAGAGAATCCCAAAAGGTCCGGGAAAAGGTCTTGGAACTTGGGATTTCTCAAATTTCCGGAGGATCCAGGACTTCTGTAGGAGGCTATGTCAATGAAGAAGAAGATCCCACATCTGCCCAATTTGATGTGTCAGACCACCGGAGCCTGGAAGAAGTGGTTTACTGGTTACTGGAACTAGGTCATATTCCCAGTTTCTGTACAGCTTGCTACAGGGAAGGGCGGACAGGAGATCGGTTTATGTCCCTCTTAAAGTCAGGACAAATTATTAACTGCTGCCACCCCAATGCTCTTTTGACCCTGGAAGAATATCTTCAAGACTATGCCAGCCCTAAAACTCGAGAATTAGGACAAAAGGTCATTGCAGAAAATATGGAATTTATTCCCAATCCCAAGGTCAAGGAAAGAGCTGGTGACTATCTAGAAAAAATCATGGCTGGCCAAAGGGACTTTAGGTTCTAGTATGGAAAATAGAGGGAACCAAAAGCATGTAGGGATTTTTGGGGCGCCCAATGCAGGAAAGTCCACCTTGTTTAACAGGCTGCTAGACCAGGACTACTCTATCGTATCTGAAAAAGCAGGGACCACAACAGACCCTGTCTACAAGGCCATGGAGGTTCCTGGCTTGGGCCCCTGCCTCTTTATTGATACCGCCGGCCTCTATGATGACACCAGCTTAAGTGAGGCCCGGACTAAGAGGAGCCGGCAGGTTTTAGAAGAGTGTGACCTTTGCCTAGTCTTGGCCCGGGACGGAGACCTAGACCAGGACCTTTTAGACCTGATGAAAGAAAAGAAAAAACGGGTCTTTCTAGTGGAAAATGGGCCCATGGATTCTCTAAAAAAGGAAAGCCTCCCTTATCCGGTCCTGCCTTTTAAAAAGGAAGTCATTTTAAAGGCCATAGCCCAGGACCTGGCAGAAACAGAGGAACCAGGACTTTTAGATGGCTTGGTCCAGGAAAAAGACCAGGTGGTCCTAGTCATGCCCCAGGACATCCAGGCCCCCAAGGGCCGGCTCATCCTGCCCCAGGTCATGACCATCCGAGAACTCTTGGACAAAAACTGCCTTATCCATGCCTGTAAACCGGAAACTCTGGCATCTTCTTTGGAAGCCTTAAAAGAAAAGCCGGACTTGATTATTACAGACTCCCAGGCCTTTAGCCAGGTTTGGGACTTGGTAAAAGATAAAGATATTCGGCTTACAAGTTTTTCCATCCTCCTTGCCCGCTACAAGGGGGACATCCAGGCTTTTTTAAAGGGAGCTCAAACCCTGGACTCTTTAAATGAAGAAAGTCGAATTTTAATGGCAGAAGCCTGTACCCATGCCCCCATGGAAGAGGATATTGGCCGGGTAAAAATTCCTAGACTCTTGAAAAAACATTTAGGAGAAAAGTTGAGAATTGATTTTTCCCGGGGCCTGGATTTTCCAGAAGACTTGTCCAGCTATGATTTGGTTATTTCCTGTGGAGCCTGTATGTTTAACCGGAGGCAGGTTCTCTCCCGCCTTTACCAGGCAGAAGACCAGGGAGTTCCCATGACCAATTATGGCTTGGTCTTAGCAAAATACCAGGGAATTTTAGATAAAGTAGTTTATTAAGTCGGTTGGGATTTCTCCCACCGGCTTTTTTCTTGGATTCATAGGCGAAGTCCGGCCTTTCTGCTATAATAAGATTAATTAGAGAAGTTATTTGTATACCCTAAAGGAGGATCTTATGTTTCATATAGAAAAAGGAGATATTACCAAGTACGATGTGGATGCCATTGTCAACGCAGCCAACCCCAGCCTTTTAGGAGGAGGCGGTGTAGATGGTGCTATCCATGAAGCGGCTGGTCCGGAACTTTTAGAAGCCTGCCGGTCCATTGGCGGCTGTCCTACAGGAGAGGCCCGGATTACCATGGGCTACGACTTAGATGCCCTCTATGTTATCCATACTGTAGGGCCCATTTACAAGGATGGCAAGCAAGGAGAGAAGGAACTCTTGGAAAAGGCCTACGCTTCCTCCATTAATCTAGCCAAGACTCATGATGTCAAGACCCTGGCCTTCCCCTTAATTTCTGGTGGCGTCTATGGTTACCCTTTAGACGAGTGCCTGGACATTGCCATTGAAAGTTTGGACAAGGAAGAACATTATTTTGAAGAAGTCTACCTAGTTTTATTTTCCGATGAACTTTTAGAAAGGGCCCTTGAAGAAGCCAAGAAATTGGGAGTAAAGCAATGAAAAAGTTGTTAATTGTGGATGGGTCTTCCCTGTTTTTTCGGGCCTTTTATGCCCTTCCCCTGTTGACGACCAAGGAAGGACTTTATACTAACGCCGTCTACGGTTTTGTGTCCATGTTTGAAAACTTTAAGGAAAAAGTGGACCCAGACTATGTGGTGGTTTGTTTTGACCAAAAGGGCAAGACCTTCCGTCATGAATCCTACAAGGACTACAAGGGAACCCGGGAAAAGACTCCTTCGGAACTGGACCAGCAATGGCCTATTATCCGAAAGGTCTTGGACTATATGCACGTGGTGACCTTGGACAGTCCCAAGTTTGAAGCCGATGACCTGGCCGGAACCCTAGGAAAGATGGCTGGTAGGGAAGGAGTCCAAGTCCTCTACCTCACAGGGGACCGGGACTATCTCCAGCTTATTGATGACCAGTCTGTAGTTCATTTAACCAAAAAAGGCATTAGCCAAACCCAGGCCTATGACCTGGACCGGCTAAAGGAAGAATATGGTCTGACTCCGGACCAAATGATTGACCTCAAGGGTCTTAAGGGAGATTCCTCGGACAACATTCCAGGAATTCCCGGCATTGGGGAAAAGACAGGCTTAAAATTACTCAAGGAATATGGAACCATGGATGGCCTCTATGCCCATGCAGATGACCTGAAGGGAAAGACTGGAGAAAAAATTCGGGACAACAAGGCCCAGGCCTATATGTCTAAAAAATTAGGGACTATTGTCACCAATGTGCCCTTGGACCATAGCTTGGAAGATTTAAGAGTCCAGGCCTATGACTATGAAGCCCTAAAAAACCTTTATTTGACCTATGAATTTGACAGCCTTTTAAAGAGACTTCCTGAAAAATACCAAGAAAACCGGGTGGAAGACCAGGCAGAGACAAAGACCATTCGAGAAGTGGAAATGAAAGAAGCCTATGAAGCCTTAAAGGACCAGGACTTTTCCTACTACTTTTTACAAGAAGGTCCTGTCTACCAAGGCTACAAGCCCTTTTTCCTGGCCCTCCAAGGAAGGGATACAGACACTTTGCTTGTCCGAAACCTGGAAGAAAACAAGGAAGACCTGGCCAAGCTCTTTGCCAGCAGCCATGAAAAATATACCCATGGCTTAAAGGCGGCCTGGACCTATCTTTTAAGTGAAGACCTGCCAGGAGAAAATATGGCCTTTGATAGCCAAGTGGCCCAATATTTAATTAATCCCGGTCAAAGTGACTATTCCATCCAAGGTCTATACCAGGAATATCTTGGAGAGCAAATGGACTCCCTGGAAGAAATTACAGGGAAGGGAAAGAAGAAAAAGGCCCTGGAAGACTGTGATCTGGAAGATTTAAAAACCTATGGTGCCTTGGTTTGCCAAGGAATCTGGCGGTTTAAAGACCAGCAAATGAAAAAGATTGAAGACCAGGAAATGGTCCACCTCTTCAAAGACATTGAACTTCCCCTCTGTGAAGTCTTGGCCTCTATGGAAGTGACTGGCATTCAAGTGGATGCCGATGTGTTAAGGGAAATTAATGACCAAATCCAAGGAGAAATTGAAGATTTACGGCAAAAGGTCATGGACCTATCGGGAGAAGACTTTAACCTCAACTCCCCCAAGCAACTGGGAGAAGTCCTCTTTGAAAAAATGGGAATGCCGGTGATTAAAAAAACCAAGACAGGCTATTCCACCTCTGTGGAAGTCTTGGAAAAATTACGGGGCGAGGGAGAAATCATTGAAGCTATTTTACGCTACCGGTCCCTATCCAAGCTGAAGAGTACCTATTTAGACAGTTTAATTGACCTCATAGGAGAAGATGGACGGATTCACTCCACCTTTAACCAAACCAACACAGCTACAGGACGGATTTCCAGTAACGACCCCAACCTGCAAAATATTCCCGTCCGGACCGCGGAAGGCCGTTTAATTCGAAAAGCCTTTGTGGCCAAGGAAGGCTGTGCCTTTGTCGATGGAGACTATTCCCAAATTGAGCTGAGAATCCTGGCTCATATTTCCCAAGACCCCCACATGCTGGAGGCCTTTCACCGGGGAGAAGATATCCACAGGACTACAGCAGCCCAAGTCTTCCACGTGGACAAGGACCAGGTAACCCCCCTTCAAAGACGTCAGGCCAAGGCGGTAAATTTTGGGATTGTCTATGGAATCAGTGACTATGGCCTGTCCCGAGACTTGGATATTCCCAGGAAGGAAGCTCGCGACTATATTGACGCCTATTTAAAAAACTTCAGTCAAGTCCAAGACTTTATGGAAGAGATAAAAAAAGTTGGTAAAGACCAGGGCTATGTGGAAACCATCTTCCACAGGCGGCGGTATATTCCAGAACTCCAGGCTAAGAACTTTAATATCCGGAGCTTTGGAGAACGGGTGGCCTTAAACACGCCTATCCAAGGATCTGCAGCAGATATTATTAAAATTGCCATGGTCCGGGTCTACCGAGCCTTAAAAGAATCCAAGATCAAGGCCAGACTCCTCCTGCAAATCCACGATGAGCTCTTAATTGAAGTGGACAAGGACCAGGTGGAAGCATGTAAAAAAGAATTAGTGGACTTAATGGAATCAGCTGCCGATTTAAGTATTCCTTTAAAGGTCGATGTATCAAGTGGAGAGAGTTGGTATGAAGCAAAATAAAATTATTGGCTTAACAGGAGGGATTGCCTCGGGGAAATCCTTGGTTTCTTCCTATATAAAGCAGGCAGGTTTTCCCCTGATTGATGGGGATGAGGTGGCCAAAAATCTACAGGAAGAGGCCCAGTTTTTAGAAAAAATTGAAGAAGCCTTTCCCGGCATGGTCGTGGATGGTCGCCTGGATCGGGAAAAAATGGGCCGCCTGGTTTTTGCCCAGGAGGACCAAAGAAGACGGCTAAACCAACTGATGCATCCAGCTATTTTAGAAGCCATTCGGAAAGACCTTTCTAAAATCCAAGGGACCTGTTTTATTGACCTGCCCCTTTTAATTGAAACCATGGATGCGCCGGGAGCCCTGGACTATGATGAAATCTGGCTGGTCTGGGTTCCTAGACACATCCAGGTCCAAAGGCTCATGGAAAGAGACGAAATTGATGAAGCCTATGCCCTGGAAAAAATTCATGCCCAAATGGACTTGGACACTAAAAAGTGCTTTGCCAATGTGATTATTGATAATTCCAAGACCCCAGACGACACCCTGGGCCAGCTAGATAAGGAGCTGGCAAGACTATGAAGAGGAAAAAAGTTCTTTACCTCCTCTGCCTGGTCCTTCTTTGTGGAGCCTGCTCTCCTGGCAAAAATATTCAAATTAAGGAAATTTCAGAAGACCAGCTGGTGGACACAGGCCCTGTTAGTGGAGGAACTCTAGAAATTCCCTTGACCCACATGGAAAATGTCAATCCACTCCTTACAAAAAACACAGACTACTATTATTTTTCCAAACTCATCTATGATTCTCTCTTTATTCCCGACGCCCTGGGAAACTACAAGAAAAACTTAGCCGAGCATGTGGAATATTCAGAAGATGGCTATACTTTGACCGTCACCTTAAAAGAAGGCATTCGCTGGCAGGATGGCCAGGCCCTTACAGCCTATGATGTGGCCGACACCTTTAATGCTATCCGAAAGCTTCCTGGGGACAACCCCTACGTCAACCTCTTTCGTCACTCCATTACCAGCTGCCAGGCCTTTGATCCCCAGACCTTTGCCCGGGCTGTGGCCTTTGACGAGCGGAATGTAGACTTTCAATTTAACAAGCCCTACAGGAATGTCCTACAAATGCTGACCTTTCCCATCCTTCCCAGCCACCTCTTGACCCAAGACCAAATGCTGGAAAATGAAAATTTCCCCCTGGTAGGAAGCGGACCCTTTCGCTACCTCCAAGGAGATTCCTTAAAAGAATGGGTCCTGGAAAAAAATCCCAACTATTGGGGGCGGCCAGCCTACATTGATAAAATTTATGGGAAAATCTTAAACGGCAAGGACCAGGGGGAAAATGCCCTGGAAACAGGCCAAGTAGACCTGTCCATTAATGCAGGCTACGACTGGGATAAGTACCAAACCACCCATCGGATTCGCCTGGAACACATGGCCAGTAACCAGTTAGAATTTTTGGCCATCAACACTAGCCTGGAAAAGTTCCAAGGAGAAAGTGGCCGGGCCCTCCGCCAGGCCATTCATCGGGGAATTAACAAAGAACGGATTATTAACTCCCTCTACCTAGGAAAGGCTGTCCAAACCAGCTCCCTAGTCCACCCAAAATCCAAGTATGGGAAGTATATTAAGGGACATATCTACTATAATTTAGAAACTGCTAGGAAAATTTTAGAAGATGCCGGTTTTAAGGAAAATGACCAGGGCTTTTTCACCCTTCCAGATGGAGGAAGTCTCCGCCTAGGCATTACCACCAATTCTACAGATTACACTCGAAAGGCCACAGTAGATTTAATTATTGATGACCTACGGAGGATGGGGCTAGATGCCTATCCAGCCTATCCACCAGTGGACACAAAAAAAGAAGTGGACAAGGAAAAGGAAAAAGAAGATTGGGAAAATTTTCAGGCAAATTTAAGTCAAGGAAACTTTGACCTGGCCCTAGTGGGAGTTCAAATGACCCCAAGCCCGGATTTAGCCAGCTTACTTTACTCCGGAGCCATTGGAGGGACCAACATTGCCCGCTACCAAAATCAAGAAATGGACCAAGTTTTGCAAAAAATATCTTTACAAAGTGTTGACGAAGACGAAAAAAGTCTTTATAATAATATCACTGAGCTTTTCTATAGGGATTGTCCCTATGTTCCCCTCTTCTATAAAGAAGCCGTTCTGTTAAAGGACAAGAGGGTGCGTAGGAACCTGGACCCTTCCATTTACGATTTATATTCAAATGTGAAGGATTCCTATATTCCTAAGGAGTTTCAGGATTAGCGGAGGTGCTGGAATCGGCAGACAGGCATGTTTGAGGGGCATGTGTGAGTCATCACGTGAGGGTTCAAGTCCCTTTCTCCGCACCATTTATACTTTGTCATAAAGGCCCGTAGCTGTTCATTTTAGACAGTTGCGGGCTTTTGTGGTGTTCATAACTGGATGGAAAAATAAAAACAAAAGGGAAAACTCGATGAGCATATTGACACGTATTTTAAATACGTATATAATAGTTTATGTAAGGAGGTATTGTTTATGGCCAAAACACAGCCTTACAGAAAAGTTGTAAAAATCCTTAAAAAGAATGGTTGGCTGTATGACCACACAACAGGTTCACATGAAATCTATGTGAAAGATGGGAAAAGTTGTCCTATCAAATGCACAGAAAAAGACATTCCATCTGGCACAGTAACTAATATTTCTAGGATTACGGGGCTAAGATTTTAGCCCCTACAACTTGACTATAGATTGGAGGTTTTACGAATGAAAGAAAGTTATTGCTTCCCTTGTATTATACGGTATTCAAATGAAGAAGATTTATTTTACGTACACTTCCCCGACATTGAAGAAGCTTTTACAGATGGAAAAACATTCAAGGAAGCCTTATACAATGCAAAAGATGTGCTAGGTCTTGTTTTATATGAACGTGAACAAATGGGTCGAGAAATTCCAGAATATGAAGACACGTTGATTAAAACAAAAGAGAATGAAACAGTCAGCTTAGTTGAGGTCTGGATGCCATTAGTCCGAGATAGGATTGAAAGTAAGTCAATTAAAAAGACGTTGACAATCCCCAAATGGCTAAATGATATTGCAGAAAAAGAACAAGTAAATTATTCACAGATTTTACAAGCGGCATTAAAAAATTATCTGAACTTATAAAAGCCTGGTAAGAAAAGACGACACTCAAGTCGTCTTTTTTAATGAAAAACCTATAGAAATGTACACGAACTAGCTAATGATAAGACATGATAGTAAAATAAAGGGACGGATGAAAGTGAGACTTTATACAGACAGTTTGCCGCAACTTTTCCAAGTAGAGTAAGAAATAAATTTTTTAGTTTGTAATTTGTGCTACAAGAAATTTTGAAAGGAAAACAGGTACGAAAGTTTATAGACAGACTATTTTTCTGAAGAAAATCTTTCTAGAAATAATCTCCAGTAATAGTTACTTTCTTTCCTTTTGTTCTCCCAAAAACCTACAACACTTTTTAAAAACTAAATCGCTTGCCTATAAAAAGTGTTCATATAAAAGTCAGGAAAAAAGTGGACAAGAGGAAATGGGCTTGTCAAATAGAACTTCAATAAAATTTATAAAAAATGGACAAAAACTAATTAAAGAATAAATTATTAAAAAAATTCAAAATAATTAAGTAATTCAGTTAGGAAAAGGTTTATAATTCAAAATATTTCAAAAAATCCCGGCAACTTTTTAAAATCTCAATATACATTGATTCACAAGAGTGTTATAATGTTATTAGTTTAAGATATTTTTAACAAAATGTAGCTTTAACTAAAATGAAGAGGTGAAAAGAATGAATCTAAAAAATCTCACGTTTTCCGTGGGAGGTGTTCACATGGATGAGCACAAATCCCTCACAGAAGCCTGTCCCATAGAACGGATAGACCAACCGGAAGTGGTGCATATTCCTATGAGCCAACACATTGGTGCTCCCTGTAGCCCAACAGTGTCGGTAGGGGATCATGTAAAGGTGGGACAAGTCGTGGGAACGGCAGATGCGTTTATCTCTGCTGATGTTCACGCCAGTGTATCTGGTGAAGTCATCGCTATAGAAAAACGATATACTGCTGACGGTCGCTATTGTGTATGTGTTTCCATTCAATCAGATGGACAAAACACCATGGACGAAGATCTCCATCCTTTTGAAAACTTCGATACAGCTAATATTGACGATTTAATGAAATTTGTCAAAAAAGCAGGTATCGTCGGAATGGGTGGCGCAGGTTTTCCCCTCCATGCCAAGTTGAAGAGTGAAGATCCCCTTTTGGATATTGTTATCTTAAATGGGGCTGAATGTGAACCTTTCTTGACTTGTGACCATCGGATTATGTTGGAAAAGTCAGACGATTTGTTGTCCAGCCTAAAGCTATTTGCAGACTTGTATCATACTAAGGAAGCCTACATAGCTATTGAAGAAAACAAACCGGATGCCATTTCAGATCTAGAAAATCGGATTGCTAACAATCCAGATTGGAAGGATTTAAAGATTGCCGGTTGTAAAACAAAATATCCTCAAGGGGATTCTAAAAGAATGTCCGAAGCTGTTGTTGACCGGATTGTTCCACAAAATGGGGTTACCAATGACGTGGGAGTTATGTTAACCAACGTGGGAACAAGTCTTGCCTTCTACAACGCTGTTGCCAAGGGGCTTCCTTCTTTTGAACGGGTTATTACAGTGAGTGGTTCTGGGATTAATACACCGAAGAACATCCTGGTTCCCATTGGTACAAGAGTAGGGGACATTCTCGATTTTTGTGGTGGATTAAAGGATAACTACATTGAAATTATCTGTGGTGGTCCTATGACTGGAAAGTCTGTCTTTGACTTAGACAGCCCCATTACAAAAACAACATCTGGGATTTTGGTTTTCACAGAAGAAGAAAGACCAGCTACAGAGGAATCTCCCTGTATTAAGTGTTCTCGATGCGTAGACCACTGCCCAGCAAACATCAACCCAACAGATATTAATGCAGCCATTCTAAAGAATCGTGTAGATCTTGCCCAAGAGTTACACGCAGACCAATGTATGGAATGTGGTATCTGTTCCTTTGTATGCCCTGCAAAACGAAACTTATCCCAGTCTGTGAAATTAGCAAAACGGGAAATTCGTATGGGTAGTAAGAAGTAAGGGGGATTACAATGGATAAAAATATGAGAAACAGTGGAGAATATTTTGTATCTCTAGCACCACATATTCGGTCCGGTGATACAGTACAAAGAATTATGCTGGATGTGATTATCGCTTTAGTTCCAGCTGCGATTGCCTCCGTTTATTTTTTTGGTTTTTATAGTTTAGCCATTTTGGCAGTAGCCATTCTTTCCTGTGTAGGTTCAGAATATGTTTTTCAAAAATTAATGCACAAACCTAGCCAAATTGGAGACTTATCTGCTGTGGTTACAGGAATTTTATTGGCTTTTAACGTTCCAGCCCAAGCACCCCTCTGGATGGTGGCCTTTGGTGGAATCTTTGCAATTATTATCGTTAAAGAATGTTTTGGTGGTATTGGTGGGAACTTTATGAACCCAGCCTTGGCTGCCCGGGTTATGTTAATGGCATCTTGGCCAAAATACATGACCACTTATTTAGATCCTGCTGGGATGACTGGGGCCACTCCCCTACAAATCCTAAAATCAGGAACTGGAGAATTACCCCAACTTGCTGATATGGCAACAGGGAATATTGGTGGGGTTATTGGTGAAACTTGTGCCATTGCCCTTCTACTTGGTGGAATTTACTTAATTATTCGCAAGGTCATTGACTGGAGAACACCAGTTGTTTATATCTTGGCAACAGCAATTTTTCTTATGATTTTAGGAATTAAGCCAGATATGATCCCCTACGAAGTGTTAGGTGGTGGGTTAATGTTAGGTGCCTTCTTTATGGCAACAGACTACTCCTCTTCACCAATGACGAAAAAGGGAAGATTGATTTTTGCTCTTGGGGCTGCCTTTGTAACGGCCTTAATTCGGGCAAAGGGTGGTATGCCAGAAGGTGTATCCTACTCCATCCTCCTAATGAATGTTTGTACGCCTTTGATTGATAAATTAACTGTAGGAGAAGCCTACGGTCCTAAGAAAGCATAAGAGGTGAAATCATGAAAGAATCTCTTCGATTAGGAGCTGTCCTATTAATTATTGCTACAATCTCAGGTCTTATTTTGGCGACAGTAAACCACTACACCAGTGTGATTATTGCACAGCAAGAATTGGAAACGACCTTAGAGTCCTATAGAGAAATTTATGGGGATAAGGCAGATGACTTTGAACACTTTGATGAAAAGAAGTTGGCCAGCCTCCAAGAAAAATATCCTGATATTGCCGATGTCTTTGTTGCTAAAAAAGATGGCAAGGATGTAGGTTATGGAATTAACTACTATGGTTATGGATATGGTGGCCAATTTACCAATGCTGTTGGTCTTTTAAATGATGATACTATGGCAGGGTTTAGAAACATTGGAAACAGTGAAACACCAGGCTTTGGGAGCCGGATTTCTGAACCAGAATATGCTGAAAGCTATGTAGGAAAGTCTATTGCCCAACCTGTTAAGGGAACGCCTACAGGGGAAGGGGACGATGAAGTTATGATGATGACTGGGGCTACCATTACATCTAAGGGTGCCTTAGAAGGAATCAATAAGGTCATCGACTTCTACCAAAATGAACTGAAAAAGTAGGAGGTTACCATGAAATTAAGTAAAGTACTATCCAATGGGATGTTTAAAAATAACCCCATTTTCATGCAGTTGATTGGTCTATGTTCAACCTTGGCCGTAACCAATACCCTGACAAATGCTATTGCCATGGGGGTTGCTGTAACCTTTGTATTGATCATGTCCAATACTGTTGTTTCGGCTCTACGAAAGGTAATTCCAGATAAAGTCCGGATTCCAGCCTTTATCGTTGTTATTGCAACATTTGTAACTTTAGTTGAAATGGTCCTTCATGCCTATGCCCAACCAATTTATGAAGCTCTAGGGATTTTCCTTCCTCTAATCGTAGTAAACTGCTGTATCCTAGGGGAAGCAGAAGGCTTTGCCTACCAAAACAAGGTTCTCCCATCTTTTGTAGATGGATTGGGAACAGGACTTGGCTACACGATAGCTGTTGTATGTATGGGTTTTGTTCGGGAACTCTTCGGTTCCGGAGAACTTTTAGGTACAAGAATTTTCCCAGAATCCTATCCTGGCATTGGATTTTTAGTAGCACCAGCTGGTGCCTTTATCCTACTTGGATTTTTGATTGCTGCATTTCGTAATATTATGAAAAAAAGAGAAGAAAAAGCCTAGGAGGAAACCATGTTAAATTCAATTTTTGTTATTCTTGTTAGTACAATTTTAGTAAATAACTATGTTTTTGCTCAATTCTTAGGTATTTGTCCTTTCTTAGGTGTATCCTCTAAAGTGGATACGGCCTTGGGAATGGGGGTTGCTGTAACCTTTGTTGTCGTTTTTGCCTCAGCAATTACTTGGATTCTTCAACGCTTTATCCTAGACACTCTAGGTCTTGAGTACTTACAAACTATTGTATTTATTTTAGTTATTGCATCTTTAGTGCAATTTGTTGAAATGGTTATAAAGAAATCAAGCCCGGCCCTCTATACGGCCATGGGGGTTTACCTTCCCTTAATTACAACCAACTGTGTTGTTTTGGGGGTAACTGTATTAAACATTCAAAATGATTACAACTTTATTGAAACCCTCTTCTCCGGCTTTGGAGCATCTGTTGGTTTCTCTATTGCCTTAATCTTAATGGCCGCCCTAAGAGAACGGCTTGAACTCGTAGACTTACCTAAGGCCCTTCAAGGTGTTCCCATTGCCCTGATTTCAGCAGGACTAATGGCTATGGCCTTTTCCGGCTTTTCGGGATTGGTATAAAAGGAGGCGTCCATGTTAGTACAAGATATTATTCGTGCCGCAATCGTGTTAGCAATTTTAGGCGGTGCTTTTGGAGTCCTATTAAGTATTGCTTCCCGGGTCTTTTATGTAGAAATGGATCCTAGAGTCGTAAATATTTTGGATGCTCTTCCAGGAGCCAACTGTGGTGCTTGCGGGTATCCAGGTTGTGAAGGGATGGCAACAGCCATTGCTTCCGGAGAAGCCCCTGTCAATGGCTGTGCTATTGGTGGCCAAGAAGTAGCTGATAAAGTAGCCGACATTATGGGAGTCAATGCTGGAAATGTGGACCGGGAAGTTGCCGTTGTTCGCTGCCAAGGAGATTGTGCCAAGGCAAAACAAAAATATGACTACAATGGTCTAGTAGACTGCCGGTTAATTGGCGACTATGTTGGCGGCTCAAAAGCTTGTGGTGCTGGCTGCCTAGGTGGCGGAACCTGTACAGCTGTCTGTGAATTTGATGCCATCCACCTTGTTGATGGGATAGCCCAAGTCGACAAGGAAAAATGTGTGGCTTGTAAAAAATGTATTGAAATCTGTCCTAAGGGAATTATTGGTTTAATGCCCTATAAACAAAAGACAGAAGTCAAATGCTCTACAAATGACCCAGGAAAAGTTGTCCGGACCAATTGCTCCATTGGATGTATTGGTTGTGGCATCTGTGAAAAGAACTGTCCTAAGGATGCAATTCACGTAGAAAATAACCTGGCCAAGATAGACTATGACAAGTGCATTAACTGCGGAATTTGTGCTTCTAAGTGCCCAACAGGAGCTATCTTTGTAGAATATCCTGAACGAGTAGAAAAGATGAAGGAAGCTGCCAAGAAAAAGGCCGCTGCCAAAAAACAAGAAGCCACTGCAGCCGCTGCAGCAAAAGCAGCCGATGTAGAAAAAGAAACGAACTAAAACTGTAAAATTTAGAGAAAAGTTGGAGCCCAGGATAGAAGGACTCCAACTTTTTTGATGGTAACAAGGGTAAAAATAGAAAAATCCCACAAGTCTGTAGAAGACTGTGGGATTTCTTACTTTTTAAAAATCAATCAACATAGGAATCAAAGTAACCTTGAATCCAAACAACAGGGGTTCCCTTGTCTCCAGATCCGGAAGTTAAGTCACTTAGGGACCCTAAAAGGTCGGTTAAGTTTCTAGGCGTTGTTCCCAAAGCTTCATCAGAAGTGACAAGAGAGCTGGGCTTGGTCTTAATTTTTTCCTTTAAGACTTCATAGGCTTCATTTTCTGAAAGACCTTCCAACTGGTTGTCGGCCACATACTTCATTTTTATTTCATGGGGAGTTCCAATAAGACCCTTGGTGAAGCCAGGAGAGACTACAGGGTCTGCCAGTTCCCAAATTTTTCCAATGGGGTCCTTAAAGGCACCATCTCCATAGACCAGGACTTCCACTTGCCGGCCTGTTTTTGCTTGGATTTTTTCTTGGAGGGTTTCTGCAAAATCTTGTGCATCTCTAGGGAAGAGTTTAACAGTATGGTCATTACTTAAGTTAGACCCTAAAAGACCGTAGTCTTCATTGTAGCCTCCTGTGGGGCCAGGTTCATTCATCAGGTCGTCTAGGCCATAAACCGTCTTGGCACCAGCTTCTTTGAGCATGGTCTTTAACCGGTCCCGGGTGTGGATGCTGGCCACTAGGACATCGTCACAATACTTGAGGATGGCCCGGGGGTCATTTCCAAAGTGGATTTCCACATCCGTATTTTTAGCAATTTCATGGTAGAGGTCCACATAGTCAATGCCTGTAAAAGTGTGTTTTAGGCTTCCAAAAATACGGCGGAAGTCTTCTTCTTCCAGGACATCTGTATAGGGGTTGACCTTACTTTCGTAGAGGGCTTCCGGTAAAATTAAGTGGTTACCCACTTCATCGGCTGGATAGGAAAGCAAAATATGGAGCTTTCTGCCAGCTTGGGCAATTCCCTTTAATAAGATAGAAAAACGGTTCCGACTTAAAATAGGGAAGACTAGGCCAATGGGGCCTTGGTATTTCTTGCGAACATCTTCTGCAATTTCTTCAGTAGTACAATAGTTTCCTTGGGCTCTAGCTACTAAAGATTCTGTAACAGCAATGACATCCCTGTCACGGAAGGCAATATTTTCAGACTGGGCAGCCCGGTCCAGTGAATCTACAACAATATTAATAAGATCGTCACCTTGTTTAATAATCGGTGTACGAATACCGCGGACGGTTGTTCCAATATAACGGTTCATCTAACTCCTCCTATTCCTATAAATATTATAGTCTACTTAAGAAGGATTGAAAAGCCTTGTCCCCATTTTTTATCTCCCGAAGGCCCTTTTCTGTAAAAAGAGCCTGGACTGGCTGGTCGTGGTCTTCTAAAGGAAGCTGGTCTTTGATTTGGCCTTCCAGGCAGAGACCTAGGCTAAAGGCGGAAGATTTTTTTAAAAACCGGTCATAGTAGCCTCCTCCATAGCCCATCCGGTAGCCTTCAAGGGTAAAGGCCAAGCCGGGAACTAGGATTAGGTCCAGGGGACCGTCATAGGGCGGCTCCTTGCTTTCTGGAATATCAAAGGCACCTAGGATTAAGTCCTCTGGGGACCTTAGGGGGCAGGGGACCATTTTTCTTCCAGGCAGGCACTTGGGAATGAAAATTTCATGGTAGTGGCAGGTCTTTAGAAGGGCATCTTTTGTAGGGACTTCATCTTCCAGGCTATAGTAGCTAAAGATTTTTAAGGGAGGCAGGGACTCCATAAAGTCTAGGAACTCCTTTTTAAAAGCATCTTGGCCCTGGGCCAGGAGGGGTTTTCTATCTTGGATGAGTTTTTTGCGTAAAAGTTTTTTATTCATAGGCTCTCTTTTCTATTTTTCCAAACATTTTCTAAAAAAGTAACAAAAAAGTAACAAATTTTAACAAAATTGTTTCATTTATGTCCTACTTATATTATAATATAAAGTTGAAGAATATAGTACTTAAGGAGGATTCTTT
The DNA here is from genome assembly GCA_001299455.1 of Clostridiales bacterium SIT11. Classification (GTDB taxonomy): domain Bacteria; phylum Bacillota; class Clostridia; order Tissierellales; family Peptoniphilaceae; genus Urinicoccus. Next base: position 338,875 of record CYUK01000003.1, on the reverse strand, counting down.
TGATTGTTTTCAATCATGTTTATAAAGAATATAAAAATGGAGTTGTGGCTCTCAGTGATGTAAGCCTTGAAATTCCCTCTGGAGACTTTGTCTTTTTGATTGGACCCAGTGGTGCAGGAAAGTCCACCATGGTCAAGCTCCTAATTCGAGAAGAACAAGTGAGCAAGGGGTCCATACTTTTAGGGGATACAGACATTACGGCCATGCCTAAATTTCGCATTCCCAAACTCCGCCGCCAGGTGGGGGTTGTCTTCCAGGACAACCGGCTTTTACCCAAAAAAACGGTTTTTGAAAATATAGCCTATGCCTTGGAAATGACAGGCATTGGGAAAAAAGAAATTAAGAGTCGGGTCCAAGAAGTCCTGGAAAGAGTCTACTTAGAAAATCGGGGCAATGATTACCCCAACCAGCTATCCGGTGGGGAAGCCCAAAGAGTGAGTATTGCCCGGGCCATGGTTCATAGACCAAAAATTTTGGTTTGTGATGAACCTACAGGAAACTTGGACTATGAAACAGCTGAAGATATTATGCGGGCCCTAGACAGCATTAACAAGGAAGGGGTTACTGTGGTCATGGCCACCCACGCCAGAGAAATCGTGGACGCCATGGAAAAACGTGTTGTGACCTTAGACCATGGAAACCTTGTATCAGATAAGGAAAGTGCAGGATATTATGAGAACCCTAAGACAAATTAAAAATATACTTCGAGAAGGGTTCGTAGGAATGTGGCGGAACTTTGGAATGACCACAGCTTCTATTGTATCCATTACCTTTGTACTGATTATTTTTGGGATTATTTCCCTTTTGGTTTTAAATGTAGAAGAAATTGTCCATGAATCAGGGGAAAAACTACAAAAAATTGTGGTTTTCCTAGATGATGGTTTGACCGAAGACCAAATCCAAAATTTGGGAAAAAACTTCCAAAATATGGAGGGGGTCACCAAGGTGGACTATACCTCCAAGGACCAGGCCCTAGAAGATATGAAGGACCGGTTAAAGGGAGATGAATATATTTTAGAGGGGCTCCCCAACAACCCCCTACCTGTTTCCTTTACCCTTCATTTAAAAAATTTAGACAACGGCTACAGGGTGGCCAAGCAATCGGAAAAAATGGATGGGGTCTACAAGGTCCAATACTACAATGACCTAGTCAACCGGATGTTAAAGGTCTACCAGGGAGTTCGCTATGGAGGGGCCGGGATTATTACAGTCCTCTTTATTATTTCTATGGTCCTTATCCACAACACCATTCGGATCGCCCTACAAAACCGGAGCAAGGAAATTCAAATTATGCGCTATGTTGGGGCCAACAATTACTATATCCGAGGGCCCTTCCTAGTTGAAGGCATCTTATTTGGCCTTTTTGCAGGGCTTTTGGCAACCTTGGTTTTATTTTTTGCCTATCAATTTGTGTTTAATCGGTTTAATCCTCAGCTCATCAATGTATTGGGGATTGGACTCTTTAGCCCGGACCGCAGTTTGTCCCTAGACCTAGCTATTATTTTAGCCAGTTTAGGCATGGGCATAGGATATTTAGGAAGTATTATATCAGTGACGAGACATTTAGATGTTTAGGAGGGTATAAGTGGAACATAAAGAATGGCTCAAAAGGGGCCTTTGTACGTTACTTATGGTGGGGACATTGACGCCAGGTTTTGTCTATGCATCTCAAAAAGATTTGAATCAAGTGATGCAAGACAAGAAGGCTGTAGAAGCAAAGATTACACAAAAGCAAGAATCCATTAATTCTACAAAGAGTCAAGTGGCCCAAGTGGAAAATGAAATTGCTGCCTTAGATGCGTCTATTACCAAGGCCAGTGAAGACTTATCCAATGTCTTGGCCAGGATTTCCAGCCTGGAAGAGGAAATCCAAGTGGCCCAAAAGGAATTGGAAGAAGCTCAAGCAAAACTCAAAGCTTCCCAAGATGCCTTTGCCCAAAGGATTAAGGTTATGTATGTCAATGGAGACGTTGGCTACTTGGAAGTCCTATTAAACTCTGAAAATATGGAAACCTTCCTCTCCAATGTGGAGCTAGTCAGTGCCATAAATAAGCAAGACAGAAAACTAGTGGCCCATATTAAGGAACAAGTGGACATTATCCATGAAAAGAAGCAAAGCTTGGAAAATAAGCAAGCTGAATTAAAGAAGGAACAAGCTCAAGTCGAAAGTAAGAAGGCGGCCTTGGAAAGTGCCAATGCGGCCAAACATACCTATATGACCAATCTTGAAAGCAACTTGTCTCTTTATGAAGAAGACTACGATGCCATGCAGAGAGAAGAGCAAGAGCTGGAAAGAAGAATCAACCAAATTCGGTCAGATATTAGCGAGCAAAAAAGGCTGGAAGACCTGCGCAAGCAAGAAGCTAAGCGCCAAGCCCAAAGGGCGGCTAGGTCAAAGACAAGATCCAACCGGCAACAATCCTCTTCAGGAGCGGTTGCCCAAAGACCAGAAATAGCCCCTGTGCAAATCCCCAGTGGTGGAAGATTAATGTGGCCCTTGTCTGGTTATTCCAGAATTTCCTCTCCCTTTGGTTACCGGGTCCATCCTGTTTTAGGAACGCGGAAATTCCACTCCGGTTGTGATATTCCAGCTCCGGCAGGAACTCCAGTCCATGCGGCTAAGGCCGGAGTAGTCATTACAGCAAGTTATCTTGGTTCTTATGGGAATGTGGTTATGATTGACCACGGAGACAAGGTGACTGTCTATGCCCATAACTCCAGCTTAAAGGTCCGGGTAGGCCAACAAGTAAGCCAAGGACAAGTCATTTCCCTAGTAGGGTCCACAGGCCGGTCTACAGGCCCCCACTGCCACTTTGAAGTCCGGGTGGGAGGAAAGGCTGTAAATCCTCTGGGCTACCTATAAGGGAAAGAGAGTCAATAGAAAGAGGTTTTTGTGAAAAAACGCTGGATTGGAATTATCCTAGCGGTTTTACTCTTGACCAATGGGATGACTTTTTACCTGGCCAAGAGGGAAACTGTCTTTGGAAATGATTTAAGCCCCCAAGAAGCTATAAAAATGCAGTATCTGAAGACCTTTATCAAGAAAAATTACTTGCGGAAGGTAGATGAAAAGAAGTTTTATACAGGACAGTTAAAGGGAATCGTAGCTTCTTTGGAAGATCCTTATTCCGAATACTATACAAAAAAAGAAATGCAAGACCTGATGGATTTTACCCAAGCCAGCTTCTATGGTGTAGGTATGGTCCTGGCTCCGGGAGACGATGACCTCATTACGGTAGTTTCTGCTATTAAGGATTCACCGGCAGATAAGGCAGGCATTACTACTGGAGATAAGATTATTAAGGTCAATGGCAAGGACTACCGGGGAGAAAACCTGTCCCAGGCTGTAGAAGCTATGAAGGGCAAGGAAGACACAAAGGTGGACCTGCAAATTTTAAAGAAAGATGAAGGTATCAAGACTCTGACCCTGGTCCGGAAAAAAATCAGTCTGGACACAGTGATTTCTCAAAAATTAGAGGGAAACCTGGCCTATATTGGCATCCAACAATTTTCAGACCATACGGCGGAAGAATTTTCCAACCATGTCAAAAAGGTTGTCGATGAAAATACCAAGGGTTTGATTTTAGACCTTAGGGGAAACCCTGGTGGTGTCATGGATGGAGCCACAGAAATTGCCGACCAGCTTTTGGGCAAGGGACTGATTGTTTCAGCCAAGGACCGGGAAGGCAAGATTGTAGACAAGGTAGAATCCGATGAAAAAGCCTTGGACCTCCCCATGGTGGTTTTAATGAATAAGGGGTCTGCCTCTGCCAGTGAAATTTTGGCTGGAGCCTTAAAGGACCATAAGAGGGCTACACTTGTAGGAGACCAGTCCTATGGTAAGGGCGTCATTCAAATTGTAAAGACCTTTCCCGGTGGAGATGGAATAAAACTGACTGTAGCTGAATATTTTACGCCAAATGGGGTAAGTATTGATAAGAAGGGAATCGCCCCAGATGTGAAAGTGGACCTGGACCCTAATGCCAAGGGGATTGGCCTGAACTTTTACAAGGAAGACAAACAACTCCAGAAGGCGGTTGACCTTTTAAAAGATAAGAATTAAGCAAAGCTATCTAGAAGACTAGATAGCTTTTCCTAGTCTATAGAAAAGAGGCAAATATGGAATTTAAAGTACATGCCCCCTTTGAGCCCATGGGGGACCAACCCCAGGCTATTGATAAGCTGGCCAAGGGGATTGAAGAAGGGGACCGGCACCAAACCCTTAAGGGGGTTACAGGGTCTGGCAAGACCTTTACCATGGCCAAGGTCATAGAAAGAGTCCAAAAGCCAACTCTGGTCATTGCCCATAATAAAACTCTGGCCTACCAACTGGCCAGTGAATTTAAGGAATTTTTTCCGGAAAATGCAGTGGAGTATTTTGTCTCCTACTATGATTACTACCAACCAGAAGCCTATGTTCCCCAAACGGACACCTTTATAGAAAAGGATGCCTCCATTAATGATGAAATTGACAAGCTCCGCCACAGTGCCACCATGAGCTTGTTTGAACGAAAAGACGTCATTATTGTGGCCAGTGTTTCCTGTATCTATGGCCTGGGAGACCCGATTGACTACGAAAATCTTGTGGTCAGTCTCCGGCCAGGCATGGTCCGAGACCGGAATGAAGTCATGTCCAAGCTGGTGGACATCCAATATGTCCGCAATGACGTCAACTTTGTCCGGGGAACCTTCCGGGTTCGGGGGGATATTTTAGAAATCTTCCCGGCGGCATCTTCAGAGAATTCCTACCGGGTTGAATTTTTTGGAGATGAGATCGACCGGATTACAGAAGTCAATGCCTTGACAGGGGAAGTGGTAGGCTATAGAAACCACATTTCCATTTTCCCTGCTTCTCACTTTGCCACTTCAGAAGAAAAGGTCAAAAGGGCCATTGTCACCATAGAAGAGGAATTGGAAGAAAGATTGACAGAACTCAAGGATCAAGACAAACTTTTGGAGGCCCAAAGACTGGAGCAAAGGACTCGGTATGACTTGGAAATGTTGCAAGAAATGGGCTTTTGCTCAGGAATAGAAAACTATTCCCGCCACTTGTCCGCCAGGGCTCCTGGATCTAAGCCGTACACCCTCATTGACTATTTTCCCAAGGATTTTTTAACGATTATTGACGAGTCCCATGTGACCATTCCTCAAATTGGCGGTATGTACAATGGGGACCGGTCCAGAAAGACCACTCTGGTGGACTATGGATTTCGCCTGCCGTCCGCCCTGGACAACCGGCCCATGCGGTTTACAGAGTTTGAGCAGATGATGCACCAATGCCTCTATGTTTCCGCCACGCCAGGCCCCTATGAGCGGGACCATTCCAAGGAAATTGTGGAACAAATTATCCGGCCCACAGGCCTTTTAGATCCAAAAATTACTGTCCGGCCCACAGACCATCAAATTGACTCCATTGTCGATGACATCCAAGACCGGGTAGCAAAAAAGGAACGGGTCCTGATTACAACCTTGACCAAGAAAATGGCAGAAGACTTGACAGATTACCTTAAAGGTCTCAATATTAAAGTAACCTATATGCACTCGGATATTGATACCATTGAACGGATGGAAATTATCAGAGACTTAAGACTGGGAGTCTATGATGTTTTAGTGGGGATTAACCTTCTAAGAGAGGGTTTAGATATACCGGAAGTGAGCCTGGTCTCCATTTTAGATGCAGACAAGGAAGGCTTTTTACGGTCAGAAACTTCTCTAATCCAAACGGCCGGCCGGGCAGCCCGGAATGTCAACGGAGAGGTGGTCATGTACGGAGACACCATTACTGACTCCATGCGGGTGACTATTGATGAAACCAATCGTCGACGGGAGATCCAAGAGGCTTTTAACAAAGAACATGGCATTACTCCCACATCTGTGAAAAAGAGTGTTCGGGATATTATTGCGGCTACAGTGGCTGCCGAAGAGACAGCAGACTACGGGGATGAATTTGATGTTTCTGAAATTGAAGAAATGATTAAAAACTTGACACCGGAAATGTACCGGGCAGCGGAAGAACTGGACTTTGAAAAGGCAGCAGAAATTCGAGATAAGATTACAGAATTAAAAGTAGAAATAAAGAAAAAATTAGAAGAGGAGGATGCATGAAGGATTCCTATATTTCTATACGGGGAGCAAGACAGCATAACTTAAAAAATATAGATGTCAAAATTCCCAGGAATGAATTTGTGGTCATTACTGGCCTTTCTGGGTCTGGAAAGTCCTCTCTGGCCTTTGATACCATTTATGCCGAGGGCCAAAGGCGGTATGTGGAAAGTCTGTCTTCCTATGCTCGCCAGTTCCTAGGGCAAATGGACAAGCCAGAAGTCGATGAAATTACAGGCATGAGCCCAAGCATTTCCATTGACCAAAAAACCACATCTAAAAATCCCAGGTCCACAGTGGGGACGGTCACAGAAATTTATGACTATTTACGCCTTCTCTATGCCCGGGTGGGCCACCCCTACTGTCCAAAATGTGGAAGAGAAATTACCTCCTACAGTATTGACCAAATGGTAGACAAGATTATGTCTTTAGAGGAAAGGACCAAGATTCAAATTCTGGGGCCCAATGTCGTGGAAAGAAAGGGCATGCACCAGAAGGTCCTGGACCAAATTAAAAAAGACGGCTACATCCGCCTCCGGGTGGATGGAGAATTTTACACCATTGAAGAAATTCCTGACCTCAATAAAAACCAAAAGCACACCATTGAAACAGTGGTAGACCGGCTGATTATTAAAGAAGGAATTGAGTCCCGCCTGGCAGATTCCCTGGAACTTGCTGTGGAAATAGGTAACGGTCTGGTCCATGTGGATGTCTTGGGCCAGGAAGAACCCCTGGTTTTTTCAACAAAATTATCCTGCCCCCATTGTGGAATTGTTATTGAAGAAATCAGTCCCCGGTCTTTTTCCTTTAATAGCCCGGTTGGAGCTTGTCCAACCTGTAACGGGATTGGCTATTCCAAGGAACCGGATCCGGACTTAATTATTCCCAACAAAGACCTGTCCATTAAGGAAGGGGCCATTTCCTGCTACTCCAACAGTGATGGAACCTATTATTATGAAATGATTAAGGCCTTGGCCAAAAAAGAAGGGGTCAGTATCACCACTCCGGTCAAGGACCTGCCAGAAAGTTTTATGCAGGACCTCATGGAAGGGACAAGTACCAATATCACCATTTCCTATGATTCCTATTTTTCAGGAAGGAAAAAATACTCCGGGCCCTTTGAAGGAATTTTGAAGAACCTAAAAAGACGGTATTTGGAAACCAAGTCTGACCGGATGATGGACCGGATTGACGACTTTATGGCAGATATTCCCTGTCCTAGCTGCCATGGAGCCAGATTAAAAGAAAGTCTCTTGTCTGTAAAGGTGGGAGGGTTAAATATTCATGAAGCTACCCAACTGTCCATTACAAAGGCCTTGGAATTTTTCAAGGGTCTGACCCTATCGGAAAAAGAAAGCATTATAGCGGAAAATATTTTAAAGGAAATTATTGCCCGCCTATCTTTCTTAGATAATGTAGGTCTTTCCTACCTGACCCTGGCTCGGATGGCCGGGTCCCTATCAGGAGGCGAAGCCCAAAGAATCCGCCTGGCCACTCAAATTGGGTCGGCCCTAGTAGGGGTTATTTATGTTTTGGATGAGCCTTCTATTGGCCTCCACCAAAGAGACAATGCCATGCTCTTAAAGACCCTAAGAGACCTGACAAATATTGGCAACACCCTCCTGGTAGTGGAACATGATGAGGATACCATGTATGCTGCAGACCAAATTATTGACATTGGCCCAGGAGCTGGCGTCAAGGGAGGTCACCTGGTTTGCCAGGGAGATGCAGAAGAAATCAAAACCTGCCCTGAATCCATTACAGGAGCCTATTTAAAGGGAGAAAAGTTTATTCCCATTCCCAAGGACCGGAGACCGGGTTCAGGAGAAGTCATTCAGGTTAAGGGAGCGGCAGAAAACAATCTGAAGTCCATTGACGTAGATTTTCCTTTGGGGAAATTTATAGCTGTTACAGGAGTCAGTGGGTCTGGCAAGTCTTCCCTGGTCAATGAAGTTCTCTTAAAGGCCCTCCAGCAAAAAGTCAACCAATCTCGGGTGAAACCTGGAAAATATAAGGAAATTAAGGGCCTGGAAGCCATTGATAAAATTGTAGATATAGACCAAAGTCCTATTGGCCGGACTCCTCGGTCCAACCCAGCCACCTATACAGGGACCTTTGACCTGATCCGGGACCTTTTTGCCATGACCAATGAGGCCAAGATGCGGGGCTATAAAAAGGGGCGGTTTTCCTTTAATGTGAAAGGTGGCCGTTGCGAAGCCTGTAAGGGAGATGGTATTATAAAGGTGGAAATGCACTTTTTACCAGACGTCTACGTTCCCTGTGAAGTTTGCAAGGGCAAGCGCTACAACAGAGAAACTCTAGAAGTCCACTACAAGGGGAAAAATATTTCCGATGTTTTGGATTTAACAGTAGAAGAAGCCCTGGACTTTTTTGAAAACCATCCAAGAATTGTCCGAAAACTCCAAACTCTTATGGATGTGGGCCTTGGCTACATCACTCTAGGTCAGCCCTCCACCCAACTTTCCGGAGGAGAAGCCCAAAGAATTAAGCTGGCCACGGAATTATCCAAAAGATCGACAGGTCGGACCCTCTACATCTTGGATGAGCCCACAACAGGCCTCCACATGTACGATGTCCATAAGTTAGTCCAAGTTCTAAACCGCCTGGTAGATGGAGGAAACACGGTTGTAGTGATTGAACACAACCTGGATGTTATTAAGGTGGCTGACCATATTATTGACCTGGGTCCAGAAGGGGGCGATGGCGGTGGCCAAGTGGTGGCCACAGGAAGTCCGGAAGACCTGGCCCAAGTGGAAGAGTCCTATACAGGACAGTTTTTAAAGAAAATATTATAGGAGGAAGCATGCGTAAATTTTTAAAGATAGGCCTTGTGGCCTTAAGTCTTGTGGCCCTGCCCATGACCAGTTTTGCCCAATGGATGCGGCCCAACAACTTTACCCAGGCCAAGGGAGTCACAAGAATTGCAGAAATTAAGAGGTTTCAAGCCCAAAACAACCTTCCTGTGACAGGCGGCTTAAACAGCCAAACCCAGGATATGCTCACCAATAAAAATCTGGCGGTCTATGACCTTATTAAAAATCCGCCTAGCAAGGGGATTTGGATTGCCATTAACAAGTCCAGACACACCCTAACCCTCTACCAAGGGACAAGGTCTATTGGCAAGTATCCTGTCTGCCTAGGAGGTCCAGGAACCCCCACGCCATCTGGCAAGGCAAGGATTCAAAATAAGCATGTCAACCCAGCCTGGGGTGGCATGGGAGGCAAGTACACTCCCGTTCCTGCCAATTCACCTAACAATCCCCTGGGAGAACGATGGATGGGCCTAAAGATTCCAGGAAAGTCTGGCTATGGTATCCATGGAACCATTAAACCCCATCAAATTGGCCAATCTGTTTCCAATGGCTGTATCCGGATGTTTAACTATGATGTGGAAACCTACGTCTTCCCCAAGGTTCTCCTGGGAGCGCCGGTTTATATTGGGACGGACCAAGAGCTGGCTAAGATGGGAGTTCGGCAAATTGTGGAACATGTAAAACCAGGACAAAAGCCAGAAAAAAAAGAAGGCAAAAACCAGGCGAAGCCAGTAGAAAAGAAACCTATAGAAGAAAAAGCCAAGGAGAAAAAACTAATTCCCATGACTCTTTATTAAGAGAAAAGAAAAAAGAATAAAAAAGTCCTTGCTTTTACCTGGTAAAGAGTTGTATAATAAGACCATTATCATAAATTAAACAAAAGGAGGCCTTAATCTTGATGCCCAAGTTGTCATGCAAGAGTTTTTGGAGCTTACAGGGACAGACCCACTCCAAATCCATGAGAAGATCTTTTCTGTAAGCTCGTTGGTTAGATAACAGAAAAGAGGTAAAAAATGTTAAAAAAAGTATGTTCAAGTTTATTGATTGTTGTATTAGTGCTGAGCTTAGTTGCTTGTGGAAATTCCAAGGAAAGTAAGGAAGGCTCCGGAGACGGTCCAAGCTTAAGTAAGATTAAAAAAGAAGGGGAAATTGTCCTGGGAACCAGTGCCGATTATCCTCCCTATGAATGGTTGTCTAAGGACAAGGATGGCAATACCCAAGTTGTGGGCTTTGATATTGCCCTGGGACAAGCCGTTGCAGATAAATTAGGTGTGAAACTGAAAGTCCAAGACATGGCTTTTAACGGAATTATTCCTTCTTTAAAGGCTGGAGATGTGGACATTGCCATTTCAGGCCTGGCCGCCAATGAAGAACGGAAAGAAGTCATTGACTTTAGTGAACCCTACCATGGTGGAAGCCAAGGCGTTTTAATCCGCAAGGAAGATGCAGAAAAATACAAGTCAAAAAACGATTTTAAGGGAGCAAAGGTTGCAGCCCAACTTGGAAGCTTGCAAGAAAATTTAGCAACAGAGTTAAAGGGCGCGGAATACGAAGGTATGACCAACAGTAACAACATTGTCTTGGAATTAAAAAACAAGGCCATTGATGCCATGATCGTTGCAGGATCTACAGGAACCCAATTTGCTCAATTAAATGACGACTTACTTTACCAAGACGTTGGTTTTGAAGAAGAAGATAGCATGGCCGTTGGCGTGGCTAAGGGAAATGAAGACCTTATAAAGATTATAAATGAAGTCATCAAAGATTGGGCAGACTCTGGAAAGATGAAAGAAGAATTAGATCACTACACACAACTTTCCAATGAAGAAGCTCAAGAGTTGAAATAAACTCCCGTATAGGGAGTTTTTCATTTAAGGAGGTATTATGGACTTTTTACAAAAACGTCTACTCTTTATAAGTAAATATTTGCCAGACTATCTACAGGGCCTGAAGCTGACCTTGCTTTTATCCTTAATTGGGGTTATTTTTGGGGCCTTGGTAGGGAGTCTTTTAGCCCTAGGGCGTCGGAGTAAGTCCCCAGTCTTAAGGAAATTTACAACAGCTGTTGTAGAAATTATCCGAGGGACCCCTCTAATTGTTCAAATTACACTTTTTGTCTACTCCATGTTAAATGTGATTCCACCGGACCTGGCCTTTTTACGGAACAAGCTTTTCTTGGCCACCATCCCCATGTGCCTAAACTCCGGAGCCTATGTTTCTGAAATCATCCGGGCCGGAATCCAAAGTATTAACAAGGGCCAGGAAGAAGCAGCCCGGTCCTTAGGGTTAACAGAAAAACAAACCATGACTTATATTATTATGCCCCAGGCCATTAAAAATATTTTGCCGGCCCTGGGCAATGAATTTGTCACCTTAATTAAGGAATCCGCTGTTGTGTCCATTGTGGCCCTTCACGATATGATGTACTATGCAGAAGCCATTCGGGGATCTACCTATAAGGCCTTTGAGCCCTATTTCTATGTGGCGGTCATTTACTTCATCCTCACCTATGGAATCTCTAAGCTTCTAGGAAGGTTTGAAAGGAGGTTACAAGCAAGTGATAACGGTTAAAAATCTATCCAAAAAATTTGGGGATAACTTGGTTTTAAAAGATATCTCCGCCTCCATTGCAGATGGAGAAGTTGTTGTTGTCATTGGACCCTCAGGATCTGGAAAATCCACCTTCCTTCGGTGTTTAAATGGCTTGGAAGAAGCCAGTGGAGGACAAATCCTTGTAGATGGAAAAGATATTACCTCCAAGGATACAGATATTAACAAGGTCCGGGAAGAAATGGGCATGGTTTTTCAACACTTTAACCTCTTTCCCCATAAGACGGTTTTAGAAAACTTGACCCTGGCTCCGAAACTTGTCAAGGGACGAGGGGAAGAAGAAAATAAGAAAAAGGCCCTAGACCTCCTAGATCGAGTGGGTCTTTTAGAAAAAAAGGATGCCTATCCAGCTTCCTTGTCCGGGGGACAAAAACAAAGGATTGCCATTGTCAGGGCTCTTTGTATGGATCCAAAAGTCCTCTTATTTGACGAACCTACATCGGCCCTGGACCCAGAAATGGTAGGAGAAGTCCTGGACGTTATGAAGGACTTGGCCCGGGAGGGGATGACCATGGTTGTGGTCACCCATGAAATGGGCTTTGCCCGAGAAGTAGGAGACCGGATTCTCTTTATGGACCAGGGAGTCATCCTGGAAGAAGGAAGTCCAGAAGAAATTTTCGACCATCCACAAGAGGAAAGGACCAAGGACTTCTTATCAAAAGTAGTTTAAAATACTCGGCTTCGGCCGGGTTTTTTTATGAATCTTTAAAGATTTTTAAAAGAAAAAGAGAATTTCTTTCCGGAGATAAGAAGACTTATAGGCCTATATTTGCTATAATAAAAAAGAATGAAGGAAACAAAGAGGTGAATTATGAATGTTTCAATAGTTCTAGCTGCCGGAGAGGGAACTAGAATGAAATCCAAGCAAGCCAAGGTTCTCCATAAAATTGGGGGCAAGCCTATTATTGACTATGTCATTAAAAGTGCCAAGCTAGCTGGAAGTGATAAGACAATTGTAGTAACAGGGCATAGACATGATTTGGTAGATGCCCATTTAAAAGACCAAGATGTGGTCATTAAAGAACAGCCCATTGGAGATGGCCAACCCTATGGAACGGGTTTTGCCGTTATGCAAGGCTTGAGCGAAGTAAATAAAGAGGATACGGTCACTATATTAACAGGGGATACGCCTTTAATTAGTGAAGAAACCTTAAAAAGTTTAATTTGCTACCATAAAAAGGGAAATTATGATGCCTGTGTTCTAACGGCCAATTTAAAAAATCCCTTTGGCTACGGCCGGATTATCCGGAAGGAAAATTCCAGTATTGAAAAAATTGTGGAAGAAAAAGATGCCGATGACAAGGAAAAGGCCGTTCAAGAAGTAAACTCCGGAATTTTTACCTTTAATGGAGGTGCCTTAAAAGAGGCCTTAAAGCACCTGGAAAGTGACAATGCCCAAGGAGAGCTTTATTTAACCGATGCCATTAAAATTTTAAATGAGCAGGGGAAAAAAGTAGGGGCCTATATTTTAAAGGACTCCAGAGAAATGTTGGGGATTAACTCCAGGGTTCAGCTCTCCCATGTGGAAACAATTTTGCGGCAAAGAATCAATGAAAAGCACATGGAAAATGGCGTGACTTTTTTAAATCCAGAAACCACCATTGTGGAAGCAGATGTGGAAATTGGGCCAGATACAGTGATTTATCCTGGAGTCATCCTCCAAGGGAAGACCAGGATTGGACAAGCTTGCACCCTCTATGGGACCACCCGGATTGTAGATTCTCAAATTGGGGACCATGTGGTCGTGGACAATGTTTTAATTGAAGAAAGTGTTGTTGAAGACCATACCAAGCTTGGGCCCTATGCCCACTTACGTCCCAAGTCTCATATTGGAAAGCATGTGAAGATTGGAAACTTTGTAGAAGTAAAGAATGCAAGTTTAGGGGAAGGAACAAAGGCAGGACACCTGGCCTATATTGGAGATGCCAAGGTAGGAGAAGATGTGAATATAGGTTGTGGAAGTATTTTTGTCAACTACAATGGCAAGGAGAAGTTCCATACGGAAGTAGGGGATCACGCCTTTATTGGATCCAATGCCAACCTGGTGGCTCCTGTCCAAGTAGAAGACTATGGATACATTGCCGCCGGTTCTACGATTACAAAAAAAGTTGGGAAGGGACAGCTATCCATTGAACGGGATAAGCAAAAGAATATTGATGGCTGGGCCGAAAGACTGGGCTTAGAAGACAAATAGGAGGAAGAGATGAGTCAAAGTTACGGAGATATTATTGTTTTTACGGGAAATTCCAATGACCCTTTAGTAGAAAGAATTTGTGACCACCTGGGAATCACTCCAGGGGACTGTGTAGTCCGAACTTTTTCTGATGGGGAAATTAATATTGGTATTGGAGAAACAGTCCGGGGCAAGGATGTTTATGTCATCCAATCCACGTCAAGCCCTGTAAACAATAACTTAATGGAACTTTTGATTTTAATGGATGCCCTTAAAAGGGCTTCAGCTGGTCGGATAAATGCAGTGATTCCCTACTATGGCTATGCTCGTCAAGACCGGAAGACCAAGGCTAGGGAGCCCATTACAGCAAAACTCATTGCAGACTTAATTACAACAGCTGGTGCAGACCGGATTGTCTGCATGGACCTTCATGCAGGACAAATCCAAGGCTATTTTGATATTCCAGTAGACCACTTGTCGGCCATTCCCTACCTAGCCGATTACTTTAAGGAGATTGTAAAAGAAGGGGACTTTGTTGTGGTCAGCCCAGACTTGGGAGGGGTCACCCGGGCAAGGAATTTCTCCAACCACCTGAACCTTCCTATTGCCATTATTGAAAAAAGACGGCCACGTCCCAATGAATCTGAAGTGATGAACATTATTGGGGATATTTCCGGAAAAAATTGTATTTTAATTGACGATATTGTAGATACAGCCGGAACCATCTGTCAAGCAGCCAAGGCCCTCCAAGACCGGGGAGCCAAGAAGGTCTACGGGTGCGCCACCCACGGCGTCCTTTCCGGTCCTGCCCTAGAACGCTTGGATGCTTCTGTTCTAGAAAAATTTGTCATTACCGACACCATTGAACTACCGGAAGAAAAAAAGGGACGGGCCATTGAAGTGGTCAGTGTGGCCAAGGTCTTTGCCGATGCCATTTCAAGAATCAATGCCAACTCTTCTGTATCCGCCATGTTTGATTAAGGTGTGCCTTGAAGTTAATTGTAGGCCTGGGAAATCCAGGGAAAGACTATGTACACACAAGGCATAATGTTGGTTTTGAAACCCTGGACCGCCTGGGCGAGGACCTAGGCATCCCCATTAATAAGGTCAAGGACCAGGGACTCTATGGCCAGGGAAATTACCAGGGAGAAAAGATTTTTTTATTAAAGCCCCAGACCTATATGAATGCCAGTGGGCGAGCTGTAGGCCAATTTGTTTCCTATTTTAAAATAGATATAGAAGATGTTTTGGTCCTGGTGGACGATATTGACATTGCCTTTGGAGAAGTGCGGATTAAGCCAAAGGGGTCTGCCGGAACCCATAACGGGATGAAGTCCATTATTTCTTCTTTAGGATCCCAAGATTTTCCCCGGATAAAAATTGGGGTGGGGAAAAAACATCCTGGAGAAGACCTGGCAAAATTTATCCTAGCTCGATTTTCCAAGGAAGACCAGGTTTTGATAGACAAGACCATGGACCGGGCCAAGGATGCCTGCCTGGATATATTGAAAAATGGGATTTCCCATAGTATGAATCATTATAACGGAAAGATTGATGAGCTCAAGTCCTAGGACTTGGGCTTTTCGAGTGGAGGTGAGTATGGATTTCTTTGTGGACCTAATGGAGGAAACAAGGGCATATAAAGAAGAAAAAGACTTTATTATGAAGGGGACTTTTCCGATTACGGCCTATGGTCTGGTGCCAGGTGGGGTAGACCACCTGGTCTATAGCTTAAACCAAGACCTGGACCGGCCCCTTCTTGTCCTCTGTAAAAATGAACTGGCAGCCCGGGAAGTCTATGAAAGTATACAACTTCTCACAAGAGAGGGGGTCTACTTTCTTCCAAAAAAAGAAGTCTTTTTATTCCCCAAGGCCGTGTCCAGCCGGTCCAAGTGGGGAAGCCGACTTAAGGCTCTGGTGGCCCTTGTTGAAGGCCAGTGCAGGATACTTGTCACCAGTATTGAAGCCCTGGGAGATCCCTTCCTGGAAGTGGGTATTTTCCAAGACAAGGCCCTAAAAATTGTCCTAGGAGAAGACTTGGACCTGGACCAGCTGGTAGAAGATTTAGTAGGTCTAGGCTACGAACGGGTCCAACAAGTGGAAGGTCGGGGACAATTTTCCAAGAGAGGGGGCCTTATTGATATCTATGGCCACCAAGACCAGCCCCTCCGCCTGGAATTTTTTGACACAGAAGTGGACTCTATCCGGAGTTTTGATGTTTTGACCCAGCGGTCCCTGGACCAGGAAGAAGAAGTGACCATCTATCCCTATGGAGAATTTCTCTACGGAAAAGAAGATATTCCTGGTCTTGTGAAGGCCATGGAAAAAGATATGGCCAGGGGAGGCCAAGGACCTGGACGCCAGGAAGAAAAATTCCTGCCCTACCTGGAAGAGCTCAAGGAAAATGGGCAAGTGTCCAATCCGGACCTCCTTCTTCCCTATTTAAGGCCCTCCCTAAAAAGTTCTCTTCTTGACTATTTCAAGGAAAGACCCCTGGTTTTCCTAGATGATGGAATCCGAGGCCTAAGTCATATTGAAGAAAAATACTTAAAGGAAAAAGAAGAGTTCCAAGAAATGCTTTCCTTGGGAGAAATCCTTCCAGGGCACCTGGACCTCCTTCTCAGTAAGGAAGAAGTCCTGAAGGTCTTAAAGAGTCTAGACCTGATCCTAGGTCAGGGAGCCATTCCCTCTATCCGGGACCTTCCTAGCTCCCACCGGGTGAACTTTGCCATGAAGTCGGCCATCCAATACAAGGGGCGGATGGACTTATTTTTAGAAGAAATTGCGGACTACCAAAACAGAGACAAGCAAGTCCTGATTTTTGGCGGCAGCAAGGAAAGGTGCCAGGAACTTTTAGACTATCTGACAGAAAACCACTTTTCTGTCCGCCTAAAAGAAGACCGGGAAGGTCTCCTTAAAGAAGGGGTCACTATTTGTCCCGGATCCATCCATACAGGCTATGAAGCCATAGATGAGGACTATATTATCCTCAACCATGGGGAAATTTATGGTCAGGGAAAAAGGAAAAAGAAGGTCAAGAAAAAGACCAAGGCTTTAAACTTTGAAGACTTAAAAATTGGGGATTATGTGGTCCATGAATCTCATGGGATTGGAGAATATGTAGGGACCAAGGAATTGGTAGTCCAAGGAATTAAAAAGGACTATATTAATATTTCCTACCGGGGAGGAGATCAGCTTTTTCTTCCCATGGACCAGCTCAATGTTATCCACAAATTTATTGGAAAAGACGGGGTTCCTCCTCGGATTAACCGCTTAAATAGCCCGGAATGGAACCGGACTAAGATTAAGGCCAAAAAGGCTGTGGAAGTCATGGCCCAGGACTTAATTGACCTCTATGCCCGGAGAGACCAGGCCCGGGGCTTTGCCTTTTCCAAGGATGATACCTGGCAAAGAGAATTTGAAGATGCCTTTATTTATGAACCAACAGACGGCCAAATAGAAGCTTCTCGGGAAATTAAAAGGGATATGGAATCCAAGAAGCCCATGGACCGGCTCCTCTGTGCCGATGTAGGCTATGGAAAGACAGAGGTGGCCCTTCGGGCGGCTTTTAAGGCAATCTTAGATGGCAAGCAAGTGGCCTTTTTAGTTCCCACCACCATCCTGGCCCAGCAGCACTACAATACAGTGAAAGAACGGTTTGCAGACTTTCCTGTTTCCCTTTCCGTCCTCTCCCGTTTTCGGACAGCTAAAGAGCAAAAGGAAGATTTAAAGGCTTTAAAAGAAGGACGGTTGGATATGATTATCGGAACCCACCGTCTCCTGTCCAAGGACATCCGTTTTAAGGACCTAGGTCTCTTAATTATTGACGAAGAGCAGCGTTTTGGTGTCCGCCACAAGGAAGCCTTAAAGATGCTCAAAGAAAATGTGGACACTTTGACCCTTACGGCGACTCCTATTCCTCGGACCCTCCAAATGTCCATGGTAGGCATCCGGGATATGAGCGTCATTAACGAGCCTCCGGAGGAGCGGTTTCCCATCCAAACCTATGTAGTGGAGCAAAATGACTATATGGTTCGGGAAGCCATTTTAAAGGAAGTGGAAAGGGGAGGCCAGGTCTACTTGGTTTACAACAAGGTGGCCAGTATGGAGTCCAAGCTGGACCAGCTGAAAAAACTGGTGCCAGAAGTGACCTTTGCCATGGCCAATGGGCAAATGTCTGAAAGCCAGCTGGAAAACACCATGCTCGACTTCTTTAATGGAGAAATTGACGTTCTTCTTTGCTCTACCATTATTGAAACAGGCATGGACGTAAAAAATGCCAACACCATGATTGTCTACCAGGCCAACCACCTAGGTCTTTCCCAGCTCTACCAGCTCCGGGGGCGGATTGGCCGGTCTAACCGTATTGCCTATTGTTACCTGACCTATGAAAAAAATGTCTCTATTAGTGAACTGGCGGAGAAGCGTCTCCAGGCCATTAAGGAATTTACAGAATTTGGGTCCGGCTTTAAAATTGCCATGCGGGACCTGGAAATTCGTGGGTCGGGGTCTATCTTAGGGAGCAAGCAAAGTGGCCATATTGACGCCATAGGCTACGACCTCTATGTCAAGTATTTAAAAGAAGCCATTGCCAACCTAAAGGGCGAAGACCCTGAAAGTCAAATTGAAAGCAACCTAGACCTGGCCATGGATGCCTATATTGACAAGTCCTATATTAAGGACAGCTCCCAAAGGCTGGAAATTTATAAAAAAATGGCCAGCCTGGAAGATGAGGAAGATTACGAAGACCTCTTAGATGAACTCATTGACCGCTTTGGAGACCCGCCAAGGGATGTGTTAAACCTCTTAAAGGTCAGCCTCTACCGGAGCCTAAGTGGAAGACTAGGCGTGGAAAGTATTGTCCAAAAGGACAAGAGCCTCCAAGTAAACTTTGCTCCGGGCCTGAAACCAGACCTAGCCAGCCTCAATGAATTAAAGCAAATGTATCGAGACCAGGTTTTCTTTTCCCTGGGCAAGGATTCCTATATCCACTTTAAAGAGGTGAAAAATCCCCTAAATGCCATTGAGAAAACCTTAAAAACCCTTAAAAAACAGAGAGATTTCACAAAGATTTCACAGAATCATGTATAATTAAAGAGAGTGGAAAAAGAAAGGATGTCGATTATGAAAAGAAAAGCACGCGTGCTTCTAGTAAGTTTGTTCGCCCTAGCCATGCTTTTAACGGCTTGCGGCCAAAAACCTGCCGGTGTGGCAGCGAAAGTAGATGGGGAAGAGATTCCCATGGAAGAATTTCAAAGAGAATATTGGACCCAAAGAAACCTTATTGTAAACCAATATGGGGAAGACTACCTAAAGGAAAAAGTAATGCAAGGCAAGTCCCAAACTGTGGACGAAGCCTTAAAGGAAATGGTCCTTAAAAATCTTGAACAATTAAAGATGGTTGAACAAGACTCTAAGGATGCAAAAATTGAAATTAAAGATGCCGACGTAGACCGGACCATTGAAAATATGAAGGCCCAATACGGCGGAGAAGAAAACTTTAAAAAGGCCCTGGAAGCAGAAAATATGACAGAAGACTTTTTAAGGAAGAACATTAAAAATAGAATGATGATGGAAAAATACTATACCCATCTCCAAGACCAAGTAAAGGTCACAGACAAGGACTTGGAAAAATACTATAAGGACCACCAAGATGAGCTGGCCCAAGTAGATGCTTCTCATATTCTTGTAAAGACAGAAAAAGAAGCCAAGGAAATTGAAAAGAAACTTAAGGATGGGGCAAAGTTTGAAGATTTGGCCAAGGAAAAATCCATTGACAAGGCTTCTGGTGAAAACGGCGGGTCCCTAGGCTACTTTGGCAAGGGACAAATGGTCAAAGAATTTGAAGACAAGGCCTTCTCCATGAAGAAGGGAGAAATTTCTGAACCAGTAAAATCCCAATTTGGCTACCACATCATTAAGGTCAATGACGTGAAAAATTCCTTCAAAGATGTAAAAGATAACATTAAGGACCAAGTTAAGCAAGAAAAGGTCAAGGAAGAACTCCGTCGGATTGAAAATAACAAAAAAGTGAAGACCTATGTGGACTTAAAAGAAGAAGTGCCCCTTCCCAAGGGAATGGAAAAAATCACCAAAAAAGGACAAAACAACCCTCAAGGTCAAGAACAAGCCCAAAACACCACAGAAGAAAATGCAAAAACCGAGTAAAAATTGAAAAAAAGACCTAAAAAAGACAAGCCTTTCCGGAAAAAAAGTCTGGGAGGGCTTTTTTATGGCTAAATTTTGGGAAAGTTTGCCCTTTTGGCTAGACAAAATCATTGGAATCTAGTAAAATACATATGGTTAGGAGATTCGTATGGGAAAAATTTTTATCATTGGTCTTGGGCCGGCAGATGAATCTATGCTGACAAAGAAAGCCCTAGAGGCCATGGAAAAGCCTCGACGGAATTTCTTAAGGACAGACCATCATGAAACAAAAGCATATTTTAAAAAACAGGGGATTGCCTACCAAAGTTTTGACCACTTGTATGAAGAGCTAGACTCCTTTGCTGAAATTTACGAAACAATTTATGACCACCTGGTCTCTGCCAGGGAAGAGGGAGACATTAACTACTTTGTACCGGGAAGTCCCTTGATTGCAGAAAAAACAGTCAAGCTGCTTATGGAGCGCTTGGATTCCAAGGACTATGAAATAATTCAAGGTCTTTCCTTTATTGAGCCTGTCTTGGCCCTAGTCAAGGCGGACCCTGTGGAGGGCTTCCACTTAATTGATGGAGACCAATTTCACTGGACGGACTTTAATTTTCATGTCAATACCTTGGTGACCCAGGTCTATAACCAGCGGATTTTAACAGACTTAAAATTAAGTCTAGGAGAAATTTATGGGGATGACCATGTGGTTTCTCTGATTACTGATGCAGGCTTAGAGACAGAAAGCGTCCAAAGCCTACCTGTGTATCAGATAGACCGCCTGGAGGTCAACCACCAGACCAGTTTATTTGTTCCCAAGCTTGAAGGCTTACGGAAAAATGAACAGGACCTGGCCAAGTTAATGGAAAGGCTGCGAAGCCGGAATGGTTGCCCCTGGGACCTGGCCCAAACCCATGAAAGTATTACAGACAACCTTTTAGAAGAGGCCTATGAAGCAGTGGATGCCATTCGAGAAGGAGATTTAGACCACATGGTAGAAGAATTGGGAGATGTCCTCTTCCAGGTCTACTTCCACAGTCAAATTGCCTTTGAAAATGGGGAGTTTAACTTTTATGACATCACCAGCAAGGTGACCAACAAGTTGATTTACCGCCATCCCCATGTCTTTAAGGGCCTAGACTATAATCCAGACCGCTGGGACCAGCTAAAGGACCAGGAAGCAAGAGCAGACCGGACCCTTTCTCAGCGCTTGGAAAATATAAAAGGTCTCCCTAGTCTCTTGCGAGGTCAGAAAGTCTGTGGTAAACTAGACCAAGTCTTAGATTGTTTTGGAGATTCTGGAGATATTCTAAAGGACCTGGAGGATACTTTAGCCTCCATCAGGGAAGATTTAGACCAGAAATCTGAAAAATTAGAGGAAGATATTGGCAAGCTACTGTACACTACAGTCATTCTGTGCTATTATTTAAACATATCTAGTGAACAAACCATGAACCAAGTGATAGACCGTGTCATTGGTCAAGTCTGGGAAATGGAAAAAGTAGCAGAAAAGAAAAATTTGGATTTTCAACATTTAGATTCAAAGGACCTGAAGGAACTTTGGAGTCAAGTGAGGAAAATAGAAAAATAATGCATTATTTTAGGAGGAAAGAAAATTATGAACAAATCTGAATTAGTTGCAAGCATCGCACAAAGCTCTCAATTAACAAAGAAAGATGCAGAAAATGCATTAAACGGCTTTCTTTCAGCTGTTCAAGAAGCTTTAGCTAAGGGAGAAAAAGTACAACTTGTTGGTTTCGGAACTTTTGAAGTTCGTCAAAGAAAAGCTCGTGAAGGACGTAATCCTCGGAACCCTGAAGAAGTCATTAAGATTCCAGCTAGCAAGGCTCCAGTATTTCGTGCTGGGAAGGCTTTAAAAGAAGCTGTAAATAAGTAATGGAAAGGCACTTGCTTAGCAAGTGTCTTTTTTCAAAAAGGAGTTTTATGCGCATCGATAAATTTTTAAAAGTATCCAGAATTATAAAAAGAAGGACTGTTGCCAAGGAAGCCTGTGCCGGCGGCCGGGTGAAAATCAATGGAAAGACGGCAAAGCCTGGAGATGATGTGGCCATTGACGACACCATTGAGTTAAGTCTAGGAGAGGGGACCTTGAAGGTCCGGGTCTTGGACCTAAGGGAACATGTTGGAAAAAATGAGGCCCAATCCATGTATGAAACTTTATAAGAAGCCTTGCTAATTCCACCTAAACATGTGATAATGAATATAAATGGGTGATGAAAATGAAAAGGCAAAAAAAGGGAGGACTTATCTTACTTATTGGCCTCATTCTCTGTGGAAGCTTGGTCTACCGGGTGGTGGATGCAAGCAAGCTCAGGATGGACCGGCAAAGGGAAGTCTTAGAAAATGAACAATCGATTCAGACGTTAACCACCAGTATCGAGTCCTTGACTCGAGAAATTAAGAAGTCCGATTCTATGGATTATGTGGAAGAAGTTGCCAGAAAGGACCTAGGCATGGTAAAACCTAGGGAGATTGTTTTTGTTGATGAAAATAAGGATAAGGAAGATGTTCAAGGAGATTATGAAGGGGGAAAATAAAACTTGTCATTAAAAGTAAACGATGTTGTGGAAGGTGTTGTTACAGGGATTACCAAATTTGGTGCCTTTGTCCAAATTGGGGAGGACAGTGGCCTAGTCCATATTTCAGAGATTTCCAATGACTATGTGGAAAAGGTAGAGGATTTTCTGGAAAAGGGACAAAAGGTCAAGGTCAAGGTGGTCAATGTGGACAAGGATGGAAAAATCGGCCTGTCCATAAAAAAGGCCAACCCACCTAAGGAAAACAAAAAACCTATGGACATTAATTGGATGAAAAAAGAGGAGCCCAAGGACTTATCTTTTGAGGACAAGATGGCCAAGTTTTTAAAGGAATCCAATGAAAAAATTGAGTCTGTTCGACAAAGAAACAACAGTCGGGGCAATGGAAAATGGAGAAAGTAAGGAAAGTGATAGCTAGCTATCACTTTTTCTCTTGAGGGCTAGGATGGAAGATCTACTTGCTAGGATTCAAAGTTTACATTTAATTGAAGAGGGGGACCGGTGTGTTCTCGGCTTGTCTGGAGGGCCGGATTCCATGGCCTTGGCCTGCCTTTTAGTTGATTTAAACCAAGACCTGGACTTTGACCTGGTCTTTTGCCATGTCCACCATGGTCTTAGGGGAGGGGAAGCAGACCGGGACCTGGCCTTTGTGAGAGACTGGGCCCTCAAAAAGGGCTATCCCTTTATTTGGGGCTATGTCAACATGCCGGCCTATGCCCGGGAAAAGGGCCTCAGTGAAGAAGAAGCTGGCCGGATTTTACGTCATAATTTTTTAAGGGCCCAGGCAGGCCCTAGGGGGAAGGTGGTCCTGGCCCATAATTATGAAGACCAGGCAGAAACCATCCTCCACCGGATTCTCCGGGGGACAGGTCCTGATGGCCTCCAGGGGATGACCATGAAAGAGGGGCCCTTAATCCGGCCTCTCTTAAAGACCCGGCGGAGGGAAATTATAGCCTACCTAGAAAACCTGGGCCAGGACTACTGCCTGGATTCTACTAATATTCAGGATGATTACACTAGAAACTACCTCCGCCACCAAGTTCTGCCTAGAATGAAGGAGGTCAACCCCAAGGCCAAGGAGGCCCTGGTTCGCCTAGGAGACTTATCTAGTCTGGACCGCCTGTATTTTACAAAAAAAGTAGATCAAATTTTTCAGGAAAGGGTCCGGATTGATTTTGGAGCGGCTCAAGTAGCTGTTAAGGACTTAAGGGACCTAGACCCAGCTCTCCGCTATAGGCTTTATCGGAAAATTTTTGAAGATCTAGCTAAGACAGGCCTAAAAAACCTATCCTATGGCCATTTAAAGGACCTGGACAGGTGTTTAGACTTTCCTTCTGGGAAGGGCCTGGACCTGGTGGGCCTCAGGGTGGAGAGGGCCTATGAAGACTTAATTTTTTATGAAAAAGGACAAAAATTAAGGCCTATGACCTTGAAGCTGGGAGAAAATCGAGGAGACTTTGGTGTCTACCAAGTGTACCTTACAAGGAAACCTGGCGAAGAAGGTCTGGTTTTAGATGAAGGAGAAAACTTGACCATCCGGTCCAGGGAACCTGGAGACCGGATAGAGGTGAATGGGAAAAATCTAAAGGTAAAAGATCTCCTCCAAGATAGGAAGGTTCCCAAGCCCTTTCGAGACCAAGTAGAGGTTTTAGTAGGAAAAGAAATTTATGCCCTAGGTCAGAAAAAAAGTGACCATTGGACTCGTGAGGGGAAACGACTTGTTGTCAGAAAGGAAAAAACATGCGCCACGAATTAGAAGAGGATATTTTAGAAGTTCTTGTAGCAAAAGAAGAAATTATTTCCTTAACCAAAAAATTAGGGGAAAGAATTACCAAGGATTACAAGGGGAAACGGCCCTTGCTTATTGGAATTTTAAAGGGAGCCTGTCCCTTTATGTCGGACCTAATCCAAGCCATTCCCTTGGATTTAACCATTGACTTTATGGCTGTGTCCAGCTATGGTCAAAGTTCTAAATCCACAGGGGAAGTTCGGATTTTAAAGGACCTGGATGCCACTGTGGAAGACCGGGATATCTTAATTGTGGAAGATATTATTGATTCAGGGAACACTCTTTTTTACCTGAAAAACCTTCTCTTATCCAGAGGGGCCAAGTCTGTAGAATTAGTCACTCTTTTAAACAAGCCAGACCGGAGGACCAGGGAAATTGAAGTGAAATACATTGGCCGAGATATACCGGACCACTTTGTTGTAGGTTATGGCCTGGACTTTAACGAAACCTACCGGAACCTTCCCTATATTGGAATCCTAAAGCCGGAGGTCTATTCTTAAGATTGAATCTCTCTTTGGACCTATGATATAATAGGCCTAAAAGAAATGTTAGGAGGAAGTCTATTGAACAGAAGAAAGAGTGGTGCAAGCTTTTATATTGTACTACTATTACTTTTACTTGCAGCCTATAAATTTATTAGTCCTCCAAGTCAGGCAGTATCAGAAATTAATTATAATGAAATGGTGGAAACCCTAAAATCTGGAGAGGTTGAATCCATAAAAATTAATGAAAGAAGTGTCAAGGGAAGAACTAAAGAGAATAAAACTTTTGCTTCCACGATTCCCAGTGGAGCAGAGGATAGCTTTTATACGAGTTATGTAAAGCCCTTGGTTGACAAGGGAGACTTAACTGTCCAAGGAGTTCCGGAAGAAACATCTGCTCGTTGGATGAATATTTTGCCCTCCCTACTTTTAATGGGGGCTATGGTTTTCTTTTGGTATAGCTTTATGCGCAATGCCCAAGGTTCCGGCGGAGGCGGCCGGATGATGAACTTTGGCAAGAGCAAGGCCAAGCAGTTAAAGGACGATGAAATGTCCACTGTTACCTTTGCTGATGTGGCAGGGCTTCAAGAGGAAAAGGAAGAACTGACAGAAATTGTCGATTTTCTAAAAAATCCTAGGAAATTTATTAAGATGGGAGCTAGAATTCCCAAGGGTGTCCTCATGGTAGGACCTCCAGGAACAGGAAAGACCTACCTTTCCAAGGCCGTGGCTGGGGAAGCCAAGGTCCCCTTCTTTACTATTTCTGGTTCTGATTTTGTAGAAATGTTTGTTGGGGTCGGGGCCAGCCGGGTCCGGGACCTCTTTGATAACGCCAAAAAAATGGCTCCCTGTATTATTTTTATTGATGAAATTGACGCCGTAGGGCGGATTCGGGGAGCTGGTGTCGGCGGAGGCCATGACGAACGGGAACAAACCCTAAACCAACTCTTAGTTGAAATGGATGGCTTTGGAACCAATGAAGGAGTTATTGTCATGGCGGCCACCAACCGGGCCGATATTCTAGACCCAGCCCTTTTAAGGCCAGGTCGTTTTGACCGGACCATTACTGTTGGCCGGCCAGATATCCGGGGCCGGGAAGAAATTTTAAATATTCACTCCCGAAAAAAACCTCTGGACTCAGATGTCAACCTGAAGGTGGTTGCCAAGAGGACGCCTGGTTTTACTCCGGCGGACCTGGAAAACCTCATGAATGAAGCGGCCTTACTGGCAGCTAGAAATAACCAAACTTCCATCCACATGGAAGATATTGAAGAAGCCAGCATTAAGGTCCAAGCAGGACCGGCCAAAAAGTCTAAGGTGGTTTCTGAAAAAGAACGGAAATTAACGGCTGTCCACGAAGCAGGCCATGCCGTGGTGTCCAAACTCCTACCCAACCACGACCCTGTCCACTTGATTACCATTATTCCAAGGGGGGCCGCTGGAGGCTTTACCGCCTATCTACCGGAAGAAGACCAGTCCTTTATGACCAAGGGACAAATGAAGGAACATCTTGTCAGTCTCCTGGGAGGCCGGGTGGCTGAATCCCTAGTTTTAGATGATATTTCCACAGGGGCTTCCAATGATATTGAACGGGCCACAAAAATTGCCCGGGCCATGGTAACCCAATACGGGATGACCAAGGAACTTGGAACAATTACCTATGGAACAGATGATGAACAAGTTTTTATGGGTCGAGACTTCAGCCGGGGACGGCAATTTTCCGATGACACAGCTTCTAAGATTGACCAAGAAGTCAAGGCGATTATTGATGAGGCCTACGAAACTTCTGAAAACTTGCTAAAGGAAAATATGGACAAGCTCCTTCGAGTTTCTGAAGCTCTTTTAGAAAAGGAAACCATCAACCGCAAGGAATTTGATGACCTCTTTGAAGGGACTGTAGAACCGGACTACAATGCCGAGGAAACAGATACCTTTAAGGAAGAAGATATTTCCCCTGAAGCCAAAGAGGCCTTGAAAAAGGCAGAAGGTAAGAAGGAAAATCAAGAGCCCAGGGAAGAAGGGCCTAGAGAAGAATAAGAGAAATAAAAAGGACAGGACCTAGAGGGGCCTTTCAAGTTGGATGTCATAGTCTAGCTTGAAAGACCCAGCTCTAGGCCTGTTTTTTTCTTATTTTAGGCTTCTAGGACCCTAGGAGGATAATTAAAAAGGTTCTATATAAATACAAAACAACAATAGGAAAAGAATAGACTATAAAATGTGTAATGTAGTGGTTATTCTCAGAAAAACAGGGTATCATATAATAAAAGATTAAAGTAAAAGGGGTGCTATGTCATGAGAAAAATAAAAATTATAGTATATAGCATATGCGTCATCATTTCTTTCCTGATTTTAGGAGAATTATATATTTATAATTTAGATAGCTTTTCTGATGATTATATTAACTGTACTTTTGCTGTTAATCAAGTAGAGGATTTAAGTGTTGCAAAAAAAGATTTTGTAGACATAGCAGAAAAATATAATTTAGGAATTTTTGCTTTAGAAAACAAGTTACCAAAAGAAAAACGAAAAGAGTATCATATCTATGTTAATGAAATTGGACTTAAAAAACTTCAAAAAATATTTAATAAAAAAGGTGTTTATAATAGTCTAGTAGCAGGTGAAGCAGAGGTTATATTCCATGATTGGAAAGAACTAGAGAATGTAGATTCCTTAAAAGTATTGTTCTTCACCAATGATGTCGAAGATTTAACCCAAATAAGAGAGTTTAAAAAAGAACTTATCGATCAATACGGGGGAGGATTCCCAAATTACTATGGAAAATCCAATACATTGAGGAACAAAACTCTTCTCGTGCTGTCAATTGTTTATCTTGTCCTCATTTTGATAACTACATTCGAACTGCAAATTAGCAAAAAAGAAAACTATATAAAGCTTATACAAGGTGTGGATATAGTAAAAAGCAATTTGAAATTATTTTTAAAAGATCAGCTTATTTTGGGTATGATTACAGCTATCCTATACCTTTTTATAAAGAGATTCTATTACTTAGAATACATAAGATACTATTTAGCTATTGCATATAGTTTACAGTTATTACTGGCCTTGCTACTCTATATAATAACAGCAAATAAAATTGAAAAAACTGGGATTCGTGCAGAAAACAATAATACTGTAGTAAAGATTTCATACGGAGTTCGAGTTCTTATCCTATTGATTTTAATACAGTTAATGTACAGCAATGGATTGATTATAAAAAACGGGTTAGACTATGCTAAGCAGAAACCTTTTTTTGAAAATCATAAAGAATATTCCTACTATCAATTAAATTACCGACTTGATAATTCCTTGGGGAAAGATATAGATAATACCGACGATACAGCCCTCCTTCATAAATACTTAAACGACAAATATTATGAACGTTCAATGTTGATGTTTAATTTTTCAAGAAATTTAGGTGGGCTGGAATCCATATTAGTAAATAAAAAAGCATTAGAGGAGCAAGAGATACAGCTACCTCTCCATGACTTAAAAGAAGGAACAGACTTGGCTGTTTTTTACCAATCTGAATTATCTGATTATACAAAGGAGGAGATAGAAAGAATTCTAGAGCTATACTATCCGTCCAATAGTAAAATTGATTACGTAAAATATAAGGACAAGATAGAAATTATAGCAATCAATGATACCAACAGTTTGCTCCGAAGTGTTCTATTAGAGTCTCCTCTAGTAATTTTAGAAACAAGAAACATGGGGATCTCAACCATAAATGCGGATGCTAGGCTCTATTATGCCTATTCAACACCCTATGATTTAAGTGGGCAAGAATATGAAGAACTAATTGAGAAGTTTCAGTTAGAAAATCAAATAGCAAAACGAACAAACATATATGATGTATTTACATTTGAGTTGAATAATATACGACGTAATACGACAATGTTATTATTTATGAACCTGCTATTTTTAGGCTTAAACTTTTTGATTTTAGCTTTTATAATAAGAATGCAGTACTTTTTGCGTCGTAAAGAATTTGTATTAAAGACAATTCTTGGCTATAGCATTTTTGAAAAAAACAAAATATTTTTATCAACTCAAGCATTGACTGTACTTATCAGCTTATTGATTAGTTGCCTTATTTATATACATCTATCTGTCTTTAGTTTGAAAGTGTTTACGATTCTTGCGATAGTATTGATAGCACTGGAAATAATGTATACTATGATTCAAGTAAAGAGTAATGAAGATATACTTCTTTCTCATATAATAAAAGGAGGTCAATGAAAGTGATACAGATAAAGAATTTATGTAAGAACTTTGATGAGCATATTTTGTTCAAAAACTTCAATTTAATAATTAATGATGGGGATTTCCTTTGTATCACTGGAGATAGTGGGACAGGTAAAACTACCTTATTAAATATGATCGGTCAACTAGAGCCATATCAAGAAGGAGAAATCCTATTTGATGGAAAGCCAATTGAAACTAAAAAAGATAAACTCGATTTATTCAGGAAAAAACTTGGGTTTATCTTTCAGAATTTCGTGTTAGTAGAAAGCAAAACAGTGGAAGAAAATCTAAAGCTTATAAGAAAAGAAGATCGCACAGATGTAAGTATAGATTCTGCATTAAAAATGGTAGGTTTAGATGATAAAAAAAACAGTAAGGTATATACTTTATCTGGTGGTGAACAACAGAGGGTCGCTATGGCTAGGTTGTATTTAAAAGAATGCAAATACATACTTGCAGACGAGCCAACTGGGTCTCTAGATAGAAAAAATGCGGAAAATATATTTGAGATTTTAGAGCAGTTAAATGATATCGGAAAGACAATTATCATTGTAACACACGACGAATATTTAAAGAATAAAGTAGAGAAAAGGGTGAATCTCAATGATAAATTATTAAAGCTTCCTTAAGTAGAAGCAGAATTATTAAACGATTACAAAGGTAGATAGTAAATAGACGTAATAAAGAAAACAGGAAAATTATAATTAATCCATAGGTTCAAAAACCTGGCCCGCAAGAGGAACCAGGTCTTTTGTCATTCTTTTTCTTTTTCATTTTCAATTTGTCCTTGGATGCCGGCTAAAAATTGTTCCATTACGCTAGGAAGATTTTCTGTCTTCACAGATCCTTGGACCCGGAGGTAGTTGCCGCCACCTTCCAGCTGGTAGTCTTTTTTCAGGTGGTCAAATATTTTCTTGACGTCTTCACTCCGGTTCTTCGACAGGCAGACTAGGAAGGGAGAGATATCGGGACTAGGGAGGCCGTAGATTTGGATGTAATTGTCTTCATCCATAATTTTAGCAGATACTTCCTTGACCTCTCTCAGGGAAATGTCTTTTAGGTTCCTGTAGATATAGGAAATTCCACCAACTTCACTGGCCTGGGCTTTAAAGTCTTGGACCATGTTTTGGAAGTCCTTTTGATATATATCTTCCTGAACAGGCTTGTCTTCCAGATTTTCTTTCTTAGGTTCTTTCGGACTGGGGGTTTCCTTTTCTCCAGAAAGTTTTTCAGGGGAAGCCTCCTTGGGAGAGGGCGTGGTTTCTTCTTTAGAATTTTCTTCCACTTGTTGGGAAAGATCCTCTTCCTTGGCTAGGGAACCTGGGATTTCCTCTTCTGTCTTTAAGTCAGAAGGGACTTTCTTTTCTCTTTCTTGGTCTGGGGAGACTTTTTTAGTCTTATCCTTGGCCATAATTCGCCGCTTCACTTGGTCGGGGACCTGGTCTAGGGGGCAGCGAAGAAATTCACTTAAGAGGCCCATATTTTTGGCCAGATCCAGGTAGTCCTGGTGGGCCAGGTGGCCACAGATAAAGTCCAGAACAAGGCCATCATCTGTTTTCTTTAGGTCGGTAATCCGACTAAAGCCAATTTCACCTGTCCGAAGGAGGTGGGGGCCTTGACTCTTTTGGAGGGGGTAGTCCGCCACTCGGATGAGGACGCCCTGGTCAATTTTTGTTTGGGATACCAGGAGGTTGGCCTGGATAGTGTGGGCGACTAAGGATTCAATCCGGTCTAAGGACCTGTAGGGAAGGTCTTCTGCCTCTAAGAGAATACTGGCCCGGTCCTTTCCAATATAAAAATTAAGAGTTTTTATGGACAGGAGGTGGTTAAAGGCCAGGCTGTAGAGGACCCGACAAAGGGAAAACTGCATAAATTGGAGGCGGTCCATCCAATTGATTTTTTGAAGCTCATCCTGGGGAAGGCCAGCAAGAGTCAACTTGTAACCTTGGTCCAGTCGTTCAAAGCTTTCTACTTCCTGGCCGCCAACAAGACCTAGCTGGGCCTCATAGTGGTCTGATTTTTCAATAAAAAGGCTGTCATCTACTAGGTATGTATGGTCGTCTAATTTTCTTAAGGGAGTTTTTAGGTCTTTTCGATAGGCTTTATAATTTATTTTTTCCATAATCATCCATCCTTTACTGCTTTTATTTTACCATAGATTTCGGTACAATGGTATGAAAGGAGGTTTGACTTGGCTTATCTATTTTCCATCCTGGCAGGATTGTATTTTCAAATGAAAAATTTGGATTTTTTGCCCTATCTTGTCCTGGGCCTCTTGAGCCTTGGTTTTCTCCTTTCCACTAGGGACCAGGAGGGGAAGAAAAAGCTGGCCATCTGTCTAGGCCTCTTTCTTCTTTTTTATGTCCGATCTGGCCTTCCCAGGGAGGAAGTTCCAAGACCCTTCCAGGGACAGGTCCAGGGAAAGGTCCTGGACTGCCTGAAAAAAGAAACCAGTTACCAAGTCAAGTTGAAGTTTACCAAGACAGGTCAAAGGGCCCTGGTCTATTCAAAAAGACCCATGGACCGGGGAAGCACCTGGATTTTCAGGGGAGACTTAAAATTACCTGAAGAAGCCACAGATTCATCGGGGCCCTTTTATGGAGACTACTTAAGGAGCCAGGGAATCCAATATCTTGGCTTTGCTCAGGGCCTCCGGCAAATGAAAGAACCGGGATTTTTTGACCGGATCCAAAATAAGATTTTACATAAGTTGGAAGAGGGACCGGGCCTGAGCCAGGAAAGCCAGGCACTTTTTAACCAAGTGGTCCTATCCAGAAAAACTTCTTCCTTTTGGTCTGAGGACTTAAGGGACCTGGGTCTGGCCCATATTCTGGCCATTTCCGGCCTCCATATTGGCCTTCTCTACCAGGGAGTTTTCCTGGTTCTGGCCCTCTTTTTTTCCAAGAACAAGAGCCAGTGGCTGGCTTTTTCCATGGCCTGCCTCTATCTGGCCTTTATCCAGGGGTCTGTCAGTGGTTTTCGCGTTCTTTGCTTTTTATTTTTTTCAATCCTAGGCAAGCAAAGAGCCCTCCGACTGAACTTTGACCACATTTTTCTCTTCCTCTTTGGCCTCCAACTTTTTCTCTTGCCCCGGTATTTTTACTCCCAGGGCTTTTACCTGTCCTATGCTGCCTACTTTGCTATCCACCGCTTGACGCCCTATTGTCAAAGACTGTTTTCTCCCTTTGACAACAATCTCACCCAGGCTATGGCTGCCAGCCTGGCCGTCCTCATAGGAATCCTGCCCTTGTCCCTGGCCATGACCTATGAAGTCAACCTGGCCCAGGCCCTGGCCAATGTGTTTTTACTTCCCCTCTACACAGGCTTTATCTGCCTGAGCTTTGTCTATGCCTTAGTCCTTCTTTTAGGCCTGCCCCTTGGACTTTTAGCCTATATAATCAATAGTCTAGGGGAAGTATTAGTTCTGGCCAATAGGGGAATGGCCACCTACCTCCCTCTCCGGGTAGTTTTTGGCAAGCCCAGCCTGGAGGCCAGCTTCCTATTTTACCTGGCCCTCTACCTCTTTATCTATGGGCGAGACTTTTGTAAATCGCCCCTGGTGGCCAAGTCGATTTTTGTCTTTTCCCTCAGCCTTTTTTTGACCTCTTTTGTCAATCCCAGCAAGGACCAGGGCCTCTACTTTATCTATGTAGGCCAGGGGGATTCCAGCCTGATTTGGACCAAGTCCAGCCAGACCTTGATAGATACAGGAGGATCGAGAAACTACCGGCCAGGCCAGCGGTATACCCTGCCTTTCCTCAAGTCTCGGGGCATTAGTCATCTTGACCAGGTGGTCATTACCCATTGGGATGAAGACCACAGTGATGGTTTAAAGGACCTCCTAGGTCAGGTGAATCTTGGAAAAATTTACTCCGGCTATTTTCCAGAAGAAGTCCGAGACTTTCTGGACCAATATGGCCTTTCCTACCAGGAATTAAAGGAGGGGGACCGACTATTTCTAGGGGAGGGGGCCTATTTAGATGTTGTCTTTAGCAACCCCCAGGAGGACAAGGAAAACAACAAGTCCTTGGTCCTACTTTACAAGGACCAAGCCAGGACCTTTTTATTTCCTGGAGATATGGAAAAGGAAGTGGAGGACCAATTGTACCTAAAGTCGGTGGACGTCTACCATGTGGCCCACCATGGGTCCAAGACCTCTTCTACACCTAGGCTCCTGGCCCAGATACAGCCCAAGATTTCCTTCATTTCTGCAGGCAAGGATAACCCCCATGGCCACCCCCACGAGGTGACCATCCAAAATTTAGAAGAAGTGGGGACAAAAATTTACTCCCTCAAGGATTCTGGAAGCCTCAAGCTAGACCCTAAAAGTCTCCAGGTCCAATCCACCAGGACAAGGGAGGTCCTAGAAGGAAAATCCTTAATCGCCTATACTTTTGTCTATTTCATCTACTTAACCATCTTAGAAGGAGGATGTCGCATTGAACTATCTAAAAATCGAACAGGAAATGGCGGACAAGGGCTTGGTCCTCCTATATGGTGAAGAAAAACTGTTAATGGAAGAAATTGTCCAGACCTTTATTAAACGCTGGACCCTAGAAGCCTTCCGGGACTTTAATGTCCTCTCCCTACCTGGGGAAGCCAAGGAGGAAAGTGTTATAGATGCCTCTTTGACTCTGCCTTTAATGGACAGGCACAAGTTTATCCAAGTCAAGGATGTGGGATTGTTTATAGAAAATAATCCCCTGTCCCCAGACTTTTTAGAGGGAATAAAAAACCTAGCTGAAGGGGTAGTCCTGGTCTTTTGTGAAGGGGAAAAGGCCCTGGACAAGAGGACGAAATTTTACAAGTGGATTAAAAAACACGGGGCCTGTATCCACTGCCAACCCCTAAAACAAGGGGAGGTTATGGACTATTTAAAAAGGATGAGTGGGGACATTCAAGTGCCCAACCAGGTCTATGCCTACTTTATTGACGTCATGGGCTACTTAAAAAAGGAAGTGAGCCTCTTAGAATTAAGGCTGGAATGGGAAAAATTTTTGGCTGTGGCCCAGACCCAGGACCTGGATCGGGCAAGTATTGACTATTTTTTAAGCTACCGGAAGCAAATTAATATTTTTGCCTTTACCGACGGCTTTAGTGAGCGGAATATCAAGAAGACCTTCCAGGCTCTGGAGGCCCTCTATGACCAGGGGATGGATATTTACCAAGTAATTTCCATGCTCAACCGCCAGGTCGAGCAAATGGTCAGGGCCCGAATCCTCTTGGACCAGGGCTACAATGAAGGAGCCTTGAAAGAGAGAATGAAGGTCCACCCCTTTGTGGCCAAAAAATTAGTCCAAAATAGGGGCCGGTATGGCCTGAAAGAATTAAGGGGCATGCTTGAAGATTTGATTGATCTGGATCAAAATTTGAAGACCAGCTCCCTGGACCCGAAAATTTTATTAGAAACCAGGCTCCTGGCCTTTATGACAAGATAAGCCCAACAAAAAATGCCCCTGCCGGGAATATTGGCAGGGGCATTTTAGACCACTCTTAGTTAGCTAAAGACTTAGACATACGGCTAAGTATGCGGGCAGCTTTATTTTTATGAAGAACACCTTTTTTTGTAGCAAATTTTAATTTTTTATCTGCAAGTTTTAAAATTTCTTTGGCTTCATCTTTATTGCCGCTTTCAATAGCGGTGTTGAATTTCCGGATAATTGTCTTAACACCGGAATTGGTAGCTTTGTTACGTGCTTCATTTTTACGCGCAATATCTACTCTTTTAATTGCTGATTTAATGTTTGCCATTTCATTCACCTCCATAGCACAATTGAACTCTTAGTATTTTACCATGATTTCAAGACCAATGCAAGATAAACTAGTCTATTTCGAATATATTGCCAGTTTTTCTCAATCTGTGATAAAATAATAAGTTAGATGAAGAGGAGGAAAAGAATGGAAAAGGAATCATTAAAATCTTGGCTATGGACCATTGGCCTAGCAATTGTCTTGGCCCTAGTCATTCGAAATTTTATTTTTAATACATCCAATGTCAAGGGGCCCAGTATGGAGGACACCTTACATGAAAGGGACCATGTGATTTGCCTAGTCTACCCCTTATATTTTCGGGAGGCACGTCCGGGAGAAATTGTTATTATAAAAAGCCCTATTGAAAATAAGCACTATGTAAAGCGGTTAATTGGACGACCAGGGGATAAAATCCATATTGAAAATGGCCAGGTCTACTTAAATGACCAACTTTTAGAAGAACCTTACATTAAGGGTGGGGAAACCTTGGCCGAATTAGAAAATACTTGGACCCTAGGGGAAGATGAATATTTTGTCATGGGAGACAACCGCCTTCCAGGCAAGAGTATGGATTCCAGGGCCTTTGGACCTGTTTCCAAAAAGGCCATTGAAGGAATTGCCGTCTATCGCTACTTCCCCTTTAATAAGTTTGGAAAGTTATAGGAGTTACGATGTCTAGACAAGAATATATACGAAATTTTTCAATTATTGCCCATATTGACCACGGGAAATCTACTTTGGCAGACCGGTTAATTGAATCGACGGGAATGCTGACCCAAAGGGAAATGGAACAGCAGGTTCTGGATAGTATGGACCTGGAAAGGGAACGGGGGATT
This sequence comes from Clostridiales bacterium SIT11, assembly GCA_001299455.1. Classification (GTDB taxonomy): domain Bacteria; phylum Bacillota; class Clostridia; order Tissierellales; family Peptoniphilaceae; genus Urinicoccus. Next base: position 303,345 of record CYUK01000003.1, on the reverse strand, counting down.
ACCATTAAGTTAAAGGCCGTCCGCCTGATTTACCAGGCCAAGGATGGGCATGAATACACCTTTAATTTAATTGATACCCCAGGCCATGTGGACTTTTCCTACGAAGTGTCCCGGTCTATGGCGGCCTGCGAAGGGGCCCTTCTAGTTGTGGACTCTAGCCAGGGAGTGGAAGCCCAAACTCTAGCCAATGTCTACCTGGCCCTGGAAGAGGACCTGGAGATTGTTCCCATTTTAAACAAGGTGGACCTTCCCAGTGCCCGGCCAGATGAAGTGGCCAAGGAAATTGAGGATATTATTGGCCTGCCTGCCCAAGACGCCCCTAGGGTGTCGGCCAAGTCCGGGTTAAATATTGACCAAGTTTTAGAGACGATTGTCAAGGAAGTTCCCCCACCAGAGGGAGATACTCACAAACCCCTACGGGCTCTGATTTTCGATTCCTACTACGACTCCTACAGGGGAGTTGTTTGCTATGTTCGAGTTTTTGATGGGTCTGTCAAGGCCGGAGACCGGATTTACATGATGAACTCCAAAAAGGCCTTTGATGTGGTGGAAGTAGGAGTTAATGCCAATGGAAATATTCCCCTGGATAAATTATCTGCCGGAGATGTAGGCTATATTACAGCTTCTATTAAGGAAGTCCGGGATGCCCAGGTAGGGGACACCATAACCCTAGAAGACCGGAAGACAGACCAGGCCCTCAAGGGCTATAAAAAGGCCTCCCCCATGGTCTACTGTGGAATTTACCCAGCTGAAGGAGAGGAATATACAGAAATCCGGGATGCCCTGGAAAAATTAAAGGTTAACGACGCGGCCCTGGACTTTGAAGCAGAAACTTCCGCAGCCCTGGGCTTTGGCTTCCGTTGTGGATTTTTAGGCCTCCTTCACATGGAAATTATCCAGGAAAGGTTGGAAAGGGAATTTAACCTAAATCTAATTACCACAACTCCGTCTGTTATCTACCATGTGGTGACGACAGACAATGAAAAGCTGGAAATTCAAAATCCTTCCAACCTGCCAGACCCTTCAGAAATCCTCTACATGGAAGAGCCCATTGTCCGAGCAGAAATTATGACGCCAACAGACTATGTAGGGGCCATTATGGAACTTTGCCAAAATCGTCGGGGGACCTTTATTGATATGCAGTACCTGGAAGAAACTCGAGCCCAAATCACCTACGACCTTCCCTTAAATGAAGTGATTTATGACTTCTTTGATGCCTTAAAGTCCAAGACCCGGGGCTATGCCTCCTTTGACTATGACTTAAAGGGCTACCAAGAAAGTGACCTGGTTAAGATGGATATTCTCATTAACCAACAAATGGTGGATGCCTTCTCCCTTATTGTCCACAGGGACAAGGCCTATGAACGGGGACGGAAGATTTGTGAACGGCTAACCGAGGCCATTCCAAGGCACCAATTTGCCGTGCCCATCCAAGCGGCCATTGGGTCCAAAATTATTGCCCGGGAAACCATTCGGGCCCTTCGGAAGGATGTTCTCTCTAAGTGTTATGGGGGGGATATTTCTCGGAAGAAGAAGTTATTGGAAAAGCAAAAGGAAGGGAAAAAGCGGATGCGGTCCATTGGAAATGTGGACATCCCCCAAGAAGCCTTCCTGTCTGTCTTAAAGTACGACGAGGAATCATGACCGCCCTCTACCTCCACATCCCCTTTTGCCGGCAAAAGTGCTTTTACTGTGATTTTAATTCATCCAGCAACTTAGAAAAAAAGAAAAGCTACCTGGAGGCCCTAAAAAAAGAAGCAAGTCTTTATAAAAACCAAATGGAGGATGTGAAAATTTCCTCTATTTATCTAGGGGGAGGGACTCCCAGTGTCCTAGGGCAAGAAGACCTGGAAGACCTCTTTCTTCATATCAAAGAGACCTTTGACCTGGGGGAAGTCCAGGAATGGACAATGGAAGTCAACCCTGAGTCGGGCAAGGACTTGGATTTTGCTTCCTTAAAAAACCTGGGCCTTAGCCGGGTTTCCATGGGGATTCAAACCTTCCATCCAGAGAGCCTGGCCTCTTTGGGCCGGATCCACAGTCGAGAAGATGTCTATACTTCCTTAAAAAAAATCCGCCAGGGAGGAATTAAAAACATCAACGGGGACTTTATGTTTTCCTTTCCCGGCCAGACTCTTGGAAACCTGGAGGAAGACTTAAAAGAGATAGGGACCTTAGGGCTCAGCCATATTTCCTATTATAGTTTTATTCCAGAAGAAGGGACATTTTTGGGGGACCAAGTCCTAGAAGGGACTAGGGGAGCCATGGATGAGTCTCTGGACCGGAAAATGGAGCACAGGATTGAAGACCAGTTAAAAGTTCTAGGCTACAGGCAATATGAACTATCAAATTTTACTAAAGGTAAGCCCTGTATCCACAATCTGGCCTACTGGCGAATCAAAAACTACCTGGGCCTAGGTCTGTCTGCCCATTCCAGCCTAGGAGACTACCGGTTTTTCAATACAGGGGACATGGAAGTCTATCTGGAAAAACTAGGAAAAAGCCAGCTTCCTATAGAAGAAAGAGAAAAAATCTCTAAAAAGGACCGGGTCTTGGAATATATTATTATGGGCCTCCGCTTAAATGAAGGCCTAAATGTTTCTAAGATAGAAGATCGGTTTTCCCTGGACTTTGAAGGAATTTTTCAAGGGGCCCTGGAGAAAAACCTGGAAGCCAAAACCTTGAACTACCAGGACGGAGCCTATGTTTTAACAGCCTATGGCCGGGACGTGGCCAATCAAGTAGAATTAGATTTTTATCGGACAGAGTTTGACCTCAGTTGAGGTTAGACTCTTTTTTTAAAATTGTTTTAGCAGACGGGTTGACAAAGTGCTAAGAACATAGTATTATAAGACCATAAGGTTAGCACTCATTTTGAGGGAGTGCTAATAGGAAAGGGTGAAGACGATGGATGAGCGAAAAATTCGTATTTTAAATGCCATCATTCACTCCTACTTGGAAATCCCTATTCCTGTAGGATCAAGAAAAATCTCTAAGGAATATGACTTGGGAGTGAGTTCTGCAACAATTCGCAATGAAATGAGCGATTTAGAGGACCTTGGTTATTTAAACAAACCCCATACCTCTGCAGGCCGAATTCCATCCGATAAAGCCTTTCGGTTTTTTGTTGAGGAATTTAAAAAGCAGGGGAATCCAATAGCCAGGGAAGAAAAAATTGTGATTTCAGATGGCTTTAAGGGGGTTTTTTATTCAACAGAAGATTTATTCAGTCAAGCGGCAAAGATTTTAGCCAATATCAGCCGGTATCCGGCCTTTGTTTTAGCCCCTAGGCCCTTGGATCGGATTGTCCAAAAAATCGACATTTTCCCCTTGAGTTCGGATACCCTCCTAGTGCTTTTAGTAGGAGACCAGGGAATTGTCGAAAAAAATCAAATTCGACTTACAAAAGACTTGGCCAAGGACTTGGACCAGGAAGAGCTGGCAAAGCTAAAATACTTTTTAAATAAGATGCTCTGTGGCGTAGATTTTTCAAAACTCCAGAGTATCCATGTCCAGTTTTCAGAAGATATGGCCAAGTACAAGGACCTCTTATCTACTATTATTAGCCTGGCGGCCAACCTGGGGAATAAGGTAGAAAGTATTGAAGTCTATAGTGAAGGCCTAGGTAGTATTTTATATCTTGACGAGTTCCAAGATTTAAATAAAGCACGATTATTGCTGAAGTTTATGGAAAATCCAGAAAATATTGTGGAGGCTTTTCCCAAGGAAACCTCCCTTGGAAAAATCCATGTCCAGATAGGTTCAGAAAATGAGGAAGAAATCTTACAAGATTCTTCCCTGGTCACTGCAAGCTATGCCCTGGATGTAGGGAGAGAAGGACAAATTGGCGTAATTGGACCTGTTCGAATGAACTACCCTTGGATTATTTCTCTGGTAAATGCCATATCAGAAAATTTATCTAGAAACCTAGATGGATAGTAAGAAGGTGGTTGCGTGATCAAAGATTATAAGGACGAAGACAAAAATCAAGACCAGGAAGAGCTAAAGGAAGAAGTCTTGGAGGAGGAAGTGACTCCAGAAGCCCCGGAAGACCCAGGGGAAGAAGACCAGGAAGAGGTAAAAGAAGAAGAGAAGGAAGACCCCTACAAGGATCAGTTTATCCGTCTCACAGCTGATTTTACCAACTATAAAAGACGGGCAGAAAAAGAGAAAAAGGACTACCTCCAGCTAGGAGTGAAAAAAATTGCCCTGGACATTTTAACAGTGGTGGATAATTTTGAACGAGCCATTGACCACAGGGAAGAGGATTCCTCCTTTGCTGAAGGAGTGGAGTTAATTTATTCCCAGTTGGTAGATGTCTTAAAGAAAAATGACATTGTTGAAATGGAAGCCGAAGGAAAAACTTTTGACCCCAACCTCCACCATGCCGTTTTAGTCGAAGCAAGAGACGGTGTGGACGAGGGAATTGTGTTAGAAGTGGTCCAAAAAGGATATATGTTAAAGGATGAAGTGCTAAGACCAGCCATGGTCAAGGTGTCTCAATAAAGGAGGAAGATTGAATGAGTAAAATTATTGGTATTGACTTAGGAACAACAAACTCAGCTGTAGCTGTAATGGAAGGTGGAGACTCCACCATTATTCCAAATATTGAAGGAAACCGGACAACACCCTCTGTTGTTGCTTTTACAAAGGATGGGGAACGGTTAGTAGGGGAAACGGCAAAGCGTCAAGCGATTACCAACCCAGACCGGACAGTGTCTTCCATAAAAAGACACATGGGATCTGACTACAGTGTAGAAATTGACGGAAAGAAATATTCTCCCCAAGAAATTTCTGCCATGATCCTGCAAAAATTAAAATCAGATGCAGAATCCTATCTAGGTGAAAAAGTAACAGACGCTGTTATTACAGTACCTGCCTACTTTACCGATGCTCAAAGACAAGCTACAAAAGACGCTGGAAAAATTGCCGGCTTAAATGTAAAACGGATTGTCAACGAGCCAACAGCCGCTGCCCTAGCCTATGGGGAAGACAAGGATACAGACGCCCAAACCGTTATGGTCTTTGACCTTGGTGGAGGAACCTTTGACGTGTCTATCCTAGAACTCTCTGACGGAGTCTTTGAAGTCCATGCAACTCGTGGGAACAACAAACTCGGTGGAGATGACTTTGACAACCGGGTTATTGACTTTATTGCAGAATCCTTTAAGAAGGAACATGGCGTAGACTTAAAGGCCGACAAGATGAGCCTTCAACGGTTAAAGGAAGCCGCTGAAAAGGCTAAGAAGGAACTCTCTTCTACCATGTCTACAAATATTAACCTGCCCTTTATTACAGCCACTGCTGAAGGTCCCCTCCACTTGAACATGGACCTAACTCGGGCAAAATTTGATGACCTAACAAAAGACTTAGTTAAAATGACTGAAGAACCAGTTAAAGAAGCCTTAAAGGATGCCGGCTTATCTGCCAATGACATTGACAAGGTTCTTTTGGTCGGTGGGTCTACCCGGATTCCAGCTGTTCAAGAAGCTGTCAAGAAATTGACCAACAAGGATCCACAAAAAGACATTAATCCAGACGAATGTGTTGCTCTAGGAGCTGCTATCCAAGGGGGCGTTCTTTCCGGAGATGTAAAAGACCTCTTGCTACTAGACGTAACTCCACTTTCCCTAGGAATTGAAACCATGGGCGGAGTCACCACTCGGTTAATTGAACGGAATACCACTATTCCTACGAAGAAATCTCAAGTCTTTACAACAGCTGCAGACAACCAAACTTCTGTAGACATTCACGTTTTACAAGGTGAACGGCAAATGGCCTCCGACAACGTCACTCTAGGCCGCTTCCAATTAGATGGAATTGCACCAGCAAGACGGGGAATTCCTCAAATTGAAGTGACCTTTGATATTGACGCCAACGGCATTGTCAACGTATCTGCCAAAGACTTAGGTACAGGTAAAGAACAACACATTACCATCACTTCTTCTTCTAACTTAACGGATGAAGAAATTGACCAAAAGGTCAAGGAAGCAGAAATGTATGCAGAAGAAGATAGCAAGAAAAAAGAAACCATTGAAGTGAAAAACAATGCAGATGCCATGATTTACCAAGCAGAAAACGCCCTAAAGGATGTAGGCGACAAGATTGGTGAAGATGACAAGAAAAAGGTTGAAGACGCCATTGCAGACTTAAAGGAAGCTAGGGAAAAAGATGATGTAGACGCCATTAAGGAAAAAACTGAAGCCTTAACCCAAGCCTTTTATGCAATTTCTGAAGAACTCTACAAGCAAAATGACCAAGGACAAGGAGCAGGTCCAGGCCCAGAAGCTACAGAAGATGTAGATGATGCAGATTACGAAGTAGTGGATGAAGACGACCAAGAATAAAGGAAGAAAGGCTCCCTTAAGGGGCTCTTAATTAGGGATTTATTTCCTCAAAATTTAATCGGCATGAAGGTATTAACCTTTGTGCCGATTTTTATATGTCAATTTTCCCTATAAAATTCCAATAAATCCAAATGGTTTGTTTCTTTAAATTTGTACATGGAACTTTTTCTGATTGTTCTACATAAATCTTGTCTACAAATGTTCTTATCATTTCTGGATCGAGTTCTTTAATATCCGTGTACTTCCTAACAAGTTTTAGGAATGATTCCACATTAAGTTCTTCCTCCTGGGATTTGGTAATAGTTTCTTCAAGTTCAGCTATTCGTTTTTGAAGTAGATTTTCTTCTTCATCATAAGCTTTTGCCATTTTTTCAAATCTTTGGTCAGATATTTTACCTTCCAAGTTATCTTCATATAGGTTTTGAACGATAGAGTCAAGTTTTTCAATTCTATTTTTAGAATCGTCTAGTTCCTTTTTCTGACTTCTTAATACCTGATTTAACTCACTGGTTTTTTTCTTCAAAACTAAATCTACAAATTCTTGCTCATGGTCTTTTGCAAAGGCTGTAACTTTCTTAATCTCCCTAAGAAGAATTTCTTCAACTTGAATGTTCTTAATTTGGTGTGAAGTACATTTGCCTTTTTGCTTTCTATAGGATGCACAAACGAAATATTCTTTATCATGAGACCAGCCTTTACCTCTTACTTGATACAGTTTTGCTCCACAGTCTGCACAATAGAGCATACCAGATAGTGCAGGCATTTCTCCTAAGCTGTTACGAACTCGTCTTGTTTTTCTTATCCTTTTTACAATATCAAAGGTTTCTTCATCAATAATCGGCTCATGAACATTATCAAATATTGCCCATTCAGACCTTGGATTGTCTATACTTTTCTTAGTCTTATAGGATTTTCTCTTAGTTCTAAAGTTTATGACTTTTCCTAGGTATTCCTCTCTATCAAGAATATTGGAAATAGTATCGGGATTCCAATTTCCTTTAATGTCAGGAACTTCTACAGGAAAATTGAGTCCTATAGACTTAAAATGTTCAGCAGGAGTTGGAATTTTTCTACTCTTTAGTTCACTTGCAATTTGACTTGGACCATATCCTTTAATACAAAGATTAAAAATTAGCTTTACAGTTTCAGCTGCAACTTCATCAACTATCCACTTATTTTTGTCTTCCTTATCCTTTAAATAACCATAAGGCGGATTAGTTGTCAGTGGTTTTCCGCTTTGACCCTTAGCCTTAAAAACAGCCTTTATCTTTTTGCTTGTGTCCTTAGCATAAAACTCGTTGAAGATATTGATAAAAGGTGTAAGGTCGTTTTCTACTTGGTTATTTGAATCCACACCATTATTTATGGCAATGAATCGTATATCATTATCTGGAAATAAGACTTCTGTATAAAATCCTACCTTTAGATAATCCCTGCCAAGTCTACTCATATCTTTTACAATAATATTTTCAACTTTTCCATCCTCAATTAAACCATTTAGTTTATTCCAAGAGGGTCTATCAAAGTTCGTTCCTGAATAACCATCATCTACAAAGAATTCTAAGTTTTTAAATCCCATATCCAGAGCATATTTTTCTAATATGTCCTTTTGATTTCTTATTGAATTACTTTCGCCTTGAAGTTCATCATCTCTTGAAAGCCTACAGTATAATGCTGTAATCTTTTCATTAGCTGAAAAGTAAGAAGACTGTCTATTTAATTGTTCCATATTTTCCTCCTTTCGGACAGCCTTCAAGTGGCAATTACATATTCCCGTACTTTTCAGACTATATCAAGTTAATTAAGCTGATAAATTGGATCTATTCAAAGTATCCACATTGTTTAATATGAGCTTTCTTATGATTTGTTCGACACTCTTTTTTGCATTTTCACTTTTCATAGAGTGAACTGTAAAGATTGTGCCAGATACTTCAATATTCTCTGACTTTTTAATCTCATTCTTTTTAGTTTCTACCATAGGCATTATCCTTCAATGGCTAAAGTAAGGACTGAATCCTTATCCATTAGCTTGGCATCTAAATATTCTCGCATGATAAAGCCTAGGTGTTGTTTAAGAATAAACATCTCAGATAATCTTTTTATTGTTGGATTTTGTCTTTCAACAATCCAGTAGTTTGAGAAATCTCCAAAGACGATAGGTTTTAAACTTGTATCAATGTCTGGCATAAAGTTTGAGATTAGAATTTCTTTTCCCATGAAAGTGCCATCATATTGATTCCACAAATAGCTACCTTGACCATCTTTTAAGCTTTGAAGATAAAGGGCGGTTTTATCATTCATTATCCATTTTGCATTTTCCCTGTATTCACTATCTAAAGAGAAGAATAGTTTTTTCAAGTCATCAAGCTTTAGTTCTTTTTTAGCTGATAGGTTTTTAATATCTTCGTCTACTAGAAGTCCTAATGGCTCTCCATTACCAGAACCAGTGATAAATGCTTTATTTTCAGCCTTGGCAAAATTATGAGCAAAGGTATCTAGGATTATTTTTTCAATCTTAGTTTGAGGATTATTTAGAAAATCTTCGTGGATTGTAATTAAGTTAGATAATGCGTTGTATTCTAAATTCACACCCACATCTTTCATTTCTAAGGCATCTGCAAATAGGTCATGTTCTCCTGCTTTTGTCCAAGTTGCCATAGATTTACTTGGGAAAGTTACAATAGAAGATGAATCCAAATCATTTTTTAAAACTGTAGCTTCTTTTCTAACTACGCTCTTTTCTGCAAGTGTTTCTCTAAAGTATTCTGTGCTTTCTGCATCCATAAAAGGTGAGCCATCTTGGATAAGACCAAGAGCCTTGATATCTGAATAAGATGATTCCTCCTTGTTTCTTAAATAATTCCATAGATTAGTTTTATAGGAATTAGCAGACAATATTTCGTTTCTTTTTGATTTTTCTTTAATTAACATAAATTTCTCCTTTATATTTTTAATATTCAGGGCATTAAAATATTTTTTAATACCCCCTTTGAACCTGTCTTTTTGTGCGTAAGAGGGCGGCACCGTTGATAGGAAAAAGTCTCCTGGAGATTAGGATGCCCCCTGGGTTACAAATTATTTTTTACTCTCAATATATTCTTCGGCTTCTTCTAAAGAAGGGAAAAACATATTTTTAAATCTTCCATCAATTACAAGATAAGACTTGTCTCCTTTGGCAAGGATGATTTTATCCTTATCTTTGTTAATTACATTTAGGACTTCATACTTAGTGTCCTTTAAGTCCACAGCTGTGAGTCTATCTTTTTCAAAAATATCTCCAATAATCATTTCTGCTCCTTTCAAAATATCTGGGGCAGTGTGGCAGGTGAAAACTAAACTTCTCATAGAGAATAGAAGTTTTAAGTCCTATATATTTACCTGCCACATTGCCACTTTTATTTATAGACTAAAATTATTTTGATTCAGAAACTCTACAACACTTTCTGTTCCTTTGAATGGAATAACTGTGTCTTGATTATCCAGTGTGTAGTTGTATATTTTTTCTTTGACAAGTTTTACAGGTGTCTTGTCCACCTTATGAAGAATGATTGTATCTCGTAGCTTAAAGGCATTCTCCAATAAGTCTTCAGTGACTTTTTCATTGTTTCTGTAAAGGCACATATCCTTACAATATTCAGTTAAGTCTTTTAAGTCATCTAGCTTGATTTCGCTTTCATCTTTTTTAATGACATACCTATAGTCTTTTTCTCTTTTTAATTCTGTAGATATTCCCTTTGGGGAAGCCACCACAATCTTATCTTTTAAAGTAAACTTTCTTTCTAAATCTTCTTTTGTAATCATTTATATTCCTCCTAATTTTCTAACTTCGATTAAACTTCTAAGGACACACAATCATAAGCACCACCTCCTTAAATGAGGGCAGGTGTGGCAGGTAAAAAAGTATTATCTATATAGATACAAGATTTCTAAATTAAATTTTTCATCTGCCACATTGCCACAGACTTTATAGAAATTCTGAAATTAACCTATAGCCTATTAGGACTGTGGTCTTGTGTTTTCCATCCTTTGGTCTTTTTCTTTTGATGGTAGCTTTAGACTCCAAAGATTGCTTAAAGGTCTTCATGCTTTCAAGGTAATAGCCATTTTCTAAAGACCAAGACCTATACCTTTCGTAAACTTCAGAGGTTCTAACTTCATAGTCCTTTCCTTCCTCTAAGCAATCTTCCATAAAGATAGCTATCTTATCCGATTCCTTTTGATATTTTAAAGTTGCATCTTTTACTGAATCAGGAATAGTTAGTCCTTCTTTTTGTAAAAGTTTGTAGCCTTCAATAAGCCAGTTAAGGATTGCAGATTTTACTTCTTCTTTTGCAAATTCTGTCTTTAATGTTTTGTCCTGCTCCTCTTCAGTAAAATGCCTGTCAAAGGGAATGATGAGCATTCTTCCACTGGTAAATACAGTCACATCATTAACTATGGGTAGATAATTGGTGTTGATGTAGATTTTAAATTGAGGCTTAAAATCAAAAGAATTCTCATGAAGGAATCTTGCATTAATAGTGTCATTACCAGTAAGACTTTTAACTTGAGCAACATTTAAGGGTAGTCCCTTGCCTGGTTCTGGAATATTTACAAAGCGTACTCCTGCAAGTCTAGCTATCTCTTCACTGGGTCCAGAACTATTTACTTTGTTTTTTAGAGCTAGTGTTTCAGGTCTTGATGCACAAGCATAAGTTCCAAGAACTTTTAATATGGATTCACAAAGAGTTCCTTTACCATTTCTTGTAGTCATTCCATAAAGGATTGCCATGCACTCATGCCTTGTATCTCCTGTAAGTCCATAACCTAATATCTTTTGTAGAAACTTAGCTTTTTCTTTATCTCCACTCATAATTTCGTCAATGTAGCTATTCCATCTTTCATTTAATGACTTAGAATCATAGATAACATCAGCCATTTTGCTTAAATAGTCAGAACTTCTATGTGCGTAAAATTCCATTGTTCTTAGATTTAAAGTCCCATTTGTACAGTTTAGAAGGTAGGGATCTTTATCGAAGTCAGATACATTTAATGGATGATGAACTTCTGCATCTTTTAATACGCTGACCCTATAACCTCTTGCTTGCCATCTGTTTGAGAATTTGACATAAGCCTTTCTTTTATGCTCATCTTCAATATCAAGGGCAAGTATATGAAGTAGGTTGGCAAGATTCATACATAATTTCATGGCCTTTAAACTTCCAGTATCAGCTATCCAGATTCCATCTTCGTAGAAATACCAAGCTTTCCTTTCAGGTACATAACGAAGAGAATCTTTGTAAAAGTCTGCGAAAATTTTTCCTGCACCTATATCTGTCCACGAATACTTTGAAGATAAAGGAAGTCCCATTTCTTTTAACTTTTCAATAGATAAGTCAAACTCGATACTTGGGTCTATTCTTGCAATAGGTTTATAGACTTCTTTTAAAGAGGAGATTGCTTTTTCAATGGTTATTTCTCCATAGGTTTTTCCTCCACGATTTTCATCCCACTTATCCCTAAAAAGTTCTGATTGTCTAAAGAGCCTATCTATCTGGTCAGTATTTCCACCTGCATAAAATGCAAGGATTGAAGTTAAAGCTAGGTCTGCTTCACTGTAAGAGGGATAGGATTTAATATTTCCAGTCCACAAATTTAAGAATTTTTCATTATTCGTTGCTTTAGATGCCTTTTCAATAATCTCCTCATCACTCAAATAGCTTTTAAAATTTTGTTTAGTAGACTTACTTTGTTTTTCTCTTTTCAGATATTTTTCTAAAAGCCAGAGTAGTCCTTTGGATTCTTCGACAATCTCACCTTCTTGATAGACATGACCTGTCACAGTTACAAAGCGATTAGTAAAGCCAGCAACATAGACTTCAACTTCTTTAGTCTTCATCTTGTAAATGTCCTTGTTGCAAGTTATTGAGTTTGGTAGAAAAGTAAAGATTCTAAACCCCTTACCACTTGGACTAAATTCAATGTATGACTGTGGAAAATGGCTAACTATTTCTTTTGCTAAACCATTTAAAACTCCGTTGATTACACAGCCATCCACATCAATAGCTACGAGTTTTCCATCGACTCTTATTCCAAGCCCATCATAGGAACTAAGTTTTTCAGATGCTTTACCAAAGGATGTAAAAGTCTTTGGATTATTAACGGATGCATAGCCGTCTTATAGTTGGATTAAAAGGTATCTTTGTCTCCTTATTATTTCTTGTTTCATATTTCCATAAGCACCAGCTTGCATTTTCTTTTAGAAATTCTGGTATATTTTCTAAATTCACATATCTACTCCTTTCATATTTTTTTTGAAGAAGAAATATCCCCTCATATTCCTTAGGACAGTTAGAAGAATTTTGAGTAATATTTTGTCCTCTACCTATATAAGTAAAGTTGAGAAGTAATTTTCCGGTTATTTTGAAAAATATTTTCTCTCCCTAAATAACAGGCGAAGAAATTTAGCAGTTTTTAACCTGTAAGAAATTTTCTCCCTCTACTAGCCCTAGGACATTTTTGATGGTTTTGTTAGGTTTTATTTTTCCTCTCATATCACAGGCGAAGAAAAACATAATTGTTTAAACCCGTGCTAAAAATTTTTCTCTCCTAATAGACTCAGGACATTTTTGATACTTTTGATTAATGTAAATTTCTTCCTCTACTATCCCTAAGACAAACCAGGCTACTTTGAGTAGTTAAATTAAAATTTTTCTTAAAGATTTAAAGACAAGTAAAATATCTTTAAAGTAAGAAATACTTCCCTTCACTAGCCCTAAGACAAAAATGGTGGTTTTGATTAGTTGTTTAGAAAATTTAATTCTATTAATTAAAAAAAGACGGAAATAAATCCGTCTTAAGAAATATGTAAAGATTAAGTTGTAGACTGTGGTCTAATATTTTAGAAAAACTGTACAAAGTAGAAGATTGAATTGAGTTGGATTATGGGATTTTTCTATGATAAATTATAGAAAAATATAGATAAGAATGGAAAGGAACTACCAAGGTCTGTATTCTCGATCATAAGTTCTTAACAGCAAAAGAGAGGGTAAAGGGGAAAGAAGAGAAGAAAGTACCCATTCTGGGAACGATTAAGAAGCATAAGGAAGTAGAAAAGCAAAAAGATAATAATAAACCTGAACAAAAACATGAAACAGAGAGATAATTATATGGCGGTGTGATCTTTGGATGGCAACGTCTTTTTTTATTTTGCAAACGAATAAAAAACAAATAATACACCAAACATTGTTTTGTTTATGATATCCTTTTAAAAAAGGAGGGATAAAATGCAAATCGGTTATTTACATAATGTTGTTATGACAAACTTAAGGAAAATTATGATGTATTTTAATATTGAATCTAATAAGCAACTTTCTGAATTTGTTGATGTTAAGGAAAAGACAATAGAAAGTTGGTTTTCAAGTAAACGAAGTCCTAAAATATCAACGCTTGATAAGATTGCAAACAAATTAAAAATCCCTACCTATATTTTATTTAAAGAAGATTTAGAAATTAATGATATTAATATATATGATTCTATAGAAAATAATTCGAGTGATTCGTTGGAAAAAAACTTGAGAAATGAGTACATTAGGAGGGGAAAGACCTCATGGAATGAGATTTCTTCAATTTACAGTGGGCTTCTAAGTATTGATACGTTGAAATCCTACCACAGAAAGAAAAATAGGATTACACCTCCTCTTAATACTTTAGAGAGACTGAGTAGTTATTTAGGTATACCAGCTGGTGAATTAATAAAGGAGGATTACAATGAAAAAAATCAATAATGCAGAAGTAATGAATGTTACTAATAAAATATTAGATATTGTTGAAGACAAAAATTCAGTAGTATCTAATAATTTAAAAAAAGCTTTTTATTTTAAAGGCAGAAAATCAAATACATTGGCAAAAGAAATTATTGAGGGATTTTCAAGTCAAGGGGATAAAATTTTAGAACCATTTTTTGGAGGCGGTTCATTCATTATTGCATCCATGGAAGCTAATAGATATGTAGAGGGTATAGAACTAGACCCATATACTTTTGATGTTTTTTCTACATTAATAACAAAAATAGATAAATCAAAACTTCAAAGCTTTTATAAAAAAGTTGAAAATGAAGCTAAAGAAAAAGTGATGAATTTATATAAAACTAAATGCTGTGGCCAAGATAATTTTATTCGTAAAATTTTATTTGATCCAGAAAATGAAGAATACTTTAATCCAATTACTAATAGGGAAATTGTAGACGGGAAAAATGTAAAATTAATGTATAAATGTTCTGTCTGTGGTGAAAAGTCAAAAAGGTTTGACGAAGAAGATTACGAAATTTTACAAGGAACATATGAGTTGGATAATTCTGAGTTTCCAGCTGACAAGTATATTGAAAATAGTAGAATCAATATTACTGCTTCTACTGGCGCGGATAGTTATGATCGCAATTTTTCGGAAAGAAACAAGAAAGCTTTACTTTATATTCAGAATGAAATATCAAAATTACCTGCATGTAAAGAGAAGGATTTCATCCAACACGCTTTGGTAACGTCTCTTGCCTTAGCTAAAATATCAATGTATGGAAGTTCAACGGACATTTTATATCATGTAATTAGAGAACAAGGTCAAGACATGAACGTTTGGGTATTGTTTGAGGCAAAATACAAGTCCATGTTAAAATTCCAAGATGAATTTATGGATTATTTGGTAGAAGATATCTCAAACAACGATAGAGTTCAACTTAAAAATGCGAGCTATAAAATTTTAGAAAACTCTAATACTCAGTTTGATATGATATATACAGACTTTCCATATACAGATCAGGTTCCGTATTTAGAAAGGAATCAATTATTTAGAATTTGGTTGGAAAAGTTTTCTGACTATCCAGAAAAATATCAACTTACATCTGATATTTTAGATGAAGAAATTGTCTTAACCAATGCACCATCAAGAAAAAGTCATAATAGTGTTGATAGGTATTATAATGATTTAGATGAGATGCTAGGAATTTTATATTCTGTTCTAAAAGATGAAAAGTATATGTTTTTTACTATGAAATTAGCAGAAAAAAAATATATACAAACATATTCTGAAATTTTAAATTTAGCAAGGAAGAATGGTTTTGAATATGTGACGAGGGTTAACATTGAGAAAAGGGACCCAACGTTGAGAAAACAATCAGCTTTTGCTAATACCATAATGAATGAAGTTATAGTTGTCTTTAAAAAATTATCACAAGAACAGAGATATTGGTTCGAAGGTAACATGAACTATGAATATGTTGCGACTAAGTTGGTTTATGAAGATATAAATAGACAAGAGAGAAGATTTATATCTATAAGTTCAGCAGTTAATTTGATAAGAAATGATCTTTTGTCTAAAAGTATTGAACCAACTTTAGAAAGAATGAATTTAGCTGAAAAAATAATAAGGGAAAACTTCTTAGTCGATCCAAGAGGAGAAGTTTCAGTTGACGGGAACCAATTGTATTTAGCGATAGAAGATAATTCCACACTGTTTGTAAAACTATATAACTTAATACCTTTGTTTATTAGAAAATTATTAGAGGAAAACGGAAAGTTTGTTTTAGATGATTTATATCTAGAAATTACGGCTTCATTAGTTGGTACTGATAGTAATATTTTAGAACAGATTGTTAGGGACTCTGACTACCAAAATCAGATTTCAATGCTTTTAGATAACTATTGTGAAGTCAAAAATGGATACTATGTAAAGAACAAAATAGATAATGTTGAATATAAGGATTCACAAGATATTTCACAGTTTGATGGAGATGAATTTGAAAATTTAATTAAAGAACTACTTGAAGAAGAAAAGTATTTTGATGTTGTTCCTATTGGTGGTGCTGGAGATAGGGGAGTAGATATTATCGCATCTAAATTAGTTGATAAAAATATTGAAAAACACATTTTTCAGTGTAAACGTTGGATAAGTAATGTTGGTTCAGAACCAATTCAAAGGCTATATGCTGAACGTTCCTATCATTCTTATGATAAAGCAATATGTGTAACATCATCAGATTTTACTTCTGAAGGGAAAAATGCTTTAGAAAGATTTAATGTAGATGGATGGAATGGTTGGAAGGTTCAAGAATTACTAAACAAATATTTTCCAGGAAAATATTATAATAGAGCACTGGATATAAAATAATAGCTAAGTAAAAAAATCTAGTTTTCAAAAGAAAACTAGATTTTTTCGTTATTATTATTTTCCCATACTGCAAGCTCTGAATTCCATTTTAAATGTTCTTGTAACAAATCAATCAATGAAGTGTATTTCTCGGATAACTTGCCAAGCCACGCATTTGAAATTAAAGTTTCCATTAAACCATTATCGTACAGCTCTGCTGAAGTTAATTGGTTTTGATTTTTTAGCATATATTTAGCCTCTTTTATAATATTTATTTCTATTTCTTCAATTTCTTCTGGTGCATATCGATATTCATCTTTGTGTTTACTATTTCTGAAAAAAAGTATCGAATCTCCTTTAAGAGATTTTTTTGGACTTATAATATTTTTCAAGGTATTGGATTTTTCGATATGGGTTTGTCCGATATATCGGAAACCTTCTTCAAATAAAATTTTCATTAATTTATTCCAAACCTTAAGGCTGTTATCATGAAAATATAGGCACATAACTTTATCTTTTTTTAATTTTTTTCCAATTAAGCTGAATGTTTTTTTCAAATCCTCAAAATAATCAGCTTCGTTTTTATCATGCTCTGATCTTGAGGAGATTACAATTTCATCTTTCATATCAATGCTTAATCCCAATATTGGATAATATAATTGCATATATTCAGAGTATAGCACTTGACCAAGATAAGGTGGATCAGTGATTACTAAGTCAATACTATTATCAGGTATGTCAAAGTTAGATATATATTGACTTGGTTTTTGTAACAAAAAGGCAGAGTTGATACTTAAATCATTAAAAGAATCTACTAAGATGCTATCAATATATGTTTCTTGAATCATAGGTAGTGCTTTTAAGAAATTATTTATTTTCTTATTTACTAATAGTACAACATTTCTTTCAACGCAGTCTTTTTTAGGAGTCCAAAGAGGCCATTGAGAGTTAGATCTTTTATCTGTAATTTTGCATTGATGCATGCATGACATTAAAATATACTTAAAAACACTTTCAGTATTCTTTGAAAATTGTTTGCTAATTCCTAGCATATCGTCCAAAACTTTTAGATTTCTATTTGTAAATATATTAAAAATACTGTCGTTTTTTATCACTGCTACTTTAGAGTTTTCAATGAATTGGTATTTTTCATCTATATTTTCTAATTCGTACTTAAAAAACATATCTTCTTGATAGTTTTTGATATTTTCACTTTCCACAACCTTCCCACACTTTTCACATATGTGATTGACCGCATTAATGTTTATATCATTGGAATCTCGATTTGCTTTATCAAAGATTATTCTATCTATTACAGAAATCGAACCACAATTAGGACAATCCGCTTTGTAATAATGCATAAGTGAATTTATTTGATGACTTATATCAATCAAATCTTTTTGCAATTGTTTATCTTTAGAATATTTTACTAAAGTCTTTACAATAAAAACTGGAGCCTCATTAATATCACATCCAATAGCGTTTCTTTTCATATTATTTGTAATGGACTCTAAAATTGTTACTCCAGAACCCATGAATGGGTCAAAGATGACATCATTTTCTTCGCTTAAATTCTCAATCAAAGAATCGATTATATTAAATGATTTCTGTGACCAGTAAATATGTGTATTATAAATCTCATTTCTATTTGTTGGCTTCAATGAGTCAATTTGTTTTTTTATTTTCGTTATATTATACGATTTAGACTTTTTCTTATTTTTGCCACATAAAATCAAGTACTCAATTACTGGTTTCCTCTGAGCATTTTTATTGTTAGAGTGAAAATAATCTATTTGTTTGACATGGACATTTGATGGGGAAAACACCTCTTTGGCCATATTCATAAGCTCTTCGATTGAAACAGTATATCTATTTGTTTTTTGTTGTTTGATATCTCTAGGGTATGCATACGAAAGCGCGAGATTAGTTTCAGCATCAAAACATGATTTCATTAACAAGTATAGGTCTTCTTTAGCTTTACTTTTTTGACTTAGTGATGATTGAAATCTTCCTTCAGTATAAAGTCCTTTTGTATATCCATTCTTAATTTTTGTCATCTCAGGATAATCATAATTTACTGCAACATTTAGAATGTGATAATATCTTGAGTATTGCATATCCGTATAAGGTGGGTCAGCATAGACTAAATCAACTTTATCTAGAATGTCTTTTCTAGAAATAAGCTTATCAAATGGTAAGTTATATGTTTTATAGTTATATTTTTTAGTATTAGATGAATCAATATCCTTCTCTAAATATTCTAAATAAATATCAAAAACATTTTTGGATCTATCAAGGATGGCTCTTTTTGAGTTTGTTTTTAATTCTAGAGGTTGAGCCATATGACCGTCTCTAGAAAAAACCACGTTATTAATTGTCAGAAAGAGCTTTGAATATAAAAAGTCAACAAATAAACAGTCTGATTTTTTGATGAACTTTATTATGGAGTCAATTTCCAACGCTTGCTCTATACCAAAATATGAACCAGCGTAATATCTCAAAAATAAATTGTAATTATTGTTACTTCTTAATTTTTGGGGAGTAAAATTTTCACTATTCCAGACAGTTTCATGAGACTTATATAATTCATTTAATTCATCAATACTATTTTCCTGGATTAATTTGTTTTCTTTTTGAATTAAATTTGATAAATTTTCTTGAGAAATCAAAAAACTTTTTATTGAAAGAAGTTGATTTTTAATATCTAAAATATTATTAGCGTTGTAATGAGGGATATTAAATTGAGCAGAACAAATCGTTGATGAATATGCTTCAGAATCATTAGAAATAACATTATATTTTTCTGAAAGCTTATATGAAACAACACCTGAGCCAGCAAATAAATCTAATACTGTATCACCATCATACAAATATTGGTCTATACCTGAACTAATAAAATCTAAAATACTTGATTTATTACCCAAATAATCTATAAATTTGTTCATCAAGTCCCTCCTTTCTAGATACATGATACCATTTTACGAAGAAAATCTCAATACAAATAGAAAAAACACTACAATAATCTAGCATCGCGTTTATTGCACATAATTTTTCTTTATGCTTCTTTATTCAAATAATTTTAATAGTTTGTTTATACTGAACTAACTCATACAATAAATAATTTGACATAGAACCTTAATAACAAAAAAAGGCAATGAGCATTCAAACTCATAGCCTTTTATCTTGCCACTTAAAGACTCTTTAAATCAATTTTTCTAAAATCCCTAATTCAATGAGCCATAGGGGGGCCTTTTTTAATGCCTAGCTTTCTTTTTTTCGGTTTTTCATGTACAATAGTATCATTTGATTGATAGAAAGTGGGATTTGTATTGAGAGATTTTTATGAAATATTAGGGGTCCATAGAGAGGCGACCCAGGCAGAAATAAAAAGAGCCTATCGGAAGTCTGCAAAAAAATATCATCCCGATTTAAATCCAGGAGACCAAGAAGCGGAGCAAGCCTTTAAGGAAGTGTCCTTGGCCTATGAAGTCTTAAGTGACGAGGGAAAACGGCGGAACTACGACCTCTATGGTGAGGATTCTCTAAAGGATGGCTTTAGCAGTCAAGGGGGCTTTGGTGGTTTTGGCGACATCTTTGGCGACCTCTTTGATATTTTTGGGGGAGGTTTCTCCGGCAACTATGCCTCCCAAAAGCAAAATGCTCCAATCCGGGGAGGGGATATCCGGGCGGATGTCCAGCTGGAATTTAAGGAAGCCATTTTCGGGACAGAAAAAAAGGTAACCATCCGGCGGACGGAAATTTGCCGGTCCTGTGACGGAAAAGGGGCCAAGGCAGGGACAGATGTCCACCGGTGCGAAACTTGCCACGGAACTGGTCAGGTCCGGGAAAGTCGTCAATCTGCCTTTGGCCGGGTAGTCCAAGTAGTTCCCTGCCCAGACTGTCAAGGCAAGGGAGAAATTATTGAAGAACCCTGTAGCCACTGCCATGGGTCAGGACGGGAAATTTTTTCCAGGACGATTGATGTCCACATTCCCAAGGGAGTCAACAATAAGAGCATCCTCTCCATGCCTGGAGAAGGTCACCATGGGGAAAATGGAGGACCGCCAGGAGACCTTTATATCTATATTTCCGTTAAGGAAGATCCAATCTTCAAGAGACAGGGCAATGACATTTATATTGACTTCCCTGTGTCCTATATGGATGCTGTCCTAGGGGCAAAAATTGAGGTGCCTACCTTGGATAGTATGGAAAATTTTGACCTGCCGGCAGGAACAGTAGGAGGCAAGGTCTTTACCTTAAAGGGCAAGGGAGTCCCTAGGCTCCAGGAAAAGGGCCGGGGAGACTTCCACTTCCGAATTGAAATTATTGTGCCTCAAAAAATATCGGATAGGCAGAGAGAATTATTGGAAGAACTCCGGGGAGAAAGTCCATCTGTGGCCAAAAAGGAACGGAAGGGATTTTTTGACCGGATGAAGGATTGGTTTGAAGACTAGGGGGACCTATGAACTTTTATGAAGTGACATTCAAGGGAAAAGAAGAAGACTATGGGGTCCTGGTTTCATGGCTTTTGGACCATGATGTAGACTGTTTCCAGGAGGAAACCGCCAGCCTGGTGGATGAGCTGAATTCCAGTGAAATCCAATGGGACTATGTGGATGACAACCTCCTTCGTGTGAAGGCAGGAGAACTCTTGCTTCAATTTTTCCCCTCAGAAGAAGAGGAAGATTTAATCAAGGATTTTGAAGACTTTGTCCGAGAAGGAGACTTAGGAAAAGTTTCCTATCACTTGGAGGAAGGCCAGGACTTTGCCAACAATTGGAAAAAATATTATAAGCCCTTTGACCTAGGGGAAAATCTGGCTGTTGTCCCCCATTGGATGGATTATTCCACAGACCGGGTGAAGATTTTAATGGATCCTGGCATGGCCTTTGGGTCCGGTAGCCATGAAACCACCTACCTTTGCCTGGAAAAGTTGGAAAAGTATGTAAAAAAAGATGCCCTTGTCTATGATGTAGGTTGTGGGTCGGGGATTTTATCTGTGGCTAGTGTCCTCCTAGGGGCAAAAAAAGCCATGGGGGTGGATATTGACCCTGTGGCCATTGATGCTTCTAAGAACAATGCCAGCTTAAATGGAGTGGAGGACCAAGTAGACTTTAAAAAAGGCGACCTCCTCAAGGAAGCTCCTAGGGACCTGGACTTAATTGTCTCCAACTTATTTGCAGAAATTATTGAGTCCTTTGCAGGGGAGATTCCAGGACACTTAAAGCCAGGAGGCATTTTTATTGGGTCTGGAATTTTATCCAGCAAACTGGACCATCTTTGCCAGGTCTTGGAGGAAGAAGGCCTGGAAATTATAGAAAAGGAAGACAAGAACGGCTGGTCTGTTCTTGTGGCTAGGGTCTAAAATGGTTCGGGTATTTTTAAATGACCAGGGCCAGCTGGACCCAGATGACCTCCATCACCTGGCCCATGTCCTCCGCCTAAGGGCCGGGGATGGTCTGGTGGCCGTAAGGGATGGTCAGGCCTATGAAGCCAAGCTTTCTTCAAATTTTCCAGAATCTCCGGAAGTCCTTCTTGGAGACAAAAGGCTGGAAGAGGAAAAATCCTTTTATCTTTACCTCCTCCAAGGCCTGGGCAAGGGACAAAAATTTGAAGAAATTTTAGAACATGGAACAGAAGTAGGAGTGGACTCTTTTTTTCCCATCCAAATGACCCGGTCCATTCGAAAGGTCCAGGGAAAGGAAGAAAAGTTAAAGACTCGCTGGGAGAAAATTTTAAAAAAGGCAGCCAAGCAGTCCAGACGGCTTAACATTCCAGAAGTTTCCCTGGTAAAAGGCCTAGAAGAGGCCCTTGAAAGCTTGCCGGAAGATTGCCAGGTCCTCTGCTGCTATGAAGAAGAGAAGACCCGGCGGTTGGATCAGGTTTTAACAGGGAAGGAAAAAAATCTTGCCCTGGTCATTGGTCCGGAAGGAGGCCTGGCTCCAGAAGAAGTGACCCTTATCCAGGCCAGGGGAGGCCAATGTATTAGCTTGGGGCCCCGGATCTTACGGACGGAAACGGCAGCCTTAATTGCCAGTGACCGGGTCCACGTTTTAATGGAAGGAGGAGGTCATGGAAGAGAAAAATAAAAGTGTTCATATTACCACTTTGGGCTGCAAGGTCAATGCCTATGAGTCAGAAGCCATGCTGGAACTTTTCAAGGAAGCAGGCTATGAGGTCCACCTGGACTCAGAAGATTTTTCTGATGTCTATATTATTAACACCTGCACAGTGACCAACCTTTCGGACAGGAAGAGTCGGCAAATCATCCGTCGGGGGAAGAAAATCAATCCCCAGGCCGTGGTTTGTGTGGTAGGTTGCTATGCCCAGGTGAGTCCGGAGGAAGTGGAAAAAATTCCAGGCGTGGACTTGATTTTAGGAACCAAGGACCGGGACAAGATTTTGGATTATGTGGACCAGGCCATGGAAAAGGAAGGTCCCCTGGTCCATGTGGAAGATGCTCGGAGCCATAGGGACTTTGAAGATTTTTCCATTGACCAGCAAACAGACCACACCCGGGCCTATGTAAAAATCCAAGATGGCTGCAACCAATTTTGCTCCTATTGTGTTATTCCCTATGCCCGGGGACCCATTCGGTCCAGGTCCTTGGAAGATAGCCACAGGCAGGTGGAAAAATTAGTGGAAGCCGGCTACAAAGAAGTGGTCCTTACTGGGATTCACGTGGCCTCCTACGGAAAAGACCTGGGAGACCTCCGTCTGGCGGACTTAATTGAAGACCTGGCTCAGATTCAAGGTCTGGAAAGAATCCGCCTATCCAGCGTAGACCCCAATATTGTGACCGAGGACTTTATTCAAAGGCTGGCGGCCACAGGCAAGGTCTGTGACCACTTTCACCTTTCCCTCCAACATGGATCTAATAAAATTTTACAGGCCATGAACCGGAAGTACAGGGCCGAGGACTTTCTGGAAAAGACGGAAATCATCCGCCACTATATGCCCTATGCCGGCCTAAGTACAGATTGTATTGTCGGTTTTCCTGGAGAAGAGGAAGAAGACTTTGAGGAAATGTGCGCCTTTGTGAAAAAAGTGAGCTTTTCCAGGCTCCATGTCTTTAAGTATTCCTCCAGACAGGGGACACCAGCAGCCAAGAAAAAGCAAATGAATGGAAAAATTAAAAATACCCGGTCCCAAAAGCTCATTGCCATTGGGGATGTTCTGGCCCAGGATTTTATTGAAAAAAACAAGGGGCGGGACCTGGATGTTTTATTTGAACAGGAGAACCAGGGTTTTTATGAGGGCTATACCAGTAACTACATCCGGGTCAAGACCAAAAGCGACCGTCCATTAACAAATCAAATTCTTCATGGTACAATAGGAGATAGTACAGGAGAACCTGTAGAATTTAAGTTAAGGAGGCCCTAATGGATTGCTTATTTTGTAAAATCATAGTGGGAGAAATTCCCAGCGAAAAAATCTATGAAGATGACGACATGTATGCCTTCAAGGATATTGACCCCCAAGCGCCGGTCCATTTCTTGGTGATTCCCAAAAAACACATCCAAGATGCAGATGCCCTAACAGAAGAAGAGGATGCCTTAATTGGGCGGATCTTCCGGAAGGCAGGAGAACTTGCCAAAGAACTTGGCTGTGACAAGGGATACCGGATTGTCAACAACTGCAAGGAAGACGGCGGACAAACTGTAAACCACCTACATTTCCATATTTTAGGTCAGAGATCCCTCCAATGGCCACCAGGTTAATGAGAAAAAGAAGAAAAAGGAATTTATTGCTATTTTTCCCAGGATAATGTATAATAATAAGGTATTAGCCAAAGGCTTAACTCTTAGAAATGAGAGGAGGGAAATCATGTCAGAAATCCGTGTTGGAGAAAATGAATCATTAGATAATGCTTTGAAAAGATTTAAACGTCAATGCGCAACTAGTGGTGTATTAAAGGAATATCGTAAAAGAGAACATTACGAAAAACCAAGTGTACGTCGCAAGAAGAAATCTGAAGAAGCACGTCGCAAAAAACGTAAATACTAAGGATGGGTGACCATGTCTTTAAAAGAAGACTTAATGGCTGACTTAAAAGCAGCTATGAAGGCGAAGGATAAAACACGCAAGGATACCATTACCATGGTGCGTGCAGCCATTAAACAAAAAGAAGTTGACGAAAAAAAAGACTTATCGGATGATGAAGTTCTTTCCATTATTTCTAAGCAAGTGAAGGAAAAGAAAAACTCCATTGAAGATTTTGCAAAGGGTGGTCGTCAAGACCTCATTGATGCAACAAAAGCGGAAATGGATATTTTATATGGCTACCTGCCCAAGCAATTGTCTGAAGACGAACTTCGAGATCTTGTAGCTGAGACAATTTCCCGACTTGATAT
Source organism: Clostridiales bacterium SIT11 (assembly GCA_001299455.1). Lineage (GTDB taxonomy): Bacteria > Bacillota > Clostridia > Tissierellales > Peptoniphilaceae > Urinicoccus. The sequence continues at coordinate 278,525 of CYUK01000003.1, read as the reverse complement.
TCATGATAAAAAAGATATGGGAAAGGTCATGAAAGACCTGATGCCCAAAGTCAAGGGACGGGCAGATGGGAAAACCATTAATCGCCTGGCACAAGAATTATTAGAAGAAAATTAAGTAAGACCCGGAAAGCCGGGTCTTTTTTCGTTGTGACTTATGGTGGATTTTGGGTATAAATAAAGGGGAGGCTGTAAAAATGAACAAGAAATACTTATTGATACTCGGCCTAGGCCTTTTCTTTGTGACTGCAGGCTTGATTTTTCAAAATGAAGTCCAGGCCCAAAAGCTCCTGGAAGGGACAAGGCCCCTCATATCGAACCACCAGAAAGAAAGAATTAAAAAGCCTCTGGGGAAAAGTCTTTTTCAAGAGAAAAAACCCCAAAAAACAAGGCAAGGAGCCATGGTCGCCAGAAATCGAACCTGGCATATCCTAGAAGGGGCCTTGGTGGTAGGAGCCTTTCTTGCCCTGACCCAACAACTTTTAAAAAAAGAGTGGAGCCTTTGGGGCACCCTTTCTCTATTTCTTTTTTTCTTACACCTGTTGACTAGCTACCTAGTGGGCAAGAGCAGCCTAGTCTCCCTAGGACTATTTATTTTGGGCCTAGGTCTACTCATTCTTGAAATGTCCCTGCCAGGCTTTTCTTTGCCGGGAATTTCTGGAATCATTGCCATCTATGGGTCTTTAATGATTTCTATGGAATCCACAAGACTGGCTTCTATAACTCTAGGCTTGAGTCTGGGCCTGAGTGGCCTAGTCCTTGTCTATTTCTGGAAGAGTGGAAGAAGGCCCATTTATTTAAACAAATTTACTTTAAAGGAGACTTTTTCCAAAGACTGGGGCTATTCCACAAGCCCTCCTCTAGACCTTGAGCCGGGAGCTCTTGGCAAGACTCTGACTCCCTTAAGGCCTTCAGGTTATGTGGTAATAAATGAAAAAAAATACGATGCAATCAGTGACCAGGGCTATCTGGAAAAATCTTCCTGGGTGGAAGTTGTAGCCATTGAGTCAGGGAAAATTCTAGTTAGGAGGAAGTAAATGCCATTTTTTAGGTTACCAATTATACCCATTCTTATTCTTCTCGTCATTATCGTCTTTTTTAATTTTGTTCCTGTTGGTTTGTGGATTTCTGCCTTCTTCTCAGGAGTGCCTATAAAGATTTCCACCCTGGTGGGCATGCGGTTAAGAAGGGTCAATCCAAGGAAGATTGTCATTCCCATGGTCAAGGCCACCAAGGCGGGCCTAGACTTAAAGATTGAAAACTTAGAAGCCCACTACCTGGCTGGAGGAAATGTCAATTCTGTAGTAAATGCCTTAATTGCTGCTCAAAGGGCCAATATTAACCTAGGTTTTGAGCAAGCAGCGGCCATTGATCTGGCTGGGCGGAATGTCTTGGAGGCTGTCCAAGTTTCTGTTAACCCAAAAGTCATTGAAACACCGAATATTTCTGCTGTAGCCCAAGATGGGATTGAAGTCATTGTCAAGGCCAAGGTCACTGTCCGGGCCAATATTGACCGCCTGGTAGGTGGGGCCGGTGAAGAAACCATTATCGCCCGGGTTGGGGAAGGAATTGTCACAACAGTCGGATCTGCCGAACGCTACAAGGTGGTCCTGGAAAATCCGGATTCCATTTCCAAGGTGGTCCTAGACAAGGGTCTGGATTCGGGCACGGCCTATGAAATTTTATCCATTGACATCGCCGATGTGGACATTGCTAGGAATATTGGGGCTAGATTGCAGACAGACCAGGCCCAAGCGGATAAGAAAATTTCTGAAGCCAAGGCTTCGGAACGAAAAGCCATGGCTCTGGCCAAGGAACAAGAAATGCGGGCCAAGGTTGTGGAAGCCGAAGCAGAAGTTCCCATGGCTTTGGCAGCGGCCTTAAGAGAAGGAAGGCTAGGTGTCTTGGACTACTATGAAATGAAAAACATCAAGAGCGACACCTCCATGAGGGAGGCTATTTCCAAGGCCACAGATCCCAAGTCCACCAGCTGGGAAAAGCAGGATGAATAATGAAGCAGTCTTTAAAAAAGAAGGGGAAAAAAGTCCATGGACCCCTAGATCAACTGGCCTTAAAGTTTAACCAGCTCCAGGAAGAACTGGCAAGGCAAAATCTGGAAATGCAAGGGGAAAAGTCTGTAAATTCAGAGAAGATGGAGGAAATGAAAAAACAGGTCCAGGAGGACAAGGAGAGAAGAGAAGGAGAAAAAGAAGACCTTCTTTCTCGAAAAAAAGACTTAGGAGAAAAAGAAAAGTCGCTAGAAGAAGTCTTCAGGAAGGAAGGGACGGTCCTAGATGATCTGGACCTTGCTCCTTGGGCCAAGGCTTTTGTCTATGATGAGATATTTACAAGACCAGGCCGGAGGTCTGGGAAAAGATGGAAACGCTAGAAAGGTGGAAAATTTTTGCAAACTAGGGAGACATTGGACTTAGAATCTTTGGCACAAGCTTCTGCCCTTTTTGGGAAGCTAGATGAAAATATCCGCTTAATCCAGGAGAATTTTGAGGTAGAGATTCAATTAAAAGACCTGGAACTTGAGGTATCTGGCCCGGAAGATGAGGTGGCTGCAGCAGTAGACCTCCTCCACTTCCTCCTGGGGCTGATAAAGAAACAAAAGAACCTGGACAAGCAGGACTTAAGATATGCTATTTCTTTAAAGAAAAAAGGCATCGATTTGGACCTGGATAGTCTCTACAACAAGGCCTTGGTCTACACCGCTATGGGTAAGCCTGTCCGGCCTAAAACCCTGGGCCAAAAAAGATACTTGGATGCCATTGAAAAAAATGACGTGGTCTTTGGGGTCGGACCGGCAGGAACAGGAAAGACCTACCTGGCCATGGCCTGTGCTGTCAAGGCCTTTAAGGCCCAGGAAGTATCTAGAATTATCCTGACTCGGCCAGCTGTTGAAGCCGGGGAAAGTTTGGGCTTTTTGCCTGGAGACCTACAAATGAAGGTGGATCCCTACTTAAGGCCCCTCTATGATGCTCTTTTTGACTTAATGGGCTTTGATACCTACCAAAAATTTGTGGACCAGGGCCTCATTGAAGTGGCTCCCCTGGCCTATATGCGGGGGAGAACCCTGGACAATGCCTATGTCATCCTAGATGAAGCTCAAAACACAACCTCTCAACAAATGAAGATGTTTTTAACCCGGCTAGGTTTTGGATCCAAGGCCATTGTCACAGGAGATATTACCCAAATTGACTTACCAGCTGGAAAGAAGTCCGGCTTAAAATCTGTTTTAAATATTTTAAGAGATGTAAAGGGTGTGTCCACCGTTTACTTAAGCCGCTATGACATTGTCCGTCATCCCCTGGTTCAAAGGATTATTGACGCCTATGACCAGTATGATGAAGACCAAAAAAAGGAAAAAAAGGAGAAGAAAGACCATGACAAGCCAGGACCTAAAAATTGAATTTTCTTTAAATGATGGCCCTTTTTCCCCAAAAGATATGGATTATATAGAAGAAGCGGCTCAGGCGGCCCTCCTTGAAGAGGGGGTTTCAGGCCTTGTTGCCATTAGCCTTTCCTTTGTCAATGGAGAGGAAATCCAAGCCTTAAACAGGGACTACCGAGGGGTGGATGCTGTGACAGATGTCCTGTCCTTTCCCATTAATGAAGATTATGGAGACTGCCTCCTCCTAGGGGATGTGGTTATTAACCTGGACCGGGTAGCCAGCCAGGCAGAGGACTATGGCCATAGTTTTCAAAGGGAGCTCCAATATTTAACAGTCCATAGCATCCTCCATTGCCTGGGCTATGACCATATAGAGGAAGAGGACAAAAGGGAAATGCGACAAGAAGAAAAAAAGATTATGGACCAGCTCAAGGTCTACCGAGGTGAGTAAATGAAGCAGGGGAGTTTTATTGATTCTTTTAACTATGCAGTCCAGGGGATTATTGCCTCTATTCGAACAGAAAGGAATATGAAAATCCACTATCTGGCAGCTATAGGAGTCATTATTGCCAGTTTATTTTTTAAGCTCACTCGCTTGGAATTTATGATGCTCTTTTTTGCTGTTACCTTTGTTCTTTCGGCTGAACTCATGAATACAGCTATTGAACGGACAGTGGACCTGGTGACCCAGTCCTATAACCCTGTGGCCAAGCTGGCTAAGGACGTGGCAGCAGGAGCCGTGTTGATTTCTGCTGTGAACGCTCTAGTTGTGGCTTACTTAATTTTCTTTGACCGGATTAATGCTTCGACAGAATTGGCCATTGTGAAGCTACGAAATTCAGACCCCCACTTGGCCTTTGTGGCCCTCTTTTTAGTAATCTTTGCCGTCATTGGAGGCAAGCTCCTTTGGATGCAAAGAAGTGGTGGGACCTTCTTCCAAGGTGGAGCCGTCAGTGGTCACGCGGCCATTGCCTTTTCCATGGCCACTATGATTTCTCTCATCTCCGGCCAAGGTCTAGTTTGTGGCCTGGCCTACTGCATTGCTTTTTTAGTGGCCCAGTCCCGGGTGGAGGGAAAAATTCATAAAATTTCTGAAGTCGTCCTAGGGGCCCTAGTGGGGTCCATTATTGCCCTGATACTTTATCAAGGAATTGGAGGGATTGGTTAAAATGAAAAAAGAAGACTTATTTAGAGGAGCCTTGGAAGCCAAGAAAAAGGCCTATGTCCCCTATTCAAATTTTCATGTAGGGGCAGCTGTCCTAGGAGACGATGGAAAAATATATACTGGAGGCAACATTGAAATTGCTTCCTACTCGCCCACCATCTGTGCAGAAAGGGTGGCGATTTTCAAGGCCATTTCAGAGGGGGCAAAAAAGATTAAGGCCATAGCTGTCACAGGAGATGCCAAGGACACCTTTCCCTGTGGAGTTTGCCGGCAGGTCATGGTGGAATTTCAGGAGGACTTAAAAATATATATTGTCAACTCCCTGGAGGACTACCAAGAATTTTCCCTGGAAGACCTTTTGCCCCACAGCTTTTCAAATGAAGACTTATCATAGGAGGATATATGAAATCAGGTTTTGTAACAATTATAGGACGACCAAATGTGGGGAAATCCACACTTTTAAACCGGATTATGGGAGAAAAACTGTCTATAACATCCAATAAACCCCAAACCACCCGGAACCGGATTCAGTTAATTTACCATGAAGAAGATGCACAAATTATTTTCTTGGACACGCCGGGCATCCAAAAGCCGAAAAATAAGCTGGGAAACTACATGCTGGGAGTCTCCCAAGATAGTCTGGCGGAGGTGGATGTCATCACCCTGATGGTGGATTCCTCCAGCCGGATTGGGCCTACAGACAAGGAAATCCTGGAAAGCCTTAAAAAATACAAGGGAAAGACAGACCTTATTTTGCTGATTAACAAAATTGACCAGGTGGAAAAGGGAAGTCTTTTACCCCTGATAGACCAGTACGCCAAGTACAATTTATTTAAAGAAATTATTCCTATTTCTGCCAGTACAGGAGATAATCTGGAAGAATATCTCCAGGCCTTAAAACGGATTTTACCGGAAGGACCCAAGTATTTTCCAGATGACTATATTACAGACCAGCCGGAAAAATTTATTGTGGCTGAATTTATCCGGGAAAAGGCCCTTTACAACCTTCAAGAAGAAGTCCCCCATGGAGTCATGGTGGTTTGTGATTCCATGAAGGAAAGAGAGGACAAGGACCTCCTAGATATTGAAGCCACTATTTATGTGGAAAGAGACTCCCACAAGGGGATTATTATTGGGAAAAAGGGGCAAATGCTGAAAACAATCGGCAGCCAAAGTCGCCAAGACCTGGAGCGGTTTTTCTCCATAAAGGTGAACCTGCAAATTTGGGTCAAGGTCTCAAAAAACTGGAGAGAAAAGCAAAATATGGTGGAACGGTTTGGCTACCAATAGTTTTGAAACTAGGGGGATTGTCTTGGAAGAGGCCCCCTTTACAGAAACCAGTAAACGGCTGACGATTTTTACCAGGGAGAGGGGGAAAATTTCCGTTTTGGCCAAGGGGGTCAACTCTCCGAAAAGCTCTATTTTTTCCCTGACCCAGCCGGGCATTGAAGGGGCCTACCGCTTTAAACCGGGACAGAGCTTTGCCTATATCCGGGAGGGCGTTTTACTAAAAGACCATAGCCCCTTGCGGAAGACCTATCCTGAAATTGTAGCCACCAGTCTTTTTTTAGAAATAGTGACCAAGAGCCTGGAAGATGGACAAAAAAATGACCGACTCTACGACCTCTTAGCCAAGACCCTGGATGTCCTGGAAGAGGGCTATAGGACCATTCTTCTCAATGCTTTTTTAATTAAGGCTCTGTCTTTTTTAGGTTATCGACCAAGATTTATAGGAAAGCCAGAAGAAAATCAAGGAAAAGGGGGATTTTTTGACCCCAAAAGTGGTATTATAGAGTATGGCATGGTGTCTGGCAGTGGGAAATATATCCAAGAGACAGACATCCTATATTTAAAGGAAATATTATATACTTCTTTAGATCAATTAAAGGCAGCAAGATGTAATGAAAAATTACTCTCTACTCTACTTATTCAAATGTTTTATATACATTTAGAAGTTCGTCAATTCCACTGCTTTGACCTTGTTGCTAGTTTATAAGGAGGACAGATAAACTTATGCATTTTCAAGATTTAATGCAAACACTGAAAAACTATTGGAAGGACCAAGGTTGTATTATCATGGAGCCCTATGATATGGAAAAGGGGGCTGGGACCATGAATCCTTACACCTTCTTAAAAGCCCTGGGTCCGGAACCTTGGAGGACTGTTTATGTGGAACCATCCAGGCGGCCAGCAGATGCCCGCTATGGAGAAAACCCAAATCGTCTTTACCAACACCACCAACTCCAAGTAATTTTAAAGCCTTCACCGGAAGATGTCCAAGAACTCTACTTAAAAAGTTTACAGGCCATTGGCATTGATGTTTTAAAGCATGACATCCGATTTGTTGAAGACAACTGGGAAGCCCCAACCCTAGGAGCCTGGGGTCTAGGCTGGGAAGTCTGGTTAGATGGAATGGAAATCACCCAATTTACCTACTTCCAACAAGTGGGTTCTATTAACTGTGACTTAGAGTCTGCAGAGCTCACCTATGGTTTGGAACGGATTGCCATGTACCTCCAAGATGTAGACAGTGTCTATGATATTACTTGGAATGATGAAATCAAGTATGGGGATATCTTCCACAAGGCAGAATACGAACACTCTGTCTATAGCTTTGAACTAGCCGATGTAGGCATGTTAAAAGACCTCTTCAATACCTATGAACGGGAAGCTGAAAGAGTCAGCGAAGAGGGTCTTGTTATGCCGGCCTATGATTATGTTTTAAAGTGTTCCCATACCTTTAATGTTTTAGATGCCAGAGGGGCTATTTCTGTATCAGAACGGACTGGCTATATTGCCCGGGTCCGAAACCTGGCAAGAAAAATTGCCGCCACCTATCTGGCCCAAAGAGAAGAAATGAACTACCCCCTATTAAAGGCAGGTGACCACCATGGAGAATAAATATTTACTAGAAATAGGCGTGGAAGAATTGCCAGCTCGCTTTGTGAACCTGGGTCTCAACCAATTTAAGGACCAAATGGCAAAAAGATTAAAAGAAGCCCATATCCAATATGAGGACATTAAAACCTATGCCACACCTAGAAGGCTAACCCTACAAGTGAACGGTCTAGGCGACCAACAAGAAAAAATTGAAGAAGTGGTCAAGGGACCCTCCTTAAAAATTGCCTACGACGAAAATGGAAAGGCCAGCAAGGCCCTCCAAGGTTTTATGAAGAGCAAGGGACTTCAAGAAGAAGACCTCTACACAGACCAAGTCAAGGGCGAGGACTATATTTTTGCCAAGCAAGTCCAAGGAGGAAAGCCAGTTGAAGACCTCTTAAAGGAAATTGCTCCTGCTTGTATTTACGGAATCACCTTCCCTAAAAACATGAAATGGGGAGGCAAAAACATCCGCTTTGCCCGGCCTATTCGTTGGATCCTCTCCCTTTTAAATGACCAAGTCGTGGACTTTCCCTTTGAAGGGATTCCTGTGGGAAGAAATACCCGGGGCCACCGGTTCTTAGGGAAAAATCCAGTGGTCATTGATAAGGTAGAAGATTATGAAGACAAACTTTTAGAAAACTTCTGCCTTGCCGACCAGGAAAAACGGTATGAAACAATTAAGTACCAAGCCAACCGGAAGGCCAAGGCTCTTGGTGGGGAAATTATTGAAGATGAGGACCTTTTACAGGAATTAACCTACATTGTAGAATATCCTACAGCCATTGTAGGGAACATCAAAGAAAGCTATATGTCCCTTCCGGCCATTGTCCTCACGACACCTATGCGGGAACACCTCCGCTATATTCCAGTCTATGACAGTGAAGGCAACCTAAAGCCCTATTTCATTACCATCCGAAACGGGAATGCAGACTATGAAGATATTGTTTCCCAAGGCAATGAAAAGGTCCTAGGGGCCCGGCTGGAAGATGCCGTTTTCTTCTATGAAGAAGACCAAAGAAAACCCCTAGAAGACCGAGTTGAAGACCTAAAAGGCGTCAGCTTCCATGACAAGCTGGGAAACCTCTATGACAAGACCCAAAGATTAAAGGAACTCACTCAACAAATTGGAGAATACCTCCAAGTGGCTGAGGAAACAAAAGTTGCCTTAAAAGAAGCTTCCAACTTGGCCAAGACAGACTTAGTGACCAATATGGTCCAAGAGTTTACTGAACTCCAAGGGAAGATGGGCGCTATCTATGCAAGAAAAGAAGGCTTAAAGGACATTGTAGCCCAAGCCCTAGATGAGCAATACATGCCTCGAAAGGCTGGGGGAGACCTACCTGCCTCCACGACAGGAGCTGTCCTTTCCATAGCCGATAAGCTGGATACTATTGTTGGCCTCTTCTCCATTGATTTGATTCCAACAGGAAGCCAAGATCCCTTTGCCCTCCGGAGACAGGCCATTGGTTTAATTAATATTATTAAGGAAAGGAACTGGCACCTGCCTCTATCCATTGTGGTAGACTATGCCCTCTATATTTATGTGGGCCACCAAGAATTGGTCTTTGACTACAACCAAGTAAAAGACGCCATTATGGACTTTTTCCAAGGGCGGATTCGACAAATGCTTCTAGACCAAGGCTACCGCTATGACTTGGTTGATGCTGTTTTAAATGCAGAACCCAATGATGTGGTGGACATTTTTAAACGCTGTGCTGTCCTAGACGACATGGATGAAGACCTGGATAAGGACTTCTATGATGCCTTTATCCGCTTGAGCCACTTGGCTGTCAAATATGATGAATCCATGGAATTTCATGAAGACCTCTTAGAAGAACCAGCAGAAATTGACCTTTACAGGGCTTTTAAGGCAGCAGACGAAAAAATGAACACCCAAGTTGAAGCTGGGGACTATAGAGAAAAACTCTTACTTTTAAAAGAATTAACACCAAAGATTCACAAGTATTTTGATGATGTGATGATTCTTGTAGAGGATGAACGGCTGCGGAACAACCGTCTAGCCATGCTCCATGGAATTGATCAGACCCTAGGGGAAATATTTGATGTCAACGCCCTGGTCTTAGAATAGGAAGGCTTATGAATTTTTCGTCCAGGCAGGAGAAAATTATTGCGATTGTTAAAAAATTTCAACCCATTACAGGAGAGGAAATTGCAAGTAAACTAAATCTGTCTCGGGCCACCTTAAGACCAGATTTTAGCTTACTCACCATGGCAGATGTTTTGCATGCCAAGCCCAAAGTTGGCTATTACTACAATAGCCAACGGAAGGAACCTATTTATTTTGAAAAACTTCTAAAGATGGAAGTTCGGGAAGTCATGAGCTTGCCCATTTTAGTAGATGAAGAAACATCCATTTATGATGCCATTGTCTCCTTGTTTTTAGAAGACGTAGGCACTCTCTTTGTGACGAACAAGGGGTATTTAACGGGAGTCGTGTCTAGAAAGGACCTTTTACGGTCCTTGCTGGGAGGCCAGACCCAAAAGACTCCAGTAGGGGTTTTAATGACCCGGGAACCCAAGCTTGTAAAAATCCACCAAGAGGAAAGTGTTTATGAGGCTCTGAGGCGGATTGTGGACCACGATGTGGACGCCCTGCCAGTCATCGTAGAAGAAGACCAGGGAGAAAAAGTCGTGGGTCGGTTTACTAAGACAAATGTGGCCAAGCTCTTTATGGAATTGATTAATGAGGCAAAGGAGGACAAATAATGGATTCAAGCTTAAGAATCTATGTAATATCCGACTCGATTGGAGAAACAGGCGAATTAATTGCCAAGGCAACAGTCAAGCAGTTTGAAAGTAAAAATTATGAAATTCTAAGATTTCCCTACTATAACTCCATAGAAAAAATTGAACCGGTCTTTGAAGAAATGCTGGACTATGACCGGAAAATTTTAATTTACACCAATGTGGAGAGAAAGACCCGAGAATTTATTGAAAAAAGAACCAAGGAATTAAATATTCCCACAGTGGATGTTATGGGTCCCCCCTTGCGGGCCATGGAGTCCTGCCTGGGTTACCCTCCCTTGAGGGAACCGGGTCTTATCCGCCGGCTAGATGAAAACTACTTCCGGAAGGTGGAAGCCATTGAATTTGCTGTGAAATATGATGATGGCAAGGACCCAAGAGGCATTGAAGATGCAGATATTTTACTTCTCGGCATTTCTAGGACTTCCAAGACTCCTCTTTCCATGTACCTGGCCAACAAGCTCTACAAGGTTTGTAATATTCCCCTGGTACCGGAAGTCCCGGTGCCTCTGGAAGTCTATAAAAAAGACCCGAAAAAAGTTGTAGGCCTCATTGCCAGACCTGACAAGATTTACTCCATTCGGGAGGAAAGACTCAAAGCCCTAGGTCTGGAATCTTCCACAAAATATGCCAATATTGACCGAATTGAAGAAGAAATTCGCTATTCCACCCGGGTTATGAATGAAATTAAATGTCCCATTATTGATGTCAGCTACAAGGCCATTGAAGAAACGGCTGAATTAATAATTGACTATATTAGCCGCTAGGTGGTTGAAATGGATATCTGTGATCGCTTGGCCCAAGAAAAACGGGAAGAAATCTATTTAAGCCCTCTAGGAGCCAGGTCCAAGGATAGTGGGGGCCGTCTTCATGAGGAGCCAGCCTGTCCCTTACGGACTATTTACCAAAGAGACCGAGACCGGATTTTGCACTCCAAGAGTTTTCGGCGGTTGAAGCACAAGACCCAGGTCTTTATTGCTCCGGACAAGGACCACTACCGGACCCGCTTAACCCATACCCTGGAAGTGGCCCAAATTGCCCGGACCATTGCCCGGGCCTTGGGCCTCAATGAAGACTTAACGGAAGCCATCGCCCTGGGACACGACTTGGGACACACGCCTTTTGGCCATAGTGGGGAGACGGTCCTAAACCGAATCCACAAGGGGGGCTTCCGCCACAATGAGCAGAGCCTACGGGTGGTAGATTTTTTAGAGCATTCTCCTCGACGGAGGGGGTTAAACCTATCTCAGGAAGTCCGGGATGGAATTTTAAACCATTCAGGAGACCAGCAAGCCATGACCAATGAAGGAAGGGTCATTAAGTATGCAGACCGGATTGCCTATATTAACCATGATATTGACGATGCCATCCGGGCCCATATTTTAGTGAAAGAGGACCTACCCAAGGACTGTATTTCCCTTCTAGGGGAGACTCATAGCGACCGGATTGAGCGGCTAATTTTAGGCATCTTAACCTACACTCGGGACCACAATGTCCTGGGCATGGAAGAAGATATTTATGAAGCCATGATGGAGCTGAGAAAGTTTATGTTTAGCCGGGTCTACCACAATCCCCTAGCCAAGGGGGATGAAAATAAAATCAATAAAATTATTGTGGACCTCTATGACTACTATTTACATGAAGACTTGCCGGAAAGTCACAAAGGACTTTATGAAGGAAGGAATGATTCCAAGGAGGACATGGTCTGTGATTATATTGCCGGAATGACAGATCGCTTTGCCATATCCACTTGGACAGACTTATTTGTACCGGAAAATTGGAAGGGATGACCATGGCTTTTCGAATAGATGATGACCTTCTTGCTGAAATTAAGGAAAGAATGAATATTGTAGATTTGATTTCAGACTACTTGCCCTTAAAAAAGTCTGGATCCAACTACCTGGGCCTTTGTCCCTTTCACAACGAGAAAACTCCTTCTTTTAATGTGCGAGAAAAGGAAGGCTATTACTATTGTTTTGGGTGTCACGCCAAGGGTGACATCTTTACTTTTCTTATGGAAAAAGAGGGTCTGAGTTTTCCTCAAGCTGTGGAAGAATTGGCTAGAAGGACAGGAGTCCAGCTGAAGGAAAAAAATTTTTTAGATGAAGAAAAGGATAAAAAAAGAGCTAGACTCTATAGCTTAAACCGGGAGGCTGGCTATTTTTTTATGAAGGAACTGGCCAAAAATAAGGAGGCCTTGGACTATCTGGGAAAAAGAGGACTCCATCAAAATTTGATTTACAAGTATGGTTTAGGACTTTCTCCCTTTAAAGATCAGATTTTATGTGAATATTTACTGAAAAAGGGGTATACATTAGATGAAATAATAGAAGCTAATTTGGCTTATGAACGGACCAAGGACAAAAAGCTTGTAGACCGCTTTCGGAGCCGGATTATGTTTCCTATTATTGACAGTAGAAATAAAATATTGGGTTTTGGAGGCCGGCAGTTTAACCATGATTATGGTCCCAAGTACCTCAATTCAAGGGACACCCCTATTTTTCATAAGGGTAAGACCCTTTATGGCCTCCATGTGGTTAAGGAAAAGAAGTACCGGGACCGGATTATTTTGGTGGAAGGCTATATGGATGTCATTAGCCTGGCTTCTGTGGGGATTTATGATGCCCTGGCTAGCCTGGGAACGGCCTTAACCAAGGACCAGTCCTATCTTTTAAAACGCTATGCCAAGGAAGTCTACGTTTGCTACGACGGAGATGAGGCTGGGCAAAGAGCCAGCAAAAGGGCCATTGGAGTCCTAGGGAGTGTAGGCATCAAGCCAAAAATTATTACTCTAAAGGACCAAATGGATCCAGATGATTTTATAAAAAAAGAAGGACCAGATGCCTTTGAGCTGGCTGTAAAAAAGGCAAAAGACCCGATTATTTATTTAATTGACGACCTGAAACAACATTTTTCTATGGACTCTACAGAGGGGCGGATTGGATTTTCTAAAGAGGTAGCCAAACTCTTACGGGGGATTGAATCTCCTGTGGAAAGGGATGTCTATATTGACTACCTGGGAAGAAATTTCCAAATGAACAGGGAGGCCTTAAGGGAGGAAATTCAAAGGACTGGCTTTAAGAACCAGGAAGACCCGCCAAGGATTCAAAGTGATTTTCGGTCAGTAGACCTGTCTCAAACTGTAAATCAGCGTATTTTATTACGCTTGGCCTTATATGATTATAAAATTTTTAAAGATTTACAAGAGAAAAAAATCTACTGGGCCTATAAAAACTATGAAACTGCCTTTAAGGCCATTGAAGCCTATGAGGAAAAGGACTTTCCCATTGCCGTAGAGGACTTCTTAAACAAGCTGGAAGAGAGAGGTCTCTTTACAGGAGTAGAAGAAGTTAAGCTCAAGGAAATGCAAGTGGATGGAGCCATGACAGATGATGTTTTAGCCAAGTCTCTTGAAAATTTAAGGAGGAACCAATTAATAAAAGAAAGGGACCAATTAATCGAGGACTTGCAAGAAGCTGAAGCAGGAGGTCAGGGGGATATAAAGGAATTAATAGAGCAAATTAAAGCAATGAATGACGCATTAAGATAGAAAGGGGATCGGTATGACCACAGATCTGCCCATGAAAGAGGAAGAAGCCAAAAAAGCGATTATCCAAAAATTAATGACCAAGGGCAAAAAAGATGGAAGGTTAAGCTATGAAGTGATTGCTAAAGCTTTGGATGAATGTGACATGGATAGTGAAGAAATTGATGATTTATACCAAAACTTTGAAGATCATGGCATTGAACTTTTAGGGGATGACGATAAGGATAGTAAGGATAAAAAATCTAAGGAAGAAGAGGACCTGTCTGTCCCCAAGGGAGTCAGCGTAGATGACCCTGTCCGGATGTATTTAAAGGAAATTGGGAAGATTTCCCTGTTAACGGCGGATGAAGAAGTGAGTCTGGCCAAGCGGATGGAAAATGGAGATGAAACAGCCAAACAGGAATTGGCTGAAGCCAACCTCCGGCTTGTAGTCAGTATTGCCAAACGCTATGTGGGTCGGGGGATGAGTTTTCTGGACCTAATCCAAGAAGGAAACCTAGGCCTGATGAAAGCGGTGGAAAAATTTGACTATACGAAAGGCTTTAAATTTTCCACCTATGCCACCTGGTGGATTCGTCAAGCCATTACCCGGGCCATAGCCGACCAAGCCAGGACCATTCGGATTCCTGTCCATATGGTGGAAACCATTAATAAGTTGGTTCGGGTCCAAAGACAGCTGGTCCAAGACCTAGGTCGGGACCCAACACCAGAAGAAATTGCCAGTGAAATGAACTTAGATGTAGACAAGGTAAGGGAAATTCAAAAAATAGCCCAGGAACCTGTGAGCCTGGAAACCCCCATTGGAGAGGAAGAGGACTCCCACTTAGGAGACTTTATTCCAGATGATGAAATTCTTTCTCCTGTGGATGCGGCCACCTTTACCCTCTTAAAAGAACAATTGGATACGGTTTTAACAACCTTGACAGACCGGGAAAAGAAGGTCTTAACCCTTCGCTTTGGCTTGGAAGATGGACGGGCAAGGACCTTGGAAGAAGTAGGCAAGGAATTTGATGTCACTAGGGAACGGATTCGTCAAATTGAAGCCAAGGCCCTGCGAAAGCTCCGCCACCCCTCTAGGTCCAAAAAATTAAAGGATTATTTAGAATGACCCAGCGATTAGACCGCCTACTTTCTTTAGCAGATCCCGTAGAGGCAATGGCAGATATAGGCACGGACCATGGGTTCGTGTCTTATGCTTATTTAAAGAAAAACCTAGCCCAGTATGTCTATGCCATAGATATTTCTGAACCTTCTTTGGAGAAGGCAAAAAAAACCTTATGGCCCTTTACAGGCCACTATGCCTGTCTTTTAGGGGATGGACTCAAGCCCTTGAAAAAAGGCCAGGTCCAGGCCCTGGTCATAGCCGGCATGGGAGGAAGATCCATCGCAAATATCTTAGATGAAGGAGAAGACCTTGCTAAGGATGTGGACTACCTCTTAATCCAAGCCATGCAGGGGGAAGAAGTTCTTCTTCGCTATTTAAGGGAAGAGGGATATGGTCTCTTGGCCGAAGCCTTGGCCTTTGAACGGGGAAAATATTACCGGATTCTTAAAATTACAGGAAAAAACAAGGGGGAGGAAATTTCCCTAGAGGAACCTAGACTCCTCCTAGAAAGTGGAGACCCCCTTTTAAAGGACTACCTCCACCACCACCTAGAGAGACTGGAAGAAGTAAAAGAAAATCTTCAAAAGGCAAAAACTTTGTCTCCCAGGTCACGGGAATGGTTGGAAGTGACTCGAAAAGAAAACCAGATAAGGAGTTGGCTACATGATTACTGTGGAGAAAATTTATAAAGACTTAACCCAGCTTGCTCCAGAAAATAAGGCAGAAGACTGGGACCCAGTGGGACCACAAATTTATTTTCCAGAGGAAACTGTTAAAGGATTGGTCCTGGCCCTGGATGTGACAGACCAGGTCTTGGACTTTGCCCTGGAAAAGGGAGCCAATGTCATTGTCTCCCACCACCCCATGTACTTTAATCCCATTCGTCGCTTTGACCAAAGGACCTACCAGGGGAAATTTTTAGAACGGGCCATTGAAGGGAAAATATCCGTTTTAAGTGCCCATACAAACCTAGATAGGGCCTCGGGAGGAGTCAATGATGCCCTGGCCCAGGCCCTGGATTTAAGAGACTTGGAAGAATTTGCTGTAGATGAAGAAAAGGGGAATATGGGTTATATTGGCCGGAGCAATTTTAAAAGCTTGGAAGACCTAAAAGTCCATATTGAAGAAAAAATTCGCCCCCACCATATCCTGGCCTATGGGAGAAAAAAAGAAAAAATTGACAAGATTGCCCTTTTAGGTGGCAGTGGAGCAGATTTAATCTCTCTCGCTAAGGCCAAGGGAGCAGACCTCTATATTACAGGGGATGTAAAGTACCACGATGGACAAAAAGCCTATGAAGAAGGCCTTTTTCTTTTAGACCTGGGCCATTTTGATACAGAAAAATTTGTATTAGAAAAATTAAAGGAACTTTTTGCCAAGGAAGTTGGGAAAGTCTACATTTATCCCAAGTCGAATTTTTATGTAGACTTTTAAAAGGGTCCAGAGTCCATTTTCTAGGCCCTATAAAGTGTTGACACGTAAACTTAGCCTTGCTAAAATTACAGTAGGACGTTGAAGCAAAAAAGGAGGAAACGAATGAAAGTAGCTATTATTATGGGAAGTATTCATGATCAAAAAATTGCTGATGGAGCAGCAGAAGTTCTAGAAAAATTTGGGGTAGACTATGAAATGAAAGTCATCTCTGCCCACAGAACACCTGTAGATGCCAGCAATTTTGCAACCCATGCAGAAACAGAAGGATATGATGTCATTATTGCCATTGCAGGAAAGGCTGCCCACCTAGCCGGTGTCTTGGCTTCTTATACCATTGTTCCAGTTATTGGGGTTCCTGTGTCCAGTTCTGTAGCAGGATTAGATAGTTTACTTGCCACTGTACAAATGCCAACAGGTGTTCCTGTAGCCACTGTAGCCATTGATGGCGGAAAAAATGCAGGGGTCCTGGCTGTAGAAATCTTGGCCTTAAATAATAGCAACCTGGCTGACAAACTACGCTACTACAAGAGCGAACTAGCTAGAGATGTTGAAGCCATGAACAAAGAACTTGCCAATAAGTAAAGATAGAAGACCCAATGAAAACAGATGTTGAAATAGCGGAATCCGCAAAATTAAGGCCCATTCTTGACCTGGCTAAAGATCTAAATCTTAAGGAGGAAGACCTGATTAGCTACGGACCCTACATGGCCAAGATTGAAAGTAAAAACCTGGTTGAAAGTAAAAATAAAGAGGGAAAGCTTGTTTTAGTCACAGCCATTAACCCAACGCCAGCCGGGGAAGGAAAGACAACCACTAATATTGGCCTTTCCATGGCCCTCAATAAACTTGGGAAAAAAACCACATCCACCTTGAGAGAACCCAGCCTGGGTCCCGTTTTTGGGATTAAGGGGGGCGCCTGTGGTGGCGGCTATGCCCAAGTCCTACCTATGGAAAATATTAACCTCCACTTTACTGGAGACTTTCATGCCATTACAAGTGCCCATAACCTAATTTCGGCCGCCCTGGACAACCATATTCACCAAGGCAACGCCCTAGATATTGACTTGAGAAGAGTCACTTGGAAACGAGTCATGGATATGAATGACCGGGCCCTGAGAGAGGTTATTGTAGGCCTAGGGGGAGAAAAAAACGGCTTCCCCCGACAAGACGGGTTTGATATTACTGTAGCTTCTGAAATTATGGCCATTTTATGCCTGTCCAAGGACCTTATGGATTTTAAGGAAAAAGTGGCAAAAATTACAGTAGCCCATACAAGGTCTGGCGACCCTGTGACGGTGGCTGACTTAAAGGTAGAGGGAGCCGTGGCCATGCTTATGAAGGATGCCATGAAACCCAATCTAGTCCAAACCATTGAAGGGACACCGGCCATTATCCATGGTGGACCCTTTGCCAATATTGCCCATGGTTGCAACTCTTTAATTGCAACAAAAACAGCCCTGGCCCTTTCTGAGATTGTGGTTACAGAGGCAGGCTTCGGTGCAGACCTAGGCGCAGAAAAATTCCTAGACATTAAGTGTCCAGCAGGAGACCTTAAACCAGATGCCCTGGTTCTTGTGGCCACCGTCCGTGCCCTAAAATATAACGGAGGCGTGAAACAAAAGGACCTAGGCCAAGAAAACCTTCAAGCCCTGGAAGATGGATTTGTCAACTTAAAGCGACATATTACCAATATGAAAAAATATAAGTTGCCAGTCCTTGTTTGCATCAACCAATTTCCAACAGATAGCAAGAAGGAACTTGATCTTTTACAAGAACTTATTGCATCTTGCGGCGTCTTATCTTCTGTGTCCACCTGCTTTGCAGACGGAGGAGATGGAGCCCTAGACCTAGGGGAAAAGCTATTAACTTTACTGGAAGAAGAAACTTCCTTTGAACCCCTAGTCAAGGCAGAAATGACTGTAGAAGAAAAATTGAACTGCCTGGCCCATGAAATCTATGGAGCAAAAGAAGTTGTCTACTCAGACCAGGCCAAGAAACAGTTGGAAGAAATTCATCAAGCGAACTTTGCCCATGCCCCTGTTTGTGTGGCAAAAACCCAATACTCTTTTTCAGACGACCCCAGTAAATTGGGAGCACCTAAGGACTTTACATTAACTGTCCGAGAACTGGTTGCAGAAACAGGCGTTGGTTTTATTGTAGCCAAAACAGGAGCCATAATGACCATGCCGGGACTATCAAAAGATCCGGCTGCCAACCATATGGATATTGATGAAAATGGAAAAATTGTTGGTTTATTTTAAGGAGACGACATGGCCTATCAATCAAAAATTAAATCCGAAAATTCAGATGCCTTGTTTGATGCCATTCTAAGCCTTGACAATAAGGAAGAATGTTATCGGTTTTTTGAAGATATCTGTACAGTAAAAGAAGTGCAATCCATAGCCCAACGCTACCAAGTAGTGAAACTTTTAGTTTCTGGAAAAACCTACCATGCCATTGAGGAAGAAACGGGGGCCAGTACAGCCACTATTTCAAGAATCAACCGAGCCTTAAACTATGGGGCAGATGGATACAAGCTGGTCTTAAAAAAACAAGGCCTACTAAAAGAATAAAATAGCCAATAGGCAGGTATTAGACGGGATAAAAGTCCCGTCTATTTTCATATATAGCCCAATAGAAAAGACCCTTTCGCTCCACTTGGAGAAAGGGTCTTTCAGTTTAAATATTTAATGGGAAGAATCCACCCGTTCCAGGTCTTTGGGTATTTTTTCTCCAGAGACATGGACGGTTTTAAAGTTGGTGTAATGGACGAGGCCAGGGGTCTTGGCCGGATGGTGTTTAATATATTTTTTCAGGGTATAGTCCACATCCACGTGGTTGCTGCCTTGGAGTTTACTGTAGTAGGCGGCAAGTTTGGCGGCATTGACCATGTCCTTATTTTCAAAGCCGTCGGTTTTTGTTTTTAGGATGACATGGGATCCGGGGTTTTCTCGGACGTGGAACCAAAGGTCGTCCTTGCTGGCCACTTGGAAGGTAACCTCCTCATTTTGCTTATTATTTTTCCCAACGTAGAAGTGGCCTGTTGGGCTTTCAAAGTGCATGGGAGAGGAGGATTCATTTTTCTTTTTCTTATGCTTTTTCGCCTTGCCCCGAATTTGGTCATAGGACTCCTTGATTTCGTCTAATTCTCCAGGTGTTTCTGCCCAATTGAGCTGGAGGTGGATTTCTTCCAAAAGGGAAAGTTCATTTTTTGTCTTGTCAATTTGGTCTTGGAGGACCTTGTTGGCAGTCTTCAACTTTTGATAGCGCTTATACATCCGGTTGGCATTTTGAGCAGGGGTGTACTTAGGGTCCAGGGGGATGGTAACAGGGGTAAGGTCTGGGCTGTAGAAGTTTTCAATGTCAATGCTTGTGGCGCCAGGATCTACTTCATGGAGTTTTGAGGATAAGAGGTCCCCATAAACCCGGTACTTGTCCCGGTCCTTAGACCGCTCCAGTTCATTTTCCAGTTTTCCAAGTTTGGTATAGTCTCGGCTTAACTGGCGTTTTAAATTTTTCCGCAGGGCAGTGGACTTTTGTTGCATCAGATCCCGGTGGGCCCTTTGGAGGTAGACGCCTTCCAGGAGGGCTGAGGGACTGGAAAAATTTTCTTCCTTGCCCTGGTACATACTTAAATAGACATTGGAAAAGTCCAGGAGCCGGTCCTGGTCTTCATAGAGGGCAAAGTGGTAGTAGCCTTCTTGGATATCCTGAAAAAGGGTCAAGGTCTCCTGGATTAAGCCTTCTTTTTCCTCTGGACTGAGGCTGGACTTGGGCCGACTTTCATCCACCTGGGCCCGGAAGGAAATTTCCCGAGTCAGGGTTTTGGAAATCCCCATGTAGGTGGTCATTAAAAAGCCACTATAAGTTTTTCCCTGGGGCCAGGCTTCAAAATCGGCCTGGATGTCTCCAGAGCTTTTTCCAAAAATAGACTTCTTTTCACTAATATCTTGGGGATTATAGGTTTTTCCAGGAAGGATTTCCCGGACAGAGCTCATACTGGCCCCGACTTTTGTGATGCAATCGACAATAGTCTGGTCTTCTTCCCGGACCAGGATAATATTGGAATACTTCCCCATAATTTCAATGACTAACTTTAATAAAATCGGGTCGCCAAGTTCATTTTTACTTTCAAAAATCAGACTGCAAATCCGGTCTTGGCCATATTGGTGAGCTTCTTTAAAACGAGCACCCTGGAGGTGCTTTCTTAAAACCATGCAAAAAAGAGGGGGAGAGCTGGGATTTTGAAATTTTGACTGGGTAAAATACATTCTAGGATAGTTGGAAGAGGCAGACAATAAGAGACTATGGGAGCCCTCTGGGCTTCGAAAATTTAGGGTTAATTCCTGGTTCGTAGGTTGGTGGACCTTGTCTAACCGGCTATTTTCTAACTTGTCGTTGATTTCTTCCACAACGCTTTTTAAAAGCATACCATCATAACTCATGGACATCTCTCCTTTCTTTTTCATTATAACATAAAGGGGGTAAAACTTTCCCAGGGGAAGGCTTTTTGATATAATGGGACACGAGGTGGTATGATGGAAAGTATGACAGGCTATGGCATGGCCAAAAAAGAACTGGAGGACCTGGACCTGGTGGTGGAAGTGCGGTCAGTAAACCACCGTTATGGTGAGGTCCATATACATATGCCGGACTCTCTTTTATACTTGGAAGGCTCTTTAAGAAAAAAGATAAAGGCCTACATAAGAAGGGGGAAGGTGGATTTATATATCCGCTATAAGAGAAAGGGAGAGGGCCAAAGCCTTCCCCAGCTAAATGAAGAGATCTTTAAAGGCTACCTGGATTTAGTCAACCAGGGTCTGGCCCTGGGAGGAGATTTTAATAGGGCGTCCATCCTGGATTTTCTGCAATTAGAGGGGATTTTGGATTATGACTCTTCTTCCCAAGAAGAAGACTTGAAGGACCTTATCCTGGCCAGTACAGAAGAGGCCCTGGCCCAATTAAAGGCCATGCGCCAGGCTGAAGGGAAAAACCTTAAGGAAGATATGGAGGAAAAGTTAAAATCCCTGGAGGCAGAAATTCAAATTTTAACAGAAAACCGGCAAGACCTTTTGGAAGACCAAAAAAAGGACTACCTGGAAAGGTTGGAGATCTTGAGAGAAGACTTGGACCCCAGCCAGGACTTGGATGACAAGAGAATTTATACAGAGCTTGCAATTTTGGCCGATAAGTGGACAGTGGATGAAGAAATTGTCCGTCTAAACTCCCATTTAGACCAATTCCGTGGTATAATGGTAAATAAAGGTCCAGTGGGTAGAAAACTGGACTTTTTGCTACAAGAATTTAATCGTGAAGCCAATACCATTGCTTCAAAAACCAAGTCGATTCCCATGTTGAACCATGTGGTGGAAATGAAAGCAATGATTGAGCAATTGCGAGAACAAGTACAAAATATTGAATAGATAAGCTAGAAGAAAGATGGTGGAACTATGGCAAATGGCGGATTTTTACTGGTCTTATCCGGTCCCAGCGGCAGTGGGAAGGGAACTGTAAGTGAAGCATTGATGAAAAAGAATGAAGAAATACGGTACTCAACTTCTGTGACGACAAGGAAACCAAGACCTGGGGAAGTAAATGGGGAAAATTACTTTTTTGCTACAAAGGAAGAGTTTGAAGATATGGTAAAAAAGGATGAACTCCTGGAACACGCCTTTGTGCATACCAACTACTATGGAACACCAAAACGCTTTGTTTTTGATGAAATTGACCGGGGAGAAATTGTCCTCTTGGAAATTGACGTCCAAGGGGCCCTTCAAGTCAAGGAAAAATACAAGGAAGCCGTCTTTATTTTTCTCCTTCCCCCATCTATGGATGAACTTTTAAATCGGATTCGGAAGAGGGGGACAGAGAGTGAAGAGGATATTGAGACCAGATTTTCCAATGCCTTTAAGGAAATCGACTTTGTTGGCGAATATGACTATTTTGTTGTGAATGATTCCGTTGACAATGCCGTTACAGATATTGAAAATATTATTGCTGCAGAAAAATTACGGGTCAAGAGACATTCTGATGTCAAGGAACTCGTCATCAAGCCCAAGGAGGATTAGATGAATATACCAAGTTTTGAAAAAATTAATGAAATTACCGATAGTCGGTATTCTCTTGTCATGCTACTATCCAAGAGAGCTAGAGAATTAGTGGATGGGGATGAGCCCTTAATCGACACAGACTTTAAAAAACCTGTGTCCGTTGCCATAGAAGAAGCAGTTGAAGGGGCCATTACCTTTGCCACAGAAGAAGAACACCTCCAACAAGTGGAAGAGGAAAGACAAAGAGCCCTGGAAGAAGAACTGAAAAGACAAGCGGAAGAAGAAGCTCTTGAGGAGACGGCGGATGTTGAAGAATAAAAATATCCTTCTAGGGGTTACAGGAGGGATTGCAGCCTATAAGGCCCTAGATATTGTCAGTCGCTTAAAAAAACAAGGGGCCAATGTCAAGGTCATTATGACAGACCACGCCACAGAATTTGTCCAACCCCTGTCCTTTCAAACCTTATCTGGGAATGTGGTTTATGTGGACATGTTTGAAAAGCTGGCCAATATGGATGTGGAACACATTAGTCTGGCCAAGTGGGCGGACTTAATTTTACTGGCCCCAGCCAGTGCCAACACCCTGGCAAAAATGGCCTATGGACTTTGTGACAATATGTTGACCACTGTTCTTCTAGCCAAGAGGTCTCCTGTTATGGTGGCCCCGGCCATGAACACCTATATGCTAAAAAATCCTAGGACCCAGGAAAATCTAAAGATTTTAGAAAAAGATGGGGTCCATATTTTACCAACAGATGCTGGTCACCTAGCCTGTGGGGATGATGGAGAGGGAAAACTCCTGGCTCCTGAAAAGATTGTGGATTTTGTGGACCAGTTCTTTACAAAAAAAGACCTGGAAGGTGTTGATATTGTCGTCACAGCTGGAGGAACCAGAGAACCCATTGACCCTGTCCGCTATATAGGAAACCGGTCTTCAGGAAAAATGGGCTATGCCATTGCCAAGGCAGCCCAAAGAAGGGGAGCCAAGGTCCATTTAATTTCAGCCAATTCCAGCTTAGAGCCGCCCCTAGGTGTGGACTTTATTTCTGTCCAAACTACCCAGGACCTTTTAGATGCAGCTGACAAGCTCTTTGATGACTGCCAGGTCTATATTTCTCCAGCGGCTCCTTCAGACTTTCGGCCCAAAAGCTACCAGGACCAAAAGATTAAGCGAAAGGGGAAGGATGAACTCACTATTGAGCTAACCCAAAACCCTGATGTTATTGGGACCCTGTCCAAGCGGAAGAAAGGCCAAATTATGGTGGCCTTTGCTGCAGAATCCCAAAATCTAGTGGAGCATGCCAGTGAAAAATTGGCCCGAAAAAATGTGGATTTTATTGTGGCCAATAACATTGTAAAAAAAGACGCTGGATTTTCTACAGATACTAATATTGTGACAATTATTGATAAGGAAGCTGCCACAGACTATGCCAAGCAAAGCAAGGAGGACTTGGCAGAAATTATTCTAGATAAAATTGTTGACTTGTTACCATGAGCTAGAGAAATCTAGCTCTTTTTCACCGGAGAGAAATTTTGTATATTGAAGTTGCTGTTGATCAAAATTTCATAGGCATGGACCGGCCCTACACCTATTCTGTCCCCCAAGACCTAGAGGGGAAGATTTATAGGGGCCAGAGAGTCCTGGTTCCCTTTGGGAAAAAGAAAAAGCTGGGCCTGGTTTTAAGAGACCAGGTGGAAGCCAAGGAAGAAGGCTTTACCATTAAGGCCATTGAAGGGATTTATGAAGACCAGGCCTTTTTACCTTCAGACTTAATGGACCTGAGCCAGAAAATGGAGGAGGAATATTTTCTACGTCCCTTTACCAGTCTTTCCTACCTCCTGCCTCCTAACAAGGGGGAGGGGATTATTTATTCCCAAGGAAAGTTTCAACTGGAAAAGCCCCTCCCAGGGAAGGTCGCCTACTTAAAAGGAGAGGGAGAAAACTCTGCCCAGGAAAGAGTCTTAAAGGTTTTAAGGGAGGAAGGACCCTTAACCCGGACAGACCTTATGGCCAAGGCCCAGGTCAGCCGGTCTCCCATAGACAGTCTTTGGAAAAAGGGAAAAATCGGCCCCTATCAAGGAGAAGAAGGTCAAGTCCCGGACCAAAAATTGACGGAAGACCAGGAGAGGGCCAAAAAATCTGTAGAAGAAACAGACCGGCTGGAGAGCCTACTTTTTGGCGTCACAGGCAGTGGAAAGACAGAAGTCTACCTCCATTGGGCCAGGGAAATGATTCAAGAGGGCCGTCAGGTCCTCATCCTGGTGCCGGAAATCGCCCTAACACCGCAAATGGTGGACCGGGTCAAGGGACGGTTTGGGGAAAGAACCAGCGTCATGCACTCCAAAATGAGTGACCGAGAAAGAAAAAACCAATGGTGCCGGATTCGGAATGGGGAGATTGATGTTGTTGTCGGGGCTCGGTCAGGAATTTTTGCCCCCTTAAGCCGTCTAGGTCTCATTATTATTGATGAAGAGCAAGAATCCAGCTACGGCTACCAGCAGTCCCTCCGCTATGATGTCCGGGACCTGGCCAGGGTTCGGGCAGACCTTGCAGGGGCCAAGCTAGTCTATGGATCGGCAACGCCAGAAGTTTCTCTCTTTCATAGGGCAAAGGAGGGAGAAGTGAACCTAGTCCGCCTGGACCAGAGGGTGGACGAAAAACCCCTTCCTGCCATTCACCTGGTGGATATGCGGAAGGAGCTAATGGAAGGAAATACGTCTATTTTAAGTAACCTCCTCTACCAAAAAATTGACCACTGCCTAAGGACTGGAAACCAGGGAATTTTATTTTTAAACCGACGGGGCTATTCCAACTTTGTTTCCTGTAGGGCCTGTGGGTCGGTGATTATGTGTGATGATTGTGATATTGCCATGACCTACCACAAGACTATCCACAGGCTCCGTTGCCATTATTGCGGGGCCACCAAGGCCCTGCCCAAGACCTGCCCTGTCTGTGGGTCCCCCTATATGAAGCCCTTCGGCATTGGAACCCAGCAGGTGGAGGAAATGATTGGAGAATACTTTCCCCAAGCCCGAATCCATCGGATGGACAGGGACACGACAAGCAAGAAAGAGGCCTATGAAGAAGTCTATGACAAAATGAAAAATAAGGAGATTGACCTTTTAATTGGGACCCAGATGCTGGCCAAGGGGTTGGATTTTCCAGATGTAACCCTGGTGGGCATCTTGGCAGCGGACACCTCCCTTTACGTGTCAGATTTTAAGGCCCAGGAACAGTGCTTCTCCCTCTTAACCCAGGTGGCCGGCAGGTCCGGTCGGGGAGAGAGCCCAGGAACGGTGGTCCTCCAAACCTATAGCCCGGAAAACTATGCCATTGACCTGGCCACAAGAGGAGACTATGAACGATTTTATGAAAGAGAAGTCATCAACCGTCAGGCCTTTCTCTATCCTCCCTTTTGTAGCATGGTCACCCTCCAGTGTACAGGGCCAAAAAAGGAGGTTCTCTACCAGGTTACTCAAAATCTTTACCGGGACCTAGTCCGGCAATTAAAGGGGCTGGAGATTTTAGGGTCTCGGATTATTGAAATTCCAAAAATTAAAAATAAGTATACCTATAAATTTCAATTAAAGAGTCAGACAAAAGATGTAAATTTGTTAAGAAGAGGGATAAATAGGGTATTTAAAAGCTATGAAGAAGAATTGAAGGATATTTATATAGATATATTTTTTGAGAGGTGAAACACATGGCCTTACGGCAAGTGCGTATTAATGAGGACCCTGTCCTCCATAAGGAAGCAAGAGAAGTAAAAAAAGTAAATCAGCATATTCAAGAATTGGTCCAAGACCTATTTGACACCATGTATGAGGAAGATGGAGTGGGAATTGCCGCTCCCCAAGTGGGGGTCCTGCGGCGGATTTTTGTCGTGGATGACCGGGAAGGAAATAAACTTTGCCTGATAAATCCCAAGCTCAGCTTGTCTGGAGACCAAGTTTTAGGAATGGAAGGGTGCTTGTCTGTTCCTGAAAAACAAGGATCTGTCAGCCGCTACCAAAGGGTCAAGGTAGACTATCTGGATGAAAATGGGCAAGCCCAAAGCCTGGAAGCGGAGGATTTCTTGGCCCGGATTATCCAACATGAAAATGACCACTTAGATGGGGTCCTCTATACAGACCGGGCAGAAAAAGTCTATACCTTTGAAGAAATAGAAGAAATGCAAAGAAAGGCCAGGGAAAAAGCGGCTCAGGAGGAGGCGGAAAAAGAATGAAAATTGTATTTTTTGGAACTCCAGCCTTTGCCTGTCCCAGCCTGAAGAAGCTGGCAGAAAAAGAAGAGGTCGCCCTAGTTGTGACAAGGCCTGACTCCTACAAGGGCCGGGGACGGAAAAAAGTGGAATCTGACGTGGCCAAAACAGCGAAAGATTTAGGCTTAAAAGTCTTAAAGACAGACCAGCTCCGAGACAAGGACATCCAAGACCAGCTGGCCAAGGAAGAGGCCGACCTCTATGTTGTGGTGGCCTATGGGCAAATTTTACCCAAGGAAGTTTTGGATCAGCCAAAATATTTTTGCTTAAATATCCATGGGTCTATTTTACCTAAGTATCGGGGGGCTGCACCCATTGAACGAGCAATCCTAGAAGGGGAGGAAAGGGCCGGCATTAGCCTGATGAAAATGGAAGAAGGCTTGGATTCAGGGCCTGTCTTTGCCCAAGGAAGTTTAGAGATTGGCCATAAGACCGGCCTGGAATTAAGGGAAGACTTGAGCCATTTAGGGGCGGACCTCCTGATGGACTTTTTGCCTACCATTGACCAGGCTAAAGCCCAGGACCAAGATGAATCCCAGGTGACCTATGCGGAAAAAATTTCTAAGGAAGATGGTCACCTAAACCTGGGCCAAGATACTAGCTTTCAAATGCTTCGGAAGATTCAAGCCATGGACGGCTACAAGGGGGCCTATTTTACCTATGGAGGGGAAAATTACAAGGTTTTTCTAGCCAGAGAAGTCAAGAAAAACTTACAAGAAAATCTCCTGGAAGAAGGGGGCCAGGTCTTTTTAAGGACCAAGGACGGGGCCATCCAAGTAGACCTTCTCCAGGCTCCAGGGAAGAAACGGATGAAAACGGGAGATTATTTACGAGGCAACTCCATTGTAAAAAATATCTAGGAGGAAACCATGTTTGGAAATTATATGTACTACAACACAGCCTACCTTATCTATCTCTTACCGGGTCTGATTTTAGGCCTTTATGCCCAGGCCAAGGTCAAGGGGGCCTTTGCGGAATATTCCAAAAAGGAAAGTGGAGGTAATTTCACAGGGGCTAGCTTGGCCCGGAAAATTTTAGATGACCATGGCCTAAGCCATGTACCAGTCAACCAAGTGCCTGGAAATTTAACAGACTTTTACAATCCTCAAGATGAAACCCTCCACCTGAGCCAGGGAGTTTATGGGAAAAGTTCTGTAGCGGCTCTTGCTGTAGCTGCCCATGAGTGTGGCCATGCCATCCAGGACGCCGAAGACTACAAGCCCCTTCGAATCCGGAGCTGGCTTGTTCCGGCGGCTCAATTTGGATCAAACTTTGCCTATATCCTAGTCTTTGTAGGTCTTATTTTTAGTAACTTTTTGACCAACCTAGGGATTGCTCTCTATGCCATTGCTGTCCTCTTTACCCTGGTGACCCTACCAGTAGAATACAATGCCAGTAGCCGGGCCAAGAATATTTTGGCAACTCTTTTGCCTAGTGGAGACCAAAAGGGGGTCCACAAGATGCTTGATGCGGCGGCCTTAACCTATGTGGCAAGTCTGGTATCGGCCCTGGGAACCCTCCTCCGGTTGATGGCTATATCCAATAATCGAAGGAATTAAGATGACAGTTAGAGAAGAAATTTTACAGGCCCTCTTGGACCTGGACCAAAAAGACCTAAACCTGGGAGACCTATCCCAAAGGACCATGAAAAATCCAGAGGACCAGGGGCTTTACCTGGAAGTTGTCAAGGGAGTTTTGAGCCACCGGCTGACCTTGGACTATTATATTAACCAAGTGGCCAAGAAAAATAAAAAAATCCATGCCCCCATCCGGGAAATCCTCCGTCTCAGCCTCTACCAATGGATTTATCTTTCTAAAATTCCCTCAAGAGCCATTGTCTATGAAGGAGTCAACTTGGCCAAAAAATATGGCCATAAGGGAAGTGTAGGCTTTGTCAATGCAGTTTTAAGACGGCTTACCAAGGAAAGACTGGACCCGGAAAAGATTCAAGGAAAAACTTGGGCAGAAGGGGTCTCTCTAAGAGAATCCCTTCCCCTGGAATTGGTAGAATACTTTGAAAAAATCTACTCCAGGCAGTGGACAGAGGCCTTTGCCCAGGCCTCTAATGAAAGACCTGGTCTCTATATTAACCTGAACCCTTTAAAGGGGAGCCCCCAAGAAATCCAAGCAAGCTTGGAAAAAGAAGGCCTTGTTATAGAAAATCGGGCCACTAAGGGGACAGGATTCCAAGTAATTAAGGGAAATCCCTTAAAAACTTCTAGCTTTAAAAAGGGCCTCTACTACATCCAAGACCAGGGGGCCATGGAAGTTGTAGACTTTGCCATGAAGGGCTATGAAAAGGGGACTTTTAAGCTCCTAGATGTTTGTGGAGCTCCAGGAGGCAAGTCTATTGGAGCTAGCTTTATCAATCCGGACTTGGAGGTCCAATGCTGTGACCAAAGCCCGGAAAAATTGGAAAAGATTGAAGAAAACATCAAGCGACTAGGTCTTAAAAATATCCAGCCTCTATTGAGGGATGGAAGAAAGGGCCTTCCAGGGGAAAGGGAGGCCTATGACCTAGTTTTTGTAGATGCCCCTTGTTCCGGCTTTGGCCTCTTTCGGAGGAAGCCGGAGATTAAATACCGGAGAGGCCTAAAAGATGTGAAAAATCTTTCAAAATTACAGGGAGAAATCCTGTCTAGGTCGGCTTCTTGTGTTAAAATAGAAGGTAGTCTAATTTACAGCACCTGTACCTTAACATTAGAGGAAAATGAGGAAGTGGTTGAGGACTTTTTACGAGAGTATCCAAACTTTTACTTGGACGACCAAAGAGTCCTCCTTCCCCAGGAAGGAAGGGATGGGTTTAAAATGTTTCGACTGGTGAGAAAAAGATGATTCCCTTAAATGAACAAAATCTTCAGGAATTAAAAGAGACCTGCGAAGACTTGGGCCTCAAGAAGTTTCGGGCCAAGCAACTTTTTCACTACTTTCATAAAGAAGGAGGCCAGGACCTGTCTCAAATGACCACCCTGGCCAAGAACCAAAGGCAAGAATTATTGGCCTTGGACCTGCCCAAGGTGGACATTGAACAGGTTTTTCCCTCCAAAATCGATAAGACAAAAAAATTTCTCTTCCACTTAAAGGATGGACACCTAGTGGAAGGGGTCTTAATGGACAATGACTATGGGTTAAGCCAGTGTATTTCTAGCCAGGTGGGCTGTCGTATGGGTTGTAGCTTTTGTGCCTCTACCAAGGAAGGACGGATTCGAAACCTGACCCCCTATGAAATGCTGGGTCAGGTCTATGAAGTCACCAAAAAATATGGCCGCCTTCATAGCATCATTCTCATGGGAAGTGGGGAGCCTCTGGATAATTATGACAATGTCATGCGGTTTTTAGACCTCCTCCATGATGAAAATGGCTACAACCTTTCCTATAGGAATATGACCCTGTCCACCTGTGGAGTGGTTCCTGGAATTGAGAAATTAGCCCAGGAGAACAAGCCAATCAACTTAGCGATTTCCCTTCATACTCCCTTCCAGAAAGACAGGGAAAAAATTATGGCAGTAGCTAAAAAATATTCCTTGGAAGACCTCTTTAAGGCCATTGATTTCTACCAAGAGGCCAGCAAGCGGAGGGTCAGCTATGAATATACTTTAATTGATGGAGTCAACAACCGGGAAAAAGACGCCCTGGAGTTGAAAAAGCTCTTAGGAGGCCGTCTCCACCACTTAAATTTAATTCCCCTAAATCCCATCCAAGAGTACAAGGAAAACCGACCCAGCAAGGATCATGTTCGTGATTTTCAACGTCTTTGCACAGATTTAGGACTCAATGTAACCCTACGTCGTGAACAAGGAGGCGATATCCAAGCCTCCTGCGGACAACTGCGACGTAAATATAAAGAAGGAAGTCTAGTATGATAGCATATGGTGCCACAAATGTGGGTAAGATTCGAAAAAACAATGAAGATGCCTATTTAATTTGCCAGGATGAAGGTGTTTTTATTCTGGCCGATGGGATGGGCGGCCATAAGGGTGGAGAATATGCTTCAGCCATGGCTGTGGAGGCTTTAGGCCAAAGTTTAAAGGAGGCCCAAAGTCCAGGAGATATAGAAAGGGCCATTCAAGAGGTCAACGGAAAAATCTTTGAAAAAGCCAGCCAACATGAAGAATTATCCGGCATGGGAACCACTTTATCTGTCGTGGACCTGATAGGCCCTGAACTCTATTTTGCAAATATCGGAGATAGTCGGATATACCAGCTCCGGGGAGGGGAATTTTCTCAGCTCACCAAGGATGACTCCTATGTCAATTATTTGGTAGATGTAGGGGCCATTAGTGAAGCCCAGGCCCAAGATCATCCCAAGAAAAATGTGCTCTTAAAGGCCCTGGGAACCACAGAAGAAGTGGACGTCTTAATCCAAAGTCTTGCCTGGAAAGAAGGAGACTGCTATTTACTTTGTTCTGACGGCCTATCCAATATGCTGCCAGAAGAAGAAATGGCAAAGATTTTAAGGGAGATGGACCCTCAAAGGGCTGTGGATACCTTAATTGACAAGGCTTTAGATAGTGGAGGAAAAGATAATATAACAGTGATTGTTTTACTTATTCAAGGAGGTGCCCAATGATTGGTTACACCTTAGCAGATCGCTATGAAACATTGGAAAAAATCGGGTCTGGTGGCATGGGTGATGTCTACAAGGCCTATGACAAGAGATTAGACCGGATTGTGGCCTTAAAGGTCTTGAAGTCCGAATACAATGAAGATGAGTCCTTTGTTCGGAAGTTCCGCCGGGAATCCCTGGCAGCGGCCAGCATTTCTCATCCCAATATTGTCAGTATTTATGACGTAGGTTCAGAAATCCTCAACGGACAAACCTACTACTATATTGTCATGGAATATATAGATGGCCGGACCCTAAAGGAAATTATCCAAGAGGAAGGCCCCCTGCCTATTAAGCAAGCCCTGCACTTTACCCTGCAAATAGCAGAGGCCCTAAAGGTGGCCCATGCCAAGCACATTGTCCACAGGGATATTAAGTCCCAAAATATTATGGTTACCAAGGATCACAGGGTCAAAGTGACAGATTTTGGCATTGCTCGGATTGTAGGAAACTCCACTGTGACCATGACGGACTCTGTTATGGGGAGTGTCCATTACTTTTCACCGGAACAAGCCCGGGGATCTAAAATTGATACCCGGTCCGACATTTACTCCCTGGGAATTGTCCTCTTTGAAATGTTGACAGGAGGAGTCCCCTATGATGGAGAAAACCCCATTTCTGTGGCCCTCATGCATATTCAAAATGCCATGCCCATGCCTTCAGAATTTAACCCCAATGTAGACGTGGCTGTGGACGATATCTTCCGGAAGATGACCATGAAAGACCCCAAAGACCGGATTCAAAAAGTAGAAGACCTCATTACTCTTTTAAAGGCCTATCTCTTAAATCCAAAGACCTCGAAAAAAAGAGTTCTTTCCCAAACTAGGGGCCAAACCCAACCCCTGAGCCAGGAAGAAATTCTACGGGCTCAAAGCCAACAGGAGGCAAACAAGCGAGTATCCAGAAAACCTGCCGGCAAGAAAACCAAAGAAAAAAGACCGAAGAAAAAATCTGGAGGAGGCTTGGGTAGCTTCCTGGGCGTTCTTATTGCCATCCTCCTCTTTGGTGGAGTGGTTTACGGAGGCTATCGCTACTTGACAAGGGACGGAAAAGATGTCCTTGTCCTGGAAGATTATGTCAACCAACCTATAGCTGAAGTCCAAGAAAAATTGGAAAGTCAGGGTTTATTAATAAAAATCCTTGAAGAAAGGGAAACAAGCGACCTTCCCCCAGGAACCATTCTGGAACAAGACCCCCACAAGGGTGTGGAAGTGAAAAAAGGGGATACCGTATCTTTTGTTATTTCCACTTCACCCTCCAGTGTCCGGATTCCTTCTGTAGAAGGCCGGAGCTATGACGAAGCCAGGAGTATCTTAAATGAAGCCGGCCTAACCATTGGCAAGGTCACTTATGAATACTCCAAGGATATACCGGAAAAAATGGCCTTAGATACAGAGCCCAAGAGCGGAAGCCTGGTAAAAGCTGGATCTTCTGTGGCCTTAATTGTCTCCAAGGGAGAAAATGAAGAAGTCAGCATTGTCCCGGGCCTGAAGGGGAACACAGTGGACTTGGCCAAGAAATACCTGGAACAAGCAGGCTTACAACTAGGCGGTGTCAATGAAAAAGTAGACGGCAGCGTCGGTGTTGGAGAAGTTGTCAGCCAAAGCTATGAACCGGGAACAAAACTTCCCAAGGGGTCCAGCGTCAATATTATCATCCGTAAGGCCGATGGAGATGGCGAAGACCAGGGAGAGTCAAATAATAGGAATCAAGAAAAATCTGTTCATGTAAAGGTCAATGTCCCCCAAGATGACCAAAGTCATCAATTGACCGTCCAAAGAGAGGGTAGCCGAGGGACAGAAACTGTTGTCGACCGAAGTGTAGAAGGGGGACAAAGTCCCAGCTTAAGGCTAAATGGCCGGCCGGGAGATGTCTTTAAAGTTTACATTGATGGCGACCAAGTCAATTCCTATACGGTGGGTTCATGATTAAGGGGAAAATTATTAAGTCCCTAGGAGGCTTTTATACCATTGATGCCCAGGGGGAGGAGTTCACAGCCCGGGCCAAGGGAAATTTCCGCCACCTGGGCTTGACCCCTATGGTGGGAGATTGGGTCAATTTCCGTTTTGATGACGGGCCAGGCCAGGAAAACCTAGCCTATATTGAAAGTGTAGAGGTCAGAAAAAACCAACTCCTCCGGCCACCAGTTGCCAACATTGACCAGGTTTTTATCCTGGTCCCCCTGGCAGAGCCTAGCTACAACCTCTACCTCCTGGACCTCCTCTTAGTCCACTATGCTATAGAAGACCTTCCTGTGAGGATTTTATTTACCAAGGCAGACTTAAATCCTGAAGAAGGAGACCGGTTACAGGCCCTCTATAGCCAGGTAGGCTATCCCAGCCACCAGGTGAATTTAAAAGAAAAGGGCACCAAGGATTTCTTTTATCCCTTTTTAAAGGGGAAGACCACGGCTCTGGCCGGTGTTTCTGCAGCAGGAAAGTCCACCTTTACCAACCTTTACCTGGAAAAAGAACTGGCCACAGG
Organism: Clostridiales bacterium SIT11; assembly: GCA_001299455.1. GTDB lineage: Bacteria > Bacillota > Clostridia > Tissierellales > Peptoniphilaceae > Urinicoccus. The sequence goes on along the minus strand of CYUK01000003.1, from coordinate 244,829 downwards.
CTCTGTTAGTGAAAAGACCAAGAGGGGCCGGCACACCACCCGGCATGTGGAACTCTATCCTGGAGAAGACCTTTATATATTAGATACTCCAGGCTTTAGCCGGATAGAGATGGATAGGCTGGAAATTGAAGACCCAAGAGACCTGGACCATTACTTTATTGAATTCAGGCCCCTGGAGGGAAAATGTAAGTTTCTGGACTGCCAGCATTTAAAAGAACCTGGATGCCAAATCAAGGAGGGCCTAGCCCAGGGCTTGATTTCTGAATCCAGGTACGAAAATTATGTAAGGATGTATGAAGAGTTAGAAGAAAAGGAGAAAAAAAAGTGGCGATCTTAGCACCCTCCCTCTTGTCGGCTGATTTTTCCAGGCTGGGAGAAGAGATGGACCTTTTGGATGAAAGTTTATGTGACTATATTCATCTAGACATTATGGACGGGCACTATGTCCCCAATATCAGCTTTGGACCGGGGCTCATTAAGGCCTTGAGACCTAGGACAAAAAAAGTCTTTGATGTCCATTTGATGATTACAGAACCGGAAAGGTACTTTCAAGACTTTGACCAAGCAGGCGCTGATTTAATTACCATTCATACAGACGCCACCATTCACCTCCACAGAAGCCTCCAAGAAATTAAGGACCTAGGTCTAAAGGCAGGGGTTGCCTTAAATCCGGGCCAAAGTTTAGAAGAAATTAAATATGTCTTGGAAGACGTGGACCTGGTCCTGATTATGAGCGTTAATCCAGGCTTTGGGGGCCAAAGTTTTATTCCTTCCGCCTTGGAAAAGATCAAGGACCTAAAGGCCCTCCGAGACCAAAAAGGCCTAAACTTTCTTATTGAAGTAGATGGGGGAATTAAGCTGGACAATGCAAAAGAGCTTTTAGAAGCAGGAGCCGATGTCTTAGTTTCCGGGTCCGGTGTCTTTAAGGAAGACAATCCAAAGGCCACTATTCAGGCCTTTAAGGAGCTCTAGCCATGCGAGTCCTCATAGCCAGCGGAGGAAACCCTCCCTCAAAACATTTACTAGAAACCTATGCTAAGGATACAATTATTGCCGCAGACCGGGGAGTGGACTATCTTCTGGAGGCCGGTCTAGTCCCAAGCCTGGTCCTAGGAGATTTTGATTCCATTGATGAAAAAAGTCTGGATTTCTTAAAAAAAGAAGGAGTTTCCTTAAAGCAATGGCCCAAGGAAAAGGATGAAACGGACACCCACCTAGCCCTCCTGGAGGCCATTCGGATGGGGGCAGATGAAATCCACCTGGTGGGGGCCCTGGGTAGCCGCTTTGACCATACCATGGCCAATGTGGCCTTGCTAGAGAGGATGGATGCCTACCAGGTTCCCTGTGAAATTATAGATGATGACAACCGGATTTTTTTTGCCAAGCCAGGGGACTATGAAATCAAAAAGGGAGACTATAGCTACTTGAGCGTCCTTCCCCTAGATGAAAAGATTCGCCTCAGTATTTATGGTTGCAAGTACCCCTTAAATCGGGACGACCTCTACAGAAATAAAAGTATGGGGGTCAGTAATGAAATTTTACAGGACCAGGGAAAGATTACTATCCATCAAGGTCGGGCCCTTATTGTCCAATCCAGGGATTAAAAAAAGTGAGTTCCGAGGAACTCACTTTTTATCTATAGCTTTGATATTTGGGATTAAAGAGCTCTTTTTACTTTACCAGACCGTAAACAACGGGTACAAGCATAAATTCTCTTAGGGCTACCATCTACAATTGCACGTACACGACGAACATTTGGAGAAAAAGACCGATTCCCACGACGGTGAGAGAAAGAAACAGTGTTTCCAAACATCTTTGATTTACCACAAATTTCACATTTTCTTGCCATAGAGTACACCTCCTATCCCAAAATTTCCGTTTTCTAATTTCAATACTCCTTATTCTACCATACAATCCCGGAAGGTGCAATATTTTTATCTAAAAGTTCCCAGAGATAAAAGCTTGTCCTAGACCTTGACAAGGAAAATCAGACTCCATATAATCTAACTAGTTTGTTCAAAGGGAGGCCATCATGAAAAATACCTTAGAAATTTTGAATCTATCAAAGAGCTTTGATGAGAAAAAAGTTTTAGATCAAATCCAGTTAAAAGTCCAAGAAAATGAATTTTTAACCCTCCTGGGGCCCAGTGGCTGTGGGAAAACAACCCTACTTAGGATATTAGCTGGTTTTGAGACAGCAGATGAGGGGGAAGTTCTCTTTAATGGAGAAGACTTAACCCGTCTTGCTCCCTATGAACGGCCCACCAATACAGTTTTTCAACAATATGCCCTTTTTCCCCATTTAAATGTCTTCAATAACATTGCCTTTGGCTTAAAATTAAAAAAGATGGAGAAGAAGAGGATAGAAGACAAGGTTTCTGCCATTTTAGACCTAGTCAACTTAAGTGGCTATGAAGACCGGCGGATTACTTCCTTAAGTGGGGGCCAGCAACAAAGAGTTTCCATAGCCAGAGCCCTGGTCAATGAACCTAAAATCCTCCTCCTAGATGAACCCTTGGCGGCCCTGGACTTGAAACTTCGTAAAAAGATGCAATTGGAATTAAAAAATATGCAGCAACAAGTAGGCATCACCTTTATTTACGTCACCCATGACCAGGAAGAGGCCTTGACCATGAGCGATGAAGTGGTGGTCTTAAATGAAGGGCAAATCCAACAAATTGGGTCACCAGTGGAAATCTATAATGAACCAAAAAATTCCTTTGTAGCCAATTTTGTCGGTCAAAGTAACATCCTCCCGGGAATCATGCCTAGGGACTTTTTAGTCCAAGTAGACGGAGTAGCCCTAGACTGTGTAGACAAGGGCTTTCAAGCAAATGAACCTGTCCAGGTAGTCATTCGACCGGAAGATGTGGAAATTGATAAAAATAAGGGGAGTTTCAGGGGGCGAGTCCTCTCTACAGTTTTTAAGGGAATCCACTATGAAATGCAGTTGGAAATTAATGGCCGGATTTGGGTCAGCCAATCCACCAAGCCCTGGCCGGAAGACATGGAAATTTATGTGTCCATTGCTCCGGATAATATTCATGTCATGAAGGGGGAAGACCATGCGTAAATTTTCTTTACCCTACTTTTTTTGGGCCCTGGTTTTTATTGTCTTTCCCCTGGTCCTAATTTTCTTTTTCAGCTTTCAAACCAACTCAGGCCTAGCTGCCAAGAGTCCAAGCTTTACCCTGGAAAATTACCGGAAGTTTTTGACCCCCCTCTATTTAAATGTCCTCTACCAAAGCTTAAAGATGGCCCTAGTATCCACCATTTTATGCTTGATTCTGGGCTACCCCCTAGCTTATTTTATTAGTCAACTTAAAAAAGATAAGCGGGACTTTTTCCTCATGTTGATTCTAATCCCCATGTGGATGAACTTCCTCCTCCGGACCTATGCCTGGATTACTCTTTTAGGGAAAAAAGGTCTCATTAATAATGTCTTGGGCCTTTTAGGCCTAGGCCCCTTTTCTCTCATGTATAATAAGGGAGCCATCCTCGTGGGCATGGTTTACAACTTCTTCCCCTTTATGGTCCTCCCTGTCTATTCGGTTTTAATAAAAATTGAAGAAGAATATATTGAAGCGGCCAAGGACCTGGGAGCCACATCGGGACAAGTTTTTTCAAGGGTGATTTTACCCCTCTCCCTGCCAGGCGTCCTAAGTGGCCTGGGAATGGTGTTTATTCCGGCGATTTCCACTTTCGTCATTCCAGGATTTTTAGGAGGAAATAAATATCCTTTTATTGGAAACTTTATTGAGCAACAATTTCGCTTTACAGGAAACTGGCCCTTTGGGTCCGCCTTATCGGTCAGTTTACTTGTTATCCTCCTGGTCTTTATACTCCTGGGCTGGGCCCTAAAAAGGGGACAAGGGAGGGGTAAGCTATGAAGAAATTAAAACGAGCCTATTTATTCCTGGCCTACCTATTTTTATATGGACCTATTTTTGTCATGATGCTTTATAGCTTTAATAACTCTAAACTCCGAGGGTCCTGGGTGGGTTTTACCTTAAATTGGTATATAGACCTTTTTAAAAATGAAGAAATCTTAACCAGCCTCTACTACACCCTGGTGACGGCTGTAGTGGCCACGATAATTTCCGTCCTTCTAGGAATCGTCACCTCTCTAGGTTACTACTACCTGAATAAAAAGCAGCAAGCCCTGCTTTTAAATATCAACCAACTGCCTGTCTTTAACCCGGATATTGTAACGGCCATTGGCCTTATGAGCTTGTATCAAATGCTCTCTTTAAGCCAAGGTCTGACCACTTTAATCCTTTCCCATGTGGCCTTTTGCACTCCCTATGTCATCCTATCCATCCTGCCGAAATTAAAGCAGATGAACCCTCAAATGATTGAAGCTTCCTTGGACCTAGGGGCCACGCCCCTCCAAACCTTGACCAAGGTGGTGGTCTACCAAATTAAGCCGGGGATTTTATCCGGCGCCCTCATGAGCTTTACCCTGTCCTTGGATGACTTTGTCATTAGCTTTTTCACCACAGGTTCCGGAGTATCTAACCTAAGTGTTCTTCTATACTCCATGGCCAAGAGAGGGATTGATCCTTCTATGTACGCCTTGTCCACCCTAATGCTGGTAGCTGTCTTTTTACTTTTATTCATGGTCAATAAAAAGTTTGATGGCCTCCATTGGTCTTAAAGGAGGAAGCATGAAAAAAATAATCCAAGGAATCCTGGTCCTGGCTTTGATAGTCCTCATGACAGCCTGTCAAAAGGGGCCTGAAGAAAAAGTCCTCCGGGTTTATAATTGGGGAGAATATATTAGCCCGGAAACCCTGGACAAGTTTCAGGAGGAAACAGGAATTAAAGTTATTTATGAAACCTATGCCTCTAATGAAGATTTATATGTTAAACTAACTTCAGGGACAGAAGCCTATGATGTGGTTGTTCCCTCTGACTATTTAATTGAGCGCTGCATCAAGGAAGGTTTGGTCCAAAAAATCAACAAGGACCACATTCCCAACTATAAAAATATTTTCCCGGACCTCCTCTACCAAAGCTTTGACCCAAAAAATGATTATTCTATTCCATATTTTTGGGGAACTTTGGGTATAATCTATAATAAGGAGGCTATTAAGGAAAAAATTGATTCCTGGGATGCCCTGTGGGATCCCAAATATGCAGGAAATATTCTAATGTATGACTCCCAAAGGGATAGCATTGCCATTGCCCTAAAACGCTTGGGCTACAGCATGAACAGTAAAAACCTATCCGAGTTGGAAGAAGCCAAGGAAAGTTTAATTAAGCAAAAACCCCTGGTCTATGCCTACTTAGCCGATGAAGCCCGTGATATTATGATTCAAGGGGATGCCTACCTATGCGCCATGTATAGTGGGGATGCCTTCTTGATGATGGAAGAAAATAAAAACTTGGACTTTGTCCTGCCCAAAGAAGGGACTAACCTCTTTATGGACAGTTTAATGATTCCAAAAAATGCTAAGCATCTTAAGGAGGCAGAGGAATTTATTAATTTTTTATGCCGGCCAGATATTGCCAAGCTTAATGTGGAAGAAGTCCGGGGCTATTCTACCCCCATTAAGGGAACCTATGATATGCTGGAAGACCAGCTGAAGTACAGTGATGTGGCCTATCCCGACCTAAGCAAGGCCCCGCCTATGGAAGTTTACCGGGATTCTTCAGATATAAATGAAGTCTATTATGACCTATGGGCCCAGGTCCAAGGTGCCTATTGAAAGAAAGGAAGTAAAGAAATGGAAACAAGAAAGTACATCATTCTAGGAAATGGAATTGCAGGCTACAGTGCAGCCAAGGAAATCCGAAAGACCGACAAGGAAGGGTCTATCTTAATCATTTCCAGGGAAAGCTACCTCACCTATTTTCGGATCCAATTAACCCACTTAATCGCCAAGGACATTGACGACAAGGTCTTTATGTCTCCAGAAGACTGGTATGAAAAAAATTCCATTGAAGTCCTCTTAAAGGAAAATATTAAGAGCTTCCATCCTGAAGAAAGACGGGTTGTCCTGGAAGACGGCCGGGAATTTCAAGGAGAAAAAATTCTACTGGCTACAGGAGCCTCTTCCTTTATCCCCCCCATTCAAGGAGTGGACAAGAAAAACATCTTTGCCATCCGGAACCTAGATGACGTCAAGGCCTTTGATGAAGCCTTAAAAACTGCAGAAAAAGTCACCGTCATTGGAGGCGGACTTTTAGGCTTAGAAGCAGCCTATTCCATTCATGAAAGTGGCAAGCCCGTCCAAGTAGTGGAAAGCTTTAGCCATCTTCTAGGCCGGCAACTGGACACTGAAGAAGGCCACCGCCTAGAAGACCGATTAAAAGAAATGGGCATGACCATCTACTGCAGCCACAACACCCAAGAGTTCCTGGGAGAAGACAAGGTTGAAGGGATCCGCCTGGATAATGGGGAAGAAATAAAGACAGACCTAGTCCTCTTATCTACAGGAATCCGTCCAAACATAGGATTATTTAAGGAAAGTGCCTTAGAAGTCAACCGCGGCCTTGTAGTAGATGAAAGCCTAAGGACATCTGTAGACCAAGTTTATGCTGCTGGAGATGTGGCTGAAATTCATGGCGTCTGCCTAGGCCTATGGACAGCCGGCATGGAAACAGGAAAGATTGCTGGCCACAACATGGCCAATCCTCAAGACCTGAAGACCTATGAAACTCCGAAAAATTTTACAGAACTTTCCATTGGCGACATTGAAATCTTCAGTGTAGGCCAAAATAAAGATGAGGGACAAATTTTAACAGAAGAAGAGGAAGACAGACGGGTTCGGATTTTCCTTGAAGGGGACAAAATCGTAGGAGGAATCCTTGTAGGGAACACCAAGGCCAAGGGAAAACTGAAAAAACTTGTCTTTAACGGGGCAAATCTTACAGAAGTCAAGGAAATCTTTCCCAACCTCTCCTAAGAATCTTTCGTTTTTTTGGGATTCGTGGTATGATTAAGTAAATATACCATCGAAAACAATGGAGGACAGGACTATGAATAGAAAATTTAAGAACTTGCTCCTGCTGGGAATCTTTCTAGTGATTATGTTTGCTACCACCTTTACGGGAGCTTTTGGACACAAGTATGAGTGGCCTCAAATGGACAAAGAAGATGCCATGTTCCATGGCTTGATTTTTGATGAACCAAGCAATGTGAGCAACTTAATGGTCACCAGATCCATTGAAAATGACCCCCACAGCCCCATGGTAAGATATGACGTTGAATTTACCTATGAAGGGAACAATTCCAACATGCGCCTTTTAGGAGTGCCCATCCGCCACGTCTTTTTCCCCAAGGGAGTCGCTGTGCACCGGAGCAATGCCACCTTAAAAGGGGAGTATGACAAGTTAAACCAACATCTTTTTGAAAAATTAAAAACCAGAGACCTTTTAAACAAGCAAGGGATCAGTTCTTTAAAGGCAAGCTCTCAAATCCGTATTCCACTGACAAATGAAGTGTCAGAGTATGCCTTTTCTGTCTACGAAGAACCCCTGCCCATGTACTCTCGCAACTATGAAAAATTAGCCGACCTAAGCGTCTTTGTAACCAATGCAAGAATGGACCGGTTTACTGATAACAACCTAGTCAATAAGGAGTCTAAGGTAAAGGCCCAAACGAAGTCGGATATTCAAGCAGGCTTTTATGAAAACTACCTTGAACGAATCCATGAAAAGAAGATTAACTCCATTGCTTTAAGGAAAAATATCTTTACAGCTGTCTTTATTGTGTCCTTATTGGCCGCCCTTGTCTTAATTGTTTTAGATAAAGACAAACTCTTTACCCTGGCCATGGTATTGATAATGCTGATGATTCCTTCCTTCTATCCTGTAATGGATGTAGGTGTATCCACCCAGGCCATGCTTCTCTTATATCCTGTACTGGCCTTTGTTGCAGCGGTATTTACCAAACTCATGGCCTATGACCGGATTAAGATTGGCACAAAAGATCTGAAGCAGTCTTTAGGTTTTACAATTATATTCTTCATTGTAAATGTCCTATTATTTATTTTACCTAGGGCCTTTTAAGAAAAAGCTATGGCAACATAGCTTTTTTTCTTATCTTAAGAGGAAAACCCTCTTCTATTGTAAAGTCATTGAAAATAAGATATAATAGAATTATCAAAGAATAGGGGGAAACAAATGAAAAAAACATCATTATTTCTAGCTCTTGTTTTACTACTTTCCAGCTTTTTAGTAGCTTGTAGTAATGGAAACGGAGAAAACAAGGCTGCAAACAACCAAGAAGCAAACAATGCAAGTGAAGAACCAGCCAAGGAAGCTGGAAAAGATTTTGACCTTTCTGTAGGCTTTGTTACAGACGAAGGTGGAATCAATGACCAATCCTTTAACCAAGGTGTCCATGAAGGTCTTTTAAAGGCAGAAAAAGATTTAGGAATCAAACAATCCTACCAAGAATCTAAAGTTGCTGCAGACTATGCAAAAAATATGGATACCCTCCTAGATGCAGACAATGACCTCATTGTTGCTGCAGGATTTAAGCTAGCTGACGATGTAGAGAAAAAAGCAAAAGAAAACCCAGATGTCAACTTCTTAATCGTAGACTATGCCTATGATGATGCACCAGACAACTTAACAGGAATTGTTTTCCAAGCAGAACAACCTTCCTTCTTAGTAGGTTATATTGCAGGTCGGACAACAGAAACTAATAAAGTTGGTTTTGTTGGTGGTCAAGAAGGAAATGTAATTTCTGGCTTTGACTATGGGTACGAAGCAGGCGTAAAATATGCTGCCAAAGAACTTGGCAAAGAAATTACAGTAACTAAACAATATGTTGGAAACTTTAGTGATGTGCCTAAGGCAAAATCCATTACCCAAACCATGTTTAATGGTGGATGTGACGTTGTATTCCACGCTGCCGGAGATGCCGGAACAGGCGTTATTGAAGCAGCCAAAGAAGCAGGAAAATGGGCTATTGGTGTAGACAAAGACCAAAATGAATTGGCACCAGACAATGTTTTAACCTCTGCTATGAAACGTGCAGACGTTGCGATTTACAACATCTTAAAGGATATGTCTGAAGGTAAAGACTTCCCAGGTGGACAAACCATCACCTATAGCTTAAAAGATGGAGACGCTGTAGATATTGCACCATCTTCTAACAAAAATGTAAAACCAGAAATCTTAGAAGAAATTCCAAAATTGAAAGACAAAATCATTAAGGAAGAAATTAAAGTTCCTTACAATGCAGAAACTTTCAAGGAATTTGAAAAGACTCTATAAGACACACCCTCAAGCTACTATGAAAAGCTCCTAGCCTAGGCTGGGAGCTTTTTTTATGGAAGGCCTTAAAGAAAAATTTCATCTCATCCAAGATAAGGCCGGAACTTAAGCCCTTTATGGACTTTAAAATTCCAAATTTTCTCCCAGCTGGAGGCAAAATTAATCCCCAAAAGAATTCTTCTTTATGGTATAGTATATTTATTAAGGAGGGGAACACTTGACTAGGTTAGAGGATAAAAATGCGGTTGAAATGCGGGGAATTACCAAGCGGTTCGGTAATTTTACAGCCAACGACCAAATTGATTTTGATTTAAAAAAAGGAGAGATTCATGCTCTCCTTGGAGAAAATGGAGCTGGAAAATCCACTTTAATGAATATACTCTACGGCCTGTACACGCCGACAGAGGGAGAAATTTTCATTAATGGAGAAGAAGTGAAGATTACAAACCCCAATGTGGCCATAGCTAAGGGGCTGGGCATGGTCCACCAACACTTTATGTTGGTTTCTCCCTTTCGGGTCTATGAAAATATTATCCTAGGGGTAGAGCCCACCAAGGGAATGACCATTGACCGGAAAAAGGCCCGGGCTGAGGTAGAAGACCTATCGAAAAGATATGGCCTCCAGGTAGATCCTGATGCCTATATTGCCAATATTAGTGTGGGCATGCAGCAAAGAGTGGAAATTTTAAAGGCCCTCTACCGAGGAGCCGATATCTTAATTTTTGACGAGCCTACAGCGGTTTTAACACCCCAGGAAATTGACGAATTTATTGAAATTGTCAACAACCTAGCTGACCAGGGAAAAAGCATTATCATTATTACCCATAAGCTCAAGGAAATTAAGGCCATGGCGGACCGGTGTACAGTCATCCGCCGAGGGAAAAAAATCGCCACCGTAGATGTAGAGGACACCAGTACAGAAGACCTGGCCCAAATGATGGTGGGCCGTCAGGTTGAACTCACCATGGACAAGGAAGAAAAAGAGCCGGGAGACCTAGTTCTAGAAATAAAAGACCTGACCTACACCGATGAACGAAAGGTAAAAAAAGTTAACAACCTCTCCCTGGACCTCCATTATGGGGAAATCTTAGGGATTGCCGGTGTTGACGGCAATGGACAGTCCGAACTTTTAGAGCTTTTAACAGGCCTAAGGCATGTGGACTCTGGACAAATTCTCTTAAAGGGAAAAAATATTGCCAACTGCAGACCTCGAGAAATCCAAGAAGCAGGGATGAATAATATTCCTGAAGACCGGCAAAAGAGGGGCTTGGTCCTGGACTTTACCGTAGCGGAAAATTTAATCCTGGAAAATTATGGTCACGAACCCTATTCCAAAAAGGGCATTCTACAGGAAGACTATATCCAAAACCAAGCCATAGAGCTGATGGAAAAGTTTGACGTCCGGCCTAGAAAGCCCCACTACAAGGCAGGAGACCTTTCTGGAGGAAACCAACAAAAGGTCATTATTGCCCGGGAAATTACAGATGATCCGGATGTTTTGATTGCAGCCCAACCCACCCGGGGCTTAGACGTAGGCGCCATTGAATACGTCCATCATTTTTTACTGGAACAGAGAAACCGGGGCAAGGCAGTCCTTTTAATTAGCTTTGAATTAGATGAAATTTTAAACCTATCCGACCGCGTGGCCGTCATCTATGAAGGCCAAATTAACTATATAACCAAGCGCAAGGATACCGATGAACGTCAACTAGGCTACTATATGGCAGGAGGAGGTCAAGATGGAAGAGAATAAGAAAAAGAATAGCTACCTCTTTAATACTATTTTAAGTGTCCTCCTAGGTCTGGCTGTAGGAGGAATCCTCCTGGCCCTGATTGGTGTCAATCCTTTTTCGGCCTTTAAGGTCATTATCCTAGGAGCTGTGGGCAAACCCAAGTATATTTCCTGGACCCTTGTCCAGGCGACACCCTTGATATTAACCGGTTTAAGCGTGGCCTTTGCCTTTAATACAGGCCTCTTTAATATCGGAGCCGAAGGCCAATACATCGTCGGCAGCCTAGTTGCCGTCATTGTAGGGGCCCTGGTTTCCCTTCCTCCCGTTATTCATCCAATCTTCGCCCTGGCCTGCGGAGCCTTGGCTGGAGCCATTTGGGGCGGCCTGGTGGGTCTTTTCAAGGCCAAGTTTGGCATTAATGAAGTCGTTTCTTCCATTATGTTTAACTGGATTGCCCTTTATCTCAGCAACCTGTCCCTGGCCTATCCATTTTTACGGAAACCGGAATCTGACAACTCCTATGACATCCTGGAGTCTGCCAATATCCGGATCCTGGGCCAATGGAAGCTGTCGGATTCTGGTCGAGCCTTTTTGAAAAGCCATGACTTTTTAAAGGGTTTTATGACACCGCCCCTAAACTGGGGAATCTTTCTCGCCATTCTCTTTGCCATCCTCAGCTGGTATATATTAAAGAAAACTACCCTGGGCTATGAATTAAAAGCCGTTGGTTTTAACAAGTATGCTGCAGAATATGGAGGCATTAACATTAAAAAAAGTATAGTCACTTCCATGTCTATTTCTGGGGCCCTTTCTGGCCTTGCAGGCGCCATTATGGTCTTAGGCGTCTCAGGAAACATTGGACTTTTAGCCGGCCAAGAAGGCTATGGCTTTAATGGAATTGCTGTTTCCTTAATTGCCGCCAACTCACCCCTGGCCTGTATTCCGGCAGGACTCTTATTTGCAGGCCTCACCTATGGAGGAGGGAAGTTAAATTCCCAATTAAACACCCCTTCGGAAATTGTCAATATTATTATCGGTATTATCGTCTTCTTTATTGCCATGCCCAAGCTCTTTAACCTAATTCGTGGCCGGCTGAAGAAAAAAGAAGGAGTCAAGGAGGTAAAGGAAAATGAATGATCTCATAGGAATTTTTGGTATTACCCTCATGTATTCCACACCTCTTTTATTTACAGCCATGGGAGGCCTTTTAAGTGAAAACTCAGGAGTTGTAAATATTGGCCTGGAAGGCATGATGACCATTGGAGCCGTAGTGGCAGCCATAGCCGGCTACTATATTCAAAATCCCTGGATTGCCTTTCTCTGTGCCGGTCTAGCTGGCATGAGCTTAGCCCTCTTTCATGCTGTGGCTACCATCCATTTTGCTGCAGACCATGTGGTTTCTGGTACAGCTATTAACCTCATCGGCCCAGGACTCAGTGTTTTCTTGGCCCGGATCTTTTTTGATGGAGCAGCCATGACCAAGCCCATCCCCTTTAATAAAAAGATTCCCCAATTATTTACCAGCCTTTTTACCAAGGAAAACCCCTTACGGCGGATTTTTGTCCAATATGCCACCGTCTATATCGCCTTTCTTGTCGTGGCCCTGGTTTGGTTTTACTTAAATAAGACCAAGTCCGGCCTTCGATTACGGGCTGTAGGAGAGCATCCACGGGCAGCAGAAACCGTAGGAATTAACGTCTATAAAATGAAGTATATTGGCGTTTTAGCCTCTGGATTCTTAGCTGGCCTTGGAGGAGCCAGCCTTTCCCTAGCCATTGTCGCCAACTTTAAGGAAACCCTAGTTTCAGGTCAAGGATTTATCGCCCTAGCCGCCGTCATCTTCGGTGGCTGGAAACCCATAGGCGCCATGGCCGCCTGCCTCTTATTTGGAGCAGCCGAAGGCCTTGTTGTCTACCTGGGCTATTCCGGCTATAATATCCCACCGGATTTGTTAAACATGCTCCCCTATATTTTGACCATTATTGTCTTAATCCTATTTGTAGGCGAAGCCAACGGCCCCTCCGCCAATGGACAGCCCTATGAATCACAAAAATAGGGAAGAGAATTAGAAAAATTAGAAAGAGAACCCAGTCTTAGGACCAGGTTCTCTTTTTGTGTATTGTGGCAGGAAAAATTTGTAGGGCGACCTAGTGTCGCCCGGAAGTTGATAGGAAGAATTTGTAGAGGCTAGGTTGAACCCCTAGCCTAAAATCTTTGATTTTGTAGCGGGGATATTTGTAGGGGCTAGCTCGTCTAGTCCGCTTGTATATTGGCATAATTTGTATATATTGGGTTTGTTGCCTGTTCTTATATTTTTACTGTTGGTCCTTCGGGCTGCACAAGGCAGCCCCTACTCTGGATATTTTCCGCAGTAGGCACCGTAGGAGCGACGTTGAAGCCCTAGCTCAAAATCTATGATTTTGTGGCAGGTCTCATGCTAAGTAGGGGCGACCTGGTGTCGCCCGGAAGTTGATTGGTAGAAATCGACGGCAGTCTAGCCCGCTATATACTGCTATTTATAAAATTGTTCTTATTCTTAATAGTAAGAAATTAATTTTCAATGATTCTTTTGTTTCAGCCTATTCTTAAAAACTATCCTCATCAAGATGGACCATTTTTTTCGGGTCTACAATTTGATCAAATTCTTCTTCTGTAAGGAGGTTTAGGTCGAGGCAGGCTTCTTTTAAGCTAGTATTTTCTTCATGGGCTTTTTTGGCGATTTTGGCTGCATTTTCATAGCCGATATAGGGGTTTAGGGCGGTGACCAGCATAAGGGATTTTTCAAGATTTTCTTCAATTTTTTCTAAATTGGGCTTAATTCCTTGGGCACAATGGAGGTTAAAGCTCTTCATGGCATCGGCTAAAAGATTGACACTTTGTAAAAAGTTATAGGCAATAAGGGGCATATAGACATTGAGCTCGTAATTTCCCTGGGAGGCAGCTACTGTAATGGCGGTGTCATTTCCCATGACCTGGACACAGACCATGGTGAGGGCCTCCGCCTGGGTGGGGTTGACCTTGCCGGGCATAATAGAGGATCCAGGTTCATTGGCAGGAATAGTAATTTCTCCAATGCCACAGCGAGGACCGGAGGCCAAGAGGCGGACGTCATTGGCAATTTTTAGGAGGTCGCAGGCCAGGGCCTTGATGGCACCGTGGAGGAAGGCAATCTGGTTCTTGCTGGTCAAGGCATGAAATTTATTTTTTGCGGTAACAAAGTGGTGGTCGGTTTTCTTGGAAATTTCCTTGGCTACTAGGTCGGGAAAGTCCTTGTGGGCATTGAGGCCGGTGCCTACGGCGGTCCCTCCTAGGGCAATTTCACGAATACTATTCAGGGCGGTGGTAATCATTTTTTTGGAAACTTCTAGCATCCGGGCCCAGCCGCTAATTTCTTGACCCAAGGAAAGGGGGACGGCGTCTTGGAGGTGGGTTCGGCCGGTTTTAATGACGTCTTTATTTTCCCTGGCCAGGGCCTTAAAAGTGGTTTCTAGGTCATCTAGGGCAGGAAGTAAGTGTTCTTCTACAGCAAGGAGGGCACTGACATGGAGGGCTGTAGGGAAGGTGTCGTTGCTGGATTGAGACTTATTGACGTCGTCATTGGGATGGAGGAGGTGGTCAGCTAAAAGTTCGTTTCCCCTGTTGGCAATGACTTCGTTTAAGTTCATGTTGCTTTGGGTTCCGGACCCTGTTTGCCAGACTACAAGGGGGAAGTGGTCCTCCAATTTTCCGGCAAGGATTTCATCGCAAACGGTCTTGATGGCTTCTGATTTTTTCTCGTCTAGAAGGTTCAACTTTTGGTTACTTTCGGCAGCCGCGTATTTTAAAATGGCAAAGGCTCGGATAATTTCCGGGGGCATTTTTTCCTTGCCAATTTGGAAGTTTTCATGGCTCCGCTCTGTTTGAGCTCCCCAATACTTGTCAGAGGGAACCTTTAATTCGCCTAGGCTGTCGTGTTCAATGCGGTAGTTCATAGTTTCGCCACCCCATCTTTTCGTGCTTGATTGGCAATGGCCTTAGAAATTTTTTCTGCCACACTGAGGTCAAAGGCATCTGGCAGGACGTGGTCTTCCTTAGGTTCTTTTACAGCGTCTGCGATGGCATGGGCTGCGGCCAACTTCATGGTATCGGTAATTCGGCTGGCCCGGACATCCAGGGCACCTCGGAAGAGGCCTGGAAAGACGGACACGTTATTGACTTGGTTAGGAAAGTCGCTGCGTCCAGTACCGCAAATTCTGGCTCCGCCAGCCTTGGCTTCATCAGGGTAAATTTCAGGAACCGGATTGGCCATGGCAAAGACAATGGCATCCTTGTTCATTTTCTTGACCATATCCTTGGTCACTAG
The DNA here is from genome assembly GCA_001299455.1 of Clostridiales bacterium SIT11. Classification (GTDB taxonomy): domain Bacteria; phylum Bacillota; class Clostridia; order Tissierellales; family Peptoniphilaceae; genus Urinicoccus. Next base: position 229,523 of record CYUK01000003.1, on the reverse strand, counting down.
GCCGGGACCGGAAACGCCAATAAAGATATCGGCGCCTGTGAGAGCTTCTTCCATGCCGCCTTGGACCTTATGAGGGTTACAGGTGGCCAGCATTTTTTGCCGATAGGCATCATCATAATAATTTGTGTCTAAAATTCCCTTACGGCCGACAAAGATGACATCCTTGGCACCTTCTAATTGGAGGAGGTGGAGGATGGCCATGCCGGCAGCTCCAGCTCCACTCATGACAATCCGGCAGTCTTCCAATTTTTTCCCTACGACTTTTAAGGAGTTTAAAATGCCGGCTAGGACCACAATGGCAGTCCCATGTTGGTCGTCATGGAAGACGGGGATGTCTAATTCTTCTGTGAGCCGTTGTTCGATTTCAAAGCATTTCGGAGCCTTAATGTCTTCCAGGTTGATCCCGCCGAAGCTAGGGGCAATATTTTTTACGGTTTGGATGATTTCTTCTGTGTCCTTGGTCTCTAGACAAATAGGAAAGGCATCTACATTGGCAAAGTTTTTAAATAAGATGGATTTTCCTTCCATAACAGGCATGCCGGCCAGGCTGCCAATGTCTCCCAGGCCCAGGACGGCTGTTCCATCTGTGACGACGGCTACAAGGTTCCACTTTCTGGTTAATTGGAAGGCTTGGTCGGGATCTTTTTCAATGGCCAGGCAGGCTTCGGCTACACCGGGAGTATAGGCCAGGGCCAGGTCCTTGGCTGTGTCGGTCTTTGCCCTAGACTTGATTTCAAGCTTTCCTTTAAGCTTTTTGTGTAAATCCATGGCTTCTTTTTTATTGTCCATTATTTCCTCCTAAAAACAATTTAAATTAGAATTTCCTAGAATATACTTAAATTATAGCACAGGAAGGGTTGGGATACAGGTCATCTCTTTCCAGCAAGATAGAAAAAAGCTGACAGAAAATTTCTGCCAGCAAATAAAGCAAGTTTGTAATGAAAAAAATTAGTTTTTTAATCAGTAGCTTCCAGGTGGAGTTTTTTTTCAGCTTCTAAAAACTTTTCACCTACTAAATAGACATCTCCTGCCCCCATGGTGACCAGGCTGTCTCCAGGCTTTAATTGGTCCAGGTAGTAGGCCACAATATCATCAAAAGAAGAAATATACTGGGCGATTTCTTCTTTTTTATTAATGGCATCTACCAGGGTTTTGGAATGGATGTCGCCGTAGTCCTTTTCCCGGGCGGCATAGATATCGGTAATGACCACAGCATCGGCTTCATGAAAGCTACTGGCAAAGCCATCTAATAAAAGCTTGGTCCGGGTAAAGGTGTGGGGCTGAAAGACGCAGAAAATCTTCCCAGGATGGGCGGCTCTCAAGGCATGGAGGGTAGACTTAATTTCTGTAGGGTGGTGGGCATAGTCATCAATGACGAGGATATTATTGACCTTTCCCTTGGTTTCCAACCTCCGGTGGACACCCTTGTAGGTTTCAATCCCACGAATGGCCTGGTCAAAGGAAATTCCATTCATATGAACAGCTCCAATGGCCGCCAGGCTGTTGTAGACATTGTGCTGGCCCATGACTTGGAGTTGGATCCGGTGAATTTTTTCCCCTTGATAGTAGAGGTCAAAATTTGGGTGGCCAAAGGAATCAAAGCGAAGGTTCCTGGCCTGGTAGTCGGCTTCTTCTTTTAAGGAGAAAGTTCTAACCTGGGCCCTGGTTTCTTGGGCTAATTTTTTTACTTGGGGGTCGTCTATATTTAAGAGGACCTGGCCTGTCTCGGAAATATTCTCTACATATTGGGCAAAGGTCCTATAAATATGGTCCATATTGTCAAAATAGTCCAGGTGGTCTTCATCCATATTTAAGATAATGGCTGTAGTAGGATAGTATTTTGTGATATTAGCCTTGTATTCACAGGCTTCTGTTAAAAAGAGCTGGTGGCCTCCTAGGCGAACATTGCCATGGATTTCATCTAGGTTTCCTCCAAGGAGGATGGTTGGATTTTCTTCCAAATCTTTAATAATACTTGTAATCATGGATGTGGTAGAGGTTTTTCCATGGGTGCCGGACACGGCGATGGACTGCTTGTAGTCCAGCATTAACTGGCCCAAAAAGCGGGCCCGGTCGATTAAATCTAGTTTTTGCTTCATGGCTGCCTGGAGTTCTTCATTATCCAGAGAAATGGCATCGGTATAGATGACAATATCGGCTCCCTGGATATGGTCCTTACTATGGCCTATATAAATTTTTATCCCCTGGTCTCTTAAGTGACGGGTAATTTTTGATTCGTTCATATCGGATCCGCTGACAGTAAATCCGTGGCTATTTAGGATTTCTGCTAATCCGCTCATAGAAACCCCGCCAATTCCAATGAAATGGACGTGGCGGTGGTTGTTTTTTAAGTCAAAAGCTAACAAACATGTCCCTCCTCAATCTCTATCTATTATAGCATAAATCACAAATAGAAGGAAAAACCTTTCATGGTGTGAAGAAAGTTCAAAGAATTTACCTTTTTTCTGAAAAATATAGTATAATAGACTTAAGAAAGGATGGTAAGCTCATGAATATTACAGACATATGGATTCGACCAATTGCAAAAGAAGGAAAAATGAAAGCCATCGCTTCTGTCACCTTTGATGATGAATTTGTTGTTCATGACATGAAAGTAATAGAAGGGTCAAATGGTCTATTTCTTGCAATGCCTAGTAGGAGAACGGCAACAGGTTCATTCCGGGATATTGCCCACCCAATTAACGTCAATGCCCGGAAGTGTTTAGAAGAAGCAATTCTTAAGAAGTATCATGAAGTCCTCCAAGAAGCAAAGGAAAATACTCAAGAGGAAGGTCTTCAAGTGGAAGAGGAAAATTCTCAAGAAGAAAGTTTTTGAGACAAGAAAAATAAGGATAAATCCCTCCCGGTGAAAGCCTAGGAGGGATTTTATCTCTTTCAAGCCTGTGAAAGCTTGCGAGAGAATAAAAGCTGGGAAAGTTTCAAGGAGATAGACATGGACAAGATCATTATACGCCAAGGGCAAAAGGAAGATGCTGGGGATATCCTAGCCTTTAGCAGAGAAGTAGGGAGTCAAACTGACAACTTAAGCTTTGGCAAGGAAGGGTTTACTATAAATCTAGAAGAAGAAAAAGAATTCTTAGAAAAAATGCAAGAAGCAAAAACTTCTATTTTTTATACAGCCTGGAGGGGAGAAAAACTCCTAGGAACAGGAAGTTTACAAGGATTTTCAGGGAGAATGAGGCATCGGGGAGAAGTCGCCTTAGCCGTGTTAAAAGAAAGTTGGGGTCTAGGTATTGGTAGCCAACTAATGGAAAAAATCATCGCCTATGGCAAGGAAAGTGGACTTGAACTTTTAAACCTAGAAGTCGGCAAGGACAATCAAAGGGCTATTCGACTCTATGAAAAATATGGTTTTAAAAAGCTGGGAAGGATGCCAGATTTTTTTAAATTGGAAGACCGGTATGTGGATTTTGATTATATGTACTTGGATTTAAGAAAATAAAGACTCTTAAGTTGGATAAGCTAAAAGAAGTAGAAGGAAAAGCCCAGAGACAGGAGAAAACTTGTCTCTGGGCTTTTCTTTTAAGATAAGCTGAAACTTAAGTATGAAATTATTGAAGGTTTTTTTGGTATTCTTTGGGGGTGCAACCGGCGTATTTTTTAAAAGTGGTGGAAAAATGGCTTTGGCTTGAAAACCCACAGAGGTAGGCAATGTCTGTAAAGGTCTCTTCATTTTCTTCAATGAGTTGCTTGGCCTCGCTCACCCGGACTAGGGAGACATATTCACAAAACTTATGGCCTGTTTCCTGTTGGAAGAGGTGGCAGAGGTAGTTTTTAGAGATGTGGAGTTTATTTGCCATAATTTGGAGGGTGATTTTTTCATGGTAGTGGTTTTGGATAAAGGCCAGGGAATCCTTAATGAGTTGGTGGTTTACCGGCAGGGTGGATTGACCAAACTGGTCCTTGTATTCGTATAAAATTTGCTTTCCCAGGCTCAAGGCTTCATCAGAAGAGGTAATTAGGTCAATTTCTCTGTCCATCCTCTGGGCCAGTTGAGACAGGTCCATTTTATACTTTAATAAAAAGTAGGTGGAGAGAAAGATATTTAGGTGGCAGAGGTATTTTTTGCGGGCTTGACTATCATCTAAGTAGGGGGATAGGTCCTTATAGAGGGCTTCCTTGGCCACTTGAAGGGTTGATTTTTTTAATTTTTTCACAATATGTAGAAAGTTATACATTTGGCACTCCTTTTAACAAAATAAATCAGCTATATTATACAAGTAATTCGAAAAAGAATCTAGTATAATAATATTATAATTGATAATAAATATCAAATTAAGATTGGAGGAAATTTTATGAAAAAAATCAGTGTCATTTATTGGTCCGGAACAGGTCATACAGAAAAAATGGCCCAGGCCCTAGTGGAAGGAATAGAAAAAGAAGGAAGTGAAGCAAAACTCCTTCAAGTATCAGGGGCGTCCTTGGATGACGTGAAAAATGCCGATGCTGTAGCCTTTGGTTGTCCAGCCATGGGGGCAGAGGAATTGGAAGAGGAAGAAATGCGGCCCTTTATTGACCAAAGCAAGGAAGTCATTAGGGGCAAGAAGACTCTTTTATTTGGGTCCTATGAATGGGCTGAAGGCCAATGGATGAAAGACTGGGCCGAAGAAATGAAGGAAGCTGGAGCAGACTTATTGGAGGCGGAAGGTTTTATAGCCTATGACGACCCAGATGAGGATGCCCTGGATGACTTGCGGATGCTGGGCAAGGACCTGGCTCGAGCCTAATGACGGACAGTCAAAGATTTTATGAGAAAATAAGTCTTTTAGATGACTTCACCTACCTGTACTATTACTTAAAGGTTCAACTGGCCCCAACCCGGTCTTGTCAAAAACTTGGTGGTCTTTTAAATTTATCCCACACAAAAAAACCTCTCCACAAGATATTTTTAAACTACCGTCAAGACTACGAAGAAAGATTGGGCTTAAAGTCCTTTATTTTAAGGGAAAGCCCCCAGGGGGTTTTGGTTTACTTTTTCCAAGAAAAATGCCTAGAAGACCGGTTACAAGAAGGGGACTGTCAAGACTATTTAAGGCGGTGTGGCTACGAGAATCCTGGAAGCATTAAAGAGACTTTGGAGTGTTTAAAGTCCCGATTTCAAGGGGCCTGCCCCCATGAAGTGGGTTTGTTTTTGGGTTATCCTTTAAGTGATGTGGAGGCCTTTACCAATTTTGGTGGCAAGGCCTCTTCCTACAAGGGGTATTGGTGTGTATATTCCAATATTCCACTGGCTAAAAAACTTTTTTCTCAGTACGATCAAAGCAAGGAGGAGATTATCCACAGGGTCCTCCTGGAACAAGGTTAAGGAACACCCTAGTTTTCTGGATGAAGGGCGAGCATCCGGGAACTAGGGTGTTATTTTTTTTAAAATAAGGTAAAATAGGTATAGAAAAGGAAGTGTGATGCATGGAAAAGTTAAAAGAAATTCGCTCTCGCATGGAAAAAGAGGGCGTGGATTACTATATAATTCCCACAGGAGACCCCCACGGAAGTGAATACCCGGCAGATGCCTATAAGTACCGGACCTTTGTTACAGGCTTTACCGGATCTGCAGGAACAGCGGTTATCAGCCAGGAAGAAGCCTACCTATGGACGGATGGACGGTATTATATTCAGGCTGGAAGAGAACTGGAGGGGTCTGGTTTTCAACTGATGAAACTAGGAGAACCGGGAGTTTTGGACCCCCTGGCCTGGCTTGAGAAAAAAGCCCAAGAGGGAGAAAATGTGGCTTTTAATGGAAAAATCTTTATGGCCAAGGACTTTTTGAAATTGGAAGGCAAGAGAAAAGACCTAAATTACAAGAGTCTAGACCTGGTAGGAGACCTTTGGAAAGACCGGCCAGCCCTACCCAAGGGAAAAATCTTTTCTCTAAAAAGTGCCTATACAAAGCTCACCAGTGAGGAAAAAATAGGAAAAGTACGGGAAGACTTAAAGGACCGAAATCTGGACCTCTTTTTACTTTCTTCCTTAGATGACATTGCCTGGCTTACGAATTTAAGGGGCAAGGACATTGAATGCAACCCTGTCTTTTTAAGTTTTATGGTGATCAGCCAGGAAGTCCAAACCCTATATGTGGACTCGGACAAGGTTAATCGAGACCTTTTGACCTACTTGGAAGGGGAAAAGATTGGGGTCAAGGCCTATGAAGAAATTTATAAAGACCTAGAAAAAATTAAAGACCAAAAAATTTTACTGGACCCTGAAAAAACCAATGTAGACCTCTACCTAGCCCTAAGGGAAAAGAATAGGCTGACAGAAGATATGAATCCAACGACTTTTTTCAAGGCCAAGAAAAATGAGGTGGAATTAAACAATCAAAAGACGGCCTACATGGATGATGGAGTGGCCTTGGTGAAATATTTTGCCTGGCTAGATAGGGAAGTGAAAGCCAAGAAAATTACAGAGTTTGAAGCCCAGGAAAAGTTAGTGTCCTTCCGCAAGCGGATTATCGACTATGTGGAAGATTCCTTTACGCCCATTTCTGCCTATGGGGAAAATGGGGCCATGATGCATTATAGTGCTCAAAAGGGGAAGGATGCTGTCCTAGGAGAGGATTCCTTTTATCTCATTGATAGCGGAGGCCAATACTACAGGGGGACGACAGATATTACCAGGACCCTCCACTTTGGAGAGCCGACTGATGAGGAAAAACGGGACTATACCCTGGTTTTAAAGAGCCATATTAACCTGGCTATGACAGTTTTTTTAGAAGGAACTAAGGGGAGTCAGCTGGATGCCATAGCCCGTAGGCCTCTTTGGCAGCACCACCTGGACTACAAGTGTGGGACAGGCCATGGCGTGGGTTATTTCTTAAATGTCCATGAAGGCCCCCACAGGATTAGCCGGTGGACGGAAGATGTGCCCCTAAAAGAAGGCTATGTGGTCACTATTGAACCGGGGATATATAAGGAAGGAAAGTATGGGATCCGTCTTGAAAATGTAGTAGCGGTCAAGGAAGACGGGAAGAGCCCTGACGGGACTTTTTATTCCTTTGATATGTTAAGCTACATTCCCTTTGACCGGAAGTGTATTGACCGCAATCTTTTAAACAATGATGAAATTCAGTGGCTCAACAAGTACCATGAACAAGTCTACAATCTCTTATCTCCCAACTTATCTCCAGAAGAAGAAAGCTATTTAAGCAAGCAAACAGAGCCTATTCGTGACCACAATGATTAATAAGGAACTTTTAGACCTCCTGCCTAATGATCCTGGGGTCTATTTAATGAAGGATTCTACAGACGATGTCATCTATGTAGGCAAGGCGAAAAACTTACGGAAGAGGGTCCGGCAATATTTTGGGTCCTATGGCCAAAGTTCCAGGAAGGTCCAGGCCATGGTGTCCCATATTGCGGACTTTGAATATATTATCGTAGAAAATGAAATTGAGTCCTTAATTTTGGAACAAAACCTGATTAAGGAAAAAAAGCCTAAGTACAATGTTCTTTTAAGGGACGACAAGCAATATCCCTATATTAAGATTACCAGCCAGGAAGACTATCCCAGGGTCATGAAGACCAGGCGACTGGGGAAGGACCGAGCCCACTACTACGGCCCTTTTCCAAATACTACGGCTGTCAACCAGGCCATTGAAATTTTTCACGAGCTCTATCCCATTCGAGACTGCAACTTAAATATTGAAAAATCTATTGGGAAAATCCGACCCTGTCTTAACTATTTTATCCACCGGTGCATGGGGCCCTGCCTAGGAAATGTGGATCCTAAGGAATATCAAAAACACATCCAGGAAATCCAAGGCTTCCTTGATGGAAAGAATACAGACATCTATGACAGGCTCCAAGAGAAAATGGAAGAGGCATCAAAAAACCTAGACTTTGAAGGGGCCATTAAGTACCGGGACGGGATGAAGGCTTTGGATATTTTAAGTGAGCGGCAAAAAATTACGGAGGCCGCTTCGGAAAAGGAAGAGGACGTCATTGCCATAGCCCGGGATGTGGATGCTGTTTTAGTACAAATTTTCTTTATCCGAGACGGAAAGATTATTGGCCGGGAGCACTTTTTGTTAGACCACTTTAACCAGGAAAGTACCCAAGAAATTCTAGAAACTTTTCTAAAACAGTTTTATATGGGAACGGCCTATATTCCCAGGGAAATTTTAATTGAAGAAGACTTGGTAGACGAGGCCATTGAAGACTGGCTCAGCCAAAAAAGGGGAAGCCGGGTCTATATTCAAGCCCCGAAAAGGGGAGAAAAAAAGGCCCTGGTTACCATGGCCAAGAAAAATGCTTTGGATATGATGGTGAAAAACACCAGCCGCTATCAAAAGAAAAAGGATGAACGCCTTCTGGCCCTGGAAGACTTACAAGAAAGCCTGGGCCTTAAAGAAAAGCCCTTCCGCCTGGAATGCTATGATATTTCCAATATTTCCGGTGTGGAATCGGTGGGGTCCATGGTGGTCTTTGAAGATGGCCTGGCGAAAAAAAGTGACTACCGAAAATTTCGGATAAAAACGGTCCAGGGGCCAGATGACTATAAAAGTATGGAAGAAGTCCTGTCCCGGCGGTTTTTACGGGGCCAGTCGGAAAAAGAGGAAGAAAAACTTTCTTCGTTTTCTCTTTTTCCAGACCTTCTCCTCATAGATGGGGGCAAGGGCCAGGTCAATATTGTAGAGGGGGTCTTAAGGAAGCTGGGAATCAGGATTCCCGTTGTAGGTCTTGTCAAGGATGACTTTCACAAGACCCGGGGCATGGTCTATGAAGGAAAGGAAATTCCCTTGAAGGTGTCTTCCAGACTCTACCGGCTCTTATTTAGTATCCAGGAAGAAGCCCATCGCTTTGCCTTGAACTACCACAAGTCCCTTCATAAGAAGAACACTTTTAAGTCGCAATTAGACGATATTCCAGGAATTGGGCCCAAGAGGAAGAAGGCCCTGATGATGCATTTTAAGAGTATAAAAAAAATCAAAGAAGCCAGTTTGGAAGAATTAGCAGAAGTGGACGGCATGAACCAAAGGGTGGCTGAAACTTTAAAAAATTATTGGAAAGAGGGGGATAAGGCTTGAACGGATCCTTTAGCCTAAAGCGCTTAATTGAAGATTTTACCTTTGAAGAAGTCTACCTAGCAAAAAATTATGAAAATGTAGAAATTACTTCAAATGAATTAAATCGGCCCGGCCTTCAGTTATTTGGCTACTATAGGCACTATGTTTCAGATCGAATTCAAATTATTGGGGGAGCTGAGTGGGAATTTTGCAATGACTTGACCCCGGAAAAACGCTGGGAGGTCCTGGAGCCAATTTTTGAAAGTAAAATCCCGGTGATGATTTTTTCCAGGGGAAATCCTGTCTTTAAAGAAGCTATAGAATTGGCCAAAAAATATGACCGGACTATCCTGGCCAGTAAATTAAATACCAGTCCCCTAGTCAATATTCTCATTAACTACATGGATGATGTCTTGGCTCCCTCCATGCGGGTCCATGGAATTTTACTGGATATTTACGGAGTGGGCGTCCTTTTAACAGGGGCCTCCGGCGTAGGGAAGAGTGAAACGGCCTTGGACCTTTTAGGCAAGGGCCATAAGCTGATTTCTGACGATACTGTCATTATCAAGAGGATGGATGAAAAGCTGATTGGGTCCAGTCCCAAGGTGACCCAGCACTTTATGGAAATTCGTGGCATTGGGATTATTGACGTCCAAAGAATTTTCGGGGTTGGCTGTGTCATGGAGGAAGAAGAAGTGGAGCTAGTCATCCACCTGGAGCAATGGAAAGAAGATGTTTCCTATGACCGCCTAGGAGAGGACAATGAATATGGTCAATATTTAGGCCTAGAAATTCCCTTAATGACCATTCCTGTAAAAAGCGGCAGAAATACTTCTATGGTGGTGGAGGTGGCCACCAAGACCTTTAAACTGAAGGACTTAGGCTACAATGCAGCCACAGCTTTAAATAACCGGGTCTTAAATGAAATTCAACGGCGGCAAAAAAATAAAGAGTGAGAAAGAAGGAGAGGATTTAGGGAGGTCTAAATCCTTTTTTTCTATGAATTGGACAGATTGGCCCTTTGGAAGGCCTTGGAAAATTTTTATAAAATCCTCCAAGGATTTTGTGATAAATTAAACTGAAAAGGATTGCAATTGAAAATATTATTTGTTATGATTTAGATACAAGGTTATTGTTTTAACTAATAAAGGAGGTTTTTTTTAATGGCGAAAGTTATGAAGACCATGGATGGGAACGAAGCAGCCGCTCACGTGGCTTACGCGTTTTCTGATGTGGCATGTATCTACCCTATTACACCATCTTCTCCAATGGCAGAACACATTGATGCTTGGGCTGCCCAATCACGGAAGAATGTCTTTGGACAAGAAGTGTTTGTTAAAGAAATGCAAGCAGAAAGTGGTGCAGCAGGGGCTGTTCACGGTTCTTTACAAGCAGGTGCTTTAACATCTACATTTACAGCATCTCAAGGACTTTTACTTATGGTTCCCAACATGTACAAAATTGCTGGGGAACTTTTACCAGGTGTTTTCCACGTTGCAGCTCGGGCTCTAGCCTCTCATGCCTTAAGTATCTTTGGTGACCACCAAGACGTTATGGCAACTCGTGCAACTGGTTTTGCTCTTTTAGCTTCTGGATCTGTTCAAGAAGTTATGGACCTAGGTGGGGTTGCTCACTTAGCTTCTATTGAAGGTCGTGTACCTTTTGTTCATTTCTTTGATGGATTTAGAACAAGTCATGAAATTCAAAAAATTGAAGTTATGGACTATGACAACTTAGCAAAACTTGTAAACAGAGATGCTGTACGTGCATTTAAAGAACGTTCCTTAGGACCTAACAATCCTAAAGTACGTGGTACTGCACAAAACCCAGATATTTATTTCCAAGCTCTTGAATCTTCAAACCACTTCTATACAGACATTATTGACATTACACATGACTATATGAAGAAGATCAGTGAAGTAACTGGTCGTGAATATGACCTCTTCAACTACTACGGTGCAGAAGATGCCAAGAAGGTTATTGTTGCCATGGGTTCTGTAACTGAAACGATTGAAGAAGTTGTTGACTACTTGAACAACAAGGGAGAAAAAGTTGGTCTATTAAAAGTTCATCTTTATCGCCCATTCTCTAAAGAATATTTCTTAAAAGCTATGCCTAAGACTGTTGAAAAAATTGCTGTCTTAGACCGGACTAAAGAAAAGGGAGCCATTGGCGAACCACTTTACCTAGATATTCGTGATATCTATTATGATGATGCAAATCGTCCAGTGATTGTTGGCGGACGCTATGGTCTAGGTTCCAAGGATACCACTCCTTCTCAAATCCTAGCTGTTTACAAACATCTTGACCAAGATGCACCACGTCACAACTTTACACTTGGTATTGAAGATGACGTAACTCATCTTTCTCTTCCAGTTGATGAAATCATCCAAACTGAACCAGAAGGAACTATTGCATGTAAGTTCTGGGGCTTCGGTTCCGATGGTACTGTAGGTGCTAACAAATCTGCTATCAAGATTATTGGGGACGGTACAGACATGTACGCTCAAGGATACTTTGACTATGACTCCAAAAAATCTGGTGGGGTTACTATGTCTCACTTACGTTTTGGAGACAAGAAGATTACTTCAACTTACCTTATCACTGAAGCAAACTTCATTTCCTGTTCAAAACAATCCTATGTTCACCAATATGACTTACTTCGCGGAATCAAAAAAGGTGGTAAGTTCCTATTAAATACAATCTGGACTGAAGAAGAACTTGAAACACACCTACCTGCTTCCCTAAAGAGAGCTATTGCTAACAACGATATTGAATTCTATACAATTAACGCTACAAAGATTGCTTCTGAAGTAGGCCTAGGCGGACGGACCAACATGGTTATGCAAGCTGCCTTCTTCAAATTATCTGAAATTCTTCCACTAGACGAAGCTGTTAAGAAATTAAAAGAAGCCATCGTTAAAGACTACGGCCTAAAGGGTGACGACATTGTTGCCATGAACAATGAAGCTGTAGATCGTGGTATGGATGCTACAAAACGCATTGAAGTACCTGAAAGCTGGAAGAATGCACAAGACGACGAAGACGGAAAGATTCCAGGAGCTCCAGAATTTATCAATGAAGTTCTTGTTCCAATGACTCGTCAAGAAGGAAATGACCTTCCTGTTTCTACTTTCGTAGATATTGAAGACGGTACCTTCCCATCTGGAACTTCCCGCTATGAAAAACGTGGTATTGCTGTAAATGTTCCTCACTGGAAGATTGAAAACTGTATCCAATGTAACCAATGTTCTTTCGTATGTCCTCATGCTGTTATTCGTCCCTTCTTACTAGACGAAGAAGAAGCAAAGAATGCACCAGAAACTTTTGAAACCAAAAAAGCTAATGGTAAGGGCACTGAAGGAATGCAATACCGGATTCAAATTTCTCCACTAGATTGTACTGGCTGTGGAAACTGTGCTCAAGTATGTCCAGCTAAGGAAAAAGCCCTAGTCATGACTCCATTTGAAGAAGAATTTGAAATTCAATCTCACAACTGGGATTATGCAATGGACGAAGTAAAATCTAAACAAGAAAACTTTGAACCAAACAACGTTAAAAACTCTCAATTCTTCATGCCTCACCTTGAATTCTCCGGTGCTTGTGCAGGTTGTGGTGAAACACCCTATATCAAGTTAATCACTCAATTATTCGGAGACCGCATGATGATTTCCAACGCAACTGGATGTTCCTCCATTTGGGGTGGATCTGCTCCATCTATGCCCTATTGCACAGACTCCTGTGGAAATGGACCTTCTTGGGCAAACTCCCTATTTGAAGACAACGCAGAATATGGTTTTGGTATGAAACTTGGTTCTGACCAAATTCGTAACCAACTTGCCATTGTTGCTAACAAAGTTATTGAAGCCAATGTAGACGGTGAATTAACTGCTGCATTAAAAGAATGGATTGAAAATAAAGAAGATTACAAGGGATCCAAGGCAGCTGCTGCTAAGATCTTACCACTACTTGACAAATCCTATGGCCAATGTGAAGAAGAAATTAAAGAATTGAAGTCCATGAAGAACTTCTTAATCAAACGTAGCCAATGGATCTTCGGTGGTGACGGTTGGGCCTACGATATCGGATTTGGTGGACTTGACCACGTTCTAGCCCAAGGCGAAGATGTTAATATCTTTGTTGTAGATACTGAAGTATACTCCAACACTGGTGGACAATCTTCTAAGTCAACTCCAACTGGTGCTGTAGCACAATTTGCTGCTGCTGGTAAGGAAACTCGGAAGAAAGACCTTGGCTTAATGATGACTAGCTACGGCTACATCTACGTTGCTCAAATTGCCTTTGGTGCAGATAAGAATCAAGCCCTAAAAGCTATTCGTGAAGCTGAAGCTTATGATGGACCATCTCTAATCATTGCTTATGCTCCATGTATTAACCACGGTATCCGTGCAGGTATGGGTAACTCTATTGCAGAAGAAAAGAAAGCTGTAGATACTGGATACTGGCACTTATACCGCTACAACCCAGCTCTTAAGGCTGAAGGAGAAAATCCATTTAAGTTAGACTCTAAGGCTCCAACTAAACCTTACCGTGAATTCTTAGATGGTGAAGTTCGTTACACTTCCTTGAAGAAATTATTCCCAGAACGTGCTGAAAACTTATTCGATCTTGCTGAAGAACAAGCAAAAGCTCGTTACGAAGGATATGTAAAATTAGCTGAAGGAACTGACGCTGAATAATTAAAAAAAACCCATTAAATAAAAGGACCTTGGAGGAAACTCCAGGGTCTTTTTTGGTTTATAGGTCAAGGGCTCTACTGGGGAAATAGGTCAGGATTTAAACAAAAGTCTACTTCAAGTCAGAGTCGGTTAACAGAGGGTGATTCAAAAATTTTATAAAAAAGAAAGAATTCCTTCGTCATTTCATCTATGTTTCATAAAAGTCCTGTAGTATAGGATTATAAAGATGTACTTAAATTTCTTCCGGACTTTTAGGTCCAGGGAAGAAAATGATTGAAGGAGGAAAACTATGAAAAAGAAGGTATTTAAGGGGGCCTGTTTATTTTTGACTATGGCCCTGAGTGTGGGTGTCATTGGATGTCAAAAGAATGTGCCTAAAGATCAGCTAGGAAATGGTCAAGCTGTCAGTTCCAATGAAGCTGGCATGTCCATAGAAGCAGATCAAACCAATGAAACTTTTAAACCGGCAGACTATAGCATTAAGGCCAAGGAAGAATATGTTTATGAATACCTGGGCCTTAAATTCAAGCTTTCAGATCAAATCCGGAAAGACATGGACGAGAAAAATATTGCCATGTTGGACGACCAAAGCCCCATGGACCAGGATTTAACCTATGCCATGGTGACCTTTAGCAAGTTGACAGAAGACCAAAAAAATGCAGAAGTAGGTAAAATGGGCGATGGCTATGAAAAATGGCAAGCAGGTCTTGAAAGAGTGGGCAGTCTTGGAATGTTCAAGAAGGGCATGGATGAAGAAGAATTGACCAAGATTACAAAATGTGATGACCACAAAAAAATTGGAAGCTCCAAGGATGGAGAATACGACTACTATTTAAGTGTAAAAAAAGATGCCAAGGATTTTGCAGAAGAATTTTCCAAGACAGAAGTTGAAATGATTGAGAAAAAAGACCGGCCGAAAAATGGCTTTGTCCTAGGAGAAAAATCTGACCTGGAAAATACAGAAGCCTTCAATAGTGAGGCAGCTGGAGACCTAGGTAACCTGTCTACAAAAGACATCAATGGCAAAGAATTTGGGAAGAAAGATTTCGAAAACTACGACCTAACCATGGTCAATGTCTTTGCCACCTGGTGTACAGCCTGTGTCAAGGAAATTCCAGACCTGGCAACCCTACAAAAGGAAATGAAGGACAAGGGGGTCAATGTTGTTGGTGTAGTGACAGATACTGTAGACCAAGATGGAGAAAATAAGGAAGCCCTGGAAAAGGCCAAGTTAATCCAAAGTAAAACCAAGGCCAGCTATCCCTTCTTAATGCCAGACAAGACAAATTTCAATGGGCGCTTAAACGGCATTCAAGCCCTGCCAGAAACATTCTTTGTGGATAAAAATGGAAAAATTGTAGGTGAAACTTACTCCGGTTCCCACAATCTAAAGGATTGGGAAAAAATTGTGGAAAAAGAACTGGCCAAGGTCAAGAAATAAGGAGCTATAGGAGCGAGAACCTATGAAAAGTAAAATTGTAAACAGTCGCTTTTTCAGTCTGGGAATTTTAGGCTTAGGTGTGTGGATGGTCTACCAAGGCTACCAAAATGGGGAAGCCCAGGTTGTCCTGGACAAGGCTGTGAGGATCTGTATGGAGTGTATTGGCATTGGATAAATCAAAAAAAAACATGCCCTGGAAGGCAAAAAAAAATAAAGTGGAAAGCCAGGAGGGACGAAGGCACCTTTTTCAAGGGGCCTGGTTCCTCTTCACCAATTCCTACTTCCAAGGTTTTAAAACAGGAAAAATTTACAGTGGAGACCTTAAAAAGTTTTGCCTGCCAGGGATGAATTGCTACTCCTGCCCCGGGGCCAAGGGGGCCTGTCCCATAGGGGCCCTCCAGGCAGTTCTAGGCAATGGCAAGTATAAGTTTAGTTACTATGTTCTAGGTTTTTTATTGTTTATTGGAGGCCTTGTAGGGAGGTTTGTCTGTGGCTGGCTCTGCCCCTTTGGCCTAGTCCAGGACCTCCTTCACAAGATTCCCTTTTATAAAAAAATTGACAGCTTTAAGCTGGATAAGTACTTAAGAAAATTAAAATATGTGATTTTACTGGTCTTTGTCATCCTTCTTCCCCTATTTTTGGTGGATATTTTAGGACAAGGGTCCCCCTATTTTTGTAAACTCATCTGTCCCGTAGGGATGTTGGAGGGAGGAATTCCCTTGGTAGCCCTCAATCAGACTATGCGGGGAGCCATAGGCTTTTTATACTATTGGAAGGGACTGATTTTAATCACGACCCTTGTCCTGGCAATGATGATTTACAGACCTTTTTGCAAGTACATTTGCCCCCTAGGGGCCGTCTATTCAGTCTTTAATCCTATTTCTGTTTTCCGCTACCGCCTGGACAAGGACAAGTGCATCCAATGTGGCCGGTGTAAAAAAGTTTGCCAAATGAACATCGACCCGGTGGAAAATTGCAACCACTTGGAATGTATTCGCTGTGGCCGCTGTCAAAAGGCCTGTCCTGTGGAAGCCATTGGCTATGGGATAAAAAATTGAGAGCTGGCTTAAGAAAATAAAGAGGCAAGGATAAAAGACTATAATTTAAGGGGGTCTTTGAGATATAATAAACTTAACACTTGCAAAGGAGGGCCCTATGAAAATACTTGTGGTGGAAGATGATCAAGTAATCCGGGAAGGAGTCAGTGCCTACTTATCAGAATTTGGCTATCAAATTCTAGAGGCCAAGGATGGGGAGGAAGCCCTAGAAAAATTTAATCCTGAAGTCAACCTGGTGATTTTAGATATTCAAATTCCCCTGGTCAATGGTCTAGAGGTCTTAAAGGAAATACGGAAGAAGAGCAGTCTGCCCATTTTAATGTTGACGGCCTTTGGCCAGGAGGAGTATAAAATTGAGGCCTTTAGTAACCTGGCGGACGGCTACATGGAAAAGCCCTTTTCCCTGCCGGTCCTGAAAGCCCGGGTGGATGGCTTGATTCAAAAGAATTTTGCCTCCCTGGAGACCTTTCATTATCAGGACTTAGAAGTAAACTTTACCAGTTATACCGCCAGGCTAGGGGGCCAGAACCTTGATGTCAATGCCAAGGAGCTGGAAATTTTAAAGTACCTACTGGAAAATGAAGGCCGGGCCCTGACCAGGATGCAGATTATTGATCATGTCTGGAAAGAGACGGAAGAAATTCCCTATGACCGGGTCATTGATGTCTATATTAAGGAGCTCCGGAAAAAGTTAAAGTTAGACTGTATTGTTACCATCCGGAATGTGGGCTATAAGTTGGAGAGAAAATGAAAAATTTAAAGATATTTCCAAAGATGTTCCTACAAATCTTTTCTGTTCTGGGTATTATTATTTTGTTTATCCACCTCTTAGTTTTTTTCATCTTTCCCAAGACCTACCTGGAAAGGAGAAAAGAAGACCTAACCAGCAAGGCCAATGAAGTGTCCAGGACCATGGAAGGAAGAGACCTGGCCTACATAGAGGAAGCTCTAGATCTTTATTCAAAAACTAGTGAAGTCCAGGCAGGGATTAAAGGGGACAAGAAGAACAATGCCATTCCCATTGGGCAAGATTTGGATATTAATTTGGACAGCGCCAACAACTCCCTAATTATTGAAGAGCGGGAGATTGGCCTGGATACAGGGGAAAAAATCTCCCTACAATTTATTTCTACAGCAGACATGAAGAAGGAGGCCAAGGACTTAAGCCTTGAATTTTTGCCCTATTCTCTGGCAATTTCCCTTCTTTTTTCCATAGTCCTCTCCTTTTTTTATGCCAGGGCCATAAAGAATAATATTGAGGAAATCACCAGGGTTACGGACAAGATGATGGCCTTAGACAAGGAGGCTCGCCTGGAGGTGGACTCTACAAATGAAGTGGGCCACTTAAAAGAGCAAATTAATGACCTCTACCGGACTCTTTTAGAAGCTATGGAGTCCTTGAACTTAAAAAATCAGGAAATTATAAAATTGGAAAAGCTGAAATATGACTTTTTCAGGGGAGCCTCCCATGAACTAAAGACTCCCCTGGCAAGTCTGAAGATTATCCTGGAAAATATGAAGTACAAAATTGGCAAATACAAGGACCGGGACCTCTATATCCAGAAATCTATTGACCTGGTAGATAGCCTTACAGAAAATATTTCTCAAATTTTAACCCTGTCTTCCCTGGATAACTTAAAAAATGATGGGGAAGTGCTAAAAATTAAAGAGGTCTTGGAAGAAGTTTTAGAAAAATACCAGGTCTTGGCCAAGGAGAAAAATATTAGGATTACGGAAGACCTGGGAGAGGGAACCATCTGGATGGGGCGGACAGCCCTGAAAATTATTCTCTCCAACCTCATGAGCAATGCTGTGAAGTATACAGATCCTGATGGTCACATTCATATGGGAGTAGACGGGGACTGGTTTTTCATGAAAAATACCTATAAGGACAAGGCTCCCCTGGATATGGGACAAATATTTGATGTAAATTTTGACTTAAACAAGAAAAATAGCAATGGTCTGGGCCTTTATATTGTGGGGAATCTTTTCCAAAACTACCATATAAAATATGAAGCCTTGCAAGAAGACGGGAAGTTTATTTTTAAATTTCGAAAGGAACTAGAAAACTAGCCCTAGAAAATAAAATAGAGTGGGAAGAAGTAAAAGGACTTTTGTAGCAAATACAAGGGTCCTTTTTATTTAAGACAAGTTCGAAAGAAAATAGAAATCATACAAAAGTTTTAAAGATTGGTTCAAAATAGCTAGATAGAGCCAGAATCCCTGGGAAATTTGTAATGAAAAAATATATATGATACCATAATAAAGTAGTGATTCAAGTGAAAGGAGTGACAATGAAGAAAATAGAGATTAAAAATTTAACAAAAATATTTGGAAAAAATACGAAAGAAGGATTAAAACGTCTAAAAAAAGGACAGACAAAAGAAGAGATATTTAAAGAAACAGGAATGACGGTAGGTGTCAACCAAGTTGACTTAGACATTAATGAGGGAGAACTTTTCGTCATTATGGGTTTATCCGGAAGTGGAAAGTCCACCTTAATAAGGATGTTAAACCGCTTGATTGAACCCACCAGTGGAGATATATTAATTGACGGCGTGCATATTACAAACTTAAATAAGGCAGAACTTAGAGATGTCCGTCGGCAAAAGATTGCCATGGTTTTCCAAAGTTTTGCTCTTTTTCCCCATATGACCATAGCGGAAAATACAGCCTATGGCTTAGAAGTCCAGGGAATTCCTGAAGAAGATCGATTAAGAAAAGCTAAAGAAGCCTTGGAATTAGTTAATTTAGCTGGCTATGAAGATCAGTATCCAAGCCAGCTATCTGGCGGAATGCAGCAGAGGGTTGGTCTTGCCAGAGCCTTGGCGGCAGATACAGATATTATTTTAATGGACGAGGCGTTCTCGGCCTTAGACCCCTTAATCCGTAAAGAGATGCAGGATGAATTAGAAAAATTGCAGGCCAAAATGGGTAAAACCATTGTTTTTATTACCCATGACCTCAATGAAGCTCTGAAACTAGGGGACCATATTGCCCTTATGCGGGATGGAAAAATAGTACAAGTGGGGACTCCGGAAGAAATTTTAATGAATCCAGCCAATACCTTTGTAGAACGGTTTGTAGAAGATGTAGATGTATCCAAAATTTTAAGTGCAGAAAATATTATGATTCAACCGGAAACCATAGATGTACGCCGGCATGGCCCCCGGGTAGCCTTGGAGAGGATGAAGCAGGCAGGAATTTCAAGCATCTATGTGGTCAATGAAAAAAATGAACTTCAAGGAATAGTAACGGCAGATGAAGCAGCTCAGGGAATTAAGGACCATGTTATAGATATAAGGTCCATAATGGAAACAGACGTCCCTAGAGTGGATGAGGACTGTCCTTTAACCGAAATTATTGAAAAAATTTATGATATTAAGGTGCCTATTGCTGTCACAGACCAAAAAGTGTTAAAAGGCATTATTATTCGAGGGACAGTTTTAGCTGCCCTATCCAAGGAGGAGGTGTCCTATGCCTAAGATACCTCAACTTCCTATTATAGCCTGGATTGACCAGCTGGTTGAATACTTGCGAGTTCATGCCCAGTGGTTTTTTAATCCCATTGCCCAGGGACTAGATTTTTTTGTATCCAATTTAGCCAGTGCCTTGGAGGCTGTTCCGCCTTGGGCTTTTATTATTTTAGCTCTTGGATTAACTTACTCTTTAACCAAGAAGAAGGGCCTGGTTCTTTTTACCTTCCTAGGACTTGCCTATATTTTAAACCTAGGCTACTGGCAGGATACGATGTTGACCCTAGCTCTTATTTTAACGGCATCTTTTTTTACAATCCTAATAGGTATTCCCCTAGGGATTTTGATGGCAAAAAAAGAAACAGCCAATAAAATTTTAACGCCGATTCTAGATTTTATGCAGACCATGCCTGCCTTTGTTTACCTCATACCGGCAGTCTCTTTTTTTGGAATTGGAATGGTGCCAGGGATTATTGCCTCGATCATCTTTTCCATGCCTCCAGTAACCCGGTTAACTAACCTGGGAATCAGGCAAGTGGACCCGGAACTTATTGAGGCAGCAGATGCCTTTGGTGCCACGTCTAGGGAAAAGCTCCACAAGGTAGAATTTCCCATGGCAAAGAAGACCATTATGCAGGGAGTCAACCAATCGATTATGCTAGCCCTGTCCATGGTGGTTATTGCCTCTATGATTGGGGCAGATGGTTTGGGAACCCAAGTCTACCAGGCCATTACAAGAAATAATGCTGGAGAAGGATTTGCCGCAGGCCTAGGGATTGTTGTATTAGCCATTCTTCTGGATCGGATGGTCCAAGGCCTTAATCAGAGTGAAGGAAAAGAACCTGGTAAGAAAAAGGTAAGAGGGAAATGGGGCTATGGGCTAGCTGTGCTCCTATTTGTCCTTGTATTCCTTGTCCAACCTTTCTTAGGAAATAAAAGAAGTAAATCGACCACGCCCTTAAAAATTATAGGAATAGAACCTGGGGCCGGTGTCATGCAGGCAGGACAAAGGGCAATTGAAGATTATGACTTGCCTGTGGAATTACAGGCAACTTCTTCTGCTGTAATGACCCAAAGTCTATCAGACGCCATTAAAGACCACAAGGAAATTGTAGTGACAGGTTGGTCACCCCACTGGAAGTTCCAAAAATTTGATTTAAAATACTTGGAAGACCCGAAAAAATCCTTTGGAGAAGAAGAGACGATTAATACCATTGTCCGTAAGGGCTTAAAAGAGGACAAACCCAATGCTTACAAAGTTTTAGACCAATTTGCCTGGACCGTGGAAGACATGGAGACTGTTATGCTGGATATATCAGAAGGCATGGAAGCTCCTGAAGCAGCCAAAAAGTGGATTGGAAAAAACCAAGACAAGGTAGAGGCTTGGATGGAAGGGATTGACGAGAATGCCAAAGAAAGCCTTGAACTTGCCTATGTTGCCTGGGATACAGAAATTGCCTCCACAAATGTCTTAAAGGCAGCCATGGAAGACCATGGTTTTACAGTGAACATTACCCAGGTAGATGCAGGCCCTATGTGGAATGCTGTAGCCGGATCCAAGACAGATGGTATGGTTTGTGCTTGGTTGCCCTTCACCCAAAAAGAATATTATGATGATTTTAAGGATGAGATTGTAGACCTGGGTCCCAACTTAAAGGGGGCAAAGATTGGCCTTGTTGTCCCGGCTTATTCTAAATTAGAAAAAATAGAAGATTTAAAAAATTAAGGGAAAAAGCTCTAACTTAAGTTAGGGCTTTTATCCTTTTTGGAAATTTTTTAAATTTTTCTAAAAAAAGTCTTGTAATTTTTTATTTTATCGTGTAATATAAACACATATTAAATACTTCGATGGAGAGAAAGATACTTGAACTCTTTAAAGAGACCTGGGAAAGGTGAGAGCCAGGAAGACGGACAGTATGGAATATTCACTCCGGAGTAGAATTGTTGAAAATGTAGACAGTTTCGGATGCCACCGTTATCTTAGGCTATGGATTGTTAGATCCTGATGAGTGATAGTATGGATATACTATAATTTAGGTGGTACCGCGAGTTCTTCGTCCTATGGGATGAGGGCTTTTTTTTTATCTATTTTTAGGAGGAATGACATGAAAAAACATTGGATAGTGGTTACTTTGGCTTTGGCCTTAGTCTTAACAGCTTGTGGACAGGGAAGTACAGAGGGAAATAAGAAGGCCGCAGGAGAAGGAGGAAGTGCAGGAAAAAAGGTTGGCGTCATCCAATTTATTGACCAAATCAGCCTAGACGCTGTAAATGAAGGCTTCACTGAAGAAATGAAAAAACTGGATCCAGATGTAGAAATTATTCCCATGAATGCCCAAGGAGAAGTGGCGACCATCAACCAAATTACCCAAAAGCTAGTCCAAGAAAAGGTGGATGTAATCTTTGCCATTGCTACACCGGCAGCCCAGGGAGCCCTCCAAGGCAAGGGAGACATTCCCCTAGTTTTTGCAGCGGTGACAGACCCCAAGGGGGCTGGACTGGAAAGTCAATCAACTGGAGTGACGGACTATGTAGACCCTAGAGACCAGTTGGATGAATACTTAAAGATGTTCCCGAATTTAAAAACCTTGGGAACTCTTTACAACACAGGAGAACAAAACTCCAGAGTTCAAGTGGAAGATTTGGAAAAAGCCTGTAAAGAAAAGGGATTAAAGCTGGAAAGTCAGGGAATTAATAACATCAATGATATTCCCCAGGCCCTGGGTCTTTTAGCAGGAAAAATTGATGGCTACTTTGCCATTACAGACAATTATGTGGCTTCAGCGGCTTCCCTGGTAACGAAGACTTTAAATGAGAAAAAAATCCCATCTTGTTCAGCAGAAGAAGGCCAGGCAAAAAATGGACTTTTAATGGCCCAAGGGGTGAATTACAAGGAAAGTGGTGAGCAAGCAGCGGCCCTAGTTCATGAAATCTTATCTGGTAAGAAGGCAACTGATTTACCTATTGAAGGACCTAAAAACCTACACACCGTTTTCAATACAAAGACAGCCAAACTCTTGGGAATTGAAGAAGCAGCTTATCCCAAGGGAGATCAAGTAGAACTTATTAAATAAAAATAAGTCAACGACGAAAAATAAAAAGGGAGAGGAAAAATGACAGTAACACTTTTGGTTTCCATCCAGCAAGGTTTAATCTTTGCCTTGCTGGCCATGGGGGTTTTGATTTCTTTTAGAATATTGGACATAGCAGACTTATCTGTAGAAGGGAGCTTTCCCTTGGGGGCCTTTCTATTTGCTCGCTTTACCAGTTCTATGGGAAGTCCAGGAGCCATGGTCCTATCCTTTTTAGGGGGTGCCTTGGCAGGGGGCCTAACCTACTTTTTATACAAAAAAGTAAAAATTGCCCCCATCCTAGCCGGAATCCTGACCATGACCATCCTCTATACAGTGAATTTAAGAGTTGGAGGCCAAAGTAACATTCCCCTCATGACAGAGCCGACGATTTTTCAAAAAGTAACTTCAGACCTTGGAAAACTAGGAATTTTATTGGCCATCGCCATGGTGATTAAGTGGATTTTAGACTGGTTCTTTAAGACAGAAATGGGTTACTTACTCACAGTTACAGGAGACAATGAAGACTTAGTTTTACAATTAGGGGAAAATCCCAACAAGTATGTTTGCATCGGCCTAGTCCTTTCCAATGCCCTAGCTGGTCTTTCAGGTTGCCTAAGTGGCCAATTCCAAGGCTATGTAGACATTAGCATGGGCCAAAGTATGATTGTCACGGCCCTGGCCAGCTTAATTATTGGAGAGACCACTTTAAAAAAACTTCCCTTGAAAAAGACCACCCGGTGTATTTTGGGAGCTATTTTTTACCGGCTCATCTATGGCCTGGCCCTCTATGTGGGCTTGGGACCAGATGATTTAAAAGCCGTAACCGGTATTCTAGTGATTGTATTTATTGCCTATAATAATTTCGGCCAAAGTTTATCTTTAAAAGGAGGAAAACATGTTAACCATCAAGAAGCTGTCTAAAACTTTCTACCCAGGAACAGAAGAAGAAAATAAGGTATTTCAAGAGTTTTCCTTGGACTTCCAAGAAAACCAATGTACGGCCATCCTAGGCCCCAACGGCTGTGGCAAGTCCACCCTTTTTAATTTAATTTCCGGAAAAATCATCCAAGATCAGGGAGATATTTCCTTGGAAGATTTCTCCCTGTCCAAGTTAAATGAGGAAGACCGGGCCAAGTATATTGGTAAGGTCAACCAAGACCCTTCCAAGGGAGTCAGTCCCAGCCTAACAGTCCTGGAAAATATGTTTATTGCCCGTCACAAGGGAGAAAAATTCAGTCTAAAATCCTTGGTAAAAAAGAATGATATCGAAGAAATTAAGGAAGAATTAAGGAGCCTCAATTTAAACCTAGAAAACAAGCTCAACACTCCGGTGAAATACCTATCTGGAGGCCAAAGACAAAGCCTGTCCCTTCTTATGGCGACCCTAGTCCAACCCAAGGTCCTCCTTTTAGATGAGCACACAGCGGCCCTGGACCCCAAGACCAGCCGGTTGGTCATGGAAAAAACCTCTGAACTCATTGAGTCTAGCTCCATGATGACCCTAATGATTACCCATAATCTTCGCAATGCTGTAGACTTTGCAGACCGGGTGATTATGCTGGACAAGGGAAAGGTCATTTTTGACTTGGATACAAAAAAACTCTCAGAAAGAGACTTAGAAGAACTGTACTATAAGAATTTAGAAAAAAACTATAACGCCGCCTAAAGAAGGGGCGAGAACACATCTCACCCCGATATTTACAAAGAAGTCAACGAAAGCTCCAGTATACACCTGGGGCTTTTTCTGGATAGTAACTGTATATACACATGCATTGTCAGAACATTGTTTGTATACTATAATAGTTCCAATCCATTGTCCAAAAAATTTTAAGGAGGTAGTTATGGAACTGGAAGAACTGAAGAAAAAGAGAGATGCAGTGATCCTCGCCCATTATTATGTAGATGGGGAGATTCAAGAGGCAGCTGACTACATTGGGGATTCTTTTTTTCTGGCCCAAAAGGCAACAGAATTAAAGGAAAAAACCATTGTTATGGCAGGTGTCTATTTTATGGGGGAAAGTGTAAAAATCTTAAATCCAGACAAGACAGTCTTAATGCCGGATATTGAAGCAGATTGTCCCATGGCCCATATGGTTAAGGTGGAAGATATTGAAAAAATGCGGGCCAAGTATGATGACCTAGCCGTGGTGACCTACATCAATTCTACAGCAGAAATTAAGGCCTATTCTGATGTCTGTGTGACTTCATCCAATGCAGTAAAAATTGTCAATAAATTAAAGGAAAAAAATATCTTTTTCTTGCCCGACCGCAACTTAGGTTCATATATTGCCAAGTCGTTACCAGATAAAAATATTCTATTAAATGACGGTTATTGCCCGGTCCACGATGAAATTCCTGTGGATGAAGTCCGAGCTTTAAAGGGAAAGGTCAAAATTCTAGCCCATCCGGAATGCCGGGAAGAAGTTTTGGACCTGGCAGATTTTATTGGGTCCACCAAAGCCATTATTGAAGAAGCGGGGAAGTATGACCGAACCTTAATTGTGACGGAGGAAGGAATTTTCTCTGAATTAAAGAGAAGGTATCCGGACCTAGATATTGTGAAATTATCCAAACATCCTATCTGCCAAGATATGAAAAAACTAACCCTGGACAAGGTCAAGGAGGTCTTAGAAAAGAATACCAACCAAGTCCATGTGGATCCTGAAATTCGTGAACGAGCCTTAATTCCTTTAAAGAGAATGTTAGAATTAGGAGTTTGACCATGAATCGATATGATGTCTGTGTAATTGGATCTGGTTTGGCCGGGGTTTCTACAGCCCTGAGCCTAAATAAAAATTTAAGAGTGGCCTTGGTGACTAAAAAGGCCTTGGAAGATTCCAATTCCTACCTGGCCCAGGGAGGGATTAACATCTTAAAGGACCCCAGTGACCGGGAAACTTTTATTGAAGATACCTTAAAGGCAGGACATTATAAGAATACCAAGGCCTCAGTAGAAAAAATGGTGGACCAATCTCCAGAGGCCATTCAGTTTTTAATTGATTTAGGGGTGGAATTTTCTAAAAAGAATGGACAATTCGACTATGGAAGAGAAGGTGGCCATTCCATTGCCAGGGGCCTTCATATTGATGATGAAGTGGGGAAAAATATCTTAGATGTCCTCTACAAGCGTCTGGAAGAAAGAGAAAACATTGACATTTTTGAACATGAGGAAGCCTTAGACCTCCTTGTCCACAAAAACAAGTGCTATGGAGTCCAAACCGACCGGAGGATTTTTTATTCCACCAATGTGGTCTTGGCTACAGGGGGCTTGGGAGGCCTTTTTGACCGGTCTACTAATTTTTCCCATATCCGGGGAGATGGCCTGGCCATGGCTCTCCGCCACCAAGTAGCCATCAAGGATATTTCCTATATCCAATTTCATCCCACATCCTTGTATGAAGAAGAGGCGGACCGGCAATTTTTAATTTCTGAATCTGTTCGCGGAGAGGGGGCCCTCCTCTTAAACCATGAAGATCGGCGGTTTATTGATGAATTAAAGCCCAGAGATATTGTGGCCCAGGCGATTTTTAAGGAAATGGAAAGGGAAGATGTGGCCTATGAATACCTGTCCATGGAAAAAATTGGCAAGGAAAAGATTCCTAGACGCTTTCCTATGATTTTCCAAGAACTTATGGACCGGGGAGTGGACCCGAGAGCCAGCTATGTAAAAATTATTCCTTGCCAGCACTACACCATGGGAGGGATAGCCTGCGACCAATACGGAAGGACCAGCATGGAAGGGCTTTTTGCTGTAGGAGAAGCGGGAAATGTGGGAATCCATGGGTCCAATCGCTTGGCCTGCAATTCCCTCTTGGAATGTGTGGTTTTTGGCCGGCTTTTAGGGGCTTACTTAAATAGCCATTTACTCAAGGCCAAGGACTTTCCCGGCCTAAGACTGGACTTTGCTCCGAATCCGGAAGACGATCGGCGGGAAATTTTTGAAAGGATTGAAGAAGATGAAAAAATTAAAGCGGGAGCAAATTGACCCCTATATTCTAGGAGCCTTGAGAGAGGACATGAACGCAGGCGACCTGACGACAGAAGGCATCCTCGATGATGAGATAGGAGAAGTGGACCTTCTAGCCAAGGAAGAGGGAATTTTAGCCGGCCTAGATGTCTTTTTACGGGTCTTCCAAATTTTAGATGAGGATATCAGCTGTAGTTTTTATTTTAAGGAAGGGGACCTTGTTAAGCCCAAGGACCGGATTTTAAGCCTTCGTGGCCGGGCCCAGGTCCTGCTAAGTGGGGAAAGAACAGCCTTAAACTACCTCCAAAGAATGTCCAGTATCGCCAGCTATACAAGAAAAATGGTGGACCAGTTGGATAGTCCCCGGGTAAAAATTTTAGATACCCGGAAGACCTCTCCCAATATGCGGATTTTTGAAAAATATGCAGTGACCCTGGGAGGCGGCTACAACCATCGATTTAACTTGTCTGATGGCCTCATGTTAAAGGACAACCATATTGCTGCAGCCGGTGGCCTTAAAAAGGCTGTGGATAAGCTCCGGGCGGCCCACCCCTTTGTCAAAAAAATTGAGGTGGAAGTAGAAGATATGGAGGGAGTCAAGGAAGCCATAGAGGCTGAGGCGGATATTATTATGCTGGATAATATGGATATAGAAACCATTAAAAAAGCAGCAGAATACATTAATCATCGGGCCATTATTGAGTGCTCCGGAAATATTAATATGGATAATATTGGCCTTTACAGGGACTTGGACATTGACTACATTTCCTCTGGCTCTATTATTTATGAGGCTTCCTGCCTGGACTTATCGATGAAAAATTTTCGGTTGGTTTAAGCTATGTTAGATAAGAATGCAAGAAAAAAGGGAATCCTGGAAATCTTAAAAAAAGAAGACCGACCAGTAAAGGGAGAAGACCTGGCCCAGATTTTTCAAGTGACCCGGCAAGTGATTGTCCAGGACATTGCCATTTTAAGGGCCGAAGACCATGTCATTGTTTCCACCAATCGAGGCTACTACTTAAATGAAGCCCGGAGCCAACGGGTCTTTAAGGTCTACCACAAGGCAGATGATATCGCCCTAGAACTTAATGCCATTGTAGATTCTGGGGCCTGGGTCCAAGATGTCATTGTTCACCACGAAGTCTATGGGGAAATAAAAAAGGACCTGGATATCCGGTCGAGAAGAGATGTAAAGTATTTTTTGGAAAAAATGAAGAGAGATAAGTCCCAGCCCCTGGGCGTCTTAACAGGGGGAATCCACTACCATACTGTGGTGGCAGACTATGAAGAAATCATCGATGAAGTGGAATTGCGGTTAAAGGAATTGGGCTTTTTACTTGAAGATTAAAAAATCCAGGGAGCAGATCGTTCCCTGGATTTTACTATTTTCTTCTTTAGTTTTCTTTACTGGAAAGTTTGGCCACTTGGTAGAGGGTCTTTACATGGGACCCAGTGCCGCCCTTGGGTAGGGCACCGATTTTCCGGTCCAGCCAAGCCGTTCCTGCAATGTCTAAATGAACCCAGGGAGTTTCTTCCACAAATTTTTCAAGGAAGAGACCGGCAGTAATGGTTCCTGCTCCTGGAATGGTGTTGGTGTTTTTCACATCGGCCACATCGGACTTAATATATTCTTGGTAGCCTTCTAAGTTTGGAAGTTGCCAAACTTGTTCATCGGAAATAGTGGAAGCCCGAAGGACTTTTTCATAGAGGTCGTCATTGTTGGTGATAAGACCGGCAGCCAAGTCTCCTAGGGCCACAATACAAGCCCCTGTCAGGGTGGCTAGGTCAATGACAAAGTCTGGTTTATAGGTTTCTACAGCATAGTAGAGGGCATCGGCCAAGGTTAAACGACCTTCGGCATCGGTATTACCTACTTCAATGGAAAGACCCTTCATGGATCCAATAATATCCCCCGTCTTATAGGCAGACCCGCTAATTAGATTTTCGCAAAGGGCACAAACGCCAACAACATTAATGGGAAGTTTTTCTCTGGCAATGGCAGAAAGAGCACCGACAACAGTGGCAGACCCTCCCATGTCAGATTGCATGGTCACCATGCCCTTGGGAGACTTAATGCAGTAGCCACCAGAATCATAGGTTAAGCCCTTGCCCACATAGGCAATGGTCTTGTCACTGGAAGGATTTCCCTTGTATTCCATTACTAAAAGTTTGGGTTCCTTGTCAGACCCTTGGGCTACAGATAAAAAGGCCTTCATGCCAAGCTTTTGAATGTCTTCTAAACCATAAATATGGACTGTGACGCCATCTTTTTCAAGGGTTTCCTTGACAGATTCTGCATAGACAGAAGGATAGAGGTCCATGGCTGGCGTATTGACATAGTCTCTTGTTAAGAAAATACTGTCTACAAGAGTATTTCCTTCTTGGAGGGCAGATGTCAGGGTGTCTAACTTGTCATCTTCCACATTGATGTTTATATTTTTAAGGGACCAGGTGTGCTTTTCTTGTAAATACTTGTCAAATTTGTATTCACAGCTCCGTAGGCCCTCAACATAGGCAAGGGTCGTCCGTCGGGTACACATACCTTCAAATTTTTCAAATTTTAGGTTAATGGAGTCAATCTTTCTTTGGCAGAGAAAGTGGGCCAGGCTCGCCAAGGCATCTCGGAGACGGTTGTAGGTCATGCCTTCAAAGGATCCTAGTCCTAAATAGACTCTCGGTTGGTCTAGGTCCAAGGCGGAGTAAATTTCTCCTTTTTTCCCTTGGAAAACTTCTTTTGTATAATAATTTTTAATAAAGTCATCGGAGGGTGTGTCTAGATAATTAAAGTAAATATCCACCCCTGCCGGTTTGTTTAAACTAAAGTTCATAGTTCCTCCTTAGGTTTGAAAATAACTTTTATTATTATATCAAACCTAAAAGGAAATAACAAATAGTCGAAGCTTGGAAATTGTGGTATGATGAGTAAGAGGTGACCTATGAAAGGATGTATCGTTTATTCCAGCCTATCTGGCCGGACAAAGAAGCTGGCCTATGGTCTTTATGAGGCCTTGAAGGAAGAGTATTGTCTAACCATAAAAGAGCGGAAAGAAGAAATGGATTTAAGCCCTTATGACACCATTTTTCTGGGCTTTTGGGCCTATAAGGGAGGGAATGACCCCAGCTTAGACTTTATCTTTCCAAGGCTTAAGGGAAAGGACGTCTATGTCTTTGGAACTCTTGGCTATTTTGATGACTCTCCCCATGCCTATAGGACGCGGCAGGCTGTAGTAGAAAAGGTAAAAGCCTGTGGCGGGCGGGTGATTGGTAGCTTTATTACCACAGGAGGGATTCCAGAAAAGCGAATTGAGGAAAAAATAAGAACAAGGGCTCAGTCAAAACGTCCCTTGACAGAAGAACGCCTTGTCCGTTATAGGCTCACAGCTGATTATCCTACAGAAGTTGACATTGCGTCCCTAGCACAAAGGGTGGACTTAAATTTAAAAATTTTAGAGGAGACAGGAGGAAAATTATGATTCCCAGCAGGCAAGAAGCTCAAGAACTCTTATACCAGTATACAGAAACGGAAGCTTTACGGAAGCATGCCCATCAGGTAGAAGTTGTCATGGAGGGTTTTGCCAAGCTCTTTAATGAAGACCCAGAACTCTGGGGGACCCTTGGCCTCTTACATGACCTGGACTATGAAAAGTATCCGGACCAACACTGTATTAAAGTGGAGGAAATTCTTAAGGACAAGGGCTATGATGAAGCTTTTATTCGGTCCATCCAGTCCCATGGCTATGGGATTTGCTCTGATGTGGAGCCTAAGTCCCTAATGGAAAAGACCCTTTATACCATTGATGAGTTGACAGGGATTATAAATGCAGCCTGCCTAGTTCGGCCAGACAAGTCCATTAAAGATTTTAAGTTAAAGTCTTTAAAGAAAAAATACAAGGACAAAAAATTTGCCGCAGGCTGTGACCGGTCTGTCATTGAAAAGGGAATTGACATGCTTCCCCTGGATCAGGACCAGGTTTTTACAGAAACTATCCAGGCCTTAAAAGACCAAGCAGAGAGAGCTGGCCTGGCAGGTGAGGAAGAAGCCCATGTATAAAGTCCTCCTTGTAGATGATGAAAAGAAAATTCGCCAGGTAATCCGGACCTATGCCGAATTTGAAGGCTATGAGGTCATGGAGGCGGAAGATGGTTTAGAGGCTGTCAAACTTTGCCAAGAAAATGACTTTGATGTGATTGTGATGGATATTATGATGCCCCAGCTAGATGGTTTTTCTGCCTATAAGGAAATTCGCAAGCACAAGGATATTCCTGTTTTAATGCTTTCGGCTAGGGATGAGGAATATGACAAGCTCTTTGGCTTTGAAATTGGAATTGATGACTATGTGGTAAAGCCCTTTTCTCCCAAGGAGTTAATGGCCCGGCTCAATGTCATTGTCAACCGCCATCAAAATAAGTTTAATGGCCAGGAATTAAAGGAAGACTTGAAATTTAGCGGACTTTTAATTGACCAGGATGGCCGGGAAGTTTATGTAGATGACCGCCGGGTGGACTTGACTCCCAAGGAGTATGAGATTCTCGTCTTTCTGGCAAAAAATGAGGGGATTGCCCTGTCTAGGGAGAAGTTGTTAAACCAAGTATGGGGTTTTGACTTTTACGGAGACGACAGGACCATTGACACCCATATTAAAATGCTTAGAAACAGTCTAGGACCCTATCGGAAGTATATTGTAACAGTAAGAGGAGTGGGCTATAAATTTGATTCTAGAGGACAAGAAGAAGACTGAGTC
This sequence comes from Clostridiales bacterium SIT11, assembly GCA_001299455.1. Classification (GTDB taxonomy): domain Bacteria; phylum Bacillota; class Clostridia; order Tissierellales; family Peptoniphilaceae; genus Urinicoccus. Next base: position 198,043 of record CYUK01000003.1, on the reverse strand, counting down.
TTTGGGAGAAAAAGTGCATATTGATTTTAAGAGCATCCGTTTTAAATATTGGATGAGCTTTATTGGCTTTGCCTCTGTTCTCCTATTGATTTTATGGCTCCTGCAAATTGTATTTTTAAGTCAATTTTACGAGTCCATGAAGATTCGGGAAATTGAAAAAATTGGAGATGGATTAAAGCAAGACTATGGGTCAGACCACTTTCATCAAACCCTGCTCTTAACCTCCTTTACCAAGGGGGTGGACATTAGCATTGTTGATGAGGACAGGTACATTACCTTTCCCAAACCGGAGGCCAGTCTTTTTTCGCAACCTAAGACCATTCCCATGGATTACTTTAAGATGTACTTTACAAAGTTGGACCCTAAGAAGAAGCCCAGCCTGGTCTTTACCCAGGCCTACCAGGGGTCAGATGAAATTCAGCTTTCTTACATTTCTATTTTAGGTAAGGACGAGGGAAAACTGGAATACCTCTATATGACCACTCCTCTGGAACCGGTAGAATCTACTGTGGATATTTTAAAAAACCAGCTGGTCATTATTTCCGGCCTATCTTTAATCGTAGCCTTGGTAGTTTCCTTCTTCATGTCCAACCACCTAGCCAAGCCCTTGGTCAAAATGGCCAAGTCGGCCAATAAGCTGGCCCAGGGAAATTTTGACGTCTACTTTACCAAGGGAGACTATACGGAGGCCGATGAACTGGCAGATACCCTAAACCACGCCACAGAGGAATTAAGCAAGACCCTGGAGATGCGGAAGGACTTAATTGCCAATGTCAGCCATGACTTAAAAACCCCCTTGACCTTAATTAAATCCTACGGGGAAATGATTCGGGATATTTCAGGAGATAATCCAGACTTAAGACGGGACCATATTAATACCATTATCCAAGAGGCGGATAATTTAACGGTCCTGGTCAATGACCTCTTGGACCTATCTAAGGTGGAATCGGAACTCAGCCATTTACAGGTCCTTCCTGTAAACTTGGAGACCTTGACCTGGGCCACCCTAGACCGGTTTAAGTTGATAGAACAGACCAGGGGATTTCACTTTGACCTAAGGGTGGAAGGAGACTCTGTCATCCTGGCTGATGAATCCAAAATCCGCCAGGTGGTCTATAATTTTATTTCCAATGCCATTAACTACAGTGGGGCTTCAAGGGAAATTCAAATCTCTATTAAGGAAGACAAGGACCAAGTCTACTACGGAGTGAGGGACTATGGGGAAGGCATACCAGAAGACCAGAAAAATTATATCTGGGACCGCTACTATCGGGTGAAGAAAAACCACACCCGAGGTATTGTAGGCACAGGTCTGGGACTTTTTATCGTCCAAAGTATTTTAAAACTCCACGGCTTTTCCTATGGAGTGGAATCCACCCTGGGAGAGGGGTCCACATTTTACTTTTTAGCGCCGAAAAATCAAGAAGAGGAATAAAAAATAGAGCTTCCAGAAAATTGGAGGCTCTATTTTTTCTATCTTTTTCGAGTTTTATTTTAAGAGAAGGAGGAGTTGGCCGCTTTCTACAAAGTCTTTTTCATGGACTAAGATTTGGTCCACGACACCATCGGTACTGGCTTGGATATTTGTTTCCATCTTCATGGCTTCTGCAATAAATAGGGTATCCCCTACCTTGACTTTATCGCCAACGGCCACGTTGATTTTTACAATCTGTCCTGGAATGGAAGACCCAATTTCCATAGGATTATCGGAATCTGCCAGGGTCAGGCTTTCTTTTTTACTTGTTTGGGTGGAGATGGTGGTATCTTCAATATTAATGGTCCGGCGAGAACCATTAATATCAAAGGTGAGGTTCCGGGTTCCATCAGCTAGTAATTTTCCAACTTCCACTAGGGTGACAATTAAATTTTTTCCTTCATCCAAGGAAATTTCAGAAGTTTCTCCTTCTTGAAGACCATGGAAGAAGACGTCAGACCCAATCCGCCAAACTTCTCCGTGGTCTTTTAAGTGGTCAATATAGTCATCAAAAACCTTGGGATAGAGGGCGTAGGAAATTTTATTCTTATCATTGACTTCGGCACCAATTTTCTTTAAGTGGTCGCCAATGGCATCAAAGTCTTCATCGGCTAGAAGTTCACCAGGCCGGCAAGTAATGGGTTTTTCATCTTTTAAGATGACCTTTTGGAGGTCTTTAGGGAAGCCACCATAGGGTTGGCCCATCATGCCCTTGAAGTAGGTAATGGAAGAATCAGGGAAGTCGAAGTTGAGGCCCTTTTCCAGGATATTTTCTGGGGTCAATTCATTTTGGACCATGAAGATGGACAAGTCCCCAACCATTTTGGAGGAAGGAGTGACCTTGATAATGTCTCCTACCATTTCGTTGACCTTCTTATACATTTCCTTGACTTCTTTAAATTTATGGCCTAGGCCAAAGCTTTCTACTTGAGGTTTCAAGTTGGAATATTGGCCTCCGGGGATTTCGTAGCGGTAAATTTCTGTTGTTCCAGACTTTAAGTCGGATTCAAAGTTTTGGTAGACAGGACGGACAGCAGCCCAGTAGCGGGAAATGTCTTCGGCCTTTTGAAGGTCAATTCCTGTCACCCGGTTGGTGTTTTCCAGGGCAGCAACAATGGAGTTTAGAGCTGGTTGGGAAGTGACCCCGCTCATGGAGTTTACAGCTGTATCCACAATATCCACGCCAGCTTGGGCGGCCATGAGGATGGTGGCCACACCATTGCCTGTGGTGTCATGGGTGTGGAGGTGGATGGGGATAGAAATTTCATTCTTTAAGGCTGTAACGAGCTTTCGAGCAGCATAGGGTTTTAAGAGGGCGGACATATCCTTAATACCTAGAATTTGAATGCCAGTTTTTTCCAACTTTTTGGCCAGGTCTACATAGTATTGGAGGGAGTACTTGTCCCTGTACTCATCTAAAATATCTCCTGTGTAACACATGGTTCCTTCGGCAACTTTTCCATTCTTTAAGACTTCTTCAATAGAAAGTTCCATGCCTGGCAACCAGTTTAAGGCGTCAAAGATACGGAAAATATCCACGCCGGATTCGGCAGATTGTTTAACAAAGGCCTTGACTACATTATCTGGATAGTTTTTATAACCTACAGTATTATTTCCTCTTAAAAGCATTTGAGTCAAGAGGTTGGGCATGGCTTCTCTTAAAAGTTCCAATCTTTCCCAGGGATCTTCATGGAGGAAGCGATAGGCCACGTCAAAGGTAGCTCCACCCCACATTTCCATAGAGAAGAGTTCAGGCATATTGTAGTTGGTTGCCTTGGCAATTTTTAAGAGGTCAATGGTCCGGACCCGGGTAGCCATAAGAGATTGGTGGGCATCCCGCATAGTGGTATCTGTTAAGAGGAGCCGGTCTTGGTTTAAAATCCAGTCCTTTAAGCCTTCAGGTCCTTTTTCATCTAAAATTTGCTTGGTTCCATGGTAGGGGTTTTCCACAAAATCAGGAATTTGGGGAACGTCAAAGTGCTTGTCCAGGACATTGGGGTCGTTAATGACCTTGTCCCCAATAAACTTCATGAGCCGCATTTCTGCATCGGGCTTGGTGACAATTTCAAAAAGTTCCGGATGTTCTTCAATAAAGCCGGTGTCGCAAGTACCTTTGGCAAATTCGCTGGAGTTTAAGACATTGAGGAGGAAGCCAATATTTGTCTTGACCCCACCAATTTTTAACTCCCTTAAAGACCGGACAGACTTGGCTACCGTATCCTTCCAAGTTCTTCCGTGGGTAATGACCTTAACTAGAAGGGAATCGTAGTAGGGAGAAATCACCGCTCCGGCAAAGCCGTTTCCACCGTCTAGGCGGACACCAAAACCGGAACTGGACCGGTAGAGGTTGATTTGCCCAGTATCAGGAGCAAAGTGGTTTAAGGGGTCTTCTGTCGTTACCCGGCATTGGATAGAGAACCCTTCATGGCGGATGGATTCTTGGCCTGCAATTCCAATTTCTTCACTATTCAAGGGGTATCCCATGGCAACAAATAATTGGGCTTGGACTAGGTCAATATTGGTGCACATTTCTGTAACGGTGTGCTCTACTTGAATCCGGGGATTGACTTCAATAAAGTAGTGGTTGTGGTGCTTGTCGACTAAAAATTCAACAGTTCCCGCATTGGAATAGCCAATGGAGTTGGCAATTTTCAAGGCGTCTTGGCAGATTGCTTCTCTTAATTCCTCAGGAAGGGAGAAGGCCGGCGTATATTCAATGACTTTTTGATGGCGCCTTTGGATGGAGCAGTCCCTTTCATGGAGGTGGACAATATTTCCATGTTCGTCTCCTAGGATTTGGACTTCAATATGCTTGGGTTTTTCCAAGTATTTTTCAATAAACATGGCATCATTGCCAAAAGCTTTTTTCGCTTCACTTCGGGCAGAGTGGAATTGGTCTAAAAGTTCATCTTCTGAACGGACAATCCGCATCCCCCGACCGCCACCACCGGCAGCGGCTTTAACCATGACAGGATAGCCGGAAGACTTGGCAAATTCCAGGGCTTCCTTATCACTGTGGATGGGTTTTTCCACACCGGGAATGGTGGGTACATTGGCTTCTTTGGCCACAATTTTAGAAGAAATTTTATCTCCTAATTTTTCCATGACGTCATAGTGGGGACCAATAAAGACAATGCCTGCTTCTTCACATTTACGGGCAAATTCCGGATTTTCTGATAAAAAACCATAGCCAGGATGGATGGCATCCACGCCCTTATTCTTGGCCAGGTCAATAATCCCATCAATGTCCAGGTAGGCATCTAGGGGAGATTTGTCCTTACCAATTAAGTAAGATTCATCAGCCTTGGTTCGGAAGAGAGACAGTTGGTCTTCTTCAGAATAAATAGCCACGGACCGGATTCCCAGTTCCCGGCAAGCTCGAAAAACGCGAATGGCAATTTCACCGCGGTTGGCTACCAATACACGCTTAAATTTTTTCATAAGGCACCTCCATAAAAGCATACATTCCAAAGGCTTATTTTCTCAATAATAGAAAGTAAAATAGCAAATATTCATAAACCTTTTTGCTATTATACCTCAATTCTCAACTTTTGTATACTTGCTTAGGGCCTTCTTTGGGAATTCCTGGCCGAAGATTGAAATATAGGTCATATTTTGGTACACTTAATAGCATAGAAATGGAGGCAAGATAAGGTGGCAATCAATGATCTTTTACTGGGAATACTATTGGATTGGATTTTTGGAGATCCTTATTTTATGCCTCATCCTGTAATTCTCATGGGGAAAGTCATTAGCTTTGAGGAAAAAGTAGCCTTTAAGTATGGGAAAAATTCCAGAGACCTCTATATATATGGAGGAATCTTGGTTTTTATAAATATTTTCCTAGCTGTGGCCATTCCTTGGTTGATTTTATCCCGAACAAGTGGCCTCGTCTACAAGGTGTTTCTAGTCTATAGCATTTACCAGGCCATATCTGCCCGAATGCTCCACTATGAAGCCATGAAGGTGAAAGAGGCCTGTGCCAGAAGTCTGGACCAGGGTCGGAAGAGGTTGTCTTATATTGTAGGCCGGGATACCCGGAAATTAAGCCTCAAGGAAATTTACCAAGCCACCATTGAAACTGTGGCTGAAAACACCTCTGACGGGGTCATTGCCCCTCTTTTTTTCATCTGCCTTTTAGGTCCTATAGGAGGCTACCTGTATAAGATGGTCAACACCATGGACTCCATGATTGGCTATCATACAGACCGGTATGAATACCTAGGCAAGGTGGCAGCAGAAGTGGACGATGTTTTAAATTATATTCCTGCACGAATTACAGCAGGCTTCATGGCCTTAGTTTCTATTTTTTTTGGTCGTTTTAAAGAGACAATAAAGACCATTCAGAAATACAAGCATGCCCATTTAAGTCCTAATGCAGGCTATCCTGAAGCAGCCATTGCTGGAATCTTGGATATCCGCCTAGGGGGAGGGCATTGGTATTTTGGAAAATTTATTGAAAAGCCGACCATAGGTGAAGGAAGGAAAGAAATCTCTCCTGAAGATATAAGTAAAACAATTTATGTCCTCTATGGCACAGAAATTGCCATGGTGGCCTTTATTTTGCTTATATCTCTATTTTAGTCAAGATTCAGGGAAACCGGTTAAAGTCCGGTACAGCCCCCGCTACTGTAAGCATGTCGGTCAAAGGAAACCACTAAGAAATTGGGAAGGTTTTGACCTTAAAGGTGTGAGTCAGGAGACCTATCTTGAGTTAACTTCGGAGGGAAGCGACCTAAGTATTTAGGTAAGCAGAGGAGGTTTTTTGTGAAAAAAGGTTTAATCATTGCAAGTTTTGGAACAACGGACATCGAAACAAGAAAAAAGTCCATTGAAAACATAGAAAATGGGTTAAAGGAAGCTTTCCCGTCCTATGAAACAGTACGTTGTTTCACATCCAGACAGGTGAAAAGAAAAATAGAACTTAGAGAAGGCAAGGTCATCTGCAATGAGATAGAAGCCTTAGACGCCTTAAAAGAAAAGGGGATTGCAGAAGAGGATATTTTTATCCAACCCCTTCATATGATTCCCGGAGTGGAGTATGAAAAGCTCTTAAAATTAGGCGTCAAGGTGGGCCAGCCCCTTCTTTATGATAAAGAAAGTATTGAAAAAGTAGTTTCCCTCTTAGACTATCCAGATCCAGAGGAAGGAAATCTTGTATTATTCGGCCATGGGACCTACCATGAAAGTGACTGGTACTACCAAGGTGTGCAAGAAGCCCTGGATCGTGCAGGAAAGAAAAATGTCTACATGATTACTGTGGAAGGACAAAGGACCATTGAAGACATCCTAGAGAAATTAATTGCATCTAAGAAAAAGGTGATTTTAAAACCCTTTATGATTGTTGCAGGAGTCCATGCCCGGATGGATATGGCTTCAGATGATGAAAGTTCTGTCCGGTCTATTATTGAAAGCCATGGATTGGAAACAGAAGTTTTAATGGAAGGTCTAGGAGAAGATCCAAAGATTGTGGAAGAATTTATTTTAAGAGGGAAGGACTTGTTAGGAGAATAGATGAAGAAATTATATGGAATCGGAACAGGCCCTGGAGATCCGGACCTGTTAACTCTTAAGGCAGTGAAGCTTATTAAGTCTGCCGATAAAATTTTTGCTCCCAATAACCGGGGGAAGAATATGGCCTTGACAACGGCCCAGGAATATATAAATGAAGAAAAGTTAGTTCTCTTGGATTTTCCCATGGGACAAACAACAAAAAAGACCTATAAAGAGGCCATGGAAAAGATTAATGACCTGTTAGAAGATGGACAAAATGGGGTATTTTTAAATATAGGTGACTCTATGATTTACTCCACCTTTATGAACCTAGTCCAGGCCAATGAAAAAGATCACTTTGTCTTTGAATGTGTGCCAGGCATTCCGTCTTTTGTAGCGGCAGCCAATAGCATTCAAAAAAACTTAGTGGCCAAGGGAGAAAACTTCCTTCTAGCAGATGACCCGGACCGGTTAGTCCTAGATGGAGTAGATTCTGTAGCCATTTTAAAGACCTCAAAAAATTTAAAGGGGCTTTTAGAAAAATTGGAAGAAGCAGATTTTGCCTACTACTATGTGGCAAGGGTCAGTTTCCCAGACCAGCTGATTTTAGTTGATAAAGAAGAAATTCTTGAAGAAAAAAATTATATGAGTTTATTATTAGCGAGGAAAAAGAGCTTATGAGCATGAAGCATGGTGGAGATACTTTAACATATGGCGATATCTATGCCGGCCCAATCATTGATTTTTCCAGTAATGTCAATCCCCTAGGCTATCCCAAGGGATTAGAATTTGAATGGATGAAGGGATTTGAAGACTTAAGGGCCTATCCAGATATAAAATATAGAGCACTTCGAAAGTCTGTTGGAGACTACCTTGGAGCAGACCCAGAACAAATTGTTGTGGGCAATGGTTCTATGGAGTTAATTGATGCAATGATTGCTCGTTACTCTGTTGTCCAATTTTTTCAACCGTCCTTTGGAGAATATGAAGCCCGGGCAAAAATTCGAAATAAGAGTATTGTATCCATCGCCATGGAAGATGCAAATGAAGTAGATTTTGATGTTTTAGGAGAAAATATACGGGAAGAAAGTCTTTTTATCTTGGGCAATCCCAACAACCCAACGGGTTATCGGATGTCCAAGGAAAATCTTTTAAAGTTTTACCAAATGATTCGAGAAAAGAATGCTGTCTTGGTTTTAGACGAAGCTTTTTTTGAATTTTGTGAACCGGACTATGATTCTATTGACTTATTTTCTCCCTATGGATTTGAAAATGTCCTGGTGGTCCGGGCGGCGACTAAGTTTTTTGGCCTGCCTGGTGTTCGCCTAGGCTATGGCTGTACCAGCCTAGGCCTGGCTAAGGAAATCCGGGAAGACTTAAATCCCTGGAGTGTCAATGCTTTTGCAGAAATTGCCGGACGCTATATTTTTAAGTGCCAGGACTTTATTGACCAATCCAAGGCCTATATAAAAGAAGAAAGAGACTATCTCCTAAGAGAGCTAAGGCAATTTGAAGATTTAGAAGTTTATGAAAGCAAGGCAAATTTTATTTTAATTAAATTGTTAAAACATAAGGAAACCCAAGTCCTTCAATTCTTTTTGGAAAGAGGGCTCCTCATTCGGACCTGCCAAAGTTTTGCAGGCCTTGAAGACCAGCACATTCGGGTTGCTGTTCGGAGCCATGAAGACAATGAAAAGTTAATTGAAGTCTTTAAAGAACTGTTTAAGGAGGATGTAGATGTATATCAAGGAACCAATGAAGATTGAAAATAAAAGTATGGACATCATTGATGAAGTCATGGGGGATGTAGATTTTTCAGAAGAAGAACTGGCTGTAGCAAAACGGATGATCCACACCACCGGTGACTTTGACTACCGGAAGATTATCCGCTTCCAAGGAGATTTTATTGAAAAGGCCAAGGCTGCCATTCAAGCCGGTCTTCCAATTTATACCGATACAAAAATGGCCTACCAAGGCATCAATAAAAAGGCCCTGGAAAAAAGTGGCTGTGCCCTAAACTATTATATTGATGACCCAGATGTGGCCCAAAAAGCCAAGGAAAAGGGAACAACCCGGTCAGCCTGTGCCTTGGAAAAAGCTGTAGAAGAAGGAACCAAGATTTTTGTCATTGGCAATGCCCCTACGGCACTTTTCCGGTTACTGGAGCTTGTGAAAGAAGGCAAGGTAGATCCAGCCTTTATTGTAGGTGTTCCTGTAGGATTTGTAGGAGCAGCTGAATCCAAAGAAGCCTTAAGACAGGTGGATGTTCCCTCTGTATCTACAGAAGGCACCAAGGGAGGGTCCAATGTGGCAGCTTCTGTCATTAACGCCCTTCTCTATATGGTTTACCCAAGATGAAATTAAATGAATATATTATCCAGGACGGAAAAAAACTCCGTCTTGGGTATACAACAGGCAGCTGTGCACTGGGAGCTACAACAGCTGCTTGTCTTATGTTGGAAAAAGGAGAAGACCTAAGTCAGGTAAAAATTGATACGCCGGCTGGCATCCCCTTAACCCTTGATGTAGAAGACATTCAAAGGGGAGATGGCTGGGTTTCTTGCTGCGTTCAAAAGGATGCAGGAGATGACCCTGATGCCACCGACGGTCTCTACATTTATTCCAAGGTAAGCAGGAGGGAAGATGGAAAAATCATCCTAGACGCTGGCGAAGGCATTGGCCGAATCCAGAGGAAGGGACTTTTCGGAGAAATTGGCGACCCTGCCATTAATCCTGTTCCCAAGAAAAACCTCCTGGAAGCCCTGGAAAAATATTCCAAAACCGGCTTAACCTGCCTTCTTTCCATTCCAGGGGGAGAGGAAGTGGCCAAGAGAACCTTTAATCGCTATATTGGCATTGAAGGAGGCCTATCCATTTTAGGGACCAAGGGACTTGTTTATCCCATGAGTGCCGATGCCCTCTTAAAGTCTATTTATATGGAAATGGACATGATTAAGGAGGAAAATGGCCTGGGAGACCTCCTCTTAACACCGGGAAATTATGGGAAAGAAGTAGTAAAAAAATCCAATTTAAAAATTCCCGTAGTTGAAGTGTCCAATTATATTGGAGATGCCCTAAAATATGCCTATAGCTTGGGTTTTCGAAAAATTACCCTTATTGGCCATATTGGAAAATTTTCCAAGCTGGCCATTGGGATTTTTCAAACCCATTCCTCTACGGCAGATACCCGGATGGAGTCTTTTATTTACTATCTAGCCCTCATGGGAGCGCCTAGGGACTTTCTTGAAAAGATTGACCAAACCATTAGTGGGGAGCAAGCCCTGGACCTTTGTTTAAAGGAAGGCTATGGAGAGATTATCCCTAGAATGGAAGAAGGATGTTCGCAAAGGATTAAAAAATATTTACGAGATGAGGATTTAGATATTTCAACCTATATTTATTCTATGAATCATGGAGTGAGCTTATGATTGTTGTTGCTGGTGTGGGGCCGGGAAATCCCAAGTATTTAACAAGTCAAGTGGAAAAAGCCATTGAAGACTTTGAAACAGTGGTTGCCTTTGGCCGGGTGAGTCAAAGTCTGGAAGGCCTTCGAAAGGACATTGTTGAAGTTCATCGAGTGGCCCAGTTAAAGGAAGCCATGGAAGGAAAGGAAGAAGTCTTAATCCTGGCCAGTGGGGACCCCTTATTCTATGGGGTGACGAAATACCTTATGAGTCAGGGGATTCCTGTAGATGACGTCTATCCAGGGATATCCAGCTTTCAGTTTTTCATGTCCAGGTTAAAAAAGCCCTGGCAAGACTACCATTTAATTTCCCTCCATGGCCGGGACTATCCCTTGGAGGAAATCAAAAACCATCCCAAGGTTCTTTCCTTAATGGATAAGGACCATAGCCCTAGCTGGCTGTCCAAAGAATTGGCCCGGTTGGGACTTAAGGGAAGGCTTATTATTGGTTACCGCTTAAGTTATCCTGATGAAAAAATAGAAGAAATTGAAATTGGGGACCAGGCCCTAGATTTGGACCCCCTGGCAGTTGTGGTGGTGGAACATGATTTGGTTAAATGATGAAGATTTTGTCCGGGCCAAGGTGCCCATGACAAAAAAGAACATTCGCTTTTTATCGATTTTGGCCCTGGACTTAAAAGAAGGTCAAGAATTTTTAGACATTGGGTCTGGGACAGGAAGTATTTCTGTCCAAGCAGGCCTTTGTGGAGCCCGAGTGACGGCCATTGAGAGGAAGGAAGAAGGTGTTAACCTCTTAAAGGAAAATGCCAAGGCTCATGGCCTAGACTTAAGGGCTATTCATGGTCTTGCCCCTCAAGATTTGCCGGACCAAGTTTTCGACCGGGTCTTTATTGGGGGAAGTGCAGGAAATTTAAAGGCAATTTTTGTCTATTTAGAAGACCACTTGAAGACCAAGGGAATTTTAGTCGCCAACTTCATCACCCTAAAAAATGCCTATGAAATGTTGGAACTATTTAAGGAAAAGGGCTATGAAGACTTGGATGTGGAATTAATCCAAACGGCCAAGATGGACCGTCTGGGTTTAATGCGGGGAGAAAATCCCATATATATTATGAAGGGAGTTAAAGCTTGATTTATTTTGTTGGAGCAGGGCCAGGAGACCCTGATTTAATTACCATAAAGGGCAGAAAGGCCATTGAAGAGGCGGATATGATTATTTATGCCGGCTCTCTAGTTAGTGAAGACCATTTAAACTACAAGAAGGATTCTTGTGTTTGCTATAACTCAGCAAAAATGCACCTGGAAGAAGTCTTGGATTTAATGATTGAAGGAGACCGAAAGGGCTTAAATATTGTCCGCCTTCATACAGGAGACCCCTCTATTTATGGAGCCATTAAGGAACAAATGGATCCCCTAGAAGCCTTAGGGATAGACTTTGAAGTCATTCCTGGTGTGTCCTCCTTTGTGGCAGCAGCAGCCAGTATTAAAAAGGAATTCACCCTGCCTGGAGTATCTCAAACAGTGATTTTAACTAGGATTAAGGGGCGGACTGATGTGCCGGAAACAGAAAACTTGGAATCTCTGGCCAGTCACGGAGCCTCTATGGCCCTCTTTTTAAGTGTTGGCCACATGGAAAAGGTCCTAGATGCCTTGAAAAGAGGCTATGGTCGGGACGATGTCCCCATTGCAGTAGTTTACAGAGCTAGCTGGGCCGATGAAAAACGGATTATAGGAACCTTAAAGGATATTGGCCAAAAGGTCAAGGATGAAAATATTATTAAGCAAGCCCAAATCCTAGTGGGAGACTTTATCCATACAGATTATGATCAATCCAAGCTCTATGACAAGTATTTTACAACAGAATACCGAAAGGGCTTAAAAAAATGAGAATCCTCACCTATTCAAAGGCAGGCTACCAACTGGCCTTGAGGATAGGAAAAAGTCTTAAGGTGGAAATTTATTCCAAGGAAAAGGAAAAATTTTCCAGCCGAGAAGTGGTCAAGGAGGCCTTTGAGAAAAAAATTCCCCTGGTTTTTATTTCGGCAACAGGAATTGCTGTCCGGACTATTGCCCCCTTTTTAAGAGGCAAGGAATGGGACCCTCCAGTCCTAGTCATGGATGACCAAGGAAAGTACGTCCTAAGTCTTTTATCTGGCCACCTAGGGGGAGCCAATGCCCTGGCCCTAGACCTTGAAAAAATTACAGGAGCCAAGGCCATTATTACCACGGCTACAGATAATCGGGGCTATGAAGGCCTGGACCTCTATGCCCGGCGGATGGGCTTCGCCTATGAAAGTATCCATGACTTGACCCCTATTACCGGGGCCATGGTGGATAAGAAAAAAATTTTTGTCTACAATCCGTGGAATTTTCCCTTGGCCAAGTATCCCTATTTTACGGAAGACCCAGAGGAAGAAACGGACTATTGCCTGGCCATTACAGAAAAGGAAAAGCTAGACCTTGCTTATAAAAAGGTGGCCTACCTCCGGCCTAAAATTTTACACCTGGGTCTGGGCTGCCGGAAGGGGGCAAGCTATTCCCTCCTCAAGAGTTTTTTAAGGGATAGTCTGGAAAAATACAACTTAAGTCCTAAGAGTATTCAAGACCTGGGGAGTATTTCCATTAAGAAAGAGGAAGCGGCCTTTCTAGAACTTAAAAAAGACCTGGCCTGTCCTTTTTACTTTTTTTCAGTTGAGGACCTGGCCCCCTTTGAAGACCAGGTGACAGGGTCGGACTTTGTAAAAAAGACTGTAGGTGTTTCTTCTGTTTCGGCCACAGCTGCCTTGAAACTAGGAGGACAATTAATTGTAGATAAGGAACGACGGGATGGTTTTACCTTGTCCATCTCTGTCCATTAAAGGAGAATAAATATGGCAAAATTATATGTCCTAGGTATTGGACCTGGGGGGGAGGAATATTTTACAGAGAAAATGCTTGATGCCTTGGAGGAATCCCAGGCCATTGTAGGCTATACTCCCTATCTAGACTACCTGGGAGACTTAAAAGACGGAAAAGACTTGTATTCCACAGGTATGAAGAGTGAAATTGAACGCTGTGAAAAGGCTGTTCAACTGGTAAAAGAGGGAATAACAACCTCCATTGTATCCACAGGAGATGCCGGCCTTTATGGAATGGCAGGCCCTATCTTGGAATTAAGCGATGGCATTGAGGTGGAAGTGGTACCAGGTGTGTCTGCAAACTTTGCAGCCGCCGCTCTTCTAGGAGCTCCCATTATGCACGACTTTGTAACCTTGAGCCTGTCAGACCTACTGACTCCTTGGGAAACCATTGTAAAGAGGGCCCGGGCCGCTGCAGAAGGGGACTTTGTTATTACTATCTATAACCCACGGTCTAAGGGGCGGAAGGACCATCTGGAAAAAATTGTCAATATTTTACTAGAAAGTAAGGACCCCAAGACGCCTGTAGGGATTGTAAAAAATGCAGGCCGGGAAGGAACAGAAAAGTGGATCACAACTTTAGATAGCATTGACTACGGAAAAGTGGACATGCTGACCTGTGTCATTATTGGAAATTCAAAATCCTATATTAAGGGAGACTTTATTGTGACTCCGAGAGGCTACGAAAACAAATGATTTGGATTTTAGGGGGCACATCAGAGGTCAATGTTTTTTTGGATGGCCTAGTAGACCAAGATTACCTGGTTACTGTGGCTACGGAAAGTGGCTTAAAATTTACAAAGACAAATAAGGTTCGAGTGGGCCGGCTCAATAAGGAAGAGATGGTCCAACTCATTAGGGAAGAAGGCATTGACACTTTAGTAGACCTGACCCACCCCTATGCAGATATTGTGTCCAGGCAGGCAAGGGAAGTTGCAGAAGAAGAGGGGATTTCTTATTATCGGTATATACGGCCTGAAATTGACAGCTCTTTTGGCTACCAAGTCAAGGATATTGAAGAGTGTTGCCAGCTTTTAAAAAGTTTAGAAGGACCTGTTTTTTTCACAACCGGCAGTAAAAATATTGTGGACTTTGAACAAGTGCGGGGGAAAAACCGGTTTATTTACCGGATTCTCCCCACTTCTGAAAGTATTAAGATTGCCGAAGATCAATCTGTATCCTATAAGGACCTTGTGGCTATGTTAGGCCCCTTTTCCTTGGAATTAAACCGTACTTTATTTCGACAATTTAAGGTAAGGTATTGTGTAACTAAGGAAAGTGGCCAGGCTGGCGGCCAGGCTGAAAAGCTCAAGGCCTGTCAACTGGAAAATGTCACCCCAATTGTCATTAAGAGACAGGTTGAAGAAGGGGGCTTTCATGACTTGAAAGCTTTAATAGATGTGGTGAATGAAAGGGATAAAAAAGAAAGGTGAGGCAAAATGAATCAATTTGAAAATTTTCCAGTGAAACCCCTAGACGACGAAGCAGGCCTTCGGGCAAGAGAAATTTGGGATTCCAGGACCCATCCCATTGGAAGTCTGGGAACTTTAGAAGAAATGACCATTCAATTGGCTCGGATTACAGGAGAGCCCATGGGGGACTTGGACAAAAAAGTGGTCATCGTCATGACAGCAGACAATGGGATTTATGAAGAAGATGTCAGCTCTTCACCCCAAGAATTTACTTATCTCTTAACCAATGCCATGGCCAATGGAGAAACAGGAGTCAGCAACCTCTGTGCCTGCCAAGGGTCTGATGTAGCTGTAGTCAATATTGGAAACCTCCCCTTTGGCCCCTATAATGATCGGGTGATTCAAAGGGTTGTTCGGGAAGGATCCAACAACTTTATGAAGGAAAAGGCCTTAACAAAGGAAGAAGTCCTTCAAGGAATCCAAGTGGGAATTGATGTGGCCGAAGACTATATAAAAAGAGGCTATAAAATTTTAGGAACTGGAGAATTAGGCATTGCCAACACCACTACCTCTTCCGCTGTCCTAGCTGCCCTCTCCAAGTATCCTGTGGAAGACTGCGTAGGCCTAGGCGGTGGAATTACATCCAAGCAATTAGAGAAAAAACTAAATGTCATTAAGAAGGCCATTGAAAAATATGACCTCTACAACCAAGATATTTTTGAAATTCTTTCCTGTGTTGGAGGTTTAGACATTTGTGGCCTTACAGGAGTTTTCCTAGCGGGGGCAAAAAATGGGGTCCCTGTTGTCATTGACGGAATTATCAGTGTGGTCGCGGCCCTCTGTGCGGAAACCATTGCTCCTGGTGCCAAGGAATTTTTCTTTGCCTCCCACCTTTCCAAGGAAAAAGCAGCCTTGGGTTGCCTCCATATGCTAGGCAAGGAACCCCTAGTCCACTTAAATATGCGGTTAGGAGAAGGGTCTGGCTGCCCCTTTACCTTTGCAATTTTTGACCATGCCCTCTATGCCTTAAAGAACATGGGAACTTTTGATTCCAATGCGATTGAAAATACAAAACTTGTGAATATTCGGGACCTGGACCAAGGGGATGACAAAAAGAATGATTGAGTTAATCACTGGAGGAGCCCGGTCGGGAAAGAGTCAATTTGCAGAAGACCTCTTACAGGGAGAGGGGTCTGTTACCTACATTGCTAGCTCTGAAGTCCGAGACGAGGAAATGGCCTTAAGGGTGAAAAAACACCAAGACCGGCGGCCCAGGGAGTGGAAGACCTGGGAAAGCCCCTTAAAGCTTGGAGACTGTCCCTATGATACGGACCACTACTTAATGGACTGTCTTACTCTTTTAACCACCAACCACCTCTTTCATCTTTTAGGATCGGAAGATGACTTGACTCCGGAAATTTTAGAAGAGGCAGAAAAAAACACCTGCCAAGAGATTTTAAAGCTGGTGACTTTTGCCAGGGAAAAAAATAAGCACTTGATTTTTGTGACCAATGAAGTGGGGTCCGGGATTGTCCCAGAAAATGCCTTGTCCAGGGCATTTCGAGACTTACAAGGACGGGTAAACCAATACGTAGGAAATCTTGTAGATCGGGTTTACCTTGTCGTTTGTGGACAGGGGTTGTGTATAAAAAAATGAAGCCACTTATCTTAGCCCTACAATTTTTAACCAGACTCTATATTCCCATAGCCATCGATTTTTCCCCAGAAAACCTCCGAAAAAGCCTCTTCTTTTTCCCCTGGGTGGGCATCTTAATTGGCCTGGTTCTCTATTTACCAGTCCTTATTTTAGAAGATCCAAGCCTGAGAGCCCTAGCCACTCTTCTGATTTGGATTTTCCTCACAGGAGGACTCCACTTAGATGGCCTGTCGGACATGGCCGATGGGTTTTTGTCTGGCAAGGAAAAGGATAAAATTTTAGAGATTATGAAGGACTCCCGAGTAGGAGCCTTTGGGGTCATTAGTTTAATCCTGATTATCCTCTCTAAGTATATCCTCTTAAGTGAAACAGAAGCCAAAATCTATACCTATCCCTTGATTTTAGGCGGGGCAAGATTTGCCAATGCCCTGGCCATTGGCCTGGCCCCTTCAGCCAGGAAAGATGGAATGGGAAGGATGTTTCAAGAAACAAGGCCCCTTCCCTATATTATGGCCGGAGGTCTCCTCTTCTTGGTCTTTATGATTTCTATGGACAAAAGATTTCTTTTCTGTTTCTTGGCCCAAATGACTCTAGTTCTCTACACTAGCCTGGTCTCCTATAAAAAAATTGGCGGCCTAACAGGGGATGTTTATGGAGCCAATGCGGAACTGGGAGAGGCTCTGGGCCTCTTTGTTTGGAGGTTAATCCAATGAAAATCTCCCTAATCCGCCATGGTCGGACAATAGCTAATGAAAAGGGGATTTATGCAGGATTGGAAACGCCCTTGAGTCCCAGAGGAGCAGAGGATTTAAGAAATCTTAAATTCCCTTGTCCGGAGATTTTATTGACCAGTCCAGCCACAAGAGCAAGGGAGACGGCCACCATCCTCTTTGGACGAGAAGGGGAGGTCGAGGACCGGCTTTTGGAAATTTCCTATGGAGAGTTTGAAGGCTTGAGCTTTCAGGAAGCTGAAAAAAACTACCCAAAAGAATGTGCCGTCTGGATCCAAAACCCCTATAAAAATCCACCTCCTGGAGGAGAATCGATCTCCATGCTTTTAAGCCGGTTAGAAGGTCTCCTGAAAGACTTTAAGAAAAAAGACCGAGACCTTGTCTGTGTGACCCACGAAGGGGTGATTCGGGGAATTTTGGCCCTGGTCCTTCAAAATCCTTCGGCCTATTTTAAATTTAAAATTGTAAATGGAGGTCTAACAAAGATTGAAGCTAAGGGGTCTTTCTGGCAAATATTACAAATTAATTACAGATAAGTAACAAATTGTAACTATTCTTTAAAATCTGCTACAATATTGTAGGAGGTTGATAACTTGAAGAATAGAAAAAAATATTTTATGTACCTATGCTTGTTTTTAAGCTTTTTCCTTTGCCTTCCCTTAAACAATTTAGAAGCAAAGGCCTCATTAGATAAACCGACACACTTAACCGTTGCTGTAAAAAGGAATGAAAAGGGAGAATATTCCCATATTGAATTATCTTGGACCAATCCCAAGTCCATCCAAGAATATCGGAAGTCCCATCCAGGAACCCAAGTGCAAGTCGATGTAAAGAATAACGGAGATCCCTGGCATTTAGATGGAGGCAAGGGACTTGTAGTCATGCCCTTGGAAGAGGGGAATAAGTCTAAAATTATTTTAAATGAAAATAGTTTTGCCAGCATTAAGGAATTTAATGTCTTTCAATCCAACTATTCCTTCCGTCTTCGCTATCGGGACCAAGAAAATTTCAGTTCCTTTTCTTCTCCTGTAAAGATTGGCCTAAGACCAGTCTTAAAAAATGTCAGCACCTGGGCCCAAGGCCCTCTGACTCGGGGAAATAAACGGGGCCTTATCCCCAGCAGTGTTAAGGAAGATTTAAAAGCACCTATTACCAGGGAAGAATTTGCCCACGCCCTTGTCTTGGCCTATGAGTACAAGCATGGAGAAGTGGCTCCCTTGGCCAAGGAAGCTTTTAAGGATGCAGGGCAAAGCTATATTTTAAAGGCCAAGGAACTTGGATTTATTACAGGAATTGGCAACAATAGCTTTAACCCCAAGGGACATATTACAAGAGAGCAAATGGCTGTGATGACAGACAAGTTTTATGCCACCCTAGATGGGAAAAATCCAGGCAAAGACTTGGTCTTCCAAGATGAAGGAAAGATTGCAGCTTGGGCCAAGTCATCTGTTCATAAAATGGCCTCTACAGGTTTTATTAAGGGCTACAAGGGAAAGTTTAATCCCAAGGAAAAGACGAGCCGAGAAGAGGGCCTAAGTGTCATTTTTAGGATTTTAGAACTCAATAAATAGAAAAACAAGCAACGAACGTATAAGGAAAGGACCCTTGCTGAGGCAAAGGTCCTTTTTTTGTGCTTAAATTTTTTTATTCTACAGTCACAGATTTAGCTAGGTTTCTCGGCTTGTCCACATCATTTCCCAGGGCCAAGCTTGTTTCATAGGCTAAAAATTGTTGGGGAAGGACGGCCAGGACAGGAGCAAAGAAGGGGTTTGTCCTAGGAACCTTCACCACATCATCAGATACTTCGTCCACCTGGTCCATACCTTCCATGGCAATGGACAGGGTATAGGCACCCCGGGCCTTGACTTCCTTAATGTTGGAAATGGACTTGTCCAAAAGACTTTCCTGGGTAATGACAAAGATGACGGGAACCCCATCTTCAAGAAGGGCAATGGATCCGTGTTTTAATTCACCGGAAGGAAAACTGACGGCATTGATATAGGAAATTTCCTTTATTTTCAAGGCCCCTTCCTTGGCAGAAAGATAGTCAATTCCTCGGCCTAGATAAAAGATTTCCTTTGCATTTTTAATTTTTCCGGCCAAGTCCTTATAGGGGTCTTCCCGGCGGAGGAGAAGGTCGACTTTTCCCACAAGGTCATAGAGGTCTTGGACATAGGCTTGGTGAGTTTGGTCGTCCAGGAGACCAAGTTTTTGTCCAAAGTCTAGGGCAATAGTGTAAAGACAAATAAGCTGGGTTGTGTAGGCCTTGGTAGAGGCTACAGAAATTTCCGGACCGGCAAAGCAGTATTGGACCTTGTCTGCCTGTCTTGCGATAGAAGAGCCCACTACATTGGTAATGGCTAAAATCTTGGCTCCTTTGGCCTTGGCTTCTTCCATGGCGGCCAGGGTATCTCCTGTTTCTCCAGATTGGGAAACAACCACCAGAAGGGTTTTATCGTCAATAAAGGGTTGGTAGTATTTTAATTCTGAAGCAATTTCCGATTGACATTTAAGGCCTAGGATTTCTTCAAAAAAGCGAAGGCCCACTTCGGCAGCGTGGTAGGCTGTACCACAAGCGGTAAAGTAAATTTTATCAAAGGAAGCAAGTTCTTCCTTGCTAAAGCTTTGGTCCCCTAGAGAAACTTTTCCATCCTTAATCTTCATATCCAGGGCTTTTTTAATGACTTCTGCCTGCTCATGAATTTCCTTTAACATAAAGTGAGCATAGCCATCTTTACTAGCCTGTTCAAAGTTCCAATCAATATGTTCCATGTTCTTTTGAATTTCTTCTCCTTCAAAGCTATAAAAAGACCTTTGGTCTTCTTGACAATAGGCGATTTCTCCATTTTCAAGACTAATAATATCCTTGGTATAGTCCATGATAGCAGGAATATCCGAAGCTAGGATGGTTCCTTGGTCATCGACTCCTAGGACCAGGGGACTTTGGTAACGAAGACCCAGAAGTTCACCTGGATAGTGGCTGGAAATAATCCCTAGGGCAAAGGCCCCTTTTAAGTCCTTGGCCACTTTTACAGCAGTTTCTAAAAAGTCTCCCGTATTATAGTCTTGGAAAAGATTGGCCACCACTTCTGTATCTGTATCGGATTTAAAAGTATAGCCTTTAGCTAGAAGCTTGGACTTTAAGTCTATAAAGTTTTCAATGATGCCATTATGGACTACAGAAAAGCTTCCATCTTCACTGACTTGGGGATGGGCATTTTTGTCGCTGGGAATGCCGTGGGTTGCCCAACGAGTATGACCAATCCCAACATGTCCTTCTAAATGAAGGGAAGTTAAGGCGTCCTTTAAAATCTCCAACTTTCCAACTCGTTTAACAGTTGTAAGCTTTCCATCTTCATTTAATACACTGATGCCGGCTGAGTCATAGCCGCGATATTCTAATATTTCTAAACCGTGAATAATATGGTCTTCTGCATTTTTTTTACCACAGTATCCTACGATACCACACATACAATTACCTCCAGAATATATTTAGAGATTCACTGCACTCTTTTTGTTGGTTTTTGTTAAGTGTTGGGGCTGTGATACCCTTGGAGCATCCGCCGAATTTTCGATCACTCCATCCCTCGTCAACCATGTAGGTTCTGGCGCTTTTTTAATTTTTATCTCTAGACTTTAAATTATAACATAGGGGATAGAAAATGTAAATTTTCCTTAAATTTAAGCCTTCTACAAATTTCGGTAAAGGGAAATTAAACTTGTAGAAATCTTTTATACATGATATCATAGACTTAGCCTAAATCATTGAAATTTGACAGTTTCCCTATTGTGCTTCAAATTTTAACATTTAGGAAATATGAACTAAAATTTGGAGGAATGAATCTACATGGAAGGAACTGTAAAATGGTTTAACGCAGAAAAAGGTTTTGGATTTATTACGACAGATGAGGGAACAGATGTTTTTGCTCATTTCAGTCAAATCCAAAAAGAAGGGTTTAAGACTCTTGAAGAAGGCCAAAGAGTACGCTTTGAAGTTGTAGAAAGCGACAAGGGTCTTCAAGCGGAAAATATTGAAATTTTGTAATACAAGCCTCTTAGACAACTCTAAGAGGTTTTTATTTAAGGAGGTACTATGACAGAAGAAAATAAACTCGTTGCAAAAGTTGACGATGTGGAAATCCACCAAGACCAAGTAATGGAATTTGTTCGGGGGATGGATCCTAACCTTTCTCAACAATTCCGTAGTGAAGAAGGGGTTAAGCAAGTCATCCAAGAACTGATTAACCAAGAGTTACTTTTAATGGATGCAAAAAAGAAGGGTTTAGACAAGGATAAAGAATTTCAAGATGCCTTGGAAAAGACCAAGGACAACCTCTTAAAATCCTATGCTTTTTCCAAGACCATTGATGGGGTTAAGGTGACAGAAGAAGACGGTAAAGAATACTATGAAAAATACAAGGAACACTTTGTTGTTCCAGAATCTGTTACAGCCAGCCACATTTTAGTGGATGAAGAAGAAAAGGCCAAAGACCTTAAAAAACAACTGGATGAAGGGGCTAGCTTTGAGGACTTGGCCAAGGAACACTCTACTTGTCCTTCCAAGGAAGCTGGAGGAAACCTAGGTACCTTTACTCCTGGACAAATGGTAGAACCCTTTGATAAAAAGGTCTTCTCCATGGAAGTGGGAGAAATCTCCGACCCAGTAAAAACAGAGTTTGGTTACCACCTGATTCAATTAAACGATAAAAATGAAGGTGGCGAAAAACCCTACGAGGAAGTCAAGGAACAATGCTTAAGAGAAGCTCTTCGCTTAAAACAACAAAAGGCCTATTTAGACCGCATCAGTGAACTGGAAAAGGACCATGAAATAACACTTTATTAATGAGGAATATTTTTCTTATTCGAAGAAAGATGACTAGGTATTTTTGGGATTCTTTAGTATAATAAAAGAAAGCATAACACTAGACAGATTCCACAAATGTCACAAACTTATAAAGGAGTGGTTCCTATGGAAAATGAGGACTTAAAAAAAGCACATGATCACCATGAAGGCTGTTGTGACCATGACCATCAAGAAGGACATTGTTGTCATGACGACCATGGAGAAGAGGAGTATGCAATTATCCATTTAACTTTGGACAATGACGAAGAAATGGACTGCATCGTATTTGGAACATTTGATTTTGAGGACAAGTCTTATATTGCCCTAGTTCCCTATGAAGAGGACAATCAAGACCTTCTTCTTTATATTTATGAAGAATTAGAAAATGGGGACTTGGACCTACAAATGATTCCGGAAGAAGACTTTGATCGCGTGGCCGATGAATTTGACCGACAATTCCCAGAGGAATAAGGTTCCTTATTACCAATACAGTCGCTATTTAAAGGATCGATTTCAGGAAAAAGTCTATAAACTTCCCATTAAGTTAAACTTAACCTGCCCCAACAGGGATGGAACTTGCTCTAGAGGTGGCTGCATCTTTTGTGGGGAAGAGGGAGGATCTTTTGAAAACTTGGACCAAAGAAGCGTCAAGGACCAGTTAAGAGAAAATATGGCCTATATGGGGTCTAGGTATAAGGCAAAGAAGTTTATTGCTTACTTTCAAAACTTCACCAATACCTACCAACCTATAGAAGATTTCAGGGAGGCCCTAAAGGACTGCCGGATGGAAAATATTGTTGGAGTGAATATTTCAACGAGACCGGACTTTTTAGGGAAAGAATACCTGGATTCTAGTGCAGAACTCTTACAGGGTCTGGACATCTGCTATGAGCTGGGCCTACAAAGCGTCAACAGTCATACCCTAGAAAAAATCAACCGGGGCCATGGTTTGGCGGCCTTTATCCAAGGTGTCCTTGACTTGAAAAGTTATGGATTTCGGGTGGCCTGCCATCTTATTATGGACCTTCCCTGGGATGACCTTTTAGATATTGAAGAAGCAGCAAAAATTTTAAATGCCCTGGAAGTGGATGAAGTGAAGCTCCATTCCCTTTATGTGGTAAAGGGGACTAAGCTGGACCGGATGGTCCAAGAGGGGGAGGTAGATCTTTTAAGTAAGAGGGACTACCAAGACCGGGTCATACACTTTTTGGAACATTTAAACCCCAATATTGTCATTCAAAGAATCATCGGCAGGGCGCCCAAGGAAGCAACGCGTTTTTGCAACTTTGGTGAATCCTGGTGGAAGATTCGGGATGAGATTATAGAGGAAATGAATCGTAGAAATATTCAGCAAGGAAGTCTCTATGTACGATGAGAGAAAGGAAGATGGATCATGGTAAAATTTATTTTAGGTGGAAAAGGTTCAGGAAAAACAAAATGGTTAATTGACCATGCCAATGAAGACCTTCACAGTGGAAACGGAAATATTGCCTTTGTGGATGTAGATGATGAACACATTTTTTCCCTGGACTATCAAATTCGCTTAATCAACGCTATGGACTACCAATTAAACAACCTAGATAACCTATACGGGTTTATTTGTGGTCTATTAGCCATGGATTTTGACTTAGAAAAAATCTATATCGATAGTATTTATAAAACCATCGATTTAAGCATTGAGGACCTAGAAACCCTTGAAAAAAAATTGGGCCAAATTGAAGGCAACAAAGATCGACAAATCTTCATAAATGTAGATTATTTATTAGAAGATCTTCCCAAAGCTTTGCAAGAATGCTCTGAAGAGGTTACTTTAGAAAATTAAGAGAGACCGGGGATTCCCGGTCTTTCCATTTTAGAGCCAGGAGGAAAAAATGCAAGGAAAAGAAAAATTGATTGTTCGCATTTTAGCTGTCGTGCTTGCCCTAAGCATGATTATACCGGCCATCTTAAGCCTGGTTTAATGGAGAAATCATGGATGGGGAAACACGTCAAGCCTTAAATTTTTCTAAGAGACGGTCAAAATTGATTTCAGAATATAGTCAGGGAAGCATGACCAAACGGGAATTTATTTTAAACAATTACCAATTGACCTATCAAATGAGTGGGCCTTATGTTAAGGTGGATACCTTTGAAAAGGCCCTCTTTAATTACCAGTATTACAATTGCATGGCCAAGTACTTTAAAATGCTTTCAAAGAAACCGCCAAGGTCCAAGAAACAACAAAAAAATAACCATCACTATCTAGGCCTGTCTACCTTCTATTATGGTAAGAAGGATGAAAGCGTTAAAGAGATTTTAGAAATTTTAAACTTTTCTTCAATTGTGGCCTACCCTATTGAAACAAAGTCTAAAAATTTGGACAATCGACTTTTTGAAATCATTGCCTACAAGCAAAAGGAGGCTGTTTTTCATTCAACCTCTGTCATGTTGAAAAAAATGTTAGATGAAAAAGGTCTCTATGACCAGAAAAAAAGAAACTCTGTCATTTCAAACTATATCAATGACACCTACTAAAGGAGAGCAGCGATGGAAAAAGAACACTTACTTAAAATAGACCCTGAAATTTATCAAATTGTTCAGGAAGAAGAAAAAAGACAAGCAGAACATATTGAGCTCATTGCATCAGAGAACTTTACATCCAAGGCTGTAATGGAAGCCATGGGCAGTGTTTTAACCAACAAGTATGCCGAAGGTCTGCCAGGAAAGAGATATTATGGAGGCTGTGAGATTGTAGACAAGGCTGAAGAGGTGGCAAGAAACCGCTTAATGAAGCTTTATGGAGCAGATCATGTCAACGTCCAACCCCACTCTGGAGCCAATGCCAACATGGCTGCCTACCTGGCCAAACTCCAACCAGGAGATACAGTTTTAGGCATGAACCTAAGCCACGGAGGCCACTTAACTCATGGAAGTCCTGTGAATATTTCCGGGAAATATTTTCAATTTGTAGACTATGGAGTGGACAAGGAAACAGAACGAATTGACTTTGACCAAGTTTGGGACCAAGCAAAAAAACACCAACCAAAACTTATTGTAGCTGGAGCCTCTGCCTATCCAAGAGCGATTGACTTTGCCAAGTTTGCAGAAATTGCCCATGAAACAGGTGCTCTTTTAATGGTAGACATGGCCCATATCGCCGGTCTTGTAGCTGCAGGCCTCCATCAAAATCCTGTAGACTATGCCGATATTGTCACCACAACAACCCATAAGACCTTAAGAGGACCTAGGGGAGGTGCCATCCTCTGTAAGGAAGAACACGGAAAAGACATTGATAAGGCGGTTTTCCCAGGTCTACAAGGGGGCCCCTTAATGCATATTATTGCTGCCAAGGCTGTGGCCTTCCATGAAGCCCTCCAAGAGGACTTTAAGCTTTATGGCCAAAAGGTTATTGACAATGCTCAAGCCCTGGCCCAAGAATTATTAGACCAAGGAATTGTTCTCTGTACAGGAGGAACAGACAACCACTTAATTTTAATGAATGTCACCAGTCTTGGCCTGACTGGAAAAGAAGCGGAAGAACTTTTAGGTCAAGGAGGCTTGGCTGTCAATAAGAACACCATTCCCTTTGAAACCCAATCTCCCTTTATCACTTCCGGCGTCCGGATTGGAACAGCAGCCATGACGACTCGAGGCTTTGGAGAAGAAGACTTTAAAGAAGTGGGAAAAATTATTGGCGGGATTTTAAAGAAGTCCATGTCCATGGAAGAAGCCCGGAAAAAAGTCCAAGTTCTCTGCCAAGCCCACCCCCTTTACCAAGACTAAAGGTTTCGAGGATTTCTTTTTAAGATAGATAAAACCAGGAAGGCTTTTATTTTAAAGATTTCTTGGAAAAAAGAGGACAAACTTGTAAAATAAACTTTCATAGAGGATGTCCTCCATAGACAGACTGCTTTTACCCCTTCCTAAGAATTGAAAGGGGTAAAAGTGCATGCTATAATGGAAACTAGAAATAGAAATCCTTAAGATAAGCTAATCACCCCTAGCTATAAAAGTTTAGCTGATCTTTAAGGCCACTTGCAAAAATAGATATTTGGGACCGGACAGGGCCCTAAATAGATGAAATAAATAGAAAAGGTGATGGCCAATGAATAATCAAGTTGTATGCATCGTAGGAAAACCCAATGTGGGCAAGTCCACTCTTTTTAATAAAATTGTTGGGGAAAGAATCTCCATTACAGAAGACACGCCAGGGGTTACTAGAGACCGGATTTATGGGATTGGAAACTGGCTGGGACGGGAGTTTTCTATTATTGATACAGGCGGTCTAGATACAAGGGCCCAAGACGATTTCATGCATAATATCCGTCTCCAAGCAGACATAGCCATTGATGCGGCAGATACCATTTTATTTGTAGTAGATGGAGTCACTTCTGTGACCTCTTCTGACCGGGACTTGGCAGAAATTTTGCGGCAAACCAAGAAAAAAATTCTTTTAGTGGTCAATAAATTTGACTCCAAAAAGACCTATGAAAATCGTTACGACTTTTTTGAACTTGGCCTGGGAGAACCCTTTTATGTCAGTGCTGAACAAGGTCAGGGAATAGGGGACCTTTTAGATGCAGTCATTGAAGGCCAGCCGGTTGAGGAAGAAGGTCAAGAAGAAGACCGGGTCCGGGTGAGCTTTATTGGAAAGCCCAATGTAGGGAAATCTTCCTTAATCAACTACATCCTTGGAGAAAATAGAAATATTGTTACCAATGTCCCTGGAACTACCAGGGACTCCATTGACTCCTACTATCACTACGAGGGGACAGACTATGTCTTTGTAGATACAGCAGGCCTACGGAAACGGAAAAAAATTGAAGAGAAAGTAGAACGGTATTCCGCCGTTCGGACCCTATCCTCTATTGACCGGTCCCATATTTGTGTCCTCCTAATTGATGCCAAAGAAGGGGTCTCTGAGCAAGATGCAAAAATTGTAGGCTATGCCCACGACCGCCACAAGGGAATTATTATTGCTGTCAACAAGTGGGATGCAGTGGAAAAGGACAACAACAGTATCCGCAAGTATGAAAAGGCCATTCGAGAGCGGCTTCCCTTTATGAACTATGCTCCCCTGATTTTTATTTCAGCCAAGACGGGGAAAAGAGTCCAGGACTTGCTCCAACTCATCAACCTAGTCAATAACAATTATTCCTTACGGATACCAACAGGAGTTTTAAATGACCTATTAAACCAAGCTGTTCTCATGAAACAACCACCTTCAGATAAGGGGAAACGAGGGAAACTCTACTATGGGTCCCAAGTGGCTACAAGGCCGCCAAAATTTACTATGTATGTCAATGATAAGGACCTCTTTCACTTTTCCTACCGCCGGTATTTAGAAAATCAAATCCGTCAAGCTTTTTCCTTTGATGGTGTTCCTTTGCGTTTTTCCTATAAGGAGAGAGGAGAGGAAGACTAAGGGATGAAGGTAGTTTTTGCATTTTTATTTTCCTATTTAATGGGGACCATATCTGGGTCCTTCTTAATTGGAAAATATATTTATAAGGTGGATATAAGAAATGAAGGAAGTGGCAATGCTGGAACAACCAATGCCATTCGAGTCTTTGGTGTTAAGACAGGCCTGTATACCTTCTTAATTGATTTTATAAAGGGCAGCCTTACTGTCTTTTTGGTCCGGGAAGTTTTTGGACCGGAAGTCCAGTACCTGGCCCTTTTGGCCTGTGTTCTAGGCCATGATTTTCCCTTTTACATGGATTTTAAAGGGGGGAAGGGAGTGGCCACCAGTATTGGAGGGAGCCTCATCATCGCGCCTGTTCCCACTTTGATTCTCATGGGAATTTGGATTTTAGGTGTGGCTAGCTATCGAATGGTTTCTCTTTGGTCTATTCTTTTATATCTTCTACTTCCCCTAGACCATTATCTTTTTGGCCTGGCTAAGGGGCGAGACCTTATTCTCCTTATCCTCATCTCTGTCCTAGGCCTTTACCGTCACAAGGAGAATATCCGTCGTATTCTAAGGGGAGAAGAAAAAAAACTTGAAGGGGGTAAAAAATGAAAATCGCTGTCTTAGGTGCTGGTTCCTGGGGGACAGCCATGGCAAGGTTGCTTGTGAAGTCTGGCCATGATGTCTGTATGTATACCAATTCCCTGGACCAACTGAAAATTTTGGAAACAAAAAAAGAAAATCCAGATTATTTACCAGGGATTTCCTTGCCGGAAAATTTAACCTACACAGGGAAGATCCAAGACTTGGTGGACAAGGACTGTGTGGTCAATGCCGTTCCTACAGATGCTTGTAGAGAAGTTTTTCAAGAGCTAAAGGAAGCGGGTCTTGGCAAGGATGTGATTCTGGTCAACCTGGCCAAGGGGATTGAAAACAAGAGTTTACGAAGGATTTCAGAAATTGCAGAGGAAATTCTTCCAGACAATGCCTTTGTTTCTCTGACAGGCCCCTCCCATGCAGAGGAAGTGGCTCGGGACATCCCAACGGCTGTTTGTGTGGCTTCTAAAAATATTGAGGATGCAAAAAAAATCCAAAAAGAATTTTCCACAGAAATGTTTCGGATTTATACCAATACAGACTTAATTGGAGCCGAGCTGGGAGGGTCTCTGAAAAATATTATTGCCTTGGCAGCTGGCCTTTCCGATGGCCTAGGCTATGGAGATAATACCAAAGCCGCCCTTATGACCCGGGGAATGTATGAAATTAGCAAGCTTGCCATAGAACTTGGGGGAAAACCCGTGACCTTCCATGGCCTTTCTGGCATGGGAGACTTAATAGTCACTTGCACCAGTATGCATTCCAGGAACCGTCGGTGTGGAATTTTAATTGGTCAAGGGAAAAGTGTAGAAGAGGCCATAAAAGAAGTGGGTATGGTTGTAGAAGGGATAAAAACAACAAAGTCTGCCTATGATTTAAGTAGAAAAATGTCTGTTAATATGCCTATTACAGAAAAACTTTATGGGGTCTTATATGAAGGCAAGGACCCTAGACAGGCCGTCTATTCTCTAATGACCCGGGATTCAAAAGAAGAAATTGAAGAAGTCTTCTTCCTATAGGAGGTAAAGTGCAAAAGAAAAAAAGGAAACGTAGGATTCGCCTTGGACCCATTATTTTATTCTTTTTACTTCTTGCCCTAGTCTTTTTCTTTATCCGGTCTATTGTTGCCATAGGCTACCGGCCCCTCAAGGTCACCAATCCAAAAATGACCAACTACAAAAAAGTCATTAAGGGGCAGGGGTATATTCTCTTAAACCAAGACCATTTTTATGCAAAGAATAGTGGTCTCTTAGTTTATGGAGCCAAGGAAGGGGAGAAAGTTCCTGTAGGGCAAGAAATTGTCACGGTCAACTTTCAGGAAGATTATTCCAAGCAAAAAGACCAGCTGATGAAAATCCAGGCAGCCATTGACTATAAAAACAATAAGAGAAAACCTACAGACCAAGACTACCAGCAAACACCTGAGCTGGTGTCCATTATTGAAAAGATACAAGTGGCCATCCAAGAAAAAGACTATCCAGGCCTAGTAGGGGAAATCAACCATTTGGATATGGTCACTCCCCACAATGTCAATATTTCAGACTTAAGTAACTACTTAAATCTTTCCTTGGAGGATTTGGAAGGGAAAAAAGACCGGTTAAATGAAGACTTGTCAAAAACCAGGTCCAGGTATGTGTCTACTTTTCCAGGGGTCATCTCTTATATTTTCCCCAGTGGCCGGTCCTTGAGTGTGCAAAAGGAGAATATGGACAAGTTCACCCTATCCTACCTAGATAATTTAAAGTTCACCAAAAGACAGCAAAGTGGTGTCCATATCAAAAAGGGCCAGCCAGTTTTTCGGATTATTGACAATCTTTGCTGGTATGTGGCCCTGAGTATCCACCAAGATGACCAGTTAAAACAGGTGAAGCTTGGGGATGAGGTAAGTTTAAGTATTAACAAGGGGCCAGCTCTCAAGGCAAGTGTTCAACAAATCAACCTGGACAAGGAGGATGAAGGGGTGGTCATCCTGGCTATGAAAGAGGGCTTTGAAGACTATTACACCCTGGCCAAGGGCCAAGGAGAAATGATTTTAAAGCAAAAGGATGCCTACAGTCTTCCCAGTAAGACCCTGGTAGACCAGGATGGGCAAATGGGCCTCTACATCCAGGATATCCATAACTTGGTCCGCTTTGTTCCTGTCAATGTCCTGGGACAAAATGCCAACTGGGTTTATGTAGAAAAGGGGGACATGAAAAATAAGATTAAAATAAAAGGTAAGGATGTACAGACGGTAACTTATGAAGATGATGTGGTCCTAGACCCATCCAGTGTAGATCGAAAGCAGATGTTGGATTAAGAAAGAAGATGTCAAAAATGGATTACAAAGAAAATTTTGAACAAGTGCTGGAAAACATAGAATTGGCCAAGCAAGCAGGTCCTTACAAACGAGACGTAAAGTTGGTTTCTGTTACAAAAAACCATGGTCCTGAAGTTGTGCAAGCTGTTTTAGATAATGGACAACATGCCATTGGGGAAAATAGGGTCCAAGAGCTTGTAAAAAAGATGGATCTATTTGAAGACAAAAAAGACCAGCTGGAATATCATTTGATTGGAACTTTACAAAGAAATAAGGTAAAATATATAATTGACCGAGTACATCTTATTCATTCCCTCGATCGCTTGAGTCTTGCCAAGGAAATTGACAAGAGGGCAGGAGACCACAACCGAATTATGCCTTGTCTTGTCCAAGTAAACATTTCTAAGGAAGAAACTAAGGGTGGACTCTATGTTGAAGATTTAGAACAATTCATTGAAGACTGCCTAGAATTTAAGAATATCCGGATTAAGGGCCTGATGACCATGGCGCCAGAAACCCAAGATGAAAAATTAATTCGAAAAGTTTTCAAAGAATGTGAAAATTTAAGACAAAAGATTGAAAAAAAAGGGTATAATGAATTAGATATGGATTATTTGTCTATGGGTATGACAAATGATTACCAAATTGCTATTGAAGAAGGGGCCAATATTATACGGGTTGGTCGTTCTCTCTTCGGGCAAAGAGACTACAGTAAAAGATATTTTTAGGAGGAAGTTATGAGCAACATGTTTTCAAAATTTATGCGGGCCTTCGGCTTTGGCTATGATGAAGATGAAGACTTTGAAGACTATGAAGATTACCAAGAGGAAACTCCAGGAGAAGAAATCACTCCAGCTGTGACCACAGAAAAAGATGCACCCAAAAGTAGCCTAAAGGCACGGAGAACTATGGGCAAAAATGGGGCCGTCAGCCTTCATAGCGCATCTAATTTAGTGATTGCTGTCCATGAACCTCTCAGCTACGATGAATCTCCAGCCATTGTAGATGACTTAAAAGCCCATAAGGCCGTTGTTTTAAACTTTGAACAATTGGATCTAGATGTAAAAAGGGAAATTTTTGACTTTGTCAATGGTGCCCTCTATGCCATTGAAGGAAAAATTCAAAAGGTGAATAAGGATATCTTTATTCTAGCCCCTCCTTCTGTAGAGATTGACGGTCTCAAAGAAGAATTACAAAATTCTGGCATCTTCCCCTGGTAATCTTGCGACCAAAAGAAGAGTATTTAAGCCATGTTCACCGCCTGGAAGATGAACTTTTTCTACGACGGCTTTTAGACCAGATTGGCCAAGCCTTGCGGCAAAAGCGGATTGAAGTCACAGACTTTTTAAATCCCCATCAAGTGGACCTAGGACGGGCCCTCATGGGGCAATTTATGGACTTAAACTATCGTCTTGAGTCAGGGGCCAGCTGGTCTGAAAGAAAAGTTTTTAGCCTGGCTCCAGATTTTCTTTCCCTAGAAGACTTCCAGGCCCTCTGTCTATTAGAAGGGGCTTGGGACGGAAAATTTAACCATAAGGATGTTTTAGGAGCTTGTCTGGGCCTGGGTCTGAGCCGGAAGAAGCTGGGAGATATTTTTTTTCAAGATGAAAAATTTTATCTTGTGGCCAAGGAAGAAGTGGCCGCCTTTATTCTTTTAGAGTTAAAGGCCGTTGGAAGAAAAAAGGTCCACTTAAGGGAAGTGGATTCTAGGACACTTGAACGCCAGGAACCAGATTATAGAGAACAAATCATGACGATTTCCTCCAACCGCTTGGATGGAGTTATAGCAGAAGCCTACCATCTCTCTCGGGCCAAGGCCAGTGAACTCATTAAAAGAGATTTGGTGAAGGTGAATTTTTGCGTGGAAGAAAAAGGGTCTCTTCTTTTAAAAGAAGGAGACTTAATTAGTGTCCGGAGAAAGGGACGCTTTATTTATGATGGAAGTATAGGGGAAACAAAAAAAGGACGGCTTCGGGTCCGTCTGCGTTTTCTAGTATAGGGGAGGCCTATGACGCTAGGACTTATTTTTTTATTTATTATTCTTGATCAATTGACAAAGTACTATGCCAGCACAACCCTAGTTTATGGGGATAAAGTCCTGATTGAAAACTTTTTAAGGCTGAGCTACTTGGAAAATAGGGGGGCCGCTTTTGGTATTTTACAGGAAAAACAAGTCTTATTTATTCTGGTAACAGCCCTTGTTGTGGGCGTTATTTGCTACTATCTACCAAAGCTTGAAAAATTTTCCTGGAACTATTGGGCCTTAGTCTTAATTTTATCTGGCACTCTAGGCAATTTTATTGACCGGATTCGTTTAGGCTATGTCATTGATTTTATTAGTTTTCGCTTTAAAAACTACCACTTTGCTGTCTTTAACCTGGCCGACGCCTGTATTGTTCTAGGCTCCATCCTTCTTTGCCTAGATATCCTCTTCCATGAGGGTGAAACAGAGCTTTAAAATGGAAAAATACACCTATAAGGAAGAGGTCAGCCAAAGACTGGACCTATATTTAAGAAATTTTTTAGAGGAGACCCGGTCCCAAATTAAAAAATCCATTGAAGAAGGAAAGATTTTAGTCAATGGAAAAAAAGTGAAGGCAGGCTACCAGCTTCTTCCTGGGGATGAAATTTCCCTGGAAAAGTCTGCACCCTATGAGATTTTTCCCCAGAATTTACACCTGGATATCCTCTATGAAGATGAAGATTTACTTGTAGTCAATAAGCCCAAGGGGTTGGTGGTCCACCCTGGAGCTGGCGAGGAAGAATCCTCCCTAGTTCATGGGCTTTTATACTTATACCCAGACCTACCTGTCTTAGATGATCCCTTACGTCCTGGAATCGTCCACCGCCTGGACAAGGATACAGAGGGACTTCTTTTAGTGGCAAAAAATAAGGAAACCATGAAGGATCTATTTGCTGCCTTTAAAGAGAGGAAGGTCAAAAAAACCTACCAGTGCCTAGTCCATGGTCATTTAAAAGAAGAAGTGGTTGTCGACGAACCCCTAGGACGGAGCCCGAAAGATCGGAAAAAAATGGCCGTTGTAGCAGGTGGCCGTCCAGCCCTAAGTATTTTTCGTCCTAGGTTGTTTAAAAGAAATAAAAGCCTGGTAGATGTATCCATTATTACAGGAAGGACCCATCAAATCCGGGTCCATGCTGCCTTTATAGACCATCCAATCCTGGGTGACAGGGTTTATTCCCACAAGCCCTTTTATGGCTTGACCTCCCAGGCCCTGGCTTCTGTGTCCTTGTCCTTTGTTCACCCTAGGACGGGAAAGACTCTAACTGTGACCAGGGAAACGCCGGAATACTTCTACCAGGTCCTAGAAAAATAAAAAATAATTTTTTAGGGCCTTGCATAAACAGAGGAGCCATGCTATAATGTAGCCATAACTTAATAGTTGTCTTAGGAAAAGGGAAATTGGTGAAAGTCCAATACAGCCCCCGCTACTGTAATTGAGATGAAATCAACAGATGTCACTGAGAAATTGGGAAGACGTTGAGAGTAAGATGATCATGAGTCAGGAGACCTACCTATAGATATTAAGTTAAGCTTTCGGTGGGAAATGCTACTATTAAAAAACGAGATAGTAACACCCAAATTCCTACTGTAGCGAGGAATTTTTTTATTGCTCAAATTTACAGTACTAAAATGAAGCTCTACCTCCCATTTTAGTGGAAGAGACTGTGAATTTACAAACATATTTAATTACCCCTAAATAGAGAGAAATCCCCTCATCGAGCAAGTGAGGGGGTTTCTTTTTGTCTAAACAAATTTTGTTTTAATGGGAAAAGATTGGTTTTCTTTTAGTAAATCTCCTAGAAGGGAAGAAACCAAGGGAAGGACTTGGGGGAAGCTGGCTGAAAGCTCTACATTTTCTTGGGAAATGCCTGTTCCATAATTGGTCACATAAGCCAGGGCATTGTAGGTCATAGACAGTTCATTGGCCAGAAAAACTTCTGGAGCCCCTGTCATGCCCACCAAGTCTCCGCCAATGGCAGCGTAAAACTTTACTTCACTGGGGGTTTCAAAGCGAGGACCTTCTGTAGCCAGGTAGACTCCTTCCTTTAAGGAAACTTTGTTCCTTTTCCCAAGGTCTTTTAAAACTTGGTTGATTTCTTGGTTATAGACCTGAGAGACATCCAAGTGGCGGAGGGGATTCAGGTCTCCGTCAAAATAAGTGGAAATCCGATTTTTTGTAAAGTCGATAATATCCTTCACAAGGACTAAGTCGCCTGGGGCATAGGCTTCTTTTAAGCTTCCCACAGCACATAAGCTAATGAGGTGGTGGACGCCAAGTTCTTTAAGGGCCCAACAATTTGCCCGGTAGTTAATTTTATGAGGGGCCAAGTCATGGTCTAGGCCGTGTCTTGGAAGATAAATGATATCTTTTCCTTCGATTTTTAAGCGGTAGATGAGGGCTTGTCCATAGGGGGTGGAGACAGTTTTCTTTTCTTCAACCTGGAAAAGCCGATCAAATCCTGTTCCTGCAATTAATCCGTACATATCAAACCTCCTTTTTTTATTATAGCACATGGATTCTCAGGATTTCTTTAAAAATCTTCCCCAATCAAGTATAATAGGTTTAAGAAAGAGGAGGGATACAATGCGGATGGACCATGATTTGGCCGATATGCTTCGCTATGAAAATGTTGCCTGGTATGAGGATGGAGCCGTGAAAATCCTTGACCGGAGGATTTATCCAATCAAAAGAGAATTTGTCACCTGCCACCACTATGGGGAAGTGGCCCAGGCCATTCAGGATATGGTCACCCAAAGTGCAGGCCCCTATACAGCGGCAGGTATGGGAATGGCCCTGGCGGCCTATGAGGGAAGAGACTTAAGGGGAAAAGACCAGTGGGCTCTTTTAGAAAAGGCGGCAGCAACCATCTCCAATGCCCGTCCAACTACCAAGGACCGGATGGAACAAGTGACTAAGGGCTGCTTAATGGTAGCCAAAGAAAACCTGGGCCCGTCTTGTGCCGATGCTATTTTCTCCTATACAGTCCAGGCCATGGACAACCGTTATGGACGGATTGATAAGGTGGCCAAGCATCTGGTGGACAAAATGCCTCAAGAGGCCAAGGTCATGACCCAGTGCTTTGGAGAAACCATTGTAGGGACTATGATTCGGGAAGCAAAAAATCGAAAGATTGACTTGACCATGGTCTGTCCAGAGACGAGACCCTTCCTCCAAGGAGCCCGCTTTACAGCTTCTGTCGCCAGAGATATGGGGATTGATGTGACGGTCATTACAGACAATATGGCGGCCTTTTACCTGGAAAATCAAGGAGTTAGTTTTTTTACTTCGGCAGCGGATGCCATTTGTATGGACGGGACCATTATTAACAAGGTGGGCACTTTACAAATTGCCATTTGTGCAAAATACTTTGGAATTCCCTACTATTGCACCGGAATTCCAGATGCCAACCACCTAAAGGGAGAGGATGTAGAAATTGAATTTCGGGACCCAGAAGAAAGTTTAAGCGCCCACGGAATCAAGCACACCCTAGAAGGGGTCAAGGGCTTTTATCCTGCCTTTGACCGGACACCAAGCTCCTTGGTCACGGAAATTATTACAGACCAAGGGCCCTTTAAGCCAGATGACCTGAACCAATATAAGATGGATGAAGATAATTTTTACAACTTCGCTGTTTAGGAGGCCCTATGTTTGAAGAAGAAATTCAATTTATTTTAGAAGTAGACAAAATGAAATCTGTGGATAGGCGGACCTATATTTTAAATGGAAGCCGCCGGGAAAATGACGCTGAACATAGCTTTCACATTGCCCTTATGGCTTTTATCTTGGCCAAGTATGCAGACCGGCCTGTAGACCCCCAAAGGGTCAGCAAAATGCTCCTAGTCCACGACCTAGTGGAAATTGATGCAGGGGACACCTTTGCCTATGACAAGGAAGGTTATAAGGACAAGGAAGAACGGGAAATGAAGGCAGCCAAAAGAATCTTTGCCCTCCTGGAAGACCGGTCTTTTTACGACCTTTGGAGGGAGTTTGAGGATATGTCCACTGACGATGCCCTCTTTGCCAATGGCCTGGACCGCCTCCAGCCTATGCTCTTGAACTATTATGGGAAAAAATCCACCTGGGAAATTCATGGAATAAAAAAGGAAGATGTTTTAAAAAGATTGGAGCCTTTAAGAAAGAGTTCTACATTTTTGTGGAAGTTTGCCCAAGACTTTGTAGAAGATGCCTTTAAGGGAAAATAGGAAAGGATAAAGAATGACACGGAAAATATTATTAGTGGAAGATGAAGATGCCATTCGGAAATTTGTAAAAATCAACTTAGAACGGGAAGGCTACCAGGTCTTTGAAGCTCCTTCTGGGGAAGACGGAGTGGACATAGCCAGGAAGGAAGAGCCGGAAATTGTAATCTTGGACATTATGCTGCCTGGTATTGATGGCTTTGAAGTATGTCGAATTCTTCGCCAGGAATATCCGGATCTGGGGATTATTATGCTGACGGCCAAGGCAGAGGACCTGGACAAGATTATGGGCCTGCAATTTGGCAGCGATGACTACATGACCAAGCCTTTTAATCCTACAGAATTGAGCCTGCGGATTAAGAGTTTGGAACGGAGACTGGATGCGAAAAATGTGAAGAGTAAGGTCAACGACGGAGTTATTGCCCACAAGCCTTTCCGGCTAGATACCTATGCCCGTAAATTTTACCGAGATGGGGAAGAATTAGAATTAACCCCAACAGAATATTTAATCATGAAACTGTTTATGGAAAATCCTGGCCGGGCCATGAATCGGGACGAAATCCTGTCCAAGGTCTGGGGAGATGACTACCTGGGAGATTCCAAGATTGTAGATGTAAACATCCGTCGCCTCCGGGCAAAAATTGAAGACAATCCAGCCAAGCCTCAATTTATTGAAACAGTATGGGGCATGGGCTACCGATGGTTTGTCCTTGAGGAAGACCAGTGAATAAATCCATTGGAAATCGGATTATCAATAGTTTTTTAATTATTATTGTCTTAACGGTTTCCATTATTGACACCCTACTCATTACAGGCTACCGCCAGTACTATTACTCTGCCATTGAATCCAATATGCGCTACCGCCTGGACAATGCAGTGGATGTCTATCAAAAAAATTACAGCCTTTACCCCTTAGAAGACCTGGCCAAGGAGCAAATTGACTTAATCCCCCGGAGTGACCATTTTCAAGTCCAAATTATCAATTCCAAGGGAGATGTCCTTTCGGATTCCCTAGGCGTTTTTCAGGACAATGTCCTCTTGTATACAGACGTTCGAAAGGCCTTAGAGGGAAATGTCAGCTCCCGAGTCGGGGTGGTGGACTATTCCAAGGACTCTATTATGAGCCTGTCTGCTCCCTTAAAAAATAACAACAACCATATTGTAGGCGTCTTGCGTTACAGTGTCTCCCTGAGTCAGGTTAATGACCAAATTCGAACCATTACCTTAATCCTACTAGGCATGAGTCTACTGGTAATTTTTGTCATTCTCCTGGTCAGTATGGTCCTGGCCCGGTCCATTGTCAATCCTATTAAGGAATTGACGGCAGTGGCAGAAAAAATGGCCGACGGCCACTACCGGGAGAGGGCAAAACTAGAGCGGGATGACGAACTGGGCAAATTGGGTTATACCTTAAACACTCTAGCGGAGGAAGTCCTCAAGAAGGACCAGATAAAAAATGACTTTATCTCTTCCATTTCCCATGAGTTAAGGACACCCCTGACCTCTATAAAAGGTTGGGCCTCTATTCTTATGAACCTCCAGGAAGATGAATGGGAACTCTATGAAGAGGGCTTAAATATCATTCAAAACGAGTCTGACCGCCTGGCCAAAATGGTGGAGGAACTTTTAGACTTCTCTAGGTATATTTCCGGCCGGATCAGCCTGGACAAGGAAATGTTCAACATTGCCTCCACCTGTGAAGCCGTTTGTACCCAAATGGAACCTAAGGCCCGCTTGGCCCATGTTCGCCTAATTAAGGATATCGAAAATCCGGTGGCTATTTTTATTGGAGATGAAAATAGGATTAAGCAACTCCTCATCAACCTCCTGGATAATGCCATTAAATTCACCAACGACCATGGTTGGGTCAAGCTTTCCACCTATGTAGAAAAAGATCACTTTATTATCTTGGTTTCTGACAACGGAGTAGGGATTTCCAAAGATGACCTGGACCATGTGAAAGAAAAGTTTTACAAGGGGAAACATTCCAAGAGTCACAGCGGAATTGGCCTGTCTATTGCCGATGAAATTGTTAAATTACATGGGGGACAAATGGACATTTATTCTGAGCTAAATGTAGGGACCACCATTAAGATTAGCCTAGCCCTAGAGGAAAAGGAGGAGACCAGTGAAAAGTAAAAAAATTTTTCTCCTATTGGTCCTTGTCCTACTAACGGCCTGTAG
This sequence comes from Clostridiales bacterium SIT11, assembly GCA_001299455.1. Classification (GTDB taxonomy): domain Bacteria; phylum Bacillota; class Clostridia; order Tissierellales; family Peptoniphilaceae; genus Urinicoccus. The sequence goes on along the minus strand of CYUK01000003.1, from coordinate 159,420 downwards.
CAATGTCCGGGTCCAAGTTTCCGATACCCTGGAGCTACCTAGCTTGGACAAAGCCCCTCTGGAGGGAAAGTGGACGATTACGAAGACAATTTTCACGGAAGAAAATAAATTAAAAGATTTTTCCTACCGCGAATATATTGGCAAGGATTCGATTTTTTCCATCCATGGCGTTGTTGTTGGGGATACCTTCCTAAAAGAACCTTCCTTTAAGATTCGCCGGGTGGATAGTGACGAATACCTAAAGACCAAGTACAAAACCAGCAAGGAAAAGCTGGGAATTAATAGTGACTATTTATATATTGTGGACGTGTATGACCAGGACAACCTCTATTTTCAAGTTCTAAGAGAAAAGGATGACCTGGCCTACTTGGACCTAAATGGAGTTTTTGTCCAAATGAAAAAGACATCGGACCAAGTTGTGGAAAAAGACATTGAAAAATTCAGTCACTTAAAGGGAAAAACGAGAGCCAGCCGGCAAAAGCCGGGGAAAAATGGCCTTTTGCTGGCTGTCCAATATGGGGATGAAGAAGACCGGAACCCCTTCCGTTACAAGACTTATTTTTTTCGAATCAATGGCCAAAACTTAGAAGGAGTAGAAGAACTCAACCAGCTTTTAATTCCCAGGGACGATGGATTTTACACTGTTCACAATAAGCGAATCCAGGGGAAAACTGAAGCCAGGGATGTCATCCAATTTGAAAAACTAGCAGATAGCAAGGAGGAAGGGGAGGATCCAGAAGTAAAAACCCCTCCCTCTATAGGAAATAGGCAGGTTTTGCGGTCTATTTTATATATTTCCCCCAAGTATATTTCTCTTGAAAATTTTACCCCTTCTACGGGAGAAAGGAGCCTCGGCTTTTATGCTATTGGATCCATGGAAACCCCCTCTCGTCTAGGCTTTAGCAACCTAGTGGAAGGAGGAGAAAGTATCTATCGGTCCCAGGCCAAGTACTTCCTTCCTCCAGAGAGTTCTTATAATGTGGATGAGAAAAATTTTGCCCTCTACAGGGACCAGGGGATTTGGAAGTATAAGGGAAGAATCCGCTTTACAGTGGCTGAAGACTACCTCTACAAAGATTTCCCCCTGTCCACTCTAGTAGGGTCAGACTTAAGTAAATATAACCGCCTCCCTAGCCCTTTTGGGCAATTGAAGGCAAGTGTCAACGAAAATTTTGATGATGCCCTATTTTCTCCCAACCAAGAAATCTTATTTGGACTGGAAGAAAACAGGATAAGTGTTTATAATATAGACAATGGAGAAGTTAACAAAAAACCTACAAGGGAAATTTACCTACCTAAAAATGCAAAAATTGTAATGACAGAATGGGCCCTGGGACAATTTGTAGACCAGTGGCAAGTACAAATGGAAAAAGGAGTTTAATATGAATAAAATTTTATCAGCCATGGCAGGCCATGAGGAGTACATGCTTCTTTGTCTCGTAGTGATTTTGCTTGCTCTAGTTGCTACTTTTTTTATGAATTTATTTTCTAAGCAATTGAAATTTTTTAAGTATCTTCCCGGCCTAAGCTTGATTATGATAGGGATGGTGTCCCTTCTACTTGTCCTCAATGCCCTCTTTGCAGCCAGCAGCTTAAACAACATCTTAGTGGCTGTTATTTGTATTAGTGCGGGCCTATGTTCCCTAATTTTTGCCTTAATTATAGGGATTTTGACAAAATAGAAAAGTATACTTGTCCTATTCCCAGAGACATCAAATTGGCTTCCTCTTTGGGAAAAAGCTTAGAGGAAATCTTTCCAAAACTTAACAACTTTTTGGTATAATGTTAATACTCTAGGAAGATAAGGGAGGACTCATGGACCAAGGTTTGCGAAGGGAAAAAAGAAAACTTCATACAGTCAAAAAGAATCGTGATATTAAGGTCACCTTACTGAATAAGTTTCTTTTTGAAGGAGACAGCTCCTGCCTGCAAATCCTCTTGAACCTTTACAACATAGAAGATTCCATAGAAAATGTTCTGCCTTCCTATATTTCTATGAAAAAATTAAAAGAGGATATTGTCCGTTGCCTAAACCCTGACCAAGGACGGGACTTGGTTGCCCAAAATATTTCCAGCCTCATCCATGATGAGATTACTCGCTTGGAGCTCTATATCTACTTAGAGGGCTATAAAAAAGGCTATCATGGAAAAAAATGGGCGGACCAACTAGAAATTTTGTCCTTTAACTATGTATCCGTGGAAGATATTTACAAAACTTGCCAGTTAGATTCCACCCTACAGGAATGCCAAGGAGTGATGGGCCTGAAAGAAAAAGTCTTTCTTTCCCTAGAAGAAGATTCTTATTTACGGAATTTTCTCAAGGATGTGGTTTTAGCCTATTCCAATCGGGTTTTAAAACCGAAAATTTTTCATGTCAATAAGTACTTAGATAGGCAGTTAATGATTGACTGTACTTCCAAGGACATCCAGTTTATTGAAGCCCACTTGCCCTTGAAGTTTAAGGATATTGCCTACTTATATCGGCGACTGCTGAAGTTTTTAATTAAAGATTGTTTAAGGGTCTACCAAAAAGCCTATTGGGATGGGATTAATGACCAGGTCTTAAATAGATATCAATAAAAAAGCTAAGTTACTTAGGTAGCTTAGTTTTTTCTATATTTAAAGAAAGTGTGATAAAATGATTATAATGGGATTGGATCCAGGCTTGGCCACCATTGGATACGCCTTTATTAATTTAGAGGGATCCTCCTACAAGCCCCTCCACTATGGGGCGATTATAACCCAGGCCCAGACGCCGATAAACCGACGGTTGGAAGAAATTTACCAGGAAATGACCCAGTTAATAGATAAGTACCAGCCAGATGAATTGGCTATAGAAGAGCTTTTTTTCAATAAAAATGTCAAGACAGCCATTGCTGTAGCCCAGGCGCGAGGAGTGGAGCTCCTGGCCGGCCAAAGGAAGGGCTTGCCTATTTATGAGTATACCCCCCTCCAAGTGAAGCAAGGCCTAGTTGGCTATGGCCGGGCCAGTAAAAGTCAGGTCCAGCAAATGGTAAAATTGCTTTTACATCTGGAGGAAGTACCAAAACCAGATGATGTGGCTGATGCCCTGGCCATTGCCTTAATCCATGGGCAAACAGGAAATAGGAAGGAAGCCTTTCGATTGAAGTGAGGTAAAATATGTTTGACTATATCAAGGGGACCATTGCCGCTATAGGAGAAAATTACTTAGTTGTAGACAAGGAAGGCATTGGTATTCGTCTCTTTATGAACCAAAGATCTTTACACTCTTTGCAGGAAGAAGAAGAAGTAAAGTTATATACCCACCTGGTCGTTCGGGAGGATGATTTATATTTAAATGCCTTTTTATCCGAAGAAGAAAGGGAAATGTACCTTCTTCTCGGGACTGTATCTGGCATTGGCCCCAAACTTGCCCTAAATATCCTCAATGGAATGGAGGCGTCCTCCATTCAAAGAGCTATTTTAACAGAGGACAGCAACTTTTTAACCCAGGCACCAGGTGTGGGAAAGAAAACAGCCCAGAGAATGATTTTGGAGCTCAAGGACCCTCTGAAGAAGAAGGGCTTTGTTTTCCCAGAAGAAGGAGACACTCTTCCTCTTAAAGAGCCGGACCATCCAGTAGTAGAGGCCCTCTTATCCTTGGGCTACCAGGAAAGAGAAGCAAGGCAAATGACCTTGGGCATTGACAAGACTTTAGGCTTGGCTGACCAAATCAAGGCAGCCTTAAAGAATAGATAGGAGGGGCCATGGATCATCGGATTGTAACCACCCATGAACTATCGGAAGACAAAGAAACGATAAGCCTTCGTCCCCGTTGGTTACATGAATACATTGGCCAGGAGAAGGCAAAGGAAAAATTAGAAATATTTATCCAGGCAGCGAAAATTCGAAATGAACCCCTGGACCATGTTCTCCTTCATGGGCCGCCAGGCCTAGGGAAGACTACCTTGGCCGGTATTGTGGCCAATGAAATGGGGGTTCAAATGAAGGTAACATCAGGGCCGGCTATTGAAAGGCCTGGGGACCTGGCTTCCATTTTAACCAATTTAAATGAAAATGATGTCTTGTTTATTGATGAAATCCACCGGATCCACCGGACTGTGGAAGAAGTCCTGTATTCAGCCATGGAGGACTTTGCCCTAGACCTGATGGTAGGAAAGGGCCCTTCGGCCCAAAGTATCCGCCTGGACTTAAATCACTTTACCCTAATTGGAGCCACCACCAGGGCAGGACAACTGTCTTCTCCTCTGAGGGACCGGTTTGGCGTTCCTATTAACCTGGAACTCTATCGAGTAGAAAATCTTTTAGAAATTATCCATCGGTCGGCAGAAATCTTAAACATTCCCATTGAAAGCCAAGGAGCTGAAGAAATTGCCATCCGGTCTCGGGGGACACCGCGGATTGCCAACCGCCTCCTAAAAAGAGTCCGGGACTATGCCCAAGTCCGGGGGAGAGGAGTCATCACCAAGGAACAGGCAGAAGAAGCCTTAAACTTATTGGAAATTGACCACTATGGCCTGGACCAGCTGGACCGTCGAATTTTAGAAACCATGATTCTACAATTTTCCGGCCGACCTGTAGGGATTGATACCATTGCCGCCAGTGTTGGAGAAGAAAGAATTACCATTGAAGATGTATATGAGCCCTATCTTATGCAAATTGGCTTTTTACAAAGGACACCAAGGGGACGTGTACCCAGTAAAAAAGCCTATGATCACTTACATCTTCCCTATACCAAAGAATAAGGAGCTGCTATGAAAAAATTTGCCTATAGCCTAGTTATTTGCCTTGTTATTTTATCCCTTTTCCCTGGGGGGATTTTTGCAGAAGACCAATTGAAAATTAAAGTCGGTCCAAGTCTTGGGCCTGGCCAAAAGGCCTGGATCCAATCGGACGGCACTCTATCCTCAGACCAAGAAAGTTATGGACAGGGGGTCCAAGTGAGCAACAATCAGGGCAGTGGAGAGATTAATGGGCGGCAAGTCCAATACCTTAAAACCAGTGGGTCCTATATTAGCTACAATAAAACCAAATATCGGTCCTACCTGACCTTTGTCCCAGAAGGGTCCAGGCTTCACATTGTCAATGTGATTTCTCTAGATGACTATATTAGGGGAGTTCTCCCCCGGGAAATGAGTACAGGCGTCCCTCTAGAAGCCCTAAAGGCCCAAGCTGTTGCTTCCAGAGGTTTTGCCCTATCCAATAAAAATAAGTTTATTAAAAGGGGTTATAACCTAGATGACACCACAAGTTCCCAAGTATACTCTGGTCTCAGTGTGGAAGCCAAGGATACCAACCGGGCTGTAGATGAAACTAGAGGAGAAATCCCTTACTACAAGGGAAATGTGGCCTCTACTATCTTCCATGCCACCAGTGGGGGCTATACTATTGCCGCCAAAGATGTTTGGGGCGGAAATAACCTTCCCTACCTGGAAGCCATCAAAGACCCCTATTCAGAAAGGACCCGGAATGCCACCTGGGAATATAAAATTTCCTGGGATACTATGAAAAAGAGAATGGAAAGCTCTTACCCAGGCCTTGGAAATTTCCAATCTCTAAAAATTCAAAGACGGAATGAAAACCGCCGGGTCATGGAAATGGAAGTCATCTTCCAAAAAGGAAGTAAAATTATTTCTGGAGAAGACTTCCGCCGACTTTTTGGCACGACAAAGATTAAGTCCACCTGGTTTTTCCTTGACCAAGGGGGAAGTGGGTCTACTTCTTTTACAGTCATGACCAAGGATGGCCCCAAGGAAGTGACTCAACTGACGACAGTAGATCAAAAAGTTCTCAAGGAAGCCCAAGTCATTCGGAAGGACAATCAGATTGAAACAATTAGCTCTTCCTTCCAAGTAAGCCAAGGAAAAGACTTCCTTGTCAAGGGACGGGGCTATGGCCACGGTGTAGGTATGAGCCAGTATGGAGCCATGGAAATGGCAAAAAAAGGAAAAAATTACCGGGAAATTTTACAATATTACTACCCCCAAGTAACGATAGGAAGGTAGGGTGATCTATGAAGACAGCAGATTTTGACTATGATTTAGATGACCACTTTATAGCCCAGTATCCGAGAGAAAAAAGAGATGAAGCCAAGCTTATGCTGGTGGACAGGGAAAGTTTTGACCTGGACCATGTCCATTTTTATGACCTGGTAGACCATTTAAGGCCGGGAGACCTTATGGTCATTAACGATACCCGGGTTCGGCCGGCCCGTCTCTATGGCCATCGGGAGGGAAAAGAAGAGAAAATTGAAGTTCTTCTTTTAAAACCCCTCAAAGGCGGTCTCTGGGAATGCCTGGTGAAGCCAGGAAAAAAAATGAAGCTGGGAACCAAAATTATCTTTAATGGCCAGTTGGAAGGCGAGGTCTGCCATATTACAGAAGATGGCAGCCGGCATATAGCCTTTCACTTAGAGGGGCCGGAAGAAGACTTGGAAAAGGTCTTTGAAGACATTGGCCAGATGCCCCTGCCCCCCTATATAAAGGAAAGTCTCAAGGAAAAAGAAGACTATCAAACAGTCTACTCCCACTATATTGGGTCAGCAGCAGCTCCCACAGCAGGCCTGCATTTTACCAAGGAGCTTCTGGAAAAAATCAAGGGCAAGGGGGTGGAAATTGTTCCTATTACCCTCCATGTAGGCTTGGGGACCTTTCGGCCAGTTATGGTGGAGGATGTAAAAAACCATCATATGCATTCAGAACTCTGCATGGTTTCAGAAGAAGCGGCGGACAAGGTCAATCGGGCCAAGGAAGAGGGCCGGCGAGTAATCGCTGTAGGGACGACCTCCATGCGGACTCTGGAAAGTATGGTAGAGGATGGAAGGCTTATTAGTGGCCACAAGTGGACGGATATTTTTATTTATCCCGGTTTTGATTTTCAAATTGTAGATGCTTTGATTACCAATTTCCACCTGCCCCAGTCTACCCTCCTCATGTTGGTCTCTGCCTTTGCCAGCAAGGACATTATTTTTCATGCCTATGAAGAAGCCAAAAAACATGACTACCGGTTTTTCAGCTTTGGGGATGCTATGTTTATTCGAAAGGAAAGTGCATGTTCCAGTTCAAAAAAATAAAAGAAGAAAAAAATACTAAGGCCAGGCTGGGGGAAATTACCACAGACCATGGCGTCATTGAAACACCTATTTTTATGCCTGTCGGCACCAAGGCCACAGTAAAGACCATGAAGGTAGATGAATTAAAGGACTTAAAGGCCCAAATTATTTTGGCCAACACCTACCACTTATTTTTACGGCCAGGGACAGAGATTATTAAAGAAGCTGGCGGCCTCCACCGGTTTATGAACTGGGACGGACCCATTCTTACAGACAGTGGTGGTTTCCAAGTTTTTTCCCTTTCCAAAATTCGGAAGATTACAGAAGAAGGGGTGGAATTTCGGTCCCATATTGATGGATCCAAGAAATTTTTATCTCCGGAAAAGTCTATGGAGATTCAACACATTTTAGGGTCCGACATTATGATGTGCTTCGACGAGTGTGCTCCTTATCCTTCTAGCTATGACTATATTAAAAATTCTAGTGAAAGAACCTCCCGTTGGGCCAAACGTTGTAAGGACTACCATGGAGACAGGGAAGGCCAGGCCCTTTTTGGCATTGTCCAAGGCGGGATGTATAAGGATTTAAGAAAGCAAAGCGCCGAGGACCTGGTAGCTATGGATTTTCCAGGCTATGCCGTAGGAGGCCTAAGTGTAGGAGAACCCCTGTCCTTGATGAAAGAAATTTTAGATTATACTACAGACTTTCTCCCAAAGGACAAGCCTCGCTACCTCATGGGGGTTGGGACACCGGACTACCTTTTTGAAGCAGTGGAAAGAGGAATTGACATGGCGGACTGTGTCCTACCGACCAGAATTGCCAGAAACGGCACCCTATTTACAAGTAGGGGACGGCTGGTCATAAAAAATGCCAAGTACAAGCGAGATTTTAATCCCCCAGATTCGGAATGTAGCTGTGAGGTCTGCCAAAACTATTCCAGGGCCTATATCCGCCATCTTTTTAATGCAGATGAAATTTTAGGCCTTCGTCTAGCTACTATTCACAACCTACATTTTCTAATCCAGCTAATGGAAGATATTCGGGCAAGTATTCGAGAAGATAGGTTCTTAGAATTTAAGGATGACTTTTATCAAAAATACGGGTATAATAAAGATAGAGAAGATTAAGGAGGGACCTATGTACCTATTAGGAGGCATTACACCAGAAGTTGCCAAAACATTTTTACCGATGATTATCATGATTGTTTTTTTCTACTTCTTTATGATTCGTCCGCAAAAGAAGAAGGAAAATGACATCAAAGAAATGCGTGATCAATTAAAAGTAGGCGATGAAGTCTTAACCATTGGAGGTTTTCGTGGTAAAATTATTATGGTGAAGGAAGACTATGTCGTCATTGAGAGTTCTGGTTTAAATACTCGGTTAGACGTTATGAAATGGGGTATCCATTCCGTAACCAAAGAAAAGTAATAGAAAGAAGGAGTTTTTTATGAAATACATAAAAACATTGACAAAAAGAAATTTAAAAGAAAGCTTAAAATATGGTGGATGCGGAGAATGCCAAACATCTTGTCAATCCGCTTGTAAAACATCATGCACTGTAGGAAATCAAAAATGTGAACAAAGAAAAGGATAAAAGGTTGTGGGTTTCCCACTACCTTTTATTTTTTAAAGGAGGTTTTTAAATACGTTGAATAGCTTGCATAAATTTCACTTAAATGACCAGTATGTCCTCTTAGACCGGCCCAGTGGGGCTGTCCATGTTGTAGATCCTATGATTTACGACTTAATCGAAGAAATGCAAGAAAAATCCAAGGAAGACTTGGTAAAAGCTTATAAAGATCGGTATCCAGAAGAAGACTTAAGAGAAGCCTATGACGAAGTCTATAAAATAAAAGACATGGGCCTTCTTTTTTCTGAAGATGATTTGGAGCTTTCCGCCCCTTACAATGAGGAAAACACCATTAAGGCCATGTGTCTCCATGTAGCCCATGACTGTAACCTTCGCTGCCGGTATTGCTTTGCCTCCCAAGGCGCCTATGACCATGATAGGCTTTTAATGGATGAAGAAACAGGCAAGGCCGCCCTAGACTTTTTAGTAGCCCATTCCAACCACCGGATCAACCTTGAAGTGGACTTTTTTGGTGGAGAACCTCTAATGAATTTTGACTTGGTTAAAAAACTTGTGGCCTATGGACGGAGCCTGGAGGAAAAGCACAACAAGCATTTCCGCTTTACCATCACCACCAACGGCCTTTTACTGGACGATGATAAAATTGACTTTATCAATGAACACATGGACAATGTGGTCCTGAGCCTAGATGGTCGCAAGGAAGTCCATGATAAGATGCGGCCTACAGCCAATGGCAAGGGAAGCTTTGACCTGGTGGTGGAAAACTTTAAAAAATTAGTAGAGAAGAGAAAAGACAAGGACTACTATATTCGGGGGACCTTTACCAACCACAACTTGGACTTTTCTAAGGATGTCAAATTGTTCCATGACCTGGGTTTTGAAAAGACCTCTATGGAACCTGTAGTTTGTGAACCGGAAAAAGAATATGCCATCCGGGAAGAGCATGTAGACCAAATCCTCAAGGAATATGAAGTCCTAAGTGCCCTCTACCTGGACATCCAAAAGGAAGACCCAGACTTTTTATTCTTCCATTTTATGGTGGACCTAGACCAGGGCCCCTGTATGGTGAAAAGGTCTGTAGGCTGTGGAGCCGGTTCTGAATACTGTGCCGTCACCCCTACAGGAGATGTCTACCCCTGCCACCAATTTGTAGGGCAAGATGAATTTAAGCTAGGGGACGTCTTTACTGGAATAGAAAATACGGACCTAGTAGAAGACTTTAAAAAGGCTAATGTTTTTTCCAAGGAAGATTGTGGAGATTGCTGGGCCAAATACTATTGTTCCGGAGGCTGCCATGCCAATGCCTACTATGCCAATGGGTCTATTTTAAAGCCCCATAAAATTGGTTGCCAGTTGGAGAAAAAAAGACTGGAAGCGGCTATATCTATTTTGGCAAAGCAAGGGGAAAACTAGGCAGAATCTAGCTTTTGTAGTATAATGTAAGAAATTTGGAGGTGAGCATATGCGGTGGTTTATTAAGAGTTCCATACCAGAAGAAGAGGTGGACTTTAAGGCTCTGGGTTTAAGTGCCCTGGACTACCGGCTTTTAGTCAACCGGGGAGTTACAAGCCGTGAAGAAATTCAAACTTTTTTTAACCCCAGCCTAGAAAACATTCCGGCTCCTTTTCTCATGAAAAACTTAATAGCTGCCAGCAATCGTATCTCTGCTCACATAAAAAAAGGCTCCAAAATTCGAATTATTGGAGACTATGATGTCGATGGTGTCATGTCCACTACGATTTTCATGCGAGGCCTTACAAGGCTAGGAGCCAAGGTAGACTATGACATTCCCCATAGGATTCATGATGGCTATGGCCTCAATGTAGACCTGGTGGAAAAGGCCAAAGAAGAGGGGATAGACCTCCTTATTACATGTGATAATGGAATTGCCGCCTTTGGGGCCTGCCAAAAAGTCAAGGACTTAGGAATGGATTTAATTGTAACAGACCACCACGACTTGGTGAAAGAGGAGGGAAAAGACCTCCTTCCCCAGGCTGACTGTATTTTAAACCCTAAGCAGGAAGAAGATTCCTATCCCTTCAAGAACCTTTGTGGAGCTGGGGTAGCCTTTAAACTCCTCTCAGCCCTCTACACCCTTCATGGTTTGGAAGAATATGTAAGTGAAGACTTTTTAGCCTATACAGCCCTGGCCACAGTCTGCGATGTCATGCCCCTAATTTCTGAAAACCGGGTCCTGGTGAGTCTGGGCTTAGAAGAAATAAGAGAAAGTGACCACCTGGGTCTCCAAGCCTTAATTGCAGCCTGTGATTTATTCCAGGAAGAAGTTTCCGGCTACCACTTAGGTTTTGTCCTAGGACCCACCATTAATTCTGTAGGTCGCCTAGAAGATGCCAAGGAGGCTGTCCAACTGTTTTTAACAGAAGATCTGGACCAGGCCCAAAACTTGGCCCACCACTTCCGAGATCTAAACCGCTACCGCCAGGATTTGACCAACCAAGGTCTTAGGGATATTTCCTTAAAACTAAAGGAGGAAACCTCTCTACCTGATATTTTAATGGTGGTCCAGGAAGATCTCCATGAAAGTATCGTAGGAATTATCGCCGGACGAATTAAGGAAAAAACCCACCGGCCTGTAGTGGTCTTGACCAAGACAGACCAGGGCCTTAAGGGATCTGGCCGAAGTATTGAAGCCTATAATATGTCCCAGGAGTTTGGAAAGTTTCGGGACCTCCTCTCCAGTTTTGGGGGCCATCCCATGGCCTGTGGGCTATCAGTTAAGGAAGAAGCCTTTCCGAAATTTTACCAAAAGATTTTAGAAGCTTCTCCCTTGGCTAAGGAAGACTTAGAGGCAACTTATTATTTAGATGCCCAAGTCCCCATCCATATGGTGACAGAAAATCTAGTAGAGGACCTAGAAAAATTTGCTCCCTTTGGAAACGGAAACCCCCGGCCCCTATTTGGGGACCTGGACCTGCATATAGATCACTTGCAGATTTTAGGAAAGAAACAAAATGTCCTGAAGTTTCAAGTTATAAAAAACGGCGTGTTCAGGGAAGCTATCCTTTTCGGAGGAGTCCACCAATTTTTCCAAGACTTAAATGCCGTCTATCCAAAGGAATTGGTGGAAGATCTTTACTATAACCGTAAAACACCCATCCGGGTGGATATCCTATACCGGCCAAAGATTAACCAATTTAACAATAAAAGAACTGTCCAGTTGCAATTAGAGGCCTATCGATTTAAAGAGGTGTAATATGTTAGAAACCTTATTAAAAAAAATAAAATCCTACAATCCCAATGTTGATGAAGATTTAATTCGGAGAGGCTTTCTTTTTGCTGAAGAAAAACACAAGGGCCAGTTTCGAAACTCAGGAGAAGAATATATTATTCATCCCTACCATGTCGCCCTAATCTTGGCGGACATGAATATGGACTCGGCGACCATTGTTGCCGGTCTCTTACACGATGTCATTGAAGATACGGACGTAACCTTTGAAGAGGTCAAGGACCTGTTTGGTGAGGATATTGCCCTTTTAGTAGATGGGGTGACCAAGTTAAAGAAATTAAGCTACCAAACCAAGCAGGAAAAGCAGGCTGAAAATATTCGGAAGATGGTCTTGGCCATGGCCAAGGACATCCGGGTTATTATTGTTAAATTGGCTGACCGCCTTCATAATTTGAGGACCCTGGAATATATGACTCCAGAGAAGAGAAAAGAAAAGGCCACTGAAAGTTTAGAAATTTATGCGCCTCTGGCTGACCGGCTGGGGATTAGCCGGATTAAATGGGAGCTGGAAGACCTGTCTCTTAGGTACTTGGATCCGGACAATTACTACAAACTAGTAGAGATGGTTAACAAGCGGCGGACAGAGCGGATGGACCTCATCAACCAAATTATTGAAAAACTCCAAGTGGCCTTAATTGACGTAAACATTAAGGCAGACATCCACGGCCGTCCGAAAAACTTTTATTCCATTTACAAAAAGATGCACTTTAAGGGACGGGCCTTTGATGAAATTTATGACCTGTCAGCTATTCGGGTTTTGGTCTCCACCATTAACGACTGTTATGCTGTTCTAGGTGTGGTCCATTCCATGTTTAAGCCCATTCCAGGCCGTTTTAAAGACTATATTGCCATGCCCAAGCCCAATAAGTACCAATCCCTCCATACTACGGTAATGGATGCCAAGGGAGAAACCTTTGAAGTTCAAATCAGAACCTATGACATGCATAGGACCGCAGAATACGGGATTGCGGCCCACTGGAAGTATAAGGAGCGGGTCAATAAGACAACAAGCTTTGATGAAAACCTCACCTGGCTTCGTCAACTCCTAGAATGGCAAAAAGACGTTAATGATCCCAATGACTTTATGGAAACCCTAAAGATTGACTTTTTGGCTGATGAAGTCTTTGTATTTACTCCAAATGGAGATGTTATTAATCTTCCTGAAGGAGCCACTCCCATTGACTTTGCCTACCGGGTCCACTCTGGTGTAGGGAATACCTGCCAAGGGGCAAAAATTAATGGACGGATTGTTCCCCTCCACTACCACCTAAAAAATGGAGATATTGTAGAAATTATTACTTCTTCCAATGCAGAGCCTTCCTTAGACTGGTTGGGGATTGTAAAAAGTTCCCAGGCTAAGACAAAAATTCGCCAATATTTTAAGGTCCGAGACCGGGAAAAAAATATTGACCGAGGCAAGGAATTTTTAGAGAGAGAAGCTAAAAAGTTAGGCTATAGACCAGGAGATATCTTAAGAGATGACTGGCTGGAAGATGCCATGGAAAAGCTGAAGATTAAGAGTCTGGAAGATATGTATGCTGGAGTAGGCTACGGGTCTATTACAGTCAACCAAGTTATGGCCAAGCTTGTGGACCTCTACCACCAAGAATACAAGGAAGCAGCCCAGGAAAGGCTGGTTACAGAAGGCTTAGAAGGAAAACCAGACAGGACTAGGGCAAAGAAAAAATCCGGCGTTATTGTCAAGGGGTTGGATAATGTCAAGGTCCGCTTTGCCAAGTGCTGTAACCCTGTACCAGGGGATGAAATTATCGGCTATATTACCAGGGGGAGGGGAGTGAGCGTCCACCGAATGGATTGCATTAACATTGCCCAAAATGATGACAAGTCCAGGTATTTAGATGTTTCTTGGGATACTGGAGAAGCCGGTTCCTATGTGGCCCATATTGAAATTCAAGCCATGGATAAGTCCACAGTCATTGGAGATGTGGCCAATAGGGTCAATGATTCGAAGCTGGAACTTCAAGCCCTGTCTGCTAGGACGACCAAGGACCACCTCTTAATTATTACCCTCCACGTGGAAATCCATAATATTGATGAGCTAGACCGACTATTGAAAAAATTTAAAAAGCAAAAATATGTTTATGATGCCTACCGGATAGGGAGTTAAGATTTATGAGAGCTGTATTACAAAGAGTGAAAGAAGCAAGTGTTGAAATAGATGGAAGAGAAGTAGGGGCCATTGCTGGCGGTCTCTTAGTCCTTTTGGGCATTAAACAAGGGGACACAGAAAAAGACTGCGATTATTTAATCAAAAAAATCCTCAAGTGTCGAATTTTTGATGATCCAGATGGAGTTATGAATGAGTCTCTCTTGGATCAAAAAAAGAGCCTCCTCCTGGTAAGTCAATTTACCTTATATGGAGACACCAGAAAGGGCAACCGGCCCAGCTATATGGAATCGGCCAAGGGAGAAGAGGCAAGACCCCTCTATGAATATTTTATCCAAAAAGTTAAGGACCAGGGGATCCCTGTGGCCACAGGAGAATTTGGGGCAGATATGGATGTCCACCTCATCAACGATGGTCCAGTGACGATTTTAATGGATAGTGAGAAAATCTTTTAAGGAGAAGTATGAAGCTATTAACCTTGCCCTTAGGGGCCTTTCAAACCAATTGTTATATTGTCTATAATGACCAAGGACAAGCTTTTTTAGTGGATCCGGGAGCAGAGTATGGAAAAATCAAGGCTTGCTTGGATGACCATAAGCTCAATTTAGAATTTGTCCTCATTACCCATGCCCATGCAGACCATATAGGGGCCTTAAAGGACTTATTAGAAGACAACCCTGTTCTTGTCTACCTTTACAAGGAGGAGCTGGAAACCTATAAGAACCCTCGAAGTAATCTGTCGGCCATGATTCCTGTGGACATGATGGAAGAAATGGAGAACCTCCACCTGGTAGATGAAGACAGCCAATTAAGTTTCTCTGGAAAAAACTTAAAGTTTATCCACTGCCCCGGTCACACGCCAGGAGGGATGAGTATTTACTATGAACCCTTGATGTTTACAGGGGACACCCTATTTCAAGGGTCTATTGGACGGACAGATTTTCCCTTGGGAAACTATGAAGAGATTATTGCCTCCTGCCATAAGATTTGTGATTATCCAGAGGACACCATCCTTCTTCCAGGACATGGTCCCAAAACCAAGGTGGCCATTGAAAAAGCCATGAACCCCTTTTTAAGGTAGGCTTTCATGATTAACGTCCAAGGATTTAACGAAGGCTTGCGGCATAATTACTTTGAGCTCCTAAGGATGCTTTATCCAAGTTTTATGGGAGAGAAAAACCTGGACCTCAAAGAGGAAGGCGACTGGGCCTATCTAGAAACAGAAGGCCAAAAGCAGTCTATTTTCCTAGGAGACTTGGACCAGGAGGGCAAGCGCCTCCGGGTCAAGCAATTTTTATTTCAAGACCTGGACCTTGAGGGGCGAGTTTCCTCTCCCTTTGGAATTCTAACAGGCGTTCGGCCGGTAAAACTTGTCTTAGAACTTTTAGACCAAATGAACGAGGCGGACCTTTTAAACTACCTCCAAGACCACTATCTCATAGAAGGGGACATGGCCGAGCTCTTAGTGGATATTGCCCACTTTGAAAAAAAGGCCTTTGCAGACTTTACTAGGGATTCCTACAGTCTCTATGTTCATATTCCCTTTTGTCCTTCTCGCTGTGATTATTGCTCCTACCCCATGATTAAGTCCTCCAACCAAGAAAGCCTCAGGGCCTATGTAGATACCTTGGTCAAGGAAATAGGACGTTTTCAAGGGATAACCAGGCCACCTTCCTCTATTTATCTAGGAGGAGGAACACCTACTTCCTTGGGGCCTCATTTCCTGGAGAAGGTTCTGGATGAAATTGTAAAGATTTTTCCAGAAAGTCCGGAGTTTACCGTGGAGGCGGGTCGACCAGACACTCTGACCCAGGATGTTTTTTCTGTTTTAAGGGACCATAGAGTGACAAGAATTAGTATTAATCCTCAAAGTATGCAGGAAAAGACCCTAAGGCGCCTAAACAGGCAGCACAGTATCCAGGAAATTTATGATTCTTTTGCCCTGGCCAGAGACTATGACTTTACAATCAACATGGATTTAATTGTGGGCCTACTAGGAGAGGGGATAGAGGATTTTAGGGATAGCTTGGAAAAGGTCATCCAGCTTAATCCAGAAAATATTACAATTCATACCCTTTCCTTAAAAAATGGGTCCAAGCTCTTTGAGCAAAACCAGCACCTGGCTGCTTCTCATTTTATCCAAGGAGCCTTGAAGGAAAGTAGGACCCTCTTAAGGGAAAAAACCTACAATCCCTACTATCTTTACCGGCAAAAAAAGATTTTATCCAATGGATATAATGTAGGCTACAGTAAAAAGGGGACAGCCTCCCTCTATAACATGGCCATGATGGAAGAGCAGGAGTCGATTCTAGGCCTGGGTATGAGTTCTTCTAGCAAATTTTACTATCCAGAAGAAAACCGAATTGAAAAGGTCGGCCAGTATAAAAATTTACGAGACTACCTAGGTCATTGGCAGGAAAAGACAGAGGAAAAATTAAAGCTAAAGGAGGATTTTCAATGGTAGAATGCAATTTAAAAAAACTTCTTGAGGACCTTGAAGTAGAAAAAGTCCTTGGAGACCTACCTGAGGAAATTACTGGCCTCCACTATCATTCTGGTCATATCAAAGAAGGAAATCTCTTTGTTGCCATTCCTGGGGAAAAGGTAGATGGCCATACTTATATAAAGGATGCCATGGCCAGGGGGGCCAGGGTAGTTTTAGGGAGTCAAAAGACAGACCTTCCCATAGCCCAAATCCTTGTCAAGGACCCTCGCCGGGCCCTGGCAAAGATTTCTGCAAGCTACTTTAACCACCCATCGGAAAAATTTACCTTGGTAGGGATTACCGCCACCAATGGAAAAACGTCCACTGCCTTTCTTTTAAACCATATTTTACAGGAAGCCGGGCAAAAAACAGGCTTAATTGGAACAGTCAAGGTGGCCTATCCAGGTTTTTCAGAGGCTTCTATCCTGACTACGCCCCAATCCTATGATTTACAAAAACACTTTTACCACATGGCCCAGGCAGGGATTGATACCTGTGTTATGGAAGTGTCTTCTTCAGCCCAAGAACTGGAACGAGTTGTGGCCTGTGACTTTGACCTGGTGTCCTTCCACAACCTATCTAGGGAGCACATTGACCAACACGGGTCTTTTGAAAACTACTATCGGCAAAAAAAGAAATTGGTAACAGAAGCAAAAGAAGAAGCTTTGGTTTTGCTTAATGAAGATGAAAACTTACTTAAAAAATTAAAGGAAGAAACCCAGGGGCAGGTTTTAAACCTAAGCTTTGAAGGAGACCCAGAGGCAGATGTCCTCTATAAGGACCTGGATTTATCTACAGGTCTAGGGGCCTATAAGTATCAATTAAAGAAGGACTTTTCCTTCCAGGGAAGAGAAATACACCCTGTAGAATTTAAAATCCATCTGGCTTCACCAGGCTACTCCTCTGTTATGAATAGCCTGGTGGCTGCAACAGAGGCCTTGGCCTTAGGAGTTGACCCAAAAACCATTCAAGAAGCTCTAGGGTCCTTCAAGGGAGTTGAACGGCGGTTTGAGAAAGTGGTCTCCCAGCCTTTTATTGTCCTGGACGACCACTTTGCCAATGTGAAAAATATTGAAACTACCATGTCCACTCTTAAAGCCATGGACTTTAAAGACCTGGTCATGGCCTATGCCATCCGGGGAAATCGGGGAGTCCACTTAAATGAAGAGACCAGCCAAAGAATGGCTAGCCTCTTAAAAGATTTGCCCTTAAAGGGACTTTTTGTCAGCTTAAGCCAAGATGTCACCGGAGAAAAGGACCAGGTCAGCGAAGAGGAAAGAGAAATCTTCATAAAGACCATGAAAGCCGCTGGGATTTCTTTTCAGCTTTATGACACTCTGAAAGAAACTGTAAAAGAGGCCCTAGAACTTGTAGAAGAAGGCGATGTTCTTCTTTTGGCCGGCTGTCAGGGCATGGACAAGGGGGCAAAAATTCTCTTGGACTTAAAAGATGGCCGGATAGATCAAGAGGCCCTCAGTCAACAAATTGAGAACCGGTCTTGTTAACTTGAAATGAAGAAATTGAAAGATTATAATGGAAGAAGATAAAGGGGGAGATACCATGGATCATCTAGACCAGTGGAAAAGAAGCGATTACTGCGGAAATTTAAGAGAAGAAGATATTGGACGGGACCTTTGCCTTATGGGCTGGGTCCAAAGAGAAAGAGACTTAGGATCTTTAATTTTTGTGGACCTAAGAGATTACACAGGAATTGTCCAATTGATTTTTAATGAAGATACAGAAGAAGATTTATACAAAAAAGCCCAAGGACTTCGGTCTGAAGATGTCATTGCTGTCAAGGGGAAGGTTCGACAACGGTCCAGTATGAATGAAACCATTCCTACAGGCCATGTTGAAGTTGTAGTGGAAGAGCTAAAGATTTTAAATAAGTCAAAGGTTCCCCCTATTTATGTAAAAGATGATGACCCAGTAGAGGAAACTATGCGGTTAAAGTACCGGACCCTGGACTTAAGAAAACCACAAATGCAAAGAAACCTCCGGATGCGGTCAAAAATTATGCAAATTACCCGGGAATATTTCTTGAACGAAGGTTTTGTAGAAGTGGAAACACCTATGCTGGCAAAGCCAACTCCAGAAGGAGCCCGGGATTATCTGGTTCCTAGCCGGATTAATGAAGGCAAGTTTTATGCCCTTCCCCAATCACCCCAGCTCATGAAGCAACTGTTAATGTGCAGTGGCTTTGACCGTTACATCCAAATTACCAAGTGCTTCCGGGATGAAGACTTGCGGGCCAACCGTCAACCGGAATTTACCCAAATTGACTTAGAAATGAGTTTCATGAATCAAGACCAGATTATGGAAGTCAACGAAGGTTTTATTCAAAAACTTTACCGGGACCTCAAGGGAATTGACCTAGAACTTCCCCTGCGAAGGATGACCTACCAAGAAGCCATGGATCGGTTTGGATCAGACAAGCCGGACCTACGTTTTGGCCTAGAATTACAGGATGTGTCCTCTCTTGTAAAAGATTGTGGATTTAAGGTCTTTTCCTCTGCAACAGAACCGGGAAAATCTGTTCGCTGCCTAGTCTTAAAGGGTAAGGCAGAGGATATTTCTAGGAAAAAACTGGGCCATCTAGAGGACTTTGTCAAAGGCTATGGGGCCAAGGGCCTGGCTTGGATGAAGGTCAACAAAGATGGCATCCAATCACCTATAGCAAAGTTCCTTGAAGATGAGGTTATTGAAAATCTCAAGGAAACTTTAAACTTGGAAGAAGGCGACTTAGTCCTATTTGTAGCCGACAAGGACTCTGTGGTCTATGGAAGTCTTGGCGCCCTTCGCTTAAATCTGGCCAAGGAATTTGATCTGATTGATAAAAGTAAGGACGAAATTTTATGGATTACAAACTTCCCCCAATTTGAATACAGCGAGGAAGAAAACCGCTATGTTGCCATGCATCATCCCTTTACCCATCCTCTACCAGAAGATATTGACCTTTTAGAAGAGGAACTGGAAAAGGTTCGGGCCTTGGCCTATGACTTGGTTATTAATGGGGACGAATGTGGAGGAGGAAGTATCCGGATCCATGATGCGGCCCTCCAAGAAAAAATGTTTAAAGCTCTGGGCCTAAGCTCTGAGGATGCCCAAGATAAATTTGGATTTTTATTAGATGCCTTCCAATACGGAGCACCTCCTCATGGAGGAATTGCCTATGGTTTAGATCGACTGACTATGATATTTACTGGGTCTGACAATATTCGTGACGTGATTGCTTTTCCAAAAACCCAATCGGCGACCTGCTTAATGACTGGAGCTCCAGTTGAGGTGTCTGACCAACAATTAAGAGAATTACACATTGAGGTGAAATAATGGAACAAGTAGGATTTGTTACAAGTTTAAAAGATGGACTTGCAGAATTAGATGTGCGCCGAACAGGAGCCTGTGGTGCAGATTGCAGTGCCTGTAGCGGAACTTGTGATGAAAAAGTGGAGCATATTGAAATTATCAATAGCATAAATGCCCAAGTTGGAGACTATGTAGAATTAAGGACTGATAGTAAAAAGGTCTTATCTTATATTGGCCTCATCTATGGGTTTCCTTTAATTAGCTTTTTACTCGGAACTCTTTTGGGAAATTTCCTCTTCGGCCACTGGAACCTGTCCCAAAAGGAACTCTATGCCTTTTTGCTGGGACTGGTTTTCCTAGCCATAAGCTATGGACTGATTTCGAGGTATGATAAAAAATCTGGAGTCAGCTATAGTCCCATTGAGATGGTCCGCATTCTAAGGTAAGCTTATGTCCCGGCGATTTTTCAAACCCATTCAGGTGATAGGGTGGATTTTACTTCTCCTTGCCCTATCCTATTTAGGTTATACTTTTTTAGTGGAAAAAAGTAACCGAGATTTAAGGGTGGCCAAAAAAACCTATACCCAGGATATTAAAATCCAGGACCAGGTTTTAAAAGACCTGGAAGTTGAGGCGGCAGAAGTTCTTAAGAACCAGGAAGAACGAACCCAGGCCTTTATTAAAGACCAGGGTTTTCATCCGAACCAGCTCAATTCCTTATCCTTAAAGGATGAACTGGTAAAGTATAGAAAGGCCCAGGAAGAGATAACCAAGGAACTCCAAGACCAGGTAAAAGGAGACTTCAAGCAGGATTTTTATGAGGAAGATGACATGGTGGTCTTCTTAGGAAAGTATTCAGACCTTTCTTCATCTTCCAGGAGTGAAAAACACCAAGGAAATCTTTGGGAAGAACTCAACGCTTCAGCAGTTTTAGACTTGATTCTCAAGGATCCTCTTTATGGGCAATTTAACAGGGACAACCCCACAGGAGGCGTGGCCTTAAAAACAGGCATCCTCCACCAAGCCTATTTAGGTTATGACCTCTACAAGTTGACAAATATCAAGTTAAAAAATGTAGATGACCTCTGTATTGCCTATGAACTCTATGTCCATGGCCTTGAAAGCCTCCAAAAAGAGGGGTTTCAGGTTCAAGCCTTTCATTTAGAAAAGCTACAGGAAAACCGGAAGAAGTTTCAAGCCTCCTATAAAGAGTACTTGAAGTATGAGGGAATTATCAACCAGTTGGAGGAATTGCAAAATGAAGATAAAAACTAGACAAATTTTCCTTTTGCTTGTCCTGTATTTGCTGACCCTGGCTGTCTTTATTTTTGCCAACTATCGACTCCGACAAATTGGGGATTATAGAAGAAATAAGGCTGAAGTAAAGACCCTGGAGACCAATCTAAACTTTAAAAAAATGGAAGAAGAATCCCTAAAGGAAGAAATTAGCCAAGGGGAGGAAGCCTTAAGACACCTAAACCAACTGGAAAAGAGCTGGAAGGAAAAAGAAAAAAACCCCATTGATGCTAAGGAACTGGAAACTTATCTTTTTAACAGTTCTTTAAACTACTATCCCCAGCTAAGCCACGAAGAAAGTCCTGGAGGAGTCCGGTCTTCTCCTTTTTATGAAGAGGAAACAGTAGATGCCCTGTCCAAGTCTCTGGCCCTAAGGCAAACTTTAAATCGCCTAAACCAAGTTGACCTGGAGGCAAGCCTAGCTGCCAATAGTGCTATTTTCCGAAGGATGGGCTTTATCCAATATTTTTATGAAAGTAAGGAGCCAGGGGCTTGGTATGCCCTTTTAAAGGGGCAATACCATGCAAACCCTGGCCTTGAAAAGATTCTGGCCAATATGCGGGGGCAGATGGAAGGCACCATTGCCCTAAAAACTTATATAGGACAAATTTTATCTCCCGATGGGTCTCCAGAAGAAGGGGACCTGGCCTTAAAAAAACAACTTTGGCTCAAGGGGGGAGAGGAAGAGAAATTTGCAGGGGACTATAAGCAGGCCTTTAACGATGCAAGTTATAATGCCAGCTTTCTCATGGACACTTATTTTTATGGCCTGGAAGATTTAAAGATCAAGGCCAAGTCCCTGTCTACCAATGACTTTGTAGGCATGGTCAAGGGTTATTATAAGGATATGCAAATTTATTACTTGTCCATTAAAACAGAAGAAGACCAGGTGATGGCTTATTTTACCAAGTCTGACCTTTTAATAGGTGTCTTTAATGTGGATACAGGAGAGGCCTATTATCTTAAGGGAAGTAAAAAAGAAGAAAAAAATCGCTGGGCACAAATCGCGGATCTAGGCTACCAGCTCATTAAAACAGAGCTTCAAGAAAGTTCCAATGAGACCAATTAAAAAGAAGCAGGGGACAGATTATTAAATCCTCTGCTTCTTTTTCTATGGCTATTGGGCATTTTGTTTTTTTCGTAATTTTACCCGCTTCAAACTTCGAGAAAAGTTGGAAGAGACTACAACTCCTATGGAAAGGGCAGCGGCAGTAAAAAAGGTTTGGGCTCCTATTTCAATAAATTTTGAATATTCCTGGGCGATTAAGTGGGTCATACTATAATACATACCAGCCCCGGGAACCAAGGGAATAAGGCCTGGAAGAATAAACAAGGTTGCAGGGCTATGGTAACGTCTGGAAAGAAATTCTCCAAAAGTTCCTACAGAAACAGCCGCCAGAAAGGCTGATAACATATAGTTCATATACATGTCCCGGCAAATATCGTAAATAACCCAAGAGATACCAGATGCAATGCAGGCAGGGAGGATGGTGTGTCTTGGTGACTGAAAAATCATGGCAAAACCAAAGGTGGCTATAGCTGATAAAAGAAAAGCCTTCAAATACATCATAAGTTCAATCCTCCCTGATAATAGTAATTTAAAACTAAACCAACACCAATGGCAATGGCTAGGGCAATGAAAATAGCCTTCGTAAAACCCACTAGACCAGATATAAAGTCCCCAGACATGACATCCCGGACCGCATTGGTAATGGCAACACCGGGAACAAATAACATAATGGACCCGATAATAATATGGTCAATATTGGATCCCAGCCCTGCCTGGACACAGACCATGGCCAGGAGAGAGGAAGAAAAGGCTCCAATGAAATTTTCAATAAAAAAAGTTAATTCCAGCTTACTGACCAGGGCTACAAGCTCATAGCTAAGGGCTCCAACAAAAAAAGTGGAAATAAAATCTTTTAAATCCGCTCCAAAGAGGAGGGCAAAGAAGCTCGAGGCAATGCCTGCAAAGATGATTTGAGTCCAAGGATTTTTCTCATTTTTTTCTTCAATTTCCTTGAGGCGGTCCATGGCTTCGTTAATATTCATGGGATTTAGGACAAATTGTCGGCTAAAAGAATTAATGAGGTCGATTTTCTCCAGGTTCAAGCTGGAAGTCGTTGAGTTTTTAAACATGGTGATAATTTCATGGTCGTATTCTAAACTCAAAAGAATCCCATTGGTTAAGCCAAATACATCAATATCGTATAAGTTATCATAGGCTTCACAGATTCGGGTCATGGTGTCTTGGGTCCGGTAAATTTCTGCTCCATAGCTTAAAAGTAGCTGGCCTACGTAAATAGATAGGGACATGACTTTTTGGGCTTGGTTTTTACTGTAGACCGTTCGGGTATTCACCATATCTTCTTCTGGAGCTTCTATTTCGTTTTTTTGATCCAAAGAGTTATTGTCCATGTTGACTCCTTATTAAATCTAATTTCTTTTCTCTTGAGTAGCGTTTAATTTTTGCCTCTCTTTTTAAGGCGGTAGACTTATCCGGGCAAGTTTCCTGGTAAACAATCTCTACAGGACCCCGGCCCCGGGTATACTTGGCGCCCTTTCCTGTATTATGGGCTTTTAATCGATTTTCCAGGTCATTGGTGGACCCGGTGTAGAGGGTCTTGTCCCTGCACTTTAGGATGTAGACATAATACATTAGGATAACTCCTCTTTAATCAGGTCATAGGGATAGCCTTTATTTTGTAAGTAACGAAAAATCTTTCCCTTTTCTTTAAAGGAAAAGGGCCCTTGACCATACTTTTTTTCAATTAAATCCTGCATATTTTCAAGAACCAGGTCCGGGTCAAGGTCATTTAAAACTTCATCAATAAGGTCTCCGTCTAAAAATTTTTGCTGGAGTTTATAGCGGATTTTTCGAGGGCCATCCTTCCTAAGATGGAGGGCGTCCTTGGAAAAATCTTGAATGTACTGGAGGTCATCTAAAAGATGGTAGTCTTTTAAATAGACAAGGAGGGGGTCAATGGTCTCTTGAAGAAAGCCTTGGTCTAGGAGAAGTTGCCTGATTTGGCCAGAAGTTTTCCGTCTTCTTAGGGCTTGAAGAGCTTCTTTTTTTGCCCGACTGAACTGGTCTTCTCTGTAAATTGTTTCCCAAAAATCCTCTGTAAGTTCCATTCCTTGGTGGAGGAGAAGGCGGACAAGGGTATCTTCCAGAATGTCCATATGGTCTCCAGAATCTGTCCATATTTCATAAGAATTCTTTTTAAAAATCAACTTTTGAATGTACTGCATTTTATCCCTCCACTAGCATTGTATCAAATTGGAATTCCCTTCTCAATGATGAATTCCTTGGGATTTAGGACCAAGTGATAATATTGAAAACCAAGCAAAAATATGATACGATATCATCATAAATTTTATGAGGTGTAACTATGTATATGATCATATCCCAAGGCGTAAAATACTTGGCAACTTTAATTATATATCTTTTTATCTTTTCCATTATTCGAATGATTTACCTGGATATCCAGTCCATGAGTAAAATGAATATGATGAAAGATGGAGCCTATCTTAAAGTCGTCAACCGCCTGGATACTTTAAATTTTAAGATGCAGGAATATTATACCCTAAAAGGCACCATAACCATTGGTCGGTCTTCAAAAAATGACATTGTTATTAAGGATAATTTTGTTTCCAAGAAGCACCTACAAATTACAGACCAAAATGGGACCTATTTTATTGAAGACTTAAATAGCGCCAACGGAACCTACTTAAATGGGGAATTGATTCGAGATATTATTGAATTGCGCAATGGAGACCGGATAGGCATTGGCTTTATCCAGTTTTTATTTGTGGAATAGGAGGCCTCTATGCTTTCAAGTTTACGAAAAAATAAGCGGCCTAGAGATTTACTCCTGGTATTCCAATTACTTTGCATTGTCCTCTTGTTTTTCTTCTTCCGAGCAGAGGAGGGGATGGATGCCAGTATTGCCTACCGAGCCCTAGGCTTAATTTTAATCATCTACGTATCCAATTATATTCTGGGAAAAATTTCCAATGGAGATAACTATATCTTTTTAATTGTATCTATGTTACTCACCCTGGGCATTGTCACTGCTTTTCGTATTGACCCTAATTATGGCGTTTTACAAATGGTCTGGTCAATCGCAGGGATTTTATTATTTTATGGGGTTTATTTTTTGATTAAATATTTCCCCAGGCTAGAAAAACTAGGCTCTCTCTATATTTTATTAGCTGTTGGCCTAACCCTATCCACCTTGATTTTTGGGTCCACTTTAGGTGGAGCAAGAAACTGGATACAAATTGGAAACAGGGTCTACGTTCAACCGTCAGAAGTCACCAAGATTATGATTATGTTTATCCTGGCTAGTTTTTATTCCAACTATGATAAGTACCGGGATATGAAGTATGCTTCCTATATCATTATGGGCATTCTTTACTTCTTTGTTTTTTGTCTTTTTATCCAAAGAGACTTGGGGACAGCTGTTATCTTCCTGGGCATGTTTTTGGCCATCCAATTTGTCTACGAAAAAAACCGGAAGATGATCCTACTAAACCTGGCCCTCATGTTTTTTGGCGGGCTTATGGGCTATCTTTTATTTTCCCACGTTCAAGTCCGGATGCGGATTTGGCTGGATCCCTGGTCTGATGCCTATGGCAAGGGAAGGCAAATTGTCCAATCCCTATTTGCCATTGCTGAAGGAGGATTTTTTGGGTCCGGCATTGGCATGGGCTATCCCAAGTTGATTCCTGTAAGCTACAGTGACTTTATCTTTCCATTAATTTGTGAAGAAATGGGAATTTTTATGGGGATTGCTATTATCATGCTCTATATGATTTTAGTCTATCGAGGAATTAAGATTGCCCTCCACCAAGAGTACATTTTTTACCGGATTCTGGCTCTGAGTGTCAGTGTTTTATTTAGTATTCAAGCCTTTTTAAATATTGGGGGAGTTATTAAACTCATCCCCATGACAGGTCTCACCCTACCTTTTGTAAGCTATGGAGGCTCTTCTATGCTGTCTAGCTTCATGTGTCTAGGGATTTTACAGGTCACCAGTGAAGACCTATCCTTTAAGTTTGAAAGGAGTGATGGCCGTGAAGCCTAAAGAAAACCGGCGAATTTTAATTCTCTTATCTGGCTTAACCTGCCTGTCCCTAGTCATCATCCTCTACCTGACCTACTTTATGTTCTTTAAGGCAGAGACTATAAAAAATCATTCAGCCAACCGAAGGAGTTGGATTGAAGAGGCAAAAATCCTAAGAGGGACGATTTATGACCGGGACAAGGAAGTTATTGCCTATTCCAAGGGAGAAGAAGGAGACTACCGCCGTTTCTATAATTACCCTCGGATTTACTCCCATATTATTGGCTATGCCAACCCCTCTCTTGGAAAGGGAGGCCTGGAATTATCCTATAATGACCAGCTCTTAAATAAGAATACAGCTATGACCTTTGATGGCTTTAAAAACTTATTTGACCAGAAAAAACTGGGAAATAACCTTCGTTTAACCATTGATACAAATTTACAAAATTATACCCATGAAGTTTTGGAAGAAACAGGGAAAAAATGTGCTGCAGTGGTCATGAACCCTAAAACTGGAGAAATTTATTCCATGGTGAGTCTTCCAGATTTTGATGCCTCAACTATTGTAGAGGACTGGAAGGATATTGCCAGTAGTCAGGACGGCCCCCTGGTCAACCGGGTCACTCAAGGAATGTATCCTCCTGGATCTACCTTTAAGGTCGTGACCAGTGTCGGTTTACTGGAAAATCCTTCCATAGACCAGTCCTATGAAGATACAGGAGTCCAGGAAATTGCTGGCCGTGAATTTAAAAATGCCAACTCAGACATCCAATATGGACCTGTAAAGTTAAAACAAGCCTTGACCCATTCCCTAAATACCTACTTTGTCACCAAGGGTGTAGAATTAGGCGAAGCAAAACTAGGGGATGTGGCGGACCGGTTTATGTTTAATAAAAATGTGGATTTTGATTTACCCTTGAAAAAATCTGTTTTTGACCACTCTAAGTCTATGGACAGGGTCCAAGTGGCTGCTTCAAGTATTGGCCAAGGGCAAGTCCTGGCAACACCACTTCAAATGGCCATGGTGGCCTCTACAATTGCCAATGATGGAAAGCTAATGAAACCCTACCTTGTGGCAGAAGTGGAGTCTCCTTCCGGGTCTATGGTGGAAAAAACAGAGCCCAAAGTCCTGTCTGAAGTGACAGATGAAGAAGTGGCCCAAACACTCCAAGACTATATGGTCAATGTTGTCCGCAATGGATCTGCCTCCAGGGCCTATGCAAGAAGGCTCAATGTAGCTGGTAAAACAGGGACTGCAGAAAATGCTTCTGGCAAAGACCATGCTTGGTTTATTGGCTTTGCTCCAGCCAAGGATGCAAAGTTTGCCGTAGCTGTTATTGTAGAACAAACCAAGGGCTATGGAGGGACAGTAGCGGCTCCAATCGCTAGAGACTTACTTGTTTATGCCAATAAACATATTACAGTCGATGATGATTAGAAAGAGGATCTATGTTTCAAAATAGAAAAGTTGTCATGCTGATTGCAGCAGCTGGATCAGGATCTCGGATGCAATTAAAAATGAATAAGCAATTTATCTCTCTAGGAGGCCAATCTGTCCTGGGACGGACCTTATCCCAAATCAACCAGTCCAAGTATGTGGACGAATTAATTGTCTTGGGACAAAAAAATGAACTCCATTTTATTGATGAAATCATACAAAAGTCCAGCCTTCCCTGTAAAATTATTGCTGGGGGAGAAACGAGGCAGGATTCCATTTGTAATGGCCTAAGGGCCTTAGATGACCAGGTGGCCATTGTAGCCACCCATGACGGGGCTAGGCCCTTTGTATCTGTAGAAAGCATTGACAAGGTCATAGAGGCTGTAGACGAAACAGGAGCCAGTGTTTTGGCCCATCCCGTTAAGGATACCATTAAGGTGTCTACAGACGGTCGTCTGGTTTCCTATACCCCTCCTAGGGAATTTTTGTGGGCTGTTCAAACTCCCCAAGTCTTTTTACGACCTATTTTAGAACATGCCTATAGCCAGGCCTATGATGAAGGCTACCAGGGGACAGATGACTGCTCTTTGGTGGAAAAGGCAGGGGGAAAGATTAAAATTGTCCTGTCTGACTACACGAATATTAAGATTACCACACCAGAAGACCTGCTTTTTGCTGAAATTTTACAGCAAGAGCCCAAGGAAGTCTTAAAAAAATATGGATACGAGGATTAATATGCGGATTGGATTTGGTTTAGACGTTCATGCCTTTAAGGAAAATCGAAAGCTTATTTTAGGGGGTCTTGAAATCCCCTATTCTTTAGGTCTAGATGGTCATTCAGATGCTGATGTCTTGGTTCATGCCATTAATGATGCCCTTTTAGGAGCCTTGGCCTTAGGGGATATAGGAAAATTATTTCCAGATACAGACCCTAAATACAAGGATATTTCTTCCTTGCTTTTAATGGATCAAGTTTATCAATTGGTTTTAAGTAAGGGCTATTGTCTAGAAAATTTAGACACCACCATTGCCGCCCAAGAACCTAAACTCGCCCCCTATATCCTTCCCATGCGAGAAAATATTGCCAAAAGATTAAATCTTTCCTTGGACCAAGTGTCCATTAAAGCGACAACAACAGAAAAACTAGGTTATGAGGGGCGGAAAGAGGGAATCACTGCCTATTGTGTCTGTCTCTTAAAAAAGCAAAAATAAGAAGGTGCATATGAAATTATTTATTGATACAGCGATTTACGATGAAATTCAAGAAATTAACCAGTGGGGCGTATTGGACGGAGTCACTACCAACCCCTCCCTGGTAAAAAAATCTAAGGAAAACTTTGAAGACCTGATTAAAAAAATTGCCCAGGAAGTCCAGGGACCTGTCAGTGCAGAAGTTCCATCAGGTTCCTGTGAAGACATGGTCAAAGAAGGCCGGCGGTTAAGTCAGCTATCAGACCATGTGGTCATTAAAATTCCCATGACTGAAGAGGGATTAAAGGCCACAGCCATTTTAACTAGGGAGAACATTCCAGTAAATATGACTTTGATTTTTTCCCCTAGCCAGGCTCTTTTAGCAGCCCGGGCTGGAGCCACTTATGTCAGTCCCTTTATTGGCCGGCTAGATGATATCTCCACCAATGGAATGGACCTGATTGCATCGATTTCTAAAATTTTTAAGCTTCATGGTATAGGGGCAGAAATTATTGCAGCCAGCATCCGCCACCCCATGCATGTGGTGGAAGCAGCCTTAAATGGAGCAGATATTGCCACCGTCCCCTATAAAGTTTTTAAGCAAATGTTAAATCACCCCTTGACAGACCAAGGGCTTGAGAGTTTTAATAAAGATTGGAACATGTACCTGAAGGGGGAATAAAATGAATCGTGATTTAGGTTTAAACTTAGCAAGAGTAACAGAAGCAGCGGCTTTAGCTGCAGGAAAATGGATGGGAAAAGGCGATAAAAATGCGGCTGATGGCGCAGCTGTCGATGCCATGCGTCGGATGTTCGATACCATTGATATTGATGGTACAGTTGTCATTGGGGAAGGGGAAATTGACGAAGCCCCCATGCTCTATATTGGAGAAAATATTGGTAAATCCACCAATGAAAACCAAGTAGACATTGCCGTAGACCCCCTGGATGGAACAACCTCTATTGCTGGAGGCATGCCCAATGCCATTGCTGTTGTAGCTGTCGCACCTAAGGGCTGCCTTTTAAATGCTCCAGACTGTTATATGAATAAAATTGCCTGTGGTCCCAAGGCCAAGGGAGCTATCCAACTG
Organism: Clostridiales bacterium SIT11; assembly: GCA_001299455.1. Taxonomy (GTDB): domain Bacteria; phylum Bacillota; class Clostridia; order Tissierellales; family Peptoniphilaceae; genus Urinicoccus. Next base: position 129,545 of record CYUK01000003.1, on the reverse strand, counting down.
GAAGCCACTACAGAAGAAAATATAAAAAATGTAGCTAAGGCCCTGGACAAGGACGTTTCCGATGTGACTGTTTCTGTTTTGCAAAGAGACCGCCACGACCAATTGGTCAAGGAAATCCGAGCAACTGGAGCTAGAATTAAATTTGTAAACGATGGAGATATTGTAACAGCCATTGCCACCTGCTTTGATGATTCTGGTGTTGACCTGGTTATGGGCATTGGTGGAGCTCCGGAAGGAGTGATTGCTGCCGCTGCCTTAAAGTGCCTAGGAGGGGACTTCCAAGGGAAGTTAATGCCATCAGATGAAGCACAAATGAAGCGGTGTAAGGACTTAAAGAGTGACTTAGACAAGATCTTCCATATTGACGACCTAGTCAAGGGAAATGAAGTTTTATTTTCCGCTACAGGCGTCAGCAATGGGGAACTCTTAAAGGGTGTCCACTACTTTGCCGGGAACGTAGCCAGTACCGATAGCTTGGTTTTACGCCTACCTAGTGGAACCATTCGGAATATTTCTTCCACCCATAAGCTGGACCAAAAACCAGATTACGCACAATAATAAGTTTTACTTGAGCTTTTATGAATTTTGTGCTAGACTATAATAGTTAAGTATGAGACAATATCATTGAAATAAAGGAGTGATAAGTGATGAAGACGGATATTCAACCAGAATATAAAGAAGCTACTGTCACTTGTGCCTGTGGTAATACCTTTAAAACAGGTTCTGTTAAAGAAAACCTACGGGTTGAAGTATGCTCTCAATGCCATCCATTCTTCACAGGGAAACAAAAATTCTCTGACCAAGGTGGACGTATTGAAAAGTTCAACCGCAAGTACAAAAGAAGCTAAGAAATTGGTTAGTGGCTACACTAACCAATTTTCATATGGAAAAGTAAAGCTGCCCAAAGGATTATCCAATGAAAGTGAAAGACCTTTTAGAACTTGTCCACAATTTTTACAAGAACCGTCCTTATTCCAGTGAAGGACGGTTTTTATTAGAAGATTTTTTAGGGATGGGTTTTGCACAAATCTATAGTCAGCTAGACCAGGAAATTGAGCCCTCTAGCTATGAAGCCTTAGAAGCTATCTTAAAAAAAAGGGAAGAAGGGGTTCCCCTGGCCTATATCCTCGGAGAAAAAAGTTTTTTTGGCCACCGGTTTTATGTAAATCCAAATGTTTTGATTCCTAGGCTAGAGACAGAATTTTCTGTGGAAGAACTTTTAAAATTACCCGGCTCTTCCTTTTTGGAGCTGGGTCTGGGATCTGGAGCTGTCAGTATTAGTCTAAAGCTAGCCAGGCCGGATCTTAAAGTAGAAGGTGTAGATATTAGTGAAGAGGCCTTAAGAATAGCCAAAAAAAATGCCCAAGCCCACCACTGTCTTGTAAATTTTTACCAAAGTGACTTATTTGACCGTGTTCAGGGAAGATTTGACCTGATTTTTTCCAATCCTCCCTATATTGAAAGTAAAGAAATACAAGGCCTGGAAAGGGAAGTGAAGGACCATGAGCCCATCCTGGCCCTAGACGGAGGAGAGGATGGCCTGGACTTTTATCGGAGGATTATTGAAGACTTACCAGACTACTTAAATCCTGGGGGCCACCTTGTCCTTGAAATAGGTTACAACCAGGGGAAAAGTGTGGGGGCTCTTTTAGAAGAAAAAAACTTTTCTGTAAAATGTATTCAAGATTATGCAGGTTTTGACCGAGTTTTAGTTGCCAGCAGGAGGGAACATGTACGAAAAACTATCAGTCTTTGAAGATCGACTTAAGGAGTTGGAAAAGCTCCTCATTGATCCCGAAGTCATGAATGATTCAAAAAAATACCAGGAGTATGCCATTGAACATGGGGAGCTCCAACCAATTGTAGAAAAATATCGGTCCTATAAGAATATTAAGGAAGACTTGGAAGCAGCTAAGTCCATGTTTAATGAGCCTTTGGAAGAAGACATGAAGGACCTGGTCAAGGAAGAAGTGGCCAGCAATGAAGAAAAATTAGACAGGATTTCCAAGGAGCTGAAGCTTTTATTAATTCCCAAGGATGAAAACGACGATAAAAATGTCATTATAGAAATTCGTGCCGGCGCTGGTGGCGATGAAGCAGCCCTTTTTGCTGGAGTCTTACTCCGCCAATACCTCCGCTATGCAGAAAAACATGCTTGGAAGACAGAAATCCTCTCCAGCAATGAAATTGGCATTGGAGGCTTTAAAGAAGTCATTTGCATGGTCCAAGGCAAGGGAGCCTATTCCAGGTTAAAATATGAATCGGGAGTTCACCGAGTTCAACGGGTTCCTGAAACAGAAAGTTCCGGAAGAATCCATACGTCTACAGCTACAGTGGCCGTCCTCCCAGAAGTAGAAGATATTGAAGTGGAAATTGCCGATGAAGATCTCCGGGTGGATTACTTCCGGTCTTCTGGCCATGGAGGCCAATCTGTCAACACAACAGACTCCGCCGTTCGTTTGACCCACCTTCCTACAGGGCTTGTGGTTTCTTGTCAGGATGAAAAGAGTCAGATTAAAAATAAGGCCAAGGCCATGAAAATTTTGGCCTCCAGGCTCTATGATATCATGCTCCAAGAGCAAAACAAGGAACTTTCCCAGGAAAAAAGATCTCAAATTGGAACAGGCGACCGGTCTGAACGGATTCGGACCTATAATTACCCCCAAGGCCGGGTGACAGACCATCGAATTAACTTTACTTCCCACCAAATTGACGCCATTAACGATGGAGATTTAGATGAATTAATTGACGCCTTAACAGCTTATGACCAGGCAGAAAAGGTGAAAAATCTCTAGGGGTGTTAGGGCGCCTTAAAAAGTGAACAGGAAATCAAACTAACAAAAAATGGCTTAAACTAGATGGTTTGGGCCATTTTTTATATTTAAATTCTATAAATTTACTATATTTTATAGGCTGAAGTCTACAAATATTGCAGGACACTTCTTGCAAAATATTTTTTTTTATCATATACTATTGTTAGTTAAATCATTATTGAGTAACGTTAAGAAGGAGGAAATTATTTATGAATGCAATGACACAAGCAAACCTACAATCTGCTTTTGGTGGCGAAAGCCAAGCTCATATGAGATATCGTATTTGGGGAGACGCTGCAAAAAAAGAAGGATTTGAAAATGTAAAACGTCTTTTTGACTGTACTTCTGCAGCTGAAGAAGTTCATGCTCGCCTACACTTCAAGGCCTTAAAAGATGTTCATGGAGACTTTGCTGTAACTTCCATGGCTGGCTTTGGTATTGGCAACACTTCTGAAAACCTTCAAGCTGGAATCAATGGAGAAGAATTTGAATACACTCAAATGTACCCAGCTTATATCTGTGTAGCCGAAGCTCAAGGTGAAAAAGAAGCTGTTAAGGCTATGAACTATGCTATTGAAGCTGAAAAAGTTCACGCTAAACGCTATCAAGAAGCTAAAGATCATGTAGATAAGGGAGAAGACCTTCCAGCAGAAGATATTCTACTTTGCCCAGTTTGTGGTTACATTACTTTTGATAAAACAGAAGAAGAATGTCCAATTTGTCATACTAAAGCAAAAGCTTTTATTGCTTACTAAATTTTTTTTCAACTTAAGATAAGTATAGAAAAATCTCTTGGTCTCTATGGCCAGGGGATTTTCTATTTTAAAAGAATCCTAGCAGGGAGGAGCAAGTCTTTTCAAGGATTTCTTGCGTGACTTTTGAAGAAAGGTCTGGAGATGTGGTATAATTATTATTTAGGAATTTTATAAATTTTTATCAATAAAAAGGAGTTTAATTTGAATTATATAGATCAAGAAGATGCTTTAAATTATGCCATAAAGGAAAAACTTGGCTCCAATGCCAAGTACCATATTATGACCTATGGCTGTCAAATGAATGAACATGACTCGGAAAAAATCTCCTGGGTCCTAGACCAGGCTGGCCTCCAGGCAACAGACCAAATAGATGAAGCGGACCTGATTCTTTTAAATACTTGCTCCATCCGCCATTCTGCAGAGAACAAGGTCTACGGAAAACTTGGAGAGCTAAAGGCAAAAAAAAGAGAACGAAACCTGATTATTGCTGTTTGTGGTTGCATGATGCAGCGAAAGGAATCTAGAGAGTTGGTCCTGGAAAAGTTCAAGCAAGTGGATATTATTTTTGGAACCAACAACATCCATAAGCTTCCAGACCTCCTCCTCCAACACTTGGAAACAGGAGATCGGATTGTCAATATTGAACACAGCTTTCAAGCCACTGATGACCAGCTCTGGGCCAACCGCTACTTTTCCTATAAGTCTTTTGTAAATATTATGTACGGCTGTAATAATTTTTGCAGCTATTGCATTGTCCCCTTTACCCGGGGAAGAGAGGTCAGTCGACCTTCTAAGGATATATTAGAAGAAGTACAAACCCTGGTAGATTCTGGCGTCTTGGAAATTACCCTTCTGGGACAAAATGTAAATTCCTACCGGCCGGGCCTGGAAGGAGACTATAATTTTACAAGACTTATTTATGACCTGGCGGAAATTCAAGGTCTGGAGCGGATTCGTTTTATGACTAGCCATCCCAAGGATATTTCTGATGAACTCCTAAAAGCCTTCAAGGACCTGGACAAGCTCTGTAATTTTCTCCACCTCCCCATCCAAGCTGGGTCCAACCGGGTTTTAGAAAAAATGAACCGAAAGTATACCCGGGAAGACTATTTGCGAAAGATTTACCGGTTACGGGACCTTGTTCCTGATATTGCCCTGTGTACCGATATTATGGTGGGCTTTCCTGAAGAAAGTGAAGAAGACTTTCAAGATACCCTGGACCTAGTCCGGGAAGTGGAATATGACGCGGCCTTTACCTTTTTATACTCTCCCCGGGAGGGAACCAAGGCTGCCAGAAATCCCAACCAAGTCTCCCAAGAGATAAAAAAAGACCGGTTTGACCGGCTCTTGGACACCATGTACCCTATTTTTGAAAAGAAAAACAAGGCTTTAATTGGGAAGACTCTGGATGTTTTAGTTGAGGGAGAATCCAAGCACAATGGCCGAATGCTTAGTGGCCGAAGTGATGGCTTTAAGCTGGTCCATTTTGAGGGAGAAAAAGACTTAATTGGCAAAATTGTCCCTGTAAAGATTCAAGAAGCAAATTCCTTTAATTTAGGTGGTGAAAGGATTCATGACTAAGGATTATTCTAAATATACGCCTATGATGCAGCAGTACTTGTCCACCAAGGACCAGTATCCTAACTGCCTGCTCTTTTTCCGGCTAGGGGATTTTTACGAACTTTTTTTCGAAGATGCTATTTTGGCCTCTAGGGAATTAGATATTACCTTAACCAAACGAGGTAAAACGAAATCTCAAGATATTCCCATGTGTGGGGTTCCCTACCATGTGGCTGACCAATACCTGGCAAAGCTTGTAGCCAAGGGCTACCATGTGGCCATTTGTGACCAGGTAGAAGATCCTAAACTGGCACAGGGAATTGTGAAAAGAGATGTCATCCGGGTTGTCACTCCAGGAACCTTTACCAATGAAGACTACATGGAAGCGGATGAAAACCGCTACCTGGCCTGTTTAAATTCTTACGACCAAAGTTTTTCTCTTGTTTTTTTAGACTATTCTACAGGAGAATTTTTTGCCCTGGAAAAAACAAGTTCTAATTTAGAGGAAGTCAAGCAATGGATTTTGGACCAGCTAGGGAACCGGCAGGTGAAGGAAGTCTTACTCCTGTCGTCTAGCCTGGACTTCAGCTTTTTAAACCAGGAAGACCTGTCTATTCAAAAGCTCAGGAAAAAAGAACCCTCTAAGTTCCTCCAAGACCAGCTAAGCCCTGAACTGGCTCTGAGACTGGAAGAAGTTCAAATGATTTATCCCCTTGTCTATGAAACGGCCTACCAGGTTTTAAACTATGTTTACCAAACCCAAAAGGCCAGTATGGGCCACATCCTGTCCCTGGACCTCTTTGATACAAAAAAGGGCCTGGTATTGGAAGAAGGAGCCAAAAAAAATCTAGAAATTTTTGAGAGCTTGGCCCGGTCAGATAAGGAAGGCTCCCTCTACCAGGTTTTAAACCGCTGTCAAACGGCTATGGGGTCCAGACTCCTCAGACAATGGCTCCATAAGCCCCTAGGGTCTAAGGAAGCCATCCAAGGCCGCCTAGACTTTGTAGAGGCCTTTAGGGACAATTTAATGGTCTTAGACCAGGTCAAGGAAGATTTAAAGGGAGTTTATGACCTGAAACGGCTTTCTGTAAAAATCGCCACAGGATCTGTTTCCCCTCATGACCTAATTTCTCTAAAAAATACCCTGGTCCAGGGAGAAAACTTGCGAAAGACCCTGGAAGACACAGGCTTAGAACTTTTCCAGACCTATGGAAGAGAAATTCCAAACCTCTTGGACCTGGTAGGGTCTATTGAAGCTACTCTAAAAGAAGATGCTCCTAGCATCATTACAGAGTCTATCTTTATTAAGGAAGGAGTTCATGAGGACCTGGACCAGCTAATTCAAGCTAGGGACCATGGTCGAGAATGGATTTTAAGGCTGGAACAAGAAGAAAAGGACAGAACTGGGATTAAAAACTTGCGGATTAAGTTTAATAAGATTTTGGGCTATTTTATTGAGGTCCGAAAGTCCAACCTAGACCTTGTTCCCGAAGACTATGTTCGCAAGCAAACTTTAGTCTCCAGTGAACGGTTTTTTACAGTCAAACTGAAAGAGATGGAAAGCAAGCTCCTTACAGCCAAGGAAGACTCTCTGAGTCTTCAAAGGCAGATTTTCCAAACCTTAAAGGACCAGGTGAAGAGTCATCTCACTGCCCTACAAAAGACAGCAGAGGCCTTGTCCCAAGTGGATGTATGGGCCAGCCTTGCCAGTCTTGCCATAGAGTACCACTATGTCCGGCCCCAGCTAAATACTTCTGGAGAGGTTCATATTGTCCAGGGCCGCCATCCCATTGTAGAGGCCAGACAAAAGGACCACTTGTTTGTGGCCAATGACACAGACTTAAACCTAAATGACCGGATGGTTGCCCTGATTACCGGGCCCAACATGGCAGGAAAGTCCACTTATATGCGGCAAGTGGCCCTAATCTGTATCCTGGCCCACATTGGGTCTTTTGTTCCGGCAGACCAGGCAAATATTCCGATTCTAGACCGGATTTTTACAAGGATTGGTGCCAGCGACAACCTCAGTGGTGGAGAATCTACCTTTATGGTAGAAATGAAGGAAGTAGCCATCATAACCAAGTACGCCACACCCCAGTCTCTGATTATCTTAGATGAAGTGGGCCGAGGAACAGGAACCTTTGACGGCCTAAGTATTGCCTGGGCCCTGATTGAATACATTACAGACCATATTGGGGCAAAAACCCTCTTTGCCAGCCATTATTTAGAGTTGGTTCCTTTGGCCCAGTCCCTGGACAAGGTTTTTAACTTGCGAGTCCTGACAGAAGAAACAGAAGATGAAATTCTTTTTCTCCGGAAAATTGAAGAGGGCTTTTCTAACCAATCCTTCGGGATTGACGTGGCAAAGCTGGCAGGGATTGATGACCGGCTAATTCTTAGGGCCCGGGAAGTATTTTTAGACCTCAAGAAAAAAGAAGGAGGAAAAGAGCCTCCAGAAGACTTTTTTGCCCAGGAAAATCCGACGGAAACAAAGCGACCAACAGGCCAAGAGATGAAAAACCTATCTCAATATAAGGCCCTTTTAAGAGACTTGGAAAAACTTGACATCTTGGGACAAAGTCCCCTGGAAAGCTTGCAAGAAGTCCAAAACTTACAGAAAAAGGCAGGTGAACTGTTGCATGATCCATCAACTGACTAGTGATACCATTTCAAAAATTGCCGCTGGAGAAATTATTGAAGAACCGGCCAGTATTGTCAAGGAACTTTTGGAAAATTCCATTGACGCTGGAAGTGATCAAATTCAAATCCAGGTCAACCAATCCTGCCAAGCCTTTATTCAGGTGACAGACAATGGCCAGGGAATCCCAGAGGAGGACCTAGAATTGGCCTTTAAACGCCATGCCACCTCTAAGATTAGTTCCATAGAAGACCTGTCTAATACCTGGAGTCTAGGCTTTCGCGGCGAGGCTCTAGCCAGTATTAACCATGTGAGCCAGGTGGAAATTATTAGTCGGCCAGAGGGCCAGGACTATGCCTGTCGCCTGGTCTATAATTATGGAAAAAAAGTCATTAAGGAAAAGATTGGAGCCCCTCTGGGGACCACCATTAAGGTGAAAAATATTTTTGAAAACCTTCCTGTCCGAAAAAAATTTCTAAAAAGTGACCGGACCCTTTGGGCCAATATCATGGAAGTCGTAGAAAAAGTTGCCCTTGGAGTCCCCCAAGTCTCCATTTTACTCCTTCGAGACCACAAAAAAGTCTTTCAAAGCCAGGGACAGGGCCAGGCAAAGAACCACCTTTACTCAATCCTAGGCAAAGACATTGTTTCCCACCTCCAAGAGGTTTCCTTCCAGTCCTCTTCCTACCAAATCCAGGGCTATTTTTCAGATAACCAAGTCTACCGGTCTTCCCGGGTCCATGAATATATTTACATCAACCAACGATTTATTCGGAATTTGCACCTTTCCCGGGCCATTGAAGAAGTCTACCAGTCAAAGATTCCCCTGCAAAAGTACCCTCTTTTTGTCCTCTACATTACTATTGACCCTAGTTTAATTGACGTGAACATCCACCCTAAAAAGCATGAAGTGAAGTTGTCCAATGAAAATCAACTGGTTCCTATTTTAAAGGAAATGTTAGAAACTCAATTTAAGGGGTCTAGTATTCCTAAGCTTGAAACCTTGGGAAAGGAAAAGAAGGAGGAAGAGTCCGTCGACCTTTTGGCGACTTTTCCTAAAAGTCCAAAAAACTCCCTGGAAGAAAAAATCGAAGTTGAAGAAGGAAACTTTTTAACTCTTCCTCTTGAGGAATCTCTTGTGGACCTAAAAGAAAATGGGGAAGGGGAAGATTACGACTTAAGAGTCAACCTAGGAGCCCACGATGGAGAAGAAGCCTATGAGAAAGTTTCTTTAAAAAAAGATCTTGAAGCAAAAAATGAGGAAGCTTCAGGTAAATGGATTCAGGCCCTAAGGGACACTAGCTATGTTGGGGCCTTGTTTAAGACCTACCTGATTTTTCAGGGCAAGGAAACCCTCTATCTCATGGACCAACATGCGGCCCATGAGCGAATTCTCTATGAAAAATATAAGAAGGAATACGAAAGGGAAGAAGTCCACCGGCAGATTCTTTTGGCTCCCGAGATTATTAACCTCAACCCTGGAACCATGGCTATTTTAGAAAACTACCAGGAAGATTTTTCTCGCTTGGGTTTTGTCTTTGACTCCTTTGGGGACCAAAGTATCTTGCTCCGGGAAGTGCCCTTTATTTTTGGCCAGCCGGGATCCAAGCTCTTTATTGAAAATATCCTGGCTAATTTGCCTACAGCCAAGAACAAGTACAGTTTTAACCAGTACAATATTATGCGAAAGGCCTGCCGGAGCGCCATTAAGGCCCATGACTTTTTGGAGGACATGGAAGTGGAGAGCCTAGTGGGCCAGCTTATCCAGGCAGAAGACCCCTATACCTGTCCCCACGGCCGGCCTACTGTTATTCGGATAACTCAAAGAGACCTGGAAAAAATCTTTCTACGGGTGGGGCCATGACGACAAAACTCTTTATTATTACAGGCCCCACAGGAGTGGGGAAGACCAAGCTCTCCCTAGCCCTTGCCAAAAAAATCCAGGGAGCCATTATATCGGCAGATTCCATGCAAGTCTATAAGGGGATGGACCTGGGAACAGACAAGATAAAAAAAGAAGACCAAGAGGGGATTTGCCACTATGGCCTGGATATCATCGATCCTAAGGAAGGCTACAGTGTTGCCCAATTTCAAGAAGATGTAGCTGGCTACCTAAAAGAGATTCAAAAGAAGGGGATGAATCCTATTCTGGTAGGTGGTACAGGACTCTACCTCCATAGCCTCATGTATGCCTTGGACTTTTCGCGGGAAAGGGAAAATGCAGACCTTCGAAAGAATTTAGACGACCTCTATGAGAAAGAAGGTGTCGCTTCTTTAAGAGAACTTTTACTTAAAGAAGACCCAGAGGCCCTGGAACATGTAGACCCTAACAACCCCCAACGGTTGATCCGGGCCATTGAACTGGCCAGGGCAGGCAAGAAAAAGGGAAGGGATTTTGACCAACTCCGAGAAGACCGCCAGGTTATCCTAGTGGTTTTAAATCGAGATCGAGAAGAACTTTATCGGCGAATCAATGACCGGGTGGACCAAATGCTTGAAGAGGGCTTGGTTGAAGAAGTGAAGACTCTAGTTCAGAAGGGACTTGGAAAAGATGACCAGGCCATGAAAGCTATTGGCTACAAGGAAGTCCTTTCTTATTTAGAAGGAGAAACCAGTTACGAAGACATGGTCCAACTTTTAAAAAGAAACTCCAGGCGGTATGCCAAGAGACAGCTGACCTGGTTTCGCCGATATCCCCAAGCCCACTGGATAGACTTGTCTGTCCTGGAGCCTGAGGAAGCCTTGGAAAAGATGATGGAATTATGGAGGGACTATGACAAAGAAAATTGACCAAATTATTGAAGATGTAGAAAATAGCCTACGTCCTTTTTACCTGGAAAGAGAAAAAATTACCCTAATAAACCAAGAGAAAGTCCTTGCTGCCATGCAAGAAGAAAAGCTCCAGGCAGGAGACTTTCACTGGACTACAGGCTATGGCTATGGAGATGATGGACGGGATAAGTTGGAAGCCATCTACAGCCGGGTATTTGCCACCGAAGATGCCCTAGTCCGGCCCAATATCGTTTCCGGAACCCATGCCATTTTTCTATGTTTGGAAGCTCTTTTAAGACCTAAGGACCAGCTCTTGAGCCTTTGCGGCCCCCTCTATGACACCATGCAAAAGGCCATTGGGCTTACCGGTGAAGAAGCTTTAAATCTGAAGAGCCGAGGTATCCTCTACGATGAAGTTCCCCTAAAAGACGGCCAGATGGATCCTGAGACCTTTAAAAATTATATAAATGAAGATACAAAAATTGCCATGATTCAACGGTCTACAGGTTACAGCAACAGGAGGGCCTTTACTATTGAAGAAATCCAGGAAGCCATAGCAGAAGTACGAAAAATTAATCCTTCTATTTACATTTTTGTAGACAATTGCTATGGAGAATTTACAGAAGTTAAGGAGCCTACCCAGGTAGGAGCAGACATTATGGCCGGGTCTTTAATTAAAAATCCGGGAGGGGGGCTGGCCTATTCTGGAGGCTATGTTGTTGGTCGAGAAGACTTGGTCCATCAAGTTGCCAACCAGCTGACGGCTCCTGGTATAGGTAAGGAGTGTGGTCTTTCCTTTGGTATGACCCGGCAATTGGCTCAAGGACTCTTTATTGCACCCCATGTGGTCTCTGAAGCCATGAAGGGGGCCCTGGCCTTTGCCAAGGTCTTTGAAAGCCTGGGCTACACCTGTATTCCAAGCAGCCAAGACCCTAGATCTGATATTATCCAGTCCATTCGCCTGGAAGATCCAGAGAAACTGGAAGTTTTTTGCCAGGCTATTCAAGCCGCCTCTCCAGTAGATGCCCACTTTACCCCCATGCCCTGGGATATGCCTGGCTATGAAGACCAGGTTATTATGGCAGCTGGAGGTTTTATTGAAGGGTCTTCTATAGAGCTCTCGGCAGACGGCCCTATGCGGGACCCCTATTTTGTTTATTTTCAAGGGGGCCTCACCTATGCCCACTGTATTTTGAGCCTTAAAAAGGTCCTGGAAGAATTTGCCAATAAAGATTTTATCTAGACACTCTAAAAAATATTATAATAAAATCATCATCCTTATAAAAAGAAGCCGCAAGAAATCATCTCAGCGGCTTCTTTTTATGGACCTATTTACTTTTAAACCTACATCCAACGATAAAGGCCTACAATAACTCCTAAAACATTTACATCCTGGGCATAAATGGGATTCATAAAATCATTTTCTGGCTGCAGGCGGACATAGCCATCCTCCTTATAAAAGGTCTTAATGGTTGCCTCTTCATCCAAAAGGGCCAGGACATGGTCCCCATTTTTTGCAAAGTTTCTCCGTTCGATAATGACGTAGTCCCCATCCATAATGCCAATATTAATCATACTCTCCCCCTTGACTCTTAAGATAAAGAGTTCACGGTCTTGGGCATAGTCCAGGGGAAGGGGGATGGTATCTTCAATATTTTCCACGGCTAAAATAGGGGCACCTGCAGTGACTTGACCTAGAATGGGAATATCTACTGTCCGCTTTTTGGTCATTAAAAGGTCATTTTCTTGGTCCAAGATTTCAATGGCCCTGGGTTTTGTAGGGTCTCTACGAATGTAATCCCTGTCTTCCAGGTTGGAAAGGGCACTATGAACCGTTGATGTACTTTTAATCCCAACTCCACGGCCGATTTCTCGGACAGTAGGGGGGTAGCCATTTTGCTCAATCATCTTTTTAATGAAAAAAAGGATATCAATCTCTCTCTGCTTCAAATCTTCATACATGATTTCATCCTCCTATAGATTCTGTTTCTATTATAACATGATAGAACAAACATTTCAAACAAACATTCTTTTTTCTCTTGACAAACATACCACCTTGCTATATCCTATAGATAGAATATATGTTTCAAATATTCGTTCGTATTTTGTTTTCTTCGAATAAATTTTTTGAGGTGTGTTATGAGAGAATTAAGATCTTTAAAAATAAAGGGCCTTGTCCTTATTATTACTTTATCCATTTTTTTATCTGCCGGCTTAATTGTTACGGAGCCTAAATTAGAAGTTTGGACTCCCTATACAGTGGGAGAAGGGGATAACCTCTGGTCTATTGCCCTACATTCCAGTCATGGCCAGGAAAATACCCGGGAGGTCTTGGAAAAAATTAAGGCCTATAATCAAATTGAAAATAAAACCATTTATCCTGGACAAGAACTTTATATCCCCCTGGAAACTTTAGATTAAAAAGACTCCGAAAGAAGAAAGTACCTTTCCTGCCAGCCTCTCTTGACCTCCTTTTAAAGACAAGTTAGAGGCTGGCGCTTTTTTTAAGATTGAGAATCCGTCCTTTTAATTTTTATTGAGACAGGTGTTCTCAACAAATGTTCTTTTCTATTTAAAATCCAGATTGAGTTTTCATGGAATTTACGAATTTAACGGATCTATTTTTAAGTGAAATTATAAATAATGGGAATCTCTATGGCTGTCCTCATTATCTTAGGAGAAGGGCCTATGGAAGGCATCTTGTTTTACAGATAGGATAACCACCCGAAATAGAAATAAATTGCTAAATAGTTAAATAAATAACAATTAATTCCGACTAGAAGTTTTTAAGGTAAACTTTTCTCGCTCCTTGGGTTTTAAGCATTCTGAGAAAGCAATCTGAGAATAGAAGCTGAAATCGGATAAATTTTATCGGTCATCTTCTATTTTTATGCTTAAAAGGCTCAAATAACAAATATTTTAAGTAAAAGGCTCTTAGAGGCGCTCTAAGGAATTTCTTGTCTATTGAATACAAATCTTATGTATAGAATAGGAAAAAACCCTTAGAAGGCATTCTGGAGCCTTGTTTTCTGGTAAAGAAATTTTATAAATTTTATAGAGAATATTTTTCAAAAAATAAGACTTTATAGGCAGATCTGTCAGGAATTTTTCTTTTAGTTAAGATTTTAAAAGTTAGCCCGAAAAATAAAATGAATGATGACTTGAAACTAAAAAGATTTGATGAATAGTAGATAGATAATAAATCAAGATAAGGATCATAAAAACAAGACTAAAAAATGGGATAAAAATAAGCAAGTAATGTATAGGATAAATAAAGTTTACAAACGCATATAAATATATAAATAAAGCCTATAAGTACATAGATAAAAGTTTTTAATCCTTTATAAATTATGATGCTCTATGATTACAAAGATAAATTCCAGCGATAAATAAATTCCTAAGATTTCTCTGAAAGTAGATAAAATAAAAGATCCAAGGGAGGATTATCACTTAAAATGCTTGTTTTCCAGATGAGGACCTTTATCTACTTCTCTTTTTACAAATATAAATTAAGCAACAAAATTATTATTTTGTTGCTTAATTTCACCTCTTCTTTTAAGGAGATGTCTATGGATATTTTTATATTTTATCGTATTTCAAAAAGTCTCCTAATCTTCCCAAACTCATTTTAAAATTATTTCTTGCAAATAGGGTCTTCCTAAAAAGAATTTTTAATCATTTTCTAAGGAGATAAATAGAACCAAACCTTTATTGACCATCTTCTGGATCTAAGGACTTGCCCAAGGGATTGTCCATGGTTGTTTGCCGAATTTCTTCATTGTCTACATGGGTGTAGATTTGTGTTGTGGTTACGGATTCATGACCTAAGACCTCCTGGAGGGCCCTGAGGTCCCCTGAGCCATACTTATACATTAGAGTCGCCGCCGTATGACGGAGTTTATGGACTGTGTACTTATTGGTATCAAAACCTGCGGCTTTTAAATGTTTTTCCATGGCTCTTTGGGTGGCTGAATGGCTAATCCTATTTTTCCGACTACTTAAAAATAAGGCATCTGTATCTGCAAGGATTTGGTTCCGATAGATTAGGTAGTGGTCAATGGCCTCCAGGCAGGCAGGGTTTAAGTAAATCATCCGCTCCTTACTCCCCTTCCCTTCCACCTTAACTCGTCCATCTTTTAAAAGGTCTCGCCGGTTTATGGCGGTTAACTCTGAAAGCCGTAGCCCACAATTTAAAAAAAGAGCGGCCATGGCATAGTCTCGGTACTTATAGATATCCTTTTGCTTGGAAGCTAAAATGGTTTCTAGGAAGTGTCTGGCCTCTTCTAGGCTTAAGTAAATAGGAAGGGATTTTTCAATCTTGGGCATATCAATGTCTTCAGTAGGGTTTTTGGGACAGACTTCCAGTACACCAGTTAAAAACTTATAAAAAGCCCTAAGGCTGGATATCTTCCGGTACTTTGTCCGGTTGGAGTTCTTTTTTACAAGGTCTAGGTAGGAAATATAGGAATAAACATCTTGCTTACTGACCTTATTTAAGTCTTCAAGAGTCATAAGGTCTGGAGTAAAGTCTTCCATGGAAGAGCCAGGATGAAATCTAGGATAGATAAACTCATAAAAGGTTAGGAGGTCATAGTAGTATTCCTTCCTCGTTAACTCACTATGGCCCTTTACAGACTTTAAATAGCTTGTAAACTCATCAATATAGGAAAAGTTCATATTTTCTCCCTCTAAAAAAATAAAACCTGCAAGGCAGGCTTTATTTAGCATAATCAATAGATCTGGTTTCACGTATCACATTGACTTTAATTTGACCAGGATAGTCCAATTCATTTTCTATTTTTTGGCGAATATCCCTGGCCAAAATAATTGTTTCTGCTTCCGTAATTTGTTCCGGCTTTACAATAATCCGTACTTCACGACCAGCTTGAACAGCGTAAGATTTTTCAATTCCGTCAAAACTATTGGCGATTTCTTCTAATTGTTCCAGTCTTTGTATATAGGACTCAACTGTTTCACGACGGGCTCCAGGTCTGGCGGCAGATATTGCATCTGCTGCTTGCACTAGAATCGCTTCTACAGATTTAAATTCCACATCTTGATGATGGGCTTCGATGCAATGGATGACTTCTTCACTTTCATGGTATTTCCTGGCCAAGTTAACGCCCAAGTCCACATGGGGACCTTGAATTTCATGGTCAATGGATTTTCCAATATCATGGAGCAAGCCACCTCGTTTTGCAACTTTTACATCGGCGCCTATATGCTCTGCCAAAAGACCTGCTATGGTCGCCACCTCAACGGAATGTTTTAAAACATTTTGTCCGTAGCTTGTCCTGTACTTTAACCGTCCAAGATACTTGATTAATTCCGGGTGGAGTCCATGTATCCCTGTATCGTAACTGGCTTGTTCTCCACTTTCTTTGATACAAGAATCCACTTCACTTTGTGCTTTTTCAATGGCATCTTCAATCCTTGTGGGATGAATCCGTCCATCAGATACCAAGCGTTCTAACGCTATTTTTGCAACTTCTCTACGTATTGGGTCGAAACAGGATAAAACAACGGCTTCTGGTGTGTCATCAATAATTAAATCCACCCCTGTCTGAGCCTCAATGGCACGAATATTCCGGCCTTCTCGACCAATAATCCGCCCCTTCATCTCATCGTTGGGTAAATTCACAACGGAAACAGTTGTTTCTGCCACAGTATCAGCTGCAATACGTTGAATTGCGAGAGCAACAGCATTTCTTGCGTACTTATCCGCCTCATCTTTTACTTCTTGTTCCTTCTGTTTAATCATTAAGGCAGACTCTTGAGTTAAATCTGCTTCCAGTTCATTCAGTAAAAGCTGCTTTCCTTCATCCTTTGTCAGGCCTGCCACTCTTTGAAGTTCATCTGTCCTTTGAGCCACTAAGTCTTCCGCTTCTTCTTTCAGCTTTTTCGACTCTTCAAGCTCCTTGGTCAAATACTCTTCCTTTTTTTCCAGAGTCAGACTCTTGTGATCTATCGTTTCTTCTTTTTTGAGAAGACGTTTTTCCATATCCTCTAAACTTTGCTGTCTCCGGGCATTTTCATCCGTGACTTTATTCCGTAGACGATGGATTTCATCTTTAGCCTCATTTAATAGATCTTTTTTAGTAGATTCTGCATCTCTTTGTGCATCTACAAGGATGTTTTTTGCCTGCTCTTCCGCTTGATGTATTTTACCTTCTCCTATGTTCTTGCGAACAAAGTAGCCAATGACTCCAGCTACAAAAATCCCAAGAATGTATAGGATGACTTGTAAAATAGTTGGCAAAAGCATGCACCTCCTATTTAGTTTTCATTTTGCATTGTAAAAATCATACAATTAAATTGTATCGTTTTTTAGGGTTTTCGTCAAGCTAAAGTCCCCCAATCTTGAAAGCCCTATTCCCCATCAATACTTATAGGGGCTGGTCCTTTTCTTTTAAGCGCACCTGACTCTTCCCTCCACGAATTTCTACAAGATAGGTCCGGTCCCCCATTTGGGCCAAGTGGTCATTATGAGTGACCATAATAATCTGCCGCTGAAAGTTTAAAGTGGACTGCTTAATAAATTCTCCTAGGTTAAAAATAAAGTCGGCGCTGACATGCTTGCCTGGTTCATCTAAAATCAATGGGCCTTCAAAGGGAGGGTCTTGAAGCTCTAAAAAAGCTGTTCTCAGGGCCAGACTTAAAACATCCACAATCCCTCCCCCATGGGCCGATTGGGGATCTGTTTCAATCGTCTGGTCATCAAAAACAGAAGAAATTAAAAACTCTGCACTCGGGTTATTCCGGATTTCCTGGAAGTTGATCACAAAGGCGATTTTTTTCTCAAAAATATATTCTAAGCACTTGGTGACCATATCTTCAATTTGAGCCTTTGCCTGGTCCCTGGCATAATTTGCTGTCTGTTGTAGGAGCTGGACCACATTTAAGTAGAGGTCCAGGTCTTTTTCCATGGCCGCTAGTTTCCCCCGAGTTTCCTTGATTTGGTCATCAATGTAGTCTCTTCGACCAATGGCCTGGTTTATTTTGCTTCTTTCTTCCCTCTCAAGGTTTTCATACTGGCTAAACCGGCTCATATTAAAACCTTGGTAAATATTGGTCTGCAAGGGCTAGGTGGTTTTTTATTTCCTCTTCCAGCCGTTGAATTTCCCCTTCCAGGTCCTCTGGCTTTAAACCCATTTGGTTTAATCGGTCTAAAAGGTCCCTTTCTTGGTCCTTGAGGGTATCGAGCTTTGCTTCTGCACGACTTTTTTTATCTGTTGCTACCCGTATTCTTTCTTCAAGTCCACGGATTTCTTCTTCGTAATTCATAGCTTCCTCCCTTAAACCTCGTCTCCAATCATGTGTTGAATGGTGTGTTCATCCATAGGTCTCTTACATAGAGGACATAGTTTCAGGTCTTTCAAAAAGACTTTTAATTCTTCTTTTGACTGTGTCTCCTCTTTTAGAAAAGCTCGGCAATCTTCTTCCAAGGCCTTTTTATTGGACTGTAACTTCCTGTAGGCTCCTAAATAGTCTTCCAAAAGATGTAGCTGGTCTTTCTTTTGCCGCATCCCTTCTACTGCTTGGATTCCTTCTTCCAGGTTCAAGAATAAGTCCATATAGACCTTGGCCCTTGCCTTTCGGTCTTCAATATCTTTCAAGGCATTTTCCAAGGCCTTGTACTGGTCTAGGAGGGCCTTTGCCTTTTGGTTTCCCTGGACTAGGTTTCTGGCCTTGTCTAGGTTTTTCAATCGCCCTAAAGTGTCATGGATTTCCCGTATTTGCTGGTCTAGTTTCTCATAGCTTTTCTTATAGGTGAGCAAGTTTTGAAAGTTCCCATAGCTATGAGCCACTTCTTTATAAGCTTTTTCTGCCTTGTCCAGGTCTTTTACCTGCCTTAGGTCTTCCTGGCTCTTTTCCAGTTCTTCCTTAAGGCTCAGAAGTGTCCTTTGCTTGTCCAATCTGTCATGGTAATCTCTCGTTAAGTCCTTGCTAGCCAAAACCTCTCTTTGGGCTTGGTCTAAGTTTTTCAGGCCTTCTAAATTTTGGACCAGGTCCTTCTTTTCCAAGGATAAAGTCTTAAACTTGTCTAAAAGATCCTGAAGAGTTTCCTCCCGGTCTTCTAAATCCCTTCCTTGTCTTAAAAGCTCTTTAAAGGCATCTAGTTTTTCCAGGGCATCCTCAATATAGTCATAGGACTTTCGCCCTTCTTCCAAGGCAGTCAGTTGGTCTTCCTGGTACTTTTTATCCCGATTTAAACCCACAATATCTCGGTTGACATTTCTTTGAGCCTGGTCTATATAGTGGATTCCCACTAGGCGACCAATGGCGTTGGCCTTGTTGGAATCCTTTTCTTGGAGGAGAAAGGGCCCCTCCAGCTGGTCAGCAATATTTAGGGTCAAGTCTTCATTTAAGCCCAAGGGGAACTTCTTTAAGTGAAAATAATCCACAATTTCCTTAGGAACAGTCCGTCCAAAGCCTTCAAAATGCATGGATTCCTGGCTGGCCAAGGTCAAGTCATAAGCATTTTTTCCCTTTTCCCGGGACCGTTTTAACCTACTTCCATCGTAAAATTCTGCTTCCACTTCTACCAAGGACTTGCCCCTTTGCAAGAATTCATCTCCCGCAGGTTCATTGTAAAAAAGCCAGCGGATGGCCCGGACAATGGCTGATTTTCCCGTATCTGAATTTCCTAGGAGGACATTTAAACCAGGGACAAAATCCAGGACAGTATCTTCATGGGATTGGAAATTCTTTAACCGCAGTTGTTTGATCTGTTTACTCATAGGTCCTCCTCTTCTTGGACCTGGGCCAGGCGGCGGATGGCTTCTTTTTTAATGGCATCATCCACTTTTCCCATGGCAGAAATTTCCCCAATGAGTTCAAAAACATCCGACTTGGCAAAGTTGGCACTAGCATCAATCAGTTCTTGAAACTCATAGAGCTTGGCCTTTTTAAACTGATGTTGCTCAATTTCAGACCGGTCCAAAACTTCTTCCCCAGGCAGGGCAGATTTTAAATAGATTTCCTGGACTTGGATGTTTTCTCCAAATTCCAATAAGATTACCTTTGGCCGTCTCTTTATTTCGCTTAAATTATTGGCTATCCGGACAATAGACCCGGGATTGATAAAATATTTCCCGTCAATTTCTTGAGTCTTAAAGCCTGTATGGTAGTGGCCCGTTAAGGTAACATCAGCAGAAGTTTCTTGAATATCTGTAACTAGGGTGTGGGCAATGGACTCATGAATGGGTTTGTCCATTAAAAATCCATGGATGACATGGACAAGATAGTCTTCTTCTCCCTTTTCCTTTAAGATGTACCGAGACCGATTTTCTTCCTGGTCCATCCCATACTGATAGGGAGTTCCATGGATTTTCACCTTGCAATCTCCCTCTAAAAGAATGGATTCATCATTCATTAAGTGGACGAGGCCAATATTATTTAAAAGGCCCAGCATAGTCCGGTTGATAGTCTCCGGATTGTGACCGTAAATATCATGGTTGCCACTTACAATATAGAAGGGACAGGGTGAGTCCACAAGGAGCTTAGAAAAGGCACTGACTACAGCTATTGATACATCTGGTCGGTCAAAAAGGTCGCCACCATGTAAAATCGCATCTACATGGTGGTCCCTGGCCAGGTCAAGGATTTCTTGGTGTTTTTTTAGGCAGGTTTCAAAATAGTCATCCAACCTGCTCTTAGGTGCATTTCCCCGAATATGGGAGTCTGTAAAATATAAAATCTTCACCTAAAATCACTCATCTTCTGTCGGAGCTTCTAAATCTGAATCTTCTCCATCTAAGTTAAAAGCTTGGCGAATTTTCCCTTCAATTTCCCGGCTCAGGTCTAGATTTTCTTCCAAGAAGTCCTTGGCCTTTTCCCGACCTTGGCCCAGACGTTGGTCTCCATAGGAGTACCAGGCCCCTGCCTTGTCTACAATTTTTAAGTCT
This sequence comes from Clostridiales bacterium SIT11, assembly GCA_001299455.1. Taxonomy (GTDB): domain Bacteria; phylum Bacillota; class Clostridia; order Tissierellales; family Peptoniphilaceae; genus Urinicoccus. The sequence continues at coordinate 109,099 of CYUK01000003.1, read as the reverse complement.
GTAGCCACGTCTAGGAGGTTTCCGATTTTAGAAATTCCCTTGCCGTACATAATATCAAACTCTGCTTGCTTAAAGGGAGGAGCCACCTTATTTTTAACGACCTTGACTCGGACCCTATTTCCAATCATTTCGTCGCCCTTTTTAATAATGTCAATCCGGCGAATATCCAGACGCACAGAAGTAAAGAATTTTAAGGCTCGGCCCCCTGTCGTTGTTTCTGGGTTTCCAAACATGACTCCAATTTTTTCCCGCAATTGGTTGATAAAGATAACAGACGTTTTAGATTTATTAATGGCCCCTGTAAGCTTTCTAAGTCCTTGGCTCATGAGTCTTGCTTGAAGGCCCATGTGGGAATCGCCCATTTCTCCTTCAATTTCAGCCTTGGGAACAAGGGCTGCTACAGAGTCAATGACGACAACATCAAGGGCATTGGACCGGACTAGGGATTCTGTAATTTCCAGGGCCTGCTCCCCAGTGTCTGGCTGGGAAATAATCAGTTCATCTGTGTTAACTCCTAAGTTTTTCGCATAGACAGGGTCTAAGGCATGCTCGGCGTCCACAAAGGCGGCGATTCCACCCATTTTTTGAGCTTCAGCGAGGATATGGAGGGCCAGGGTGGTTTTCCCTGAAGACTCCGGTCCATAAATTTCAATAATCCGTCCTCTTGGAATCCCGCCAATTCCTAGGGCCAGGTCCAGGGCCATGCTCCCTGTGGGAATAACATCCACATTTACATGTTGTTGCTCCCCTAGGCGCATTACAGATCCCTTGCCATATTGTTTTTCAATGGCGGTCATTGCCTTTTCTAATGCTTCTTTTTTTTGCTCATCCATTGTTTTCCTCCAAGAATTCTTTTAATAAATAATAGAAGACATGACTTGCTGTTTGCCGTTGAATATCTCTCCGGTTTCCTTGTAGGTGAAGTTTCTTAGTAAAGTGCTTATCTCCACTGTGAAAACCTAGGTAAACCAGACCCTTTTCCTTTTCTTGTGGGGAAGGCCCTGCTTCTCCTGTTGTCGAAATAGCAATATCTCCATAACCTTTTTTGTAAAGCCCGGCAGCCATTTCTTCAGCTGTTTCCTTGCTGACAACGCCATAGGTCTTGATGGTTTCTTCTTTCACTCCTAGGACGTCCTCTTTCACTTGGTTTGAGTAGCTGACAAGGCTGTAGTTTAAAACGGCACTGGCACCAGAATAAGAAGTTAACCGCTTGGCCAAAAGACCTCCTGTCACAGACTCTGCAAAGGATAAGCGAAGTCCCTTTTCTGTACAGAGTTGAAGGATTTTTTCTTCAATTTTTTCATCCCCTGTACCGTAGATATTATCCTTAAAGTTTTCCTTTAGAATCTTTAGGCAGGCTTCCAACTTCTCGTCAACCAAATCTTCATCCTTGCCTTTAACAATGGACTTAACTTCCACAGTCCCATAGTGGGCAAAGGTGTTAACTTCAGCCTCTTCCGGCAGGATCATCTTTCTAAGGAGAGCTTCTGCTTGAGCTTCTCCAATATTAATCAACTGGATGGAGGCTTCCTTAATGACTTGGTCTGTCTTCAAATATTTTTTAAGGTAGGTATCCACCATGGGTTCCAATTCTCTAGGAGGTCCAGGAAATAAAAAGTAGGATGTCTTTTCAGATTGGACATGCTCCCCTGCTGCTGTTCCCCAGTGGTTAATTAAGGCCTTGGAACCTTCAATCATATAGGCTTGCTTAATGTTGTTATCATTTAAGGTATAGCCCTTTTTCTTGTAGTACTTTTTCATCTCCTCTAAGACGCCTTCATCCAAGTAGATTTTTCGACCTAGATAGTCTGCCAAAGTTTCCTTGGTGAAGTCATCCTTTGTGGGCCCAATCCCACCGGAGGTGACCACAACGTCCACCTTGCCATCTAAACGGGCATAGGTGGCAAAAAGCTGGTCATAGTCATCGGCTACAGTAGATTCTTCAATGACCTGGTAGCCCCGTTCTGTCAATACTTTTGCAATATAGCGTTCATTCGTGTTTAGGATATCTCCTAACATGAGTTCTGTTCCAATACTTAAAATTGCTGCTTTCATTTTTCACCTACATATTCTCTAAATCTAAGACTTGGCTGTTTTTTGCCAAGTATTCAACACCGGATATCACCGTTAATAGGATAGATACAAAAAATAAAAATTGGCCTATGCTCATGCCCATTTCCATGGTATAGGGGAAGGAAAATAGGAGGAGGGTTAGGGAGACGAGTTGAAAAATCGTCTTTAACTTTCCAGACTTTCCTGCCGCAATGGTAATTCCTTGACTGGCGGCTAAAATACGGAAACCTGTAATGGCAAATTCTCGAAATATAACTAAAATAACCATCCAGGAAGATAAAACGCCAAGTTCAACAAGTAAAATCATGGCAGAGGAAGCTAAAATTTTATCAGCCAGGGGATCTAAGAATTTTCCAAAAGTAGTTACTAAATTTCTAGATCTGGCCAGGTGACCGTCTAACATATCCGTTAAGGCGGCAAGGACAAAGATGACGGCTGCAAAAACTTGTAGGCTGGGCTTTTTTGTAAGCATTAAAACGACAAAAACCGGGACCAGTAAAATCCGCAAAACTGTCAATTTGTTGGCTATATTCATAGGGCCACTCCTTCCATATCATAGTCTGTGGTCTCTTGGATTTTCACAGGATAAAAACTACCTATGTCCAGGGGACTCGTACTTTCTACATAGACTTGACCATCAACCTCTGGAATATCTAAATAAGACCGACCTAGGTAGTGGCCATCATCAATCTTCTCTTCTATTAAAATATCCAAGACTCGACCAACTTGTTTTTTCAGTCGACTTTCTGAAATGCTCCTTTGGGCGGCCATGACTTTTTGAAATCTCTTTTCCTTTTCCTCTTCAGGAACCTGACCTTCCATAGTATAGGCCTTGGTATTTTCTTCCCTGGAATAGGTAAAGACCCCTAGGCGGTCAAAGCCAATTTTTTCAATAAAGTCTAGAAGTTCTTGGACGTCCTCTTCTTCTTCCCCTGGAAAACCGACAATAAAGGTGGACCGTAGGACCAGGTGGTCAATGCGAGCCTTTAACTTCCCAATTAAGTCTTCCAAACTTTCCCGGGAAGACTTCCGGTTCATGGCCCTTAAGATTTTATTGGAAGCGTGTTGGAGGGGCATATCCAAGTAGGGTAAGATTTTCTCTTCCTTAGCCATCAGGTCAATTAAGTCTTCTGTAAAGTGATCAGGGTAGGCATAGAGGATGCGAATCCACTTTAGGTCCTGGATTTTAACTAATTCTCTTAAAAGGTCTGCCAAGGCATAGTGGCCATAGAGGTCAATTCCATAGTCTGTACTATTTTGGGCTACTAAGATGACTTCCCGAGTCCCCTGGGCTACCAGATCTTTTACTTCCTCAACAATATCTTCAATTTTTCGGGACCGGTTATTCCCCCTTAAGTAGGGGATAATACAGTAGGAACACCGGTTGTTGCAACCTTCTGCAATTTTTACATAGGCTGTTACCCCACTAGGGAGCTTCCTCTTTCCTTCTGTATAGTCTGTAGAAATTTCTTCTGTAAAAAATCCATCCTGGCCACTGTCTAAGTAGTCGGCAATTCTTGAAATATATCCAGGCCCTAGGATTCCGTCAATTTCCGGAATTTCCCTCTTCAATTCTTCCGGATACCTCTGAGCCAAGCAACCAGTTAAATAGAGTTTTTGTAACTGGCCTTCTTCCTTTAATTTTGCCAGTTGTAAGATCCAGTCAATGGACTCCTCTTTTGCACTTTCAATAAATCCGCAAGTGTTGACAAAGATGGCATCAGCCTCTAGGGGGTCATCCACAATATCATAGGCATGATCTTGTAAAATTCCTTCCATGACCGATGTATCCACTTCATTTTTTGCACACCCCAAGGTGAGAAAATAAATTTTTTTAATCACTCTCTAAAAACTCCTTTATTTGGTCATCCGATAAAATAATCTTCCGAGGCTGGGTCCCTTGATGGGGACCAATGATTCCATCTTCTTCCATAGCATCAATCAGTCGAGCTGCTCTTGAATAGCCAATTTTTAACTTTCTTTGGAGGTAGGAAATACTTGCCTGCTCATCTTGGAGGACAATATTCACAGCCTGCCTGTAGAGGTCGTCCTTTGGATTGGTCTCTTTTTCCACCTTCTTCTCAATGGACTCCAGGGCCTCTTCATTGTAATCTTTTTGAGAATTTTCCTTAATAAAGGACACCACATTTTCCACTTCCTGGTCACTAATAAAGGCTCCTTGAAGGCGCTTGGGCTTGGAGTAAAAACTAGGATAAAAGAGCATGTCTCCCTGGCCTAGAAGGTGCTCAGCCCCATTGCTATCTAAAATTGTCCTGGAATCCACTCCCGAAGACACAGCAAAGGCAACCCTTGAAGGAATGTTGGCCTTAATGGTTCCTGTAATAACATCTACGGAGGGGCGTTGGGTGGCTAGAATCATATAAATTCCAGCTGCCCGGGCCATTTGTGCCAGGCGAGCAATATAGTCTTCAATTTCATTGGCTGCAACCATCATTAGGTCTGCCAATTCATCTACAATGACTACAATTTTAGCCAAAGATTCAGAATACCGTTTTTCTTCCTCCATCTTTTGATTAAAGGACTTCATATCCCGGACATGCTCCTTGGCAAAGGACTTGTAGCGTTTTTCCATTTCATCTACAGCCCAGCGGAGGGCAAAGGCAGCCTTTTTAGGATCTGTGACCACAGGAATTAAGAGATGGGGAATGCCGTTGTAGACATTGAGTTCTACCACCTTAGGGTCAATGAGGATAAACTTCACCTGGTCCGGCCTGGACCGGTAAAGAATGCTGGTAATAATGGTATTAATGCAGACACTTTTTCCTGACCCTGTAGCCCCTGCAATTAAAAGGTGGGGCATTTTATCAATGGATGAAATAATGATATTTCCAGAAACGTCCTTCCCCAAAGCCAAAGGCGTTGTGGAAGATTTTTTAAATTGAGGACTTTCTAAAATTTCCCGGAAAACGACCTGGTCCTTGCTTTCGTTAGGAACTTCAATTCCCACCGCACTCTTCCCCGGAATGGGAGCTTCAATCCGAATATCCGGTGAAGCCAGGGCCAGGGACAGGTTGTCTGATAGGCTGACAATTTTATTGAGCTTGACTCCTGGGGCAATCTGAAGTTCATAGCAGGTAATGACTGGACCACGGTTAATAGCCATGACCTTGCAGTCAATATTAAACTGCCGCATGGTATCTTCGATTAAATGGGCCTTTTCCCGAACCAAGGACTTGGAGAGTCCAGGTGCGGGCTTGGGCCGATTTAAAATTTCCAGGGGTGGAAAAATATAATTTACAGGCTCTTCCTTTTGGATTTCCTTGGAAAAATTTTCCATGTCTTCCGAAGTTAAGGCTTCAGCCTTTTGGTCTACTTTTTCCTTGCCATGATTGGAATAATCATAAATTTCCAGAGGTGTCTCCTCTAAGGAATCCTTCTTGCGAGGAGTTTTTTCTTCCTTAATAAAAGGTGTCTTCCTTTTCTCTTCCTTCTTCGCCTTTTCCCTTTGTCTTTCCCGTCTTTTTCCCTTTCCTTTTTCAGCCTTGGTTTGAATCAAGATCCCTACTTCCTTCCAAGAAATAGGTAAAAAGTAGAAAAATAAAACGAGAAGAACAATGGAAAAAACAATAATGGTTCCTGTAGACCCAAAAAGTTTCATGAAAATACGACCAAAAAAGATACCCAAAACTCCTCCCTTATAGGGGTCAGAACTTTTGAATAAAAGCTTCATTTCCTGGCCCATAGTCTTTATCCAGGGACCTTGAAATTGGTAGTAAACCAGGAGGCTAAAGAAAAGAACTGTTAAAAAATATAGGAGTCTCTTTTTTGAGAACCCATGTTCCTTACTGACTAAAAGGCCTCCTAGGATGAGAAAATAAATGGCCAAGGGCAGGGAAGCCAGTCCTACCAGGAACTGGTAAACCTGGACTAGGCCCCGGCCAAAGAGGCCCATATTCGGGCTAAATAGACTAATGCCACTTAAAATTCCAAAGATAATGATAAATAGGCCAATCATTTCCTTATCTTGGCTAGAAAAAGAGAGGACCTGGTGGTTCTTTTTATTCGATTTTTTTGAAGGTTTTCTTCTTCTGGGTTTTTGCATGAGGTTTCCTTTCATATTTTCTAGCTCAATTATATCACAAACAGATGTTTTTATACACCTGTATGACCAAAACCACCCTCATTTCGATCTGTTTTAGAAAGAATTTCCACTTCTATAAAGTCCACTTGCTCCACCTTCATAAAAACCAGCTGAGCAATCCGGTCTCCGTCTTCAATTTTAACATTTTCCTTGCTTAAATTCACTAGGGCCACCTGGAGTTCTCCCCGGTAGTCAGAATCAATGGTTCCAATTCCATTAGGTAGGCCCAGACCTTTTTTTAAGGCCAGGCCGGACCGGGCTCGAACTTGGCCTTCAATCCCTAAGGGCATCTCCAGGTAAATGCCTGTTGGAATTAGGCACCTATCCAAGGACTTTAAGACCACAGGCTGGTCTAGGTTGGCATGGAGGTCGACTCCGCTGGATCCTTCTGTTTTATAGGCAGGCAGTGGATGGTGGGATTTATTGATAATTTTTATGTTCATAAGCTGTCTCCTTTAAAAAAAGCATGAACCTAAGGCTCATGCTTTAACTTATTTTGCGTCCTGGTCCTCGTCCTCTTTATTCTTATCTTGGTCTAAGAGCGCTTTATGACTCAAACTGATTTTGTTTTGGTCGTCAATGCCAATAACCTTGACATCAATCATTTGCCCTACATGGAGGACATCTTCGACCTTATTGACTCGTTCCTTGGAAATGTTGGAAATATGAAGGAGGCCTTCCTTGCCTTTTAAAACTTCCACAAAGGCACCAAACTTTACAAGTTTTTTGACCTTACCAGTGTAAACTTCTCCTACTTCCACATCCTTGACAATGTCTTCAATCCGGGCCATGGCTCTCTTAGCATTTTCAGCATTTTCACTGAGGATGGAAATCCGGCCATCATCATCAATATCAATTTTAACGCCGGTTTCTTCAATAATGCCGTTAATGACCTTTCCACCAGACCCAATGACTTCCCCAATTTTTTCAGGTTTAATTGTCAAAGTATAAATCAAGGGTGCATAGGGAGAAAGTTCTTCTCTAGGCGCAGGAATCGTAGCTTCCATCACATCTAAAATCTTTTGCCGAGCTGTGTGGGCCTTGGCTAAGGCTTCTTTTAAAATCTCTTCATTAATTCCATCGATTTTAATATCCATTTGAAGGGCGGTAATCCCTTCTCGAGTTCCTGCCACCTTAAAGTCCATATCTCCCAGATGGTCTTCAAGACCTTGGATGTCTGTTAAGATTTTTACCTTGTCCTCTTCTTTAATGAGGCCCATGGCAATTCCTGCAACAGGTGCCTTAATGGGAACTCCGGCATCCATTAAAGAAAGAGTGGACCCACAGACAGATGCTTGAGAGGAAGATCCATTGGAACTTAAGACTTCACTCACTACCCGGATGGCATAGGGGAAGTCATCTTCTGAAGGAATGACTGGAAGTAAGGCTCGTTCAGCCAGGGCTCCATGGCCGATTTCTCGACGACCTGGACTCCGCATAGGCCGTGTATCTCCAACACAATAGGGTGGGAAGTTGTAGTGGTGGATATAGCGTTTTGGGGTATCGTCTCCTAGGCCATCAATAATTTGTACTTCGGATAAACCAGCCAAGGTGGTGACAGATAGGACTTGAGTTTGCCCTCTCTTAAAAAGACCGGACCCATGAGTCCTGGGAAGGAGGCCTGCTTCTGCACTTAAGGGACGAATTTCATCCATGGCTCGGTCATCTGGCCGGCGGTCTTCTAAAATTCCTGTCCGAACTTCCCGACGAATAATTTCATCAATGACGGCGTTAATATCCTTTTGATGGTCTTCTAGGTCTTCTTCAAAATGAGCATAAATTTTTTCTCGAGCTTCGTCTTCTGCCTTTTCTCTTTCAGTTTTTGTCTCTTGGTGGATGGCATCCACTAAGAGAGCCTCTGCATAGGCATAGACTTTTTCATGAATTTCTTCATCAATTTTTGCTGGAGTGAAGTCCATTTTTTCTTGGCCACATTCAGCAACAATTTCATCAATAAAGCCGCAAATCTTTTTAATTTCTTCATGACCAAATAAGATGGCTTGGAGCATTTCTTCTTCACTGACAATGTCTGATCCCGATTCCACCATCATAATGGCATCCTTGGTTCCGGAAACGGTTAAGTCAATAGTTGATTTTTCCCGTTCTTCAACGCTGGGATTAATAATGTATTCTCCATCTACATACCCCACTTGGACTCCAGCTGTAGGCCCACTAAAGGGAATATCTGAAATTGATAGGGCAATGGAAGACCCAATCATGGCAGCCATTTCTGGAGGACAATCTTGTTCTACAGAAAATACAGTGGCAATAACTTGTACGCTATTCCGGAAGCCCTCTGGAAATAGGGGACGGATGGGCCGGTCAATTAACCGTGCTGTCAAGGTTGCTTTTTCACTGGGACGGCCTTCCCTGCGGATAAAGCCCCCAGGCATTTTCCCAACAGCATACATTTTTTCTTCATAGTCCACGCTTAAGGGGAAAAAGTCGATGCCATCTCTGGCTTCCTTGGATGCCGTTGCTGTAACTAGAACCACTGTATCTCCATAAGAAATCAGGCAGGCTCCATTGGCTTGCTCTGCCACCTTCCCTATGGAAACCTTCAAGGGGTGGTTGGCTAAAGTGTACTGGAATGTTTTCTCCATTCTTACCTCCTAATAAAAATAAAAGAGCGGTAACCCCGCTCTTTTTAACCTCTAATTTTTAACCGTTCAATTAAGGAACGATACCGATTAATATCTTTTTCTTGTAAATATCTTAATAGGTTTCTTCTGGTCCCAACCATTTTTAAAAGACCCCGTCTGGAATGATGGTCCTTCTTATGATCTTTTAAGTGTTCGTTTAGGCCATTAATTCGGTGGGTTAAAATGGCAATTTGCACTTCTGGAGATCCAGTATCCTTTTCAGATAGTTTGTATTCGTCAATAATTGCTTGTTTTTCTTCTTTACTAATCATAGTTTCCTCCTGTAATTTTGTATTCACCAAAACAAAGTAGACGTCGAGGGTCGTTCCACTTTGTCACGGTAATTTCTCTTTTATGATACCATATTATGACCTATTTTTCAAGAAAATTCGCCTTATTTCCTCTTCTCTACCATTTCTACATCCTTGGCAATTTGGTCAAATAAACTTTCAATTGAGGGAAAATTTTTCTCTGGACGTAAAAATTTTAAAAAGGTTAAATCCACCTTTTTTCCATAGAGGTCTCCAGTGAAGTCCAAGAGATGGGCCTCAATCTTTAGCCCTTTTTCATCTAGGGTTGGATTGGTGCCTACACTGGTAGCCGCCCGATAGGACTTTCCATCGACCGTCACCTGGGTATCATAAACTCCAAAACGAGGAATGACATAGTGGGTGCTGGGTTCTATATTTGCTGTAGGATAGCCCATTTCCCGACCTAGTCGTTTCCCATGAATGACCGTCCCCTCCATGGTAAAGGGGCGGCCTAAAAGTTTCCTAGCAAAGTCTAAGTTTCCCTCTCCAATGGCCTTCCGTATCCGGGTGCTAGAAATGGCTTCTCCATCTTTTAGAATCTCCTGGACAATTTTAATTTGGACTCCCTGGTCCTCAGCCATCTTCTTCAACAAGTCACTGGTTCCCTTGGCCTTATAACCAAAGCGATAGTCATAGCCAATGACCAGGCCCTTGACCTGGAGGCCCTGGCGTAAAAATTCAGTAAAAAAATCTTCTGCCTGCATCTTTTGGATTTCAGAAAACTCAATTTCCAGGACAAGGTCAATCCCCAAACTAGCAAAGCAGTCCAATTTTTGCCTGCGACTCATAAGGAGCTGTTGGTTTTTGTGGTTTAAAATATTTTTTGTATGCTCCTTAAACATTAAAACAGAAGACTTGGTCTCCAGTTTTTTTGCCATAGTCACAACCTCATGGATGAGTTCTTGATGGGCTAAATGAAGACCATCAAAGTTCCCTAGGGCAAGGCATATTTCTTCTTGTAAATTTTCATCTGGATGAACTTCTCTTATTTCCATGATTCCTCATTCTATTTCTATTAATCTCTTCTTTAAGCGTAGCTGGTTTTTTCCCATGTAGCTTCCAATTCCCATAAATTTCCCCTGGCAATAGACCTTGACTTCTCCTGAGCCCTCTTGGTTAAGAGAAAGAGTCTGTCCATAAATTAATGGGTTAAAATATTTATCCTCCAAGTCCAGGCGAGGTAGGTCCAGAGCCTGGTCCATGGGGACCAAGTCTTTTTCCTCTATTTTTTTATCCTTTAAGTCTTGGACACAGACACATTGGTCCAGGCTAAAGGAGCCAAGCTTGGTCCGACAGAGCTTGGTCAAGGTTCCTAGGCTTCCCATGGCCCGGGCAAAATCTGCCAGGAGGCTTCGAATATAGGTCCCGGAAGAACAGTGAACCCGAAAGTCCATCTTTCCATTTTCATAATTTAAGACCTCGAAGGAATAAATAGAAACCTTTCGCTCTTTTCTTTCAATATCTTTCCCCTCCCGGGCATATTCATAAAGTTTCTTTCCCTGGTATTTAATGGCGGAGTACATGGGGGGAACTTGGAGAATCTCCCCTTGAAACCCAGGCAAGGTCTCCTCTATTTCCTGAAGACTTGGGATTTTTTCGGAAACTTCTAGGATTTCTCCCTCCTTATCTAGGGTATCTGTCTCATAGCCAAAGGCCACCTGGCCTTCATAGACCTTGTCATGACCCATGACATAGTCTGAAATTTTCGTGGCCTTTCCAACTAAAAGGACTAGGACACCTGTTGCCATGGGGTCTAAGGTCCCTCCATGGCCAATTTTTTTTATTCCCAAGGATTTTCTTGCTAAGGAAACCACATTATGGCTGGTAAAGCCTTGGTCCTTGTTAACGAGTAGAATGCCCTTCATCCATCACTCCATCTAATATTTTTAAAAGGTCTTCCTTGCAGGCGGCAAAGTCTCCAGGATAAGTGGCTCCAGCAGCTCGTTTATGGCCACCTCCATGAAAGACTTGGACGATTTTTGTAGCATCCACTTCCCCCTTGGACCGGATGCTAATCTTTGTTCCATCTAGCTTTCTTTCTTTTAAGAAGATGGACAAGTCCACGCCATCAATATCTCGGATAAATTCCACAATGCCTTCTGTGTCAGAATGCTTGGCTCCTAGGCTTAAAATATCTTCCTTGTCTATAAAGGTCATGGCTACCTTGCCCTGGTAGTAGAATTCAAGGGAATCCAAGGCCTTGGTAAGAAGGTTGGTTTTTGCTAAGGACCGTCTTTGGTAGAGGTTTTTCGTGATTTCATTGAGATCTAGGTCATAAGCCAAAAGATGGGCGGCAATTTCATGGGTCCTAGGTCTTGTGGAATCATATTTAAAACTTCCTGTATCACTGGAAATGGCTGTATAAAGGCCTGTAGCAATTTCTTTATTGATGGGTAGCTTTAAGCCACTTAAGATTTCATACAAAAGTTCTCCTGTGGAAGAGACCATTTCGATAAAATTAAGGTCTCCATAGCCAGGATTTGTTCTGTGGTGGTCAATGACAACTTTCTTTTTGCTTTTATTGAAAATTTCTTGGACTCCAGGACTCATTCGCCCTTCATCAGCGCTATCTAAGGCAAAAAATAGGTCTACTTCTCCCACTTCTTCCGACTTGACCCGCCGATCTAGGCCGGGAATAAACCGGTAAATTTCCGGAACATAGTCATCAATAATTAAATGGACATCCTTCCCATAGGCCTCTAGACTTAAGGTCAAAGCGGCGATAGAGCCCAGATTGTCTCCATCCGGGTCAATATGAGAAGCTACACCAATGGATGTAGCTTCCTCAAGTATTTTCTTTAAGTTATTCATCTTTTCCATGATTTACCTCTTCAATTAACTCAAACATTTCAATGGATTTTTCAATTGAAGTATCATTATAGAAAAGTAGTTCTGGAATCACTCTTAGTTTCATTTCTCGGCCCAGTTCTTTTTTAATAAAGCCCTTGGCACTTTGGATACCTTCTAGGGTTTCTGCCTGTTCTTCAGCATTCCCCAGGGTGGAGATGCCGACTTTGGCTTGGCCTAGGTCTCCTGCAAGCTCGATGTGGTTGACAGAAACAATGGGATGAATACGGGGATCTTTTAATTTATTTTGAATGATATCGGATAAGACCCGCTTCATCTCTTCGGAAATCCGACTCAATCTTTTTTCTTTCATTTTATAACTCTTTCTTAATTTGTTTTATAACATAGCATTCTAGGACGTCGCCTTCTTTTAGGTCATTAAAGTTTTCGATTCCTAGACCACCTTCATAACCTGTGGCAATTTCCTTGGCATCGTCTTTAAAGCGCTTTAAGGAGGCAATATCCCCTTCATGGATGACAATATCGTCTCTTAGAATTTTTACTTTTCCATTCCGGACCATTTTCCCTTTGACAACATAAATTCCAGCAACAATGGTGTTTCCTGGTAATTTAAAGGTTTGTCGGACTTCAGCCCGGCCAGTTACTTCTTCCACAATATCTGGATCCAACATCCCGGAGACGGCATCCTTAACATCATTGATAATGTCATAGATGACCCGGTAGGTCCGGACATCGACTTCTTCTTCCTTGGCCAGGTCTAGGGCATTCATATTTGGGCGAACATTAAAACCAATCACTAGAGCATTGGAAGCACTGGCAAGAGAAATATCTCCTTCATTGATTCCGCCGGCTCCAGAGTGGATAATGTTAATTTTTACTTCTTCATTGGAAAGCTTAATTAAGGATTGGCTGACGGCTTCCACAGATCCCTTGACATCGGCCTTTAAGACAATATTTAAGTCCTTCAGTTCCCCTTCCTTGATTCTTTGGAAGAGGTTGTCCAGGGAAACTTTATTTGTAGAGGCCAATTTTTCAGCCCGTTCCAGGGTGTTGTTCTTTTCTGCAATTTCCCTGGCAAGCTTGTCATCTTCTACAGCATAGAGGAGGTCGCCAGCATTGGGGACATCATTTAATCCTAGGATAACCACAGGAGTAGAAGGACCGGCCTTCTTGACTGCCCTGTGCTTATCATCCACCATAGCCCGGATGCGTCCGTGGGAAACTCCAGAAACGATACTATCGCCAAAGCGAAGAGTTCCCTTTTGGACTAGGACTGTCGCCATCGGTCCCTTGCCCTTGTCTAACTTGGCTTCAACAATGGTCCCAATAGCCTTTCGGTTGGGATTGGCTTTTAATTCTTGCATTTCAGCCACTAAAAGAACCATTTCTAGAAGTTCTTCAATCCCCATTTTTGTCTTGGAAGAAACAGGAACCATAATGGTGTCCCCACCCCAGTTTTCAGTGACTAGGTCATAGTCTGCCAACTCTTGGTAAATCCGTTCTACGTTGGCTTCTTCCTTGTCCATTTTAGTAATGGCCACAATAATGGGGACTTGAGCTGCCTTGGCATGGTTAATGGCTTCGACTGTTTGTGGCATAACCCCATCGTCTGCAGCCACAACAAGTATGGCAATGTCCGTGATTTGAGCTCCTCTAGACCGCATCGCTGTAAAGGCTTCGTGACCAGGTGTATCTAGGAAAGTCACTTTTTTAGAACCTACATTGACTGTATAGGCCCCAATATGTTGGGTAATCCCTCCGGCTTCTGCTTCCGTCACCCGACTTTTTTTAATGACGTCCAGTAGGCTTGTCTTCCCATGGTCAACGTGGCCCATAACAGTGACAACTGGTGGACGGGTCTTTAGGAAGTTTGGATTATCTTCAAAGTCCAAATTGTAACTTTCTTCAACACTTACTTCTTCTTCTGGCTCTTCCAGAACAATTTCCTTGTTGAATTCATCTCCTAATAAGATGACCAGGTCTTCATCTAGGGATTCATTTTGGGTCATCATCACTCCAAGGCCCATGAGCTTTGTAATGACTTGGGCTAGGGGAACATTTAATTTTTCTGAAAATTCTTTTAGGCTAATGGGTGTTTGAATTTTTATTTCTTTATTTTCCTTTTCTTTCAATTCTTTTTCTTTTTGCTTTTGTTTTTCTCTGGCGGTCTTCCCAGTTTTATGGGGTCTGTTGGACCTTCTCCGGTTATTCTTTGGTCTTTCTTGTCCTTGATTTTGACCTTGATTTTTAGAAGAATTTTTATTCTTGTCCCTGGATGTCTTGTCTTCCTTGGAAGAGCTGTCCTTAGACCGTCTTTTTTTATCGGAAGCCTTAGTGCTTTCCTTATGGTTCGGCTTTTGTGTCTTCTTTTTTGTCAAGGCCTTTTTATTTTTAGATTCTTCCGTCTTCTTTTGACTGGAAGTTTCTTTTTTTTCTTCTTTTTTCTTAGCAGGACTTGTCTTTTGATTTTTGGCTTGCTGGTGACCAGTTGGGGGAGTTTTTTCTCCAGATGAAGTTTTCTTCTTAGCCGTTTCCTTTTTTACTGGATGGTCAGTGTCCTTTTTCCCTTGCCCATAGTGGGTTTTTACTTTTTCCACTTGATTTTCATCTAGAGAACTTAAGTTACTCTTTACATCTATTCCTAAACTCTTTAACTGATTTAATAGGTCGGAACTCTTGATTCCCAACTCTTTTGCCAATGCGTGAACTCTAATCTTCGACATTGGTCGCACCTCCTTTAGCTTGTGAGATTATTCTTTCATTGAATCCTCCAACGCTTGTAATATCTCATCTGGTATCTCCGTTTTAAATGACCGATTTAAAGCCTTTGACTTAATTGCCTTAGTTAAGCAATTTAAGTCGTCACACAAGTAGGCTCCTCGTCCATTTTTCTTTCCTGTCTTATCAATAAAAAGCTCGCCTTCCTTGGTTTTTACCACCCGGATGAGCTCTTTTTTTGGTTTATTTTCATGGCAGCCTATACATTGCCGCATAGGCACTTTTTTTACCTTTGCCATTGTTTACTTCCTTTAACTTGATGCAAAATCACCTTAGTTCTCCCCTAAGTCTTGGTCTTCTTCCTCTTGGAGAGGCTCTTCTTCAGGCTCTAAAGAATCTGCCCCTTCTTCCTCTTCCAGATCTTCTTCCATGTCCTGGTCTTCTTGGACAGAATCTATCTCTAAATCGTCCTCATCTTCAAAATCAATTTGGTTGACTTCTTCTAAGTCTTCATCAAAGCTGTCTTCTTCATCTTCAGGCTTTTGATTTTGGAAGAGTTCTCTTAATTCATCTTCTGTCAGGTTGTTTTCTTGTAAATATTCTTCAAATTGACTTTCGGACTTAATATCAATTTTCCAATTGGTCAATTTTGCCGCTAAGCGAGCATTTTGTCCTTCCTTGCCAATGGCAAGACTTAATTGGTAGTCCGGCACAATTACAAGAGCTTCTTTTAAATTTTCTTTAATGAAGACATCCACCACCTTGGAAGGACTCAGGGCATTGGCTATAAAATCTTCAATATTTTTTTCATAGATCACAATGTCAATCTTTTCATCGTGGAGCTGGTCTACAATAGCCTTGACCCGGTTTCCCTTAAAGCCAACACAGGCTCCTAGGGGGTCTACGCTGGGGTCTTTTGAAAAGACAGCAATCTTTGTCCTGGACCCGGCCTCTCTGGCTATGGAGTAAATTTCCACAAGGCCTTCTACAATTTCAGGCACTTCCATTTCAAAAAGGCGCTTAATCAGGTTGGGATGAGACCTGGAAACAATGACTTGGGGGCCCTTAGTTGTCCGTTTTACCTCAACAAGTAAGAGTTTAAACCGCTCTCCCTGTCCATAGTGTTCTCCCATAATTTGTTCTTGAACGGGAAGAAGGGCCTCTGTCCGTCCTAGGTCAAAAAAGACATTTCTATTGCTAACCCGTCGAACTTCTCCTGTAATAATTTCATTTTCCCTGTCGGTGTAGTCTTCAAAGATCACATCTCTTTCGGCATCCTTGATTCTTTGAATAACCACTTGCTTGGCCGTTTGGGCGGCAATTCGACCGAAGTTTTCCGGTTCTAGCTTAATCCGTACTGTGTCTCCTAAGTTGTAGCTGACATTGAGCTTTCTTGCATTGTCTAGAGAAATTTCAAGATTTTTATCTTCTACTTCTTCTACAACTTCCTTTAGGGCATAAAGAGAAATATCTCCAGTTTCCCGGTCCATTTCTACTTCAACATTTTGTGCAGAGCCAAAATTTTTCTTGTAACTTGAAATTAAAGCAGACTCCAGGGCATCAAAGATAATCTCTTTATCCACTCCCTTGTCTTTTTCAATTTCTTCCAATGCTTGAATAAAATCTTGATTCATAATTCCTCCTAAAATTCAATGCTTTGACGCATTAAGGAAATCTTATCCCTTGGGATGGTCACTTGTTGACCTTCTGGGGTTTGGAGCGTCACTTCCTCTTTTGTGTAGTCCAGCAAGTCTCCTAGAAATTCTTTTTCCCCATCCTGTTTTTGATATAGGCGAACTTCCACCTTTACACCTTTATTTCTACGTAAATCATCATCGCTTTTTATGGGGCGGTCAAGACCTGGTGACGCAACTTCAATAAAATAGGGAGATGGTCCTAAGTCAATATCTTCTAGTTTTTTGTCAAAGGCTCTAGAAAAATCCACACAAGTTTCAATACCTACGCCTTCCTTGGAATAAATAATCGCTTCTATGTGTAGGCCATCTTGTGTCTTTTTTTGGTTGAGTTCAACTAGTTCAAGACCCTTTTCCTCGGCAGTTTCCTTGGCCAGGCCTTCTAGTTTTAAATAGACTTCTTTTTTCATAAAACCTCCCTTCGTAAAAAAACTAGAGTGGCAAGCCACTCTAGTTACAACGTACAATTATTCTTCTTAAAGTATACCATATTTTTCTCTATTTTTAAAGGTTAAATAAGCTTAATTGATTACTATCGGGCATTTGACCCAGAATTCTTTTTTCCTTTAATAATTCCACTACCGTTTTAGAGGCCTTGGTCCGCTCTACAAAATCTTCAACAGAAATAAAGTCTCCCTTGGCTCTTTCTTCTACAATCTTTTCAGCCAAAGATTGGCCCAAGCCTTGAAGGGATTGGAGGGGCAGGAGAATGCCGCCTTCTTTAATTTTAAAGTTATTGGCATCGGACTCATAGAGGTCCACAAGGTAGAACTTATAACCACGACTTAACATTTCCAGGGCCACATCTAGGACAGTTTGTTCAGACTTTTCCTTGGTGGTCAGACCCTCTAGCTTTTTCTTTTCTTCCAATTCCCGAAGACGACCTTGGACCCCATCTAGGCCAAGTAGGCAGGCTTCTGCATTAAAGTCCTGGACTTTTTGGGAAAAATAGGATGCATAAAAGGCTTCAGGAAAGTTGACCTTGTAGTAGGCAATACGAAAGCTCATCATTACATAGGCCACAGCATGGGCCTTGGGGAACATATACTTAATCTTTTCACAAGCTGCAATATACCACTTAGGAAGAGGAAGTTTTAACATTTTTTCATAGTATTTGTCTGGAATTCCCTTCCCCTTCCGAACTTTTTCCATGACATCAAAGGCCATCTTGTTGTCGGCCCCTGCATTCATAAGGTAGACCATAATATCTTCCCGAGTGGAGATGACTTCACTAAGGCTAGCTTCCTTCTTTTCCACTAAAGTTTGGGCATTTCCAATCCATACATCCGTCCCATGGGACAGGCCGGAAATCCGAACTAATTCGGAAAAAGTCTTAGGCTTTGTATCCACAAGCATTTGGCGGACAAAGTCTGTTCCAAATTCTGGGATCCCCAGGGTTCCTGTAGGACAAGTGAAGATTTTTGAATCTGCATTTAAAGCCTCTGTAGAAAGGAAAAGAGAGAGAGTTTTAGGGTCATCCAGGGGAATTTTACTTGAATCAAAGCCTGTATAGTCTTCCAACATCCGGATGATGGTCGGAGTATCATGGCCCAGAATATCCAGTTTCAAGATATTTTCACTAATGGCATGGTACTCAAAATGAGTGGTAATCCGGCCAGAGGACTTATCATTGGCCGGGTATTGGATGGGGGTGAAGTCATGGATGTCCTTTGTCTTTGGACAAATCATAATTCCTCCTGGATGCTGGCCACTTGTCCTCTTCACACCGACACAGCCGTTGACCAGGCGGTTAATTTCTGCCCGGGGCGTTTGCTCTTCCCGGTCTTCAATAAAGTGCTGGACAAACCCATAGGCTGTTTTATCGGCCAGAGTCCCAATAGTCCCTGCCCGGAAAACATAGCCCTCTCCAAACAAGTCTTCAACAAATTTATGGGCCACCGGTTGGTATTCCCCTGCAAAGTTTAAGTCAATATCTGGCTCCTTGTCTCCATAAAAGCCTAGGAAGACTTCAAAAGGAATTTCATGGCCATCTTTTTCCATCTTTGTCTGGCAGTGGGGGCAGACTTTATCTGGTAAATCCACTCCAGACCCTATGGAGGGGTCTTTGGAAAATTCTGTGTACTGGCAGTTAGGACAGACATAGTGGGGCGGCAGGGGATTTACTTCTGTAATCCCACTCATAGTGGCCACAAAGGAAGACCCGACAGACCCCCTAGACCCTACATAATAGCCGTCCATATTGGACTTATGAACCAGTTCATGGGCAATCATATACATGACGGCATAGCCATTGGAAATAATGGAATCCAATTCCTTTTTCAAGCGGTCTTCAATCAATTTTGGTAGGGGATTTCCGTAGCGTTTGTGGGCATTTTCATAGGACATGGCCTTTAGTTTTTCTTCCGCCCCGTCAATATGGGGAGGAAATTTCCCTGAGGGAATGGGATCCAAGGGCTCAATTTTTTCTAAAAGTTTTCGAGGATTCTCCACCACAATTTCCTGGGCCAAATCAGGCCCTAAAAAAGAAAAATCTTCTAACATTTCGGATGTTGTCCTAAAGTGGAGGGACTCCACAGGGATTTGAGAGGGCCTTTTCCCCTTATGGGTTCCTGCCATTAAAATCCGCCGGAAAATATCATCTTCCGGTTCCAGGTAGTGGACATCACCTGTAGCCAGGACAGGCCGGCCGATTTCCTTTCCTATTTTTATAATGAGAGAAATAATTTGGTGAACTTCTTCTATGGATTCTACCATGCCTTCTTTCATTAGGGCCCGGTATTGGTCTGGAGGTTGGACTTCTAAATAGTCATAGAACTTGGCTTTTTGGCAGAGAGTCTCAAAGTCCTCTCCCCGTAAAATGTCTTGGAAAAAGTCACTTTTTTGGCAGGCACTTCCTAAAAGGAGGCCTTCTCGATAACGGGAAAGTTGGCTGGATAAAAGTTTAGGTTCCCGGTAAAAATTTTCAATATGGGAGTTGGATACCAGATGATAGAGATTTTTAAGTCCCTTGAGGTTTTGAGCAAGGATAATTAGGTGGCTGGGCCGTTCCTTTTTAAAGTCTTGCTGGCTCCTGGCCTTTTGAAAATCTTTTAGGGTCTCTAGACCTTCTTTTTTAGCTGAAGCTAGGAGTTTTAAAAATAACTTGGCTGTGGCTTCTGCATCGTTAACGGCTCTATGGGCCCCCAGGAGGGAAATCCCCATTTTTTTACAGAGAGTCCCTAGCTTATAATTTTTACTGGCTACAATATAATTTTTTGCCAAAACTAAAGTATCCATATAGGCCCGGTTAAAGTCAATGCCTATCCTTTTAAAGGACTCCCGCATAAAGGCCATGTCAAATTTTGCATTGTGAGCAACAAGAACAGCCCCCTTGGTAAAGGCAAAGAAATCCTGGGCCACCTGGTCAAAGCTTGGCTTGTCGGCCACCATGTCGTTGGTAATAGAGGTCAGTTCCACGACCCGGTCAGGAATCCGCTTTAAGGGGTTGATCAACTGGCTGTAACGGTCGGTAATCCGGCCGTCTTCAATTTTTACAGCTCCAATTTCTGTAATCCGATCATGGACAGGAGAAAAGCCTGTGGTTTCCACGTCAAAAACGACAAAAACGTCCTTGGTATCTTCTTGCAAGTTTTCTAAAAGAGGAACTTGGTCCTGGATAAAGTTGGCTTCCATCCCATAGACGACCTGGATGTCATGTTTTTTACTGGCTGCCATGGCTTCTGGATAGGATTGGACCACAGCATGGTCTGTAATGGCAATGGCCGGATGACCCCAGGCACTGGCCTGTTGAATTAAGTCGCCAGCAGTAACCATTCCATCCATGGAGGACATTTTTGTATGGGTGTGAAATTCCACCCGCTTTTCCTCTGCCTCATCCTTCCGGACAATTTTTTCCTGGATTTCTAAGGCTTCCAACTTGATAACCAGACCCTTGTCATAGGGATCCATTTCCATCTTCCCTGCCAGGAGAACAGTAGCCCCTGGCTTTACGTTACTTAAAAAGTCTTCCTTTTTGTCTTCATCCCGGAAAAAAGTTTTTGCTGTCAAAGAAGTTTTTTTATCCGTAATGGAAAATTTGACAATATAATTTTTCTTTCCCTGGCGGCTATATTCAATACAATCAACTTCAAAGACTTCCCCTTGAAGGTAGAAGCCTGGACTGTAGATATCCACTTCCTGGAAGGACAGGAGGGGGTAGGACTTCTTTTTTCCATACTTATAGGCCCCTTCTTTTCTTTGAGCAATGGGTTGCTTTTCCGGTAGAGGACACTGGTCTTGGGTGTCCTTGGCAATTTTGGACTCCTCTTCCTTGAGATGATCTACATAGGTTTTTACATTTGAATCTTCTTCCCTACACAAAAGTTTGAGGTTTAGACCATAGGTTGCTTGTAAATGGTCCTTAATTTTTAATAGGTTGGGGTCTTTTTCAAGAGACTTTAAGAGAACCTGATCTTCCAAGGTCAGAAGTAGAGCCCCTTCTTCTTCCACTAACTGGTCTTCCCTTAACCAGGAAATACATGTCGGTTGACACTCTTTGAGGGCGGCAAGAAAGTAGTCTTTTCCACTTAAATTCGCAGGTTCTAGGTCTAGGTCCTTTTTAATCCAGGAGATGTTAAAGTCTGGAAATCTTTCCCCTAAGGCCTTTTGAAAAAGCTTGAGGTCTTCTTCCCTTTCTACCTGGCTACAAAGAATTTTTAAAGATAAGTTTTCTTCATTTAAAAGAACCTGGTCAATTTCTATCGTCGATTCTTGGATGACATCTCCCATGCCAAGTTTTTTTGCAAAATATTGAATGTTCATTCTTCATCCCTGTCTATTTGCTCCATGAGGGCATCTAAAAGTTGGTCTTCTTCGACAATCTTTAGAATTTCCCCCTTCTTGAAGATATACCCCTTGCCTCCGGCTCCAGAAATTCCGTAATCGGCCTCTCTAGACTCTCCAGGGCCGTTAACAGGACAGCCCATAATGGCAATTTTTAGGGGCCTTTTTTCCTTGGCCAGACGGTCCTTGGCCTTGTTGACTAGAGAAATCAAGTCAATGGTCGTTCGGGCACAGGTGGGGCAGGAGACAATTTCCACGCCCTCCCTCCTTAAACCTAAGGTCCGGAGTAAGATTTTTGCCGCTTCCACTTCCTTCACAGGATCATCTGTCAAGGAAATCCGAATGGTATCCCCTATTCCATCATGGAGGAGGGACCCAATGCCTACAGCTGATTTAATCAGGCCCTGGTCCATATTTCCTGCTTCTGTAACCCCTAGATGGAGGGGACAATCACAAAGGGCAGAAAATTTTCGGTTGGCCTCTATATTTACAGAGACATCCGAGGACTTAATAGAAACCTTAATATTATAAAATCCCATGTCTTCTAAGACCTTGACTTCGTCTAAGGCGCTATAACATAGAGAATCCACATTGACTCCGTGGAATTTATCAATATATTTTTGGTGGACAGACCCAGAATTTACGCCTATTCGGATGGGAACAGACTGGGCCTTGGCCAATTTTACTACTTCCTTGACCTTCCAGCTTTCTCCAATATTTCCTGGGTTAATTCTGAGGCCATCAATGCCATTTTCCAGGGCATAGAGGGCCAATTGGTGGTTAAACTGAATATCGGCGATAGTTGGAATATGAATTTTGTCTTTGATTTTAGGAATAGCCAAGGCGTCTTCCTTGGTATTTACAGCAAAACGAATGAGGTCACAACCGGCTTCTTCCAGCTTAAGAATTTGCTCTACCGTCTTTTCCACATTCTTGGTATCTGTATTGGTCATTGATTGTATGGAAATAGGGGCACCTCCACCAATGGCAAGATCCCCTAGGAAAATTTGTCTTGTTTTTCTTCTCATAAGTCCTCCCTCAATCCTTTAGAAAATACGTTTCAAATCACTAAAGACAGTAATATAAATCATCAGGCCAAAAAGTAGGGCCATGCCTGCCATGGTAAAATAGGCTTCCTTGTCCGGGTCCATTTTTTTGCCCCGAATCCCTTCAAGGAGTAAAAAAAGTAGCTTGCCTCCATCTAAGGCAGGAATGGGCAGGAGGTTGACAACCCCCAGGTTGGCAGAAATCATCCCTAGAATATAGAGTAGAGGGGCAAAACCTAGACTTGAAGATTCTCCAATTACTTGGATGACGCCAATGGGCCCAGCCAGCATTTTTGTTTGAAACTGTCCTGTAAAAATCAAGTGAAAAACTGTAAAAATACTGGCCATGACTTTTCCAGTCAATTGAAAACTTTCCTTAACAGACTGGACTAGACTGTGGTTTAGATCAAACTGAATCCCTATAAGCTGACGGCCTTCCTGGGTTTTAGTTTTTAGGTCTTTGGTCAAAGTTTGTCCATCCCGGTTCAGGCTTAGCTGGACATCCTTGGCCTTGGAAATTTCCTTGATAATTTCTTCCCCAGTAGCAACCTTTACTCCATTGACGGCAATAATTTCGTCTCCCACTTCAATCCCCGCCACCTGGGCTGGATACTGGTCCATGACTTCTCCCACTACATTAGATGGAGTCCCCATCAAGAGACTGGCCAGGAAAAAAGCCACAAGGGCGAGTAGAAAATTCATGGCGGCCCCAGCCACTACAACGGCACAGCGAGATTTTAAGGGAGCCCGGTCAAAGCTTCGGGGATTATCAGACTCCTCTTCCTCCCCTTCCATGGCACAAAAACCACCAATGGGAAGGGCTCTTAAGGAATAGGTCGTTTCCCCCTTTTCTTTGGAATAAATTTTCGGGCCCATCCCAATAGCAAATTCATTGACCTGGATGCCCACCTTTTTCGCTACAAAAAAATGTCCAAATTCATGTAGCAGGATGACCAATAAAAATACAAAAACTGAAGAAAGAATTGTTGTCATTTAAGCTCCTATCTAAGCAATATAACCCAGTACAATAGATACAATGGCCACCACCGGCAGGGTGGAATCAAAACGATCTAAAAACCCTCCATGGCCAGGCAGGATATGGCTATAGTCCTTAATCCCTGTCTTCCTCTTAATTTTCGATGCCAGAAGGTCGCCAAATTGGCTGGCAACAGAAGCAAAGATGACCATAGAGGCGAAGGCCAGACTATAGGGTTTATGAAAATAGAGGCAAAAAAGATAGGCCAAAAGAGAAGCCCCTAAAATCCCACCTATGGCCCCTTCTACCGATTTGTGGGGGCTGAGCCTGGGAATTAATTTATGCTTTCCAATCGCCATGCCTACGAGATAGGCAAAAGTATCTGTTCCAAAGGACAGGACCCAAACCAGGTAAATCCAGGGACTTCCATCTAGAAAGGCCAGTTGGTAGAGGAAAAAAGGAATGTAGGTTATGGCAAAAAA
Organism: Clostridiales bacterium SIT11; assembly: GCA_001299455.1. Taxonomy (GTDB): domain Bacteria; phylum Bacillota; class Clostridia; order Tissierellales; family Peptoniphilaceae; genus Urinicoccus. The sequence continues at coordinate 85,465 of CYUK01000003.1, read as the reverse complement.
ATAAAGCCCTAGGTCTTGTAAACTCACTTGATCATCTAAGACAAACTTAAAGAGGATGGCAAGACAGGATAAAAGAAATCCTAGCCGCAAATCTTTAAAGAAAAGGAGGTCTAAAAATAAAACTCCATTGAGGCCCAGAAGAAAGAAAAAGTTTAAGTGGATATCTACCTTTTCTAGGCAGGCCTGGAGTTCCCAAAGCATACAAGAAGAAAGAACCAAAAGGGCGAGTTTAAGGTAAATCCCCCCTCCATAGAGAATGAGACCTAAAAGGGCTAGGCCCACAACAGCTGTTGCCAGCCTTTTCATAAATTCAGACATTAAATTCCTCCAAATCGCCGTTGCCGCTTAGAAAAATCCTCCAAGGCTTTTAGGTATTCCTCCTTGCTAAAGTCTGGCCAAAGAATATCAGAAAACCAAAATTCGGCATAGGCACATTGATACAATAAAAAATTACTCAGTCGAAATTCACCGCTAGGGCGGATTAATAAGTCAACCATGGGCTGGCCTTGGGTGTCCAAGTTTTTTTCAAAATCTTCAGCCTCTAGGCTGGATGGATCCTTGCCTTGCTGCAAAAAATCTTCCATGGTCTTTTGACAGGCCCGTAAAATTTCATCCTGGCCCCCATAATTTAAAGCAATATTTAAAATCATTTTATCATTATTCTCTGTTTTGGACAATGCAATTTTCAGTTCCTCTTGTAAATCCAGAGGAAGGTCTTCTATCTTCCCTAAGATATTTAAGCGAATCCCATTATCTCGTAAATCATTGCTATTGTTCTTCAAATAATGACGTAAAAGACCCATAATATTTTCCACTTCTTTTTCCGGCCGCTTCCAATTTTCCGTAGAAAAAGCATATAAAGATAGGACCTCAATCCCCATATTTCCGCTGGTCTCAATGATTTCTTGGACCCGACTTGCCCCTGCCTTATGGCCAAAAGACCTTGGAAGCTTTCTTTTTTTCGCCCAGCGACCATTTCCGTCCATGATAATGGCCACGTGTCTTGGTACATTTATTGTATCCATTCCACAATCTCCTTAATATGAAAGAACTCCCCCATGGGGAGTTCCTTAAATTTCTAGTAATTCTTTTTCCTTGTTTTCGACAACATCATCAATTTCTTTAATGTGTTTGTCTGTTAGGTCTTGGATTTCTTTTTCTGCTGTAACTCGTTCATCCTCAGTAATTTCCTTGGCCTTTTCTTGGTCTTTTACAAGGTCCATTAGTTCTCTGCGGATATTACGAACAGCAATTTTAGAATTTTCCCCATCTTTTTTCACAACTTTGATTAATTCCTTCCGTCTTTCTTCCGTCAATTGAGGAATGACTAGACGAATGACTTTTCCATCATTTGAAGGATTTAATCCTAAGTCACTTTTTAAGATGGCTTTTTCAATATCCGGAATAACATTGGCATCCCAGGGTTGAATCATCAGAAGTCTGGGTTCAGGAGCCGACACCCCTGCAATTTGGTTTAAGGGAGTCATTTGACCATAGTACTCGACAGAAATCCGATCTAAAAGACTGGGATTGGCCCTTCCTGCCCGAATTGATTGTAAGTCCTCTTCCAATACTTGGATGGTTTTTTTCATCCGTTTCCGCGCATCATTTTTTACATCTGTAAGCATGATTTACTCCTTACTTTACATTTGTTCCAATCGATGAACCCAATACCACATCAACAATATTTGATGGTTCATCAATACCGAAAACAGTTAAGGGAATTTTATTATCCATACATAGACTTGTTGCTGTAGAATCCATAATCTTCAGCTCTCGCTTTAAAATTTCAAAGTAGCTGAGCTCGTCAAACTTCTTTGCATCCTTATTGAACTTGGGATCTGAATCATAGATTCCATCGACTCCCTTTTTCGCCAACAAAATCACTTCAGCATCAATTTCTGCCGCTCTTAAGGCAGCTGTTGTATCTGTAGAGAAATAGGGATTTCCAGTGCCACCGGCAAAAATGACAATCCGTCCTTTTTCCAGGTGACGAATGGCCCTTCTTCGAATATAGGGTTCCGCTACAGACTTCATTTCAATGGCTGTCTGTACCCGGGTAACACAATCCAGGCCTTCCAGAGCATCTTGAAGAGCCAAGGCGTTCATTACAGTCCCTAGCATCCCCATATAATCTGAAGTTGCCCGATCCATACTTCCAGAATCTCTCCCTCGCCAGAAGTTTCCACCTCCAACTACAATACTTGTTTGTACGCCAAGATCATGGACTTCTTTTACTTTTTCAGCAATCACATGAACAATTCCTGTGTCAATGCCTACACCTCCTGGCCCGGCCATGGCCTCGCCACTGAGCTTTAAGACAATTCTGGAATATTTAGGACCCATGGTGACCTCCTATTTAGTTAGTACCCATTTGCTTTGCAACTTCTTCTGCAAAGTCTTCTTCCTTCTTTTCTAAACCTTCGCCTACTTCATAACGAACAAAGCGACGAATTTTAATATTTTCACCAATTTTTGCAATTAAATTGTTGAGGACATCTTGAACCTTTAAGTCCCCATCTTTAATGAATTTTTGATCTAAAAGACAAATTTCTTCATAGAACTTTTCTAACCGACCTTCAACCATTTTTTCAATGATTTTTTCTGGCTTGTTTTCGTTCCGAGCTTGTTCTGAAAGAACCATTCTTTCATGGTCTACAACTTCTGCTGGAACTTCTTCCCGGCTGACATACTTTGGATTTACAGCTGCTACTTGCATAGCCATGTCCCGAACAAAGGCCTTAAATTCGTCGTTCTTAGCAACAAAGTCTGTTTCAGAGTTGACTTCAATTAAAACCCCAATCCGGCCTCCATGGATGTAGGAATCTACAAGACCTTCAGAAGCGATACGTCCAGCTTTTTTTGCTGCGCTGGCAAGTCCCTTTTCTCTAAGAAGGTCAATTGCCTTTTCCATATCACCATCTGTTTCAGTTAAGATTTTTTTACAATCCATCATACCGGCTCCGGTTTTTTCCCGAAGTTCTTTTACCATTTTTGCATTAATTGCCATTTTTTCCACCCCTTCATAAAAAAAGAGTTCCCAAGATAGGAACCCTATTTAATTTCTCAGTCTTCTACGTTTTCTGTTGTTTCGGTACTTTCTTCAGAAACTTCTGCTACTGTTTCTTCCGCATCTTCATCAGAATCTTGAAGACCTTGTCTACCTTCTATAACTGCATTTGCAATGGTTTCAGTAATTAATTTTACCGCACGAATTGCATCATCATTGCCAGGAATTGGATAGTCAATTTCATCTGGATCACAGTTTGTGTCTAGAATACCAATAATTGGAATCCCTAAAATATGGGCTTCTTTTACTGCAATTTGTTCCTTTTTAGGATCAACAATATAAATTGCATCAGGCATTCCATTCATATCTTTAATACCACCTAAGAACTTTTCAAGACGTTCTATTTCATGGCGTAATTGAATGACTTCTTTTTTAGGAAGAACATCAAAAGTTCCATCTTCTTCCATTTGTTCTAATTCTTCTAAGCGGTCAATTCTCTTACGAATTGTCTTATAGTTTGTTAATAGACCACCTAACCAACGTTGGTTGATGTAGGGCATACCACATTTTTTAGCTTCTTTTTCAATGGCATCTTGGGCTTGTTTCTTTGTTCCAACAAATAAAATTTCCCCACCATTGGCTGCAATTTCTCTTGCTTGTTCATAAGCTTCTTCAATCTTCTTTACTGTCTTTTGAAGATCTATAATATAGATTCCATTTCTTTCAGTAAAGATGTATTGAGCCATCTTAGGGTTCCAACGTCTTGTTTGGTGTCCAAAATGTACACCAGCCTCTAAAAGGCTCTTCATACTTACTACGGACATGTTTTTTCCTCCTTTAGTTTTACCTCCACTCCCATCACTTACCCTGCAAACCATCAAGGCACCTACAGGGCATCCGAGAGTGTGTGTATTCTTTTCTAAAATATTCTACCACATAGCCGGTGAATTGACAAGCTTTTGTCCCCTTCTTCTTGAAAACTTCCATAAAATCCCTTCATACAAAATATTTTCTGAAGACCCAGCAAAATTTCCATTCCCTTTCCTAAATCCTTCACAATTAAAAAGTCTCCCCTCTTCCCTGTTTACAAGAAGGAAAATTTGGGCATATAATAAGAAGTGTGAAAAGGAGGAAACTATGAACTTACAGAATCGTTTAGAAGACTATGCCAAACTTCTGATTAAAAAAGGCGTCAATATTCAAAAGGGACAAAAACTGGTCATCCGGTCCCCCCTTGAAGTCGCCGATTTTACCACCCTTTGTGCCAAAATTGCCTATGAAGAAGGCGCCAAAGAAGTGGATGTTTTATGGAACCATGAAGAACTAACCAAGCTGAAATTTCAACACGTATCCCTTGAAAACTTAAGCCAAGTTTCTGAATACATTCAAGTCCAATATGACGGATACCGGGAAGAAGGTGCTGCCATTTTAAGCCTAGTTGGCGAAAATCCAGCCCTCCTCCAAGAAATTGATCCAGAAAAAATTAAAGCCTCTGCCAAAGCCCGGTCCCTGGCCCTGAAAAAATTCAATGAAGCCATGATGAGCGATGAATACCAGTGGTGCGTTGCCGGCGTTGCCGTAGAATCCTGGGCCAGCTACCTCTTTGAAGACCTGGAAAAAGACCAGGCCCTGGAAAAATTATGGACCCTAATTTTAGATACCAGCCGAGTTGATGCCCAAACCATGGAAAACTGGAACCAACACCTGGACCGCTTGACTAAGCTCTCCAACCGCCTAAATGAAGAACAATTTGACTCCCTTATCTATTCCAACAAGAAGGGGACTGATTTAAAAGTCGGCCTACCAGAAAACCATATTTGGTCTGCAGCCAAGTCTATTTCTTCTAAAGGCGTCGAGTTTGTTCCCAATATTCCAACAGAAGAAGTCTTTACCCTTCCCCATAAAGACCGGGTCGAAGGTCTTGTCTACTCTGCCAAGCCCTTAAATTATGGCGGAAATATTATTGACGACTTTAAACTTCGTTTTGAAGAGGGAAAAATTGTCGAGTTCGATGCAAAAAGGGGCCGGGATATCTTAGCAAAATTTGTGGATACCGATGAGGGGTCTAAGCGACTGGGAGAAGTAGCCCTAGTCCCCTATGACTCCCCCATTTCTAACACCAACCTGCTCTTTTTTAACACCCTTTATGATGAAAATGCCTCCTGCCACCTGGCCATTGGCAAGGCCTATCCCACCTGTCTGGAAGGCTTTGAAGGCCAAAGCCTAGATGAGCTTAAAAACCGCGGCGCCAACGACTCCCTAGTCCATGAAGACTTTATGGTGGGGACGGAAGATTTAAGCATTGTTGGAATTAAAAAAGATGGACAGGAAATTCAAATCTTTAAGGATGGAAACTTTGCCCCTGATTTTATTTAGTCGTGATTAATTTGGGTCTAGCTTAAAAATAGATTTTCAGTCGATATAAATTTTTGGAGTGAGCTTAAAACTCACTCCTTTTTAATATGCAAAAATCTCTGGTTTATGCCTACTATTTATTTTAAATAATTAATAATTCATCAAAGCCTTTTTCAGCGTTAAACTCTTCTTTGTAAAGATTTATTCCATCTATAAATGATTCTTTTAGCCCTTTAAAATCATTCCCACAAAAGTCGATAATCGGTTCAATCCCAAGAATTGTCCCGTAAAACTCGTTCTTATCTTCATAGAAAGTATATTCACCAATAAAGTTATCGTGAACAATATAATTCATCATAATGTTATCTCCATATCCTAAATTAATTTATTTCTTTTCCTCTTGCTTTTCTTCTCATCATACAAACCATTGGTTTAATGCCTTAAATCGAACCAATCTCCATGCAATTTCTTCACTGTATACTATTTACACCTTCAATTCTTTAAGTATTTTCAGTATGTTTAGTTAGCTACATTATAGCATAATTATTTGGCTTCTATAATGCGATAAAATCAATATGAACTCCAACATTACTATAGAAGCCAAAAAAAGACCTTGGAAGCAGAAGATGCTTCCAAGGTCTTTTACTTATTATGGTGCGGGAAAGAGGACTTGAACCCCCACGTCAAAGACACTAGATCCTAAGTCTAGCGCGTCTGCCAATTCCGCCATTCCCGCGTATTGGTGATCCATCCGCGACTCGAACGCGGGACACCCTGATTAAAAGTCAGGTGCTCTGCCGACTGAGCTAATGGATCTCTGGGGTGGATAGTGGGATTCGAACCCACGACCTCCAGAGCCACAATCTGGCGCCCTAACCAACTAGGCCATACCCACCGCGCCTGTCGTTGATGTCAACAACATGTTATATATTACCATTAATTTAAGGATACGTCAAGACATCTTTTACTATTTTTTTACATCAGTTTTCCCCAAGAGTCTCCTCTAAATAATCCCGGAGTTTAGCCAGGGCTCGTCCCCTGTGGCTGATGGCATTCTTTTCTTCTGTGGTCATTTGGGCAAAAGATTTTTGAAAATTATCTGGGAGAAAAAGGGGATCATAGCCAAAGGCCTCTTGACCTTGGAAGTCCTTTAAAATTTTTCCAGGACAAATTCCTTCTAAAATAACTTCCTTCCCACTGGGGTCAATTAAAAATAAGACAGTTTTAAAATAGGCCGACCGGTCTTCCTGGCCCTTTAATTTTTCTAAGAGTTTTAAGTTATTTTTCCGGTCATCGTGGTCTCCGCCATATCGGGCTGAGTGGACGCCTGGCTCTCCATTTAAGCTGGGAACAAAAAGTCCTGTATCGTCGGCTAAGATATAGTGGCCCGGCAATTTTTCTGCCAGGGCTCTGGCCTTTAATCCGGCATTTCCCTCTAAAGTGTCTAAGTTTTCCTCCACTTCTAAGGGCTCCTGTAAAAGGCTAGACTTTCCCTGGATAAGCAAAGGAAGCCCCTTAAGGGCTTCTTTGATTTCAATCACTTTATGGGTATTATCTGTTGATAAAATGAGTTTTTCCATTATTTCACCACATAATCTCGAACATAGCGGTCAATTCCATTGGCAATTCCTGTAGCTAAGACTTCATGGTAGCCATCTTCTTGGATTTTTTCCATGTCTTTCGGGCTAGAAAGGAATCCCAATTCGCATAGGGCCGCTGGCATTTCTGTCCAGCGAAGGACAGCTAGGTCTGGTCTTTGCTTTATGGACCGCATATTGGAACCTGTTGCCTTTTTTAGCTCCTCATGAAGGGCTCTGGCCAAATGAATTTGTTCTTCTTTTTTGATTTTTACCTTGGATTCCGGTGCATATAGGATTTCAATCCCATTGGCTGCAGAGGATCCAGCTGAATTAAAGTGAACACTGACAAAAATTTCCGCAGATTCATCATTGGCAATTTCCGCCCTCTTGGCCAGTTTGACAAATTCATCTGTGGTTCTGGTTTCAATCACTTCATAACCTCTAGCCCTGAGAAGATTGGCTAGACTGGTTGTGACTTTTAAGGTTAAGTCTTTTTCTTTGACAGAAGAATCTATACTGGAAACGGCTCCACTATCACTTCCCCCGTGTCCTGCATCGACAACAACGGTCACAGGTCCCTTGGCATGGACTTTTTCCTGGATAACTCTTTCTTCCGTTTTTGTATCACTTGCAGCAGAGTCTTGTTTTTTAACCTCTTCCTGTTTTTTCACAGGACTTGCCTTTTTTTGGTCTTCCTTGGGTAAAAGGGTCACTGCCTTCATATTTGAAATGGAAGCCAGCTGTCTTTCTTGGTTCCAATCCACTTGGAAATCTAAGGCTTCAGATAGAAACCTCAGAGGAACCATGGTCTTGGTTTCCCCTTGCCCCTTGTAAAAGGCAAATTGGGGGATAGACCCTGTATCTACAGTTTTTTTCTTGCCATCTATGTAGACAGCTTGACTGCCTACTTTTAAAAGTACCTTTTTTCCGTTTAAAGATACTTGAGCTGATTTCGTTGTATTATTCCAAGCGACATTGGCCCCCATGGACTCTGTAATTTCACGAATAGGTACTAAGGTCCTATTGTTGGTTGCAAAGGGAGAAAATGCACTATTTAAATTTTTACCATTTACTTGGACAGACACAGGCGCTACTGCTTGTGACTTTCCATCCATCCGAACGGGAATACTTCTTCCAAATACCGTTTGACTCATTAAAAGAAAAAATACGAGACAAGCCAAAAATTTTTTCATTGGAACCTCCTTTTAGCTATATTGAGAATACACCTTTTTTCCTAAATTGTCAACGGTTCTTAACTTTTGTTTCTATTTTGTAATATTTACTGGAAGGTTAAATCAAAACGATAGGCCCCCTCCTGAAAGTAAATATCTTCATGGAGGATTTCTAGGCCCTCATTTTTGACCTGGTCTTTGATTTTTGCAATGGCGTCTAAACGAGGACTGATCCCTGTCAACCGACACTGGTCTTGGTCATATTCAAAAGAAAAATCTTCTAGAAAGTCCAGGTCCATCTTCTCCATGACTGGTCCATAAGGCCTTCTTCTACTTGTTGTCTCGCTGACACCTGTTCTTGTCCTGGCCAGTTCTTTTCTCAGGCCATGGTAGTGAAAGGCCATCGATGAAATAAGAAGGACCAAAATAACCAATGGATAGAAAAATTTGAAGTTCTTCTTTTGAAAAATATCTGAAAACATCCTTCCCTCGACTGACCTTGACCCTTTTTTATCTTTCATGGGCTCTGGAGAGAAAAATTTCAGGTCTTCAATGACAGGATCTTGAATCTTTTGTAAATAGTCTCGGTAGAGGCCCCTTTCCATGGCAAGGATCTCTACTCCCTGGAAGGCATCCTTAAAGTTTGCCAGTCTTTCCAGGTAAAAAATGGTTAAAAACCGGCTCAGGTCTTCCTGGTTTTCAGGACTCAAGGTCTGGTCCAGGTAGCCATAGGCGTCCTTAGATGAAAGACCTTCTTTCATAAAATAATCCACACTTTCAGAAGAAAAGCTAAAATGGAGGCTTTCTTCCGTGGATGGATTGAAAAAATAGGCATATTCTGCCCCCATCAGGACTTGCTTTTGACTTTGGTTGACAAAGGGAAGGCGGCTGAAGGGAATCTCCAGCTTGTCAAAAATTTCCTGAAGGCTGTCCATGCTTTTCCTGTCAAAATAGGAGACAATATGCCGGTTGCCGGAAAAGGACGTTTTTACCCATTCCTTCAAGTCCAGGCCCTTTTCCTCTTCCTTAAAGGCTTCAATTTTTTGCCGGTCTCCCAGGCTTAAATCCTGACCAGGATAGGAAAAAGCGTAAGTCTGGGGACTGGGGAAAAAGACTTGGACTGGTTGATTTTTCCCACTAGCTTCCAATAATTTATTGATATGGTAGTAAAGCTGGTTGGGGTCAAGGATTTGTCCATTTTTAAGGACGTCCCAAGGAATAAAACGACTGGTTTCTTTTTCTTTATTTAGTAAGCGAATGCGCCCATTTTCTAAAATCAACAGCATAGGTACTCCTTAAAAATATAAATTCCTAGAAAACCAGCACTTAGGAAGGGCCCCAGGGGGATTTCCTTCTTTCTATCCCACTGGCAGATGACCATAAGGACACTACAAATACCTCCTGCCAAGATAAAACTTGCAGAAAGATAGTGGTAGACCAGGCGGGGAGGATTGATAAAAAGCCCTGTTAAGAAGACAAAATACTTGTCCCCTTCTCCAAAGCCATGGGTAAGTTTTTCTATAAGGAAAAAGAAAAGGCCTGCCAGGAGGCTGGCAAAGATACTTGACCAGCTGGGGTTTTGAACTAGGTGGATAAGGGCTAAAATCCCTAAAAATCCATAGTCCAGCCCATAAAACCCTCCGGTTTTAAGGTCAAGATAGCCCATCCAAAGAACCTGGCCCAGGACTAGGCAGAAATAAAAGGCTTGAAGGAGCCCCTTGTCCCTTATCAAAAGACCCATGCCTAGGTAAAAAAGGACCCAAAGACCTAAAAGCCCCTTCCAAAGGGGCCAAGTTTCCAGGTCCAGGGATTTTTTAAAATACCTTTCCTTGGCAATAAAAAGTCCACTGGCTAGGAGGCTCAGTAAGGAAGTGATAAGAATCCTCATTCTTTCGCTTTTTGCTCTCCAGGCGTCACCTTGATATCTCCTGAATTGGTGTCGTATTGGATGCTAAAAGTTTTTTCCTTTAAAAACCGGGCTGGCTTTGGCTCTTCCCCATCAAAATAATCCTTCAAATCGGCCATGGACAGACTAGAAGCTTGGGGGTGGTCGTTTAAGTAGAGAATGGCCGCATTTTTAATCATTTTTACATTCCCATTGTGGGCTGTAATTTCTGCGGCATGGTTGGTCTTTTGAAAGCGAGGAACGGCAATCGCTAAGAGCAGGGCAATAATACCGATGACAATGACCATTTCAAGTAGGGTAAATCCTTTTTTCTTTTTCATAAAATCCTCCTTTAAATTTGATTCATTAGGTCAAACATTGGGCTGGCAATGGACAAGACAACAAAGGCCACCAGGCAAGAAATAAAAAGCAAAATGACTGGCTCAAAAAGAGCATTTAACTTCTTGCACAGGCTCATATAGTCTTCTTGGTAAAGGCTACTGGTGTGTTCAAAGACATCCACCAAGGGGGCACCATAGTCTGATGTCCGCAAAATGGCTGGAAGACTTTTTAGGAACAAGTCATTTTCGTCTAAAATTTTCCAGAGGGCCTTTCCCTGGATTAAGTCCTCCTCTATTTTTTCATAAATCTTCTGGTCAAAGGCATATTGGCTGGACCTAGCCAAGATAGACAGGCCCTGTAATAAGTCTGTCCCAGAAGACAAGAGGAGGTAGAGGTGTCTGGAAAAATCCATGGATAGCCTCGTCTTCATAAAATCTGCTAAGAGGGGAATCCTGTACAGGTGTTGGCGGAATTTCCCCCTAAAAAGTCCCCTTTCTTTTATCCTGAAAGCCAGGAAAATTCCCAAAATAAGGACTAGGCCCCAGAGGAAAAAATACTTCCTTTGAATGCCTGTTAGGAAGAATAAGAGCCGGGTATACCAAGGAAGGCTCAGGCTTCTTTGTTGAAAGAGGTCTTCAAAAATTGGCAAAACGTAGATGGAAATAAATTGGGTCATAAAAATCATACTTAGACACAATATACAGGGATAGATTAGGGCTAATTTTAAGGATTGACGAATCTTTTCCTGTTTTTCATAGTGGTCGGCTAAAATTCGGAAACTTTCAGCCAAGCTATTGGATTCCTTGGCAATACTTAATGAAGCAACGAAAAATGAAGGAAGGTTTTGGTTTTTTAAACTTTCCCCCAGATCTCGACCTTGGTAAAGATCATCCACCAAGTGCTTAAAAAAATCCTTCTGCTTCTTTTTCTTGGCCTTATCTTCCATAAAGGCAAAGACGTCAATTAGCTCCATCCCATTGGAGAGAAGAAAGTAGGCTTCCCTAGAAAAAGTTCGTAACTCTCGGTAAGTAAAAAGGGGAAAGGAAAAAAGGTCAAAGTCTTTCTCAATATCTAGGATGAGGTAGCCTTCCTTTTTGACCTTTTCTATGGCTTCCTTTCGGCTTTCTGCCTGAATTTTTTCCTTGTGTTTCTTCCCTTCTTGGTCTAAAAGTTTACATGTAAACTGCATGGCAAACTCCTTGGACTAAATGGTATTCAAACAGCGGTAGGCTTCTTCAAGGGAAATATTTCCCAGTAATAATTCTTCTCGAATCCGGTCTTTTAAACTTTCAAACCCACGTTTATCCAGTTCTTTTTTTATGTAGGCCAGACTTCTGCCTTCATTGATACAAGTTTTTAACCAGGGTTCAAAAAGAATAATTTCAAAGACGCCCTTCCGGCCTAGGTAGCCATTCCGGCAATGGGGACAGCCTCTGGCTTCGTAGAGAACTTCTTTTCCCGAGAAAAATCCCGGCCCTTCCTTTAGGACCTTCTCCTTGCAATGAGGGCAAAGGCAGGTCAAAAGTCTTTGGGCAACGACACCAAGGATTCCATCGGCAATAAAATAGGGCTCAACCCCCATTTCCTCTAAACGGTAGATGGCAGAAATCCCATCTCTGGTGTGGATAGTGGAAAATAAAAGATGACCTGTAATGGCTGCACGGATGGAAATTTTTGCCGTTTCTGCATTCCGAATTTCTCCTACCATTAAAATGTCCGGATCCTGGCGAAGCATGGTCCGCAGTCCTTGGGAAAAATCCATTTTAGCCTTAGTGTTCACCTGCATTTGGTTGATTCCATTGATTTGATATTCAATGGGGTCTTCTATGGTCATAATGTTTAAGTCTTCCCGGTTTAACTTTTCCAAAATCGCATAGATGGTCGTGGATTTTCCCGAGTTGGTAGGACCGGTAAAGAGGATTAGACCATTACTTTGCCGCAGGAGGGTCTTCATTTTTTCCAATTGCCCCTCGTGGAGGCCCAGGCCCTCTAGGGTCCGGAGCTGGTCCGTTTTATTTAAGAGTCTTAAAACAATTTTTTCTCCCTGTCTTAAGGGGGAGGTGGCCATCCGAATATCCACAGAGTCTTTTCCAAAGCTGTGGTAAAATCGTCCATCTTGGGGAAGCCGCTGGTTAGAAATATCTAGGCCTCCTAAAATTTTCATCCGGGTAACCAGTTTACTATGAAGACCCAGGGGAAATTCATGGGCTGTCTTTAACTTTCCATCTACCCGGTAGCGGACCCTAAGGCAGGTATCTGTTGGTTCAATGTGGATGTCCGAAGCATTCATCCCCATGGCTTCATCAAGAATATAGTTACTTAAGTCCACTAGGGGTCCCTGGACCCTTTCCTTGACCTGGGCCAAGTCCCCTTGGTCTTCTAGACTTTCAGCAACCAGGCCTTCTAGGTTTATCTGCCTTATTCCTTGGTTTAAGACCACCTTTTGCCCTGTCATATATTCCAAAAGTTCCTGGTATTTGTCTGTCTGATCTTCACTAGTAAAATACAGGGTATCCCCTTCTTTTCCAGTAAAACTCAGGCCCAGGTCCTTTAATTTTTCTTGGTCAATAAAATCTTTCATAGGTCTTTACTTTTCCATATAAGAACATTCCCGGTTGTTGCATTGGAGGCGGACTCCTCTTTTGGTTTCCCTCTTGGTTAAAACATCCCCACACTTGGGACATTTTTTCTCTGTAGGTTCATACCAGGAAACAAAATCACAGGAAGGATAAAGGCTACAGCCATAAAAGACCCGGCCCTTTTTGCTCCGCCGGACCACCACATCTCCCTTGCCGCACTTGGGACACTTCAGTCCAATCTTTTCTTCCAAGGGCTTGGCATTCCGGCAGTCAGGAAAACCTGGACAAGCTAGGAAACGGCCGAACCGTCCCATTTTAATGACCATTTTTCGGCCACATTTATCGCAGACAACATCGGTTTCTTCATCTCGAATTTTCACCTTTTGGACTTCCTCTTCTGCCTTGTCCAGGTCTTTTTTCAGGACATCATAGGTCGACCGGACCAGGTTTTTCCAGGGAAGTTTTCCTTCAGCAATTTCATCAAGAGACCTTTCCATGCCCGCTGTAAAATCCACATTTACCAGGTCTGGGAAATATTGACTTAGAAGGTCATTAACCGTCATGCCAAGCTCTGTTGGTACCAATCTTTTTTGGTCCATAACCGCATAGTAGCGGCTTAAAAGAGTGGAAACCATGGAGGCGTAAGTGGAAGGACGGCCAATTTGTAATTCTTCCAGAGTTTTAATCAAGGACGCTTCATTATACCTAGCTGGAGGTTGGGTAAAATGCTGTTCCTTATTCATGGAAACCACATCCACTTGGTCTCCCTTTTTCAGCTTTGGTAGGAGCTCATCCTTATTTTTTCCATAGCTATAGACCCGTAAAAATCCTTCAAAGACCATTTGATTGCCTGTAGATTTAAAAATATGGTCTCCTGTGGCAAAAAAGGCTGTAAGGGCCTTAAACTTTGCCTGGGCCATTTGAGAAGAAACAAACCGCCGCCAAATTAAGTCATAGAGTCTGTATTGGTCCCGAGTTAAGGAGTCCTTGATTTTTAAAGGAGTCCTGGTCACATCCGTCGGCCGAATACACTCGTGGGCGTCTTGGATCCGACTATCCTTCTTTCCCTTATGACCTCCCCCGTAGTATTCTTTTCCATATTCCTTTAAAATATAATCCTTGGCTGCACTTCTTGCCTGGTCTGAAATCCGGGTCGAGTCTGTACGCATGTAGGTAATCAGCCCCACCATTTTTTCCCCAGGAATATCCACCCCTTCATAGAGGCTTTGGGCCACTCGCATGGTCTTTTTTGTATTGAAATTCAACCGTCTAGATCCCTCTTGTTGGAGGGTGGAAGTTGTAAAAGGCTTATAGGAATACCTGGATTTTTGACTTTCCTTAAGGTCATGGACACTTAAATTTTTTACATTCACCTGGTCAAAAATTTCTTGGACTTCTTCTTCCGTGGCAAATTCTTTTTTCACTAGCTTGCCATCCTTAAGAATTCCCTGGTAGCTTGAGGGGAATTTCTTTCTGGATTTTTTTAATTCCGCTTCAATGGTCCAGGATTCTTCCGGTTCAAATTCTTCAATTTCTTTTTCCCTGTCGCAAACCAGCTTTAAAACCACAGATTGGACCCGGCCGGCAGACAGGCCATTTTTTACCTTTTTCCACAAAAGAGGGCTAATCTTATAACCTACAATCCGGTCTAAAACCCTCCGGGCTTGTTGGGCATCCACTAAGTCTTCATCAATGGTCCTGGGATTTTTCATTTGGGCTTGGACGGTGTCCTTGGTAATTTCATTAAATTCCACCCGGTTTTTATCCTTTAAATCCAGGCCTAAAATATAAGCCAAGTGCCAGGAAATGGCCTCTCCTTCTCGGTCCGGGTCCGTAGCCAGATAGACAGCATCTGCTTTTTTTGCTTCCTTTTTTAAATCCTTAATCAAGGGGCCCTTGCCCCAAATATTTATATATTTTGGTTCAAAGTCATTTTCAATATCTATCCCAAAAGTACTCTTGGGTAAATCACGGACATGGCCTACTGAGGCGACAACCTTGTAGTTTCTTCCCAGCATTTTCTTGATTGTTTTTGCCTTTGTCGGTGACTCGACGATGACTAAATTCTTCATTTATACACCTCTTCTTAAGACATTAATTGCATTCATTGTAACTTAAAGTCGTCTTTAACTCAAGAAATTGTCCAAATCTAAGTTCGGACTTAGGGCAAATTGGTCTGCCCCCTGGTTTACAATAAAGGATTTCATTTCTAGGATGGTCAAGAAACTTGTGATGGTTCCAATAGGTAGCTTGGTCTCTTCACACAAGCGATTGGCCGTATTCACTCCATGGGATATATATTGTAAAAATTTCCTTTCTTCTTCTGAAAGGTCCAAAAGGTCCTTTTTTTCTTCTTTTGGTGGAAAGAAAAGGTCCAGGTCCTGGCTAGAAGTGTAGACTAGGGCCCCGTCTCGGATTAAGGCATTACAGCCTTGGCTATAGGGGGAATTAATATTTCCCGGCACAGCAAAAACTTCCTTTCCTGCCTCCGCTGCAAGCCGAGCTGTGATTAAAGAACCGGACTTTTTCTTGGCCTCTACAATAACCACAGCCTTGGATAATCCGGCAATTAACCGGTTCCTTTCTGGAAAACGAAAGGCCCTACCCTGGGTCCTTGGAGGATATTCACTTAAGATAGCCCCCTGGTCTAGGAGGTCCAAGTAAAGCTGATGGTTTCTGCTGGGATAAACGACGTCAATCCCCGTTCCCAAAACCCCAATACTAAGGCCGCCTCCATCTAGGCAGGCCCTCTGGGAAATGGCGTCAATGCCAAGAGCCATGCCACTGACAAGAGTCACCCCTCTTTGAGCCAGGTTCTTCCCCAGGTCCTGGGCCACAACTTTTCCATAGTTGGTGTAGTTTCTGGCTCCCACAACACCACAGAGACTTTCCCTTAGGCACTTTTGTAGGTTCCCCCGGTAGTAAAGAACTTCTGGAGGATTTTCAATAAACAAAAATTCTTGGGGATAATCCTCCTCCCCCTTGATTAAGACTCCAATCCCTAGATTTTCTTTTTCTTCATAAAACTTCCCTAGGGTGTCTTCTAAAGAATTTTTACAGAGCTTTTTATAGAGGTAGCTGGATATTTTTTTCTCAACTTGAAGAAGGAACAGATCATAATTTTCTTTATAAAGAGGAAGTTCTCCCTCGATCATCCGGATGTCCTTGGCGGAAAAGCCCAGTAAAGAAAGATAAAGTTTTACATCCTCTAACATTAACGACTCCCCCAATACTTTGCTTCCACGCTTCGATAGCGAATGGCTTCTAAAAGGTGGTCTTCCTGGATATTTTCTAGGCCACTTAAGTCCGCTATGGTCCGGGCCACCTTTAAAATCTTTTGGTAGCTTCGGGCTGAAAAATGGTATTTTTTAAAGGCCAAAGCCACTAAATCTTGGCCCTTTTTAGAAATCTGACAGTATTTTTTAATGTCCTTGTCTTGAATATTGGCATTGGAAAAATAGTCCACATCTTTAAAGCGTTCAATTTGCAAGTTTCTGGCAGCAATAACCCGTTTCCGGATACTCTCTGACGACTCCTCATGGGCATCCTTGGCCAAGTCTTCATACTTGACAGGAGACAATTCTACATGGAGGTCAATCCGGTCTAGGAGGGGATGGGATATTTTGGAAAGGTAGCGGTCTATACTTTGCCTGGAACAGGTACAGGTTTCCGTAGGATGACCATAGTAGCCACAGGGACAAGGGTTTAGAGAGCCCACAAACATAAAATTTGCAGGGTAGCTTAAAGAAGCCTGGGCCCGAGCAATATGGATTTCATGGTCTTCCATGGGCTGGCGCAAAACTTCCAAGACATTCCTTGAAAATTCCGCCAATTCATCCAGGTAGAGGACGCCGTTGTGGGCCAAGGAAACTTCCCCAGGCTTGGGCTTTCGTCCGCCTCCAATCAAAGAAACGGAAGAAGCTGTATGGTGGGGTGACCGGAAGGGGCGCTCCTTAATCAGGTCTTCTGACTTCAAGAGACCTGATACAGAATAAATTTTTGTCACTTCAATGGACTCTTCAAAGGTCAAGGGGGGAAGAATGGTTGGTAAACGTTTTGCCGCCATGGACTTTCCACAGCCTGGGGACCCAATCATTAGGAGGTTATGGCCTCCAGCAGCGGCAATTTCCATGGCTCTTTTTAGGGCGTGCTGGCCTTTAATTTCTGAAAAATCCACTGGGTACTTCTTCTCTGTTAAGGTAAAGTCTACTTGTTTTTCTGGTAATATTTCCAGGTCTCCATTTAAAAAGTCCACTAGGTCCCCTAGCTTTTTAATGGGGTAGATTTCCATATCTGATACCGCGGCACATTCCTTCCGATTGTCATAGGGGACACAGACCTTTCGATAGCCCTTTTCCCGCAAGGAAATAATCATGGGCAGGGCCCCCTTAATGGCCGTCACCTGGCCATCTAGGTTGACTTCCCCCATGTATATGTATTGGTCAATGGATTCTTCCTTGATTTCCTTGTTGGCTGCAAGAATCCCTACGCAAATCGCCAGGTCCATCTGGGTCCCGTCCTTTTTTAAATTGGCCGGAGACAGGTTAATGGTAATCCGATTTAAGGGAAAGTCATAGTGGCTATTTTTTATGGCAGACCGGGCTCGCTCAGAGGATTCCTTAATGGCCAAATCTGGCAAGCCCACAATATTCATTTTTGGCAATCCTCTGGATAAATCACATTCCACTTGAACAATATGACCTGTCAGGCCTTCTAAGCAGCAAGTTTTAATTCTAGAATACACAAGTGCCCCCCTTTACTACCAAAAAGCATCGATAAAATGATGGCATGGATTTTCTTCATTGGTATAGACCTCAACAACATCAAAACGACATTGGAGGTAGGTTAATTTCTTTTCCTGTAAATACAAAAGACTGGTCTTTCGAATTTTTTCCTGCTTCCGTTCATCTACAGCTTCAAAAGCGTAGCCATAGGCTCGAGATCGTCTGGTTTTTACCTCGACAAAGACCAGGGTCAGGCCGTCCATGGCCACAATGTCTATTTCTCCTAAACTATTTTTATAGTTTTGGTCTAAAATTTCATAGCCCTTGTGGACTAAGTAGTCCCGGGCGATCTCTTCCCCTCGGGACCCGTATTGGATGTGGTTCATGGCTTTAAAATATTCTTTAAAAAACTCAGTCTGTGCATGTCTGTAGGGCCTAGTTTTTTAATGGCACCCCGGTGGAGGGCCGTTGCATAGCCCTTGTGGCGGTCCAAACCATAGCCTGGATAGGTTTTTGCCCATTCAATACACAAGCGATCTCTGTAGACCTTGGCAACAATGGATGCACAGGAAATAGTATAGCTCAGGTCATCCCCATGAATGATGGAGATTTGTTCAATAGGAAGGTCTATTTTTTCTGCATCAACCAGTAGAAGATTGGGAATCAGAACTTTTCCATCCTGGGTCCTTAAGTTTTCCACGGCCTTTTTCATGGCTAGCCTTGATGCTTGCTTTATATTAATCTGGTCAATGACCCCGGCTTCCACCCGTCCAATCCCCAGGGCCAGACACTTGCCTAGGATTTTTTCATAGAGGTCTTCTCTTTTTTTTGCCGATAATTTTTTTGAATCCTTCACTCCTTCTATGGGCTCATCCTTAGGCATGACAATGGCGCAGGCTACCACATCTCCAAAAAGGCAGCCCCGTCCTACCTCGTCTACACCAGCCAGCCACTCATAGCCGGACTTATGGTATTGGTCTTCAAATTCAAATGGATTCATGAACTACCTCCAAGCTAAGGGGCCCCAGCCGCCCCTTTCGAAAATCATCAAGAATGAGTTTGGCTGTTTTTTCATAGTCAATATAGCCGCCCTTTAAAATAGCCCCTCTCTTTTTCCCGATTTTTTCATAAATTTCCAGGGGCTTGAGCTTAGAATCCAATTGGTAGCGGTCTTCAAAAATTTGCCCCCTTGTCTCCTTCATTTCTTCTATAAAGGCCAGAGCCAGGCTTTCCATGTCCAAAAGCTCATCTTTAATAGACCCTACATAAGCCAAGTGCTTGGCCACTTTTTGGTTTTCAAACTTAGGCCACAGGACTCCTGGTGTATCTAAAAGATCCAGGTCTTGACCTAGGCGGATCCATTGGTTGGACTTGGTAATCCCTGGGCGGTTTCCAATTTTTGCACTTTTCTTTCCTATATAGGAATTAATAAAGGTGGACTTGCCCACATTGGGAATCCCAATAACCATAGCTCGGAGGGACTTATTTTCTACTTGCTTTTCCCGCCTTTTTTCCAAAATATCTTGATTTAAGGTTCTGGCTGCCTCATAGAGGGCTTTTTTTGACCGGGGGTCCTTACTATTATAGATAAGGGCCAGTGTCCCCTCTCTTTGGTTAAAGTCCTTGAGCCAGTCCTTGGTGGCTTTTTCTTCAGCCAAGTCACTTTTATTTAAGAGGACCAGTCTTTTCTTCCCAGGTAAAATCTCTTGTAGACTTGGATTTTGTGAGGAATAAGGGATTCTTGCATCTAACATCTCGATAATAAAATCGATAACCCTTGCCTTGCTTTCCAAATCTTCCAAGGTTTTTTTCATATGTCCCGGAAACCAATTGATGTTCATTGTCCCACTCCTTCTAAATACTTGAGAACACTGGCTACAGCCCCTCCGTGGTTGTTGTCCTTTTCTGTCACAAAATTTGCCTGTTTTTTTAAGTCTTCCGCCCCATTTTTCATGGCAAAGCTGACCCTTCCATGGCGGATAAGGGCCAAGTCGTTCATATCGTCTCCTACTGTAATCAGGGCATCCTCTGTATAGCCTTTATGGTTTAAGAGGATTTGGGCTCCCCGGTACTTATTGACCTCTCCATCTAAGATTTCTAAAATGGACTTGTGGTGGTCTAAATTCCTTAAAATATGGGTGTTGAGCCCTTCTCCAAAGAAGGTCTTCAAATCTTTTTCATAGGCAGCAAGGTCTTTATCATCACCAAAATAAATTAGACTTAGGACAGATTCCTGGTCAATAAAGTTGAAATTTTCCTTAACCAGGGTCCGGTCACGGCCCTCAGAAAGATAGTCCATTAAACTTCTATGGACATAGTCCTTATGGTAAATCATATCATAGGCTTTAAAAAATCCGTCAATGTGAAAGATGGGTGCAATGGGATAGGGCTCTGCCAGGTCCAGTAGGGCCTCTATTTTTTCCTTAGTTAGAGCCTTTTTATAGATAAATCGGTCCCTTTCATCCCGGATAATGGACCCATTATTGCCAATGACAGACAGTTTTAAATCATAGGGGTTTAAAATTTCCCGTACAGAAAAAAATCGCCGTCCTGTGGCAATTCCTAATTGATGTCCCCTGGCTTGGAGGTCTTTTAAGTGGGCAACATCTTCTTTTAAAATAATTTTTTCATTGGTTAAGAGGGTTCCATCTAAGTCAAATAGGATAAACATTTCAATCTCCAAATAAAAAAACGTTTACTTAAGAACTTTAAAGCATTTCCATTTTACCATGCAATCCCTAAAGGGTCAAATAAGGTAGGGATCTTAAACCCCTACCTTATTTTTTACCAGCCGCCGCTAGCGCCTCCTCCACCAGAGGACCCACCGCCGCCAGACCAGCCTCCACCGGAGAATCCTCCAGATCCTCCGCCAGACCAACCGCCGCCAGAAGATCCTCCTGGCCAGCCTCCTCCACTGGACCAGCCACCAAATCCTCCACCTGGGAAGATCCAGAAGCCCCTGCGTCTCCGCCTTCTGGGCCCTCTGGGGCCTGAAAAGAGGTTGGAGAAAATAATCAGGAGAACAATGATGGTTATAATCCTCCCCATATTTATGGAGGAATATTCTTCCCTAGTCTCTAGGGGAATCTCTTCCCCCGTATCTTCGTAGCCTAGCTCTTCAGCTGTTCTTGTATAAAGTTCTTTAAAGGCGTATAAAACACCTTGGTCTGGATTGCCTTCCCGAAAATAGGGACCCATCCCATCAATAATTTCGGCACAAACCATATCCGGTAGGGGGCCTTCCAATCCATAACCTGTTTCAATACGAATTTTATGGTCTTCCATGGAAATTAAGAGCAAGACCCCTTGGTCTGCCTTGTTTCCTATCTTCCAATGTTGGAAAAGACGGACACTGTAGTCTTCAATTTCTTCCCTTTTTAAGGAAGGAATGATGGCCACTACAATTTGAGCCCCTGTCTTTTGGTCCAGTCTTTTTGCCTTTTGAATGATAATATCCTTTGTCTCTTGGCCTAGGACCCCTGCCTCATCATAGACATAGCCTTCATAGCTAGGATCTGGCAGAGGGCTTTCCTTAGCCAAAGAAAAAGTAGAAAGGACTAGGAAAAAAACTGTTAAGAAAACAAGGCCCTTCCTTGCCTTCATTTAAAAACTCACTTCCGGAGTCTTGGCATCTTCACTTGAAATTTCAAAGTAGGGTTTTTGATGAAAGCCCAATATTCCTGCATAGATGCTGGTTGGGAACCGACGGACATCTTGGTTGAAGCTAGACACCACATCATTATACCTCTTCCGTTCTACAGCAATCCGGTTTTCTGTCCCGGCAAGTTCTGCTTGAAGATTTTGGAAGTTCTTATCGGCCTTTAATTCTGGATAGGCTTCTACGACTACATTGATATTTCCCAGAGCCTTATTTAATTCCGCATTGGCTTCAGCTTGTTCCTTAGGGCCTTGGGCATTTTGTACAGCGGCCCTGGCTTGGGTCACTTCAGTTAATACATCTTTTTCATGGTTGGCATATCCCTTAACTGTGTTCACTAAGTTAGGGATTAAGTCGGCTCGACGTTTTAGCACATTTTCAACTTGAGCCCATTGGTGGTTGACATTTTCATCGGCCTTTACCAAGCGGTTATAGGTGCCGACACCCTTGCCAATCAATAAAACTAAGACAACCAGTAAAATAATAAGTGGGCTGAACTTTTTCTTCATAGTTTCCTCCTAATCAATCCTATAGGTCTTCCGAGAGGCCACAGCCTCATTGACTAATTTTTCCACATCCAAGTTTGCTTCCGAGGCTTCCATTTCTTCAATAGATGGCTTCAAACTTGGGTGCTTGGGTAAAAAGACGGTGCAACAATCTTCAAAGGGCTGGATAGATGTTCCATAGGTTCCAATGTCCTGGGCAATTCGAATAATATCCACCTTGTCCATACCAATTAAGGGCCGGAAAACCAGGGTATCCACCACATCTGCCGAGGCCCTTAGGCCATAGATGGTTTGACTGGCCACCTGGCCTAGGTTTTCTCCTGTAATCAAGGATAAGTAGCCTAGCTCATCACATAGTTTTTGGCCAATCCGCATCATAAACCGCCTGGATAAAATAGTCATTTCTTCATAGGGACAGGACTTTTGTATTTCCTTTTGGATGGGCAAAAGATTGATGCTGTGCATCCGGATAGGGCCTGTATAGGTGGATAAAATCCGGGCCAGGTCCTTCACCTTTTCTTCCCCTCTTTGGGAGGTAAATGGATAGGAATGAAAATGAAGGGCGTCAATTTGGACCCCTCTTTTCCCCATTAAAAATCCAGCCACAGGAGAATCAATCCCTCCAGATAAAAGTACAAGTCCTCTTTCATTTGTACCCACAGGAAGCCCTCCATACGCTTTTATTTTAGAAATATAGAAGTAAACATATTTTTTTATGTCGCAATAGAAATAAAAGTCTGGATTATGGACATCCACCTTGAGGTTCGGAAAGTGACTTAAGATTTCTCCTCCTAAAATCCGGTTCATTTCCGGTGATTTTACGGGAAAGCTTTTATCTGCCCTGGAACAGACCACCTTAAAGGTCTGGGCTGGATTTTTTTCCAAATAGCCGGCAATAAAGGGGGTGGTTTCCTTTTTTATGGTTTCCAAGTCCTTTTCCAGGCGGATACAGGGACTAATATAGACAATGCCAAAAAGATGTTTTAACTTTTTCATCCGGGCTTCCAGCCGGTCTGGTGGGGTTTCAATATAAATCTTCCCCATTTCTTGGTAAATCTCTCCTAGATCTTCATCTTTCAAGACCCGGCGGATGTTTCGCTTTAATTGGTTTACAAATTTTTGCCGATTTTTTCCCTTTAAAATCAGCTCACCTAAACTCAAACTAATATACACTTTATCGTCCTCCAATAATCATTCTTAAGTCGTCCACCTTTTCCTTTAACCGGCTGATAAAATAATCCAAGTCCTCTTCTTCCAGGCTCTGATCCAGGCAAATCCTTAAGGTGGCCATGGACTCCTCTTTACTTAAGCCAATGGCCTGGTGGATGGGGTTTTTTCCTTCCTTCTTATGGCTGGAGCAAGCACTGGCTGTGGAGATATAAATTTCCTCTTCCTCTAGCATATGGACTAGGACCTCCGCCCGGGTGCCTGGAATGGATAAGGACAGAATATAGGGGCTTGTGGTTTCCAGATCTCCATGGAATAAAATATCTGGAAAGGTAGACTTTAAGCCCTCCAAAAGATGGGCCTTTAATTTTTTTACCTTGGCATAATTTTCGTCAAAATGGTCTTCCAAGTTTTGAAAAGCAGCATATAAGCCATAAATTCCCGGTACATTTTCTGTTCCTGACCGAAAGTGAGCTTCCTGGCCGCCTCCTAAAATTAAGGGATGGAGGGAAACTCCAGGGGCCAGGTAAAGGCCTCCTATTCCCTTGGGTCCATGAAACTTATGACCGGAAAAAACATAGGAATTGACCCCCTTTAAATCAATGGGAATTTTTCCCAAGGCCTGGACTCCGTCAATGTGGAGGTGGACTTGTTTCCCCTTCAAGGCCTGCCGGACTCGGTCCAGATCTAGGATACTGCCCAGTTCTGAGTTAACATGGGTCAGGGCCACAAGGTCAGCTCCTTCCCCTACAAGCCTTTCTAGGTCCTCATAGTCTACTTGTCCATTGGGTAAAATTTTCACGCGGTTTACAGTAAACCCTTTGTTTTCCAGGTCTTTAATGGGCTCCATAAGAGAGGCATGCTCCAGGGGACTGGTGATGATCCTCCCTTGGGGGTGGTCCAGGGCAAAGCTGTGGATGACGGTGTTGTTGGCCTCTGTGGCTCCAGAAGTAAAGTATACTTGTCCCTGTCCTCCTAAGTAATCTAAAATAAAGGCCCGGATTTTTTTTATTTCCTGTTCCAGGGAAAATCCAAAGGAATGGATGCTGGAGGGATTTCCAAAGTCCTCTTCCATGGCCCGAACCATGGCCTGGACCACCGATTCCAAGGGTTTACTTGTGGCACAATTATCTAAATAAAGCATTCCTCTTCCTTTCTATTCAAGGATGTCCGCTTTTGTGGTAGACTAAAACAAAGGAGACATCATGTATTTTAAAATTAAAACAACGGGTTTAAACCCCCATAAAGATTCTATTTACCTCATCGCCTGGATGGATAGCAAGGGAAAAAATCTACAAAGTCTTTTCCTTCCCAGCTTCAACCAGGAAATCCCCTTCTTAGAAGGATTTTTGGCCCAAGCCCCTAGGTCCATTACCAGCTTTCGAGGGAGTCAATTTGACTTAAAATTTTTAAATCGCAAGTTACAAGACTTCCAATTAAAAAATTATAGGCCAGACCATCGTGACCTTTGGCAGGTCCAAGAAAACTTGGAAAAGTTCCATGCCTTTCCTGGGAAAACCCGGGCATCTTGGCAACTTTATTATACCAAAAGTCCGGGGCTAGGGTATAAAAATGAAAAAAAATACCTAAAAGCTTATTATGAGGACCAAAATCCAGAGGCCAAGGAAGCCTTAATTCAAGTCGCAAAAGAAGAGTTGTCTTGGTATAGGGACTTGGACTTAGACTTCCAAAAACTTGAAAAAGACCTGGCCCTCTTAGGTCGCTACCAGGTGGAATCTCTAGACCTTCTAGCTGACACCCTACTTGTCCAGGGAAAAACTTCCCTCAAGAACCAGGAAAACCACCAGGCTTTCGATTCCTTAACTGTCCGAGATGGCGCCTTTTCCTATCAAATCCTCTTGAACAAGGGGACTTTAGAAGATAAGGAAGCCTACTACATCCTTTGTCCTCCCTTAAAAAGGTTGGGCCTAAAAGACCTTCCCCTAGAGGACCAAGTTCTCGTTTTGGTTTGGGGTCAAAATTATTTTAAAGAAGATATTTTACAAGTACTAAAAAACCGCCTGCAAAAGCTTGAATTGCTTTAATAGGCGGTTTATTTGGTGGACCTGGGTGGACTCGAACCACCGACCTCACGCTTATCAGGCGTGCGCTCTAACCAGCTGAGCTACAGGTCCCTGGAGCGGGTGAAGAGAATCGAACTCTCGCAACCAGCTTGGAAGGCTGGGGCTCTACCACTGAGCTACACCCGCAGTCCCTCTAGATTCACAACAAATATATTATAACAAATTTTTAAGCTTTGGTAAAGATTTATTATAACTTTTGTTGTGTCTAGAGTGTTTTTTAATAGCTTTTACGTTCACGAACCTTGGCAGCTTTTCCTTGGCGTCCACGTAAATAGTAAAGTTTTGCACGACGAACGCGTCCTCTACGAAGTACTTTTAGGTTTTCAATTCTTGGAGAATGTACTAGGAAAGTACGTTCCACACCAACTCCGTAAGAAAGTCTGCGGACAGTGAAGGTTTCACTGATTCCGGATCCTTGGCGTTTAATGACAGTTCCTTGGAAAGCTTGTACCCGTTCCCGGCTGCCTTCAATAATCCGGTAAGCAACTTCAACGGTATCTCCTGGACGAAAATCAACAATGTCTTTCTTTTGTTCTTCTTCAATATTTTTAATAATATCCATCATAGACCTCCCTTCTCTATTTCTTTTTTTATTTCATTATAGATGGCTCTTTCCTCTTGGGTCATCATGCTTTCATCTAGCAAGTCCGGTCTCTTTTCCAGAGTATTTTTAATCTTAGAATGGAGACGGAACTTTCGAATGTTTTCATGGTGGCCGCTTAAAAGAACCTCTGGTACTTCAAGGCCTCGAAAATTTGCAGGTCTTGTGTATTGGGCATTTTCCAAAAATTTCCCCACATGGGACTCGTCCATATAGTTTTCGCTGGAAGTTAGAACTCCATCTAGGAGCCGGCTAATCCCATCAATAATCACTAGACTGGCGATTTCTCCACCAGACAGGACATAGTCTCCAATAGAAATTTCTTCATCCACCTTTTGGTCAATGACTCTTTGGTCAATCCCTTCATAGTGGCCATTTAAAAGGACAATTTTTTCTTCCGACTTAAGCTGGAACAACTTGTCCTGGGTCAGAGTCTTTCCCTGGGGGGAAAGATAGTAGACCCGTCCTGGATCCTCTAGACTATCTAGGGCATCAAATAAAGGCTGGGGAGCCATAACCATGCCAGGGCCTCCACCAAAGGAATAATCATCCACCTTTTTGTACTTATTGGCTGCAAAATCCCGAATTTGAACAAGTTCTAAGTCCAAGGCGCCAATCTCCAGGGCCCTTTGAATCATACTATAATTCTTGAGCCAGGTAAAGGCTTCGGGAAATAAGGTCAGTACCGTAATTTTCATAGGGCCATCCCTTCAATTAAGTGGACAACAATCTTTTTTTCTTCCAGGTCAATCTTCAGAATAAATTCTTTCACTCCTGGAATCCAATAGACCTTATCTTCACCCTTAACAATATAAAGATCGTTGGCCAGTCCTTTTTCTACTTCTTGAAGGCTTCCTAAAAAGTTTCCATCTTCTTCATAGACAGAAAAACCCAGCAAGTCTTCAATAAAGTATTCATTGGCCTGTAAGTCCCTGCGATTTTCTTTTAGGACATATACAGGTGCCTCTTTCAGGCCATCTGCCTCTGTCCTCGTTTCTATGCCCTCAAGCTTAAGATACACCATGCCTTTTTGCTGGCGAACTTTTTTAACCTGATAACTTTGACTAGGATTTCCGATTTCTAAGGTCATCCCTTCTTGAAATTGGTCTAAACAGTCAGTATAGGGATAGAGTTTTACTGTCCCATCCAGCCCATGGCTGTTGACTATTTTTCCTAGTTGGGTTTGATCACTCATTGGCAACAATCTCTAAATAAATGTCGCAATTTTCCTTCATACTGACAGCTTTTAAAACAGTTCGCATGGCATTGGCAATTTTTCCACCACGGCCGATGACCCGTCCCATGTCCTCTTGGTTCACATATAAAAGAAGTTGTTTTCCTTTGGGAATTTCCTTTTCTTCTACACGGACTTCATCTGGATATTGGACAATGGCCTTGGCAATGTATTCTACAAATTCTACCATGGGCCCCTCCTTAAGCTTCTTCAGCCTCTTCTACTTCTTCTGTAACTTCTTCAGAAGTTTCTTCTACAGAGCTTTCTGTTTGACCAGCATAGACATTATTTGCCTTAAAGAGACGGTCTACTGTAGTTGTAGGTTTTGCTCCATTTTGAATCCATTTTTGGACCTTTTCTGCATCCACTTTTACATTTTTTTCCTTGCTCAGGGGTTCGTAATAGCCCAACTCTTCAATAAAGCGACCATCTCTTGGTGCTCTTGAGTCTGCAACGACAATCCGGTAAAATGGATTTTTCTTTGCTCCCATTCTTCTTAAACGAATTTTAACTGCCATCTTTTCACCTCCAATAATAAACTATAAAATTTATTTAAATAAATTTTAAGCACACTTAAAATGGAAAGGGCATCTTCATCTTTCGCATTTTCTTTCCCTTCCCCATGTTTCCAAACTGCTTCATGAGCTTTCGTAAGTCCTTAAACTGCTTCAGTAGCCGGTTGACTTCTACAACCTGGACTCCAGATCCTTCTGCAATCCGCTTCCGTCTGGAATTGTCAATAATATCTGGATTCGCTCTTTCCTTGGGTGTCATGGACCGGATAATGGCCTCCATTTGATTCATGGCCTTTTCCGACCCAGCTGCATCAAAGCCCTTTAAGGCCTTAGAATTCACCCCGGGAAGCATGCCCACAAGATCTCCTATGGGACCCATCTTCCGCATTTGTGCAATTTGGTCTAAAAAATCATCCAGGGTAAAACTTTGCTTTCGCAGCTTTTCTTCCAGTTCCCTGGCCTTTTGTTCATCTACAGAAGATTGGGCCTTTTCAATTAAGGAGAGAACATCTCCCATGCCCAAAATCCTAGAGGCCATTCGGTCTGGATGGAAGGCTTCCAATTGGTCCATTTTTTCGCCCATGGTAATAAACTTAATGGGCTTGTTGGTCACGGCACGAATGGAAAGGGCGGCTCCACCACGGACATCCCCATCTAGCTTGGTCAGGATGACCCCGGTAATGTCCAGCTCTCCATCAAAGTGTTCTGCCACATTTACCGCATCTTGCCCGGTCATGGCATCTAGGACTAAAAGAATATCGGAAGGATTGGTAGCTTCCTTAATTTCCTTTAATTCCCCCATGAGGTCTTCATCAATGTGAAGACGTCCAGCCGTATCCAGTAAAATCACATTGTTCCCATTTTTCTTTCCATGCTCCAAGGCAGCCTTGGCAATGTCTACAGGAGAAATCTTGTCTCCCATTTGAAAAATAGGTACATCCACTTGTCCAGCCACCACTTCCAATTGCTTGATGGCTGCTGGTCGATAGACGTCACAAGCTACAACCAAGGGCCGCTTGCCTTCTTTTTTCAGTTTTTTTGCCAGTTTCCCAACGGTTGTTGTTTTCCCGGCCCCTTGAAGACCACACATTAAAATGACAGACGGTCCAGGTCCTGCCAGGTTTAGCTTGACTTCCTCTGTCCCCATTAAATTTGTGAGCTCTTCGTTGACAATTTTAATCACCTGTTGGCCAGGAGTCAAGGATTCCATGACTTCAGAGCCAACGGACCGGTCTCGAACTTTTTTGACAAAGTCCTTGACCACTTTAAAGTTTACATCTGCTTCCAAGAGGGCAAGTTTTACTTCCCGCATGGCTTCCTTCACATCTTTTTCAGAAACCTTGCCCTTGCCCTGGAGCTTTCCTAGAGTATTTTGAAGCTTATCCGATAAAGATTCAAAGACCACTTGCCACCTCCTGTAATGTTTTTACGACTTCCTCCCGGACTTTTTCCCCTTCTTTTTCATGCAGGGTCTCTAATTTTTTAATACACAGGCCCAAGGCGGCATCTATCCGCCTATTTTTTTCCAAGAGTCCCAGGGCCTCTTCATAGCCATGGAGCTTTTCTTCCCCTCGCTTAATTTGATCGCTGACGGCCTGCTTGGAAATTCCTTGCTGGTCGGCAATCTCATTTAAGGAGAGGTCATAGGAAAAATAGTCCTTTAAAATTTTTCTTGTCCGGTCGTGAAGTAAGTTTTCATAGCAATCCAATAACAAACCAACTTCGACTGTTCTTTCAATCATTTGAATCACCACGCAATAATAGGGTCAAGACAAACTCTTGACCCTATTATTATATCAAATCCTATCCATTCGTCAAGACTAGATTTTTCAATTTTTCCCTTTATTTTTTCTTTCCTCTTCCATTTGTTTTAGGTCCTTCCGAAAAAAATACCGGACTAGAAAATCTATGGCACAAAACATGGAGAGGCCCATATAGGTAAAGTAGGCTGTATTGTAAAGGTTGCTCGTTATGATTTCCATGGGCTTGTTGCTCCGGTATAGGACCATGATAAAGACTGAGCCGGCAAAGTAGAGGAGAAAGTAAACAATTCGGAAGGGAAGTTCCTTTTTCCCTTGGTCTCCCAGGCTAGATAAAAAGCCTTGGAGGCTTGCTTTACTGACGATGAGTGCGGCCAAGGTAAAAAGTAAAAGGCCCCAGCTCAGTTCATAATTTGCCACCACTTGATAGGATAAAAAGCAAAAAATTCCATAGGCTAATAATCCCAATAAGTTATAGATACTATTACTTTTTTTCATGTCTTCATCTCCCTTATTTTTAAGGTCTTCTCTATTTTCTTTTCGCCCTTTAATAAAACGTCTCTTTAAATAATCTCTTCTATTTTCCCCCTAGAATTAAAATTCCTTTTCCTTTAGAGAACTTTGAATAAGTAGTTTTCTTTTCTTAAGGCCCTATCCTCACTTTTTCACTTTAAAGCTTTCCCTTCTATTTTTTATATACCCATATATATATATGCTAAATCAATCCTTAAAATTTACATTTTTACTGAAAACTTCTAAAAATAGAAAGAACCCCTAGGCCTTTTTATGGACCAGAGGTTCCCTATATCATGGATTGGATCCTATTTTATTGTCTTAATACTAAATCATCCACTTCCACAATTTCTCCACCTTTAATATAAACTCTGGGAAGTCTCTTATTAAAGTGGGTTACAAAAGATGTTGGAATTTCTCCAGCATGTTCTGCAATTTCTTCAATGGTGATTTCTTCGTCCCCTTGCTTTCCAATAATGACCACTTCGTCACCTACCTTGCAATCTACGTCGGTAACATCAATCATAAATTGGTCCATACAAATCCGCCCCACTTGCTTGCAGCGTTTGCCATTAACTAGAACATCAATCTTATTGGAAAGAAGTCTAGGGATTCCATCGGCATAGCCCAGGGGTAGGGTGGCAATTTTGGATTCCTTGTCTGTGGTATAGGTTAAGCCATAGGAAACACCTTCCCCAGCTGGGATGGTCTTCACATGGCCGATAAGAGCCTTAATTGCGCCAATAAAGTGGACATCAAAGTCTTTTCCTGCAGGATCTCCTTCAACAGATCCATATTGTAGGATACCTGGACGGTCATAATAAAGGTCAAAGTCCCGATATTTCATGGTGGCATGGGAGTTGCTTACATGGGGTCTAGGAATTTTATAGCCAGCTTCTTCAATGGCCTTGTAGGTCTTCATATAGCGTTCAAATTGGCTCTTAGTATAGGCTTCATCTTCATCTGCTACAGCAAAGTGGGTGAACATTCCTTCTAGGTTAATGTGGTCTAGCTTAGAAATTTCCACAATGGTCTTGGCTGTTTCTTCAATTTTGTCTTCATAGGTTTGGAAGCCAATCCGGTTCATTCCTGTATCTAAAACAACATGGACAATGGCCTTCATCCCCAATTTTTGGGCGTGGTCATTCATTTGTTTTGCAGATTCTAAAGAATAGCAGGCCATGGTCACCCGGTTTTTAATGGCATCTTCCATTAGATATTCTGGTGTATAGCCTAAAATTAAAAGTCCTACATCATCAAAATGATTGCGGATGCTGATTCCTTCACTTAAGGTGGCGACACCAAAATAGTCCACGCCAACTTCTCTTAAGGTTTCTACAGCTTTGACTGCTCCAAATTCATAGCCATCACTTTTTACAATGGATAAAACTTTGGTGTCCTTGTTAATTACCTTGCGGATGGCCTTGATATTGTCTTGGAAGGTGTCAAGGTTTACTTCCAACCATGCAGGTCTTGTTATTTTCATAGTCCATTTACTCCTTTTACTCTTTTTATGCAAAAAAAGGAAAGGGACGAGCCCTTTCCCCAAAATTATTTATTCACAGTCATCTTTTTCTAAGCCTAGGCTGACTTTTAAAAGATGAAGGGCTTCTTCTGGATAATGTCGACTCATGACACCTAGAGAAGCCATGATATAGTCATTATCAACTAAAATTTTTGCTTCTGCAGTGGGTAGAAGTTCATTACCAGAATTTGACTTGGCAATTTTTTCCATAATTTCAATCCGATGGGGAAGGCGAGTTAAGGCTCCACCAGTTCCAATAATATTTTGGACTTGGGTTAAGTCTTTTCCTTCAGCCAGGGTCTTCTTCCCTTCGCCGCCGAACAAGTTTCTATAGTGGCCTGCATGGCGTTTCATGGCAGTAATGGTTGCATATTCTGCCAAGATTTCGGAAAATTGAATATCTTTTTCTGTTTTTGGAATGGGAAGGTGGTTTTCAATCACTTCTTCCAACTCTTCTTCAGAAATACCCATTTTCTTAGCAATATCTTCTTTTCCTAAGAAGTCTACCACATTGGGCATGGAAACATAGCAGCCTAAGTCCCCTTCTACAGAACGTTTCGCAAAGGGTTCTGGTGCCACTTGAATTCTTGAGATTTCATCACTGGTTTCAGCAACAGAGTGGACGTCTGTTGTTGCTCCTCCAACGTCAATGGCCACAACATCGCCAATGTCCTTTTGGAGAAGTTTTACAGCTTCCATAACAGCACCTGGTGTCGGCATAATAGATCCATCGACCAGTTCTGTCACTTTTTCCATACCTGGGGCATGGATAATATGGCGTTCAAAAACTTTTTGAATAATCGCCCTTGTGGGTTCAATATTTAAAGAGTCAATTTGTGGATAGACATTTTCTACAATATAGAGTTCCATTCCAGCTTCTTCAAAAATGAGCTTTACTTCATCTTGGTTTTCAATATTTCCTGCATAGATAATAGGAGCATGAATATCAAGGCTTGCAAGTTTTTCTGCATTTTCAATGGCTGTGTCTCTTTCTCCATAGTCTACACCGCCAGCCAATAGGATAATATTGGGTTGGATATTTTCAATTCTCTTTAAATCTGTCCGCCGTAATTTTCCAGCTGTGATAAATTTAATGTTTGCACCTGCACCTAAAGCGGCTTCCTTGGCTGCCCGTACTGTCATGTCATAGACAAGACCGTGGACCGTCATTTTGAGCCCTCCAGCTGCAGAACTTGTTGCAATTAAATGGTCATATTCTAAGTCTTGGTCTCCAATAGACTCTTTTAATGCTTCAATTGCTTGGTTAATTCCTACATTTACATCCCCTTGTTCAACGGATGTAAAAGCTTGACCTTGCCCCACAAATTTAGGGCAAGGTCCAGCAAAATCAAAAGCATTCACGACTGTGGTTGTGCTTCCAATCTCTGCAACAAGCAGATTAATTTTCGCCATTTTCTCTCCTTCTAGCTCTTTCTTTAACTAGGAAAGTGGCGACATTGTTTCCATGGGTTCCACGACCGAATCCAGCATCCATACCTGCTTGAACAGCAAGTTCGTTAGATACTTGAGTACCACCTGAACAGATGATGACCTTGTCACGGATCCCTTTTTCTCTAGCAATTTCATCAATCTTACGCATGTTCTTATAATGGATGTCATCATGAGAAATGATGGTAGAAGCTAAAATTGCATCTGCCTTGGTTTCAATAGCGGCATCGACTAATTTTTCTGGAGGTACAGAAGTTCCTAGGTAATGGAATTTAATACCAAAGCCTTCAATTCCACCGTGTTTGATGTCTAGGATTTCTCGTAAACCTACAGAGTGTTCGTCTTGTCCTACTGTACCAGCAACAACAGTCATAGGATCATCTTTGATGATGTCACGTAATTCTTCCTTGCTCATGATGTCTGGTTTTGGAGGAATTACTAATTCATCAAGGTCAATATCAAATTGTACTCTACCTTTGATTTCAACCCGAGTTCCTTCGGCAAGTTGCATGATTTCTTTACCGATACATTCAACTTCTTTTAAGCCTAATTTGCGTCCTACTTCAATTCCTGCAAATTCAGCTGTCCGTTCTTCAACTGGTAAGAACATGGTGATTTGGATGATTCCATCGCCACACCATTCCATTTCTGGGATGATTAGAGAAGAATGTCTATACTTTTCTAGTTTCTTCATCCGAGTGTGGACGTTATCTTCTGGGTCAAGTTCATCAATGTAGACGATCTTTTCTGGTTTTTCAAAAGTACAACCATCAATAAGTTTTGCAGGATCATCTACAGCTGATTCGTCATATTGAGCGATATTGTTATTTCCAAAGTGTGCAGTAACAGGTGCCATATAATCGTCTGCGCGTTCATATACAGTTCCTACACCAACGCCGCCTTCGATTTCACGGGCAATCCCGTCACCATTTCTTGCTGGATATTCAGCAGAGTCAACAAAGAAACCAGCTTCAACTGCGTTGAAGTAACCGCCAACTTCTAGAATTTCTTCTAGGTATAAAACAGCTTTTTCTTTTAATTCACGAACTTTGCTCTTTAATGGATCTTCGTCTCTGCGAAGTTTTACCATCCGCATTAATCCGTCAAAAGCAGCAAAAGCTTGTTTTGCGTTGTCAATAGCTTCCATGTTGTAGATATGCCAAGGTACATTCCGTCCTTCATCAGGAGTAATTGTAGATTGGATATCTGCACTAGTTAATTCAGAAATTAACAAGTCGGTAATATGGGTAACTGTGGCTTCACGAGTGGAGCTTGTCATATACTTTGTATTTTGTTGAGCCCGCATCTTGTATTCTTTGAATACTTCACGTAAAGCAACAGCATAGGGTAAGTCAATAGATAGGTTTGGTGCTGGTTGAGCTGTTGGTGGTACAGTAGATAGACAGATGTTAGATTTCTTCATCCCTACCAATACGGAGAACATAGAGTTCAAACCATGTTGTACCATTAGTTCTGGAATTACCTTCCAAGCTTCAATAGCAGTAGCGTTAGCATTATGAGCCCCGTCAATTTGTGCAATACCTGCATAAGTCATAACAGACTTAGCTTCAGCAGCATCAACGAAGGAACGAATCATGTTAACGTTCCGGTATAATACGTTGTATTGAGGGTCTTGGTGAGCCCCAGAAATACCTTCTTCTGTAAATAATACAGCAACTTCAGGTCCAGCTACCCCAGATACATAGGAGTGATAGTTTAGTGGACGGCCAACTTCATCTTCGATTAAGTCTAGAGCCTTCCGTTGTGCCCGTAAGTGTTTACGAGTAATTGGGTTCCCACCAGTTCCTTGAGGAGTTCCTTCAATTAAACCTTCCATATGGGATTGACCAGCTGTACGGATAACCATTAAGTGGTCTGCACCGTGCCAAGCAGCCATACGCATCCGACGAATATCGTCTTCGAAACGTCCAGAAGCAATTTCTGTTGTGATAACTGCATTTGGTTGTGGGTCAATGTTTCCAAAAGAAGGTGCAGCAGGAAGAGGTTGTGAGTTCTTTAGAGGATCAGACATTTCGTAATAGGTGAAAGGTCCAATTTCACGAACTTGATCACGTCCATCACGCCAGTGCCAACCACGACTTCTTGGATAATAATTTTCTAGGCCTTTTAAAACTTCTTCCACATCAATTTTTTCTTCTGGGTCGAGAGCTTTCATGCCATTCATACGTTTTTCGTCTTCTTCTGGAGTCATTTTTAGAACGCGGTAATCGTCCTTAATATTTTTCCATTCAAACATTAGTTGGCACCTCCCTTAAAAGTTTCTACAGCCTTATCCCATAGTTCTCCATCTACAAGTTTTAAACCTGCATCTCGAAGTTCTAGGTTGTTGTCTTTGGCCATGCGATATACAATGTGTCCTGCACCATGTCCAATTAAACCACGGTCTAAGCATCCTTCAACAATGCTAGTGGCTTCTAAGCTTGAAAAGCCCATACGAAGTAGAACAGACCGTTCAATGGATGGAGTTGTATTCTTCTTTGCAAGATCAATAATGGGTTGCATAACTTCTTCACACAATTCCCAGAATCTTTTTTCCAATTGTTCTTCAGACAGTTCAGCTAAGTGAGCCCGTCTTTCTTGGAAATCATCTTTTCTTTCCATACTTTACCCCCTAAATATAGTTCGTTTTACCAAGACCAGTTTTAGCCTTCGTATTTTATGCCTAATTCGTCAAGTGCATTCTTAACGAATTCAACATCGGAGTTTACTTCTTTTGCTAAGAAGTCTAAGTCCTTCTTGTTAACCACATCTACCTTGTGGTGTTTTACAGCATTTTTAATCACAGATTTACGTGTTTTCTTTACATCTAAATCTGTAGCAAATACCTTGGATGGATGTTCTGGTAAGATGATGTTTTTACCAGGAATTTCTTTTTCAGTTGTTGGGTCTCCAACACGTACGTCAATTCCATTTTCCTTAGCAAAGGTTAATTGTGGAAGAATGTGTTTACCAGCACCAGTGTATTCAGTTTCTTGAGAAACAACAATGGCATCTTCTGGTAATTCTTGAGCTACCTTAAAGGCAACAGCTAAAGAAGTGTTTCCAGCTGGTCCTCTTTCCATACCTTCTAATTGAGCTAAAAGTTCTGTGATATAGAATACAGATCCTTGGTTTACAGTTAGATAGCGGTCAATATAACGCATTGGACGAGCGGCAGAACGTGGAACGTCTGAACGGTCTGGATAAGTTGCAAATGGAATACCAAATCCAGTATGTCCAGTTGTGAAAGATTTCTTGTTGAATTGTTCGTCACTGGCCATATGAAGTCCAGAAAGGTCAACAGAAGCCCCAACGATTTGTGTGTCAGTTGCCCCAGCACGTTTTAGTCCACGAGCTGTACCAGTAAGGTTTCCACCACCAGCGTTTGTAGCAACAACAACTTCTGGATACTTTCCGTATTTTTCTTTACATTCTTCAGCAATTTCATATCCAAGTGTTTCAACACCAGCAATAGCTAGTGGAGAATATAGACTTGCATTAAAGAAACCAGTTTCTTCAAGAAGAACTAGGTTGTAGTAGAATAATTCAGGTCCTACAGTTAATTGAGCAACTTCTGCACCTAGAGATTCACAGGCACGAGCTTTTTCAATAATTTCTGGTTGTCCTACTTCTCTAGAGTCATAGCATTCTTGTACGATAATACATTTTAAGTTTGACATACAAGCTTGAGAAGCAACCCCAGCACCATAGTTACCACTTGTTGCGGCAATAACACCCTTGTATCCTTTAGCTTTAGCGTGTTGGATGGATGTAGATGCACGACGTGCCTTGTAGGATCCACTTACGTTACAGGATTCGTCTTTAACAAAAATCCGGGCACCCTTTCCTTCTGGAGCACAGCTACGAGCAAGAGCTGTTAAGTTTCTAAGTTCCAAAAGTGGTGTGTTACCTACACCATGAGCTAATTGGTAGTCACGAATTTCATCAAAAGTATAAGGAACAGCATCCATTAAACCTTCATAGTCAAAAGCGATGCTTCCAGATTCAAATTGTTCAAAGTCAAAGCCTAGGGCTTCCTTCATGATTTCCCCATTACGGGCCATCACTGCATCATAACTTAAATCTTTACTCATTTACATTCACCGCCTTCTGCTAGAATTTCACGTGCTTGTTTACCGATAAATAGAAGTTCTGGTACACATTTACCAAAGTTGTGTTTCCAATAGGGATGTACTTCTACAAGTTCCCCTTTTACCTTACGGCCAATAATTGTTTCTACTTCTACTTCATCACCAACTGAAGCACTGTCTCCTAGTAAAAATCCCTTGTTCCAAAGTTGAAGGTCACATTTTTGTGTATCTTCTGGCACGGAACCGGCACGTTGTCCTGCTGGCAGTACAACGGAGTGGATTCTTACCCAATCACCTTTTTTTGCGTCCATATCCATGACTCCTTTCATAAGATCCATTCTCCAGTACCTCAATCCAAAGCCCAGGGCTATGTTTTAAGATATTGAATAATGTGAAAATATTTCTTGGGGTATCTTTTAAAGATTTTATCTTTATCAAAACTTCCCCTTCTCTTATATTATGCAACAAAGTGGGGGGAATAATCAAGGGGAAAATGTATTCTATCGAAAAAGCTTTTCATAAATAAAAGAAAGTCCAGGTTTTTCCCCTGGACTCGCCATGTTCAATTTATAAATATTTCTTAATTTTTCTTTTTTGAAAAAATTTTTTGAAGCTTATTCAGATTTTCCTAATTCTTCTCCTGCAAAAAGTGCCTGGGTAAAGTCTTTGGAATCAAAATATTGGAGGTCATTTATTTTTTCTCCCACCCCAACTAATTTAATGGGGACCTTTAATTCTCTTTGAAGACCAATCACAACGCCACCCTTTGCCGTTCCATCTAACTTTGTCAGGACAAAACCAGATAAATTGGTGACTTCATTAAAAGTCTTGGCCTGAGAAATGGCATTTTGCCCTGTGGTTGCATCTAAAACTAAAAGATTTTCCCTATGGGCTTCTGGATATTCCCTATCAATAATCCGGCTGATTTTTTCCAGTTCATTCATTAGGTTTGTCTTATTGTGGAGGCGGCCGGCTGTATCAATAATTAAAACATCCACATCCCGGGCCTTGGCTGCCTTTACGGCATCAAAAGTGACCGCCGCAGGATCCGCTCCTTCACTATGGCTTACAACGTCCACATGGGCTCTTTGTCCCCAAGTTCTCACCTGGTCAATGGCTGCGGCCCGGAAGGTATCGGCTGCTCCAATTAAAACAGACTTTCCTTCAGACTTTAAGCGAGCACTTAATTTTCCAATAGTCGTAGTTTTTCCTACTCCGTTGACCCCCACAACCAAGATTACAGTGGGTTTTTCTGTCATGAGACTATGGTCTAGCTGGCATTCATCCAGTAATTCCTGTAAAACTTCTCCCAAGGCAGGGAGGACTTCTTGGGGGTCTCGAATTTCATCTTCTACAATTTTTTCCCTAAGCCGGTCTATGGCTTCCATGGTTGTTTCCATGCCTAGGTCAGAAGAAATCAATACATCTTCCAGGTCTTCCAATAGATCATCGTCTATTTTTACATAGGCTCCTAGGACCTGGTTAATCTTCCGGCCCATGGTCTTCCGGGTTTTGTTCAGGCCAGATTTTAGTTTTTGGAAAAAGTCTAGCTTTTCCTCTTCTTGGAAGGCTTCTAGGTCTTCTTCCTCCTGGGAGAAATCTTCCGATTCTTCAGAACCTGCTGGTGATTCTTCTTGAGCTCGATTTTCTACTTCTTCCTCTTCTATCTTTTCTTCAAAAATCTCTGGCTCTTGGTCCTTTTCTTCCAGATTTTCCTCAGAACTGCCTAACTCAGACTCTCCTTGAGCCCGGTCTTCCTGTTTTTCCTCTTTTATTTTTTCTTCTGGTTCTTCTACTTTTTCAGGAGAAAAAAGGTCTTCTGGTCCTTGGTTTGGAACTTCTGAAGTAATGCTTTCTTCTTGAGAAATCTCTTCTTCAACAAGCTCTTCAGCTGGTTCTTCTTCCTCTACTTCTGAAAGAGGTGCTTTTTCTTCTCCTGCCCCTTCTTCTGGGTCTCCTTGGTCCTCGTCTAACTCTTTTTCAAGAATTTCCTCTTCCTTTTCTCCATCCTTATCTTTTTTTGTAAATTTATCTTTTAACCAATTAAACATAGGTCCTCCTTACTGGCCTGTTTTTGTCAACTGCATAGGGATAATGCTACTAATCCCCTTTTCTTCCATGGTCACCCCATATAGGATATCGGCAATTTCCATGGTTGGCTTTCTATGGGTAATCATAATAAACTGGGTGTCCTCTAGGTCTTGGATATAGTCCACATACCGGTCAATATTGGCATCATCCAGGGCTGCGTCAATTTCATCTAAGATACAGAAGGGAGCTGGCCGATACTTTAAAAGAGCAAAAATCAAGGCAACAGCCGTTAAGGACCGTTCCCCTCCAGATAAGAGGGAAAGGGATTGGAGTTTTTTCCCTGGAGGCTGGGCCTTAATTTCAATACCAGCTTCCAGAATGGGCCCTTCTTCCAGGGAAATATCTGCCTGACCACCCCGGAAAAGCTGGGTAAAAATGTCATTAAAATAGCCTGTAATCTCTTGAAAGCTCTTCATAAAGGCCTGGCGCATCTTTCGGTCTAAATTGTCCAAGACTTGATTTAATTCTTCCTTAGCCTCTATAAGGTCTTCTTTTTGCTGGACCTTAAAGTCCAAGCGGGCCTTCACATCTTGGTAGTCTGTCAAGACTTTTTCATTCATAGGCCCAAAGGAAAGAAGTTGATTTTTTAAGGAAAGGAGCCTTTTTTTTAGGTCTCCCGGTTTGACATCTTCTTCTAAAACCAAATCTTCTTCATGGATTTCACCATACCGTTCCAAGAGTTGGGCCCGGCTGTGGCTTAATTCCAGCTCCAACTTTTCTTTTTGAAAGGTCTTTTTTTGTAACTGGTCTTGGAGGTCCTGGTCTCTTTCTAGCTCTTCTTCATAAGCCTTCTTGGCCTCATTGAGGCGGTCCTTACTTGCTTGAAGGTCTGTCCGCCTCTTATTTAAGGCTTCCTTCCTCCGGTCCAGGTTCTCCCCTTTTTCTTCATAAGTCTTGGAATAAAGGGTCAGACGTTTTTCTTCCTCTGCCCGGGTTTTTTCCAGTTGGATAATTTCTCCATCTAAAATTTCTTGCCTATGGGTCCGCGTCTCCATATCCCTTTCTAGGTTTTGGTCCCTTTCCTTGGAAAAGAGAAGCTGACTTTCTAAGCTGGCCAAGTCTAGCCTTAGGTCTTGGAGGTCTTGTTTTTCTTCTTCCAAGGCCTCTTTCACTTGGTCTAGGGCCTTTTTTTCCTCTTCATAGGATTGGAGGCCTTCACTTTCTTCTTCCTGGTCTTTTTTCCGGCCTTCATAGGCGGCCAGTTTTTCTTCATCTTGGCTACAATCTTCTATAGAAAGTTTTAAATCCTCTTCCAGTCCTTGAACTTGCCTTTCTTGTAGACCTTGGTTTTGGTCTAGGGCATAAATTTTTTGTCTTCTCTTGTAGAGGTCTTCATTCTGGCCTTGGATCCGGATTTCTTGGTCTTCCACTTCTTCCCTTAGCTGGTCATAGGCCCTCTTTAGCTGGTCAAAGTTTGCCCTTTCTTCTTCCAGAAGTTGGTTGATTTTATCCAGTTTTTCTTCCTGGTCTCTCAGGCGTTTTTCCTGGTTTAAGATTTGTACATTGCCTTTTTGGATGGACCCTCCTGTAATAGACCCCTTGGGGTGGAAAACATCTCCTTTTAAAGAAATAATCTTACTTTTTAAGCTCTTTGACAGGGTCAGGCCTTGGTCATAGTTTTCTACAAAGACTAGGTTGCCTAGGAGGGATTGGAAGAGTCCCTGGAACTGGTCATCACATTGGATAAAGTCCCTGGCATAGCCTAAAACCCCCCTCGGAGGGGTGGTTGATAATTTTTTCCCTTGGTAGCGGTTTAGGGGTAAAAAAGTCACCCGGCCCAAGTCCCTTTTCTTTAAGACTTCAATCATTTCCTTGACTTGACCGTCTGATTGGACCACGACATTTTGAAGGGCAAATCCCAAGGCTAGAGACATGGCCAGTTCATATTTTTTATCTACGGTAAAAAGATTGGCTAAGGGGCCTAAAACTTCCCCTTGGAAGAGGCCTTCCTGGTCTGTCACTCGAAGGAAACTTTTTACAGACTTTTGAAAGCCATTGTAGTGGTCAAGAGTAGACTGTAAAAAATTCCGCTGATTTTTTTCTTGGTTGTAGCGGAGTTCATTTTCCTCAACCTGGTTTTTTAAGGCACTTACCCTTGCTTCCAGGTCCACTAGGTCCTGTTTTTTCTCCCTATGCTGGCTTAAAAAGACCTGGTTTTTTTCCTCTAAGTCTTTTACCAACTGGCTTTCTTGGCTTTTCTTTTCTTCCAGATCTTCTAATTCTTTTCTTGCCTGGTCTAGGAGGGCCTGGTACTTATCCCTCCGTTGGATTTTTTCCTTGAGCATCTGCCTTTGGGTGTCAATCCGCAAAAGAAGCTGGGCCTGGTCCTGTTTATTTTCTTGGACTCTTTGGCCCAAGGAGGATAGGGTTCTTTCTCTTTGGGTAAATTCTTCCTTCAGCCCATCTATAGACCTGGTTTTTTCCCTAATTTGGTCCTTCTTGTCTTGGATTTTTTGGGATTCTTGGTTTATTTTTTCAAGATTTTCTGCCTTGTCCCTGGAAAAGTCTTCTTTTTCTTCTTCCAATCTGGCCTTTTCTTCCCTGGCCCCTTGCAGCCTTTCTTCCATCCTCTCCACCTGGTTTTTTATTTCCAGTTGGTCCTTCTCCTCTTTGAACCAGGTCTCCAGGTCTACTTGAAGGAGGTTTGATGCAGCTTCCAGGTCTCTTTCCAGCTGGTCCAAGTCCATTTCTTTTGCATTTAAGGCCTCTTTTTCCTGGGCCAGACCTTCTCTTTTTTCTTCCAGCTCTTTTCTTAAATTTGGGATATTTAAGGAAAGAGCCTTGAGTTTTTCCCTATTATCTCTCGTAGCCAGGGCATAAACCTGGTGGTCTAATTTTTTCTTTTCCTCATAGACTTTTTGGTAGTTTAAGTAGCGGTCACTTTCCTCTTTTAAGGCTTCTTCCTGGCTATAGAGCTCACTCAGTAGGTCTTGGATTCGGTCTAGGTCATCTAGAACGCCATCCAGCTTTTTCATGGACTCCAGTTTTCGCTTTTTAAACTTACTGATTCCGGCAGCCTCTTCAAAAATCATCCGACGGTCTTCCGGCTTGTTACTTAAAACGGCATCAATTTGTCCTTGGCCAATAAAAGAATAGCCATCTTTCCCAATGCCTGTGTCCATAAAGAGTTCTTGAATGTCCTTGAGCCGGCAGAGATCTTTGTTAATCCGAAATTCACTTTCGCCAGACCGGTACATCCTTCTTTGGACGGAAACTTCCTCATAGGGAAGGGGAAGCCACCTGCTGGAGTTGTCAAAGGTCATGGTCACATCTGCCAGGCCCTGGGCTTTCCTAGTATCTGTTCCAGAAAAAATCACATCGGACATCTTATTTCCCCGAAGGCTTTTGACCCTTTGTTCCCCTAAAGTCCAGGAAATGGCGTCTAAAATATTACTCTTTCCACTGCCATTGGGGCCCACGACTGCTGTAATGGATTCATTAAATGTAATTTTTGTTTTTTTTGCAAAACTTTTAAATCCTTGAATCTCAATGGACTTTAAATACATAGGTCTTTCTCCCCAATCACAATCTGCCGTTTATCTGTCTGTACTTTCAGGACCCTGTCAAGAGTGTTTTTAAAAGCTATGGGCCCCTGGCCTTTTTCTAAGGCTTTCCGCCCTCTTCTGTGCTGGCCTACAAGGTTGCTAACCATCTGGCCTGAGCCTTCAATCCTTTGAATCCTTTCTTCCGGTTCCAACAAGTTTAAAAGATAGCGGACTAAAAAGTCCGTCTTTACCATCTGCCCAAAGGAAGGATGGTAGGGTCCTGCTAAAAAATCTTTCCCTTCTGCCAGGTCTTCTGTGGCCTGGAGGCCTATCCGGATGACAGGAATCTTATGGCTTTCATAGACTCCTAGGCCATAACTGGCCCATTGAATGGCTTCTTCCAGGGAAAGAGGCTTGTAGACCCCTTCCCGGTAGAGTTGGGCGAGGCCCGTTTCCTTTAAAACCAAAGTGGGATAGAGGCGGACAAAGTCCGGTTTTAAGAAAAGAATC
This sequence comes from Clostridiales bacterium SIT11, assembly GCA_001299455.1. GTDB lineage: Bacteria > Bacillota > Clostridia > Tissierellales > Peptoniphilaceae > Urinicoccus. Next base: position 42,629 of record CYUK01000003.1, on the reverse strand, counting down.
TCTTCCAGGCTTTTTTTAAAAGAAGCAAAATCTTCTCCAGGAAGACCCAGCATTTGCTGGACTCCCAAATCTAAGCCGACTTCCTTCACCAGCCTAGAAGCCTTTTTTATGTCTTCCAGGCTGTGGCCTCGTCCGGCTTTTTTTAAGACTTCCGGATCCAGACTTTGGCAGCCCAGCTCCACCTTTTTTAAGCCCTTTTTCTTTAAAGCCACCAAGTGGTCTTTTTCAATGGCATCTGGCCTTGTGGAAATCCGAATTCCCGTGACTTCCTTGCCTAAATAGGGAGTAACTAGGGAAAAATAAGCCTCTTGAAGGTCCTCGTCCAAGGAAGTAAAGGTTCCTCCATAAAAGGCCACTTCCAAGGGAATCTGCCCCTTCAGGCCCTCTTCCAATTCCTTTTGAGCTTTTTCAGGTGTCATATCTTGGACGCCTGTAATTTTTTCCTGGTTACAGTAGATGCAATGGTGGGGGCACCCTTGGAAGGAAATAAAAATCGGTAAAATCCTAGTTTTTTCTTTCATGGTGGATTCTTTCCAGGGCATCCTTGGCTGCCATTTGAGAGGCCATCTTTTTACTGGACCCCTTGCCCCGACCTATGGTTCGGCCCTTGGAAACACACTCAATGTAGAAAACAGGGTCCCAAGAGGGGCCCTTTTTCTTTTTTACCTTATATTCCAGGGGCAGGGTATGGTATTTTTTTTGCAAAAACTCTTGGAGGGTGGACTTATAGTTCTTATCTTCTTCAAAAGCCAATTGGTTTTCATCCCAGAGTTTTTGGTACAAGCGTAAAACCACTTCCCGGGTCCTGTCAAAGCCTGCCTCCAGAAAAAGAGACCCAATAATTGCCTCTACTGCATCTGCCCGCATGGAGGTCGTAATCCCCTTTTTATGGTAGGCCTGGTTTTCATATTGGATATAGGTGTCCAGTCTTAAATAGACAGCCACCTTGGCCAAGGCCTTTTCACTGACCAGCTTGGCCTTTTGGACGGTTAAGTCCCCTTCACTACTTTCCGGATAGGCCCTGTACAAATATTCTCCAATAATGGCATCTAAAACAGCATCCCCTAAAAATTCTCGCCGGTCATAGGATTTAAGCCCTTGATGACTATTGGCAAAGGAGGCGTGGGTGAAGGTTTCTTTTAGCTTTCCCTTGTAAATAAAGTGATAGCCCAGTCTTTCTTCTAAATCCTTATAGTCTGTCATTGGATTTCTTGATTGTCAATATAGTCCAGGACATCTCCTACAGTTTCCAGGTTTTCTAAAACTTCATCAGAAATTTCTAGGTCAAATTCATCTTCAATGGACATAACTAATTCCAAGAGTTCAATGGAATCCACATTTAAGTCATCCATGAAACTTGTGTCTTCGTCTAAATCATTCACATCTACATGAAATTGTTCAGCAATTAATTCTAAAATACGATCTTTCATTTCTGCCTCCTACTAAAATTTATCAATTAACTGGTGATCTACCGCTTTTTCTATTTGGACTAGGGCTTGTTCAAAGGCCCGGGCACCAGAGCTCCCATGGGCTTTAAATACCAACTTTTCTAAACCTAAAAGAGGAACAGCCCCTACTTCTTCATAGTCAAAGGCCTTTTTTAAAGCCTTAAGATTTCCTCCCCCTCCAGAGGAGAGAGCCTGTGTTGAAGTCATCTGATCCTTAATAAGTCCAAAGAGATAGGCCGCCATGCCTTCCAAAGTCTTTAAAAGGATGTTCCCTGCAAAACCATCTGCCACAAGAACGTCCACTTCCTTACTAAAAAGATCCCTGGATTCCAAGTTCCCTAAAAAGTTCACAGCCTCGTTTTCTTCCAAGAACTTAAAACTTTCCTTGGTCTGTTGGTTGCCCTTGCCTGGCTCTGATCCAATGTTTAAGAGATAGACCTTGGGGTCCTTCTTGTCAAAGACATTTTCCACATAGGCCTGGCCCATTTGGGCAAAAGACTCTAAAATTTCAGGGGAACAGTCCACGTTGGCTCCCGCATCCACAAGGCAAATGGGACCATGAGGGCCAGGAATCGGGGCTGGAAGACAGGCCCTCTTAATGCCTTCTTTCCGTCCTACAATAAATAAACCGCCAGCCAAGAGAGCTCCTGTCGACCCTGCACTTAGGACAGCATCTCCCTTGCCCTCCTTGAGCATGGTTAAACTCCGGACTAGGCTGGAGTTTTTCTTCTTTCTCAAGGCCCTTGTCGGTTCCTCTGTATTTAAAATGACCTCATCTGCTGGATAAATATCACTATTTTCCACAGGGAATTTTTCCAAGGCTTTTTCTATGTCCTCTTTTTTTCCCACAAAGGTCGCCCTTAAAGGATGGTTCTTTTGAAAGTTGTGGGCCCCTTCAACAATGGCTTCCACACCTAGGTCCGAGCCTAAGCAATCAAATAATATGTGCATATAGTCTCCCTTTATATTTCTCTATTTAAAATAGTTTAATTTACATTGATAGTTTACCCTAAGTACCTGAAGATTTCAAGAAATATAGGCAAAGCTCTTTTAAATAAAAAAAGAGTAAATAACTGCAATAGATGGGAATCCATGCCTTGGTTATTTACTCTTAAAATCATTCTTTACAGGTTCAGATGATTATTCATTGTCCATAGAAATAATTTCTTTACCATCATAGTAACCACATTTTGGGCAAATGCGATGTGGTAACTTATGTTCATGGCAATTTGGACATTCAACTACAGTTGTCTTTGGTAGTTGGTAAGATGATGCACGACGTTTATTCCGACGTTGCTTTGATGTTTTTCTCTTGGGTACTGCCATTTACTCCACCTCCTTATTCTTCATCAAACAAGCCTTGCAAGGCTGAAAACCTAGGATCTATATCCGATGTTTCACAGTCACAGTCTCCTGTGTTTAAATCCTTGCCACAAGTTGGGCATAAGCCCTTACAGTCCTCTTTACAAAGAGCCTGCATGGGGATGGAGGTCACCACAACACTCATCACCAGTTCTCTTAGAAAAGATTCTCTTGCTTCCCATACAAGAACCTCTTCTTCAGAATTTTCTTCATAAAATTGGGCTCCTTCAGCTGTTTCCGTTACCAGAAAATCCACCTGACTTTCAACAGGCTCTTCAATTTCCTTTAAGCAACGGCTGCAAGTTGTCTTGTATTTAAAATTAATCGTTAAAATGAGAGTCCATATATTATCGACCGAATATACAGATGCTTCATAATGAATAGGATACATAAGGCCTAGCCCAGCTGTTTCAATGCCCTCTATAGGCCCCTCAAGAGACCCCTTGATAGGTTCATTGGACTGCGCATATTCCTTAAGTTTTGCTAGTTCCATGACTCACCTCTCAAATATACATGCACTTTATTATATGATGAATTCAAGGACGTGTCAATAGTTTGCTCACTTTTGTGTTAAAGCTAAAGTTTCTTTGGCAATCATTAGCTCTTCGTTAGTTGGAATAACAAAAATCTTTACAGAAGAATCACCTGCACTAATTTCTTGTGCCTTGCCACGAATATCATTTCTCTTGTCATCAATCTTTAGGCCTAGGTTCTTTAAGCCTTCCACAATAGAAGCCCGCATAGAAATAGAGTTTTCGCCAACACCAGCTGTAAATACAATGGCATCAACATGGTCTAAAGTAGCAAAATAAGCCCCAATGAACTTCCGGACATTGGATTCAAAAATATCCAGGGCCAGTTGGGCTCTGTGGTTGTCTTTAGCTGCATCTTCCAAGTCCCTAAAGTCACTGCTGACACCACTAATTCCTAAAACACCAGATTTTTTATTCATAAGATTGCTCATTTCTTCTGGGTTTAAATTTTCTTTTTCCATTAAAAAGGTAATAATCGCTGGGTCTAAGTTTCCTGTCCGGGTTCCCATAACAAGTCCTTCTAGAGGAGTAAAGCCCATAGAGCTGTCCATACTCTTTCCATTTTCAACTGCTGTAATACTGGACCCATTTCCCAGGTGGCAAGTAATTAAGTTAACTTCATTTACTGGTTTGTTTAATAATTCAGCCGCTTTTTCTGTAACATACTTGTGGCTAGTTCCATGGAAACCGTAACGGCGAACCTTGTATTTTTCATAATATTCATAGGGAAGTCCATAGATGTAGTTCTTTTCTGGCATAGTTTGGTGGAAGGCTGTATCAAAAACAGCAACTTGAGGTACATCCTTCATGAGTTCACTACAAGCTTCAATTCCCATAATGTTTGGTGGGTTGTGTAGGGGGGCAATTTCTACATTGTCATTAATGGCCTTCATAACTTCATCATTAATGATGACAGAATCTGCAAAAGCTTCTCCACCATGGACCACTCTGTGGCCTACAGCGTCAATGGCATCTAAAGATTCCACAGCACCATAATCTTTATTGGTTAAAGAACTTAAAACAAGTTCTAGGGCCCGTTTATGGTCCTTCATTTCTTCTTGGATTTTTACTTCTTCCTTGCCCATTGTTTCATGTTTAATTACAGATCCTTCAATCCCAATCCGTTCAACAAGACCCTTGGCTAAAACTTCTTCCTTAGCCATGTCGATTAATTGGTACTTTAAGGATGAGCTCCCACAATTAATAACTAAAATATTCATTCATTTCCTCCTCATTTGTAAGTCTAATTCACCTCTACCATTATAGCATTAGTTCCGGAAGTTTTTCAACATGAGAAAGCCCCTTGCATCTGCCTAAATCTTTATATAAAATAGCCTTAGATTGAATCCAAGGAGGAGCAAAAGCCATGGAGATTATTGGACTTATCGCTGAATACAACCCCTTCCACCAGGGCCATGCCTACCAGCTAAAAACTATAAAAAAAACCTGTCCCGATGGTCTTATTGTGGTCCTGATGGTCGGCCACTTCAGTCAAAGAGGGGAACCCACAATCTTGGACAAGTGGGAGAGGACCCGCCTTGCCCTGGCCTATGGAGCAGACCTGGTCTTTGAACTCCCCTTCTGTGGAGCCACCGCTTCCGCTGAAGTCTATGCAAGGACGAGTCTGGATATTTTAAATACACTGGGTATCCATACCCTAAGCTTTGGCTGCCATACTAGAGACCCCCTCTTTATTGAACATTTAGGTAAAAAGATTTTAAACTTGAAGGAATCTAGTAAAATGAAAGGGCTAAAGGGGCAATCCCTCCCTAGCCTCCTTTTTAAAGAGCTGGACCTGACTGAAAAGGAAAGAACTTTTTTAACCCATGGCAATGACATCCTGGCCTTGGAGTACAGCCAGGCCATCCTAAGAAAAAATATGGATATTGCCCTCCTCCCCTTAGAAAGAATCTCCAAGGACTCTAGGACCGGCCAGACCCTCGCTTCAGCCACAACAATTCGGGAGGCCATAAAAAAAGGAGACCTTCCTCTCTATGAAGATGGTCTCCCAGAAAAAACCTATGCCCTATTAAAAAATATAAGCTATACCTATGAGGACCAGCTGAAAAAACTCTATCACTATGCCTGGCACTTTCACCCGAATTGCCGACAAATAAAAAGTCCCGTTCAGTCCTTTATTTATAGGGAATGGATTGAAAAAAATACCTCCCTCAATGCCCTTTCCAGTAAAACTTTCACCAATGCCTTTCTCCGCCGGGAAATTTTATCCCTTGTTTTTTCCTATCCTTCAGAAAGGCGAAAAAAAGATCAGGCTCTAGCCAAGGACTATCTCCGCTTCCTAGGAGGAAGGAAAGAGGCCCTAGACTTTTTGCGAGGAAAAAAAGTCACCAGCAAATTCACCCAAGCTTTAAGGTCTCCCTTGGCCCCCCTCTATGAAGAGTCTCTTAAGGAAACCATCTTACGAAATAGTCTTTTAGGAACAGACACCCCTTTAGACTACTACCAAAGTCCCCTTATTATTTAAGCTCATAAAAATCTTTCAAAGATATTCAGCGTATTCTTCTATTTCAATAAATAGTCTTGAATAGCAGAATACCATTGCTTATTTCCCTCATCTTTATAAATCATTCCTCGATACTCTATCGCTTCATCGTTTATTTCATACTCGTATTTAGCCCCTGTTGCTGAATATACAGTCAAAGAATCTGTCCATCCGTCATTGGGATTATATGAAAAATCCCCCTGATAATTGTTTAAAATCTTCCCTATCTCCTCAAGATAATCACTGCCTGTATACACAAGTTGTAGGCCTAATTTTTGACTATTCTTAACTTCCACCTTGGTAATTTCATAGGCATTGAAAAAAATAGGCCTTTGGATTTTCTTTCCTTTAAAAAATTTTTCACCTCGTTTAAGAACGAGCATAAAGTCCTTATGAGTTAATGGAGCCTTTGGCTGAAGTTTCTTATTTTCATCCCCTATAAACAAGCCCTCTCTTTGAGCCCAGGCTGTAGGAATTTTATAAGGAATAGCTATTTTTTCATAATCAGCAAAATCAAAATTGCCATCTTGCTTGTCATCTATATTCAGGCTAAGTCGATTAGCAAGTCCATATAAAAGATAAACCGCCTCTATGCGAGACAGGTCATCTTCCTCCCCTTTTTCTCCATCTACTAGGGATAAAGCCTTAATCCAGGCCAAACCCTGGCTTTCTTTAGACTCTTTAGCCAAGTTTTTAATTTCAGGGTTATTTTCTTCATAAACTAAATTATAAAGTATTTCTCCAAAATCTCCATAGGTTAGATTTTTCTTGCCATCTTCCAAGTTTGAACTTTTTAGCTGATTTTTCTTAGCAACTGGTTTTATTTGTGTATGCATATTCTTGCCTTCAATATGAGCTAGTGGATAAAACAATACTAATAAAAGTACCCCAATAGCTAAATATCTTCGTTTCATAAAATCCCCTCCCAGATCAGAATATAGAATTAAATACCAAGAGTGTACATAAAAACAGCCGTGTCATTTTGTAGACTGCAACTTCATGATATCTAATTATTTTTCTTTCTTTAACAATCCATAAGACAGGAAAGAAAAATTCCCTCCTCCTAATAAAAGGAAAAGGGAATGACTTTACCGTAGTTCTTGCCGGTTTTCGTTTAACATTTTAATGACATCAGACAATTGCACTTGGGTTTTTTCCAAGAGTTCATCTGCATAGTCCCGCGCTCCTTGGCGGATTTGAGTGGATTCTGCATTGGCATTATCCATGAGTTCTTGGGCTCTTTGGTTGGCTTGGCGGACTAACTCATCTTCATTAATGAGTCGTTCTGCCTGGGACTTGGCGGCTTGAATAATTTGATCGCCTTCTTTGTGGGCATCTTTAATGATGAGGTCCTTGTCCTTGCGAATTTGAGTTGCTTCTGTTAATTCCAAGGGAAGGTCTCTACGTAGACTTTCTAGTAAGTCCATGATTTCATCTTTTTCCACCATAATTTTTCCTGTTAGAGGAATTGAACTTGATGTTTCAATAATATCCTCCAAGTCATCAACATATCTTAATACATCCATATTTACTGCTCCTTTCTCATTTTATCCATAAGCGCCTCTTGGACGATAGGTGGTACATAATCTGATACATCTCCTTCAAAAGCGGCGATTTCCTTGGCTAGAGAGGAGCTCACATATACTAAGTGATGGGAGGACGGAATGAAAAGGGTCTCAATCTCATTGGCCGTATTTTTATTGGCCATGGCCAGGACCCATTCTGCTTCGTAGTCTGTAGCACTCCGAAGTCCTCGCACAATCACATGAATATCTCTTTTTTTTGCATAATCCACGAGTAAACCTTGAAAGCTATCAATTTCAATGCCCTTGGTATCTTTAAAGGTTTCCCTAAGTAGGTCTAGACGTTCTTCCAGGCTGAATAAGCTTTTTTTGTTTTTATTTTCCAAAGTGGCCACAACCACTTCCCCGAATATTTCCAAGCTCCTATAGATAATGTCCATATGTCCATAGGTTACAGGGTCAAAGCTGCCTGCATAAATTACCTTCATTTACGACTCCACTGATATATATCTATCCATTTTTTGCCATAGCGTTTGGATTTTAAAAGTTGAAAGTTTTCACAGGCTTCCAGGTCTTGGTTTCGTTCAAAAACCAGTCTGGCCCCATCCTTTAAAAGATTTTCTTCTCTTAATTTCCTGGCAAGATTCCAATATGCGGTCATTTCCTTGTAGGGTGGATCAAAAAACACCAGATCAAAGGCCTCTTTATAGCCTTTAATAGCATCATATACATCTCCATAATACATAGTATAGCCTTTTAGAGAGATTTTTTCAATATTTGCTTTTAAGCATTGGTAGCTTTCCTTGTTTTTTTCACAAAAATAGACTTTTTCGGCCCCTCGACTCAAGGCTTCCAGGCCCAGGGCTCCAGAACCTGCAAAGGCATCCAGGACAAGGCTTCCTTGGATGGGGCCTAAAAGATTAAACATGTTTTCTTTAATCCGGTCTTCTGTAGGTCGGATGGCATCTGTATTCGGCGATAAGAGTTTGGTGCCTCTTTTTTCTCCTCCAATAATTCGCATAACAATCCTCTCTTTTTTTCTCTTTTAAGTCCTAGAAAGTAAGGCTTCCACTTCCTTGATGGCATCTCCTAACGGGGTTTTTTCCACAACTGAAAAGGGGTAGCGGCGGAAAAAGACCTGGGCTTCTTTTTGGGCTTTTTGAAAAAGGTCCTGGTCTTTTAGGGCATCGCCCAAGAAAAACCTAGACAGGCCACTTTGCCTGGTTCCAAAAAAGTCCCCAGCCCCTCTTAACTCTAAATCTTTCTGGGCAATTTTTAAGCCATTTCTTGTACTCTCTATAATGCTCATCCGTTCCCAGGCTTTTTCTGTATCGCTAGAATTGTAGAGGATACAATAGGCTTGGTCTTTCCCTCGGCCGACCCGGCCCCGGAGTTGGTGGAGCTGGGCCAGGCCAAACTGCTGGGCATTGTAAATAAACATGACATTGGCATTGGGAACATTGACCCCTACTTCAATGACCGTGGTGGAAACTAAAAGATCAATGTCTCCACGGTTAAAGGCCTCCATAATCTCTTCCTTGTCCTGGTTGGATAGTTGTCCATGGAGGAGGGCTAGGCGGAAGTCTGCAAATTCCTTCTGCAGGTCCTGGTAGACTTTTTCTGCCGCCTCTAAGTTTAAGGATTCATTTTCCTCAATTAGGGGAGTGACAACATAGGCCTGATGGCCCTTTAAAAGTTCCCTCCGTAAAAAATTTAAAGCGTCGTGTAAATGATCCTTATCAATGGCCTTGGTTTGGACAGGCAGGCGGCCTGGCGGAAGGGTGTCTATCATAGACAGGTCCAGGTCCCCAAAATTTGCCAGGGCATAGGTCCTGGGAATGGGCGTCGCTGTCATGACTAGGGAGTGGATGGCCTTTCCCTTGTTTAAAAAGGTCTCCCTTTGGTCCACTCCAAACCGGTGTTGCTCATCTGTAATGACAAGGCCTAGGTTGGCAAATTCTACGTCCTCCTCTAGGAGGGCATGGGTCCCCAGGAGGGTGTCAATCTTTCCTTGAGCCAGGTCTTCTAAGAGGATTTTCCTTTCCTTGGGGCTGGTCTTCCCTGTCAAAAGGGCCAGCTTGTAGCCAAATTTTTCATAATAGTCTTCCATAGTCTGGAAGTGCTGGCTAGCTAAAATCTCTGTCGGCGCCATAAGGGCTGTCTGGTAGCCATTTTTTACGACAAAAAGCATGGCCAGCATGGCTACCATGGTCTTTCCACTTCCTACATCCCCTTGGAGGAGGCGGCGCATGGCCTTATCCTTCTTTAAATCGTCTAAAATTTCTTCCAGGCTCCTGGCCTGGCCGGAAGTCAGGTCAAAGGGAAGGGCTTGTAAAATAGGATCCAGGTCCTGGTCCTTCATAGGGATGCCTTCTAGGTTAATGTCGTAGCCCTGCCGGTAAAAGACTGAGCATTGTAAGAGAAAAAACTCTTCAAAAATAAACCGCCTCCTGGCCTCTGACAAGTCTTCAAAACTTGTAGGCCGGTGCATTTCATAAATGGCCCTTTTTCGGTCCATGAGACCATATTTTTCCCGGATAGGCCGAGGTAAAATTTCCGACAGGTCCCCTAGACTTTCTAGGGCCAGTTCTAGGGTCTTTTCAATTTCAAATTGCTTCAGGCCCTTGGCCAGGGGATAAATCGGCTGAATGCCCTGGATTTTAGGAAATTGCCCTTCTGTATAAAATTTAGGATTGGTCAGCTGGGCCTGGTTCCCAAAAAAACCTAGGTCCCCATAAAAGTAATAGGCCCGGCCGACTTCCAATTTTGGATATAAAAAATCACTGGCAAAAAAACTGACTTCTCCTATGGTCCCCTCTCTATCGACAATAGAGCACTTCCAGAGCTTGGTCTTAATCCGCCGCTTTCCTATGATTTTCCCCTTTACTAAAAGGGGGTCTCCAAACCTTCCCTTGGAAAAGGTGGAGGGGGTCCGTAAATCTTCATAGTCTCTTGGAAAATAATAGAGGAGGTCTAGAATCGTCTCAATATGGACTCCCCTAAATTTTTCTTCTCTTTTGGGTCCCACTCCCTTAAGCTGGGTCAAGGGTGCATAAATTGACATATTGCCTCCAATAAAAAAGACCTTAGGTTTCCCTAGGGTCTTTTCCTCACTCAACTGAAATCAAGTAATAGTAAAGGGGCTGTCCCCCGTAAATTACCTCAACGTCCAGGTCTGGATGGGCCTCTTCCACCTTTTCTCGCATTTGATCTCCCTGGTCTTCACTGACATCTTCACCCCTATAAAGGCTGACCATAAAGGAATCTTCATCGACCAAGTCATCTATCAGGGCCAGGACAGTTTGGTCTAAGTCCTTGCCATTGGCAACAATATCTTTTTCATTGAGGCCAATATAGTCATCCTTGGCAATTTTTTGGTCATGGACGGTGGTGTCTCGGACGGCATAGGTTAGGGACCCAGATTTAATGTCTCCTAGGGCTTCTATCATGGCTTTTTCATTTTCATCTGCTTCTTCATCATCATGGTAGGCCAGCATGGCTGCAATTCCTTGGGGAATGGTCTTGGAAGGAATCACCCGCACATCCTTTTCAGAAATTTCCTTGGCCTGGTTGGCCGCCATAATAATATTTGAGTTATTGGGCAAGATAAAAATGGTCCGGGCATCAATTTTATCCAGTGCCGAAATAAAGTCTTCGGTACTGGGGTTCATGGTTTGACCCCCAGCTAAAACTTGGTCTACTTGAATTTCCTTAAAGACTTGGCTCAAGCCGTCTCCCATGGATACGGCCAAAAATCCTTGGTCTTTTAGGTCCTTCTTTTCTTCAAGCTTGGGATGAAGGTCTCCATCTAAAAGGTCCTTGGCCCTTAATTCATCCAATTCTTCCTTTAAAAGAACCTCTTCATGTTGGAAACGCATGTTATCTATTTTGATGTCCTTTAATTGGCCTAGTTCTACAGCATATTCCAAGGCCTTGCCAGGATGGTTGGTATGGATATGGGTCTTGATGAGGCCTTCTCCTCCTACAACTAAGAGGCAGTCCCCCAAGTCCCTGAGCTTATTTCGAAATCCATCCACATCCTTGGATTCCGTTTCAATCATAAACTCTGTACAATAGCCGAACTGAATGTCATCTGTGGAAATTTTTTGCCGGCTGCTTTCCTTGCGAGGAGCTTGGACTTCCACATTTGTAGCTAAGGATGCTACAGGCCGACCTTCTAGGGCTAAAAATCCCCCTTCTAAAATATAATAGAGGCCTTGGCCCCCTGCATCCACCACTCCTGCTTCTTTTAATACCGCTAAAAGGTTAGGTGTGTTTTCCAGAGATTTCTTGGCCGCCTTTAGAACTTCTTCTAAAAAGGCCCCCCAGTCCTTGACATTTTGACTGTGCCGTCTGGCAAATTCTCCCGTTTCCCGGCCCACTGTTAAAATGGTTCCTTCTGTAGGCTTCATAACAGCATTGTAGGTGGTCTTAGAAGCGGTGGTTAAGGCCTTGGCCAGGGCTTGGTTGTCTAGGACTTCTACTTCTCCTAGACCTTCACTAAGCCCCCGGAAGTATTGGGATAAAATAACACCAGAGTTTCCCCTGGCTCCCATTAAAGATCCCTTGGCAGCTGCCTTAGCCAGGTCTGCCAGACTACTTGCATCGGACCCCTCCACCTCTCTTAAGGCACTTTGAATTGTAAGAGACATGTTGGTCCCTGTATCCCCGTCAGGCACAGGAAAAACATTCAGAGCATTGACTTCTTCTTTATGGTTCAGAAGGTTATTTACACTTGATCGTAAGACCTCCAAAAATTTATTCTTATCTATTTCCATTCTACTGCGACCCCCTAATCCATGCGTACGCCTTCTACTAAAACATCCACATCATCGACAACAAGTCCTGTCATTTGTTCAATATTGAAACGAACCCTGTCAATAATATTTTCTCCAACTGTAGAGACGCGTACACCATATTCTAGGATCACATGCAACTTTATACTTATATGATCTTCTTCCACATTCACTTCAATTCCCTTGGCCAGGTTTTCAAAGCGAAGTAGTTGAAAAATTCCATCTGCCGCATTTTTCGATGCCATTCCAACGATTCCATAACTTTCCATAGCAGAAATTCCTGCTATCGAAGCTAAAACATTTGATTCGATGATAATGGACCCCAGATTTGTATCAATGGTTGTAGGCATAGTCTTCCTCCTTTTGATAATACTTTAATTTTACATGAAAGCCCCTTTTTTGACAAGTTTTCCCCTATAGAAAAAAGATAAGCCCTGGGGCCTATCTTTCTCTTTTAGTATTTTAATTCTTTTGCATTGTAAACGAGATAGCCGAACAATAAACTTAAAAGGAAGATAACTCCTCCAATAATTAAGCTAATCGGCTCCATACTTCCAAGGAGAACTTGGGGAGGATTAAAGCCTTCTAAAATAAAGAAGCTAGCTAAGCCTCCACCTACAAAAATCTTCACCAAGGCAATGGCAATACCTGATAAGAGAACAAGGAGAACAGAAATGGCTTCTGCTCCTTGAGCCTTGGACATAAGGGAAGAAAGAAGCATCCCCAGTCCCAGATAGACTAGGCCAATGACAAAAACACTTAAGAAAATCTTGAGGATTTCAATTAAAAGGTCTGCCTTGCGAATGGTATTAGGTTGTAAAAGACAGGCAAATCCAAAAGTAATGGCTGCATAAAGGACAATGAATACAATAAACAAGAGAAGGTTGGCAAAAAACTTGTTCCAGTAAATTTGGTCCCGACCAACAGGGTTTGAATAGATGTATTCAATATTTCCATTTTCTTGTTCCTTGGCCAAGGAGTTTCCAGTCATTTGCATAGCCAGCATGGCTACAAGGAAAACCAAGGCTTGGAAGATAAAGGCAATATATTGGGGTAGGTCTGTGTAATCTATATCTCGATTTAATCCAAAAATAGCTTGGCTGGTTGGAGATAAACGAGCTAGAAAATCATCAAAAATACTTTTTGTCCCAGGGTCAATCATAAATTGATAAAAGGCCATACTTAAACCGGTCAAGATGGCAAGGACAATTAGCCAGGCCAGCATTTTTCCAAAATTGGACTTAAATTCCATACCAAAAATACTCATGACTCCATGCCTCCTTTATCATTGCCCTTTTTCAGGTTTTTAAGCAAGTCTTCTGATCTGAAGACAACTGTATCCCCTGCAGGGTCTTCCTCATAGACAGAAATAGGCTCTGCATCTTCTTCAGGAAGGTCCTCTGTAACAAGGGGCTTGGTTTCTTCAACCGCTTCGACTGCTTCGACTTCATGAACAAACCCTTCATCATAGACTTGTGTGTTCTCTTCCAGAGAATCTTCCTTGACTTCTAGGTCTTGATCCAAAACTTGCCTTTTTTCTCTTTTTTCCCGATATTCCTTCATGCCTTCCTTGGCTCTGTCGCTATAATAGGCTTCCAGCTTATCTTCAAGATAGGCATCTTCCAAATTGTAGTCTTCCAAATTCAGGTCGTTTAAAACTCGGGTCAGGTTGGGCAGGGCCCCGTCATAATAGAAGGCGTGGTCTGCATCTTCCCTAAATAAGGGTCTGGCTCCAATGGCCAAGAGAGGATCTACATCCAAGTTTTCTCTGTAGACCTTTAAAATCTTATCCTTGCTGGTCTTTTCTTTTAAATATTCAATATCCTTAACCCGCCCTTCGTAGATATAGGCAATCCGATCACTATATCTTTGAGCAATGGACAAGTCATCACTTAGGAATAAAATTGTTAAGTTGTTTTCTTTTTGTAGCTTCTTTAGCCGGGCCAAGAACTTTCTTTGGTCGGCCTCTTCCATGAACTTTGTAGCATCTTCTACCAACAAAACTTTCGGACTGGTACACAGGGCATTGACAATAGAAGTCATCCTCCGGTCTCTAGCCCTCATATTTCCTACTTTGAGGTTCTTTTGGCAGTCAAAATATTCCTTTAACTCTTCCAGAGAATCCTCCCCAATGGTTTCATGGAAGTCTAAACTTTGTTGGAAAATCCCATGACGTTTCGCATGTTCTGGGAACAAGGCTTCTCTAGAAATAAAGCCTAGGTAGCCCTTCACTTCCTTGCTTTGCTTGTTTACATCATAATCAAATATTCGAGCATCCCCATTGGATGGTTTTAAAAAGTTTAATAAAATACGAGCAATGGCTGTCTTTGCTTCTTGGTCTACAGATAAAATACTAAAAAATTCTCCTTCAAGAACTTCTAGGTTGACCTGGTCCAAAATGCGAGTCCGGCCTGCTCTTTTGGTTACATTGTTCAGTACAATGGCGCTCATGATTTCACCTCATCCTTTGATATTAGTTCTAGTTTATCACAAATACCCCTTCTTGAATAGTAGTCTAGGCCCTCTTCTTACTGGAATCTAAAGATTTCTTTCTCCCAGGTCTTCCTTCAGCTATCCAGGGCTAGATTTTTATCCTCCTTGATTCGAACCATTTATGATTTTAATAAAAATACTTCATAATATAAAGTTTTTCTATCTACGGTAAAATGTAGTCTACTTACCCGTAATTTATAAAAGTATTAATTTTTCATAGAATAATTTACGACCACAATTCCTACAATCGTAATAATGGCAAACAAAATCCATGCTCCCATAAGGATGTCATTGTAAACCTGGATATCCTTAACAAAAAAGCTGGATAAAAAAGCAACCACTAAGGGCAGGCACATGATTAAAATCATTTTTTTGACCTTAGATAGATACCCCTTCCTTATGAATTCTTCCTTTTTTTCTGGTTCCATACTATTAAATCCAGCCATTATATTTCCATTGGTCTTATCTACCCCATAGAGAGACAATAAACATGTGATAATTGGAATGAGTAAAATTATTCTAACATAAATATCTCCAGGATCCGCTAAATTCATTGATACATCCCTCTCCTTCAAAATTCAAAATCTATTTCCCTTTAAAATAGAGACCATTCTTCTATAGCCATTATCCTCCTCAGTTTGTAAATCAGCAAGTCATTTTTCCATCTCCTCCTTATTATTCTGGGAAAATTTCTAGCTCTAAAAGCTAATTTTTTCTCTTGAAGCCGATAAATTGTGTTATCATCTAAAGAGGACTTCTTTTCTCTGGACCCCTGGCCTCATGTCCATTTTTCTCTAAAATGAAATCCCCATAAATTGAAAAACAAGCTTTAATTTAAAGGAAAATCTCCTGTAAACACGCTGTTTACAGGAATGATTGTGCCAAAAATAGACTATGGTATAATACATAGAGTTCACCTAAGGAGGTATTTATGAAATTAGGAATCGTTGGTCTTCCAAACGTTGGAAAGTCCACATTATTTAACGCTATTACCCAAGCCGGTGCTGAAGCCGCAAACTATCCCTTTGCCACCATTGAACCCAATGTTGGCATGGTTCAAGTGCCAGATGAACGCTTAAAAGTCTTATCCAAGCTCTCTAATTCAGATCGGGAAGTGCCTGTATCTATTGAATTTTTTGATATTGCCGGCCTTGTCAAGGGAGCCAGCAAGGGCGAAGGCCTGGGCAACCAATTTTTAAGTCATATTCGGGAAGTCGAAGCCATTGTCCATGTTGTCCGCTGCTTCCAAGATGATCAAATTATCCATGTAGACGGGTCCATTGACCCCATCCGGGATATTGAAACCATTAACTATGAGCTCATCTTGGCCGACCTGGAACAATTGGAAAAAAGACAGGCAAAAATCAATAAACAAGTCAAGGGAGACCCTTCTTTAAAGCCTGAAGTGGCCTTGGTGGACCGGTTAATTGAAGCCTTAGAAGCCGCCACCCCCCTAAGGACCCTGGA
The DNA here is from genome assembly GCA_001299455.1 of Clostridiales bacterium SIT11. Lineage (GTDB taxonomy): Bacteria > Bacillota > Clostridia > Tissierellales > Peptoniphilaceae > Urinicoccus. The sequence continues at coordinate 26,504 of CYUK01000003.1, read as the reverse complement.
CCTGTCTGAAGAAGAAGAAAAAATGATTTCTTCCTTTAACCTCCTCACCTATAAGCCCGTCATCTATGTAGCCAATGTCAGTGAAGAGGATGTAAACAAGGAAGACCAAGAAATGGTTCAAAAAGTAAAGGACTATGCCCATGCCTTAAATGACGAGGTTGTCCCCATTAGTGCAGAGATTGAAGCAGAAATTGCCAGCCTGGATGAGGATGAAAAGGACCTCTTTTTAGAAGAACTGGGCATTAAGGAATCTGGCCTGGACCGATTAATTAAGGCCTCCTACCAGCTTCTAGGTCTTATTAGCTTTTTAACGACAGGACCTATGGAATCCAGAGCCTGGACCATTAAAGTGGGAACCAAGGCCCCCCAAGCCGGTGGAAAAATCCACTCTGATATTGAACGAGGCTTTATTAAGGCCGATGTCATTTCCTACGAAGACCTGATTAAGGTAGGATCCATGCAAAAAGCTAGAGACCAAGGCCTGATCCGCCAAGAAGGCAAGGACTATGTCATGCAAGATGGCGATGTCGTCCTGTTTAAGTTCAACGTTTAAGGTTTCCTACAAGCAAGTTTTGCTGGGAACTTTAGAATCCCCAGATAAAATTTGAATTGAAGGTCATCTATAGACAAAATTCACCATAAAAATCTACACAAAAAGTCCAGTCATCATTTCCGATAACTGGACTTTTTTCTATTCTCTAGCTTGCTGGACTTTCCTCTTAAATCTGAAGGTAAAATCGTAAAAGGCCCAAAACAAGCAAGTGAACTGGATAAAAAAGGTAGTTGAGCCACTTGTACTGCCTTCCCCTTTCTCCATTATAGGTCAGGGTCAGGGCAAAACCTAGGAAGGAATAGACTTCTTTTAGAATAGACAGGTAGCCTAGGCCCGCTCCTAGGAGGGGACGGTGGTAAAAGATATAGAAAAGATAGGCTACAAGAATGGCATGGTAGTCATAGTCTAGGCTCAGCTCCATGGCCAATAGGCCAAAAATAACCACAAGCAGGATGGACAAGCCATACCAGGGGATGGTCTTTCCCATCTTCTCTTTTAATACATCAATCAGCCAAATACTGACTAGACAGAGGGCTAATGTAAAGAAAATATTATTCCAATAGGGGTTAAAGTAGGTCCGGGATGTAAACATATCAAAGGGGACTTCAGATAGGCAGCCAAAGATTAAAAGCTGGGCCAAGTATTTTTTTCTATTTCTGGTCTTAAAAAAACCCTCAACAATAAAAAAGACAAAGATGGGAAAGGCAATCCGACCTAAAATAGAAAATAGGTTGGATAGCTTAAGTAGGGCTCCCCCTCCATTGAGGTAGGGGGTGATAAGGGCATTGTTTACATGATCTATGAGCATGGAAAAAAAGGCCAAGTATTTTAGCTGGGCTCCATTCAGAACTCGTAGTTTTTGTAATTTATTTTTAGGAAACTTTCTCTTCGTCTCCATGGATCTCCTCCTTTTTATAAGGCACTCTCAACCAACTCCTGGCTGGCACCTGGTCCAAAATCAATTTATAGCATAAAATATCCACCAGCAGCCTGGTGGATATCCATCTTTTATAGAAAATTTGTAAAAACCTATAAAATATTTAAGCCCTGGCGGTTGGCTTCGTCTTCAAAGTTGTCAGACCACACGGAGGCTTGAACTTCCGCAATGTGTTTTTTCTCTAGAAAGAAAAGGCAAATCCTTGACTGGCCTATTCCCCCTCCTACCGTATAGGGAAGTTCGTGGTTTAAAAGAGCCTGGTGGTAGTCTAATTCTAGCCGGTCCTCTGTCCCAGCAATTTCTGTTTGAATTTTTAACCGGTCTTCATCCACCCGAATCCCCATAGAGGACAGTTCTATGACATCTTTGGTGGTTGGATTCCAGAAAAGAATGTCTCCATTTAAGAGCCAATCATCATAGTCTGGACTTCTTAAATCGTGGGGTTCTCCATTGGACAGGTCCCCACCAATCCCTTGGAGAAAAACGGCCTTTTTTTCCTTGCAAATGGCATATTCTCTCTCCTTAGGAGATAGGTCCGGATATCTTTGTAGGAGTTCTTCTGAAGTAATAAAATAAATATCTTTAGGTAATTTTGCTGTCAGAACATGGGGGTAAAGATGGACCATATACCGGTCCGTTTTTAAGAAGACAGAGTAAATTTCCCGGACAATATAGTGTAAAAAGGATTCTGTCCGGTCTTCCTTTTTAATAATTTTTTCCCAGTCCCATTGGTCCACGTAAATAGAGTGAATACTGTCAAATTCTTCATCAGGCCGGATGGCATTCATGTCTGCATAAATGCCTTCGTAGTCATTGAAGCCATACTTCCGCAGGGCATAGCGCTTCCATTTGGCCAAGGATTGGACAATTTCCACACCAATCCCATACTTTCGCAGTTCAAAGGCCACGGCCTTTTCATTGCCACTTAAGTTGTCGTTTAAGCCTGTCTCTGGACGGACAAAAAGAGGGGCACTGACCCGGGTCAGGTTTAGGGTAGTGGCCAGCTCCCTTTGGAAGTAATCTTTTAGAGATTTAATGGCGATTTGGGTTTCTCTTAAGTCTAAATATTTGCAATCTGAGTTGTTCTGCATACTTGTCTCCTTAACTTAGAAAAAGCTCATCATATGGTAATGAGTGAGCTTTTCTTTGCTTGAATTGCCGTTTCAACTAGGGGATCTACACAAGTGAGAATCCCGTCAGTAACACGTTTGTTTAAGGTTAACGCATAGTTTAAATCATTGGCATAGGTGGTTTCTTGCTTTTCATAGCTTTCTATGGCCGCTGAAATATAGTCCTTAACCTGGCCTAGCATCTTCCGATAGGACATAATATCCAAATCTAGGCTTTCCAAGGGAACCTGCCTAAAATCATGGTCCTTTAGATAGGTATTTAAGGATTTTTCATACTGGATGTGGTCCCGACTATTTTTTCCGTTGGTACACCGAATCCGCCGACTGTGGGGATAGCAGGTGTAATCTGCTAAATAGTGGGATACAACGCCTAATTTTTTTGAAAAGTATTTATTTAAAAATTGATCTTGGTCTTCTAAATTATGCCTTTGAGAAAGGTAAATTAAATCCACAATTTGCCGAGCAACATAGTGAATCGACTCTTCCTTGTAATGGGGTATAAATTTAAAGAAAGGTAGAAGGTCTGGTGCAATAGATGCCCACAAGAGGGTATCTTTGTTTAATTTGATACCATAGTTTTCTTCTACATGGCTATAAAGATTGGATGCAATCTCTTTATGACAATCAAAGTAAATAAGATCATCTCCTTTTTTACTAGCCTATAGGCTTTCTAACCTATTATACCGCCTTTTTCAGTCTGGGTCAAATTCCTAGGCTCTCTTTTTTCCCTTGGTGGATGCTGGTATCTAAGACAGGCCAAATATTGGGAGTTTCAAAGCCCTTTTTCCAGGAAGCCAGGCCTGGAAGGCCATATTTTGGAACTAGGCTGGCCTTGTACTTCAAGGAGTTTTCATCTTCAATCCAGATTTTCCCTTGGTTGGTGTCCACGACATACTGCTTAATTTTATCATCCCACTTGGGTTGGGCTCCTGTTTTGGCCAGGAATTCTTGGACTTGGGCCATAGAGATATTTTTACTTTGGACTTTCCCATTTTCTTCCGTCCAAAGCCGGGTATAAAGGGGAACGCCCAGGATAATTTTTTCCTTGTCTACCGTCCGAAATAGGGTATTTAAGTGGGATTCCACCCAAGAGTATTCTGCCACAGATCCTGCCTTGTCGGAAGAGGACCAGTGCTGGTCATAGGCCATGAGGACTAAGTAGTCCGCTGCCTGGCCTAGTTTTTCCCGGTCATAAATTTGTTTTTCCGGATCTTTTGTAATTTGAGGAGTTACATCCACACTGATTTTAATGTCCTTGTCTTGACAAAGGGCCTTTAATTCTTGAACAAATTGGGTAATATAGGGGCCATCTTCTGGGCGGACGTGCTCAAAGTCCACATTAATCCCCTTCATTTGGTACTTCCGTAAAAGGGCCAGGATTTGCCGTAAAATTTTTTGCCTTTTCTTAGTCGAAGTCAGGCTGGCATGGGTAATATCTGGGTCAAAACTATTGTCGATATAGCCCCAGACATCAATGCCTAAAGCCCGGTAGCGGTTGACATAGTCAATATTTCCCCGGTCAATTAAATTGGCCTCCTTGTCTTTAATGGAAAACCAGGTGGGGACAATGACATCCACCCCAGGTAGGGGGCCTATGGCCTGGATTCTGGTTGCTGTTTCATTGCCATAGGTATAGTCCCATGTGAGATGAAGAGGCTCAAATGCTTGAGCCTCTTCATTTTTTGCTAGGGGAGATTTAAACTTGTTTTCACGAAAATCTACTTTACAGTTGGCCTTTAAAATATAGCCTCCATACCCATTTTCCAGGCGCACCCGGTAAAAATCCCCTTCTTCTCCATAGAAAATGACCTTTTCTTTTCCAGTTAATCGAGTTAAGTAGGGGGCATTGGACTTGGGAGCCTCTCTTAGGAGGGTGCCTTCTAGAGCCTTGCCTACAGCATAGTTCATGTCCTTAAAATCCAGGGTCATGGTCTTGCTTTCCTTGTGGTAGCGAAAGTCTACAGGGTAATCTTGGATAAAGGCTTCAGTCGGAAGTAGGACCTTTCCATCTTTTTCCAGGATAGGGTCTCTTAATTCCATTTGAGACTCATTTAAACTATAACTGGACTTACCTGGTGTAAAGCGTTTTAAGCCGGTCTTGTTGGCCAGGGTAATAATGTTGTCTTGCTTGTCATAGTAAATGCTGTCATCTAAATTTTCTTTGATATAGTCTACACTTAAGTAAAATTGGCCATCAACCATGGCATAGTCTGTTACATCTTGTGTCTTGCCATCGCTAATAAATTGGAGGGTGTCCACTCGTTCTGAAACTCGACCTGAACCACGGTTCATCAGTCGGTAAGCAAAGTAGCCACCAGCACCTAAAATGAGAATGAGGGCCAGTAATATTCCAAGTACTTTTTTCATATAACGTCCTTTCTCTTTGGCATGAATATATTTATTATAATCCATTCCCCTCTTCTTGTCTAGGCCTGGATTTGGCCACAAAAAAAGAAGGGTTGCCCCTTCCTTTTTTTTCTTATTCTACATCATCTAGATTGTCGCTTTCACATTCTTTGCAATCACAACCTTCATCACAAAGGTCAAAATCATCATAATCATCTAGGCTGTCATAGAGGTCTATGTCGTAGTCATCTAGATCATAGTCGTCTAAATCAAAGTCGTCCTCAAATTCATCATAGGTGTAGTCTTCAAGATCCGTTAAATCTTGTTCCAAGATGTCTACATAATCTTCTAGTTCTTCAATTTGCCCTCGTAATTCATCAATAACATCGGCTAGCAATTTTACTGTTTCAACAATAATTTTGCCTTCCTTGCTATCCTCAATTTCTTGTCCTTCAGCTAAACCTTGTAGGTAGGCTACCTTTTTAATAATAGAGTCCATAGAATCCTCCTTAGACACGGGACATATACTCGCCTGAACGAGTATCGATACGGATTACATCACCTATATTGACGAAGAGAGGCACATTTATTTTAAAGCCGGTTTCAACAGTGGCAGGTTTGGTTCCGCCAGAGGATGTATCCCCCTTGACACCTGGCTCGGTAAATGTCACTTCTAGTTCAACAAAGTTTGCAGCAGATACATTAAAAGGTTTCCCTTGATAAAAGTTGATTGTCACATTGTCATTTTCACGGACGAAGTTCATAGCCTCTTCAACTGCATCTTTTTCCAAGGGAATTTGCTCATAGGTTTCATTGTCCATAAAATAGTACAAGGTCCCATCATTGTATAAGTATTGCATTTCCTTGGTTTGAATTGTTGCTTTTTCAAATTTTTCAGATGGGTTAAAGGTTGTATCTTTAATGCCTCCAGATAGGACAGAACGGATTTTAGCCCGAACAAAAGCTGCCCCTTTACCTGGTTTAACGTGTTGAAAGTCAATAACTTCGTACACATCTCCATCCATTTCAAATGTTAATCCCTTGCGAAAATCTCCTGCTGAAATCATTTGTCATCCTCCTCAATATATTGTACTTCTATTATAACAAGAAGGGTCCTTGGGATTCAAGACTTAGTTAAAAATAATCATGGGGTCTGGATTGAATATTTTTCAAGCGAAAGTCAAAAAAGAAGGGAAGCTTCTGAAATTCCTTATAGGCCTCCTCCTGGTCGTAGACCACATCCTGGGCCCTTCCAGCTCCTAAGACTTGGCCCCGAACCTTTAAAGGACTTGCCTTGTCTGAAAAATACAAGCCCCTCAAAAGACCATCCGAGCCTGAAATTTCTCCCTTGTTTACCAGAATGCCACTAAAGGATAGAGGCCCGAAAATTTCTATAACTCCTTGATTTTCTAGGTAGAAGGACTTTGTTTTTTGCTGGCGATAAAGGGGACTTTCTCCTTGATAGAAAACCAGGTCCTTCCCCTCTTCCTTTAGGATCACTTCCTGGTCTGGCCCGACTTGGATAAAATTTCCCCGGTTGAGGCTGGGATTTTCCATGAACTGAGGAATTTTTTCTTTTAATTCCCCTGTCCAATCTTCCGGGCCTAAATAGGGAATTTCTTTTTCAAAGATTGGATGGAACAAGTAGAGGTCCCCCCTCTTAACCCTGTTCTTGGCCTTTCCCTCCAGGAAACCCTGGTTTCGGGTCCAATCCCTAACTTCCAAGGTCAAGTCCATTTCCCTTAGCCGCCAAGTTTTGGAAAATTCCTTCCCCTGGACCCTTCTTTCTAGAAAGTTTTTTTCCAGGTCTTTTAACTGACTGGGAGAGCTGGCCTCTATAAAAAGATCTTCTACAGCCAGGTCTTCTGTAAAATTTTCCCACTTACTTCGGCTAAAAATTCCCTCCTGGTTGGTGGCCGCTAAAAGAAAGCTCACTAGGACAAAGAGGAAAAAGGCAATAAAAAGGACCGTTATGTAGACATAGCCCCTTTTAGCTTTCTTGAATTGGCCACCGCCTTGCAACAGTTTTTTCAAAGTCCCCTCCCTCCTTGGTCCTTAACTTTAAGGTCATCGCCTGGTCTGAAGTCTGAATTTGAAAGTCCTCAATGTCTCCAGCCAGTTTATTTTTCCCGGGATTATTGTCAAAGGAAAAATGCTCTCGGTCCTGGACAGTACTATACCAGCCATAGCGAAAGAGCCTGCCATCCTCATTCAGGTCATAGTAAACAAGGTGACTTTTCCGTCTTTGCCCCTGGGGATTGAAGTGGACCAAAATATATTGGGTCCTTCCTCCCCTTTGGACCTTCCAAATTTCCTGGCTGGATAAAATTTCCCCCTCCATATAGTTTAAGGCATAGTATATTTCCTCATGACGGTTGATGGACTCTTTAAACTTGTCCGTTTCCCTTAAAGAGAGGAAAAAAATTTGATAGATGACCAGGATGATTAAACTGGCGATTCCCAGGGCTAGGATCAATTCAAGGAGCGTGAACCCCCTCCTTGGGGATAAGGGCTGTCCAGGTTTTTTCATGGTCACCTCCTTTTAGGGTCCACTCGAACTTTATCCATTCTTCTTTTTCTTGGACCACTTTTTCTTCCAGCTGGTAGTTTTGTCCCTGAACCCTATAGTTCATTTCCGGCACCTGCCCAGCCCGCCTTTTTTCATAGACATTTTTGGCAATTTCTAAGATCTGGTCCTCCCTATGGCCCACCTGGACTTCCTTGACCACGGTGTAGTAGATGGGATAGAGACAGTAGACCACAAGGGCAAAGAGAGCCAAGGCCAGGACTACTTCCAGTAAACTAAAACCTTTCTTCATTGTCCACCTCCCAGCGAACCTGGCCTGTGACAGGAGCCACAATCAACCGATAGGTCTTTCTATTTCCCTTAAAAATTAAGCTTCGGGCCGTATTATCCGGCCTTCCTGTGGATGTAAACCGTATCCCGGCCTCCTCAGAAATCAGCTGGAGACTTTCCCCATAATCCTCACTGAAAAGGCAGATGGATTTTTTATAAAGACCATAGCTTTCCCCTTTAAACTGGACCTGGATAGGAGTATGGCCTTCCAGGGCCAGCCGCCGGGCCCTTAAGAGGTTGGTGGTCATCTCCTCCATCTTCATTTTTTCTTTCCTGTCCTGGACGTAGGAAAAATTTGGCAAGATAACGGCAAAAAGTAGGGCCAAAATTCCTAGGGTTACAAGGACTTCCAGTAAAGAAAACCCTCTTTTCATGGCTTCACCCAAAGATGGAGAATATCTGCTCTTTGGTCTTCCAAGGGCTCATAATAAATGCCAATCGTAGAAATATTTTTCTCCAGGGCTTCTTCATAGGAATAAATCTGGAGAACCTGGTCTTCTGTTAAAGAAAGAAGGTAGACCTTCCCCAGGCGGTCACTTTTTGCTTCTAGGCCTAAGTTTCTTGCTGGCAGGGGCTGAAAACTAAATTCATAGAGGCTGGAATCCTGGTCTGGACTAAAATAAGAAAATTCATAGCCATCTTCCAATTCCCTTAAAATTAAATTGCTCTCCTCCGCCCCATAAACTTGGAAGTCTTGAAAGCTGGGTTTTTCCTTGGCCTTGAAGGCTGTTTTGGCCTGTAAATCTTTTTTCTCTTCTTTCTTCTTGGCTGGAGGAAGGGGTGTCACTTCCTTTAGCTTCCTTTCTTCCCTTTTCTTGACAACTTCCTTGACTTTGGGCTTTTCTACAGGCTTGGTGGTAATCTTTTTTGGACCTGCCTTTTCTGTCTTCTTGGCCGGATTGGGTTTTTCAGAACTCCTTGGAGCTTCCTTGTCCCCTAGCTGGACAGGTTCTTGTTGCCTCTCCGCCTTGACGTTCTTGACCTCCTCCTGGGGTCCCTGGTCTGGACTTGCCGGCGTAGGCCAATAGGCTACATCTAGGTTTAGGGGAAAGGCAAGGTCCACTTCCAACCGATAATTGCCCTTCTCCTTGGTGAGTTTTTGTCCCTGCAAATATGTAGACTCTTTTAAAGCCTTTAAGAAAGAAGAAACCTGGTCCTTTTCTGTCTCCACTTCTAAAAAAACATGGAGGGTGTAGTCCTTTTCCTGGTCCAATTGCCGGTCCACTTCCTTTACAGGGCCATAGGCTCCTAGTTTGTCCTTTTCTCTTTCCAGGATCTCCTGGACCTCTTCTTCCCTATACCTTCTTATGGGGTCCTCCGTCTTGAGGATTTCCTGGGCATAAATTTTTTCTTCTAGGGGCTTTACCAAAAATTGGATATAAGCAAAAACCAGAAGAATACAAAAAAAGACGAAGAGAAGAATCTTTTCTCTTCTCGTCGTCGTATGCAAGTAATTTCTTAACTTAGACATAGGTCACCTCTTATAAATCCACTTCTTTTAGGAAAACTTCCGCCATTTTCTCCGCCCCTAGCTTGTTGGGGTGGACATCATCAAAAAAATACTTGTCATCATAAGGACTAAAGGCCCCATAAAAATCAACTAACTCTTCCCTAGGGAAAGTTTTTAATATTCGTTCATGAAGGTCTTCAAGCTTTAGGGCTAGGGATTTTTGGATATAACTCTCTGGATCGGCCGGTAGGGGAATCCCAAAGAGGGCATCCACCCCTCTTTGGGAAAAATAGCTAGCCAGGTCCTGGTAGACATCAAAAACCAGGTCCACAGACAAGTCCATGGCAAAGTCATTGGTGCCTCCCATGACAAAGACCCTCCCCTGGGGTGCATCCTTCTTCACTCGTTGGCGAATTTGTAGGAGAGTTTCTCCGTTGATTCCATAATTTTTTAAGTCATATCCTTCTTTGTTGACCAGGTCAATCCACTTCCGGCCCTCTACAAGGCCGAAGCCATAGGTTAAGCTATCTCCATAACAGGCAATCATCTGTAGGATTTTTCCTTAATTTCTTCTTGGATTTGGCCAATAAAGTCCTTCAAATCTACATTTTGGCTTTCTTGTCCATCCCGGTCTCTAACAGAAATGCACTTGCCTTCCACTTCTTTTTCTCCTAAAACCAACATATAGTTAATCTTATTTAATTGAGCTTGGCGAATCTTGTAGCCTACTTTTTCAGACCGTCCGTCTAGGTGGACCCGGATATTGGCATCCTTTAATTCCTTGTAGACTTCTTCTGCATAGTCTTGGAACTTTTCAGATACAGGAATAATTTCCACTTGGATGGGAGCCAACCAAAGAGGGAATTTTCCGGCATAGTGTTCAATTAAAATTCCCATAAACCGTTCCACAGAACCTAGGAGGGCCCGGTGAATCATAACCGGTTGTTTCTTTTCTCCATCTTCGGCCACATAGGTGAGTTCAAAACGTTCTGGAAGTTGGAAGTCCAGTTGGATGGTTCCACATTGCCAGGTCCGTCCAATGGCATCTTCCAGGTGGTAGTCAATTTTTGGTCCGTAGAAGGCCCCGTCGCCTTCATTGAGTTCATAGTCCATGTGGTTGGCTTCCAAGGCTCCCTTTAAGGCCGCAATGGCTTCATTCCATTGTTGGTCAGTCCCCATGGAGTCTTCTGGTCGTGTCGAAAGTTCTACATGATATTTAAAACCAAAAGTGGAATAGAGCATGTTGGCCAGCTCAATAACATGAGTCACTTCTTCTTGAATTTGTTCCGGTAGACAGAAAATATGGGCGTCGTCTTGGGTAAAGGTCCGGACACGGAAGAGGCCATGGAGGGCACCAGAGAGTTCATGACGGTGAACTTGGCCGAATTCAGACAATTTAATAGGCAGGTCTCGATAGGAATGGGGTCTTGTGTTGTAAACCAAGATGGATCCAGGACAGTTCATGGGCTTAATGGCATAGTCCTCTTCATCAATCTTGGTAAAGTACATATTGTCCTTGTAGTGGTCCCAGTGGCCTGATTGATGCCAAAGAGCTTCATTTAAAATCATGGGGGTTTTAATTTCCCCGTAGCCTTTTTCTTCTTGGACCTTCCGCCAGAAGTCTTCCAGGGTATTTCGTAAAATCATTCCCTTAGGATGGAAGAAGGGGAAACCAGGTCCTTCTTCGTGCATGCTAAAGAGGTCTAGTTCCTTGCCTAGTTTCCGGTGGTCTCTTTTTTCTGCTTCTTTTAACCGGTCTAAATAAGCATCTAAATCTTTTTTCTTTTCAAAGGAAATCCCATAAATCCGTTGGAGCATAGGCCGGTTTTCATCTCCCCGCCAGTAGGCACCGGCAACAGATAAAAGTTTTACCGCCTTAATGGGCTTAATATTTTTCAGATGAGGTCCCCGGCAGAGGTCCACAAAATCCCCCAGTCTATAGAGAGTCAGGACTTCATCTTCTGGAAGGTCTTCAATTAATTCCACCTTATAGTCTTGGTTTTTCTTTTTGAAGTAGTCTAAGGCATCTGCCCGGGAAATTTCTTCTTTTTCCAGGTTGTAGTTTTCCTTTGCAATGGCCTTCATTTCTTTTTCAATTTTTTCCAAGTCTTCTGGTGTTAGCCGGTGGTCTAGGTCAATATCATAGTAGAAACCTGTGTCAATGGCAGGCCCAATGGCAAATTTTGCTTCTGGATAGAGTTTTTGGATGGCAGCGGCCATTAAATGGGCACTGGTATGCCAAAAAATCTTTTTGCCTTCCTTGTCTTCAAACTTTAAGACCTTAAAGTCTGCATCTTCTGTAATTTCGTCTAACTTTCCCTTAATGTCTCCATTAACCAGGGCTCCTACTGAGGCCCGGTTTAATCCTTCAGAAATAGCAATAGTTGCTTCTTCCACGCTTGGATTGTGGTCAAATTCCTTGACAGATCCATCTGGTAATCGTACTTGAATCATACTTCCTCCTTTATTTATCCAATAAAAAAGGTACTCCCCTCCGAAAGGACGAGAAGTACCGTGGTTCCACCTTTATTTTTACTCATAGGACGGTAACGACGTCTTACGCCTTTTTTTCAAAAGGTACTCCGGGTTAGTCTTCATATAAACCGTCCACTTTTTTCCACCAAGCAAAAGCTCTCTATCGTCTAGTTTATACTACTCGTCCCATCAATGTATGAATGAGTAAATTATACTAAAAGACCTAAAAAATTGCAAGTCTTCTTCCTAGTTTATTGCATCGGCCACTTGGTCTACAGGAACCTGGTCTTGGGCGCCTGTTGCCATATTTCTTAGGCTGACAGACCCATTTTTCACTTCTTCTTCCCCTAAAATCAAAACATAGGGGACGTGAATGCCGTCTGCATACTTAAACATCTTCTTCATTTTTGCCTGTTCTCCATAGACAAAGGCGGAAATTCCTGCCTCACGAAGGTCTCGAGAAAGGCCAATGGCTTCCTTGATAAACCCTTCCATGGGTAAGATTAAAGCTTGGCAGGGTCCCTTCTTTTCCAGGCGAATCAAATTTTCTTCCTGTAATTGGTAAAACAGACGAGAAAGGCCAATGGACATGCCTACCCCTGGCAGGTCTTTTTTGCTGTAGTGCTTGGCCAGGTGGTCATACCGGCCTCCAGAACACACAGACCCAATTTGTTCATGGCCGTTTAAAGTCGTTTCGAAGACCACGCCAGTATAGTAGTCTAGGCCCCGGGCAATTTTTAAATCTAGGTGCAAATAGCCTTCATTCACGCCAAAGGCCTGGGCAAGGTCTAAAATTTCTCTCAGTTCATCCAGGCCCTTTCGGAGGTCTTCATTCATCTCCACAAGGGTCTCTAGGGCTTCTAGCTTTTCTGCATTGGTCCCGGAAAGGTTGATAAAATCATAAATCTTTTTTTCCTGGTCTTCTGTAGACCCCAGGTCTCGTAACTGGTCTTTAACTGCCTCCCAGCCAATTTTATCGTACTTATCCAAGATTCGTAGGACTTCCGTCAAGTCCTCCATCCCTAGGGCCTTGAAAAATCCAGAAAGAACCTTCCGATGGTTGACGTGAATAGTGATGTCCTTTAAGCCCAAGGCTGTAAAGACTTGGTAGATCATAAAGAGGACTTCCGCGTCATTGGAAAGACCTAGGTGCTCATCCCCTACAATGTCAATATCACATTGGTAAAATTCTCGGTAGCGGCCCCTTTGGTTTCTCTCTCCCCGGTAAACCTTAGCAATATGGTAGCGGCGGAAGGGGAAGGACAAGTCATTGTAGTGTTGGGCAACATACCTGGCCAGGGGAACAGTCAAGTCAAACCGCATGGCCATGTCTGTTTTTCCCTTAGTCAGTTCATAGACTTGTTTTTCTGTTTCTCCACCCCCCTTGGCCAAGAGAACTTCCTTCTTTTCCAATACAGGGGTGTCCAGAGGGTAAAACCCGGCTTTTTTGTAGGTCTCTTCAATGGTATCTTTTAAGTGGTTAAAGAGTACTTGCTCTTCCGGTAATAATTCAATAAATCCAGGTAAAATCGACGCTTTGACTTGACTCATACTTTTCTCCTTTGGTTTTTCAGGTAGTAATCGTACATACAAATGGATCCAGCTACATTGACATTTAAGGACTCCATGGTTTTTTCCATGGGAATATGGATAGGAAGGCTGGCTTCCTTTAATTTTTCACTCACTCCATGGGCTTCATTGCCAAGGATTAAAAGACTTTTCTCAGGCCAAGAAAAGTCCTGGAGGTCCCTTCCCTCTAAGTCCCCTCGTAATAAATGGATTTCCCCATTTTCTAGAAGGTCTTCTACATCCTTATAAGCATAGCTGAGTTTAAAAAAAGCCGACATGGTAGACCGGATAACCTTGGGATTGTAGAGGTCCACACAGGCCCTGGATAGAAAAATCTTTTTTACTCCAAAGGCCGCTCCACTTCGGATCAATCCTCCCAGGTTTCCCGGGTCTTGGATGTCCTCTAAGTAAAGGTTTAGGCCTGGAGCCAAGGCCTGATCTTCCATGGGAAAAAATTTATAGACAGCTAGGACTCCCTGGGAATGGTTACTAGGCGTTAGCTGGTTAAAAAGATTTTTTTCTACCTCTCTTGAGGGAACTCCCTCAGGTAAAAATCCCTGGTAGTCCTCCCGGTAGTAGACCCGATCTGGAGGATAAGCTCCAGAAACTTCCTTTAAGACCTGGGGGCCCTCCAGTAAAAATTCCTGGTACTTTTTCCTTCCCTTGACTGTTTCTAGGCTCTTTAATTTTTTTATTTCTTGATTTTGCCTTGACGTAATTTTAGACATGTTTTTTTTCTAATTCTTTAACCTTCTCATTGGTCCCCAGGACGACTAGAATATCCCCATCTTCTAAAACCGTATCTCCAGCAGGAGAGACAATAATATCGTCTCCTCTTTCCACAGCTACAACAGTAATTTCCATTTTATTCCGTATATCCAGTTCTTCTAGACTATGCCCCACCCAGCTACCATGAATTTTTTCTTCCACCATGGAGTACTTGGGAGAAATTTGGAAGTAGTCCAAAATATTCTTAGAAGTTAAATTATGAGCTACCCGAATAGCCATATCCACTTCTGGATAAATAATCTTGTCTGCCCCGACCTTTTGGAGGATGGCCCCCTCTCTTGGACTAGGTGCCTTGGAAAGAATATAGGGAATACCTGCCTCCTTGGCCAGCATAGTTCCCATAATGGCGGCCGTAATACTGGATCCTATGGCAATAATAGCCACATCAAAATTACTCAGGCCAATTTCTTCCATGGCTTGTTCATCAGTAATATCACATTGGACGGCTACAGTAACTGCATCCCCAATATGTTTTATTTTATCATAGTTTTGGTCTACAACCATGACTTCATTGCCTAAACTTTCTAAAGTTTTCGCACAAGTTTGGCCGAAACGACCACAACCCATGACAATAAATGATTTCATTCTTCCCTCCTAGCCTATAAAAATCTTCGATCCTGCATAGTGAATTTTTCGCTTGGTGTGCATATTTTTTCCTAAGCCCAGGGCCAGAGTTGTAGGTCCTACCCGGCCTAGAAACATGGTTAAGCTGAGAATAAGCTTGCTGAGTGGTTGTATACTTCCTGTCACATTTTGTGACACCCCTACGGTCCCGAAGGCCGAAACTGTTTCAAATAAAAGACGTAAGACACTTTTCCCCGGTTCTAAAATGACCAGGCAACTTGTAACGGTAAAGACGACGCAAAGGCAGATAAAAAACATGACAAAGGCCATTTTCACTGTCTGGGACTCAATAGTCCGCTCATGCCAGACCACATCTTCCTTGCCACGAATACTGGATAGAACTGTTAAGACCAAGACCATACAAGTGGTTGTCTTTAAGCCCCCGGCTGTGGACCCAGGAGACCCACCAATAAACATGAGAAGAATCATAAACAGGCTCGTGGAGTCCTTCATACTTTCCATGGGAACAGAATAAAAGCCTGCCGTCCGACTAATGGTGGACTGAAAACCTGAAGCCAAAATCTTTTCCCCTAGGGGCATATGGCCTAAAGTCAAGGGATTGGTCCATTCAAAAAAGGCAAAGATCAAGGTCCCTGCAAGTAAGAGAAAAATGGTAGCTTCAATGACCATTTTACTATGGGCACTGAGTCTTCTATAAGTTTTTCTCCGCCACAAGTCCACATAAACCTGAAAACCCAAGCCTCCAAAGATAATCAAAAACATAATAACTAGGTTTAAAATCAGGTCCCCAGCATAGGGCCGAAGAGAATCGCCAAAGAGGTCAAATCCCGCATTACAAAAGGCACTAATGGAATGAAAAATACTGTAAATAAGTCCAGTTTTAAAGCCGTAAAGAGGGATTAGCCGGATGGATAAGAGCAAGGCCCCCAGCCCTTCTACGGCCAAGGTAAAGAGGACGACAATTTTAATCATCCGGACCATGCCCTTTAAGGTATCCGTATTGAGCTGCTCTTTAATGACCATACGGTCCCGGAGTCCAATCCGTTTTCTTAAAAGCAAAGACAAAATGGTTACTAGACTCATGGTCCCCAGGCCGCCAATTTGAATACAGAGTAAAATCACTATTTTTCCAAAGGCCGACCAGGTTTCCTGGGTGTTTCTTACGGTAAGACCAGTAACACAAGACGCTGAACTTGCTGTAAATAGAGCATCAATAAAACCGACAGAATGTCCGTCGGCAGATGCTATAGGTAGGGTTAAAAGTAAGGCTCCTAGAAGAATTAGGACAGCAAAACTCAGACCTAATATCAAAGGAGGATTTTTCCTTAAGCTTTTAAATAACTTCATCATCTGCTCCTGTAAATAAGAATGAAAGGAGCTCCCTCAAGACAAGGGAGCCAAAGATAAATTTTTGATTTAGTTTTCTTTTGCTAGGTCCACTAACTTAGCAAAGGCAACAGGTTCATGAATTGCCATTTCAGAAAGCATCTTACGGTTGATTTCAATATTTGCTTTTTTCAAACCGGAAATAAACTTGCTGTAGCTTAAACCATTTTCTCTGGCTGCAGCGTTAATCCGTGCAATCCATAATTTACGGAATTCTCTTTTTCTTTGCTTCCGTCCAATATAGGAATAAGTTAAAGAACGCATTACTGCTTGGTTGGCAGGACGGTATAACTTGGACTTTGCTCCAAAATATCCCTTGGCGTTTCTTAGTACCGCTTTATGTTTTTTCTTTGCATTGACTGCTCTTTTTACTCTAGCCATGTCTACCTCCTTATGGAATCATATGATCAATACGACGTTGATCACTCTTACTTACAAGGGATCCCTTGCGAAGGTTACGAATTCGTTTAGGGGACTTTTTCCCAGTAATGTGGCTCTTGTACGCTTTATATCTTCTTATTTTACCAGTTCCTGTCCGGCGAAATCTTTTTGCAGATGCCCGGTGGGTTTTCATTTTAGCCATAATTTCCTCCTACTTATTTTCCTTATCTGACTTAGGAGATAAAAACATTACCATGCTTCTACCTTCCATCTTTGGTTTTTTGTCCACTTCACCTTCATCAGAAACAAGTTCTAAAAATCGATCTAATACCTTCCGTCCAAGGTCTGTATGTCCCAGTTCTCGGCCACGGAAACGTACGGATACTTTAAGCCGATCTCCGGCGCTTAGAAAAGACTTCCCTTGATTGGCCTTGGTTTGCAAGTCATGTTCTTCAATATTAGGTGAAAACCGTAATTCTTTAACGTTAATAACCTTTTGCTTCTTACGGGACTCTTTTTCCTTTTTCATTAAGTCGTATTTGTATTTACCGTAATCCATAATACGACATACAGGTGGCTTGGCCCCTGGCGCAACCTTTACCAGGTCTAGCTTGGCTTCATCTGCCATTTCTTGCGCCCGACGAATTGGAACAATTCCTACTTGCTCTCCATCTGCAGTTACCAATCTTACCTCTTTGTCGCGAATCGCTTCATTGATTTGAAGATCTTTAATCTCTAAGCACCTCCATAAAATAGTAAAAGCGGGCACAAAAGTACCCGCCATCATCGTTTCTAAAAATTTACCTTAAAACCTGCGTCGTAAGGTGAGAAGCGGTATCTTCTACTTGCTTTACAAGTATACCAAATCCCTCTAGGTCTGTCAAGAAAATCTTTTAATCTTCCCCTAAGACCGCCTCAATTTTGGCCACTAAGAGGTCAATGGCCACCTTATTGTAGCCTCCTTCTGGAATAATAATATCGGCATAACGCTTAGAGGGCTCCACAAATTGGAGGTGGGCCGGCCGGACTGTGGACATGTACTGTAAAATCACAGATTCCAAGCTCCGTCCCCTCTCCTTAATATCCCTTAAAATCCGCCGGATAATCCGGACATCGGAATCTGTATCCACATAGACCTTAATGTCTAAGAGGTCTCTTAGGGAGGCTTCGGCTAAGATTAAAATTCCTTCAAGGATAATGACCTTTTCCGGCTTAACCTGGATTCTTTCCTGCTTCCGGTTGTGGAGGGCATAGTCATATTGGGGCATTTCAATGGTCTTCCCCTCTTTTAGGGCCCTTAAGTGGTCCATTAAAAGGTCATCATCAAAGGCCAATGGATGGTCATAGTTGGTCTTCATCCGTTCTTCAAAGGGCAGCTGGGACTGGTCCTTATAGTAACTATCCTGCTCAATTAAGGTGACCTTGTCTTTACCTATACGGTCAATTAATTCTTGGGTCACTGTGGACTTGCCACTTCCACTGCCGCCGGCAATACCTAAAACCAAGGGTTTAGTCATGGTCTTCACTCCTTTTCCGTAAAAAGTAGCCTTTCTCAACAGGTTTTTCCATCTTCATTTGAAAGAGCATTTGGGCCCGGTTGGCCACGGGAAGGTCTTGGCCATCCTCATCTTGAATGGGGCCTAGTTTTTGGCTAAAATGATAGCCCTTGGGGCCGAAAACTTCCACCTCTTCTTCCGGGAAAATCCGGTTTCTCTGTTCCACCAGGGCAATCCCTGTTTCCCCATCATAGTCCAGGACCCGGCCCACAAAGTCGTAGCCCCGAATATAGGAATTACTTGTATAGACCTGGGCATTTTCCCTGGCTTCCCCAAAATAAAAGCCTGTAGTAAAGTCCCGGTGGCTCACCTTTTTGACTTCTTCAAGCCAATAGGGATCGGCCCGATAGTTGTCTCCTTCTTGTAAAATTTGGTCCAGGACATTTCGGTAGGCCCGGACAATGGTGGCCAAATAATAGGAAGACTTGACCCGGCCTTCAATTTTTAAGCTGGAAATCCCTGCCTTTAAAACTTGGTCTAGGTAGGGAATCATACAAAGGTCCTTGGAGTTCATAATAAAGGTTCCCTCTTCATGCTCCTCAATAGGATAGTATTCCCCTGGCCTTGTTTCTTCCACTAAATGGTACTTATACCGGCAGGGCTGGGCACAATCCCCCATGTTGGCGTCCCGTCCTGTCATATAGGAAGACAGGAGGCAGCGGCCGGAATAGGACATGCACATAGCTCCATGAACAAAGGCTTCCAACTCCACTTCATCTCCCAGGGCCTCATGGATTTCTTGGATTTCTTCTAAACTTAACTCCCTGGCCAGGACAACCCGGCTGACACCTAGGTCCTTCCAAAAACGAATGGCCGGAATATTGGTCAGGGAGGCCTGGGTGGAAATATGAATATCCACATCCTTGGCCTTTTCCCGGATGGACATAAACATCCCTGGGTCCGAGACAATCAGGGCGTCCACCCCTAAATTTTCCAATTCTTTGGCATAGTCTCCCACACCTAAGATATCCTTTTGGTGGGGAATAATATTCATGGTGACATAGAGCTTCTTGTCCCGCTGGTGGACATAATCCACTCCCTGGGCAATTTGATCCAAGCTGAAATTTTTAGATGCCTTTCGAAGACCAAAGGCCTCGCCACCTAGGTAAATTGCATCGGCCCCATAGTCTACAGCCGTTTTTAATTTTTCCATATCGCCAGCTGGCGCCAGTAATTCTGCCTTATACATCCTTACTCCTTACTAATAAAAACCCGTCCCCCAGGGGAATTAAAGTCTTTTCAAACCGATGATCTTCCTTTAGGGCCTGGAGCAACTTCCGAAGCCGCTTGACAATGGTAATCTTCCGCCTCTTCACCAAGTCCTGGTTACTAATCATCCCCCGGAAAAGGACATTGTCAAAACCTATGACCCCGCCCTTGGCCAGAAGCCTTTGGGCTTTTTCAAAATAATATGGATACTGGCCCTTGGCTGCGTCAATAAAGATAAAGTCATAGGGACCCTCTAATTGGTCTAAGAGGACCTTGGCATCTCCAAGATATTGGTGAACATTTTCTACCTGGGCCCTTTCTAGGTTTTCCTTGGCCAGGGCATACATGTCCTCCCTGACTTCAATGGTGTCCACTCGTTCAACACTTTTAAGCCGACTCATCCAAATAGAGGAGTAGCCCATGGCCGTTCCCAATTCTAAAATTCTCTTGGGCTTGAGAGTGTTTAGGAAAAAGCTTAAAAATTCCTTGACTTCCTCGTCAATAATGGGAATATGGTGGTCCTCTGCATAGGCCCGGTAGGCAAAGTTTTTCGGGCTTTCATCCTCATTAAATTCTTCTAAAAAGTTTTGAATATGGTCTTGTAAAATCTCTGACATGGCAAAAAAGAGAATTCTTAAGAATTCTCTTTCACCTCCATAATAATTGGTAAAATCATGGGATTTCGTTTTGTTTTAGAGAACAAGTAGCCCCGTAATTGGTCCCGCATGTCGGACTTCATTTGATTGAATTGCAAGTTCTTTTGCTTTAAGGAATTATTTAAAACTTGGTAGACAACCTTCCGGGCTCCGGCCATTAAGTCGCCAGATTCTTTGACATAAACAAAGCCCCGGGAAATAATATCCGGTCCGGAAACAATCTTCCGGTTCATCTTATCAATGGTCACCACTACAGAAATTAACCCGTCTTCTGCCAAGTGCTTCCGGTCTCTTAGGACAACACTGCCGACGTCGCCTACGCCGAGACCATCCACCAAGACTTGACCAGAGGGAACTTTTTTGCCCATTTTGGCAAAGTTTTGTCCGATTTCCAGGCAGTCTCCATTGTTTAAAATAAAGACCTTGTCCTTGGGCATTCCCATCCGCCGGGCAATTTCAGCATGCTTCTTTAAGTGACGGATTTCCCCATGGACAGGGATAAAATATTTGGGCTGTAAAAGAGCGTGCATCATCTTTAATTCTTCCTGGCAGGCATGGCCTGACACGTGAATTTCTGATAAAGATTCATAAATAACATTAACCCCTCGTTCAATAAGGTTATTAATAACCCCAGAAACTGCATTTTCATTTCCAGGAATGGGATGAGCCGATAAAATCACCACGTCGTCTGGACGGAGCTTGATTTGCCGGTGCTCATCATTGGAAATCCGCGTTAAGGCACTCATAGGCTCCCCTTGGGACCCAGTTGTAATTAAAACCAATTGTTGTGGATTGTATTTTTTCATGTCCTTAATATCCACAATGGTGTTGGGTTTTACCCGGAGATAGCCAAGTCTTTGGGCTGTTCCAATGACATTGACCATGGACCGGCCAGAAAGGACCACCTTCCGGTTAAACTTTTCCGCCGCATTAATAATTTGTTGGACCCGGTGGACGTTGGACGCAAAGGTGGCAATAATAATCCGTGACCGCCGTGTTTGGGAGAAAATCCGGTCAAAAGTTTCCCCGACCTTGGACTCACTCATAGTGTAGCCCGGTCTTAAAACATTTGTGGATTCTCCTAGATACAGGAGGACCCCCTTGGACCCGATTTCTCCTAGCCGGTTTAAGTCCATAGGTTTTCCGGAAATAGGCGTAAAGTCTACCTTAAAGTCTCCAGAATGGACCACCATGCCCAGGGGCGTTTTAATGGCCAAGCAAGAAGCATCGGGAATTGAGTGGTTGACCCGAATCCATTCCACTTCCATCTTTCCTAAACGGACCTTTTGTCCATGGCTCACTGTTTTAAGCCGGGTGGTTTTTAAAAGGCGGTGTTCCTTTAATTTATTTTGGATTAAGCCTATGGTTAGTTTTGTTGCATAAATAGGCACATTAATCTTTTTTAATACATAGGGAATGGCCCCAATATGGTCTTCATGGCCATGGGTAATGACCATGCCCCGAATTTTGTGGCGATTTTTCACAAGATAGGTAATATCTGGAATCACCACGTCAATCCCTGGCATTTCATCTCCAGGAAAGGTCATCCCACAGTCAATAATAATAATATCATCTTGGGTCTCCAGGAGGGTCAGGTTTTTTCCCACTTCCCGCATCCCTCCAAGAGGAATGACCCGTAATTTGTTACTGTTTTTCATTTTTTACTCCTTTTTTTGACAATCTGCACAGTAACCATAAAATTTTAAATTGTGATCTATAATTTTAAAGTTTTCCTTGTTTTCTATTTTTTCTTCCAAAGCATCCAAGAGGTCATATTCCACCTCAATAACCTTGCCACACTTTAAGCAAATGGCATGGTGGTGGTAGTGCTTGTCCGTTTCATCCTTCAGTTCATAGCGAGTAATTTGATCGTTAAAAGAAATGGAGTAAAGAACACCTAACTCGTCAAAAAGTTGGACTGTCCGGTAGACGGTGGCTATGCCAATATCTCCATCTTTTTTAGAGACAATTTCATAGACATCTTCACAGGACAAGTGCTTGCCCCGGTTTTCCATAAAAACCCGGTAAATTTCCACTCTTTGGTTTGTATATTTAAGCCCCCTGGACTTTAATAAATCCTTTACGACATTTTCCGCCCGGTCCATAGTTACTCCTCTTGTTCCTTCATTAGTTCCTCGTAGACATCTTTCACAAGATCCAGTTCATCGTCATCGATGCCCTCTAAATATTCATTTCCTTCTTCATCTACAGCCACCCGTAAAATGTAAATTAAGGGGTCTAAATCAATGACTGGCGCCATGGCCACATAGTCCGTATCATCAACTGTAAACTTTCCCCTGACTTCAAATTCCATGGGGTGTCCATTTTCATCATAAAATACTTGGGTGTTCATTGACTCTCCTTCCCATAGCTGTCTAAATATTGCTGGAGAATATAGGTGGCCGCCACCTGGTCCACAACCTTTTTCCGGTCCTCCCGGGAAAGATTGGCATCAATTAAAATCCGCTCCGCAGAAACAGTTGTCAGCCGTTCATCCACATAGACAATATCTAGGGGATAATTGTGCTTCAAGGCATTGACAAACTTTTGGACCTTCTTCCCTTGGGGGCCGATGGTGTTGTCCAGGTTTTTCGGTAGTCCCACAACAACCCGGTCGATTTCCTTTTCTTTAATTAAAGCCCGTAACTTTTCCACATCCTTCCATTTGGATGTTCGGACCAAGGTTTTATAGGCACTGGCAATTAAGCCTGTGGGATCGGACAAGGCAAGACCTATCCGGACGTCTCCTACATCTAAACCTAAAACTCTCATTAAATCACCTTAATGCAAAACTCTGGGCAGACTGTTGCACAATAGCCACATAGGATACAGCGGTCATTGGGCCTGGCCCTGCCATCGACAACTTCAATGGCTTCTTGCTTACACCGGCGCACACAATTTCCACAGCCAATACAATAGTCAGCTACAATTAATTTTCTCTTTTTCTTATGGATTTTTTCATAAGCCTCTTGGTTTTCTTTCTGGTGTAAAAATAAATCGACATTGTAGTCAATTTCCTCTATGGACTGCATTCCTACAGCCGTCGCATCAATATAATCTTGATTCATCACCCATTTTAAGGACTGGTAGGCATCTCTTTGGAGGTGGCCTCCACCTAGAGCCTTCATAGAAAAAATGCCAATTCCTTCACTGTGCAGATTTTTTAAGGTTTCCGACATTTCCTCTATGCTTCCATCTTGGATTCCAATGCCCTTTTGGTTAAAAATGGGATGGATAACTTGAATTTCGGGATATTTTCTAATAGCTTTTGCGCAGGCAATAAAATGTGTAGAAACTCCAATAGCCCGGATATAGCCCTTTTCCTGAAACTTCAGGAAGGTTTCCAAGGCCTCATGGTGACCCTTTAAAGTGTAGGGACTTTCCTGTTCATGGAGCATAAATAAATCAATATAGTCTGTTTTAAGACCATCTAAAGCCAGCTTCAAACTTTTTTCCGATGTCTTTTCATCGTAGGCATAGCATTTTGTGGAAAGAACAACTTTAGTCCGGTCCATCCTCTTTAAAGCCTCTCGGATATAGGCATAATTTTCATAAATTTCTGCCGTATCAAAAAAATTCACCCCTCTTTGGTAGGCATAGTCTAAAAGCCGAGCCCCCTCAGATATTGGTAAATTGGCTTGAAAAGGTGTCATGGTCAGAGTTCCAAAACATAGATTAGAAACCTCTAAACCCGTCTTTCCTAAAAATCCCATACTTCACCTCAACAAAAAAGATGGACTGGAAGCCCATCTTATTTAACGTCTAAATAAGAAGATAATAACTCTCCTAACAACTCATCTCGTTCTACCTCTTGGATAATGGATCGGGCATTATTATAGCTGGTAATATAAGTTGGATCACCAGATAAAATATAGCCAACAATTTGATCAATGGGATGGTAGCCTTTTTCTTCTAAAGCCTTATAGACTTGTTCTAAAATCCGTTTCATACGCTCATGATCTAGGACTTGTTTCTCAAATACCTGCGTTTCATTCATATCCATAATATCCCTCCATATTAGTATTATACCATAAGCTCTGGGAAATTGTATAGGAAACTTTCCCTAAGAGTTTCCTGGGTTCCATATGTAATTTATCCTTTCCCTCTTAAATTTAAAATCCACCTTCAGGTCCAGTTCGCCTTTTCCATAAAAAGACCCCCAAACTTGGTTTTCCCAAGCTTGGAGGTCCATTTTGGTCTGTCATTTTTCATTTTTCACAAGAGTTACCACTAAGAGGCGAAGATTTTCCGCCTCATAGCTACAGGTCACCAGGACCACTAACCGGAAATTCCTGCCGCCGGGCATAGGTATCAAAGTCCCGAGGGTCGATTTTCATCTCCCCGGAAACCAGTCCCGTTAAAACGGCCTGGATCTCATAGGTTTTTTCCCCTCCTTTTTATATTTAAGATAGCTATAGAAGCCATCTTATAAGGTCCATTCTATTGTATTACTTGAGTTTTTGCAAGCCTTTTCAAGGAAAAGTTTACAAAATAGCTATATTTCTTCTTCCCAGACGTCTTTACACAAAAAAACAGTTCCCTTATTGAAAAGTGAACTGTAACTAACTTAAATGAAATTGCCCATTTATCCTTATCTTAAGGAGTCATTCTTAAAATAAGAAATTGGTGCCCAGAGCCGGAATCGAACCAGCGACACGTGGATTTTCAGTCCACTGCTCTACCGACTGAGCTATCTGGGCAAATCTATGTAAAAATTGGTGGGCCTTCAGGGACTTGAACCCCGGACCTGCCGGTTATGAGCCGGATGCTCTGACCAACTGAGCTAAAGGCCCATTATGGCGGAGAAGGAGGGATTTGAACCCTCGCGCCCCGTGAAGGACCTACTCCCTTAGCAGGGGAGCCTCTTCAGCCACTTGAGTACTTCTCCTCTTCTGGCGGAGAGGGTGGGATTCGAACCCACGCGGGCGTGAACCCAAACGGTTTTCAAGACCGCCTCGTTATGACCACTTCGATACCTCTCCAAATTTTTCCTATATAAAAAAATGGTGATCCATCCGCGACTCGAACGCGGGACACCCTGATTAAAAGTCAGGTGCTCTGCCGACTGAGCTAATGGATCATAATGGCTGGGGCGACAGGACTCGAACCTGTGGAATGCCAGAGTCAAAGTCTGGTGCCTTACCGACTTGGCTACGCCCCAAAGAAAATTAATGGTGCACCTAGGAGGATTCGAACCCCCGGCACACGGATTAGAAGTCCGTTGCTCTATCCTACTGAGCTATAGGTGCCTATAAGATAGACTTTTAATGGAGCGGGTGAAGAGAATCGAACTCTCGCAACCAGCTTGGAAGGCTGGGGCTCTACCACTGAGCTACACCCGCACGTAAGCGGTACTTCAATAGTATATCATACTGTAAAGCTTTTGAAAATATGAAATTGTCATTTTTAAAAAAAATATGGTGGAGGAGAGTGGATTCGAACCACTGAAAGCTGAGCTAACGGATTTACAGTCCGTCCCCTTTGGCCAACTCGGGAACTCCTCCAAGTGTGGAGCTGGTGGGAGGACTTGAACCCCTAACCTACTGATTACAAGTCAGTTGCTCTACCAATTGAGCTACACCAGCCTATGTTGTTGTGTCCTAACTTATAATGCTTTCCTATTGAAATTTTGGCGACCTGGATCGGGTTCGAACCGACGACCTCCAGCGTGACAGGCTGGCATTCTAACCAACTGAACTACCAGGCCGCATTCTTTAAACTTTTTTGAAACCAACTTCATGACCTAACCCGATGAGAGCTATGCTCGAATCGTTGGTAGGTCAGATGCAACCAAATCCCCAAGAGAAATCTTTGATTTCGATTGGTTGGATTTGTCTGCGGAACTACCAGGCCCCAATCTTTATTTGGTGGGCGCAATAGGGCTCGAACCTATGACCCCCTGCTTGTAAGGCAGATGCTCTCCCAGCTGAGCTATGCGCCCAAATAATGGTGACCCCATCGGGATTCGAACCCGAGATACCGCCGTGAAAGGGCGATGTCTTAACCGCTTGACCATGGGGCCTACTTGATAGAAAAACTTCTATTTTTAGGTAAAATGGTAGCGGCGAAGAGATTTGAACTCCTGACACTACGGGTATGAACCGTATGCTCTAGCCAACTGAGCTACGCCGCCATATGAATAAAATATGGTAGCGGGAGAAGGATTTGAACCTCCGACCTTCGGGTTATGAGCCCGACGAGCTACCAGACTGCTCCATCCCGCGTCGTTTGTCTCCCTACTTTTTTTCAGGGTTTGGTGCCGAGGACCGGAATCGAACCGGTACGGTGTTTAACCACCGCAGGATTTTAAGTCCTGTGCGTCTGCCAGTTCCGCCACCCCGGCTTATGGCTCTCAGGGTGGGACTCGAACCCACAACCTACCGGTTAACAGCCGGTTGCTCCACCATTGAGCTACCTAAGATCATGGGACAGACTGGCTTGCGCTTGCTGTCTCCTTTTTTCACACTCTTGTTTTTTTCAAGTTGTTTGTCCGGCAATATCCTACTTTCCCAGGTCGTTGCCAACCAAGTAACATCGGCGCATGGAGGCTTAACTTCCGTGTTCGGGATGGGAACGGGTGGTACCCTCTAGCTATGGTCACCGGATACTATATGACTCCAATTTT
>CYUK01000002.1 GCA_001299455.1 Clostridiales bacterium SIT11 | reverse complement strand
GAGGTCAACTTCATCTAAAGACTTTGTAAAAAAGCTCTTGACAATGACCTTTGACCCTTGGTATAATAACTAAGCTATCTCGTAAAGAGATGGGATGCACCAAAGAAAATAAATAGTGTAAGAGAAAACACACATGAAGCAAATAAGCGGAGAACTTCAGTGAAGAATCCGAGTCAGTCAACAGACTTTAAAATGGAAAAGAACTTTTTAATCGAGAGTTTGATCCTGGCTCAGGACGAACGCTGGCGGCGCGCCTAACACATGCAAGTCGAGCGATGAAATTTCAACAGAACTCTTCGGAGTGACGATGAAATGGATTAGCGGCGGACGGGTGAGTAACACGTGAGAAACCTGCCTTTCACAAGGGGATAGCCTCGGGAAACCGGGATTAATACCCTATGACACACTTCCTTCGCATGGAGGAGATGTTAAAACTCTGGTGGTGAAAGATGGTCTCGCGTCTGATTAGCTAGTTGGTGAGGTAACGGCCCACCAAGGCCATGATCAGTAACCGGCCTGAGAGGGTGAACGGTCACATTGGAACTGAGACACGGTCCAAACTCCTACGGGAGGCAGCAGTGGGGAATATTGCACAATGGGGGAAACCCTGATGCAGCGACGCCGCGTGAGCGATGAAGGCTTTCGAGTCGTAAAGCTCTGTCCTATGGGAAGATAATGACGGTACCATAGGAGGAAGCCCCGGCTAACTACGTGCCAGCAGCCGCGGTAATACGTAGGGGGCGAGCGTTGTCCGGAATCACTGGGCGTAAAGGGTTCGCAGGCGGTTTATCAAGTCCGATGTGAAAGGCATGGGCTCAACCCATGTAAGCATTGGAAACTGGTAGACTTGAGTTAAGGAGAGGTAAGTGGAATTCCTAGTGTAGCGGTGAAATGCGTAGATATTAGGAAGAATACCGGTGGCGAAGGCGACTTACTGGACTTAAACTGACGCTGAGGAACGAAAGCGTGGGGAGCAAACAGGATTAGATACCCTGGTAGTCCACGCTGTAAACGATGAGTGCTAGGTGTCGGGGTTACTCGGTGCCGCAGTTAACACATTAAGCACTCCGCCTGGGGAGTACGTGCGCAAGCATGAAACTCAAAGGAATTGACGGGGACCCGCACAAGCAGCGGAGCATGTGGTTTAATTCGAAGCAACGCGAAGAACCTTACCAAGGCTAGACATTTTACTGCCCGGTCTAGAGATAGACCCTTTCTTCGGAACAGTAAAACAGGTGGTGCATGGTTGTCGTCAGCTCGTGTCGTGAGATGTTGGGTTAAGTCCCGCAACGAGCGCAACCCTTACCTTTAGTTGCCAGCATTACGGATGGGAACTCTAAAGGGACTGCCGATGATAAATCGGAGGAAGGTGGGGATGACGTCAAATCATCATGCCCTTTATGCCTTGGGCTACACACGTGCTACAATGGTCGGTACAGAGAGCAGCAAGCGAGCGATCTCAAGCGAATCTCAAAAAGCCGATCTCAGTTCGGATTGTAGGCTGCAACTCGCCTACATGAAGTCGGAGTTGCTAGTAATCGCGAATCAGAATGTCGCGGTGAATGCGTTCCCGGGTCTTGTACACACCGCCCGTCACACCATGGGAGTTGGTAATACCCGAAGCCGCCGAGCTAACCATTTGGAGGCAGGCGTCGAAGGTAGGATCAATGACTGGGGTGAAGTCGTAACAAGGTAGCCGTATCGGAAGGTGCGGCTGGATCACCTCCTTTCTAAGGAGCTCATGAAAGAACTAGACCTTGAGCAATCAAGCTACTTCTTTTTCTCTTACACTCTT
>CYUK01000001.1 GCA_001299455.1 Clostridiales bacterium SIT11 | reverse complement strand
TTAGCTTAAAAGCTTGGATACAACGCCAGCACCTACTGTCCGGCCACCTTCACGAATGGCGAAGCGAAGTCCTTCGTCCATAGCGATAGGGGTGATTAGGGTTACGGTAAAGGTTGCGTTATCTCCTGGCATAACCATTTCTACGCCTTCGGCTAGTTGGATGTCTCCTGTTACGTCTGTGGTTCTGAAGTAGAATTGGGGTCTATAGCCGTTAAAGAAGGGGGTATGACGTCCGCCTTCTTCTTTGGTTAGGACGTATACTTCGGCTTCAAATTTTGTGTGGGGTTGGATGGTTCCGGGTTGGGCTAGTACTTGGCCACGTTCGATTTCATTTCTTTGGACTCCACGTAATAGTACGCCGATGTTGTCTCCGGCTTGGGCTTCGTCAAGCATTTTCTTGAACATTTCTACGCCTGTGACGACGACGGTTCTCTTTTCTTCGGTTAAGCCGACGATTTCTACGTTGTCGTTTACTTTTACAACGCCGCGTTCTACCCGGCCTGTGGCTACGGTTCCCCGGCCTGTAATGGAGAAGATGTCTTCTACGGGCATTAGGAAGGGGTGGTCTGTGTCACGTACGGGGGCTGGAATGTAGGCGTCTACTTCTTCCATAAGTTTTACGATTTTATCTCCCCATTCTCCGTCTGGATCTTCTAGGGCTTTTAGGGCGGATCCAACAACGATTGGTGTTTCGTCTCCGTCAAATTCGTATTCGTTTAAGAGGTCACGAACTTCCATTTCCACAAGTTCGATCAGTTCTGGGTCGTCCACTTGGTCTTCTTTGTTTAGGAAGACTACAATTTTTGGGACACCTACTTGACGGGAAAGTAGGATGTGTTCACGGGTTTGGGGCATGGGGCCGTCGGCTGCGGATACTACAAGGATGGCTCCGTCCATTTGTGCGGCTCCTGTAATCATGTTTTTAACATAGTCGGCATGGCCTGGGCAGTCTACGTGGGCATAGTGACG